>NZ_JBVHUL010000011.1:0-355143 GCF_055565395.1 Amycolatopsis sp. NPDC028719
CCGTGTCGCAGAAGCTCCCTCCCCCAAGCCCCCAAATGTGGCGTTCGGTGCGTGGGACGCACCGAACGCCACATTGGGTGCGTCTGACGCACCCAATGCCACATTGGGGCGCTGGGGGCCGGGGCGAGGATCACTGTGGCGTTGGCCCGGTGAAGTAGACGGACCTCGGAGGCGGCAGGTACCGTGGCCGCCACAACTGCAGATCGGGCCGTCGAGCCGAGGCGGGAGAGCCCTCACGAACTCAGTGGGGCACCGAAGGAGCAAACTCCCCGGAATCTCTCAGGTAACCGCTACCGCTTCGCGCGAGGCCACTCTGGAAAGCAGGCGCACCCGCGCCTCACCCAAGGTGAAAGCCGTGCTGTCTTTCAAGCAACACGGTGAAACTCTCAGGTGCCATGACAGAGGGGGAGTTCCCAGCGCACCGTTGTGCGCCCGGCCTGAGGAGCTCCCGATCACTTCCACGCAGTTCGACGCCCGCCACATCGGCCCGTCCGAGGCCGAACGCGCGAAGATGCTGGCCGAGTGCGGCTACGGCAGCCTGGACGCCCTTGTCGGCGCCGCCGTCCCGAGTGCCATCCGCGCCACCGCCGACCTGCGGCTGCCGCCCGCCGCGTCCGAAGAGGACGCCACCGCGGAGCTGCGCGCCCTCGCCGCGCGCAACCGCCCGATGACGCAGATGATCGGCCTCGGCTACTCCGACACCGTCACCCCCGGCGTGATCCGCCGGAACGTCCTCGAGAACCCGGCCTGGTACACCGCCTACACGCCCTACCAGCCGGAAATCTCCCAGGGCCGCCTCGAAGCGCTCCTCAACTTCCAGACCATGGTCGCCGACCTGACCGGCCTGGCCACCGCGAACGCGTCCCTGCTGGACGAGTCGACCGCCGTCGCCGAGGCCGTCACGCTGATGCGGCGCGCGTCCAAGTCCAAGTCGAACAAGGTCGTCTTGGACGCCGAGTGCCTGCCGCAGACCATCGCCGTCGTGCGCACCCGCGTCGAGGCGCTGGGCATCGAGGTCGAGGTCCGCGACCTGCTCACCGGCCTCCCGGACGACTTCTTCGGCGTCGTCGCCCAGTACCCGGGCGCATCCGGCGTGCTGCGCGGCCGCGGCTTCTACCACGCGATTTCCGAGTCGGCGAAGGCCGCGGGCGCGCTGTTCACCGTCGCCGCCGACCTCCTCGCCCTCACCCTGATCACCTCACCCGGCGAGTTCGGCGCCGACGTCGCCGCGGGCTCGACCCAGCGTTTCGGCGTCCCGCTCGGCTACGGCGGCCCGCACGCCGGGTACATGTCCGTCCGCGCCGGCCTCGAGCGATCGCTGCCCGGGCGCCTGGTCGGCGTCTCGGTCGACGCCGACGGCAACCCGGCCTACCGGCTCGCGCTGCAGACCCGTGAGCAGCACATCCGCCGCGAGAAGGCGACGTCCAACATCTGCACCGCGCAGGTTTTGCCCGCCGTGCTGGCCGCGATGTACGCGGTCTACCACGGTCCGGACGGCCTCAAGCGGATCGCCCAGCGCGTCCACGGCCTCGCCGCGGGCTTCGCGGACGCCCTCCGGAAGACCGGCGTCGAGGTCGTGCACGAGTCCTTCTTCGACACCGTCGTCGCGCACGTCCCGGGTCAGGCCGCCGAGGTCCACGCGGCTGCCCGCGAAGCCGGGATCAACCTCGGCCACGTCGACGCCGACCACGTCCGCGTCGCCTTCGACGAGGTCAGCACCCCGGCGATCACCGAGAAGGTCCTGCGCGCGTTCGGCGTCGAGGCGGAGCTGAGCGACGGCGTCGCGCTGCCGAACGGCCTCGCCCGCGAGAGCGGCTTCATGGGCCACGAGGTCTTCGGCACGCACCGCTCCGAGACGGCGATGCTGCGCTACCTGCGTCGCCTGTCCGACCAGGACTACGCGCTCGACCGCGGCATGATCCCGCTCGGCTCCTGCACGATGAAGCTCAACGCCACCACCGAGATGGAGCCGATCAGCTGGCGCGAGTTCGCCGGCATCCACCCGTTCGCGCCGGCCGAGGACGCTTCGGGTTACCACACGGTGGTGGGGCAGCTCGCGGAGTGGCTGGCCGAGGTCACCGGCTACGACAAGGTCTCGCTCCAGCCGAACGCGGGCAGCCAGGGCGAGCTGGCCGGGCTCCTCGCGATCCGCGCCTACCACCGCGCGAACGGCGACGAAGCTCGTGACGTCTGCCTGATCCCGTCGTCCGCGCACGGCACCAACGCCGCGTCCGCGGTGCTCGCCGGGATGCGCGTGGTCGTCGTGAAGTGCACCGACGAGGGCAACGTCGACCTGGCCGACCTGCGCTCCAAGGTGGACACCCACCGCGACACGCTCGCCGCGATCATGGTCACCTACCCGTCCACGCACGGCGTGTACGAGCACGACATCGACGAGCTGGCCAAGATCGTCCACGACGGCGGCGGCCAGGTGTACGTCGACGGCGCGAACCTCAACGCCCTGCTGGGCCTGGCCAAGCCGGGCGAGTTCGGCGGCGACGTCTCGCACCTGAACCTGCACAAGACGTTCTGCATCCCGCACGGCGGTGGCGGCCCGGGTGTCGGCCCGGTCGCGGTGCGCGCGCACCTCGCGCCGTACCTGCCCAACCACCCGCTGCTCGACGCCGCCGGCCCGGAGACCGGCGTCGGCCCGATCAGCGGCGCGCCGTACGGCTCGGCGTCGATCCTGCCGATCTCCTGGGCCTACGTCCGGATGATGGGCGCGCCCGGCCTGACCGCGGCCACCAAGGTCGCCGTGCTGGCGGCGAACTACGTCGCCTCGCGTCTCGCGCCGCACTACCCGGTGCTGTACACGGGCCAGGACGGCCTGGTCGCGCACGAGTGCATCCTCGACCTGCGGCAGCTCACCAAGGAGACCGGCGTGACGGTCGACGACGTCGCGAAGCGGCTCATCGACTACGGCTTCCACGCGCCGACCATGTCGTTCCCGGTGGCGGGGACGCTGATGGTCGAGCCGACCGAGTCCGAGGACCTGGGCGAGATCGACCGGTTCATCGCCGCGATGATCGCCATCCGAGCGGAGATCGACGAGGTCGCGGCCGGGAAGTGGAGCGCGGAGGAGTCGCCGCTGCGCGGGGCGCCGCACACCGCCGAGACGCTGGTCGGGGAGTGGGACAAGCCGTACGACCGCGAGCTGGCCGTGTACCCGGCAGGGGTGTCGCGGAAGAACAAGTACTGGCCGCCGGTGCGGCGCATCGACGGCGCCCGCGGTGACCGTAACCTCGTGTGCTCCTGCCCGCCCCTCAACGCTTACGAAGGCTGATTCCCCCGTGTCGAAAGAGACCTCCCTGCACGGAGTCCACAAGGGACTCGGTGCGCTGTTCACCGACTTCGCCGGCTGGTCCATGCCGGTCCGCTACGCCAGCGAGCTGGCCGAGCACAAGGCCGTCCGCGAGGCGGCCGGGCTGTTCGACCTCTCGCACATGGCCGAAATCCACGTCACCGGCAAGCAGGCCGCCGACGTCCTGGACTTCGCGCTGGTCGGCAACCTCACCGGGGTCAAGCCGGGCCGGGCGCGGTACACGATGATCTGCGACGCCGACGGCGGCGTGCTGGACGACCTCGTCGTCTACCGGCTGGCCGACGAGCACTACCTGGTCGTCGCGAACGCGGGCAACGCCCAGGTCGTCGCCGACGCCCTGGAAGAGCGGGTCGCGGGCTTCGACGCGGTGGTCGACGACCGGTCCGAGACGACCGCGCTGATCGCCGTCCAGGGCCCGAAGGCCGTGGAGATCCTCGGCGCCGTCACCGACGCCGACCTGGGCGCGCTCAAGTACTACGCCAGCGTCCCGGCGGTCGTGAAGGGCCACGAAATCCTGCTCGCCCGCACCGGCTACACCGGCGAAGACGGCTTCGAGCTGTTCGTGAACGCCGACGAGGCCCCGGCCATCTGGCGGCTGCTCCTGGACGCGGGTGAGCCGCACGGGCTCGTCCCGGCCGGGCTCGCCTGCCGCGACACGCTGCGGTTGGAAGCGGGAATGCCGTTGTACGGCAACGAACTCACCCTCGACCAGAGCCCGTTCGAAGCCGGGCTCGGCCGCGTCGTCAAGTTCGACAAGCCGGGCGACTTCGTCGGCCGCGCGGCACTGGAAGAGCGGTCCAAGGCGGACGTCCCCCGCGTGCGGGTCGGCCTCAAGGGCACCGGCCGTCGCGCTCCGCGCCACGGCTACCAGCTGCTGGCCGACGGCGTGGACAGCACTGTGATCGGCGAGGTCACCAGCGGGGCGCTGTCGCCCACGCTGGGTTACCCGATCGCCATGGCGTACGTCGATCGGGCGTACGCCGAGCCCGGCGCCCAGCTCTCCGTCGACATCCGGGGCAGGATCGAGCCCGTCGAGGTCGTCGCCCTGCCCTTCTACTCCCGCGCGTAAGGACTTTCACCGTGAGCATCCCCGAGAACCTGAAGTACACCAAAGAACACGAGTGGCTGTCGGTCGAGGACGGCGTCGCCACCGTCGGCATCACCGCCTTCGCCGCCGAGTCGCTCGGTGACATCGTGTTCGTCCAGCTGCCCGACGCCGGCGCGACCGTGACCGCGGGCGAGGTGTTCGGCGAGGTCGAGTCGACCAAGTCGGTCAGCGAGCTGTACGCGCCGGTGTCCGGCGAGGTCGTCGAGGTGAACGGCGCCACATCGGACCGCCCCGAGGTCATCAACGAGGACCCGTACACGGAAGGCTGGCTGCTCAAGGTGCGTCTCTCCGGCGACGTGCCCGAACTGCTCGACGCCGCCGCGTACGCCGCGCTCACCCAGGAGAACTGATGACGACCTTCGACCAGCACCTCTCCGAAGTCGACCCCGAGGTCGCCGCGGCCGTCGCCGACGAACTGAACCGCCAGCAGTCCACCCTGGAGATGATCGCCTCCGAGAACTTCGCCCCGGTGGGCGTGCTCGAGGCGCAGGGTTCGGTGCTGACCAACAAGTACGCCGAGGGCTACCCCGGCCGCCGCTACTACGGCGGCTGCGAGCACGTCGACGTCGTCGAGCAGCTCGCGATCGACCGCGCGAAGGCCCTGTTCGGCGCCGAGCACGCCAACGTCCAGCCGCACTCGGGCGCGCAGGCCAACGCGGCCGCGATGTTCGCCGTGCTCAAGCCGGGCGACACGATCCTCGGCCTCGACCTGGCCCACGGCGGGCACCTGACGCACGGGATGAAGATCAACTTCTCGGGCAAGCTCTACAACGTCGTCGCCTACCACGTCGACAAAGAGACCGGGATCGTCGACCTGGCCGAGATCGAGCGCCTCGCCGTCGAGCACCGGCCGAAGCTGATCATCGCCGGTTGGTCCGCGTACCCGCGTCAGCTCGACTTCGCCGAGTTCCGCCGCATCGCCGACCTCGTCGACGCCCGTCTCATGGTGGACATGGCGCACTTCGCCGGGCTGGTCGCGACCGGGCTGCACCCGTCGCCGGTGCCGCACGCCGACATCGTCACCACGACCACGCACAAGACCCTCGGCGGCCCGCGCGGCGGTTTGATCCTGTGCCGCCAGGAGCTGGCGAAGAAGATCAACTCGGCCGTGTTCCCGGGTCAGCAGGGCGGGCCCCTGGAACACGTCATCGCCGCCAAGGCCGTCGCGCTGAAGATCGCCGCCAGCGAGGAGTTCAAGGAGCGTCAGCAGCGCACCCTCGAAGGCTCGCGGATCCTGGCGTCGCGGCTGTCGCAGCCGGACTGCGCCGACGCGGGTGTCCGCGTGCTGACCGGCGGCACCGACGTCCACCTGGTGCTCGTCGACCTGGTCCAGTCCACTCTGGACGGACAGCAGGCCGAGGACCGGCTGCACGAGGTCGGCATCACGGTCAACCGTAACGCCGTTCCGTTCGACCCGCGCCCGCCGATGATCACCTCCGGCCTGCGGATCGGCACCCCGGCGCTGGCCACCCGCGGCTTCCAGGCCGAGGACTTCACCGAGGTCGCCGACGTCATCGCGGAGGCCCTCAAGCCGGACTTCGACGACGCCCTGCGTTCGAAGCTGCGCGACCGCGTCGAAGCGCTGGCCGCGAAGCACCCGTTGTACGCGGACCTGTCCCGATGAGCGCGCTGCCCGAGGGCCGGAAGCTGCTGCGTCTGGAAGTCCGCAACAGTGAGACGCCGATCGAGAAGAAGCCGCCGTGGATCAAGACGCGGGTGCGGATGGGGCCGGAGTTCACCGAACTCAAGGGTCTCGTGCGCCGCGAAGGTCTGCACACGGTGTGTGAAGAGGCCGGTTGTCCCAACATCTACGAGTGCTGGGAAGACCGTGAGGCGACGTTCCTGATCGGTGGGGACCAGTGCACCCGTCGGTGTGATTTCTGTCAGATCGACACCGGGAAGCCTGCTGCTTTGGATCGCACTGAGCCGCGGAAGGTCGCGGAGTCGGTGCAGGCGATGGGTCTGCGGTATTCGACGGTCACCGGTGTCGCTCGGGATGATCTCGAGGATGGCGGTGCGTGGTTGTACGCGGAGACGGTCCGGCAGATTCACGACCTGAACCCGGGTACCGGGGTCGAGTTGCTGATCCCGGACTTCAACGCTGACCCGGCGCAGCTTGCCGAGGTGTTCGGTTCGCGGCCGGAGGTGTTGGCGCACAACGTGGAGACGGTGCCGCGGATTTTCAAGCGGATCCGTCCCGGGTTCCGCTACGCACGTTCGCTGGAGGTCATCACTGCGGCGCGTGAAGCGGGTTTGGTGACGAAGTCGAACCTGATCTTGGGTATGGGTGAGACGCCGGATGAGGTGGCTCCGGCGATGCGGGACCTGGTCGATGCGGGCTGCGAGATTTTGACGATCACGCAGTATTTGCGTCCGTCGCCGCGGCATCACCCGGTGGATCGGTGGGTGAAGCCGGAGGAGTTCGTCGTGCACTCGCAGGCTGCGGAGGCGATGGGTTTCGCCGGTGTGATGGCGGGGCCGCTGGTCCGGTCGTCGTACCGCGCGGGACGGCTCTACGCCCAGACGAAGGCCCACCGCGGGGAGGAGCTGCCGGAGAACCTGCGGCACCTCGCCGACCAGGGCCCGGCCGCGCAAGAAGCCAGCTCCCTGCTGGCGCGATAGGAAGGGGCGGATCAATGGCGATCAGCGTCTTCGACCTGTTTTCCATCGGCATCGGGCCGTCGAGCTCCCACACCGTCGGGCCGATGCGGGCGGCACGGACCTTTGTGGACGGACTCGGCGCGGAACTCTCTTCGGTTTCCCGCGTGCAGGCCGAGCTGTTCGGCTCGCTCGGGGCGACCGGGTTCGGCCACGGCAGCGACAAGGCCGTGCTGCTCGGGCTTTCCGGTGAGCGTCCCGAAGAGATCGACACCGACATCGTCCCGGTGCGCATCGCGGAGATCCGCGAGTCCGGGCGGTTGAAGCTGGGTGGCACGCACGAGGTCGCGTTCGACGAGGACAACGACCTCACGATGCACCGGCGCAAGTCGTTGCCGGCGCACCCGAACGGCATGGTCTTCCGTGCCTTCGACGCAGCGGGCACGCTCGTGCGGGAACGCACGTACTACTCGGTGGGTGGCGGCTTCGTCCGCGACGAGTCGTACGAGACCGACACGGTGTTCGTCGAGGACTCGACGCCGGTGCCGTACCCGTTCCGCACGGGCGCCGACCTGCTCGGGCACTGCGCGTCGACCGGCCTGCCGATCAGCGAGATCATGCTGGCGAACGAGCTGTCGTGGCGTACGCGCGACGAGGTCCGGGACGGGCTGCTGGCGATTTGGGCGGTCATGGCGGAGTGCGTCCGCAACGGCTGCACCCACGAAGGCGTGCTCCCGGGCGGCCTGAAGGTGCCGCGGCGGGCCAAGGCACTGCACGAGAAGCTGCTGGCCGAGGACGGCCTGGACGACCCGCTGTACGCGATGGACTGGGTCAGCCTGTACGCGCTGGCGGTGAACGAGGAGAACGCCGCGGGCGGGCGCGTGGTCACCGCGCCCACCAACGGCGCGGCGGGGATCATCCCGGCGGTGCTGCACTACTACCAGCGGTTCATCCGGCACTCGACCGACGACGGCATCGTCAAGTTCATGCTCACGGCGGGCGCGATCGGCTCGATCCTCAAGCAGACGGGCTCGATCTCGGGCGCGGAGGTCGGCTGCCAGGGCGAGGTCGGCTCGGCTTCGGCGATGGCGGCGGCGGGCCTGACGGAGGTCCTCGGCGGCTCGCCGGCCCAGGTGGAAAACGCGGCGGAGATCGGGGTGGAGCACCACCTCGGCCTGACGTGCGACCCGGTGGGCGGGCTGGTGCAGATCCCGTGCATCGAGCGCAACGCGGTGGGAGCGTCGAAGGCGATCCACGCGGCCCGCATGGCCATGCGCGGCGACGGAAGCCACGTGGTGACGCTGGACAAGGCGATCAAGACGATGCGCGAGACGGGCGCGGACATGAGCGTCAAGTACAAGGAAACAGCCCGCGGCGGCCTGGCGGTGAACGTCATCGAGTGCTGAAGACGCCACTTTCTCCGGGAAAGATGCGTCTCAGGGCGCTCAGGCCGAGCTTTCCCTAGGAAAGATGCGTCTCAGGAGCGCTTAGGCCGAGCTTTCCCTAGGAAAGATGCGTTTTCTAGCGGTGCTAGTTCCGTCGGTCCTCGTCCTCTACCGCCAGCTTCAGCCCCACCTCGACCAAGCGCCAGCCGACCTGCTGGCGACGGGTGCCCGTCCGGCGGCTCGGTGTCGCCCGGCCCGGTGGGCGGTTGCGGACGCCGTGGCGCAGCTCGTCCTCTCGCTCGTGAACCAGATCCTCGGCCATCAGGAAGTGCACCGGATCGCCCCCTGCGTCGATGTTCGGTGTCGGTGGTGTCATCGTCGCCGACCGTGGCCGTCCGGTTCCACCGGTTTTTCCGCCCGCGAACAGCATTGTCACCGACAGCGACCGTTCGCGGCCACTCCGAAGGTGCGCCGCGGCGGGGAGGGACCTCGCGCCGCGGCCTAAACTCGCGGGATGGAACCGACCTCGGTGGTGAATGCCGGTGAAGCGCTGTTCCGGCCGGTCCGCGCGGGCAACGCCTTCGAGGAGACCGTCGAGCGGCTGCTCCAGGCCATCCGCCTCGGCGTCGTCGGGGCGGGGGAGCGGCTGCCGTCGGAGCGTGAGCTCGCCGAACGGCTCGGGGTCAGCCGCGTCACGCTCCGCGAAGCCATCCGGGCGCTCTCCGACGCCGGTTACGTCGAGTCACGGCGGGGCCGTTATGGCGGCACTTTCGTGCACGACACCCTGCCCGGACCACCCGAACCCGACGGCAAGATCGACGCCACCGGCCTGGAGGACGCGTTGTGCCTCCGCTACGTCCTCGAGACCGGCGCCGCGGAGATGGCCGCCGCCCGCTCGCTCAGTCCCGCCGACCGCCGGCACCTCACCGGCACGCTCGCCGAAGCCGCGAGCGCGCACCTCGACGACTACCGCCGCAAGGACTCCCGCCTGCACCTCGCGATCGCGGAGGTGACGGCGTCCGGCTCCCTGACCACGGCGATGGCCGACGCCCGCACCCGCGTCAACCAGCTGCTCGACCGGATCCCGCTGCTCCCGCCCAACCTCGAGCACTCGAACGCCCAGCACGAGGCGATCGTCGACGCGATCCTGGCCGGCGACGCCCCCGCGGCCCGCCAGGCCATGGCGGAACACATCGAAGGCACGGCTTCGCTGCTGCGCGCGTTCCTGGCGTGAACCCGTCTTGACAGGATTCGAACAACCTCGTTAGTTCTCCCCAGAACCTCCTCACCCGTTCGGCCGTCATCCATTCGTGACCTTGGCGACGGAGGAAATAGAGGAAGAGAACGAGAAGCCGGACACCCCGCGACGCCGGCGGTGGCGGCGGGTCCGGCGCATCGGGTACTGGACCTTCGGGCTGCTCATCGGCGTGCCGCTGATCGCCTTCTGGGTCGCCTACCTCGTGCTCGACGTCCGCAGCCCGCAAGAAGTGCTCGACGGGCTCGACAAGACCGTAGTCCTGCAGTATTCGGACGGGTCGCCGCTGCTCAAGGTCATCCCGGCCGACGGCGACCGGACATTCGTGCCCTACGCGCAGGTGCCCGCGAAGCTGCGTGACGCCATCATCGCCACCGAGGACCCGACCTTCTGGGACAACCAGGGCTTCGACCCGACCGGCATCGGCCGCGCGTTCCTCACCGGCGTCGGCGGCGGGTCCGGGATCACCCAGCAGTACATCAAGAAGTCCACCGGCGACGACGACGCGACCCTCGGCCGCAAGTTCGCCGAGCTGGTCCTGTCCACGAAGATCACCCAGGAGCAGAGCAAGGAACAGATCTTCGAAAGCTACGTCAACATCATCTCCTTCGGCCGCGGCACGTTCGGGCCCGCCGCGGCGATGAACGCCTACTTCGGCAAGAAGCTCGACGACTCGATGACGTGGAGCGAAGCCGCGTTCCTCGCCGGGATGATCCAGTCGCCGTCGGTGCACGACCCGGCCGCGTCCGGGGACGCCCACGCGGCCCGGCGCTGGCAGTACGTGCACGACAAGCTGGTGGACCGCGGTTACGTCAAGACCGGTGAACCGATGGCCTACCCCGGCGACGAGATCCAGGCGCCGTCGGAGACCCGCGCGGGCCGCCTCACCTACGACGAGTTCCACATCAAGCAGCAGGTCCTCGCCGAGCTCGAGCAGGACGGCTTCCCGCTCGGCCGGCTCCAGCAGGGCAACATGACGGTCGAGACCACCCTGGACCGCGGCATGCAGGACGCCGCGAAGAAGGCGTTGCAGGACAGGCTGAAGGGCGAGCCGAAGGAGTTCCGCGGCGCGGTGGTCGCGGTCGACCCGAAGACCGGCGCCGTGCGCGTCTACCAGGGTGGCGACCAGGGCGTCCGCGACTACGCGAGCACTCCGCACGCGGCCGGCTCGGCGTTCTACCCGTTCACGCTCGCCGCCGCCCTGCGCCGCGGCTACGGCCCGGACGTGCCGGTCCCGGCGCCCGAGGAGCAGGAGTTCCTCGGCGAGAAGTTCAAGTACCCGGACGTCTGCGGCCCCAAGTGCACGCCGCGCGCGGCGATGCGGGCGCACGCCGACGGCCCGTTCATCGCCCTGGCCAAGAAACTCGGCCCCGACGCGCTGAGCGACGCCGCGCGGCAGGCGGGCATCCCCGACACCGTCGACGGCACCCCGACCATGCGGGAGAAGGACGGCTTCCTGATCGGGCCGGGCATCGCGATCGGCCGCTACCCGCTGCGGCCGATCGACCTGGCCGGCGCCTACGCGACCTTCGCCGCGGACGGCCGCCACACGACTCCGCACCTCGTGGCGAAGGTGCGCGACGAGAGCGGCGCGGTCATCTGGGAGCACACCGACGCCTCGCGCCCCGCGTTCGACGAAGACGGCGACGAAAGCCGCCGCATCGCCCGGGACGTCACCAGCACGCTGACCGACGGCGGCGGGGCCGCGCTGCGCACCGGCGAGGCCGAGCACGGCAGCAGCCCGGACAACCAGGACGCCTGGGCCGTCGGCTACACCCCGCGGCTGGCGGCCGCGGTCTGGATCGGCTCCGACGACGACCGCCGGCTGAAGGACGCGAACGGCGCGAAGCTGACCGGCGACGTCGTCCCGGCCGACATCTGGCGCGGGTTCATGGCCGCGGCGCACCAGGGCGTGCCGGCCGGGCCGTCGGCTCCGGGCGAGCCGCCGGTGGTGGCGCGGCCGCCGCGGTGAGTCAGCGGACGAGGGCCAGCACGAACCCGTCGTGCCCCTTGCCGCCCACGGTCTGGACGGCGGTCGCGTCCAGCCGTGGCTCCGCGGAGAGGAAGCCGAACATCTCCCGCACGCCCACGACGTCCGGGTCGGTGCTCGCCGCGTCGGTCACCCGGCCGGCTCGGACGACGTTGTCGACGACGATCGTCGTGCCCGGCCGGGACAGCTCCAGCGCCGCGCGCACGTAGTTCCCGAGGTTGCGCTTGTCGGCGTCGACGAAGACGAAGTCGAACGGCCCGGTCAGCGTCGGCAGCGTGTCGAGCGCGGCGCCGACCTTGATCTCGACGACGTCTTCGCCGAAGCCCGCGCGCGCCAGGTTGGCCCGGGCGACTTCGGCGTGCTTGGGCTCGTACTCGCAGGTCACCAGCTTGCCGCCGGCCGGGAGCGCGCGGGCCAGCCAGATCGTGCTGTACCCGCCGAGCGTGCCGATCTCGAGGATCGAGCGGGCCCCGGCCTGGCGGGCCAGCAGGTTCAGCAGCTTGCCCTGGTTGGGGGCGACGGCGATGTGCGGCAACCCGGCGGCGGCCGAGCCGGCGAGCGCGTCGTCGAGCACCGGATCGGGGGCGAGCAGTGCTTCGGTGAGGTAGTCGTCGACTTCGGCCCAGGTCTTGTCGGTCATGGCACCTCCACGGCCAATCTAGCGGCCACACCCGCCGGGTACCGGCTCCCGGCTCGAGCGCCCCAATGTGGCGTTCGGTGCTCCTCCCATGCCCCCACCGCCACCCTCAACGGAGGCGCTTCGCGCCGCAGTGCTGATCCAACGCACCGAACGACACATTGGGTGCGTGGGGCGCACCGAACGCCACATTGGGTGCGTGGGACGCAACCAACGCCACATTGGGGCGCTTGCGGGAGCGGCCCCGGCGGGCTGGGATCATGCTCGGAGCGATCGAAGGCGGGAAGGTGGACATGGACGACTACCGCGTCGTCGCGGACGCCCTCGCCGCCGACATCGAGGCCGGCCGGCTCCGCCCCGGTGACCGTCTTCCGCCGCAGCGCCGCTTCGCGCGGCAGCGCGGGCTCGCCAACTCCACCGCCGCCCGCGTCTACGGCGAGCTCGTCCGGCGCGGTCTGGCCGTCGGCGAGGTCGGGCGCGGCACGTTCGTGCGGGCCGCGAAGCCGCCGCCCGAACCCGCGCTCGCCGAACCCGGCGGCGCCCGCGTCGACCTCGAGCTCAACTTCGCCGTCCTGCCTGACCAGAGTGCGCATCTTGCGCGAGCGCTCGAACCGCTGCTCCGGCCGGACGTCCTCACCGCGGCCCTGCACCCGATCGGCGCCGCGGGCACGCCCGCCGCCCGGGAAGCCGCGGCCACGCTGCTCACCCGCGGCGACTGGCGCCCGGATCCGGCAACGATCCTGTTCACCGGCAACGGACGGCAGGCCATCGCGGCCGCGATCGCCGCGTTCGTGCCGGTGGGGGAGCGGCTCGCGGTGGAGTCGCTGACCTACCCGGTGGTGAAGGCCGTGGCCGCGCGGCTCGGCGTGGAGCTGGTGCCGATCGAGACCGACGAACACGGGCTGGTGCCGGATGCCTTGGCCGCGGCCGGGCCGGTGCGCGCGCTGTACGTCCAGCCGACGTTGCACAACCCGCTCGGCACGACGATGCCTCCGCAGCGCCGCGAAGAACTGGCCGCCGTCGTCGCCCGGCTGGACCTGCCGGTGATCGAGGACGGCATCTACACGTTCCTGCGCGACGACGTCCGGCCGTTCGCCGCATACGCGCCGGAGCGGACGGTGTTCGTCGACAGCCTGTCCAAGCGCGTCGCGCCCGGCCTGACGGCGGGATTCCTGGTGGCGCCCCCGGCCTGGACCGCGCGGCTGGCGGCGTCGGTGCGCTCGGGCGCCTGGGCCGCGTCGCGCTTCGCCGTCGAAGCGGCGACGCAGTGGATCGTCACCGGCACCCTCGCCGACGTCGAAGCCGCGAAACGTCTCGACGCCGCCGCGCGGGCGTCGGTGGTCGAGGCGAAGCTGCCGGGACTCCAGGGCGACGCGGCGTCCTACCACCGCTGGTGGGAGCTGCCGGAGCAGTGGCGGGCGGAGACGTTCGTCGCGGCGGCGGCCCGCCGGGGCATCGCCCTGTCGCCGGCCGCGGCGTTCGCGGTGCTGCCGGGGCACGCGCCGAACGCCGTGCGCATCGCGGTCTCGGCCCCGCCGGTGGCGACGCTGGCCGCGGCGCTGGACGTCCTGGCGACGCTGGCGAGCGGCAGCCCGGACGACCTGCTGACCGACTGACGGCGGGTGCCAGCGGCGTGCCAGTGCGGTGTGCGGCCCGCGTCAGGCAGCCGCGTCACTCTTCGGTCGTCGCGAACGAACCGAAGGAGCATCCATGAACGTCACGATCATCGGCGCCGGCCTCGGCGGCCTCACCCTGGCCAGGGTCCTGCACGTCCACGGCATCCCCGTCACGGTCTACGAAGCCGAGTCCTCCCCGATGGCGCGCATGCAGGGCGGGATGCTCGACATCCACGACTACAACGGGCAGGTCGCCGTCGAAGCCGCCGGCCTGGCGGAGGAGTTCCGCGGTCTCGTCCTGGACGGCCGCCAGGCGATGCGGATCCTCGACCGGGACGGGAACCTGCTGTACGAAAAGGTCGACGACGGGACCGGCGGCCGGCCCGAGGTGCAGCGCGGTGAGCTGCGGCAGATGCTGCTCGACGCGCTCCCCGACGGCACCGTCAAGTGGGGGTACAAGGTCAGCGGTGCCCGGGCACTCGACGACGGCGGCCACGAGGTGACCTTCGCCGACGGCAGCACCGTCGTCACGGATCTGCTGGTCGGGGCGGACGGCGCCTGGTCGAAGGTGCGGCCGCTGCTCACCGACGCGACCCCGGAGTACGAGGGCACGGCGTTCGTCGAGACCTACCTGTTCGACGTCGTCGCGAAGCACCCCGCCACCGCGGCGGCGGTCGGCGGCGGGTCGATGGTCGCGCACGGCGGCTCGCCGGACGACGGGATCAACGCCCACCGCGAAAGCGGCGACACCGTGCACACCTACGTGGCGCTCGCCCGGCCGCTGGACTGGTTCGCCGCCATCGACTTCACCGACCCGGCGGGCGCCGCGGCGCGGATCGCGGCGGAGTTCGACGGCTGGGCCCCGGAACTCACGGCGCTGATCACCGACGGCGACACCGACCCGGTCCTGCGCCCGCACCACGCGCTGCCGGTCGGGCTCCGGTGGGACCGCGTGCCGGGCGTGACCCTCGTCGGCGACGCCGCGCACCTCGCACCCCCGAACGGCGAAGGCGCCAACCTGGCCATGCTCGACGGCGCGGAGCTCGGCCAGGCCCTCGCCGCGCACCCCGGCGACGTCGAAGCCGGCATCGCCGCCTACGAGGAGGCCATGTTCGTCCGCGCCGCGACCCCCGTCGACGACGCCGTCCTGCTCGAGAGCCTGTTCGGCGACGACGTCCCGGAGAGCCTGCTCGAGCTGGTCCGGGGCGAGCGGGGCTAGGGCGCGTATTTCCCGACGAAGCTGCCGCAGGTGACCGCGCGGCCCGTGAGCCGGGCCTGGATCGCCTTCTCCAGACCCAGGTAGTCGAACACCGGGGTGTCGAGCGGGATCGACTCCGGCACCGGGCCACCGGTCGCGAGCATCCGGATCGAATCCGTCTCGAACAGCACCAGGTAGCCGCCGTCGCGGTTCAGCTCGTCGGCCTTCGCGAGCATCCGCTCGGGTGCGTCGCCGACGATCTCCAGCGGCAGCGGCCACTCCAGCGGGAACGGGTTGCGCAGGCCGAACGCGGGGTAGGCGAACGTGCTGTCCGGCAGGATCGCGGTCTTTTCGGCGGGGAACCGCTCGAGGCAGTCGCGGATCTGCCGGACGAACGTGTGCGTCGAGGGGTTGGTGCGGATGCCGGCCATGGCCGGGCTGACGTCACCGAGGTCCGCGGTCAGCCGGTCGTGGCTGAGGTCGAGGTAGGCCGCCTGGTCGTGGCGCGCGACGACGACCCAGCCGCACACCGCCACCGCCGTCAGGCCCGCCGTCGCGGTCACCCAGCGGCGCGCGAGCCGCGGCCGCGGCGGGACGACGTGGCTCAGCAGCAGCAACGCCGTCAGCGCGAGGGTGCCGGTGAGCAGCGTCGGCGTGTCGTTGCCCCACGACAGGCTGGTCATGAACCCGGTGGCGAGCACCAGCAGCCCGGCCCACGGCACCTTCCGCGTGACGGCCGCGTTGACCGGCACGCTGACCGCGACGATCCACCACAGGACGTCCGCCCAGCGCGAGGAGCCGGTGAACCGGCCGTCGACGACCGTCCAGACGACGGCCGCCGCGCCGGCGAGCACGAGCACCCAGGACGCGGCGCGCCCGGCCGCGCCGAGCCGGTCGCCGGGCAGCCGGACGGCCAGCAGCACGACGGCGATCGCGGCGAAGAAGCCCAGTTCCCGCATCGGTGCCCGGGTCAGCACCTCGGGGTCTTCGAGCCAGAGCCCGAGCAGCCGCTGGCCGTACGCGGGCACGCCCCCGGTCAGCTGCTCGACCATCTCGGCGAACCCGCCGCCGAGGCTCACCCAGGCGACGTACAGCAGCCCGGGCGCGCCGAGCGCGAGGAGGTCGAGGACGAACCGGAGCACGCGCCGGCTGCCCGTCCGGGTGGCCGGGTGCAGCAGCAGCCACACCACCCCGATCACCGCGGCCAGCACGAAGCTCTGCTTGACGAACACCGCGCAGCCGAGCAGGACGAGGCCACCCCGGCGGGCGAGTGCGTGGTTCTTGCCGAGCCCGGTGTCGAGGGCCCAGGCGCCGCACGCGGTGAGCGCGATGCCGTCGACGGTGTGCCAGGCCATCAGCGGGAAGGCGTTGAGGTTGATCAGCGACGCCGCCGCGACCATCGCGGTCATGCCCGGGCCCCAGCCGAGAACCCGGCGGCGGGTGACCAGCGTGGCGAAGGCGATGGTGGCGACGATGATCTCGATCATCGAAAGGAAGCTCGACCCGAAGAACAGCGGCATCGGCAGGGCATAGTCGGCGACGTGCAGCACCGCGGACCCGAGCGGGCGGGCGGAGATGATGTCGGCGTGCGGGACTTCGCCGTGCAGCACGCGCCACGCCTGGGCGAGGATGAAACCCTGGTCGGAGGGGTGGAACCCGAAGCGGCCGACGCGCAGTTCGGTGGCCAGGGCCAGCAGGATCACCCAGCCGGCGTGGATCCCCCAGCGCAGCAGGGGCCGCGCGGGTTTCGCGGGCGCGGGTTCCGGGGCGGCGGCGCGCGTCGGACTCGCCACGTCCACGCCTGCCCGCCTTCCGCTCCCCGATCACGCCCGGAACGCGATGGTAGCGGCCTGGCTTGGCGCGGGCATGGACAGCACCACCCGGGTGCACTGGTCAGCACGGCGGATGGGCTCGACAGCGATGCAGTGAATGACTCATTCCTTGCGTCCGGCGCCAGGAATGAGTCATTCACTGCGTTCGGTGTGGGGGCCGCGGTGGCGCGGGTGGCGAGCCGGGGCCGGGCGGAGGTGCCCGGCCCCGGTCCGTGGGTCACCCGATGGTGCGCCGGGCGGTGCCGATGGCGGCCGTTTCGTCGGCCAGGGCGGATCGTTCCCCAGTACTGCTGATTTCCGGCATTTCGAACTCCCCAGTTCACGCCCGTACCGATGTACGGGACTCGCGCGAGGGTAGAAGTACCGTCGTCGGAGTGCCAGCGTTTCGGCGGAATTCGAGGAGTTCAAGCACGACGACGCCAGAACAGGCGGGTCACCGCCGCCGCGACGGCCGCCGGCGCGGGTTGGCGGGGCAGGCCGCGTGCCTCGGGTGCGGACTCCGGCATCGCCCGGTAGGCGAGGTGCGCGGCGAACCGGGCGAGCCGCGGCGCGGTGAGCGTCGCCAGCTCGGCCGCCCGGCCTTCGGGCAGGCTGAGGATCTCCGGCCGCTCCTCGAGGGCCTTCACGATGAGCGCGGCCGCGCGTTCCGGGCTGCTCGACGGGATGCCGCGGTAGCCGGTCGGCGCGATCATCGGGGTCCGGACCAGGGGCATCCGCACGGACGTGAACGTGACGCCGTCCGAGAGCGTCTCGCGCCCGGCCGTCAGCCCGAACTCCTCCAACGCCGCCTTGGATGCCAGGTACGCCGAGAAGCGCGGGGTGTCGGTCTGCAGGCCCTGGGTCGTGACGTTGACGACGTGGCCGAACCGGCGCTCGGCCATCGACGGCAGGAACCCGAGGATCAGCCGCACCGGCCCGAAGTAGTTGATGGCCATCGTGCGCTCGTAGTCGTGGAAACGTTCCGTGGACAGCGCGACCGAGCGCCGGATCGACCGGCCGGCGTTGTTCACCAGCGCGTCGACCGCGCCGTGGTCGCCGAGCACGTGCTTGACCAGCGCGTCGACGGCGTCGCCGTCGGTGAGGTCGCAGGGGTACGCCGCCGCCGAGCCGCCGGCCGCGGTGATCTCGTCCCGCACCTTTTCGAGCTCCGAAGCGCGCCGCGCCACGAGGATCACCTTCGCGCCCTTGCGGGCCACGGCGAGCGCCGACGCCCGGCCGATCCCGGACGACGCGCCGGTGATCAGCACGGTCCTCCCGGCCAGGCCGTGCCCGCGACGCGCGCGGTCGGGATCGAGGTGAGCCTGCCAGTACCGGTAGAGCGGGGCCGCGTAGTCGCGCAGCTCCGGCAGCTCGATGCCGCTGCCGGACAACGCGGTCGTGGTGCGCGCGGTGTCGAAGACGACGTCCGTGCTCAGGTGCGGCAGCACTTCGAGAGGGATGCCCAGCTCTTCGAGGACGGCGGCGCGCGCGGCCCGGCCGCCGGGCAAGCGGTCGACGCCGTTGGCTGCCGCGTGCGCGAGCCGGGTGCCGGCGCGCCGCACGACCCCGGACGGCCGGGCCGGCAGCACCGCGCGGATCGTCGGCCCGCCGGCGGCGCGCGCGAAGGCGTTGTAGACGGAATCGAGCGACTGCGGCCGGGCGGCGGCGAGGTGGTAGGTCGCCCCGGACGGCGCGTCCCGGTGCATCAGGTACTCCATCGCCTCGACGACGTAGTCGACCGGCACCAGGTTCGTCGCGCCGAGACCGGGGGCCGCGAGCGGGAGCCGCGCGGGCAGCGCCGCCAGCCGGGAGATCGCGGGGAGGAAGTAGTACGGGCCGTCGACCTTGTCCATCTCGCCGGTGCGCGAGTCGCCGACGACGGCGGAGGGCCGGTAGACGCGGAAGGGCAGCGACTGCTCGCGGACGAGCTTCTCAGCCTGGAACTTCGTCGCGTGGTACGGCGAGCCGAAGTGCTGGCCGAGGTCGAAGTCGGCCTCGGTGAACCGCCCGGCGTGGTCGCCCGCGACGGCGATCGAGGACACGTGGTGCACCAGGCCCGCCTCCGCGGCCAAGGCGAAGGCGAGCAGGTGCCGGGTGCCCTCGACGTTGGCGCGCCGGTTCGCGTCCTCGCCGGCGGTGAGGTCGTAGATCGCGCCGAGGTGGACGACGTGGTCGAAGTGCGGCAGCGGGGCGGGGTCGACACCGAGCCGGGGTTCGGCGAGGTCGCCGACCACGGGGTGCAGCTTGTCCGCCCCCGGCCACTCCTGAGCCCAAGTGGCCAGGCGCTCCCGAGAGGTCTCGCGGACCAGTGCGTACACGGCGGACGTCTCCGGCCGTCGCAGGAGGCGGGCGACCAGGCGTTTCCCGATGAAGCCCGTCGCGCCCGTCACGAAGTAGGTCGTCATGGCCGGTCCCTTCCGCAGTCGGGCCGACTCTAACCTACTGAAAAGTAGGAACGGTAGTTGTCAGTGTCTGCGGCTCACGGTTCGGCCGTCTCGTCCGCCGTCGCGACGACCGCGTCGCGCAGGGCGGCGCGCAGCCGTCCGACGTCGAGCGGCCCGAGCACCGCGGCCTCTCCCGGCGGTGCGACCAGCACCACCTTGTCCTGACTGACGAACACCGTCACGTCCCTGCGCCTGCCGGCCAGATCCCGGCAGCCGACGGACCACTCGCCCCGACTCATGGTCGCCGCCCCTCCGTTTTCTCTTCGTGGTCGCGCTTCGTGCGAGGGTGGGAGGGCGGCGTGGAGACGCTATGACGCCGGTTCACCCGATCTGCCTACTCGCGGGTTTTGTCTTGCGCTTCGCGGATTTCCGGCGTATCCCCCGGTCGTGGACGGGCCCGTTCGGGAGTACCGTCCGCACCGTCTCGTCGACGTGGGAGGTCACTGATGTCGGAGCCGCGGAAGATCGTCATCGTCGGTGCGGGCCTGGGCGGTGCGTCGGCCGCGGCCGCGCTGCGCGAACGCGGCTACACCGGCGAAGTCCTGTTGATGGGCGCCGACCCGCACCGGCCGTACGAGCTGCCGCCGCTGTCGAAGGGCATCTTGCTCGGCACCACCGACGAACCCGACTGGGTGCACGAAGAGAAGTACTACGCGGAGCACGACATCCGCTTCGGCGCGGGCGTCACGGCGAGCCGGCTCGAGCTGGGCGCGCGGCTGGTGCTGGACGACGCGGGCGGCGAGCACCGCTACGACCGCCTGGTCCTGGCGACCGGCTCCCGGCCGCGTGCGCTCCCGGTCCCGGGCGGCGACCTGCCCGGGCTGTACACCCTGCGCAGCCTCGACGACGCGCTCAAGCTGCGCTCGGCGTTCGCCGAAGCGGAGCGGGTGGTGATCGTCGGCGCCGGCTGGATCGGCTCCGAAGCCGCCGCGGCGGCCCGGACGCACAACGCCGAGGTGACGGTCGTCGACCCGCTCCCGGTCCCGCTGGCGAACGTCCTCGGCGAGACGGTCGGCGGAGTCTTCCGCGACCTGCACGTCTCGAACGGTGTGCACTACCGGCTGGGTGAGCAGGTCGCGGAGATCACCGGCGGCCCGGACGGCGTCCGCGGTGTCCGCCTGAGCGGCGGCGACGAACTGACGGCGGACGTGGTCCTGGTCGCGGTCGGCGCGGCACCCCGGGTGGAGCTGGCGCACGCGGCGGGCCTGGAGCTGTCCGACGACGGCGGGGTGTGCGTGGACGCGGGCCTGCGCACGGCGGCCACGGACGTGTTCGCGGTCGGTGACATCGCGGCCCACTTCCACCCGCGCTACGGGCGCAGGATCCGCGTGGAGCACTGGGCGAACGCGAAGGACCAGGGCGCGCACGTGGCGCGGAACCTGCTGGGCGAGAACGAACCGTTCCTCGGTTCGCCGTACTTCTTCACGGACCAGTACGACCTGGGCTGCGAGTACCGCGGGCTGGCGGACCCGGTGACGGACGAGCTGGTGGTCCGGGGCGACCTGGGATCCCGCGAGTTCACGGCGTTCTGGCTGCGCGACGGCGAGGTGGCGGCGGCGATGAACGTGAACATGTGGGACGACGGGGATGCGTTGAGCGCCTTGGTGGACGGCCGCGCGAAGGTGACGGCGGAGCAGCTCGAGACGGCGGACCTGGCGTCGCTCACCTGACGCCCAGCCCCTTCCGCAGCAAGGTGTCGAGCCGCCGCCACGCCGGCGACGACGCGTTGACGGCGCCCTGCACCAGCGCCGGGATCGCCGAACCGCGATCGTAGGTGGGCAGATCCGGCCCGTAGCGGTCGCGGGTCGCCGAGATGATCTTTTCGGCGAGGGCGTCCACGCGGGGGTCGTCCGGAGGCACGTCGTGGACCCGGTCGTACTCGAGGACGACTGAGAGCAGCTCGGGGTCGGTCAGCATCGCCGCCTGGTCCTGGAAGGAAACCCGAGCCGTCGATGGGTGGGTGGCGAACACCAGCAGCCACAGGTCGTTCTGCAGCGCGACCCAGTGTTCGCTGAACCCGAGGCCGGTCAGGCCCGCGAGGTGCTCCACGACGTCGGCGGGCAGCGCGGACAACTGCCCGTCGGCGAGCCTCCGCAGCCGTGCCCGGGTGTCCTGCAGCCCGCGGATCCGGACGGCGAGGTCGTCGTCGATCTGCCGCAGCGCCTCGCCGAGCCCGTCGCCGGAACGGAGTTCGCGGATGCGTGCCAGGGGCACGCCGGCCTCGGCGAGCGTGCGGATCTTGATCAGCTCGACGGCGTCGGCCGCGCGGTAGCGCCGGTAGCCGGACGCGTCGCGCGGTGGCTCCGTGAGGAGCCCCTTGGCGTGGTAGACGCGGATCGTCTTGGCCGTCACCCCGACGTACCCGGCGAGCTGTCCGATGGTGAGCACGCGGCCATCGTCGCACTTGACCTTGCCCTTGGGGCAAGGTTGCAGGATGGCGGGCATGGCGGACTACGAGACCCTGCGCGCGCTGGCCGACGAGGGCAACGAAACGGCGCTCGACCGGCTCGCCGACCTCGCCGACGCCCGCGGGGACGTCGAAGAGCTGAGCGAGCTGCTGGACGAGGGCTGCGAACACGCCGGCGTCCTGCTCACCCGGCGCGCGGTCGCGGCGGGTGACCTTCTGGAGCTGCAGCGGATCTCCGACGCCGGCTACGACGGTGCCGGCGACGAACTCGAACGGCTGCTGACCCGCGCCAAGGTCAGGTAAGCCAGCAGGGCGAGCAGTGCGAACCCGGCCATGGTGACGGCCATCGGCACCGCGGTCCCCGGTCCGCCCAGCCCCACCAGCGGCGTCGCCGCCGCGCCCACCGCGAACTGCAGCACCCCCAGCAACGCCGACGCCGCGCCCGCCGAGCGCGCGTGGGAAGCCAGCGCCAGCGAACTCGCGTTCGGCATCACCAGGCCGATGCTCGACACCAGCAGGAACAACGACACCAAGAGGAAAGCCAGGGGTGCCCGCGTCAGCGCGGTCACCAGGACGAGAGCCCCTCCGAGAGTCCCCAGCAGCAAGCCCGAAAGCAGCAGGGCCCGCTCGCGGATCCGTCCCACGAGCCGTCCGTTGAGCTGGCCCGCCAGCACGATGCCGACGCCGTTCACGCCGAACACGACGCTGTACGCCTGTGGGCTCAACCCGTACACCCCCTGCAGCGCGAACGACGAGCCCGAGATGTAGGCGAACATCGACGCGAACAGCAGGCCGGACGCCAGCGCGTACCCCGCGAACGACCGGTCCAGCACCAGCCGCCCGTACGTCCGCATCACCTGGCCGAGCCGGGCGGGGGAGCGGCTCGAAGACGGCTCCGGGAAGGAGAACACCACCACGGCCAGCAGCAGCGCGCCGAACGCCGTCAGCACGACGAACACCCCGCGCCACGACGTCCAGTTCAGCAGCTGCCCGCCGATCAGCGGCGCCAGGATCGGGGCCAGCCCGGTCACCAGCATCAGCGTCGAGAAGAACTTCGTCATCGCGGTGCCGGAGAAGAGGTCCCGCACCGTGGCCCGCGCGATCACGACGCCGGCCGCCGCGCCGAGGGACTGCACGCCGCGCGCCGCGACCAGCAGCCACGCGTCCGGGCTCACCGCGCACAACACCGAGCCCACGACGTAGAGCGCCAGGCCCGCCAGCAGCGGGCGACGGCGTCCCAGCGCGTCGGACAGCGGCCCGAGCACCAGCTGGCCGAGCGCCAGGCCGGCGATGAACGCGCTGAGCGTCAGCTGGACCGTCGTGTCCGCCGCGTGGAGGTCGCCCGCCATCCGCGGCAGCGCGGGCAGGTACATGTCGATCGACAGCGGCCCGAACGCCGAGAGACCACCCAGGACGAGGATGAACTTCAGGTGCGCCCGCCTGCTCGTCGCGGTACCTTCCGCCGTGATGGTCATGCGCCTCCTCGGGTCCCTGACTCCGACCAGCGACGCGGTGACCTGCGCTATTCCGGCTGTGCGCGGTGACACCCCGTGTTCGAATGCGCACTGAACCGGTACTGATCCGACCAATTTCCGGTCGATTGGGCGACGGCTCTGGATTGGCGACCATGACTGCGATATACATCGGATGTCTGGTCGAGCGGTGAAGGGAAAATCCGTGCAGCTTGTGCGCCTCGGGGAGCCGGGAAGTGAGCGTCCGTTCGTGCGTGCCGACGACGGCACGACCTACGAGCTGGGCGGGCTGACCGCCGACATCGACGGAGGGTTCCTCGCCGCGGACGGCGTCGCCCGGGTGGCCGCCGCGCTCGCCGCCGGGGAGCTGCCGAAGGCCGACGTCGAGAAGCTGCGCGTCGGTTCGCCCATCGCCCAGCCCGGCAAGGTCGTCTGCATCGGCATGAACTACCGCCGCCACGCCGAGGAGACCGGCGCGACGCCGCCGACCGAGCCCGTCGTCTTCATGAAGGCGCCGGACGTCGTGGTCGGCCCGGGCGACGACGTCCTCATCCCGCGCGGGTCGGTCAGCACCGACTGGGAGGTCGAGCTCGGCGTCGTCATCGGCAAGACCGCCCGCTACCTCGGCAGCGTCGACGAAGCATTGGAGTACGTCGCCGGCTACGTCGTCTCGAACGACGTTTCCGAGCGCGTGCTGCAGTTCCGCACCGCCCAGTGGGACAAGGGCAAGTCGTGCGAGAACTTCAACCCGCTCGGCCCGGCGCTGGTCCCCGCGGCCGAGGTGCCCGACCCGCAGGAACTGGGCCTGCGCCTGTGGATCAACGGCGAGAAGAAGCAGGACTCGTCGACCAAGGACATGATCTTCTCCGTGGCCGAGATCATCCACCACCTCAGCCAGGTGATGGTGCTGCGGCCGGGCGACCTCATCAACACCGGTACGCCGGAAGGCGTCGCGCTCGGGCAGCCCGACCCCAAGCCCTACCTCCGCGACGGCGACGTCATCGAGCTGGAGATCGACGGGCTCGGCCGGCAGCGCCAGACCGCGAGGCAGGCCTGACCATGGCGAAGATCATCGGCATGGAGGTCCTCGACGTCCGGTTCCCGACCTCCCGGGAGCTCGACGGCTCGGACGCCATGAACCCCGACCCGGACTACTCCGCCGCCTACGTCGTGCTCCACACCGACGGCGGCCCGGACGGCTACGGGCTCGCGTTCACCATCGGCCGCGGCAACGACGTCCAGGCCGCCGCGATCCGCGCGCTCGCCCCGCACGTCGTCGGCCGCGAGGTGCCCGAGGACGCGGCCGCTCTCGGCGACCTGTCGCGCACCCTCGTCGGCGACTCGCAGTTCCGCTGGCTGGGCCCGGAAAAGGGTGTCGCGCACATGGCGGTCGGCGCGATCGTCAACGCAGCGTGGGACCTCGCCGCACGCCGCGCCGCGCTGCCCGTCTGGAAGTTCGCGGCCCGCATGACGCCCGAGGAGCTCGTCAGCCTCGTCGACTTCCGGTACCTCTCCGACGCACTCACCGAAGCCGAAGCCCTCGACATCCTGCGGCGCGCGGAACCCGGGCGGGCCGAGCGCACGAAGCAGCTGGAGAACGACGGCTACCGCGCGTACAGCACGTCACCCGGCTGGCTCGGGTACGCCGACGCGAAACTGGTGCGGCTGGCCGAACAGGCCGTCGCCGACGGCTTCGGGATGATCAAGCTCAAGGTCGGCGGCAACCTCGAGGACGACGTCCGGCGCATGAA
Source organism: Amycolatopsis sp. NPDC028719 (assembly GCF_055565395.1). Lineage (NCBI taxonomy): Bacteria > Bacillati > Actinomycetota > Actinomycetes > Pseudonocardiales > Pseudonocardiaceae > Amycolatopsis > Amycolatopsis sp. NPDC028719. The sequence goes on from NZ_JBVHUL010000011.1 coordinate 24,995, forward strand.
GCTGGCCCGCGAAACCGTCGGGGACGGCATCCGGATCGCCGTCGACGCCAACCAGCGCTGGGACGTCCGGGCGGCGGTCGACTGGATGACCGAGCTCGCGCCGTACGACCCGTACTGGATCGAAGAACCGACCTCGCCGGACGACGTTCTCGGGCACGCCGCCATCGCGAAAGCGCTTGCCCCGATCCGCGTCGCCACCGGCGAGCACGTCCAGAACCGCGTCGTCTTCAAGCAGCTCCTGCAGGCGAACGCGATCTCGGTGCTGCAGCTGGACGCCGCCCGCGTCGGCGGGTTCAACGAGAACCTCGCCATCCTGCTGCTGGCCGCCAAGTTCGGCGTGCCGGTCTGCCCGCACGCCGGTGGCGTCGGGCTCTGCGAACTGGTCCGGCACCTCTCGATGTTCGACTTCGTGGCCGTGTCCGGCACCGACGCGGACCGCTCGATCGAGTGGGTCGACCACCTGCACGAGCACTTCACCGACCCGGCCGTCGTCGAGCGCGGCCGGTACCTCGCCCCGACCGCCCCCGGGTTCTCCGCGCGCATGCACGACGCCACGCTGCGCCGCTTCCGGTTCCCGGACGGTCCCGAGTGGAGGGAGACGGCAAGTGAGTGAATTCGAGGGCCTGGTGGCCGCCGTCACCGGAGGCGCCTCGGGCATCGGCAAGGCCGTCGCGACCTTGCTGGCCGAACGCGGCGCGCAGGTGGCGGTCCTCGACCTGAAGCCGGACGACGAGGGCATCCGTTGCGACGTCGGTTCGGACGACGAAGTGCGTTCCGCGATCGACGCCGTCGTCGAACGCTTCGGACGCCTCGACATCCTCGTCAACAACGCCGGCATCGGCGCGCAGGGCGACGTCACGGCCAACGACGGCGACGAGTGGCACCGCGTGTTCGACGTCAACGTCGTCGGGATGGTCCGGCTCGCCCGGGCCGCGCTGCCGCACCTGAAGAACTCGCCGTCCGCGGCGATCGTCAACACCAGCTCCATCGCGGCCTGGGCCGGCCTGCCCAACCGCGCGCTCTACTCGGCCACCAAGGGCGCGGTGCTCTCGCTGACCCTGGCCATGGCGACCGACCACCTGCCCGACCGGATCCGCGTCAACTGCGTGTGCCCGGGCACGGCGGACACCCCCTGGGTGGGCCGGCTGCTCGACGCCGCCGACGACCCGGCGGCCGAACGCGCGGCCCTCGCGGCGCGCCAGCCGATGGGCCGGCTCGTGACCGCGGAAGAGGTCGCGAACGCCATCGCCTACCTGGCGAGTCCCCTTTCCGCTTCGACCACCGGCACCGCGCTCGCGGTCGACGGTGGCATGTACGGCCTGCGCCCGCGCGGCCCCGTGCAACCCCGATAAGACTTTTCGCTGTCATCAAGGAGGATGCGGTGCGTAACAGGGTGATCCAGGTGGCCGCCACGGCCGCCGTCTGCGGCCTGGTGCTGGCCGCCTGCGGGTCCACCAAGGACAATGCCGCCACGCCCAGCGCGGGTGGCAGTCCCGGGGGCAAGGTCGGCGCGACCCTGCCGCTGCTGACCTCGCCGTTCTGGCAGGCCTACAACAACTACGTGCCGCAGATGGCGAAGTCCGAGGACGTCGACGTCCTCCCGACCGTCAACGCGGACAGCGACCCGGCGAAGCTGATCACCGACATCGGCACCTTCCTCAACCAGGGCGTCAAGGGCCTGGTCGTGACGCCGCTGGACTCCGCGGCCATCGTCGCGGGGCTCAAGCAGGCCGAGAACAAGGGCGTGCCGGTGGTCGCGGTCGACGTCGCCCCCGAGAGCGGCAAGGTCGCGATGGTCGTGCGGGCCGACAACAAGGCCTACGGCACCAAGGCCTGCGACGCGATCGGCGAGAAGGTCAAGTCCGGCAAGGTCGTGCAGATCCAGGGCGACCTCGCCTCGGTCAACGGCCGTGACCGCTCGGAGGCCTTCAAGGCCTGCATGGCGCAGAAGTACCCGGGCATCCAGGTGCTGGACATCCCGGCCGAGTGGAAGGCCGACAAGGCGTCCTCCGGCCTCGACAGCATGCTGACCGCGAACCCGGACATCAAGGGCGTCTACATGCAGGCCGGCGGCGTCTACCTCGCCCCGACCCAGCAGGCGCTCAAGCGCAAGAACCTGTCCTTCCCGGTCGGCGACCCGAAGCACATCGTGCTCGTGTCCAACGACGGCATCCCCCAGGAGCTGGCCGCGATCCGCGCCGGCGAGCTGGACGCGACCGTGTCCCAGCCGGCCGACGCGTACGCGAAGTACGGCCTGTACTGGCTGAAGAAGGCCATGGCGGGCGAGACGTTCAAGCCCGGCCCGACCGACCACGACAGCACCATCGTCGAGATCAGCCCCGGCATCCTCGAGGACCAGCTGCCCGCGCCCGTCATCACCAAGGAGAACGTGGACGACAAGGCCCTGTGGGGGAACAACCTGTGACCGCGCTGCCCGCCGGCGAACCCGCCGCCGGAGTGGTCAGCGCCGTAGGTGTCGGAAAGCGCTACGGCCCGACCGTGGCGCTGCACGACGTCAGCCTCACCGTGCACCCCGGCGAGTCGCACGCGCTCGTCGGGCGCAACGGGGCCGGCAAGTCGACGCTCGTCTCCATCCTCACCGGGCTGTCCGCCACGGACACCGGGCACGTCGAGTTCGGCGGCGAGCCGGCCCCGCCCCTGTCCAAACAGGACGAATGGAAGGCCCGCGTCGCCTGCGTGTACCAGCACGCGATGGTCGTCCCGCAGCTCACGGTCGCCGAGAACCTGTTCCTCAACCGGCAGGCCGGCGGCGGATTCTCGATCGGCTGGAAGTCGTTGCGGCGCAAGGCCCGCGAGCTGCTCGACTCGTGGGACGTCCACGTCGACGTCGACACGCCGGCGGGTGAGCTGTCGGTCGAGGACCGGCAGTTCGTCGAGATCGCCCGTGCGCTGTCCTACGGCGCCCGGTTCATCGTCCTCGACGAACCGACCGCGCAGCTGGACAGCCAGGCCATCGAGCGGCTCTTCGAGCGGATGCGCCAGATGCAGGCGGGCGGGGTGACGTTCCTGTTCATCTCGCACCACCTGCACGAGGTGTACGAGGTCTGCCAGGCCGTCACCGTGCTGCGCGACGCGAAGCACGTGCTCACCGCGCCTGTCTCCGAGGTCGGCCGGGCCGAGCTGGTCGACGCGATGACCGGGGAACCGGGCGGGCTGTCCGTCCGCGACGCCGCGTCGCGCGAGTCCCTCGAAGCGGACGCCGCGGAGATCCTTTCGGTCGACGGGCTGTCCGGCGACGGCTTCCGCGACGTCTCCTTCCGGTTGCGCCGCGGCGAGGTCGTCGGGCTCGCGGGCAGCAACGCCAGCGGGAAGCACCAGGTCGCCGAGACGGTCTACGGCCTGCGGACGCCGTCCGCCGGCACGGTCCGCGTCGACGGCTCGCCGCTGCGGCCGGGCGACATCCCGGCGGCGATCCGGGCGGGCGTCGGGTGCGTGCCGCGCGACCGGCACCACGAAGGCCTGGTCCTGGAGCACTCGATCGCCGACAACGCCACCCTGTCCATTTTGGACAAGCTGGGCCGCGGCGGGATCGCGTCACCGCGGACCCGGTTCGCGAGGGCGTCGCAGGCACTCGCCGACTACGACATCGTGGCCGCGAGCGCCGAGCAGCCCGTGTCCGACCTGTCCGGCGGCAACCAGCAGAAGGTCGTGCTGGCGCGGGCCCTGATCGGCGATCCCCGGGTGGTCGTGCTGATCAACCCGACGGCCGGGGTGGACGTGAAGTCGAAGGAGGCGCTGCTCGCGGTCGTCGACCGGGTGCGCGCCGAAGGCAAGGCGGTGCTGATCGTCAGCGACGAGCTCGACGACCTGCGCCTGAGCGACCGGGTCCTGGTGCTGCGCGCCGGGGCCGTCGTCGCCGAGCACCAGGCCGGGTGGTCCGACGGCGACCTCGTGGCCGACATCGAAGGAGTCGAGCTTTCGTGACCGACGTGATGACCTCTCCCCAGACGGAGCTGCCCGCGCCACCTCGCCGCCGGAAAGCCGTCTGGCTGCGCGAACTCGCGCTGCTGCCCGCCCTGATCGTGGTGTTCGTCATCGGCGGCCTGGTCGACGACACGTTCGTCGGCTGGAGCAACATCGTCAGCATCCTGACCGCGTCGGCCGCGCTGTCGCTGGTCGTGCTCGGCGAGTCGCTGGTGCTGATCACCGGGAAGTTCGACCTGTCTCTGGAATCCACCATGGGCCTGGCGCCCGCGCTCGGAGCGATGGTGGTCATCCCGGCGGCGTCGGCCGGCTTCGGCATGGAGCTGCCCGCCGCGGCCGGGCTCCTGGTGATCCCGCTCTGCGGCGCGCTCGTCGGGTTCGTCAACGGCTTCCTGATCGTGAAGCTGAAGCTGAACGCCTTCATCGTGACGCTGGCGATGCTCACCGTGCTGCGCGGGGTGCAGGTCGGGTCGACCAAGGGCAAGACGCTGTTCAACCTGCCCGACTCGTTCACGAACCTGGCGACCACGACGTTCCTCGGGCTGCCGATGTCGGTGTGGCTGGCGGCGCTGCTGTTCGCCGTCGCCGGCTGGGTGCTGCGCTACCACCGCGTCGGCCGCGCGCTGTACGCGATCGGCGGCAACCGCGAAGCCGCGCGGGCGGCCGGCGTCCGTGTCGACCGGATCGCGTGGGCGGTGTTCGTCGTCGCCGGGATCCTCGCCGCGATCGGCGGGCTCGCGTACACGGGTTACGTCGGCGCGCTGGGTGCGAACCAGGGGTCCGGGCTGATCCTGCAGGTTTTCGCGGCGGCGGTGATCGGCGGCGTCTCCCTCGACGGCGGCAAGGGCACGCTGGTCGGCGCGCTGACCGGCGTCCTGCTGCTGTCGTCGGTGTCGAGCCTCCTCAACTACGCGCACGTTTCAGCGGAGTGGCAGGGCGCGATCTACGGCGCCATCATCCTGGTCGCGCTGATCATCGCCCGGTACGCGGGCGGCAAACCCCAAACCTGACCCCAGCCCGGTGATCATCCGACGTTCAAAGCCGTGAAGGCCTCCTCACCGGCTCTCAAGGCCGGTAAGGAGGCCTTCACGGCTTTCAGGAGGTGCGTGTGGCGTTACGAGGCTTCCGCGGTGAGGTCGGTGTTCGTCGGGTCGTCCGCGGTGCCGAGAGCGTTGCGCAGCCACTGCTCCACCCCCGCGACGTGCACGGTCGCCCACGAGCGCGCCAGCTCCGGCTCGCGCGCCGCGATCGCGTCGTAGATCGCCGAGTGCTGCTCCCGGGTCTTCGCGACCGCGCCCTCTTGGGTGAGGCCGCGCCAGATGCGGGCGCGGGCCGTCGGCCCGGAGAGGCTGTCGAGCAGCGAGCACAGGACCGGGTTGCCGGAGCCGTCGGCGATCTTGCGGTGGAACTGCAGGTCGTTGGCGACCAGCGCCTCGACCGTCGGCGAGTCCTCCAGCTCACCGAGGAGCTGACCCAGCTCGGTGATGTCGTCGTCGCTCATGTGCAGCGCGGCCAGCGCGGTCGCGGCCGGCTCGAGGATCCGCCGCACGGCGAGGAAGTCGAGCACGGTGTCGTCGCGGTGGAAGTCGACGACGAACGTCATCGCGTCGAGCAGCAGGTTCGGCTCGAGGCTGGTGACGTACGTGCCGTCGCCCTGGCGGACGTCGAGCACCCGGATCAGGCACAACGCCTTCACGGCCTCCCGCAGGGAGCTGCGCGAGAGCCCGAGCCGCTGGGCCAGCTCGGCCTCCTTCGGCAGCCGGTCGCCCGGCGCCAGCTCGCCGGAGATGATCATGTCCTTGATCTTGTCGATCGCGACATCGGTGACGGGCATCGTGTCCGCCCTTCCCTGCAACAGACCTCGGATGTTTCGGTGTACTCCCCAGCGTGCCATGTCCCGACGAAGGAGTGGTGATGACCCACGGACCCGCACCGCAAAGAGTGGCTCTGCATACCCGGCTCAAGCCGGGCAAGGAGGCCGAGTACGAGTCCGTCCACGCGGTCATCCCACCCGAGCTGGACGTCGCCCTGCGCGAGGCCGGAGTCCGCACCTGGCGGATCTGGCGTAACGGTCTCGACCTCTTTCACGTCGTCGAAGTCGACGACTACGCGGCGATGCGCGCGGCGTTGCGGGAGCACCCCGCGAACGTCCCGTGGCAGGCCCGGATGGCCGAGCTGCTGGCCGTCGAAGACGACTACTCCGGCGGCGACACCGGCATCGGGCTGGTCTGGGAACTGCCGGTGAAGGAGTGACGGCGTTGGAACTCTCCCTGTCCCCGCTCGGGCTCGGCTGCGCGCAGCTGGGCAACCTCTACCACGCGATCAGCGACGAGACCGCGGCCGCGACCGTGCGCCGCGCGTGGGAGGAAGGCGTCCGGTACTTCGACACCGCACCGCACTACGGCCTCGGCCTCTCCGAGACCCGCCTCGGCGCGGCACTGCGCTCGTACCCCCGCGACGAGTACGTGCTTTCGACGAAGGTCGGCCGCGTGCTGGAGCCGAATCCGGACGGCGCCGGCGCGCGCGACGACCAGGGCTTCGCCGTCCCGGCCGCGTACAAGCGCCGGTGGGACTTCAGCCGCGACGGCGTCCTGCGGTCCTTGGAGGACAGCCTGACGCGGCTGGGGCTCGACCGCGTCGACATCGTCTACGTGCACGACCCCGACGACCACTTCGAGGAAGCCCTGCGCGGCGCCTTCCCGGCGTTGCGCGAGCTGCGGGACCAGGGCGTGATCGGCGCGTTCGGCGCCGGGATGAACCAGGCGCCCATGCTGGCGGAGTTCGTCCGCCGGACCGGCCTCGACGTGGTGCTGGTGGCCGGGCGCTACACGCTGCTCGACCAGCCGGCGCTCGACGAGCTGCTGCCGCTCTGCCTCGACCGCGGTGTCTCCGTCGTCGCCGGCGGCGTGTTCAACGCCGGCATCCTGGCGACCGCCGAGCCGGGCGGCGTCTACGACTACGCGGAGGCCCCGCCGGAGCTGGTCGAGCGGGCCCGGCGGATCGCCGGGGTGTGCGCGCGGCACGGCGTCGAGCTGCCGGAAGCCGCGCTGGCGCTGCCGATGGCGCATCCCGCGGTGGCGTCGGTCGTCGTCGGCGCGCATGATCCGGACCAGGTCGCCGTGAACGCGCGCCGCGCACGGGCCGCGGTGCCGCTGCGGCTGTGGAAGGAACTGGTCGACGCGGGCTTGCTGCGCGCCGACGTCGTGATCGCCGGAGGAGCCCCATGATCGACGCCCACCACCACCTGTGGGACCCGTCGCGGCGCGAGTACCCGTGGATGGCGGGGACGGCCCTCGACCCGATCCGCCGGCCGTACACGGCAGACGACCTGCGCGCGGTCACCAAGGCGGCCGGTGTGCACGCGACGGTGCTGGTCCAGACGGTTTCGTCGGCCGAAGAGACGGCGGAGTTCCTGGCGACGGCTTCGGCGGAGCCGGTGATCGCGGGCGTCGTCGGCTGGGTGGACCTGGCGGCCCCGGACGTCGTGGACCGCTTGGCCGCACTGCGTGCGCAAGGTCCGCTGGTGGGGATCCGCCACCAGGTGGAGACGGAGCCGGACGACGACTGGCTGCTGCGGCCCGGGATCGTCGCCGGGCTGAGCGCGGTGGCGTCGGCCGGGCTCGCGTACGACCTGCTGGTGCGCCCGGCGCAGCTGCCCGCGGCCACCGAGCTGGCGTTGCGGCTGCCGGAGCTGCGGCTGGTGCTGGACCACGCGGCGAAGCCCCCGATCGCGGCGGGGGAGTGGGAGCCCTGGGCGTCCGGGGTGGCGGCGCTGGCCGCGCGGGAGAACGTCGTGTGCAAGCTCTCCGGGCTGGTCACGGAGGCGGACTGGACGGGCTGGGAGGTCGGGCACCTGCGCCGGTACGTCGACCACGTGCTGGACGTCTTCGGCCCGTCGCGGCTGGTGTTCGGTTCGGACTGGCCGGTCTGCGAGCTGGCCGCGTCCTACGAGCTGGTCCTGGACGCGGCGATCGCGCTGACCGGCGGGCTTTCGGACGCCGAGCGGCTGGGCGTCTTCGAGCACAACGCCCGCGGCTGCTACGGCCTGGATGCGAGCGGGGAGACCTCTTCCAGGGGGTAAAAGAGGTGTCCCCGCCCGCCGCTGGGGTGGTCTGTCAGAACTCGTCGTCGTGGATCATGCCGCGCAGCCGGGTCAGTGCCCGGTGCTGCGTGACGCGGACGTTGCCCGCGGAGATCCCGAGCGCTTCGGCGGTTTCCTGCGCCGAGAAGCCGACGGCGATGCGCAGGGTCAGGATTTCCTGCTGCACGCGCGGCAGTGAGGCGAGCAGCCGGCCGAGGCGGGCCCCGAGGTCGAGGTGCAGCGCGTGGGTCTCGGGCTCGTTGCCGCCGGCGAGCGGGCGTTCCGGGAGCTCGGGGACGGGCTCGGAGCGGTCGCGGGCGACGGCGCGGTAGGCGTCGGCGACCTTGTTGGCCGCGATCGCGTGGACGAGGTAGAGGAAGGAGCCGCCGCGGTCCTGATAATCCGGAAGGGCCTTCAACACCGCGAGGCAGACCTCCTGGGCGACGTCGTCGGCCGACAGGTAGGAGAGGTCGCGGCCCCCCATCCGGGCCCGGCAGTACCGCACCACGACCGGCTCGATCATCTGGAGCAGGTTGTGGATGGCGGCGGGGTTGCCCTCTCCCGCGTCCTTGACGAGCGGGTCGAGGTCCTCCTTGGTGAGGCGTCCACCGGGCCGCGGCAATGACTCCGGGGTCCGATAATCGCGGACGTCGCTGGCGGATTGCTCGGTGGTCCTCGGCGGTGCAGTCATGAGTCGTCTCCCCGGCCGACCCTCGACCGTCGCTGCCGGGGGGCCAACTCTCTGTGACGTTCTGATCGCAAGATACTCCGGGAGACCCGGTCTTATCTGCGTTCCGTGCGACGCTGGGTAATCGTAAGCACGTGGTGGCACATCAGTCCAGATTTCAAGTACCAATACCCCGTTAGCAGCAGTGGTCGTGATGTTACCGCGACCAGGCCCCGCACATTGCGATTAATCGGTTTCAGGATGTGCCGACTTCACTCGTCAGTGGAGGATCGCCACGGAAGTGGCAGTCACGGTCACGGCGAGCGACGCGATGGCGGGCAGGACGGGGCTCATCACAACCGGCCGGGCGGTCCGCAGCACCCGTTCGCGGCGCACGGCCACGGCTGCCAGCAGGGCGGATGTCATCGCGGCGAGCAGTGCGGGGACGAGAGAGACACCCCAATGGCGCTGGGCGGCCGAGTGCAGGAGAAGTACGGTGCAGGCGGCGGAGGCGAGGGCGGTCCGCCGCCAGGCGAGCCCGGTGCGCTCCGCCTGAGCGCCATCGGGGGCGGTCACGGGATTACCCACAGACGGATGACGGTACTTCTGACGTCGCGATAATCGCGAAGTGTCGGTATTCGGGGGGCAAGCCGAGGTTGGGGGGCGCTGGGCCGAATGGCGCGGACGGCGGCCGGCGAGGCTCGGCGGGGGTGTTCGGACGGCCGGACGGTGTGTGCGCTGCGTGGCAGAGCGTGCGGATCCGGTTCGGCTCGGGTGGTGCCGAGGCAGTGCTGAAGGTTCACGCTCGGCTGCGCCCGGATGGCCCGGCGCGGCTGGTGCGGGTGCTGGATCGGTGTGGTCCGAGCGGCACGTGGCCGGGGGACTTCGGTCCGCTGTCGGTGGGGCGCGATCTCCGTGAGTCGTGGCGTCCGCTCGAGGCCGGCGGCGCCAGGCTTGCCCGCCGCCCGCGAGCAGTGCGGCGGTGCGATGGTCGCGCCCGGCTCGCTCACGACAGCACCAGCAACACCGCCGCCGCCACGGTCAGCGCCAGCAGGCCGCCCGTCAGGGCCACGATCGTCCAGCTTCGCGGCAACGGCTGCCCGGCCCGCATCGCGATCTGCACCCGGCGCCACCGCGGATAGGCCGTCGCGGCCAACGCTGCCGCCAGTACCACGCACAGCCCGGCGAGCACCGCGCTCGCCGCCGCCGGGGCGGGGACCAGCTGGTGGACCGCGACCCCGCCCGCCAGCAATCCCAGCGCCGTCCGGATCCACGCGAGGAACGTCCGCTCGTTGGCCAGCGTGAAGCGATAGTCCGGTTCGCTGCCGCCCTCGTGGGGCGTGATGTCTTCCGAGGCCACGCCTCCAGACGCTAGCCGCTGTGTGCTGCCGCGGCCCTTTCGGCGCGGTGCGCGAACACCCACCAGCGCAGCACCGCGAACCGGACGAACCCGCCGACCAGGCTGGCCAGCAGCAGCGTGCCGGTCTCCTCCCACGACGTCGGCCGGTCGACGACCGCGTCGAGGATCGCCAGCACGGCCGAGCCGTACCCGGCGTAGAAGGCGAACGTCAGGAGGTCCTGCAGGTGCCGCTTCCCGGCGTTGCTGGGCCGCCCGGCGAAGGTGACGCGGCGGTGGAACTCGGTGTTCCCGACCGTGGTCAGCGCGATCGCGACCAGGTTCGCCACCTGGGAGCCGAGCTCGTCGCGCAGCAGGAGGAACAGAACGGCCTGCACGCCGGTCGTCACCACGCCGGCCACGACGTACCACGCGGCGTGCGTGCCGAGCTCGTGGTGCCGTTCGGGGTCGGTGGCGAGCAGCCGGTGTCCCGGTGCGCACCTGGTGGTGGCCATGATCCGAACCTACCCCGCGTTCACAAAATTGTGAATATGTTAAACCAGTTGAAGAATTGTGATCCCGGCGACACCGCCGCGGTTTCGGCGCCCGCCGCCTCGGGTAGGTCACCGGCGATGACTACTGCCTACGCGCCTGGAGAAACCCGTGAGTGACCGTGACGCGGCCGAACCGGAAAGCCTCGACCCCAGCGAGGCGCTGGACGAGGACGAGCTGCGCGTCGACCCCCTCGAAGAGGGCATCGAGCCGCCCGAGCGCTGGAGCGCCGCCGACCGCTTCGGCACCACGCCCAGAGAGGTCCGCGAAGGCGAGCCGATGGACCAGCGCCTCGCCGAAGAAGTGCCGGACACCGAGCCGGAGCCGGTCCCGGAGCGCCCGCTCGCGGTGACCCCGGCCGACCAGCTCGACGAAACCGTCGAGGACGCGCCGGCCGACTTCGAACAGGTGGCCCCGGCCGACGAGGTGCCGCACCGCCACTCCGACTCCGATCCGCGCGAAGAGGCGGACTACGCGGGCGGGTCCGTGGCGGACGCCATCCGTGAGGCGCGGCAGGGCTGATCCGCTCAGACTGCACGGCCGAACGGACGCCCCTAGCGTGGGGCCCCAGTGCACCGGACCGCGACGAAGGAAGGCCGAAGATGCTGACCGTGACCGAAGCCGCCGCCGAGGCGATCACCGCACTGACCAGCCAGGGGGAGGGTGACGCCGGGCTCCGCCTGGCGGTTCAGAACGCCGACGGCGAAAGCGCCCAGCTGGCGCTGTCCGTCGCCCCCGAGCCCGCGGCGGGCGACAGCGTGCTGGGTGCCGAGGAAGGCCCGAAGGTCTTCCTGGAACCGCAGGCCGCGGCGTTGCTCGACGACAAGGTGCTCGACGTCCAAGAGGACGAAGCCGGCGGAGTCGCCTTCGCCGTGCTGCCGCAGCACACGAGCTGACCACGGCGGACGGGCCTTTCGCAGCGACGCGGGAGGTCCGTTCGCTAGCGGGCCGCCCATTCGCTGACCAGCACCGCGGCGCGGACCCGCAGCAGTTCCGCCGCATTCGCCTGCGCGTGCTCGACCGATGGCGCGTGGTCGATCAGCGCGCTGCTCCCCACCACCCCCAGCCGCGCCAGCCCGGCGGCATCGAGCCGGATCCGCCCGGCCAGCGCCAGCAGCGGGACTCCGCGCGGCCGTGCCCGGTCCGCGATCCCGGCGGGCGCCTTGCCGTTCAGGCTCTGTTCGTCGAGCGAGCCCTCCCCGGTGATGACGAGATCGGCGCCTGCCAGGGCCTGATCGACGCCGGTCAGCCCCGCGATGAGGTCGAACCCGGATTCGACGATCCCGCCGAGGGCGATCGCGCCCGCGGCGACCCCGCCGCCGGCACCCGCGCCCGGGATCCGCGAGACGTCGGGAGCGCCCCCGACCTGCAGCGCGTGCGCCCACCGGCCCAGCGCTTCGTCGAGCAACGTCACCTCCGACGGCCCCGCGCCCTTCTGTGGCCCGAACACCGCCGCGGCGCCTTCCGGGCCCAGCAACGGGTTCGTGACGTCGGTGGCGACGGCGACGCTGACCCCGTCGAGACGTTCCCGCACCGGCGTCAGCTCGGTCGACGCGACCCGCGAAAGCGTCCCGCCGCCCAGGCCGACCGGCGCGCCGAACGCGTCCAGCACCCCGGCGCCGAGCGCGCTGAGCATCCCGGCCCCGCCGTCGGTGCTGGCCGTGCCGCCGACCGTCAGGACGAGCCGGCGAGCGCCGTGGATCAACGCGTCCGAGAGCAGTTCTCCGACGCCCCAGGTGTGCGCGCCCAGCGCGGTTTCCGGGCTGGGCTCGACGAATTCGATCCCGCACGCGCGCGCCGATTCGATGTACGCCGTGCCGTCCAGTACCGCGTATGAAGCCTGGACCGCGTCTTCGAGCGGCCCGCGGACGGTCAGCCGGACGATCCGCGCGCCCGCCGCTTCGAGGACGTCGAGGGTGCCTTCGCCGCCGTCGGCGACCGGGCACGAAACGATCTCGGCGTCCGGCAAGGCGTCCCGGACGCCGAGCGCGATGGCCTCCGCGGCCTCGACCGCGGTGAGACTGCCCTTGAACTTGTCGGGTGCGATGACGATCCGGGTCACGGCTTCACCTCCGTCAGCGGGGGACGCCCGGCGAGCACCGCCGCGACGTTGCGGGCCGCCAGCACGGCCATCGCCGTGCGGGTCTCGACCGTGGCGGACCCGAGGTGCGGGCTCAGCACGACGTCGTCGCGGCCGAGCAGCCGCGGTTCGACGTCGGGCTCCTTCTCGAACACGTCCAGCGCGGCGCCGGCGATCTCCCCGGCTTCGAGGGCGTCCGCCAGGGCGGCTTCGTCGACGACCGGGCCGCGTGTCGTGTTCACCAGGTAGGCGCCGGGTTTCATGGCGCGCAACGCGGCCGCGTCGATGAGGTGCCGCGTCTCGGGGGTCAGCGGGCAGTGCAGTGAGACGACGTCCGCGCGCGCCAGGAGTTCTTCGAAGGAAACGGAACCCTGCTTCGACCGTCCCGAGTGGATGATGTCCATGCCGAACGCCTCGGCGCGTTTCGCCACCGCCCGGCCGATCTGCCCGTACCCGACGATGCCGAGCGTCTTGCCCTGCAGGCCCGAGCCGAGCAGGAAGCCGAGGTGGAACGACCATGGCGTGCGCGAGCGCAGCAGCCGTTCCCCTTCGCCGATCCGCCGCGTGACGGCGAGCAGCAGGCCGAACGCGAGGTCGGCGGTCGCGTCGGTCAGCACCCCCGGCGTGTTCGTGACGACGACCCCGCGGGAAGCCAGCGCGGGAACGTCGACGTTGTCGTAGCCGACGGCGACGTTCGCGACCACCTGCAGCCCGGGTCCGGCGGCGTCGGCGAGTGCGCCGTCGAGCCGGTCGTGCAGCATCCCGACGACGGCCGAAGCGCCGGAGACGAACTCGTGCAGTTCCCCGGCCGTCAGCGGCCGGTCGGCGGGCGACACGACCACGTCGCCCACCTCGGCCAGGACCTTCACCGCGTCGTCGGGAATCCATCGGGTCACCGCGATCTTGGGCACCCCGACAGCCTAGTTCACGGCACCGACATTTCAGCCTTGTCGGACCGCGTCGAGGACGATCTCCGACTGCGCGGCGGCTCCGGCGCCGTTGGGGTGGAAGGGGAACGCGAGGAGCAGCGGGTTGCTCGCCGAGACCGGGAGCAGGCCTTCGGCGTAGCGCACGGTGGGCGCCTGGCACGCGTCGTGCCCGACGGTCGGGGAGTAGGTGTCGACGAGTTCGGCGTCGTTGGCCGCGGCGACCCGCGCCAGCATGGCGTTCATCGAGAGGAACTTCGCCTGCAGGTAGGCGACGTCGCCGTCGGCGATCGGGATCACCGGCCAGCACCCCTTCCCGCTCGCGGGCAGCCCGGCGAGGTAGTTCACCAGCAGGACCCGTGCCTGCGGTGAGCGTTCGTGGATCTGCCGCAGCGCGTTGGCGACCTTCGGTTCGCTCGCCGTGACCGCGTTTTCCAGCTGGTCGACGCCACCCGCGGTGAACTTCGCCTTGCACGTGCTCACCGGCAGCAGGTTGAGGCACTTCGTCACGGCCGAAGCGAGCCCGATGTCGTTGCCGCCGATCCCGACGGTGACCAGGTCCGTGGTGGTCGCGAGCCGGTCGAACTGCGGCGGGTTCGTGCCGCCCAGCGGCAGCTTCTGCGGCTGCGTGAAGTCGGTCGTCGTGGCGCCGCCGCAGCTGGCGTCGCGGAACGTCTCGACGCCCAGCGCGCCGGCCACCTCGTGCGGGTAGTCCGAAGTGGACTGTGCGCAGTCGAGCGGGGTGAACTCGGTGGTGGGCGGGAAGGTGACGAAGACGTCGGCGGTCCACGAGTCACCCAGGGCGACGTATTCGTGGTAGCTCGCGCTCGCCGACGCCGGAGCGGCGAAGGCGAGCATGGCGAGCGCGGGCACGACGAGCAGGGCGGACAGGCGCTTGCGCATGCTGCCTCCGTTGGCGAGCGAAGTGAAGGACTTTCACATTCGGCTCACGTCCGGTGAAAAGTCAATGCGGCTCACCCGTGCCGGTCACGCCGATCGGCGTGGGTAATCAGACCCTGGTCAGCCGCACCACCGCGCTCGCGTACCCGCTCCCCGGCAGGTCGACGTCGAGGCCGTGGCTCAGCAGCACCGCGCCGTCGTGCACGACGCCGCCGGAGTCGCGGTACCGCCCCGCCGGGTCCAGCCCCGCGAGCCGTGGCGGCGTGACCGGGCGCGCGAACTCCGCGGGCCGCCGCCAGAAGAAGACCACGGCCTCGGCGTCCAGCACGTACTGCACCGCGGTCAGCGCCGACGTCGCCGGGTCGGCCAGCCGGTACAGCTCGCCGTGCTGCACCACGGGCCGGATCTTCTTGTACAGCGCCACGAGGCCGGCGGCCTCGGAAAGCTCGGCGGCGCTCCAGCGCGGCAGGTCGCCGCCCAGGCCGAGCACGCCCGCCATCGCGACGTGGAACCGGAAGCTCAGCGGCGCTTCGCGGCCGGTGGTCGGGTTCGGGCTGTCGGTGACCCAGGCCGACATCGTGCCGGCGGGGTAGAGCTGGCCGTAGCCGTGCTGGATGCTGATCCGGTCGGCGGCGTCGGTGTTGTCGGAAGCCCAGATCTCGTCGGTGCGCGCGAGGATCCCGAGGTCGGTGCGCCCGCCACCGCCCGCGCAGCCCTGGATCCGCAGCGCGGGGTGGTCGGCGCGCAGCCGGTCCAAGATGGCGTGCACCGCGCGGACGTGCTCGACCCAGAGCCGTCCCGCGTCCTCGCCCGCCGCGGGCCAGCCGGCCTCGGTGAACGCGCGGTTCATGTCCCACTTGAGGTAGTCGATGCCGTGCTCGCCGACCAGGCGGTCGAGCCACTCGTGCGCCCAGTCCGCGACGTCGGCGCGCGCGAAGTTCAGCACGAGCTGGTTGCGCAGCGTGGTGCGTGACCGGTTCGCCATGTGCAGCACCCAGTCCGGGTGCGCGCGATAAAGCTCGCTGTCCGGGTTGACCATCTCCGGCTCGACCCACAGCCCGAACTTCATGCCCCGGGCGTGGACGGCGTCGACGAGGGGCCGCAGCCCGGCCGGGAAGCGCTCGGCGTTGGCGGTCCAGTCGCCGAGCCCGGCGGTGTCGCCGGTGCGGGCGCCGAACCAGCCGTCGTCCATGACGAACAGCTCGGCCCCGAGCTTCGCCGCGGCTTCGGCGAGGGAGGTTTCGGTGGCTTCGTCGACGTCCCAGCCGGTCGCCTCCCACGAGTTGTAGACGATCGGCCGCAGCTCTTCGGGGTGCGGCTGGACGAACTCGCGGACGTAGGCGTGCCACCGCCGGCTCGTGCCGCCGAAGCCGTCGGCCGCATACAGCCCGGCGAACACGGGCGTCTCCCACGTTTCGCCGCGCAGCAGCCGCCAGCCGACGTGTTCGTGGCCGAACCCGCCGGTCCACGTGACGCGGCCGGTGTGCGTGTGCTCGACGGTGATCCGCCAGCTCCCGCTCCACGCCAGCGCGGTCGACCACACTTCGCCGGACGTCTCGGTCGCGTCGCCCGCGTCGAGCATCACCCAGGGGTTGACCTGGTGACTGGAGACGCCGCGACGGCTGGTCAGCGTGGTTTCGCCGACCGGCAGCGGTTCCCGCAGCACGCCGTACTCGGCGCTCCACGCGCCGGACGTCCGGGTGAGCCGCGCGCCGGCGCGCCGGGGGAGTGTCCACGACGCGGAATCCGTGCGCAGCAGGGAAATCGGGGCGTCGCCGGTGTTGCGCAACGACGTCCAGCGCTCGATCACCTCGCCGCGGGCGCGGTAGTGCAGCGAGAGTTCGAGGGGGTAGTGCCGGTCGGCGAGCCGGACGACGAGCGCGTCGTCTTCGATCGCGAAGCCGTCGTAACGCCACTCGAGCGCCGACGTCCCGTCTTCGTACCGGACCGCCAGGGCTGCGACGCCGAAGAACGCGCCGCCTTCGGCCGGCAGTTCCTGCCGCTCGTCACCCGGCTCGTCGAAGCTGCTGTCGGCCGGGTTGCGGCGCGCGGCGACCTGCGTGGCCTGCGCCAAGGTCAACGGCGGGCCCCAGTGGACGTGCCGCGGCCGGTCGTCGGCGTCGAGCCGGAACGCGTACGAGCTCTCGGGGGTGCGCAGCAGCCAGAGCCGGTGCGCGGGGTCGTGTTCGACGAGCGACATGATCCCGAGCGTAGGCACGACCAGCCAGAAAATAAATTCTTGACGAAGTTAATTAATCCTGCCTACCCTTCCGGCCATGCCTCGCAGTGCACCGGCAAGGGCGCCGATCACCAGTCCCGCGGCAGCGACCGTGTTCACCACGGTCCTGACCGAGGGGCCGGTCTCCCGCGTCGACGTCGCCCGGCGCACGGGTCTGTCGTCGGCCGCGGTCACCAAGGCGGCCCGGCCGTTCATCGAAGCCGGTTACCTCGAAGAGCTCGCCTCCGAAGGCCGCACGGGCCCCGGCGCCGGGCGCCCCGCGAATCCCCTCGCCATCCGGCCCGACCGCGAGTACTTCGTCGGCGTCAAGATCACCGGCGACGACCTGATCGGCGTGGTCACCGACCTGCGCGCCGACGTCCGGGCCAGCGCTCACCACGCACTGAAGAGCCACGACGTCGGCCACGTCGTCCGCGCGCTGGCCGACCTCGTCGGCGAGCTGCTGGCCGGCCCGACCCCGGACGGCACGAGCAACCTCCGCGAGCGCGCCTACTGCCTGGGCGTCGCGGTGTCCGGCGACGTCGACCGCGCGTCCGGCGTGGTCCGGTATTCGCCGTTCCTCGGCTGGCGGGACGTGCCCCTGGCTTCACTTTTGGGAGAAGCGACCGGTCTCACCGTGACGCTGGAGAACGACGTCAAGGCCCTGGCCGTCGCCGAGCAGTGGTTCGGCGAAGGCGTCGGCGCGTCGTCGTTCGCGCTGGTGACGGTGGGAACCGGGATCGGCAGCGCGCTCGTGGTCAACGGCGACCTGGTCCGCGGCGCGCACGGCGTCGCGGGCGAGATCGGGCACGTCCCGGTCGCCGACGGCGGACCGCCGTGCCACTGCGGCGGCCGGGGCTGCGTCGAGGCGATCGCCTCCACCGAAGCGATTTTGACGCGGGCTCGCGAGGTCTCCGGAGAACCCGCGCTGGACATGGAAGACGCCGTGGCCCGCGCCCGGCGCGGCGACGAACCGCTGCGCGAGGTGTTCGCCGGTGCCGGCCACGCGATCGGGCTCGGCCTGGCCGCGCTGGTCAACCTGTTCGGCCCGGAACGGGTCGTGGTCTCCGGCGAGGGCGTCGCCACCTACGACCTGTTCGAGGAGCAGATCCGCCGGACCTTCGCGGTCCAGGCGTTCGGCAGTGCCGCCCGCTGCGGCCTGGTGATCCGGCCGCTGCCGTTCGAGGAGTGGGCGCGGGGTGCGGCCGCCGTCGCCATCCAAAGTCTTTTCGTCGCCGAGAGCGTCTAAGGAGTCCCTTGTGAGCCCCATGAATCGCCGAAGCTTCCTGGTCGGGTCCGTCCTCTTCGCCGGTGGCGCCGCACTCGCGGGCTGCACGAGCGATCCGCTGAACAAGAACGCAGGTCCCTCTTCCGGCGCCAAGGTCACCCTGCAGCAGTGGTACCACGCGTACGGCGAATCCGGGACGCAGCAAGCCGTCCAGCGATACGCGCAGGAGTTCACCAAGGCCCACCCGGACATCGCGATCAACGTCAGCTGGATCGCCGGCGACTACGAGACCAAGCTCAACTCCGCGATGCTCACCGCGCAGGCACCGGACCTGTTCGAACTCGGCGACTTCCGGTACCAGAACGTCAAGAACGGCCTGCTCGCACCGCTCGACGACATCATCGCCCCGGCCAAGGCCGACTTCAGCCCGGCCGCGCTGGACACCGTGACCGTCGACGGCAAGATCTACGGCGTCAAGATGATCGACGACGTCATGATGCTGTACTACCGCAAGTCCGCGCTGCAGGCCTCGGGCGTCCAGCCGCCGCAGACGTTCGCCGAGCTCCTGGAAGCGACCCGGAAGCTGAACAGCGGCAAGCAGAAGGGCCTCTACGTCGGCACCGACGGCGTCGGCGAAGCCGCGACGCTGCTGCTCTGGTCGTCCGGCGCGGACTTCTTCGACAGCAGCGGCAAGAAGGTCGCCTTCGCCTCCCCCGAGGCCGTCGCCGCGATCGCCGGGCTCAAGCAGCTGCACGACACCGGCGGCCTGCTCCAAGGCTACCCGACCGACTGGTCCGACCCCGGCGCGTTCGCGAACGGCGCCACCGCCATGCAGTGGGGCGGCCTCTGGTCGCTGCCGGACATCAAGAAGGCGCTGGGTGACGACTTCGGCGTCGTCGCGTGGCCGAAGTTCGGCGACGCCGGCAAGCAGGTCGCGCGGGTCGGCGGCTGGTACCAGCTGGCCAACGCGAAGTCCGCTCATCCGGATGCGGTGAAGCAGTTCATCGACTGGCTGTGGATCAAGAACGCCGACCTCCAGAAGGACTGGTGCGTGAAGTACGGCTTCCACATCCCGGCGCGCAAGCCGGTCGCCGCGCAGACCACCGAGTTCTCCAGCGGCCCGGCGAAGGACGCCGTCACGATCTCGCAGCAGAACGGCAAGTCCTACTCGGGACTGTGGAACAAGGCATCGGCGACGCTGTTCCTGCAGGCCGCGACGAAGATCGCGAACGGGCAGGCCGACCCGGCCGCCGAACTCGGCGACGCGGCGAAGAAGGCCCAGGCCGAAGTCGACAAGCAGCTGGCCTGATGACGGCCGTGCTGGAGGCTCCGCCGGTCACGGTGGCGCCCGAGAAACGCCGCCGTCGCCGCGACTGGCGCGCGATCGGCGCGTTCGCGGTGCTGACCGGGCCCGTGGTGATCGGGCTGGGACTGTTCAAGTACGTCGCGATCGCGTGGAGCTTCCTGCTCAGCTTCAACGATGCTCGCGGCACGATCACCCTCGGGCACTGGATCGGCTTCGGCAACTACGCGTTCCTGCTCGGCGACGACGCCTTCCTGACGTCGCTGGCGACGATCGCGCTCTTCACCGTGGTCATCGTGCCGATCACCTTCGTGGCGTCGCTCGGTCTCGCAGTGCTGATCAACAGCATCAAGCGCGGTAAGGCGTTCTTCCGGACGATCTTCCTCATCCCGGCGGCGGTGTCGTACGTCGTCGCGGCGCTGGTGTGGAAGATGGCGCTGTTCAACGGGCTGCCCTCAGGCGTCGCGAACGTCCTCGGCGGGCTGTTCGGCGTCGAGCCGGTGCCGTGGCTGTCGGAGACGAGCCCGCCGGTGTACTGGGTCGCGGTGGTGACGCTGCGGCTGTGGCTGCAGGTCGGGCTGTACATGATCCTGTTCCTGGCCGGGCTGCAGGCGATCTCGCCGTCGCTGTACGAAGCCGGCGAACTCGACGGCACGACGAAGTGGCAGGCGTTCCGGTACATCACGCTGCCGCAGCTGCGGAACACGTCGGTGGCGGTGCTGCTGCTCATCCTCATCGCGGCGTTCCAGGCGTTCGACGAGTTCTACAACCTGTTCGGCACCGGGCTTTCCGGCACGGCGACCGCGCCGGTGAAGCCGCCCCTCGTCTATCTGTACGACTCCGCGCTCGGCGACCAGAACTACGGCGTCGGTTCGGCGGGCTCGTTCCTGCTGACCGTGCTCATCGTCGTGATCACCCTGCTGCAGGGCCGGTTCGTCGGCTTCGGGAAGAAGGACTGATGGCCGTCCTCCCGGTTTCCCGGAAAGCGCCGAAGTACGTCTTGGCTTCGGTGCTGTCGCTGGTCTTCCTGCTGCCGTTCTACATCATGCTGCGCAACGCGCTGATGACGCGGCAGCAGGTCAGCTCGCCGGACTGGTCGTGGCTGCCGGACCCGCTGTCGTGGGTCAACTTCGGCGACCTGTTCGCCGACGCGTCGGTGCCGATGGCGCACTCGCTCTGGAACTCGTTCCTGGTCGCGGTCGTGACCGCGCCGGTCGGCACGCTGTTCGGCTCGATGGCGGGGTACGCACTGGCCCGCATCAACGTGCCCGGGCGCCGTGCGGTGTTCACGTACGTGCTGGTCACGCTGATGATCCCGCAGTCGGTGACGTTCGTGCCGACGTTCGTCGTCGTCGGTTCGCTGGGCGGGGTCGACACGGAGTGGGGGATCATCGCGCCGAACCTGTTCAGCGCGTTCACCGTGATCCTGTTCCGCAACTTCTACCTGCGGTTCCCCGGCGAGATCGAAGAGGCGGGCCGGCTCGACGGGCTCGGTTACCTCGGCGTCTACCGGCGGCTCGTGCTGCCGAACTCGGGGAGCATGATCGCGTCGCTCGGCGCGCTGATGTTCATCGAAAGCTGGAACGCGTTCCTGTGGCCGCTGGTGATCGGGCAGGACCCGTCGTCGTGGACCGCGCAGATCGCGCTTTCGACGTTCCTGACCGCGCAGTCGGTCAACCTGCCGGCGCTGTTCGCCGGCGCTCTGGTCACCATCGCGCCGCTGGTCGCGATGTTCCTGGTCGCCCAGCGGTTCATCGTCAGCGGGATCGCCGCGAGCGGGCTCAAGGAGTAGGTCCCCCCTATCGAGGAGTGTTCAGTGAAGCGCCTCCTTTCCGTTTTCTTCGCCATGCTCGGATTTCTTGCCTTCCTGGTGCCCGTCGCCGACGCGCGGACGCCGTTCGTCCGGCCGTTCATGGGCTGGAGCAGCTGGAGCCTCGAGTCGTCGACCCGCGCGGGTTACGGCACTTCGTGGCTGAACGAGTCACACGTCCGCGACGCGGCTTCGGCCATGGCTTCGAAGCTCAAGTCCGCGGGCTACACCAACGTCAACATCGACTCCGGCTGGAACGCGGACCAGTCGTGGGTGTTCCACACCGACGTCAACGGCATCCCGACGCCGGACCCGGGCAGGTTCCCGTCCGGGATTCCCGCGTTGGCTTCCTACGTGCACGGGCTCGGGCTGAAGCTCGGCCTGTACGCGGTGACCGGGCTCGAGAAGGAGGTGTACGACAAGAACGCGCCCATCCTCGGGACCTCGTGCCACGCGCAGGACATCGCCTACCGGCCGCTGACGCCGTCCAACGGCTGGGGCGGCAACTGGAAGGTCGACTTCGGGAACCCGTGCGCGCAGAAGTACTACGACTCGATCGTGGCCCGCTTCGCGTCCTGGGGGGTCGACTTCGTCAAGGTCGACGGCACGACGGCCGACAACGTCCCGGACATCGCGGCTTGGTCCAGGGCGATCGACCACTCGCGGCGGCCGATGTGGCTGACGGCGAGCGCGTGGCCGGTGCCGCGGTCCATCGGGCCTTCTCTCGCTCGCTACGCCAACAGCGTGCGGATCGACACGGACGTCGAGTGCTACTGCGACACCGTGTCCACGTGGGACAGCTCGGTGAAGGCGCGGTGGGCCGACCTGCCGGGCTGGCAGGGCGTCTTCGGCCCGCAGTACCGGCCCGACCTGGACTCGATGCCGATCAGCAACAACACGGGGTCCGGCATCCAGGACGGGATCTCCGACGTCGAGCGGCAGAGCGTGATGACGTTCTGGTCGATGGCGTCGTCCCCGCTGTACGTCGGGGGCGACATCTACTTCCTGGACTCGTCCGCCGTGTCCATCCTGACGAATCCCGAGGTCGTCCGCGTCGACCAGTCGGGGACGTACGCGACGCAGGTGACCGGCGGGAACCTCCAGGTGTGGAAGAAGCGCGCGCCGGACGGCCGGACGTACGCGGCCGTCTACAACCTCGGCTCGACGCCCGCCGACATCACGGTGGACCTCGGAATGCCGGGGGCGCGGCCGGTGCGTGACCTCGTCGCGCGGACGGACCTCGGGCGGTTCCGGGGCTCGTGGACGGCTTCTTCGGTGCCGCCGCACGGCTCCCGCCTGGTCCGGATCGGCTGACGTTCTTCCTCCGAAGGGGGACTTCCCTCGCCGCGCACGCGAGGAAAGTCCCCTTCGTCGTGCCTGAGTCATCCATTGGGCGGAAGACGTCTGGTCCGCGGCCCGATGGTCGTGCTATGTTCGGTTGCAGAACGAGTGTGCGTAATGCGAACGGATGCAGGGGAGTGAGATGGCGGAGCTGCTGTCACTGGAGGAGGCCGTCGGCCGGCTGGTGCACGACGGCGACACCGTCGCGCTCGAGGGCTTCACGCACCTCATCCCGGTCGCGGCCGGGCAGGAGATCATCCGGCAGGGCCGGCGGGGTCTCACGCTGGTGCGGATGACCCCGGACATCGTGTACGACCAGCTGATCGGCGCGGGCTGCGCGAGCAAGCTGATCTTCTCCTGGGGCGGCAACCCCGGCGTCGGCTCATTGCACCGCTTCCGTGACGCCGTCCAGCATGACTGGCCGGTGCCGCTGGAGATCGAGGAGCACAGCCACGCCGGCATGGCGAACCGGTACGTCGCCGGCGCGTCCGGCCTGCCGTTCGCGGTGCTGCGCGGCTACACGGGCACCGACCTGCCCGCGCAGACCGACACGATCAAGCCCATCACGTGCCCGTTCACCGGTGAGCGGCTCACCGCGGTCCCGGCGCTGAACCCGGACGTCACGATCGTCCACGCCCAGCGCGCCGACCGGGCCGGCAACGTCCAGATGTGGGGCATCACCGGCGTCCAGAAGGAAGCGGTCCTGGCGGCGAAGCGCTCGATCGTCACGGTCGAGGAGATCGTCGACGAGCTGGAGCCCCGCCCGGGCGCGGTGATCCTGCCGGCCTGGGTGGTCACCGCGGTGGCCGAGGTGCCAGGCGGCGCGAAGCCGTCGTACGCGGCGGGGTACTACGAGCGCGACAACTCGGCGTACCAGGCGTGGGACGAGGTGGGCCGCGATCGCGAGGAGTTCACGAAGTGGCTGAACGAGCTGACCGGGGTGAAGGCATGACCCCCACCCGTCGTCCCCATCGGCACGCGCCCGGCTCCCCCTCGAGGCCGGTGGTCGCCGCCTCCTTCCCCGGGGCGGCGCCCACCGGCTGGAGCCCCGCTCCGGCACCCCACCCCGGCATCGCCGACACCCGCAAGACCGCGGAGGCAACCGCATGAGCACGGAGTACACCGCCGACGAGATGATGAGCGTCGCGGCGGCCCGCGCCCTCGGCGACGGCATGTCCTGCTTCGTCGGCATCGGCCTGCCCTCGAAGGCGGCGAACCTGGCCCGCCGCGCGCACGCCCCGAACCTCACGCTGATCTACGAATCGGGTTGCCTGGGCGCGAAGCCGTCCCGCCTCCCGCTCTCGATCGGCGACGGCGAGCTGGCCGACACCGCGGACGCGGTGGTCAGCGTGCCCGAGGTGTTCAACTACTGGCTCCAGCCCGGCCGCATCGACGTCGGCTTCCTCGGCGCCGCCCAGCTCGACAAGTTCGGCAACATCAACACGACCGTGATCGGCTCGGACTACCACGACCCGAAGGTCCGCCTCCCGGGCGCGGGCGGCGCCCCGGAGATCGCGGCGTCGTGCGGCGAGGTGTTCATCGTGCTCCGCCAGAGCCCCCGGGCGTTCGTGGAGAAGGTCGACTTCGTCACGTCGTTCGGCCACGGCACCGGCAAGGGTGACCGCGAGAAGCTCGGACTCCCCGGCCAGGGCCCGACGCTGGTCGTGACGGATCTCGGCCTGATGCGCCCCGATCCGGAAACGGCCGAGCTGACCCTCACCGAGCTCCACCCCGGCGTGGAGCTCGAGCAGGCGATCGCGGCCACGGGGTGGAAGCTGAAGGTCGCGGAAGACCTGAAGACCACCCCCGCCCCGACGGAGCAGGAGCTCAGCCTCCTGCGAGAGCTGGAGAAGGCGTGACGGCATTCGAGTTCTCCGTCGCCACGCGCGCCCACCACCTTCGCCGTGGCAAGGTGAGCCGGTGATCGTCGCCCCGCGCGCGGCTCTCGCAACCGCACCGAACCGTCCCCACCCGACCACTCCGGCGACCCCCGCGCCGCCGACCCGGAAGGCGAACGCATGACCGACGTCTACGTCCTCGACGCGATCCGCACCCCGTTCGGCCGCTACGGCGGCGCACTGGCCGGCGTCCGCCCGGACGACCTGGCCGCGGGCGTCCTCAAGGCCCTCGCGGCCCGCAACGACCTCGATCCGTCCACAGTGGACGAGGTGACCCTCGGCGACGCGAACGGCGCGGGCGAGGACAACCGCAACGTCGCCCGGATGGCCGCCCTCCTGGCGGGCTGGCCCACGAGCGTTCCCGGCAACACCGTCAATCGCCTCTGCGGCTCCGGCCTCGACGCGGTGATGCAGGCCAGCCGCGCGATCCAGGTCGGCGACGCCTCGCTGGTGGTCGCCGGCGGCGTCGAGTCCATGACCCGCTCGCCGCTGGTCATGCCGAAGCCGGAGAAGGCCTTCCCCGCCGGCAACCAGACCCTCTACAACACCGCGCTCGGCTGGCGCATGGTCAACCCGGCGATGCCGTCGCAGTGGACGATCTCCCTCGGCGAGTCCACCGAGCTGCTCGCGGAGCGCTACGGCATCGGCCGCGACGAGCAGGACGCTTTCGCCGCCCGCAGCCACGTCAACGCGGCGAAGGCGTGGGACGAAGGCTTCTACGACGACCTGGTCGTCCCGGTCGAAGGTGTGGACCTGGCCCGTGACGAGGGCATCCGGCCGGACTCCAGCACCGAGAAGCTGGCCAAGCTGAAGCCGGTCTTCCGGAAGGAGAACGGCACCGTCACGGCGGGCAACGCCTCCCCGCTGAACGACGGCGCGTCGGCGCTCCTGCTCGGTGACGAAGCGAGCGCGAGCCGGCTCGGCGCGACCCCGCTGGCCCGGATCGCCGGGCGCGGCGCTGCGGGCGTCGACCCGGACGTCTTCGGCATCGGCCCGGTGCGCGCGGCGGAGATCGCCCTCGAGCGGGCCGGCATCGGCTGGGACGACCTGGTGGCGGTCGAGCTCAACGAAGCGTTTGCCGCGCAGTCGCTGGCCTGCCTGCGCGACTGGAAGAAGCTCGACCCGGAGATCGTGAACACCCACGGCGGCGCGATCGCGATCGGCCACCCGCTCGGCGCGTCCGGTGGCCGCATCCTCGGCACCCTGGCGCACGACCTGCACCGCCGGGGCGGCGGCTGGGGCCTGGCCGCCATCTGCATCGGCGTCGGCCAGGGCCTGGCCGTCGTCCTCGAAGGCCGGTAAAGGAGAGAAGACGTGGCTACTCCGACCGAATTCCGGCTGCCCCGCTACGGCGAGGAGCCCGAAGGCACGCACCCCCCGCTCGGCTATCCCGGCTACCGCTCCACGGCGCTGCGGCACCCCAAGCAGGACCTGGTGCTGCTCCCGCAGATGCTGACCGAGGTCACCGGCCCGCTGCTCGGCCCCGGCCGTCTCGGCGAGTTCGACAACGACCTCACCCGCCAGCACGCGGGCGAGCCGCAGGGCCAGCGAATCATCGTCACCGGCCGGCTGCTCGACGGCGACGGCCGCCCGGTGCGCGACTCCCTCGTCGAGATCTGGCAGGCGAACGCGGGCGGCCGCTACCGCCACACCGGCGACCGCTGGCCGTCGCCGCTCGACCCGAACTTCGACGGCGTCGGGCGCGCTCTGACCGACAGCGACGGCCGCTACACCTTCACCACCATCAAGCCCGGCGCGTACCCGTGGAAGAACCACGACAACGCCTGGCGCCCCGCGCACATCCACTTCTCGGTGTTCGGCTCGGCGTTCACGCAGCGGCTGGTCACCCAGATGTACTTCCCGGACGACCCGCTCTTCTCCCAGGACCCGATCTTCAACTCCATCCCGGACGAGAAAGCCCGCCGGCGCATGGTCTCGCGCTACGACCACGAGATCACGCAGTCGGAGTGGGCGCTGGGGTTCCAGTTCGACATCGTGCTCCGCGGGCGCGACGCGTCGGTGTTCGAAGAGGAAGAGGACGAAGACGAATGACCAAGCTGCTTCCCACCCCTTCGCAGACCGTCGGCCCGTACCTGTCGATCGGGCTGCCCTGGCCCGACGGCCCGCACGTCGTCCCCGAAGGCACGCCCGGCGCGTTCTGGATCCGCGGCATCGTCCGCGACGGCAACGGCGACCCGGTTCCGGACGCGATGATCGAGACGTGGCAGGCCGACCCGGACGGCGGGTTCCGCCACCCCGACGACCCGCGCGGCGAAGCGTCCGGCGACTTCCGAGGCTTCGGCCGCTGCCCGACGACCCCCGAGGGCACGTACGGGATCCTCACCCTGCTCCCGGGCGTCGTGCCCGGCGAGGGCGGCACCACGCAGGCCCGCCACATCGACGTGTCGGTGTTCGCGCGCGGGCTGCTCAACCGGTGTGTCACGCGGATCTACTTCGAGGACCAGGACAACTCCGGGGACCCGGTGCTGGCGACGGTGCCGGCGGAGCGGCGCGGCACCTTGATCGCGGCCAAGACCGAGGACGGCTACCGCTTCGACGTGCGCCTCCAAGGCCAGGGCGAGACGGTGTTCTTCCGGGTATGACGTCCTTCCCGGCATGACGAACGCGAACGGAGGTGACGGCGTGGGTGCCGTCCGGCTGCACCGGATCGTCGAAGGGCCCGAAGACGGTCCGGTGGTGGTGTTCGGGGGATCGCTCGGCAGCGACCTCCGGATGTGGGAACCCCAGGTGGTGCCGCTGCTGGAGCGCGGCTTCCGGGTGGTCCGCTACGACACGCGCGGGCACGGCGCTTCGCCGGTGCCGCCGGGGCCGTACGACCTCGAAGACCTCGGCTTCGACTTCCTCGCGCTGCTCGAGGACCTCGGCGTCGCGAAAGCGCACCTCGTGGGCCTGTCGCTCGGCGCGATGACGGGCATGTGGCTCGGCGCCCACGCGCCGGACCGGATCGCGAGCCTGGTGCTCTGCTGCACGTCCGCGAAGCTCGGGCCGCCGCAGATGTGGGCGGACCGGGCGCGCACGGTGCGGGAGAAGGGCACCGGCGCGGTGGCCGCGGCCGGCGTGAGCCGCTGGCTGACGCCGGGCTACGCCGAGCGGCACCCGGATCGCGCCGCGTTCCTGCGCTCGATGATCGCCGCCGTCCCGGCCGAGGGCTACGCGGCCTGCTGCGGTGCGATCGAGCGGATGGACCTGCTCGACGT
Organism: Amycolatopsis sp. NPDC028719; assembly: GCF_055565395.1. NCBI lineage: Bacteria > Bacillati > Actinomycetota > Actinomycetes > Pseudonocardiales > Pseudonocardiaceae > Amycolatopsis > Amycolatopsis sp. NPDC028719. The sequence continues at coordinate 52,498 of NZ_JBVHUL010000011.1, forward strand.
GCTGCCGAAGATCACCGCGCCCACGCTGGTCATCGCGGGTGCCGACGACCCGGCCACGCCACCGGAGGGCCACGCCGACCTGATCGCGGCGGGCATCCCGGGCGCGCGGCTCGAGGTCGTGCCGGACACCGCGCACCTGGGCAGCTACGAACGGCCGGAAGAATTCACGAGGCTGATCCTCGAGCACCTGGAGGCGAAGTGAGCGACCGTCACGAGCAGGGCATGAAGGTCCGGCGCGAAGTGCTCGGCGACGAGCACGTCGACCGCGCGGTCGCGGGCACGACGGACTTCAGCCGCCCGTTCCAGGACTACATCACCGAAGGGGCGTGGGGTTCGGTCTGGTCCCGCGACGGCCTCGACCGCCGGACGCGCAGCTGCGTCACGCTCGCGGCGCTGACCGCGCTGCAGGCGCACAACGAGCTGGCGATGCACGTCCGCGCCGCGGTCCGCAACGGCCTCACGGCGGCGGAGATCGGCGAGGTCCTGCTGCACACGGCGGTCTACGCGGGTGCCCCGGCGGCGAACGCGGCGTTCGCCATCGCCCAGCGCACCCTGGCCGAGCTCGGCGAGCCGAGCGCCCGGCCGGCCGACGCCGGATAGGGTGCCGGGCATGGACACGGGGAGGCCCATCGAAGCCGAGCTCGACAGCGAGCCGGCCCACCGCGGCGCCCACCACGTCCAGTCGCTGGAGCGCGGCCTGGCGGTGATCAAGGCGTTCCACGCGGACGCGGCGGAGCTGACCCTCAGCGACGTCGCCCGCGCGACGGGCCTGACCCGCGCCGCGGCCCGCCGTTTCCTGCTGACGCTGACCGACCTCGGTTACGTCCGCACGGACGGCAAGTACTTCTCCCTGACCGCTCGCGTGCTGGAGCTGGGGTACTCGTACCTGTCGAGCATGACGCTGCCGGAGGTGGCCCAGCCCCACCTGGAGCACCTGTCGGCGGGAGTGCGCGAGTCCAGTTCGGTGTCGGTCCTGGAGGGAACGGACATCGTCTACGTGGCGCGGGTGGCGGTCTCGCGCATCATGACGGTGAGCATCAACGTGGGAACCCGCTTCCCGGCGTACGCGACGTCGATGGGTCACGTCCTGCTGGCCGGCCTGAGCCGGGCGGAGCTGGAGGCGTACTTCGTGGTGGCGAAGCTCGACCGCCTCACGGACCGCACGGTCACGGCCCCCGACCGCCTCCGCGCGGAACTGGCCAAGGTGACCGACCAGGGCTGGGCGATGGTCGACCAGGAGCTGGAGGAAGGCCTCCGCTCGGTGGCGGCCCCGATCCACGACCGCACGGGCCGGGTGGCGGCAGCGGTGAACCTGTCGACGCACGCGAGCCGCACGACGGCGGAGTCGGTGGAGAAGGACCTGGTCCCCCCGCTGCTGGAGACGGCCCGCTTGATAGAAGCCGACCTGGCGATCGGCGCCCCCGGCCGCGCCCATGGTTGAGAACCCAGTCTGCACGGGCCAGGCGGCCGGAGCCGAGGACCGGGCATTGCGCGCCTCAGCCGAGCACCTGGTCCGGGCCGCCCACCGGGCGCCCGGTGGGCCGGTAACGCCGGCGACGCGGCCCGGTGCGAGCCTTCTGGCTCGCGGCGGGGAGGTTGGTGTGCCGGTGATCTTGGCTACGCGGCCCGGCGGCGGCCTTCTGCTTGCTGTCGGGAGGTTGGTGTGCCGGTGATCCTGGCTACGCGGCCCGGCGGCGGTCTTCTGCTTGCCGTCACGAAGCTGGTGCGCCGATGACCGCAGCCACCCCGCCTGTCGCCGGCTTGCTGCTCGCCGCCGGGGCCGGCCGCCGGTTCGGCGGCCCGAAGGCCCTCGCCGAAATCGACGGCCAACCCCTCGTCCTGCGCGTGCTCGCCACCCTGACCGCGGCCGGCTGCGATCCCGTCCGGGTCGTCCTCGGTGCCGCCGCCGACGAGGTCAGCGCGCTTCTGCCCGATCCGGCCCAAGCGGTGCGGGCCGCGGGCTGGGAGACCGGCATGGGCGCCTCCCTCAAAGCCGGCCTCGCCGCGCTCTCCCAGGAACCAGGCCCGGTCGCGGCCCTGGTCCACCTCGTCGACCTGCCGTGGGTCGGCGCCGACATCATCGCCCGGGTCGCCGTCGGCGCGACGCCTGAAACCGTCGCCCGCGCGGCCTACGACGGCGTCCCCGGTCACCCCGTCCTCCTCGGCCGCCGCTGGTGGCCCGAAATCGCCGAATCTGCCGAGGGCGACCGCGGCGCCCGAGACTGGCTGTCGACCCGCGCCGATCTGAAGCTCATCGAGTGCGGCGACCTCGGCAGCGGCCGCGACGTCGACCACCGCACCGACCTCCCCACCGCCTGACCACCGGCCCGCCCCACAAGCCGACTCCCCAGGCACGCGAGACGCCCCGCCAAACCGTCGTGTCGACCCTTCAATCACGCGTGTCGTCCGCCCGATCACGCGTGTCGTCCATCCGGGTACGTGTCGTCCGCCGGATCACGGCCACCACCAGCCCCCTCGGCCCCGGCGACCCGCGCGCAGCCGCCGCGCCGCCTACGATCGACACCGTGACGGACTCGCTCGCCTCGCCTGAAGAACTTGCCGCCGCGCTGGACGGGACCGGCTACCTCGCCGACGACGGGCTCGCCACCGCCGGCTTCCTCGCCCTGCGGATGGGCCGCCCCCTCTTCTGCGAAGGCGAACCCGGCACCGGCAAGACGTCGCTCGCCATCGCGCTGGCCACCGCGCTCGGCCGCCCGCTCGTGCGCCTCCAGTGCCACGAGGGCATCGACGCCGCCCAGGCGCTCTACGAATGGGACTTCCCGCGCCAGCTCCTGCACCTGCGGGCCCTCGAAGCCGCCGGGGGCGGGGGGATCGACGTCGAGGCCGCCGAGCGCTCGCTCTACACCGAACGCTTCCTCCTCGCGCGCCCGCTGCTGCAGGCCTTGATCACCGCGCCGTGCGTGCTGCTGATCGACGAGATCGACCGCGCCGACGACGAGTTCGAAGCCTTCCTCCTCCAGTTGCTCGACGAGCACGCCGTCACCATCCCCGAGTACGGCGAAATCCGCGCCGCGGAGCCGCCGCTCGTCGTGCTGACCTCGAACCGGACCCGGGAAGTGCACGACGCCCTCAAGCGCCGCTGCCTCTACCACTGGCTGGAACACCCCGACCTGGCGCGAGAGGTCACGATCCTGCGCCGTAGAATCCCCCAAATAGGGCAAAACCTGGCTCGGCAGATCGCTGAAGCGGTGCATCGGCTCCGCGAAATGGACCTGTTGAAGCCACCCGGAGTAGCGGAGTCACTCGATTGGGCGAGAGCCCTGCTGGCTCTGCGACGGGACGAGCTGGACGCGGCGACGGCGGCGCGCACGCTCGGTGCTGTCCTGAAATACAGCGAAGACCTCGACCGTGTCCGGGCCAAGCTCGACGCTTTGTTCGCCTGACCGGCCCGGGGTATCCGAAGGCATGGGAGGGCCCGAGGTATGAGCGTGGTGGAGACGACCGAAGCGAGGCCGTCGGCCGGCCGGCAAGCGGAACCCGAGGTGACCGCTCGCCGGTGGCCGTCCTGGCTCGCCGCCGTGGCGGCCGTCCTGGGCGGCACCGCGTTGATCGCCGTGCACGCTTCGTTCTACGGCCACTGGCTGATCGACGACGCCGCCATCACCTTCGCCTACTCGCGCAACGTCGCCGACGGGCTCGGGCCGGTGCTCCAGCCCGGCGTGGCGCCGGTCGAGGGGTACTCCAACCCGACCTGGATGGTCCTGCTCGCCCTCGGCAAGCTCGTCGGCCTGTTCGACCACGGGACGCTCTTCGGCGTCTCCGACCAGATCCTCTTCCCGAAGGCGCTGGCGCTGGCCTGCTGCGCGGGCGTCCTGGTTCTCTTCCACGCCGGCGCGAAGACGCTCAGCCGCCGCCCCGCGCTCGTCACCTTCGTCGCCGGGGCCGCGCTCGCCGCCAACCCGTCGTTCGTGATCTGGTGCTTCTCCGGCTTGGAGAACTCCTTCTACGCGCTGACCGTCGCCGCGCTGGCCGTGCTCCTCCTGCGGTCGGTGCTGAGCGGCAGCCTGCTGACCCACCGCGTCGCGATCGGCGCCGGCGTGATCGCCATGCTGGCCGCGCTGACCCGCCCCGACGGGATCATCTACGCGGGTGCGTACCCGATCGCCGTCGCCGTCTTCCTGAAGCGGACCGCGCTCGCCCCCAGCGTCCGCGCGGTGGTCGTCTCGGTCGCCGCCTTCGTCGTGCCGTTCGGCGCCTACGTGGTCTACCGCTGGTTCGAGTTCGGGCGCCTGCTGCCCAACACCGCGGTCGCGAAGGGCCAGGAGCCGCCCGACCTCGGTGACCTCGCGCGGCCGGGCGAAATCGTGTCCTACGCGGGCTGGCTGCTCGCCGCCGTCGTGGTCGGCTGCCTGGCGGTGCTGCTGGTCAAGCCGGGCCGGCTGCGCGTCGGGCTGATCGCGTTGCTGGTTCCGTTCGGCCTGGCCGTCGCCGCGTTCATCGTGCTCGAGTACGACTGGATGGGGCACCTGCGGTTCGCGACGCCGGTCTGGACGGTCGGCGCCCTCCTCGGCGCGACCGCGGTCGTCGAGACGTTCGCCTTGGTCCGGGTGCGCGGCCGCGTCGTCCTGGCTTGCCTGCTCGTCGCCGCGTCGGTCAGTGCGATCGGCGGCTACTACGACCAGGGCACCAAGTACCGCGCCGACGTGAAGACGGCGATGTGTGCCGTCGCGGAGCGGGACGACACCGCGATCAACGGGTTCGCGGACCTCCTGCGGCTGCCGGACACGGCTTCGGCCGGGGTGATCGACCTCGGGGGCACGGCGCTGGGCAGCCGGCTCCGGCTGCTCGACCTCGCCGGGCTCGGCGACGCCCCGATCGCGGACTACCTGCACGTCGCCGACTTCGCCGGTCTGCGGGATCACGTCTTCACGACGGCGAAGCCCGAACTGATCGTTTTCGTCGGCTCGTGGAGCAGCACCCTGCAGTTCGACCAGGATCCGCGGTTCGAGCGCGACTACGCCACGATCTTCGCCCGGAACGACGCGAAGAACCAGGCCACGTACCACGTTCGCCGCGACCTGGTGGACGACGCGAAGCTCGCCGAACTGCAGGCGTTCGCGCAGCAGGCGCTGCCGCCGGTCCTGGCGAGCAACGACGTGGCGCGGCGCCGCGGCTGCGCGAACATCGTGCCGGGCTTCACGGCCTGACAGTCCACAAAGGACCAGAATTAAATGCGTTGCCCGGTGCGCCGGGCTCCGGCATTCTTTTCCCGTACCGCGGAAACCGCCGCCGAGAGGAGGAGATCGTGAACCGGCAAGCGCACCACTGCGGCACGATCTCCCGTGCCGTTCGCTGAATCTTCCTGAAGGCTCTTCGCGCCCACCCCTCGCTACCTCGGGTCGGTCGCCGCGAAGAGCGCGGTCTGCGCCCGTCCGGGGAGGGGCGTGCGCGCAGACCGCCCCGTCCCGGTAGCTCAGCAGGACAGAGCGCGGCGCTACGAACGCCGAGGTCCGAGGTTCGACTCCTCGCCGGGACACCAATGGTATGCCTCCGGCCCCCGTTTTCCATGCTACCGGCGCGCACCGACAGTTTCGGGTGCGCGCCGTTGCCTCGTCCACAAGGCAGCCCTCCGCGTCCACAGGCCGACCTGCGCGGCCGGATGAGCGCACAATGGAGTCATGACCACCGCCGCCGATCCCGTCGCCGGGTACGCCGGGTTCGCCGCTGCCCTGCGCGAGGCCGGGGTCGCCTGCGATGCGCGCCGGGTGCAGGCCTACCTGGCCGCCGTCGGCGAGATCGACGTCGCCGAACCCACCCAGCTCTACTGGGCGGGCCGGCTCACCCTGTGCTCCAGCCCCGACGACCTCCCGTACTACGAAGAAGCCTTCAGCCAGTGGTTTTCGATCGAATCCACGACCCCGCAGCGCGCGAAGTCCGCCGCGCCGAAGCAGGCCCGGATCGCCCCGCTGGTCGACGCCGGCGGCGGGAACGCCGAGGGTGGTGACGGCCCCGAACAGCTGAAAGTCGCCGCGAGCGACCACGAAGTCCTGCGCCACCGCGACCTCGCCGCGTTGACCACCGCCGAACGCGAACACCTTCGCGAGCTCCTGGCGACCTTGAAGCCCGTGCCTCCGAAGCGGCCGGCCTCGCGAAGGACCCCGGCGAAGCGTGGTCGGCTCGACCCCTCCCGCACTCTGCGCGCCATGCTCGCCAGCGGCGGCGAACCCCTGAAACCGGCCTACGCCCGGCGGGCCGGCAGGCCGCGGCGGGTCGTGCTGCTCATCGACGTCTCGGGGTCGATGAGCCCGTACGCCGACGCCCTGCTCCGGTTCGCCCACGTCCTCACGCGCAGCGCACCGCAGTCCGTCGAGGTCTTCACCCTCGGCACGCGGCTGACCCGCGTCTCCCGCCAGCTGCGTCAGCGCGACCCCGAACGCGCGATGCTCGCGGCGGGCTCGGCGGTGCCGGACTTCGCCGGCGGCACCCGCCTCGGCGAGACGCTGCAGGCCTTCCTCGACCGCTGGGGCCGGCGCGGTGTGGCCCGCCGCGCCGTGGTCACCGTGTTCTCCGACGGCTGGGAGCGCGGCGACACCGGCCTGCTCGGCGAGCAGCTCGCCCACCTGCGCCGGCTCGCGCACGCCGTATTCTGGGTGAATCCGCACGCCGGCCGTGCGGGGTACGCTCCGGTCCAGTCGGGCATCGTGGCCGCTTTGCCCCACATCGACCGGCTGCTGGCCGGGCACACCCTGGCCACTTTGGAACGACTGCTCGGGGAGATTTCCGATGCGTGACGTACTGGACGACGTGTTCCGCCGCTGGTCCGACGGGGAAACGGTCGGGCTCGGCACCGTGGTCGCCACCTTCTCGTCGGCGCCCCGCGCGCCCGGTGCGGCGATGGTCGTCGCCCCGGACGGCACCGTCGCCGGCAGCGTGTCCGGCGGCTGTGTCGAAGGCGCCGTCTACGAGCTCGCGCAGGAGGTCGTCCGCGAGCGCAAGCCGGTGCTGCAGCGCTACGGCGTCACCGACGACGACGCCTTCGCGGTGGGCCTGACCTGCGGCGGGATCATCGACATCTACGTCGAGCACGTCGACCGCGCGTCGATGCCGGAGCTCGGCGACGTCGTCGCGTCCGTGCGCGGCGGCGAACCCGTCGCGGTCGTCACGATCATCGAGCACGAGCAGGAAGGCCTGATCGGCGAGCACATGATCGTCTGGCCGGACCGCACCGAGGGCTCGCTGGGGTCCTCGCGGATGGACGACGCGGTGGCCGACGACGCGCGCGGCCTGCTGGCCAGCGGCCGCACCGGCACCCTGCACTACGGCCCGGACGGCCAGCGCCGCGGCGAGGGCATGGCGGTGTTCGTCAACTCCTTCGAGCCGCCGCCCCGGCTGCTCGTGTTCGGCGCGATCGACTTCGCCGCCGCGATGGCGCGCATGGGCGCCTACCTCGGCTACCAGGTCACGGTCTGCGACGCGCGGCCCGTGTTCGCCACCAGCAGCCGCTTCCCGGACGCGCACGACGTCGTCGTCGACTGGCCGCACCGCTACCTGGAGGGCGAAGCCGCGGCCGGGCGCATCGACCGGCGCACGGCCATCGCGGTGCTGACCCACGACCCGAAGTTCGACGTCCCGCTGCTCGAGGTCGCGCTGCGCCTGGACGTCGGGTACGTCGGCGCGATGGGCTCCCGCAAGACGCACGACGACCGCTTCGCCCGCCTGCGCGAGGCCGGGATCACCGAGGCGGAGCTGGACCGGCTGTCGTCGCCGATCGGCCTCGACCTCGGTGCCCGCACCCCGGAGGAGACGGCGGTGTCGATCGCGGCGGAGATCATCGCGCTGCGGTGGGGCGGCGGCGGCAAGCGGCTCGCGGAGCTGACGGGGCGCATCCACGGCTGACGGCTTTCCGGCGTGCGCTGCTCCGGGTGGCCCACAAAAGTTCACCCATCCGGACTTCCGCAGATTCGGGTTTCCGCAGGGGATTGCCGCGTATCTGCGGAACGGGTAGTTGAACGTATGACATCAGGACTTGTCCGCGCGAAGGTCGCGTAGCACGCTCGGAGGTCTGTGAGCCCGATCACGGTCGGGCGGGCCGTTCCCGAACCGGCTTTTGGAGGCCTGATGCGCATCACCGTCACTGTCGACGGGACCAAGTACACCGACGAAGTCGAGCCCCGCACCCTGCTCGTGCACCACCTGCGAGAGAAGCTGGGCAAGGTCGGCACCGTCGTCGGCTGCGACACCAGCAACTGCGGCGCCTGCACCGTCCACCTGGACGGGCACAGCGTGAAGTCCTGCTCTGTGCTGGCCGTGCAGGCCGACGGCTGTGAGGTCACCACCATCGAAGGCCTCGCCCGCGACGGGCAGCTGCACCCGGTGCAGAAAGCGTTCCACGACAACCACGCCCTGCAGTGCGGGTTCTGCACGCCCGGCATGATCATGCAGTCGATCGACCTGCTGGCCGACAACCCCGATCCGGACGAACAGGCCGTCCGCGAAGGGCTCGAAGGCAACCTCTGCCGCTGCACCGGCTACCAGAACATCGTTCGCGCGGTCCGCGACGCCGCGCAGAACATGAGTCCCGGCGCCGGCCCCGAAGCCGAGCGGATCGCCGAAACCAAGCACGCCGGCGTGGGTGGTGACTGATGACCGCCACGATCGAACCGGAAGTCGGAAAGTCACGGCGCCGCAAGGAAGACGAGCGGCTGATCACCGGCCGCACCCGCTGGACCGACAACATCGCGCTGCCCGGCCTGCTGCACATGGCGGTCCTGCGCAGCCCGTTCGCGCACGCCAAGATCGTCTCGATCGACACGTCGGCGGCCAAGGGCGCGTCCGGCGTCGTCGCCGTCTACACCGCGAAGGACCTCGACCCGGACGGCTCGATCGGCATGCCCTGCGCGTGGCCGATCACGCCGGACATGAAGGCGCCACGCCGCCCGGTGCTCGCCGCCGACACGGTCAACTTCGCCGGTGAAGGCGTCGCGGTCGTCGTCGCGCGGACGTCGGCCGAAGCGCACGACGCGCTCGAGGAAATCGACGTCGAGTACGACGAGCTGCCGGTCGTCCTCGACATGGAAGCCGCCATCGCCGACGGTGCCGCGCTGGTCCACGAGGACCTCGGCACCAACACGAGCGCGGTCTGGAAGTTCGACTCGGCCGAGGCCGGTACCGGCGGCAACGTCGAGGACGCGATCAGCTCGTCGGAGGTCGTCCTCAAGCGCCGCTTCCGCCAGCAGCGGCTGGTCCCGGCGTTCATGGAGCCACGGGCGTGCGTCGTCGACCCGACCAGCACCCAGATCACCATGTGGTCGGCCACGCAGGTCCCGCACATCCTGCGCGTGATGTCCGCGCTGACGCTCGGCATCCCCGAGCACAAGCTGCGCGTGATCGCCCCGGACGTCGGTGGCGGCTTCGGCGGCAAGATCGGGGTCCTGCCGGAAGAGATGATGTCGCTGCTCGTCGCGCAGAAGCTCGGCAAACCGGTCAAGTGGAACGAGACGCGGTCCGAGACGATGCTCGCCGCGCACCACGGCCGCGACCAGATCCAGGACATCACCATCACCTCGACCCGCGACGGCCAGGTGACCGGTCTCAAGGTCGAGCTGCTCGCCAACCTCGGCGCGTACAACGGCCTCGTCGGCCCCGGCGTGCCGATCCTCGGCGCGTTCATGTTCAACGCGATCTACAAGATCCCGGCGTACCACTTCGCCTGCACGAACGTGTACACGACGACGACGCTGACCGACGCCTACCGCGGCGCCGGCCGGCCGGAGGCGACGTTCGCGATCGAGCGGATCATGGACGAGCTCGCCGTCGAGCTCGGCATGGACCCGATGGAGCTGCGCGAGAAGAACTGGATCAAGCACGAGGAGTTCCCGTTCACCACGGTGTGCGGGCTGACCTACGACTCGGGCAACTACGAGGCCGCCACCGAAAAGGCCAAGCAGCTCTTCGACTACGACGGCCTGCGCGCTGAACAGGACCGGCGCCGCAAAGCCGGTGACAAGGTGCAGCTCGGCATCGGTATCTCCACGTTCACCGAGATGTGCGGGCTCGCGCCGTCGCGGGTGCTCGGCTCGCTGGACTACGGCGCCGGCGGCTGGGAGTACGCGTCGATCCGGATGCTGCCCACCGGCAAGGTCGAGGTGACGACCGGGGCGTCCGCGCACGGCCAGGGCCACGAGACGGCGTGGAGCCAGATCGTCGCCGACCAGCTGGGCGTCGCGTTCGAGGACGTCGAGATCCTGCACGGCGACACCCAGTCGTCGCACAAGGGCATGGACACCTACGGCTCGCGGTCGCTGGTCGTCGGCGGGATCGCGGTCATCAAGGCCGCCGAGAAGGTAGTCGCGAAGGCCAAGCCGATCGCGGCGCACCTGCTCGAATGCGCCGAGGACGACCTCGAGTTCGCGAACGGCAAGTTCACGGTGAAGGGCACGGACACGTCCACCGGCATCGGGGACATCGCGCTCGCGGTGTTCGCGGCGCACAACCTGCCCGACGGGATCGAGCCGTCGCTCGACTCGGACGCGACGTTCGACCCGGAGAACTTCTCGTTCCCGCACGGCACGCACCTGTGCGCCGCCGAAGTGGACACCGAGACCGGGCGGATCAAGCTGCGCTCGTACGTGTGCGTCGACGACGTCGGGGTCGCGGTGAACCCGCTGATCGTCGAGGGCCAGGTGCACGGCGGGCTCGCGCAGGGCATCGCGCAGGCGCTCTTCGAAGGCACCGAGCACGACGACAGCGGCACGCTGACGACCGGCACGTTCGCCGACTACCTGCTGCCGTCGGCGGCGGACCTGCCGTCGTTCACCACCGACCGCACGGAGACGCCGGCGACGTCGAACCCGCTCGGCGCCAAGGGCGTCGGCGAGGCGGGCACGATCGCGTCCACCCCGGCGGTGGTCAACGCGGTGATCGACGCGGTGCGGCACTTCGGGGTGAACGACATCGAGATGCCGTTGACGCCGATGCGGGTGTGGCACGCCATCCAGCATGGCACCACCGACGCCGGCGGCCCCGGCCGCGACGAAGCCGGCGGCGGCCTCGGCTCCATCGACGCCACCGGAGGTGTGCAGTGATCCCGGCTTCCTTCGACTACGTCCGCCCGTCCACAGTGGACGAAGCGGTGCAGGCGCTGGCGTCGGCGGGTGAGGACGCCAAGGTCATCGCGGGCGGCCAGAGCCTGCTGCCGGTGCTGCGGATGCGGCTGGCGGCGCCGACGACGCTGGTCGACCTCGGGCGCGTCGCGGAGCTGCGCGGCGTGCGGGAGGAGGGCGACGAGCTGGTCATCGGCGCGATGACGACGCACTACGACGTGCAGCGTGACGCGCTGATCGCTTCGCACGCCGCGTTGCTGAAAGAGGCGACGGACACGGTGGCCGACCCGCAGATCCGCCACCGGGGCACGCTGGGCGGCGCGATCGCCCACGCCGACCCGGCCGGGGACCTGCTGGCGCCGGTGCTCGCGCTGGACGCTTCGCTGGTGCTGGCCGGGCCTTCGGGACGCCGGACGGTGCCGGCCGCGGAGTTCTTCCAGGACCTGTTCACCACTGCGCTGGCCGCGGACGAGCTGCTGGTCGAGGTCCGCGTGCCCAAGCACACCGGGTGGCGGGCGCACTACGAGAAGTTCAACCGGGTCGCCCAGGCGTGGTCGATGGTCGCGGTCGCGGTCACCGTCCGTACCGAAGCGGGCGTCATCGAGGAGGCTCGGGTCGCGCTGACGAACATGGGCTCGACCCCGGTGCGGGCGTCTGGTGTCGAAGCGGCGCTGGTCGGGGTCCAGGCTTCGGCCGACTCGATCGCCGCGGCGGCTTCGCACGCGGCGGAAGGCACGAATCCGCCGGTCGACAGCAACGCCGACGTCGAATACCGCCGTCACCTGGCCCAGGTCCTGACGGGCCGGGCGATCGCGGCGGCGGCCGGCGCCTGAGGTTCGAGGTTCGTCCCCCTGGCCGCCGCCCCGGCGGCGGCTAGGGTGGACACCGGCCCTCGTTGTCATCAGGAAGGAGGTCGGCCCGTGCGGCTCGACCACGAATTCACCGTCCCGGCTCCGATCGGCGAGGTCTGGCAGGCGGTCGTCGACCCCGAGCGGGTGGCCCCGTGCATGCCGGGCGCCACGCTGACGAAGGTCGAAGGGGACAAGTTCAGCGGGACGGTGAAGGTCAAGCTCGGGCCGATTTCCCTGCTGTACAAAGGAAATGGCGAGTTCCTGGAGAAGGACGACGCCGCGCACAAGGTGACGATCAAGGCATCGGGCAAGGACTCCCGAGGATCGGGCACGGCGGCGGCGACGGTGACCCTGACGCTGACGGAGGCCGACGGCGCAACGCACGGTTCGGTGGCGACGGACCTGTCGATCACGGGCAAGCCGGCCCAGTTCGGCCGCGGCCTGATCAGCGAGGTGGGCGGCAAGATCCTCGACACGTTCGCGGGATGTTTGTCGGGCAAGCTGGCCCCGGCGGCCGAGCCGGCCCCGGCCCCGGTGGCCGCGGCACCGACGCCCGAGCCGACGGCAACCGCGGAGCCGGTCGCCGAGCCGGCCCCTGCTCCTGCTCCTGGTCCGGATGCGGCGGTCAAGCCGGCTCCGACGACATCGGAGATCAACACGGACCCCAAGCCGGCCGCGGAGCGCCCGCCGCTGCGAAGCGTCCCGGCGGCCCCGGAGGCGGAAGCGATCGACTTGCTCGACTACGCGGGCCAGTCGGTGCTGAAGAGGCTGGCGCCGGTCGTGGTCGCGATCGCGGCGGTGGTCGGAGTGGTGGCGATCATCCGGGCGCTGCGCAAGTAGTTGCCGTTGGCCTGGGTGCTGCGAACGCAAGCCGGATTTGCGCGGTGTATGCGCCGCGAGGGCTCCCTGAAGTACGCGCGCCTGCGCGCTACGCATGCGGGCGGAATGCGTCGGTGCGTCCGTCGGCGAGGGGTTGGCCGGAGTGCGCGCTGTGCGGGCGAGCCGGGCTCGCTCTGGTGTCCGCCGGCCGGGTTGGTGAGCTGGATTCCGCCGCTGGGGTCCGGCGAGCCCTTCCAGTGGCGGCGATGCGCACCCCACCTGTTGTCGCGAGATCCTTCTGCGCCGATCTCGCTCGTCGCGTTGGCCGATTTAGCCCGCCACCGGGCGCGCGGGGGTGGGATTCCCACTCCGGCGTTCTCACGGGCGCGTTCCCGGAGCGATGATCCGGTCGTGAGCCGCTGAGCTGGGCGGATCTACCCTGCGCGGGTCTTCGGGCAGGAGCGTTGCCCGCAATTCGCCCGGACTGGCGACGCGCGTCGTCGGAACGGCTACGCTGGGCAACCTGTCGGCCGAACTTCGCGCAAGGGGTAACGTCACGATGCCGGTCCGTCACTTCTGTGGCTTCGGCTCTTGAGAGCCCAGGCCGCCGTGCGCCGGGAAGCGCTTTCCGCCTGGCCGGGCTGGCCCGCGCGGTGGGAGATGTGGGCCGGGGCGAAAGCCCGCTGGATCACCTACGCACTCGGCTGTGAACTGGTCGCCGTCGTGGCGACCGGGGTCGCGCTGGTCACCGGCTTCGGCGGGCCCGTGCGGCCGGTCTGGTTCGCGGTGCTGGTCGCGCTCGGCGTGGCCCAGGCCGAAATGTCGCGCCGCATCGAGCGGCTGCGGCGGTGGATGAGCGGGCAGACCCACATCAACGTCACGTCGGTCTGGTACCTCGCCGGCGTCGTCCTGCTGCCGCCGGCCTGGGTGGCCCTGCTCGCTGTCGTGCTTTACGCGCACCTGTGGGTGCGCGTGTGGCGTCAGGTCCGTACGCGGCCAGTGCATCGTTTCGTCGCCAGCACGGCTTGGGCCATGCTCTCGTGCTTCGCCGCTTCGTCCGTTCTCGCGGTGTCGGGCCTGCACGGGACGTCGTTGCAGACCGCGCGCGGTCTGCTGGCGCTCTGCCTGGCGGCGACGGTGTTCGAGCTGGTGAACATCGGCCTGGTCTCGGCCGGGATCTACCTCTACACGAGCAAGCGCTCGGCGGCCGACCTGATCGGCACGTGGGAGGACAACGCTTTCGAGCTCGCGACGCTGTGCCTCGGCGGCCTCGCCGCGCTGGCGCTGGCCGAGCAGCCGGTGCTGGTGGTGTTCGTCGTGGCGCCGTTGCTGCTGTTGCACCGCTACCTGCTGCTGAAACAGCAGTTGCAGGTCGCGGCCGTCACCGACGAGAAGACAGGCCTGCTCAACACCGCCGGCTGGCACGACTCCGCGGCGCGCGAACACGCCCGAGCACAGCGGCGCGGCCCCGCCGGCGGCGGCTTCGCGGTGCTGATGATCGACCTCGACCACTTCAAGCGCATCAACGACACGTACGGCCACCTCACCGGCGACGACGTCCTGGCCGCGGTCGCGATCGCGATTTCCGAGGCGGTGCGCCAGGGCGACACGGTCGGCCGGTTCGGCGGCGAGGAGTTCGTGGTGCTGCTGCCGGGCATCGGCCGCGCCGACGTGCTCGGCATCGCCGAACGCGTGCGGGCCGCGGTGGGCGAGCTGAACGTGGTGATCTCGACGGGCAGCGGGACGGTTCGCGTGAGCGGCTTGTCGGTGTCGATCGGGGTGGCCCGCCACCCGGAAGCGGGCCCGACGCTCGACGACGTGCTCCGCTCGGCTGACGCCGCGTTGTATCGCGCCAAGGAGGCGGGGCGGAACCGCGTTGCCGTGTGACGTCCGGTTGCTCGGTCGAGTGGCTGAGGGTCGAAGTGGGTTCGGGCTGGGCGTGATGGCCGGGAACCGGTCGGCCGGGTTGGGCGCGGCGCCGGCAGCGGCGTGGCTCGGCCGGGTGGCTGGTCGCGGTGGCCGACGCAGGAGTCGGTTCGGGTGGGCGCCGGCCTCGGTGTGGCGGCGTTGTCGTCTGCGGCCCGTGCCAGGTCCGGTGAGGTGACCCGGTGACTCGGCGCTTCCGTGAAGGCGGGCGCGCTGTGATCCACGGCGCGAAATACCCCTGGCCGTCAGCCGTTGAAACCGACATGAGCGGTGCGGATCACGAGACCGACGTCGTGGTGATCGGTGCGGGGCAGGCCGGGCTCTCGGCCGCCTATCACCTGCGCCGGGCCGGGTTCGCCAACGACGGCGGGTTCGTCGTCCTCGATCACGGGAAGCGGGCCGGGGGTGCTTGGCAGTACCGGTGGCCCTCACTCGTGCTCGGCAAGGTGCACGGCATCTACGACCTGCCCGGCATGGCCTTCGGCAGCCCGGACGTCACACGACCCGCGTCCGAAGTCGTTTCGGAGTACTTCGCGCGCTTTGAAAGCGTCTATGACCTCCCGGTGTTCAGGCCCGTCGACGTCCAGTCCGTGACGCGGGCGGGGGAGCGGCTGGTGGTGGCGAGCCCCGCGGAGTCGTGGGCCGCGAAAGCCGTGATCAGTGCTACCGGCACCTGGGACCGGCCCTTCTGGCCGCACTACCCCGGCCAAGAAACCTTCGCCGGCCGTCAGGTGCACACGGCGGACTACACCGGCCCCGAAGAGTTCCGCGGCCGGCGGGTCGTCGTGGTCGGGGGTGGCGCGTCGGCCGTTCAGCTACTCATGGAGTTCGCTCCGCTCGCCCGCGCGACCGCCTGGGTGACACGGCGCCCGCCCGTGTGGCGCGACGAGCCGTTCAGCGAGAACTGGGGACGGGACGCCGTCGCGAAGGTCGACGAGCGGGTGCGGGCCGGGCTGCCGCCGGAGAGCGTCGTGAGCGTGACCGACCTCGCCGTGACGCCGGAAGTGCGCGCCGCGCGCGCCGCCGGGATCCTCGAGCGGCGGCCGATGTTCGAGCGCATCACGCCCGAGGGAGTCGCCTGGGCGGACGGCTCTCGCTTCGACGCCGACGTCATCCTCTGGGCGACCGGGTTCCGCGCGGCGATCGACCACCTCGCGCCGCTGCACGTCCGGGAACCCGGGGGCGGGATCCGGATGGACGGCACGCGCGTGGTGCGCGAGCCGCGGCTGCACCTCGTGGGATACGGGCCATCGGCCAGCACGGTCGGGGCGAACCGGGCCGGCCGCGCCGCTGTCACCGAGATCAAGAAGCTGCTGCGTTCGGACGGATGAGGTCATACATCCGAAGCTACCCGAACACCTGTGCGAAGATCATCGCTGGATCGGGTGAACTCGAAAGACGGCCACCGGCGCGATTTTTGTTGTGAAACAAGGGAAATGGCGCGGTGCGGATGGGCGCTGCCCCCGGTTCCACGCTACCCGCGACCACCGACAAAACCGTCGACAAGACCGCCGACAAACCGGCGGTGAACCAGCGGTGAACTGGTAAAGGTGGGGAGTCTGCGGAGCCCGTCCCGCGCCACGGGGCACTGCGCCGGTCAGCGGGAACCCCGCTGCGCTGGGAAAACACGAAGAACCTCACCCTCTTGACCGATTCAACGGCAAGACACGTCTTGTCAGCCGAAACCGGTCACCGATACAGTCCGCTTAGTTAGGAAACTTTCCTAACAGCTAAAACGCCGCAGCCCACCAGCCACCGCCAGGCCCAGAAGGAGCGCGACGTGCCGTCGACCCTACGAACATTCGCCCGCCTCACCCCGGTGATAGCGGCGATCACCCTGCTGCCCTCCGCGTTCGCCGCGGCCAGTACCCAAGCCGACGTCCTGCTCTCGCAAGGGAAACCCGTCGCGACCTCCACCGTCGAGAGCTCGTCGTACGCCGGTGCGAAGGCCGTCGACGGCAGCACCACCACCCGCTGGGCCAGCGCCGAAGGTGCCGACCCGCAGTGGCTGCGGATCGACCTCGGCCAGTCCGCCGCGATCCACCGCGTCCTCCTCACCTGGGAAGCCGCCTACGCCAAGAAGTACCGCATCGAAGTCTCCGACGACGGCACGAACTTCACCGCCGCCACCGCCGTCGACAACGGTGACGGCAAGACCGATGACCTCACCCTGAACGCCCACGGCCGGTACGTCCGCTTCGTCGGCGTCACCCGCGCGACGAGCTACGGCTACTCCTTCTGGGAGATGCAGGTCTTCGGCTCCACGGACTCCTCCGGCGACACCCAGGCCCCGACCACCCCGACGGGCCTCACCGCCGGCACGACCACCGCCACCAGCGCCGCCCTGACGTGGAGCGCTGCCACGGACAACGTCGGCGTCGCCGGGTACGACATCCTGCGCGACGGTACCGTCGTCGCCACCAGCACCACCCCGTCCTACACCGACAACGGCCTCACGCCCGACACCGGCTACTCCTACGCCGTCCGTGCCCGCGACGCCGCCGGGAACGTCTCGAACGCCAGCTCGCCGGTCACCGTGAAGACCAAGGCGGGCAGCGGATCGGGCTTCGTCCTCGCCGCCGCCGGCGACATCGCCGAACGCTGCACCTCGAGCAGCTCGAGCTGCGCTCACGTCAAGACCGCCAAACTGGTCGAGCAGATGAACCCGGCCGCCGTGATCACCATGGGCGACAACCAGTACGACGACGCCCACCTCTCGGACTTCAAGTCCTACTACGACAAGACGTGGGGCCGGTTCAAGAGCATCACCCACCCGATCCCGGGCAACCACGAGTCCTACGACGACACGCCGTTCAAGGGCTACGAAGACTACTTCGGCGCCATCGCCAAACCGCAGGGAAAGCGGTACTACAGCTGGGAAATGGGCAACTGGCACTTCATCGCCCTCGACTCCAACGACTTCGTCACCCACGACGACTTCGCCGAGCCGCCCCAGATCACCTGGCTCAAGCAGGACCTCGCCAAGAACACCAAGGGCTGCGTCGCCGCCTACTACCACCACCCCCGGTGGAGCTCCGGTGACCACGGCGACAACCCCGACAGCACCGAGCTGTGGAACATCATGACCGCCAACAAGGTCGACCTCGTCCTCAACGGTCACGACCACGACTACGAGCGGTTCGTCCCGCAGAACGCCGACGGCAAGGCCGACGCGAACGGCCCGGTCGAGATCGTCGGCGGTTCCGGCGGCGCCAACCTCTACGACCTGAGCCCGGCGCACCAGACGACCGCGAAGCTGCTCAAGACCTTCGGCGTCCTCAAGCTGTCGATGACGGACACGTCGTTCCAGTCGCAGCTCATCGGCGTCGACGGCAAGGTCCTCGACAGCAGCCCGACCTACCCCTGCCACCAGTAGGAGCGGGCATGTACATCGCGGCAAGCCGTACCTCGGACCTGGCGGCCGGCACCGACCGGAAACCCGCGCTGAAACGCGTGTCCGCCAACGTGGTGGCGCTCGGGATGGTCAGCCTGGTCACCGACGTCTCCTCGGAGATGGTCACCGCCGTCCTCCCGCTCTACCTGGTGCTCGGCCTCGGCCTGAACCCGCTGCAGTTCGGGCTCCTCGACGGGCTCTACGCGGGCGCTACGGCCCTGGTGCGGGTGGCCGGCGGGCACCTCGCCGACCGGTGGCGGCGGCTCAAGGCCGTCGCCGGGTTCGGGTACGGCTTGTCCGCGGTGTGCAAGCTCGGCCTGGTCGCGGCCGGCTCGTCGGTCGCGGCGATCGGCGTCGTCCTCGCCGCCGACCGCACCGGCAAGGGCCTGCGCACCGCCCCGCGCGACGCCCTCATTTCCCTCAGCAGCACACCGGACGCGCTCGGCCGCTCGTTCGGCGTGCACCGCGCGCTCGACACCGTCGGCGCGTTCCTCGGCCCCCTGGTCGCGATGGCGGTGCTCGCCCTGAGCCTCGGCAGCTATACGAGCGTGTTCTTCACCAGCTTCTGCGTCGCCGCGATCGCCGTGCTGCTGCTGGCGTTGTTCGTCAAGGATCACCCCGGCGGCGTCGACCGCGCCGCGGTGTCGCTGCGAATGGCGGCGAACCTTCTCAAACAGGGCGACTTCCGGCGCGTGACGCTCTGGGCCGCGTTGCTGGGCCTGGTGACCGTCGGCGATTCGTTCGTCTACCTCGTCCTGCAGCGGCGCTGGGAGATCGCGGCCACGTTCTTCCCGCTGCTGCCGCTGGGCACCGCCGGCGTCTACCTGGTCCTGGCCGTGCCCCTCGGCAAGCTCGCCGACCGCGTCGGCCGCTGGCCGGTGTTCCTCGGCGGCCACGGGGCGCTGTGCCTGGCACTCGTGCTGCTCTGCGGCCCCCAGGCCGGCATCTGGCTCGCCGTCGTCGCGCTCGGCCTGCACGGCGTGTTCTACGCGGCCACCGACGGCGTCCTCATGGCCGCCGCCGGCCCGCTCATCCCGCGTGATCTCCGGGCCACCGGGATGGCCGTCGTGCAGACCGGGCAGGCCGTGGCCCGCATGCTCTCGTCCGTCCTTTTCGGACTGGCCTGGACGCTCTGGGACCTGCGGCCCGCGGTGCTCGCCGCCGCGGCCTGCCTGGTCCTGGTCGCCCTCGCCGCCGCCTTCGCGAAACCGGTGCGCCCGTGAAGAAACTCGTCCTCGCCCTCCTCGGCACGGTCCTGCTGATCGCCGCGGCCGTCGTCTACACCGTCAGCGCCCGCCACGGCACCGCGGACGCCGAGCCGGCCGCCCAGCTCACGCTGAGTCCCGGTCAGCTGCTGTTCCGCGACACCGCCACCGGCCGCGTCGGCACCCTCGACCTGGGAAAACGGCAGCTCAGCGGACTGAAGTGTGATCGTTTCGCGGTGGCGAAGCAGACAGCCGTCTGCCTGGCCGTGCGGCCGGGGACGCTCCCGGCGGTGACCGACGTCCTCGTCCTCGACGACCACCTCGCCGTCCGCCACACCGAGGCGCTGCCGGGCACGCCGAGCCGCGCCCGCGTGTCCCCGGACGGCAAGCGCGTCTACTGGACGCTCTTCGTCACCGGCGACTCCTATTCGCAGACCGGTTTTTCGACGCGCGCCGGGCTGTACGAGGTCGACACCGGCCGGCTCGTCAAGACGATCGAAGAGCTGCCGGTGTTCGTCGGCGACGAGCGGTACTTCGCTGCGGACGTCAACTACTGGGGCATCACTTTCGCCCCGGACGGCAACCGCTTCTACGCCACTCTCGGCAGCAAGGGCAAGACCTACCTCGTCGAGGCCGACTACCGGCGGTACCGCGGGAAAACCCTCCGGGAGAACGTCGAATGCCCGTCGCTCTCCCCGGACGCCACCCGGATCGCCTTCAAGAAGAAGACGGGTGAGGGCGTGTGGCGGCTGTCGGTCCTCGACCTGAAGACGATGCAGGAAACCGAACTGGCGGAACAGCGGAGCGTGGACGACCAAGCGCTCTGGCAGGACGACCACACCGTCCTCTACGGGCTGGACAATGCCGTCTGGGCGGTCCCGGCGGACGGCTCCGGCGCGCCACGAGAACTTGCCCGGAACGCCGCGTCGCCGGCCGTCACGGGGTGACGCCGACCGCCGCGAACAACGTCCGCGCGCACAGCTCCTCCTGGGTGACCGTCGGCTGGTCGAGCCACTCGAGGATCGTGGTCGCGACGAACGTCGGCGGCCATCCCGGCCTCGCGGATCTCCTGGATCTCGCGGTCGGCGCCGCTCGCGGACGATCGACGCTGATCGGTGCCGTCCCGCGCACGCCGCTGCAGGACACCGTGCGCATCGGCCGGCGCCTCGGGCCGATCTTCACCCGGAAGATCTTCGGCTTCGAGATCGTCTTCGTCGGCGGCGTCGACCTCGTCACCGAGCTGAACGACGAGACGAGGTTCGGCAAGCACGTCGGCATGGGCAGGCGCTCGGGATGGTGCTGCAGCGCGACGACTTCGAGGTCGATCCGTCGTGCGAACTCAAGATCGTCGAGTCGCTGACGCTCAAGCTCAGCGGGTTCACGCTGCGGTCGCGGGTGCGTACGGCGCCGAAAATGTCGGTGCCCTCCGGTAACGTGGAAAACGGGGGGCGCCCCCGCGGCCGGGGTCAGGACCTGAGGTAGCGCACCTGATCGGCTTTCGAACGCTCGTACTCGTCGCGGCCCGCGAGGTGCTCCGGCACGCCGACCTCCCACCACGCGCCGGCCTCGGTCCACGCCGACGGCTGCGTCTTGACGACGACCACGGCCGGACGCCGTTCCGACACCGCCGCCTCGCGGGCACGGGCGTAGGCGATGCGTAGCGAGTCCACATCGGACGCCGGGAAGACCAGGCAGCCCAACGACTCCGCGTGCCGCGCGAAGTCCACTCGCGGCGGCGAGGCGTGGGAAGTCGTGCAGTCGGCGTAGAAGTTGTTGAACGGCTTCCCGCCCTGCCCCTCCTGGAGCCGCCCGATCACCGCGTAGCCGTCGTTGTCGCAGACGACCGCGACGAACGGGTGACCCGCGAACGCGGCCGAGAACAGCTCGGAGTTCAGCATCAGGTACGAACCGTCGCCCAGCAGGGTCGTGACCAGGCCCGGATGGGCGATCGCCGCGCCCCATGCGCCGGACAGCTCGTAACCCATGCAGGAAAACCCGTACTCGACGTCCATCGAGATCGAGCCGGAGCCGCGCCAGCCGCCGATGAGTTCGCCCGGCAGGCCGCCGGACGCCGTCATCACGTAGTCGTCCGGCGCCGACAGGTCGTTCACCACGCCCACGACCTGGGCGTAGGACGGAACTTCGGCTGCTGCCGAGCGCAGCGAGTCGACATGCGTGTCCCAGGAAGCCCGCTCGGCTGCGGCCCGCGACGTCCACGCCGGGTCGACCCGCCAGCTCTCCAGCTGCGCGCCCAGGTCGGCCAGCCCCGCGTCGGCGTCCCCGACCACGGACAGCGCGCCGTGCTTCACCGCGTCGAACCGGGCCGCGTTGAGCGCGAGCAGGCGGACGTCGGGGGAGAAGACCGTCCACGACGCCGTCGTGAAGTCCTGCAGCCGCGTCCCGACGGCCAGGACGACGTCGGCCGCGGCCGCGAGGACGTTCGCCGACGTCGAGCCGGTGATGCCCAGCGGTCCGGCGTGCAGCGGATGGTCGTGGGCCACCAGTGTCCGGCCCGCCGTGGTCTCCACCAGCGGGATCCCGTGCCGTTCGGCGAAGTCCAGCGCACGTTTCCCGGCGCCGGAGTACCGGACGCCACCGCCGAGCACGAGCAACGGCCGTTGCGAAGCACGCAGGACACCCGCCGCTTCGGTGACCGAACGCCGGTCGGGACGCGGCCGCAGCGGCCGGTGCGTCACCGGTTCGAACAACGCGTCGGGGAAGTCGTACGTCTCCGCCTGGACGTCCTGCGGCAGCGCCAGCACCGCCGGTCCGCTGTCCGCCGGGTCCGTGAGCACCCGCGCGACCTGCGGCAACGTCGAAAGCAGCTGCTCGGGCCGGGTGATCCGGTCGAAGTAGCGCGAGACCGCGCGGAAGGCGTCGTTGACCGTCGCGGTCGCGTCGCCGAAGGGTTCGATCTGCTGCAGCACCGGGTCCGGCGCGCGGCCGGTGAACGTGTCGCCGGGCAGCAGCAGGACCGGCAGCCGGTTGGCGTGCGCGACCCCGGCCGCGGTGACCATGTTCAGCGCGCCCGGCCCGATCGACGACGTCACGACGCCGACCTGCCGCCGGTGCGTGGCTTTCGCGTACCCGACCGCGGCGAGCGCCATGCCCTGTTCGGTGTGGCCGCGCCAGACCGGCAGCTCGGCCCGGTGGTCTTCCAGGGCGGTCCCCAGGCCGAGCACGTTCCCGTGCCCGAAGATCGCGAAGACGCCGGGGAAGAGCGGGACTTCGCGCCCGTCCAGGGTTTCCGAGCGCTGCGCAAGGATCCAGCGGACCAGCGCCTGAGCCGTCGTCAGCTTCACTGGACACGCCCTTCGTGGCTCGTCACCGGACAGCGGGGATCGAGGTCCTGCGACGCCCACGTGTCGCGGACCCAGCCGTGCGCGGGGTCGTCGCAGAACGCCATCGACCGCTCGTCGGCGGGGCCGGCCAGGACGTTCAGGTAGTACATCGGGTAGCCCGGCGCGGCCACGCACGGACCGTGGTAGCCGCGCGGGATCAGGAAGACGTCGTGGTCGCGCACGGCGACGTCCTCGTCCAGCTCGCCGTCCGAGGTGTACGTCCGATGCAGGCCGAACCCTTCGCGCGACGGCGTCACCCCGTCGCGGCCGGCGATGCGGAAGTAGTAGATCTCCTCGTTGACGACCTCGCACTCGCTCGCTTCGTCGTGCTTGTGCGGCGGGTACGACGACCAGTTGCCGCCCGGCGTGATCAGCTCGCACGCGTTGAGCTTGTCGGCGTGATCCCACACCCCGGGCACGCCGAAGTTGGTCACCTGCCGCGTCGCCTGCCCGGCGCCGCGGACCTCGACCGGGACGTCTTCGGCGGGACCGTACTTCGGGGAGAGGCGACGGGTGCAGCGGGCCATCGGCAGCGCGACCTGCGCGCCGGTCTCGGAAGTCAGCTCGACCTCGGCGTCGCGGGGGACGTAGACGAAGTCCGTGACCCGGGTGAACACCGACTCACGCCCTTCCAGCTCGAACTCCTCGCCGTCGACGCGGACCGTGAGCGAGCCGGACAGCGGGAGCACGAACGCCTCGAACTCGCCGGTGTTGACCGTGCGCGGGAGCCGGGTGCCGATCCGGAGCACCCGCAGCCCCGTGTAGGCCCAGCCCGCCGAATCCGGGGTGAGCCGGACCGGGTCGGCATCGTCGGAAAGCGTCCCGAGTGGACGGTGCAGCTTGCTCACTTCGCGGCCTCCAAGACCTTCGCGGCGGCTTCGACGGCGGCACCGACGTCGCCGTCGGGCGGGTAGAGCAGGGTGCGGCCGACGACCAGGCCGCGGACGACGTCGTGGCGCAGCGTCCGGCCCCACGAGGCGAGATCGGCGGCCGGATCGCCGGACGGCACGCCGCCGAGCACGACCACCGGCAGCGTCGTCGCGCCCAGCACGGCGGCCGAGTCGGTCGAGGGGAGCTTCAGCCAGGTGTGCGCGGACGTCGTCCCGAGCCCGGACGCGACCGTGACGGCCCGCGTGAGCGACCCGGGATCCTTCTGCAGCACGAGCTTTCCCTCCGAGCGGAGGTAGGGGAGCGGTTCGACCATCGCCACCAGGCCGTACGCGGCCAGTTCGGTGACGGCGTCGGCGCAGGCCTGCAGGGTCGGGACCGTGCCGGGGTCGGAGTCGACGAGCCGCAGTAGCATCTTGCCGCCGTCGAGGCCGCAGTCGACGAGGGTGCGGGCGTCGTAGCCGGTGAAGCGGTCGTCGATCTCCCAGTCGGCGCCGGCGAGGCCGCCGCGGTTCATCGAGCCGAAGACGACCTTGTCGTGCAGCGCGCCGAGCAGGAGCAGTTCCTCGACGATGTCGGGGGTACCGAGGATGCCGTCGACCGCCGGGTTGGCGAGGGCGACGAGCAGGCGGTCGAGGAGGGTTCGCCGGTCGGCCATGGCGAGCGGGTCTTCACCGACGGACAGGGCCCCACGGGCCGGGTGGTCGGCCGCGACCAGGAACAGCGTGCCCTGGTCGGACAGGAGGTGGGGGCGCCGTTTGCGGGTCGCGTAGGCCTGGCGGATTGCGCCCGGGTTCGTGGCCCGGGTGTGCAGGAGGTCGCGCCAGCGTTCGTCGGTGAGGATCACAGGAGCTCCTCGATCTCGGCGACGGTCGGCATGGCGTCGGCGCAGGCCAGGCGGGACGCGACGAGCGCGCCCGCCGCGTTCGCGTACTCGGCGATGCGCACCGGCTCCCAGCCGGACAGCAAGCCGTGGATCAGCGCGCCGCCGAAGCCGTCGCCGGCGCCGAGCCCGCAGACGACCTCGACGCGTTGCGGCGGCACTGTCGAACGTCCCTCGGGCGTCGCCACCAGGACGCCGTCGGCGCCCTTCTTGATCACCGCGAGCCGCAGGCCGCGTTCGAGCATCCGATCGGCGGCGGCGTCCGGATCCGCGGTGCCGACGGCGACTTCGGCCTCGGTGCGGTTGCCGACCGCGACGGTGACGTGGTCGAGCATCGCGCCGATCTCTTCCCGGGCCTGGTCCACCGACGGCCAGAACATCGGCCGGTAGTCGAGGTCCAGCACGGTGTGCTCACGACGCCCGCGGGCCTCCAGGATCTTCCGTTGCGTGGTGCGGGCGGGCTCGGCGGAGACGCCGGTGCCGGTGACCCACAGCAGCGGCACCGACTCGACGACGTCCCACGGCACGTCCTCGTCGGTGAGTGTGAGGTCTGGCGCGATGGGGGAGCGGTAGAACAGCAGCGGCGGGTCCGCGGGCGGGTTCAGCTCGCAGAACACCACCGGCGTCTGGAGGT
Source organism: Amycolatopsis sp. NPDC028719 (assembly GCF_055565395.1). Taxonomy (NCBI): domain Bacteria; kingdom Bacillati; phylum Actinomycetota; class Actinomycetes; order Pseudonocardiales; family Pseudonocardiaceae; genus Amycolatopsis; species Amycolatopsis sp. NPDC028719. The sequence goes on from NZ_JBVHUL010000011.1 coordinate 77,502, forward strand.
TTTCCGCGGTGCCCACGTGCGCCGAGGACACGCCGAAGCCTTCGAGGGCCTGCCGGACGTAGTCGCCGAAGCCGTCGGGGCCGACCTTGGTCAGCACCGACGTGCGCCGCCCGAGCCGCGCGGCGGCGACCGCGACGTTGGTCGCGGTCCCGCCGAGCGACTTGGCGAACGTGCTGACGCCGGCCAGGGGAACGCCGCTCTGTTCCGGATAGAGGTCGACGCCCACCCGGCCGATCGTCAGCGCCTCGAGACTCACGCCTTCTCCACCTGCCGCAGTTCGTGTTCCAGGGCTTCGAGTTCCGCACCGCCCGCCATCTGCCGGGTCAGCTCGTTGATGTCGATGTCCTTCTTCTCGTACGAGCCGAGCGGCGCACCGCGCTTGAGCAGCAGGAACCGGTCGGCGACCGGGTAGGCGTGGTGCGGGTTGTGCGTGATCAGCACGACGCCGAGCCCGCGATCCCGCGCCTGCGCGACGTACTTGAGCACCACCCCGGCCTGCTTGACGCCCAGCGCGGCGGTCGGCTCGTCGAGGATCAGCACCTTCGCGCCGAAGTACACCGCCCGCGCGATCGCGACGCACTGGCGTTCACCGCCCGACAGCGTCCCGACCGGCTGCTCGACGTCCCGCAGGTCGATGCCCATGTCGGACAGCGCCTGCTTGGTCGTCTCGCGGCCCTTCTTCCGGTCGAGCATCTTGAACGGGCCGAACCCGGTCGTCGGCTCGGACCCGAGGAAGAAGTTCCGCCAGACGCTCATCAGCGGCACCACGGCGAGGTCCTGGTACACCGTCGCGATGCCGTGGTCGAGCGACTCCCGCGGCGAGGCGAGCCGGACCGGCTGCCCGTCGATGAGGAACTCGCCGCGGTCGTGCTGGTGCACGCCGGCCAGGATCTTGATCAGCGTGGACTTCCCGGCGCCGTTGTCGCCGAGCACGCAGGTCACCTCGCCGACGTTGACCACAGTGGACACATCGCGCAGCGCGATGACACTGCCGTAGGTCTTCCCGATCTCGCGTACCTCGATGAGGCTCATCGCCGGACCCTTTCCGCGCGCCGCCGGAAGGCGTTGTTCACCAGGACCGCGGCCAGCAGCATGATGCCGAGGAACAGCATGAACCAGTCGCTGTTCCACTGCGCGAACACGATGCCCTGGCGGGCCATGCCGAAGATCAGCGCGCCGATCGCCGCGCCCACCGCCGAGCCGAACCCGCCGGTGAGCAGGCAGCCGCCGATCACCGCCGCGATGATGTACTGGAACTCCAGCCCGATGCCCTGGTTCGCCTGGACGCTGGCGAAGCGCAGGATGTTGATCGAGCCGACCAGCCACGCGCCGAGCGCGGTGCCCATGAACAGCAGGATCTTCGTGCGCACCACCGGCACGCCGACCGAGCGGGCCGACACCTGGGACCCGCCGACGGCGAAGATCCAGTTGCCGAACCGGGTCCGGACCAGCAGCCACGCGGCGATCGCCGTGACGACGATCCACCAGATGATCGACGACTGGAACTCGGTGCCGCCGACGCTGAACGTGGACGCGAACAACCCGCCGGCGGACTCGTAGCCGCTGGTCGAGCGCATGCCCGAGACCTGGACGGTGTTGGTCACCCAGCGCGTCACGCCGAGGTTGAGCCCCTGCAGGGCGAGGAACGACCCCAGCGTGACGATGAAGCTGGGCAGCCCGGTCTTCATCACCAGCCAGCCGTTGAACGCGCCGACGCCGAGCGCGAACGCCAGGGAGACTCCCAGCGCGAGCCAGACGTTCCACCCCGCCTGCGTCGCCAGGATCGCCGTGACCAGCGACGTCGACGCCGTCATCACGCCGGCCGAGAGGTCGAACTCGCCGCCGACCATGAGCAGCGCGACCACGACGGCCATGATGCCCAGGGTCGAGGAGTCGTCGAGCCAGGTCGCCACGCCCAGCGGGCTGAGGAACTGGCTGGTCACGACGGAGAAGAAGACGAACACGAGCACGGCGCCGAGCAGCGCGCCGATCTCCGGCCGGACGACCAGCCGGTCGGTCAGGCTTTTCTTCCCCACTCGTTCGTCGGGCGTTGCCTGGATCTCACCGGCCTTCGGGGGGTCCAGGGGGGCTTGCCCCCCGGCTGGGGTCTGGGGCTCGGCCCCAGAAGACGCCGCGGTCATCGCGTGCCGCGCTCCGCGTACGGGGCCACGGTGTCGATGGTGGTCTTGTCGACGAAGCCGGGGCCGGTCTGCACCGGGTGGCCGCCGCCGATGGTGTTGCCGTTCTCCTTGTACAGCTTGAGGAACACGATCGGCAGGTAGCCCTGCTCGTACTGCTGCTGGTCGACGGCGAACAGGATCGTGCCGGCCTTGATGGCCGCGACGACGTCGGCGTTCAGGTCGAACGTGGCGACCTGCGCCTTCGAGCTCGCCTCCTTGGCCGCGTCCACCGCGCGGGCCGCGACCTGGGAGTTCAGTGCCAGCACGGCGTCGATCGACGGGTCGGACTGCAGCGCGCCGCGGATGCGGGCCTGCGCGTCGGTCGGGTTGGAGATGTCGACCTGCAGCGTGGTGACGGTGCCGAAGGTCTGCTTCGCGCCGTCGCAGCGCTGGTTCTGGCCGATGTTGCCGGCCTCGTGGATGACGCACAGCAGCTTCGTCTTGCCGGCGGCCTTGAGGCGCTGGCCCGCGCCCTGGCCCGCGAGGCCCTCGCTCTGCCCGACGTGCGCGATCGCGCCGAACTGCGCGCTGGAATCCTCGCCGGAGTTGATCGTGACGACCGGGATGCCGGCCTTGACCGCGTTCTGGATCGACGTCTGCAGGGCCTGCGGGTTCGCCATGGAGACGACCAGGCCGCCGACCTTCTGCGCGACCGCGTTGTCGATCAGCTTGGCCTGGTTGCCGGGGTCGCCGTCGGAGTAGTAGTCGACGCCGACGTTGAGGTCCTTGCCCGCCTGCTCGGCGCCGTTCTTCACGACGTTCCAGAAGGCGTCGCCGGCGCTGCCGTGGGTGACGACGGCGACCTTCAGCGGGCCGCCCGAGCTGGGCGCGGCGGCCGACGGGGCGCTCGAGCTGCTGGACGAGTTGTCGGCGCTGGGGCCGCTGCAGGCGGACAGGACCAGCCCGGCGGCGGCGAGCGCCGCCACCCCGGCCAGCTTCTTGAAAGAGAACACAGTCACTCCTTTGGGACCAGGTTTCTAGAGAGAGTCGATGATCTTCGCGAGGTGGGCCAGGCTGCGCCCGGTGTCCCGGCGGGGGAGGTCGTCGGGGCTGGTGTCGCCGAGGGCGGTGTCCTGTTCGAGGACGTACCAGCCGTCGTAGCCGGCCGCCTGGACGGAGCGCACCATCGACGCCACGTCCACGTCTCCTTCGCCGAGCGGGGTGTAGATGCCCCGCCCGACCGCGTCGGTGTAGCCGAGCCGGCCCGCGCGGACCTCGGCCGCCAGGTCTTCCCGGACGTCCTTCAGATGCACGTGTCCCACCCGTTCGGGATACCGCTTCGCCAGCTCGACCGGATCCGTCCCGCCGATCATCAGGTGCCCGGTGTCGAGGCACAAGCCCAGCGTGGAATCGGCGAGGAAGCGCTCGACCTCGGCCTGCTGCTCGACGTGCGTCCCGACGTGCGGGTGCAGCACGGTGCGCAGGCCGTGGGCGGCGGCGATGTCCCCGATCTTGCCGGCCGTGTCGACGAGCGTCGCCCATTCGGCGTCGGTGAGCTTCGGGCGTTCGTCGTAGCCGTCGAGCCCGGTCGCGGCGGCGAGCACGAGCACGTCACCGCCGCACGCGGCGAACAGCGCGGCCGACTCCTCGGCTTCCTTGAGGGCGTTCTCCTGATTTTCGTGGAGGACGACGGCGAGGAAGCCGCCGACAAGCTTCAGGCCGTGCTTCCCGAGCAGTTCCCGGAGCTCCGCCGGGTCGCGGGGGAGGTAGCCGGGCGGGCCCAGTTCGGTGGCTTGGACCCCGAGCGCCGCCATTTCCGCGAGCACGGTCGCCGCATCGAGCACCCGCCCCCAGCCCGGCACTTCGCAGACACCCCAAGAGATCGGCGCGGCGGCTACTCGGATCGTCGCTGTCACCAGGGGCCTCCGTTGGTCCGTTGGAGCGCTCTATTGATTAGAGCGCTCTAATCTTGTAGCGTCCGTCACAGCAAGTCAAGGCCGAGTTTTCGATGCTGAGGGGAGGTGCGGCATGCGTCCGACCATGGAAGACGTCGCCGCGCGGGCGGGGGTTTCCCGCGCGCTGGTCTCCCTGGTGATGAGGAATTCACCGAAGGTGTCCGACGCGCGGCGCGCCGCTGTCCTGCGCGCGGCCGAAGAACTCGGCTACCAGCCGCACGTGATGGCGCGGTCCCTGGCCAGCCGGACGTCCACGGTGCTCGGGGTGATGGTCAACGACCTGCGCAACGCCTTCTTCGCCGACATCGTCGAAGAGCTGGACAGCGCCGCGCAGGCGGCGGGCTTCGACCTGATCCTCACCACGGGCGGCCGCAGTCCCACGCGCGAGTGGAACGCCTTGCACAACCTCCTTTCCTTCCGTCCGGCGGGGATCATCCTGCTTTCGCCGGTCGTCCCGGCGTCGGCGATCCAGGTCGCGGCCCGGCAGTGCCCGGTCGTGCTGGTCTCGCGGACCGCCCGCTCGTCCACAGTGGACACGGTGAACGACGACGGCGAGGCGGGTTCCGCACTGGCCGTCGACCACCTGGTCGGCCTCGGGCACCGGCGCATCGCGCACCTCGACGGCGGTGGCGCGGCCGGCGCGGCTCAACGGCGGCGGGGCTTCGAGGCCGCCATGCGGCGGCACGGGCTCGAGCCGATCATCGTGCGCAGCGAGCACACCGACATCGGGGGTGAGAACGCCGTGCGGGAGCTGCTGGCCGCGTACCCGCCTCCGGACCGGCCGACGGGGCTGGTCTCCGGCAACGACTTCAACGCCGTGGGGGCGATCTCGGCGCTCGAAGAGGCCGGGCTGCGCGTACCCGAGGACGTGTCGGTCGTCGGCTACGACAACACGTCGCTCGCCGCGCTTCGCCACCTTTCCCTGACCACAGTGGACCAGCCACGCAAGGACATGGCCCGGCTGGCCTTCGAAGCGCTGATCGAACGCGTCCGCGGGGAGCGCACGGAGCCGGTCCGGCACCTGCTGCACCCCTCCCTGGTGGTCCGCGCGACCACCGCTCAGTTTCCGACCCGGCCAAAAGCAGGCCGCCCCCCGAGCGGCACGTGACCGTCGCTGCAAAGGCATTCGGCCGTGGCTGTGGCGGGGTCGGAAACCATTGGCACAGTTCCGAGACTGGAGGAGCACCACGATGAGGTTGGGACTGGCGGGCACCGGCCGGATCGGCACCGCGCACGCGGAGACGCTGAAGGGGTTCGACGAGGTGGAGTCGGTCGTCGTGGCCGACGTCGACCCGGCGCGTGCGTCGTCGGCCGCCGCGAAGCTGGGCGTCGAGACGGCTTCCCTCGACGAGATGTTCGCCGCGGGCCTCGACGGCCTGGTCGTCACGGCCGCCACCGACGCGCACCCGGGCCTGATCATCGCGGCGGTCGACGCGGGCATCCCGGTGTTCTGCGAAAAGCCGGTCGCGGCCGACATCCCGGGCACCCTGGCCGTGATCGACCGCATCGGCGCGTCGGACGTCCCGGTCCAGATCGGCTTCCAGCGGCGGTTCGACGCGGGGTACGCGGCGGCGCGGGCGGCGGTCGCGTCCGGTGAACTGGGCTGGCTGCACACCCTGCGCGCGACGACGTTCGACCCGGCGCCCCCGCCGGCGGAGTACGTGGCGCATTCGGGCGGGCTGTTCCGCGACTGCGGCGTGCACGACTTCGACATCATCCGCTGGGTGAGCGGCCGCGAGGTTTCCGAGGTGTACGCGATCGGCGCGAACCGGGGAGAGCGGTTCTTCGCGGACGCGGGCGACGTCGACACGGCGGCGGCGACGCTCACCTTGGACGACGACACGCTGGCGACGGTGTCCCTCACGCGCTACAACGGCGCGGGCTACGACGTGCGGCTGGAGGCGTTGGGTTCTCTCGCGAACGTCGTGGTGGGGTTGGACGACCGGGCGCCGCTGCGCTCGGTGGAGCCGGCCGTGGCGCCGCTGCCGGGCCCGGCGTACCCGGGGTTCATGGAGCGGTTCCGCCCGGCGTACACGACGGAACTGCGGGCGTTCCTGGACGTCGTCGCCGGCCGGGCACCCTCGCCGTGCGTCGCGGCGGACGCGTTGGAGGCGTTCTACATCGCGGAGGCGTGCGAGGTCTCTCGCCGGGAGCGGCGTCCGGTGAAGCTGGCGGAGGTTCGCCGCTAACGTGGCGAGGTGACCGACGTAGTGCTCACCCCCTTGAACGAAGCCGCGCTGGCCCGGCTGCTCGACGCGGCCGTGACCGGGGCGGATCCCCTCGAGGTGATGCCCCCGGTCGACGATCGGCCCGGCTGGACCCCCGCCCGACGGGACGCGTTCCGGGCGTTCCACCGCGGCCGCTCGCTCGACCCGGCGACCGCGGTGGAACGCACGTGGGTGATCGACGTGAACGGGACCGCGGCCGGTGCCGCCCGGCTGGAGCGCTCCGGGGACGCGGTGGAGGCGGGCGTCTGGCTGAGCCGTGCGGTCCGCGGCCGCGGCATCGGCCGTGTGGTGGCGGCACTGCTGCTGGCGGAGGCCCGGACTTCCGGTGCGGCCAGGTTCATCGCCTCGACCACGGCCGGCAACCACGGCGCCCGGTCACTGCTGGCCGGGCTCGGCGCGGCACTCACCACCGACGGGGACGAGGTGACCGCGGACCTCCGGCTGGGCTGAAGTCCCGGACGACTCATTACCTGTCGTCCGGCGAGGTGAACGAGTCGTTCACGACGTCCCGGCGGTCACTCGGGAGAGCGCGAAGGCCGCAGCCGCGGCAGGATCTCCGTCCGCACGTACTCCAGTGCGTTCCGCTCAGGGACGATGTGCGGCCCCTGCACCCACACCACCCCGTGTCGTCGCGCGGCGGCCGTGACGCGCTCCCGCAGCGGGCCCACCACCCCCGCGCCCAGGACCAGCGCCTCGTAAGCACCCAGCCGGGACAGCAGCGCTTCCTCCGAGTCGACGCCGTCCGCGGCGAGACCCGCCGCGGACAGCGCCGCCGTCACCCTCGAGACCGTGGCCGGGTTGCGGCCGAACAGCAGCACCTTCATGGCATCAGCCTCACACCTCAAGGGCACTCGAGGTCAAGCGCCGTGAAGGCCTCCTTACCGGCCATAGGCGCCGGTAAGGAGGCCTTCACGGACAACTCAGTCGAGCTCGAGCGTGGGCTGGTACATCTCGATCCAGTGGTAGAGGTCGAGCAAGCGGTCCAGCCCGACCCGCGCCGCCGGGTTCATGGTCGCCGGGTCCACTTCGGACACCCGGTGCGCCCACGTCTTGTCGACCAGGCCGAACACCGCGTGGCCCGGGTCCGCGAGGACCTCCTTGGTCTGCTGCTGCAACGCCGCCGCGTAGCCGGGGTCCTGCGTCGACGGGTACGGGCTCTTCACGCGGTCGCGCACCGAGTCCGGCAGGACGTGCTTCGTCGCGTGCCGCAGCAGGCTCTTCTCGCGGCCGTCGAACGTCTTCAGCGACCACGGCGTGTTGTAGACGTACTCGACCAGCCGGTGGTCGCAGAACGGCACGCGGACCTCCAGGCCCACCGCCATCGACGCGCGGTCCTTGCGGTCGAGCAGCATCCGCACGAACCGGGTCAGGTGGAGGTTGCAGATGACCCGCATCCGCGCGTCCTGCGCGGACTCGCCGTCCAGGTGGTCGACCGAAGAAACCGCGGTCCGGTACTGGTCCGCGATGTAGGACTCCAGGTCCAGCTTCTGCCGCAGCTCGGTCGTGTACAGCGACGCCCGCTCGTCCATCATCGACGTCCGGAACGCCAGCCACGGGAACGTGTCCGCGTTGACGGCCTTCTCGTCGTGGAACCAGCGGTAGCCGCCGAACACCTCGTCGGCCGACTCGCCCGACAGCGCCACCGTCGACTCGGCGCGGATCGCCTTGAACAGCAGGTACAGCGACGTGTCCATGTCGCCGAGCCCGGCCGGGATGTCCCGGGCCTTCAGCACCGCGCGCCGCACCGCCGGGTCGCTCAGCTCCGCCGGGTTCAGCATGACGTTCTGGTGCGCCGACCCGACCAGCTCCGCGACGTCACGGATGTACGGCGAGTCCGCGGTGTCGCGCATCTCGTCCGGCTTGAAGTTCTCCTCCTGGCCGAAGAAGTCGACGGAAAACGTCCGCAGCTGCTCGCCCTGCTCGGCGAGGTGGGGTGCGGCGAGACCGGTGACGGCACTCGAGTCGAGCCCGCCCGACAGCAGCACGCAGCGCGGGACGTCCGCGACCAGCTGGCGGTGCACGATGTCGGTCATCAGCTCGCGGACGCGGGCGACCGTGGTCTCCTGGTCGTCGGTGTGCTGCTTCGCGTCGAGCTTCCAGTACGTGCGGGTGCGGACGCCCTCGCGCGACACGGTGACGATCGTGCCGGGCTGGACCTCCTCCATGCCCTTCCACAGCGACCAGCCGGGGCGCTTGGTGAACGCCATCAGCTCGCGCAGGCCGTCGGTGTCGACCACCTTGCCCGCCAGCGGGTTCGCGAGGATGGCCTTCGGCTCGGAGCCGAACAGGACGCCGTCGCGGGTCGGGTAGTAGTAGAACGGCTTGATGCCCATCCGGTCGCGGATCATGACGAGCCGGTCGTCGCGCTCGTCCCAGATCGCGAACGCGTACATGCCGTTGAGGTGGTCGACGACCTCGTCGCCCCACTGCAGGTAGCCGTGCAGCACGACCTCGGTGTCGCTGTCGGTCTCCCACTGGTGGCCGAGCTTCGTCAGCTCTTCCTTCAGTTCGGTGAAGTTGTAGGCCTCCCCGCTGTAGACCATCGCGACGTCGCCGTTCGGCGTGTGCACGGACATCGGCTGACGGCCGCCGGGCAGGTCGATGATGGCCAGCCGCCGGTGGCCGAGCGCGACGTGCGTGCGCACCCACGTGCCGACGTCGTCCGGGCCGCGGCAGGCCATGGTCTCCGTCATGGCGTCGACCACGTCCGGACGGCGGGTGAGGTCGGCGTCGTAGGAAACCCAGCCGGCGATACCGCACATAGTGATCCCCTCTCCCAAATCTCCTACAGGTTTGCTTAGCCGATACAACTATCGGTAACACAGGTGTAACACGGGCTGTGGATCTTGTCTGCCCGAATTGCACGTTCCGCACTTGTTCGGTCACGCGTTGTGTCGCGAGTCACTGACCAACTGCATACGGTGAGTACCGGGCAAACGTTTGCGTGACGCCCGCCACCGGCCATAAAGACGGCGTAAACGCGTGTCAGGAACGCATCAAGACGCCGTCAGCCCCAGGTCGGGACGAGGTCCCGGAGCCGCACAGTGAACGCGTCCGGTCCCCGAACCCGGTGACCCGTCTCGAGAGGTGCCCTGTGGCCGACTTGCTCTACGCCGTCCTGCTGATCGGCGTGTTCGTGGTGCTCGCGCTGGCGCTGCGTGGGCTGGAAAAGCTGTGAGCGGCGCGGGAACTCCTGCCAACGTCGTCGGCGGGCTGCTGGCGCTCGGTCTGCTCGTCTACCTGTTCGTCGCCTTGATCAGGCCGGAGAAATTCTGATGTCCGACACCGCGGCCGGGCTCATCCAGCTCGGCCTCCTCCTCGCCGCCCTCGCCGCGGTCTACAAGCCCCTCGGCGATCACCTGGCGCGCGTCTTCTCCACCGAGAAGCATTCGAAGCTCGAGAAGGGCCTGTACAAGCTCTTCCGCGTCGACCCGGACTCCGAGCAGCGGTGGCCGACCTACGCCGCGGGCGTGCTCGGCTTCTCGTTCGTCTCGATCGTCCTGCTCTACCTGTTGCAGCGGCTCCAGCCGTTCCTGCCGTGGAGCCTGGGCCGCGGCTCGGTGAGCCCGGGCGTCGCGTTCAACACGGCGGTTTCGTTCGTCACCAACACGAACTGGCAGTCCTACGTCCCCGAGACGACGATGGGCCACTTCGTGCAGATGGCCGGGTTGACCGTGCAGAACTTCCTGTCCGCCGGCGTCGGCCTGGCCGTGGCGATCGCGGTCACCCGCGGGTTCGTCCGGGCGAAGACCGACCGGCTCGGCAACTTCTGGGTGGACCTCACGCGCGGCACGGTCCGCGTCCTGCTGCCGATGGCGTTCGTGTTCGCGATCGTGCTGGTCGCGCTCGGTGTCGTGCAGAGCCTCAAGGCGGGCGTCGCCGTCACCAACCCGGACGGCAGCTCCAGCACCATCGCGCTGGCCCCGGCGGCGAGCCAGGAGGCGATCAAGGAGCTCGGCACCAACGGCGGCGGCATCCTCAACGCCAACTCCGCGCACCCCTTCGAGAACCCGAACGCCTGGACCAACTTGGTCGAGCTGTTCCTCATCCTGGTGATCCCGGTCAGCCTGACCCGCGCGTTCGGCAAGCTCGTCGGCAAGCCCCGGCAGGGGTACGTCCTGCTCGGCGTGATGAGCCTGCTGTGGGCGGCTTCGCTGGCCCTCATCTGGTTCTCCGAAGCCCACGCGAACAACCCGGCGGCGCTGGCCGCGGGCGCGAACATGGAGGGCAAGGAACAGCGGTTCGGCATCGGCCTGACGTCGATCTTCGCCGACACCACCACCGGCACGTCGACGGGGGCGGTCAACGGTGCCCACGACAGTCTCTCGGGCCTCGGCGGCGGGGGACCGTTGCTGAACATGCTCTACGGCGAGATCTCGCCCGGCGGGGTCGGCACCGGCCTCTACGGGATCCTGGTCATGGCGGTCATCGCGATGTTCCTGGCCGGCCTGATGGTCGGGCGCACGCCGGAGTACCTGGGCAAGAAGCTCGGCAAGCGCGAGGTGACCTGCGCGGCGATCGCCATGCTCGCGATGCCGACCGTGGTGCTCCTCGGCTCCGGGATCGCGCTGCTGCTGCCGGACACGGCCGGCGCGCTCGGCAACGGCGGCGCGCACGGCCTGTCCGAAATCCTCTACGGCTACGCGTCCACCGGCAACAACAACGGCAGCGCGTTCGGCGGCCTGACCGCGACGAGCGACTGGTTCCAGTCGTCGTTCGGCGTCGCCATGGCGATCGGCCGGTTCGTGCCGATCCTCGCCGTGCTCTGCCTGGCCGGTTCGCTGGCCGCGCAACGCAAGGTGCCCGAAACCGCGGGCACCCTGCCCACCACCGGGCCGCTCTTCGCCACCATGCTCACCGGCACGGTGGTGCTCGTCGCGGCCCTCACCTTCATCCCGGCGCTCGCGCTCGGGCCCATCGCGGAGGCACTCGCATGACCGTCGGCGCCGGGGTGTTCAGCCCCCGCCAGCTCTGGACGTCGCTCCCCGACGCGGTCCGGAAGCTCAACCCGAAGCACCAGCTCGGCAATCCCGTGATGTTCGTGGTGTGGGTGGGTTCCGCGCTCACCACGGTCTTCGCGGTCACCGACCCGAGCGTGTTCACCATCCTGATCGCCGTCTGGCTGTGGTTCACGGTCCTCTTCGCGAACCTCGCCGAAGCCGTCGCCGAAGGACGCGGCAAAGCCCAAGCCGAGAGCTTGCGGAAATCGAAGAAGGAGACCGTCGCCCGCCGGCTCACCGATGCCGGAGAGGAACAGGTACCGGGGGTCGAGCTGAAGATCGGCGACCTGGTCGTCGTCGAGGCGGGTCAGGTGATCCCGGGCGACGGCGACGTCGTCGAGGGCATCGCGACCGTCGACGAGTCGGCCATCACCGGCGAGTCGGCCCCGGTCATCCGCGAGTCCGGTGGCGACCGCAGCGCCGTCACCGGCGGCACGACCGTGCTGAGCGACCGGATCGTCGTGAAGATCACGACCAAGCCGGGCGAGTCCTTTGTGGACCGCATGATCGCGTTGGTGGAAGGCGCTTCGCGGAAGAAGACGCCGAACGAGATCGCGCTGACCATCCTGCTCTCGACGCTCACGATCATCTTCCTGCTCGCCGTCGTCGCGCTGCAGCCGATGGCCCGCTACTCGGGGTCCGAGCAGTCCGTGATCGTGCTGACCGCGCTGCTGGTCTGCCTGATCCCGACGACGATCGGCGCGCTGCTGAGCGCGATCGGCATCGCGGGCATGGATCGCTTGGTGCAGCGCAACGTCCTCGCGACGAGCGGCCGCGCGGTGGAAGCCGCCGGCGACGTCTCGACGTTGCTGCTCGACAAGACCGGCACCATCACGTTCGGCAACCGCTGCGCGACCGAGCTGATCCCGGTCGGATCGTCCACGATGGACGAACTCGCGCGTGCCGCCCGGCTGGCCAGCCTCGCCGACGAAACCCCCGAGGGCCGCAGCGTCGTCGAGCTGACGTCGGACCACGCGGCCCAGGACGAGCGGGGAGAGTTCGTCCCCTTCACCGCGCAGACGCGGATGAGCGGGATCGACATCGGTGATCGGCGGATCCGCAAGGGCGCGGCAAGCGCCGTCCGGGCGTGGGTGCGCGACAACGGCGGCGAATTCCCCGACGAGACCGAGCGTGTGGTGGACGAGATCAGCGCCCAGGGCGGCACTCCGCTGGTGGTCGCCGAAGACGCCGAAGACACTACTGTGCGCGGCGTGATCCGGCTGTCCGACGTCGTCAAGCCGGGCATGAAGGAGCGCTTCGAGGAACTGCGGGCGATGGGCATCAAGACGGTGATGATCACCGGCGACAACCCGCTCACCGCCAAGGCCATCGCCGCGGACGCCGGGGTCGACGACTACCTCGCCGAGGCCAAGCCCGAAGACAAGATGGCGCTCATCAAGCAGGAGCAGGAAGGTGGCCGGCTCGTCGCGATGACCGGCGACGGCACCAACGACGCGCCCGCGCTCGCGCAGTCCGACGTCGGCGTCGCGATGAACACCGGCACGTCGGCCGCGAAGGAGGCCGGCAACATGGTCGACCTCGACAGCGACCCGACGAAGCTGATCGAGATCGTCGAGATCGGCAAGCAGCTGCTGATCACCCGCGGCGCGCTGACCACGTTCAGCGTCGCCAACGACCTCGCCAAGTACTTCGCGATCCTCCCCGCGATGTTCACCGGTATCTACGCCCAGCTGGGCGGGCTGAACATCATGCACCTGGCCACGCCGAAGTCGGCGATCCTCTCCGCGGTCATCTTCAACGCGCTGATCATCGTCGTGCTGATCCCGCTCGCCTTGCGCGGCGTGCGGTACAAGCCGTCGTCGGCCTCGGCCCTGCTGCGCCGCAACCTGCTCTTCTACGGCCTCGGCGGCATCGTCAGCCCCTTCCTCGGGATCTGGCTGATCGACCTGCTGGTGCGCCTCGTCCCTGGAATCGGGTGACCTTCGTGAACACTCTCGTCAAGCAGACCTGGGCCGGCCTGCGCGTCCTCGTCGTGCTGACCGCCCTGCTCGGCGTCCTCTACCCCCTTGCCGTGTGGGCCATCGCCCGCATCCCCGGGCTGGAGGGCAACGCCGAAGGCTCGGTCGTCACGCGGAACGGCCAGGCCGTCGGGTCGTCGCTCATCGGCATCGACCCGGTGCCCGCCGATCCCGCGCGCGACCCGTGGTTCCACACCCGGCCGTCGGTGGTCACCCCGGAGATGCCGTCCGGTGCATCCAACAAGGGCCCGTACAACGAGGACCTGGTGAAGACCGTTCAGGAACGTCGTGAGGCCATCGCCCAGCGCGAAAGCGTGTCGCCCGATCAGGTACCGCCGGACGCGGTGACGGCGTCCGGTTCGGGGCTCGACCCGGCGATCAGCGTCGCCTACGCCGACCTCCAGATCGCCCGCGTCGCCCGGAACACCGGGCTTCCGGTGGACCGGGTGAAACAACTGGTCGAAGCGAACACGTCGGGGGCCGGGATCGGCGTTCCGGGAGTGGATGTGCTCCCGCTCAACTTGGCCGTGCAAGGTGCGGCCGGAGGGGCACACTGACAGCGTGACCAGTGCAAAGAAGCCGCGCCGGGGGGAGCTGAGGATCTACCTCGGCGCGGCTCCGGGCGTCGGCAAGACCTTCGCCATGCTCGGCGAAGCGCGGCGCCGCCTCGACCGCGGCACCGACGTCGTCGTCGGGCTGGTCGAGACGCACGGCCGCGAGAAGACCGCGGTGCTGCTCGACGGCCTCGAGGTCGTCCCGCGGCGGCACGCCGGCCACCGCGGCCGCGAGTTCGACGAGATGGACGTCGACGCCCTCCTCAAGCGTGCCCCCGAGGTCGCCGTCGTCGACGAGCTCGCGCACACCAACGTGCCCGGCTCGCGCAACGCCAAGCGCTGGCAGGACGTCGAGGAACTCCTAGAGGCCGGCATCGACGTCCTGTCCACGGTCAACGTCCAGCACCTGCAGAGCCTCAACGACGTCGTCGAGCGGATCACCGGCGTCACCCAGCAGGAGACCGTGCCGGACGAGGTCGTCCGCCGCGCCGGACAGCTCGAGCTGGTCGACATCACCCCGGAGGCGCTGCGGCGGCGGCTCGCGCACGGCAACGTCTACCCGGCCGAGCGGATCGACGCCGCGCTCGGCAACTACTTCCGGCCCGGCAACCTCACCGCCCTCCGGGAACTGGCCCTGCTCTGGGTGGCCGACCAGGTCGACGTCGCCCTGCAGCGCTACCGCGCCGAGCAGAGCATCACCGACACGTGGGAGGCACGCGAACGCGTCGTCGTCTCCATCACCGGCGGCGCGGAGAGCGAGACGCTCATCCGCCGCGCCAGCCGGATCGCCACCCGGGCCGGCGCCGAGCTGCAGGTCGTCCACATCCTGCGCGGCGACGGCCTGTCCGGGCCCGGGCCCGCAGCGATCGCGCGCTGCCGGACGCTCGCCGAAGAGGTCGGCGCGACCTTCCACACCGTCGTCGGCGACGACGTCCCGACCGCCCTGCTGGACTTCGCCCGCGGCGTCAACGCGACCCAGCTGGTGATCGGCACCTCGCGGCGCTCGCGCGTGGCGCGGCTGTTCGACGAGGGCATCGGTGCCGGCGTCGTGCGGCAGTCCGGGTCGATCGACGTCCACATGGTCACCCACTCCGAGGCGGGCGGACGCCTGCGGGCGCGGCTGAGCGCGAGCCCGCTGGGGTTCTCGCGGCTGGTCGTGGGCTGGGTGCTCGGCGTCGTGCTGCCGGTGCTGGTCACCGTCGTCGGCTCCTTCATCCCGGCCGGGCTCGACTTCGCCACCGACGTCATCTCCTACGTGCTGGCCACCGTCGTCGTGGCGCTGGTCGGCGGGCTCGGGCCGGCGCTGGTCGCGGCCGTGCTCGGCGCCGGCCTGCTGAACTTCTTCTTCACGCCGCCGCTGTACACGCTGACCGTGCACACCCCGCAGAACCTCGTGACGCTGATCGCGATGGTCGTGGTCGCGGTGCTCGTCGCGCTGGTCGTCGACCAGGCGGCGCGCCGGGCCACGCAGGCGGCGCGGGCGCGGACCGAGGCGGCGCTGCTCGCGTCCTACGCCCGGACCGTGCTGACCCACGCGAACCCGATCGAGCGGCTGCTGGAGAAGGTCCGTGAGAACTTCGCACTGACGTCGGTGACCCTGCTGGAAAAGCAGGAAGGCGAGTGGCGGGGCGTGGCGACCGCGGGGGAGCACCCGTGTGCCGACCCGGATGAGGCGGACGTCGACATCGCCGTCACCGCGGACGTGCACCTGACCCTGCGCGGACGGGCGCTCCCGGCGGCCGACCGGCGGGTGCTGGAAGCCGTGGCCGGGCAGGCGTTGCTCGCCCTGCGCCAGCAGCGGACGGCCGCGGCCGCGGCGCGCGCCGAGCGGAAGGCCGAGGCGACCGAGCTGCGCACGACGCTGCTGTCCGCGGTGGGGCACGACCTGCGCACGCCGCTGACGTCGATCAAGGCGTCGATCGGCAGCCTGCGCGCGCCCGACCTCGCACTGTCCGAAGAGGACACCGCCGAGCTGATGGAGGCCATCGAGCTGTCGGCCGACCGGCTGGCCGGGCTGATCGACAACCTCCTGGATTCGTCCCGGCTGGCCACCGGCGCGGTGAAGCCGCACCTGCGCCCGGTCGGCTACGACGAGGTCGTCGCGCACGCTTTGTCCACTGTGGACTCATCGGACGGTGTACGGGTGGCCGTGGACGACCAGCTCCCCGCGGTGCTCGCCGACCCCGGTCTGCTGGAGCGCGTGGTCGCGAACGTGCTGGACAACGCGCTCCGGCACGGCGGCGCTCCGGTGTCCGCACGGGCTTCGGCGCACTCCGGGCAGGTGGAGCTGCGGATCGTCGACCACGGCCGGGGACTGCGCAAGGGGGCCGCGGACTCCGCGTTCGCGCCGTTCCAGCGTCTCGGCGGCGACCGCGACACGACACCGGGCGTCGGGCTCGGGTTGTCGGTGGCGAAGGGGTTCACCGAAGCGATGGGCGGCACGATCCGCGCCGAGGACACGCCGGGCGGCGGGCTCACGGTCGTGGTCTCCCTGCCCGCTTTCTGCGTCGAGTTCGAAGAAGAGGGGGTGCGATGAGCGACCCGGGTGCCACCGTGCTGGTGGTGGACGACGAACCGCAGATCGTGCGGGCGCTGCGGATCAACCTCACCGCCCGCGGCTACAAGGTGATCACCGCGCACGACGGCACGGCCGCGTTGAAAGCGGTGGCCGAGACCAAACCGGACGTGGTGGTTTTGGACCTCGGCCTGCCGGACCTGGACGGCACGGAGGTGATCGCGGGCCTGCGCGGCTGGACGACGGTCCCGATCATCGTCCTGTCGGCCCGCGGCGACTCGGCGGACAAGGTCCAGGCCCTCGACGCGGGCGCGGACGACTACGTCACGAAGCCGTTCGGCATGGACGAGCTGCTGGCGCGGCTGAGGGCGGCGGTCCGCCGCTCGGCGGTGACGGGCGTGGACGACGCGGACGCGGTGGTGGAGACGTCGTCGTTCAGCGTGGATTTGGCGGCGAAGAAGGTCCGCCGCACCGACGGCATCGAGGTCCACCTGACGAAGACCGAGTGGGGCGTGCTGGAGCTGCTGGTCCGCAACCGCGGCCGGCTGGTGGCGCAGAAGCAGCTGCTGCACGAGGTGTGGGGGCCGTCGTACGAGCGGGAGTCCCATTATTTGCGCGTGTACCTGGCCCAGCTGCGGCGCAAGCTGGAGCCGGAGCCTTCGCGGCCCCGGCACCTGCTCACCGAGCCGGGCATGGGTTACCGCTTCGAGGTGTAGCGGCGTGGGTACCCCACGGCCATGGACGGGACGAAGACGTGGCTGCGGGGCGGTGAGCGCATCCCGCCGGTGATCGTGCTGACGCTGGCGGTGGGAGCGACGTTCGGTGCCTTCGGCTGGCTGTTCACGGCGTTCGACGGCGGCGTGAGCGGGGTGACGTGGCTCCGCGTGGCGGCGGCGGGCGCGGCCGCCACGCTGACCGTTTACCTGTGGGCGCTGTTCGCCCACCGCCTGCGACGCCGGCGCTAGAACCAGAAGGTCGGCTGCTCGATCCCGAACCGCAGCTTGGCGTATCTCTTCGAAGCCGCCGCGGAGAAGTAGATGTGCTGGGATGCCGCGTGCAGGTCGCGGAAACACCGCTGCACCGGCTGGTCCGCGTGCAACGCCCCCGCGCCCGCGAGACCCGTCACCGTGTTCACCGCGCTCAACGCCGCTCGCATCGCCTGCTG
Organism: Amycolatopsis sp. NPDC028719; assembly: GCF_055565395.1. NCBI lineage: Bacteria > Bacillati > Actinomycetota > Actinomycetes > Pseudonocardiales > Pseudonocardiaceae > Amycolatopsis > Amycolatopsis sp. NPDC028719. The sequence continues at coordinate 95,018 of NZ_JBVHUL010000011.1, forward strand.
GGTCGACAGCAGGAACTGCCCGCGCTGGGCCGCGTCCGGCACGTCGCCCGCGCACGCCGTCTCCCACAGCGCGCCGAGCGCGTCGAACACGAACGCCCGTGCCGACCGCAGCTCTCCTTCGGCCCCGGTCAAGGCGACCTGGACGTCGCCGTCCTCGGCGATCGGGCCCGGGCCCGGCGGGCGGAACTTCGCCGGAGCGAACTCGGTGAACTCGTCCAGCGCGCGGCGGGCGATGCCGAGCGGGACGCCCGCCATCAGCGTGCCGATGAACGTGAAGAACGGGAACCGCCACAACGGCCCGTCGTGGCGCGCCGGGTTCGTGAAGGGCGAGATCGTGTGCTCCTCGCGCACGACCGCCTCGATCTCGACGTCGTGGCTGCCGGTGCCGCGCAGGCCGCTGACGTCCCAGTTCTCGACCACCCGCACCTCGGCGGCCGGGACCACGGCGAGCCGCCAGTCCCGCGGGTCGCCGCCGGCGAAGGCGCCGTTGAAGAACAGGTCGGTGTGCGGGCTGCCGCTGCAGAACCCCCACCGGCCGGCGAACGCGAACTTCCCGGCGCCGTCCGGGGTGAGGCGGCCCATCGGCGCGAAGACGCCGCCGCCGATCGGGTCCGGCGTCCCGGCGACGAGCTCCGCGGCGACCGCGGGGTCGAGCCAGGCGAGGAACGCCGAGCCGTTGCCGATGGTGATCGTCCAGCCCGCGGACCCGTCGGCGCGGGACAGCTCCTCGACGACTTCCACGAGCTCGGCGGGCGGCAGCTCCTGTCCGCCGAGCGCGCGCGGCGTCGCCAGGCGGAAGAGCCCGGCTTCCCGAGCCCGCTCGACGAGGTCGCGCGGCAGCGTCTGGAGCCGTTCGGCTTCGACGGCCCGCGCGCTCAGCTCGGGCGCGAGCTCCCGCGCGGCGGTCACGGCGTCGGTGGTGGCTTGTCCCATCATGGTCAGCGCCCCCTCAGGGTGTCATGATAGATGGACGTATATTAGATAGAGGAGTCTCTACCTAAATGGCCGAGCCTGTCAAGCGTCGTTACGACACGTCGCGACGCCAGGAGCAGGCGCGCGAGAACCGCCGCCGGATCCTGACGGCGGCGTCGGGGCTGTTCCGGGAGAAGGGGTACGCGGGCACGTCGATGCCCGAGGTGGCGAAGGCGGCTGGCGTCGCGGTCCAGACGGTCTACAAGGCGTTCGCGAACAAGGCGACACTGCTCAAGGCGGTCTTCGACGTGACGGTCGCGGGCGACGACGAGGACGTCCCCATCGCCGGCCGCGACTTCATCGCGGCGATCCAGGCCGAGCCGGACGCCGCCCGCAAGATCGAGATGTACTTCGACCACCTCGCGGCGGTCGCGCCGGTGGTGTCCCCGGTCCAGCTGCTGGCCAGGGAAGCGGCCGCGGCCGACCCGGCGGCCGCCGAGGTGTGGGCGCAGATGCGCGCGGAAATGCTGACGGCGATGACGTACTTCTCGGCCGATCTGCTGGCGACCGGGCAGGTCAAGCCGGACCTGGCCGCCGACGACGTCCGCGACGTCCTGTGGGCGTACCACGGGCCGGAGCAGTACGAGCTGTTGTGCTTGGAGCGCGGGTGGCCGCCGGAGCGCTACGGGACGTTCCTGCGCGCCGCGGTCGTCGCCGCGATCCTGGCCTAGACATGCCGAAGGCCACCGCCGGAACGGTGGCCTTCGGGGCTTCTCTCACTGCGCGTGCGTGGTGCTTCCGCTCGCGGTGGGGGAGTCGGTCGTGCTCGGCGACGGCGCGCCGCCGGTGCTCGTGCCACCGCCGGTCGTCGTGGTCGGCGGGGCGTCCGTGGTGGTCGGCGACGGCGTGGTGGTCGGCGGCTTGGGCGTCGTCGTGCTGGCCGGCGGCGGTTTCGGCGTGGAGTTGCTGACCGGCGGCGGGTTGCCGCCCGTGTCGTCGCGCGGGGGTGGGGGCGGGTCGGCGTGGGTGACCACCGTTGTCGTGGTCTTGCCGTCCGGGCTGATCGACACCACCGTGCTCGGCGGGGTCGACGACGTGGCCGACGACTCCGGAGTCGGCGCGCCGGCCGTCGACGGGCCGGTGGACGACGGGGTGGTCGGCGCCGTCTGCAGGCCGGCCTGCGAGGTGCCCTGGCCGCCGGTGCCGCCGGTGCCGCCCGCCGTGCTGGCGGGGTCCGGGCCGGCGAGCTCGGCGACCGCGGCGAACGCGGTCGCGACCACCAGCCCGGCCACCCCGAGCACGACGTACCCGGTGCGGTTCGGTTTGCTGCTCTTCGGCGGGGCGGTGTCGATCCTGGTCACGTGCGAGCTCGATGCGGACCCGTCGGGGCGGGGCATTGCAGGCTCCTCGGGGGTTCGGGAAGGCGCGGTACGAGGCCGTTAATCGATCACTGCTTCCCCGGGCGGGGGAACCCGGGAGGACGACCTCGGCGGCGAGGCTATCACCGTCGGTGCCCTATTCGCCCAGGTAGTAGGCCTGCGCGATCACTGTGTGCAGTCGAAGTGTCCGGAAAGGATGAAAGCGTGCGTGAGGAACAAACGAACACCCGGTTGACGGCGTGGGTCCGCGGGCGCGTCCAGGGTGTCGGTTTCCGCTGGTGGACCCGCAGCCGGGCGCTCGAGCTCGGGCTGGTGGGCAGTGCCCGGAACATGCCCGACGGGCGTGTCGAGGTCATAGCGGAGGGTGATCGAGACCACTGTGAGCGGTTGCTGGCCGCCCTGCGGTCCGGAGAATCACCCGGAAGTGTGGAGACCGTCGTCGAGCGCTGGTCCGACCCGAAAGGGGGACTCAGCGGCTTCCTCGAGCGGTGAGAGGGCCTTGGTACTTCCGGGCGCACGATGTTGCCGAGGCCGTCGGCGATGTGCTAGGGCGCGCCGAGGAGGGACGCGTCCGGCGGTCCCCGGAGGCCCCCGGGTAGCCTGGGACGATTGAATCGCCAGTACCGGCAGCCAGAGGGGTCAGCACCCAGTGCACCTGAAAAGCCTGACGCTCAAGGGCTTCAAGTCCTTCGCCTCGGCCACCACGCTGCGCTTCGAACCGGGCATCACCTGCGTGGTCGGGCCGAACGGCTCGGGCAAGTCCAACGTGCTGGACGCCCTGCGCTGGGTCATGGGCACCCAGGGCGCCAAGGACCTGCGCGGCGGCAAGATGGAGGACGTCATCTTCGCCGGCACCGCGGGCCGCGCCCCGCTCGGCCGCGCCGAGGTCACCCTCACCATCGACAACGCCGACGGCGCGCTCCCCATCGAGTACGCCGAGGTGTCGATCACCCGCCGGATGTTCCGCGACGGCGCCAGCGAGTACGAGATCAACGGCGACCGCTGCCGCCTGATGGACGTCCAGGAGCTGCTGTCGGACTCCGGCATCGGCCGCGAGATGCACGTCATCGTCGGGCAGGGCCAGCTCTCGGCGATCCTCGAATCCAAGCCCGAAGAGCGCCGCGCCTTCATCGAAGAGGCCGCCGGCGTCCTCAAGCACCGCAAGCGCAAGGAACAGACCCTGCGCAAGCTGGCCAACATGCAGGGCAACCTCGACCGCCTCGGCGACCTCACCACCGAGCTGCGCCGCCAGCTCAAGCCGCTGGGCAAGCAGGCCGAGATCGCCCGCAAGGCCCAGTCGGTCCAGTCCGAGCTGCGCGACTCCCGCCTGCGCCTGCTCGCCGACGACCTGGTCACCCAGCGGGACACCATCGCGCGCGACGAGGCCGACGAGAAGACCGCCCGCCAGCGCCGCGCCGAGGTCGAGCAGACCCTCGAAGTCGTCTCCGCCGAGGAAGCCGAGCTGGAGTCCTCGCTGGCCGAGGACGCGCCGCTGCTGCAGAGCGCGCAGGAGACCTGGTACAAGCTGTCCGCGCTGGCCGAGCGCCTGCGCGGCACCGTCCGGCTCGCCATCGAGCGGCAGCGCCACCTCTCGGCCGACGTCTCGACGTCGACCGGCGGCCGCGACCCCGAAGAGCTCCTGGAGGAGGCCGAGCGGGTCGCCGAGCAGGAAGAGGAGCTCAACGAGGCCGTCATGGAGGCCCGCGAGCTGCTCGCCCAGACCGTCCTGCGGCGCGAGGACCTCGAACAGCGCGTCCAGGCCGCCGAGCGGGCGCACTGGGCCGCCGTCCGCGCCATCGCCGACCGCCGCGAGGGCATGGCCAAGCTGACCGGCCAGGTCGAGGCCCTGCGCAGCAAGAACGGCGCCACCTCCGACGAGATCGACCGCCTCAGCGTCTCCCTCGAAGAAGCCGCCGAACGCGCCGAGATCGCCGTCGAAGAGCTCGAACTGGCCAAGGCCGAGGGCGGCGCCGAGGAGTCCGACGACGCCGGCCTGATGGACCGTCACGACCGCGCCGTCGAGGCCAACAACGCGGCCAAGGCGCGCGTCGAAGAGCTGGTCAAGGCCGAGCGCACCGCCGAGCGCGAGATCGCGTCCGAGAAGGCGCGGGTCGAGGCGCTGTCGATGGGCCTGCGGCGCAAGGACGGCGCGGGCGCGCTGCTCGGCGCGTCCCACGAGCTGCCGGGCCTGCTCGGCTCGGTCGCCGCGCTGCTCACCGTCGAGCCGGGCTACGAGGTCGCGCTGGCCGCCGCGCTCGGCCCGGTCGCCGACGCGGTCGCCGTCACCGGCGGCGAAGACGCCCTGCGCGCGTTGAAGTACTTGAAGGACACCGACTCCGGCCGCGCGGGCATCCTGCTCGGCGGTCCTGATTCCACTGTGGACACCCACTCGTGGCCGTCGCTGCCGGAAGGCGCGCGCTGGGCTCGCGAGGTCGTCACGGCGCCGGCGCAGCTGCGGCCCGCCGTCGAGCAGGCCCTCGACAAGCTGGCCCTGGTCCGCGACCTCGACGCGGCGCGCCACCTCGTCGCGGTGCACCCGGACGTCCGGGCGGTCACGGCCGAAGGCGACGTCTTCGGTGCCCGCTGGGCGATCGGCGGCTCCGGCAAGCGCGAGAGCGTCATCGAGGTCCAGGCCGCCGTCGACGAGGCCGGGGTGCGGCTGCGGACGGCCGAGCGCCAGCTGGAGCAGTACGCGGCCGAGCTGGAAGGCGCCCGCGCCGAGCAGCAGGCGCGTCGCGAAGAGGTCTCCCAGGCCAAGGACGCCCTCGGCGAGGCGAAGGTCCGCAAGGCCCGCTCGTCGGAGCGGCTCAGCCGGCTGCAGCAGGCGGTCCGCCAGGCGCAGACCGAGGTCGAACGGCTTTCGGGGCAGCGCGCGAAGGTCGAGCAGAGCCGCGTGCAGGCCCTGGCCCAGCTCGCCGAGCTGGAGGAACGGCTCTCCGCCGTCGCCGAGCAGCCCGTCGAGGACGACCCGGACACCGCCGAGCGCGACGCCGCCGTCGAGGAGCTGGCCGTCGTCCGGCAGGAGGAGATGGAGGCGCGGCTCGCGCAGCGCACCGCCGAAGAACGGGCGCGCAGCATCGCGGGCCGGGCCGAGGGCCTGCGCCGCGCCGCGCACGCCGAGCAGCAGGCCCGCGAACGCGCCGAGCGCGCCGCCGCGAACCGCAAGCGCGGCGCCGAGATCGCCAACGCCGTCGTCAACGGCGGCGAGATCGCCCTCGAGCGCATCGAGCACTCCGTCCAGCGCGCGGCCACCGAACGCGACCAGGTCCAGGCCCGCCGCCAGAGCCGCGAGGCCGCGCTGACCGGCGTCCGCGCCAAGGTCCGCGAGCTGACCGGCGAGCTGGAGAAGCTGACCGACGCCGTCCACCGCGACGAGGTCCTGCGCGCCGAGCAGCGGCTGCGGCTGGAGACCCTGGAAGCGAAGATCGCCGAGGACTTCGGCATCGGCCTCACCGACCTCGTCCAGGAGTACGGCCCGGACGTCCCGGTCCCGCCGAGCGCGGGTGAGATGGCCGAGTACGAAGCGGCCAAGGACCGCGGCGAAGACGTCACCCCGCCGCCGCCGATGCCGTACGACCGGGACACGCAGGCCCGCCGCGCCAAGCGCGCCGAGAAGGACCTTTCGCTGCTGGGCAAGGTGAACCCGCTCGCGCTGGAGGAGTTCGCGGCGCTGGAGGAGCGCTACAAGTTCCTCTCCACGCAGCTGGAAGACCTCAAGGACACGCGCAAGGACCTCGAGGCGGTCATCAAGCAGGTCGACGAGAAGATCCTCGAGGTCTTCGCCGGGGCGTACGCGGACGTGGCCCGCGAGTTCGAGACCGTGTTCAGCGTGCTCTTCCCCGGCGGCGAGGGCCGGATGGTCCTCACCGAGCCGGACGACCTGCTGGCCACCGGCGTCGACGTCGAAGCGCGCCCGCCGGGCAAGAAGGTCAAGCGGCTTTCGCTGCTGTCCGGTGGCGAGAAGTCGCTGGTCGCGGTCGGCATGCTGGTCGCGATCTTCCGCGCCCGGCCCTCACCGTTCTACGTCATGGACGAGGTCGAGGCCGCGCTGGACGACACCAACATGCGCCGGCTGATCGGGCTGCTGGAGCAGCTGCGCGACTCGTCGCAGCTGATCATCATCACCCACCAGAAGCCGACCATGGAGATCGCCGACGCGCTCTACGGCGTGAGCATGCAGGGCGACGGCATCACGAAGGTGATCTCGCAGCGCCTGCGCACGGCCGACGACGAACCGGTCGCGGTCGGCTGACGCGTCACATCTCGTCTTCACGTGGGGCGCGGCGCTCGTCGCCCCGCACGCGCGGCTCGTAGGTGCCGAGGTCGTTGCCGATGTACGTGGCGTCGCCGATTCGTGGACGGCGCCCGCGCGGCGTCATCATGCCCCGCTTGACGCCTCGTTTGCGGTCGGCCCGGTCCATGACCAGCGCGACGGCGAGCACCACGAAGAGCACGGCGCCGATCCCGATGAAGAACCCCATGTGAAACCCCTCTCCCGCTCCCAGGCTACGGGAGCGGGAGGGCGGTCACATCCGCTTATCCGGCGACCCAGAAGGCGTAGTCGGCCGAGTAGCGGACCGCCGTCTGCGCGCCGTCGGTGCAGGTGCCGGCCGGCGCCACCCCGCCCCGCGTGTTCAGCCGCTGGATGTAGGTCACCTTGCCGAAGATCCCGTCACCGGTGTTGAGGTTCGCCTTGAGCAGCAGTTGCGGGATCGCGTCGGGCTGCGGCGAGTTGGCCACCGCCGCCGCGCCGACCGTGCTGCCGTCCACGATGGACGTCCACACCGGGCCCTTGCTGTGCAGTGCCACCGGCTTGCCGTGTTTGGACAGCACCGCCGCGGGCTGGATCAGCGTCCACGCGCCGGCGGTGCACCCGTAGATCTGCACGCCTTCGGCCGGGTAGCTCGCCAGCGCCCGGTTGCCGGCCGGGACCTTGATCGCGTCCGGCACGTCGCGGACCGCCGGGCTGGCCGAAGCCGTCGCCGCGCCGCCGAGCACCAGGGCGCCGACCGCGAGCGCCACCGTCATCCGTTTCATGAACCCACCTTCGATTCCTCCCGCCGCTTCCCGGCGGGCTCCCGATGACCGACACGGGCGCCCGCCGGAAACGGTTCAGAAGGATCAGGCGGCTTCGACCTCCACGGCCTCGCCCACGGCGTTCGCCTCCGCCGCCTTCGGGTCCGGCGTGCGGTGCCGCAGCGCGAGTAAACCGCCCACGACCAGCGTGATCACCACACCCAGCAGCGTGTACCAGGGGTACGCCAGCGCGACCTTGTCCCCGGCCGCCTTCGAGAAGTCGATCCCGATGAGCCCGCCGGTCTTCGCGCTGAACTTCACCCCGAGGATGACGAACGCCATCACCACGACCGTGGCGACGAACGCGATGATCGCGTCCAGCTGCCGGGCCTTCTTGATCAGCAGGCCGAGCAGGAACGACCCGAGCAGCGCGCCGTAGGTGTACCCGGTGATGGCCAGGCCGAGCTCGATCACCGAGTTCTTCGTGGTCGAGAACAGTGACGCGAAGAGCGCGAACACGACCGCCCAGATCAGCGTCCACATGCGACCGTGCTGCAGCAGCTTCGAATCCTCGGGTGACCGCTTGGTGAAGCGCTGGTAGAGGTCGGCCACGGTCGACGTCGAAAGCGCGTTGAGCGCGGACGCGAGCGCCCCCATGGTCGACGCGAGCACGCCCGCGATGAGCAGGCCCGAGACACCGACCGGCAGGTCGTCGATGATGAACCGCGAGAACACGTCGTCCGGGCTCTGCAGGCCGAGCTGCGCGACCGACTTGCGGCCGTTGAACACCCACAGCATCGCCCCGACCAGCAGGAACAGCGCGAACTGGATGGTGACGATGATGCCGCTGCCGATGAGCGCCTTCTGGCCGTCGCGCAGGCTGCGCGTGGCCATCAGCCGCTGGGCGATCAGCTGGTCGGCGCCGTGCGAGGCCATGGACAGCGCCGCGCCGCCGAGCACCGCCGTGATGAACGCGTACGGGCTGGTCAGCAGGTTCTTCGAGAAGTCGACGAGCATGAACTTGCCGTCGTCCGACGCCTGGGTCATCCAGTCGCCGGGCAGCTTGTTCAGCAGCACGATCGCCGCCACCGCCGCGCCGCCGAGGTACAGCGTCAGCTGGATGACGTCGACCCAGACGACCGCCTTGATCCCGCCGATGTAGGCGTAGATCAGCGTCAGCGCGGTCAGGATCACCACGATCACCCAGTAGTCCAGGTGGATGTTGTAGTGCCCGAGGATCACCTTGATCGGGATCGCGCCGGCGAACAGGCGGACGCCTTCGGCGAGCAGCCGGGTGATCACGAACGTCACCGACGCGGTGCCCTGCAGCCCGGAGCCGAACCGCTTGCCGAGGAACGCGTACGCGCTCACGAGGTTGCCCTTGAAGTACCGCGGCAGCAGCACGAACGCGGCGATCGTCCGGCCGATGATGTAGCCGAACGCCAGCTGCAGGAACAGGAACGCGTTGCCGAAGACGAGCCCCGGCGTGCTGATCACGGTGAGCGTCGAGGTCTCCGTGGCCACCACGGACAGCATCACCGCGCCCCACGGGAGGCTGCGCTCGCCGACGAAGTAGTCGGCCGCCGACCGTTGCTTCCGGCCGACGAGCACGCCTATCAGCGGCATCGCCGCCAGGTAGACCACGATGATGGCGAGGTCAACACCGCGCATGGACTTCTCCTACTGTCTGTTCATCCGGCCTTCTCCGCGACTCGCAACCGCGTCACGGTGCCCCCCAGCGGGGCGGGAAGGATCAGGGGCCCGGCACCCGGGACGAGCGCGCCGAGCAGGCGCGGCCCGCGGGCACCGGTCGCGGACGGCACCGTACCGGGTACGCCGCACCAGGTGAGCCAGCCGAGCAGCGCGGTGAGGTACGCCTCCTTGCCGGCGCCGGGCAGGCCGAGGTCGTCGCTGGTCTTGAGCACGGCGCCGGGCAGGTTCCGGGCGAGCGCCGCCATCAGGGCCGGGTTCGCGACGCCGCCGCCGGAGGCGATGACCGCCGTGACGCCGTGGCGCCGGCACTCGCCGGCGACGGTCACGGCGGTGAACTCGGTCAGCGTCGCCAGGAGGTCACCGGAGCCGACCGGCGGGAGCCCGGCGAGGGCGGCGTCGAGGTACGGCGCGTTGAAGTGCTCCTTGCCGGTGGACTTCGGCGGCGCGGCGGCGAAGTACGGGTCGGCGAGCAGCCGGGCGAGCAGGTCCGAGCGCACCGAGCCGCCGAGCGCGAGCCGGCCGTCGACGTCGCTGTGCCGTCCGGTGACGCGGTGGGCGGCGAGGTCGAGCAGCGCGTTGGCGGGCCCGGTGTCGTAGGCGATCGCCGGTTCGCCGCCGGCGACCACGGTGATGTTCGCGATCCCGCCGAGGTTGAGCGCGGCGACCGGCCGGCCGCCGTCCTCGGCCAGGCCGCGCAGCCACAGCTGGTCGAACGTGCTCGCCAAGGGTGCGCCGTGGCCGCCCGCGGCGACGTCCCGGGCCCGCAGGTCGGCCAGCACCGGCAGCCCGGTGCGCTCGGCGATCCAGGCGGGCTGGCCGAGTTGCAGCGTGCCGCGGACGTGACCGTCCTCGACCCAGTGGAACACCGTCTGGCCCAGCGAGGCGACGAGGTCCGCGCCGCCGTCGGCCAGTTCTTCGGCGCCGCGGGCGGCCGCGGCGGCGAACGCCTGGCCGACGCCGGTGTCGAGCCGCGTCAGCTCGCCGGCGGAGCAGGAGTTCGGCGGCAACGCGGCGAGCAGGCCCTCGCGCAGCGGCTCGGGGTAAGGGATGTCGAGCTCGCCGAGCGGGGTGAGCACGACCGTGTCGCCCTCGGCGCGCAGGTCGGCGGCGGCCACGTCGATACCGTCGATCGACGTGCCCGAAATCAGCCCGATCACCCGGAAGCCGTGGCCGGCGCTCATCCCCATCCGGAGGGGTTTAGTGCAGGGGCACGGGCGGCGCAACCCCGTGTGGTGAAGTCTTGGCCCAATCGGGATCTACGTCGTTACGAATTGCCTGTGCGGACGGGGTGTCCGGGCCGGTGCGGTGCGGATGAAAGGATGGGCGGGTGTCGAGCACCTGGTTCCTGTTCGTAGTCCTCGCCGTCGTCGTGCTGGTCGCCCTGCTGGTGACCGGCCTGCTGGTCGCACGCCGGCGCCGGATCAGCCTGGACGCCCAGCGCGAGGTCGAGGAGAAACCGAAGGGCGGCTCCTACGCGGCCAGCGGGGGCATCGCCCTCGCGCCCGGCGGGACGGCCGAAGCACCCGAGCACCCGGTCGAGGACCGGCCGGAGACCGACGGCCAGCCCGCGGTCGGTGACGACGCCGCCGTGCCGCGCGATTCGGCGCAGCGCACGGTCCGCGACGTCAAGCTGCCCGACGAGCCCGCTCCCGCCGTCGAGGAGATCGACCCGGCGACCGGCCGCCTGGAGCGGCTGCGCGGCCGGCTGGCGAAGTCCCGGTCGGTGTTCGGGACGAGCCTGCTCGGCCTGCTCGGCGCCGGTGACCTCGACGAGGACTCCTGGCAGGACGTCGAAGACACGCTGCTGATGGCCGACCTGGGCGCGGCCACCACGACCCAGATCGTCGAGCGGCTGCGCGACGAGCTGTCCCGCCGCGCGATCCGGTCGTCGGCCGAGGCGCGCGAGGTCCTGCACGAGGTGCTGACGGCCCAGCTGTCCACCGACAGCGAGCGCGCGGTGCGGGCGCTGCCGCACATCGTCGACGGCCGGAAGCAGCCCGCGGTGGTCCTGGTGGCCGGCGTCAACGGCACGGGCAAGACGACGACCACGGGCAAGCTCGCCCGCGTCCTGGTGGCCCAGGACAAGACGGTGGTGCTGGGCGCGGCGGACACGTTCCGCGCGGCGGCGGCCGACCAGCTGCAGACGTGGGCCGAGCGCGTGGGCGCCGAGGTCGTCCGCGGCAAGGAAGGCGCGGACCCGGCGGCGGTGGCGTTCGACGCGGTGAAGCGCGGCATCGACTCCGGGGTCGACGCGGTCCTGATCGACACGGCGGGCCGGCTCCACACGAAGACGGGCCTGATGGACGAGCTGGGCAAGGTCAAGCGCGTCGTGGAGAAGCAGGCGAAGGTCGACGAGGTCCTGCTGGTGCTGGACGCGACGACGGGCCAGAACGGCCTGATGCAGGCGCGCGTGTTCGCCGAGGTCATCGACGTGACGGGCATCGTCCTGACGAAGCTGGACGGCACCGCCAAGGGCGGCATCGTGTTCCAGGTCCAGCGGGAGCTGGGCGTGCCGGTGAAGCTGGTCGGGCTCGGCGAAGGGCCGGACGACCTGGCGCCGTTCGAGCCGGGCGCCTTCGTGGACGCCCTGCTGGGCTAGACCCGGAAGAGCGGAGTCCCGTCCGCCTTGCGCAAGCCCAGCTGCAGCAGCACCGGCGCGGTCGGACGCTGGACCGGGATGAGGAACGGCGACGTCCGCCGCGCCGCGACCGTCAGCCGGGACCAGCCGATGCCCTGCAGCGTTGGGCCGGAGCGGGTGCGCCGCAGCGGGTCGACGACCATGGCCGCCCCGAAGTAGTGGCCGTCCGGCACCGAGATGCGCGTGGTGTGGCCCAGCACGACCGAGAACACCGTGCCCGTGCGGCTGCCCGCTTCCTGCAACGTCAGGATCACCGGCGTGCGCCCCTTCGCGGCGAGGTGGTGCCGCACGCTCATCTCGACGGTCCCGGCGGGCGACCCGGCCTGGCGCGGCCAGACGGGTGAGGGGGGAGAGCCGTCGAGGGCGCGGTCGACGAGCCGGTCCAGGAGGTTCGAAGCGGCGCCCTGCGCGAGCCAGGCGAGTGCGCCGCCGGTGAGCGGGTCCATCGTGGTCCCTCCGGCGAAAATCGGATGACGGGCGCCCGCGCGGCGGCGCACACTCCCGGGCATGCCCGGTTGACGCACTTCCGCTCGTGCCCCTCCTCGTAGCAGACGTCCCGAATCCGTCATTCGCTACGAGAGGAACCATCATGACCACCATTCACGGCGAACGGGTCCGGTTGCGCCCGATCGTTGCAACCGATCGCGGTCGCGTACGCGAGATCCTCGGCACTCCCGAGGTCGCCCGCTGGTGGGGCGACCCGGACCACGAGACCGAAGGCCTGTACACCGCCGAGGACGGCGTCACGCGCTACGTGATCGAACTCGACGGCGTGGTCGTCGGGCTGATCCAGAGCTGCGAGGAGCTGGACCCGCAGTACCGCCACGCGGGCATCGACATCTCGGTGCACCCGGACTTCCACGGCCGCGGCATCGGCACGGACGCGCTGCGCGCCCTGGGCCGCCACCTGCTGGACCAGGGCCACCACCGCCTGACGATCGACCCGGCGGCGTCGAACGAAGTGGCGATCCGGGTGTACACGAAGGTGGGCTTCCGCCCGGTGGGCCTGATGCGCGACTACGAGCGCGCCCCGGACGGCACCTGGCACGACGGCCTGCTGATGGACCTGCTGGCCGGCGAGCTGACCGAGCCCGCAAGTCCGTGAATGTCGCATTGAGAGACGTAGAGTCCCTCAATGCGACATTCACGGACTGTCAGACCGTGACCGCCGCCTGGGACAGGCTCGCGCCCAGGGCGTCCGCCACCCGCTGCACCGCCGGGGCGATGTGCGCCACCGCCTCGGCGGTCAGCCGCCCCGACGGCCCCGACACCGACACGGCCGCCGGCACCGGCGCGCCCGGCACCGCCACCGCGACGCACCGGACCCCCAGCTCCTGCTCCGCCTCGTCCAGCGCGTACCCCTGCTCCGCGATCCGGGAAAGCTCGACGGCCAGCAGGTCCGCGTCGGTGAACGTGTGCTCGGTGTAAGCCGGCATCCCCGTCCGTGAAAGCAGTGAGCGCACGTCGTCCGCGGGCAGGTGCGCCAGCATCGCCTTGCCGACGCCGGTGCCGTGGGGCAGCAGGCGACGGCCGACCTCGGTGAACATCCGCATCGAGTGCTTCGAGGGCACCTGGGCCACGTACACGACTTCGTCGCGCTCCAGGACCGCCAGGTTCGCCGTCTCACCGACCTCCTCGACCAGCTCCGCCAGCAGCGGCCGCGCCCAGGCGCCGAACTGCATGCTCGCGTTCTCGCCGAGGCGGATCAGGCGCGCGCCCAGCGCGTAGCGGCGGTTGGTGTTCTGCCGGACGTACCCGAGGTCGACCAGGGTGCGGATGAGCCGGTGGATCGTCGGCATCGGCAGCCCGGACAGCGTCGCGAGCTCCGACAGGCTGGCCTCCCCGCCGGTGTCCGCGAGGTGTTCCAGCAGCTCGAAGGCACGCTGCAGGGACTGGACGCCGCCGTCGCGCCCGTTCTTCTCCGCTGCCACCGGTGGCCCTCCTTACGTCGGCGTTGAGGTTCCGCTATGCAGAAACTATAGTCCGGCTGGTAGAAAACCGTAGGGCCGTTATCCAAAGATCCGAACCTTCGAGGTGTTTCCCCATGTCTTCTGAAGTCCAGGTGCTGGGCGAGCCGGTCGAGCGCGGTGACGAGATCCTCACGCCGGAGGCGCTCGACTTCCTCGCCGGCCTGCACGACGCGTTCGCCGGCCGTCGCGACGAGCTGCTCCAGGCGCGGAGCAAACGGCGCGAAGAGGCCCGGACCACCGGCCGGCTCGACTTCCTGCCGGAGACGAAGGAGATCCGCGACGGCGACTGGCAGGTCGCCGGCGCCCCGCCCGCGCTGCGCGACCGCCGCGTCGAGATCACCGGGCCGACCAGCCGCAAGATGACCATCAACGCGCTCAACTCCGGCGCGAAGGTGTGGCTCGCCGACCTCGAGGACGCCAACACGCCGCACTGGGCGAACGTCGTGTCCGGCCAGGTCAACCTGTACGACGCCGTCCGGGAGACGATCTCGCTCGAGAGCGGCGGCAAGAGCTACGCTCTCAAGGACGACGTCGAGCACGCCACGATCGTGGTCCGCCCGCGCGGCTGGCACCTGCCCGAGCGCGGCCTGTCCTTCGGCGGCCGCGAAGCCGTCGGCGCGCTCGTCGACTTCGGCCTGTACTTCTTCCACAACGCGGCGGAGCTGCTGAAGCGCGGCAAGGGCCCGTACTTCTACCTGCCGAAGATGGAGAGCCACCTCGAAGCGCGGCTCTGGAACGACGTCTTCACCCACTCGGAGAAGGCGCTCGGCATCGAGCACGGCACCGTCCGCGCGACCGTGCTGATCGAGACCATCCCGGCCGCGTTCGAGATGGAGGAGATCCTCTACGAGCTGCGCGAACACGCGTCGGGCCTCAACGCGGGCCGCTGGGACTACCTGTTCAGCGTGATCAAGTACTTCCGCGACGCGGGCGAGAAGTTCGTGCTCCCGGACCGCAACTCCGTCACCATGACCGCGCCGTTCATGCGCGCCTACACCGAACTGCTGGTGCGCACCTGCCACAAGCGCGGCGCGTTCGCGATCGGCGGCATGGCCGCGTTCATCCCGAGCAAGGACCCCGAGGTCAACAAGGGCGCCTTCGAGAAGGTCCACGCGGACAAGTCCCGTGAGGCCGGCGACGGTTTCGACGGCTCCTGGGTCGCGCACCCGGGCATGGTCGAGCTCTGCAAGGAGGAGTTCGACAAGGTCCTCGGCGACGAGCCGAACCAGCTCGGGCGCACCCGCGAAGAGGTCAGCGTCACCGCCGACCAGCTGCTCGACGTCGCCTCGACGCCGGGCGGCGCGACGGCGGCCGGCCTGCGCGCCGCGGTCGACGTCGGCGTCCGCTACATCGCGTCCTGGCTGAGCGGCAACGGCGCGGCGGCGATCCACAACCTGATGGAGGACGCGGCCACGGCGGAGATCTCGCGCTCGCAGATCTGGCAGTGGGTCAAGAACGGGACCACGCTGGACACCGGCGACGTCGTGACGTCCGAGCTGGTGCGCGGCGTGCTGGCCGACGTCCGCGGCGAGCTCGCCCGCGAGCTGCCCGCCGACCGGCTGCTGCCGGCCGTCGAGCTGTTCGAGCAGGTCGCGCTGGCCGACGAGTTCCCCGACTTCCTGACGCTGCCCGCCTACGAGCGGATCAAGTAGTGCGTCTTCCCGAGGACGTCTACGACGCCGCCGACGCGCGCCTGGCTGCGGCCGACGCGCGCGTCGCGGCGTCGTACCCGGGGGAGCGGCCGGGACGGCAGCCGGTGCACACGGTGTACGTCCCCGCCTCGCGGTACAAGACCCGCCTGGTCGCCGACTGGGGCAAGCAGGCGATGCGCGTCTTCATCGAGCACGGCGAGCTCCTCGGCGTCGACGCGGACGTGTACGAACGCGTCCGCGCGAAGCTGCTGACCGAGCCGATCGAGGACCTGCGGATCGACTTCGAAGACGGCTTCGGCCGCGTGCCCGGCGACGTCGAAGACGCGGCCGCGTGCGCGGCGGGCCAGACCCTGGCCACCACCGGCGGGACGCCGTTTTGCGGCATCCGCTTCAAGAGCTTCGAAGCGGCGACGCGCCGGCGGGGCATCCGGACCCTGGACCTGTTCCTGGGTGCGCTGCTCGACAACGGGCCGCTGCCGCCCGGGTTCGTCGTCACGCTGCCGAAGGTGACGGCGGTCGAGCAGGTGTCCGTGGCCGCGGAAGTGCTGGAGCGCTTGGAATCCGCGTACGAACTCGCCGCGGGGACGCTGCGGTTCGAGGTCCAGATCGAGACGGCCCAGTCCATTGTGGACCTCGACGGGACGCTCTCGGTGGCGCGGATCGTGCAGGCCGCGTCGGGCCGGTGCTCGGGCCTGCACTACGGGACGTACGACTACAGCGCCGGCCTGGGCATCGCGGCGGCGTACCAGAGCATGGAACACCCGGCGGCCGACCTGGCGAAGGGCCTGATGCAGGTGGCCGCGGCGGGCACCGGCGTCCGGTTGTCGGACGGTTCCACCAACCGCCTGCCGATCGGCGACGCGCTCCCGGAGGCGTGGGCCGAGCACCTGCGCCTGGTGCGCCGATCCTTGGAGCGCGGCTTCTACCAGGGCTGGGACCTGCACCCGCACCAGCTGCCGACGCGCTTCGCCGCGACGTACACGTTTTACCGCTCGGGCTTCCCGGCGGCGGTGGAGCGGCTGCGCGCCTACGCGGACAAGCAGGCCGGGGGAGTCCTCGACGAACCGGCGACGGCCCAGGCGCTGGCGGTGTACCTGCTGCGCGGCCTCGACTGCGGGGCCCTCGACGAGACCGAGCTGCCGTTCGGGCGCCCGGAGCTGGAGAAGTACGCGCTCCGGCTCGCGTGAGGGTCACTCACCGAGCCGGGCGCGGTCGGCGGCCGACCGGCCGGCGTGCCAGCCCTCGTGGCTGCGCACGGTCACCGATTTGCTGACCACCGCGGGGAAGAGCGTGGTGAAGGCCGCCTCCACCGCCAGGTCGTGCGACGCCAGCACCGGCAGCAGCCGGTCCGGGTCCGGCGACTCCGCGATCGTCGCTTCGGCGGCCTGGTCGAGCCGCTCGCCGACGCGGGTCGCGTAGGAGACGAGGAACGACTTCCGGAACGCCCGGTCCCGGCCGTCGGGGTCGGCGATCATCGCCCGCGTCGCCTGGACGAGCAGGGAGGTGGTCAGCAGCGCGACGGCGTCCAGGTCGTCCTCGTCGCCGACGACGGTGACGAAGTCCCAGCGCGAGTCGTAGACGGCCCGGCAGCGGTTCGCCTTCGCGACCACGTGGACCAGCAGCGACTTCGCGTCGACGTAAGGGGTGTCGAGCCAGATCCGGCGGGACGCGGGCAGCTCGGGCCCGGCTTCGACCAGCACCCGGTCGAGGGCGTGCCGCGTCATGAGCTCCTGCGCCTTCGTCGAAAGGGCTTCGGCCTCCTCCGGGAACGAGCTCGATTCGGCTTTCGCCAGCAGCGCGCGGACGCGGCTCAGCTTCTTCTCGTCCACGGTGTGGCGGGCTGGTGCCGCGGTTCCCGGCGGGACGAGGGCCGGCAAGGTCAGGAGGAAGCCCAGGGCTTCGATGACGGAGGTCAGCGCCTCGGCCGGAGTGAGGATGTGCTTCGCCGCCCACTGCGTCAGGTGCGGTTCGGACTCCGTCCACCAGCGGACGGCACCCTGGTCGCGGGCGGTCTCGAACTGCCCGGCATACGCGGCCAGCGTGTCGAGCACGAAGGACCGGGCGAACTCGTCGACGCGCCGCCGGGCGGCCTCATGGAGGTCCTCGGGCAGCCAGCCGCCCCGGCAGACCCGGGCGATCAGCTGCTGTCCGGCGCGGCGGGCGCCTTCGGCCGCCTCGGGTGGCAGTTCGAGGTCCGGTGCCAACCGGTTCGCGGCTTTACCGGCCGCGCCGCGGACTCCGCGCGCGACGTCGGAGGCGGCGGCCAGCAGCGCGTCGCCGAATTCCTCTGCGGTCCGAGGCCTCGCGGTCTCTTCGGCCGGAGTGCGTCGCTTCTGCTTGCCCACGTGGCGATTGTGCCGGAGCCCGGTCACCTTCCCGGCGGCCGCCCCGTCGGGAAGGCATGCACACCGCCGTCATCATCACCGTGATCGTCCTGAACGCCGGAATCGGCGTCGCCGACCTGCTCAAGGCCCCGTTCGTCTTGGCCACTTCGAGCGCCGTCGACGTCCCACCGAGCTGGCTGCCGATGCTCGGCACGCTGAAACTCGCCGGCGCGGCCGGCCTCACGCTGGGCCTGCTCGGAGTACCCGCTCTGGGCGTCGCCGCCGGGATCGGCCTGGTCCTGTTCTACGTCGGCGCCGTCGTCGCGCACCTCAAGGCCCGCAAGTTCGCCACCGGCGCCGCGCCGCTCCTCTTCCTCGGGCTGGCGGCGGCGACGCTGGTCTAACGCAGCCGCGGGAGGGCGTCCCGCGCGAAGTGGCTCAACGTCCGCAGGTCCTCGGCGAACCGCTCGCGGTGGTCCGGGGGCAGCGGCCGGAAGAACAGCTGCTCGATGTTCTCGACGTGCAGCCGGCTCGCCCGCACCGTGGTCTCTTCGCCGAGTGGAGTCAGCCGCACGAGCTGGACGCGCCGGTCGCGCGGGGACGCCGTCCGCGTCACCAGGCCGAGTGATTCCATCCGGTCGACGAGCCGGGTCGCCCCACCCGTCGTCAGCACCTGTTCCTGCGCGATCGCGCGCATGGTCAGCCCGTCCTCGCCCGTGCGGCCCACGATCAGCAGCACCTCGTACATCAGGTGCGTGATCCCGCACTCGCGCTCGAGGGCCCGCCCGAGCAGGTACTCGAGCCGGTTCGCCGCCCCCTGCAGCCGCCCGAAGGCCAGCACCCGCGGGTCGTACCCCGCCTGCCGGGCCGACGTGATTTCGGGTTCCACGCCGACCATCATCCTGCCTGGTCGCCGGCGCGCAACGCCAGGTAGACGTCCAGCTGGCCGGTGAACTCGGTCAGGTCCGCGCCGAGCAGCTCGCCGGCCCGGCCGATGCGGTAGCGCAGCGTGTTGACGTGGACGTGCAGGGCCTTCGCCGCCCGCGTCGGCGAGCCCGAGCACTCCAGGAACACTCGCACCGTGTGCACCAGGTCCGTGTGCTGCTCGGCGTCGTAGGCCAGCAGCGGTCCGAGGACGCGCCGCCGCATCGCCGCGCGCAGCCCGTCCGGCGCTCCGGCCAGCAACAGCTGGTGCACGTCCACCTCGCCGGCCGGGACGACCGCGACGCGTCCCGCGCGCCGCGCCGCCACGGCCAGCGCGTAAGCCGCGACCGCGCGCGCCTCCTCGCGCGGCGCGGGATCGCTGACCCCGCAGAGGATTCGTGAGGCCCGCAGCAACGGCTCTACAGTGGACAGTTCGGCCGGGGAGGGCTCCAGGATGGTCGCCGCGAAGGAAGTGTCCCCGGTGGACTCGAGCAGGAGGCCGTCGGGCAGCAGCTCCCGCAGGACGTCCCGGCTCTCGTCGCTGCCCTCGGTCCGCAACGCGACAACGCGCGCTTCGCCGGGCAGCTCGGCTTCAGGGGCCGCTCCCCGCGCCCGGGTGACTCCCACGAGCCCGGCGAGCTCTTCGGCCAGTTCCGCCTGCGCGGTGCTCAACGGGCCGCCGACGGCGATCAGCCACGGCACGGCGTGGCGCCCCTCGACCGGGATCAGGGTCAGCGGCCCGGCCTCCTTCGCCGCGTACCGGCGCACGACGTCCGGGGCCGGCACCGGAGGCGCGGAGGTCCCCGCGACCACCCGGCCGAGACCGGACAGCACCCAGCACGGCAGTCCGAGCTCCGCCGACGCGCTCTCGAGCAGCGTCTCAACCGGGGCGTCCGCGGCGGCCTGCAAACGTTTGCGCGCACTCTCGGACGCGGCCGCGAGCGTCAGCACCACCTGCTCGGTGATCACCGAAAACGACAGGTCGGACGGCACTTCCAGCAGCGGGATCCGGTGCCGCTCGCAGGCCTCGACGACCTCGTCCGGGATGCCGCCGGAGTCGGCGCCGGACGCGGCCAGCGCCGCCGCGCCCGCCCGGGCCAGCGCGGCCACGAACGGCTCGGCGTCACCCGGGCGCCGCCACCACAGCAGGCCGGACAGCACCAGCTCGCCCGCCGACAGGTACCGTCCGGGGTCGGGCAGCTCCGTGACGTAGATGCGCGTCACGGGCCGGTCGAGCAGGTCGGCCCCGGCCAGCGGGCGCAGCCGCAGCCCCGGCAGGCCCAGCAGAGTTTTCACGGTCGTCATCAGGCTTGTAGGAAAGCACAAACGACCCGGCTTTCGCTCGGGTGCGGTTCATGCGGCCTGCCGTTGCCGCCCACGGCCGGTTCGGCGTCTACTGGTCTATCGCCGTCATCCGGCGAAGGAGCACCTCTTCAAGGAGGCACGGTGGAGTTCCTGCGGCCCACGACGCTCGCCGAGGCCCTGGCCGTCAAGGCCGAGCGGCCCGGCGCCGTGCCGCTCGCCGGCGGCACCGACGTCATGGTCGAGCTGAACTTCGACCACCGGCGTCCCGAGGCCCTGCTGGACCTGACCCGGGTCCCCGAGCTGGCGGAGTGGTCCACTGTGGACGACTCGGGCGGAACGGTCCGGCTCGGCGCCGGCGTCCCGTACTCCCGCGTCATCGCCGAGCTGGGCGAATCCATTCCGGCGCTGGCCATGGCCTCGCGCACGGTCGGGTCGCCGCAGATCCGCAACCGCGGCACGGTCGGCGGCAACCTCGGCGCCGCGTCGCCCGCCGGGGACACCCATCCGGTGCTGCTGGCCCTGGACGCGCGGATCGAAGCGGCCTCCGTCCGGGGGACCCGCCTCCTCCGCGCGGAGGAGTTCTACGTCGGTGTGAAACGCCACGCCCTCGAGCCGGACGAGCTGATCACCGCCGTCCACCTGCCCGCGCACGCCGGCCCGCAGCAGTTCGCCAAGGTCGGGACGCGCAACGCCATGGTCATCGCGGTCTGCTCCTTCGCGCTGTCCCTGCGTCCAGGCCGGGTCGGCGCCGCCATCGGGTCCGCCGCGCCGACCCCGCGCCGGGCCCGGGCGGCCGAGGAGTTCCTGGCCGCCGAGCTGCCGTGGACGTCGGCCGAAGCGCTGCCGGACTCCCTGAAGCGCCGCTTCGGCGACTTGGTGGCCGAAGCGTCGTCGCCGATCGACGACGTCCGGGGCAGCGCCGCGTATCGGAAGCACGCGCTCGGGGTACTCGCCCGGCGTACGTTGACTTGGGCCTGGGACGACCACCGGACGGGGGAGCGCGCATGCGCTTGAATGTCACGATCAACGGCGAGCAACGGCAGGCGGACGACGTCTGGGAAGGCGAAAGCCTGCTCTACGTGCTGCGCGAGCGGCTCGGCCTGCCGGGTTCGAAGAACGCCTGTGAGCAGGGCGAATGCGGCTCCTGCACGGTCTACCTCGACGATCTCCCGGTGTGCGCGTGCCTGGTCGCGGCCGGGCAGGCCGAGGGCCGCGTGGTGCGCACGGTCGAGGGGCTGGCCGACGGCGCCACGCTCGACCCCGTCCAGCAGTCCTTTGTGGACGCCGGTGCGGTGCAGTGCGGGTTCTGCACGCCGGGCCTGGTCGTCGCCGCGCACGACCTGCTGAACCGCGTTCCCGACCCGAGTGACGAGGAGATCCGCGAAGCCCTGGCCGGCAACCTGTGCCGCTGCACCGGCTACGAGAAGATCCTCGACGCGGTGCGCGTGGCGGCGAAGGGTGGTGTCGCGTGAGGACGCTCATCTCCGGCGCCGCGATCGCCACGGTCAGCGGCGAGGAATACGCGAACGGGCACGTCGTCGTCGAGAACGACAGGATCGCCGAGGTCGGCGAAGGCATCTACACGGGCGAGTTCGACGAGCGCGTCGACGCGTCGGGCTGCCTGGTCACCCCCGGCCTGATCAACACCCACCACCACCTCTACCAGTGGGCCACCCGCGGCATGGCCGCCGACCACACGCTCTTCGAGTGGCTGGTCGCGCTCTACCCGGTCTGGGGCCGGCTCGACGCGGAGATCACGCACGCCGCGGGCACGGCCGGGATGGCGCGGCTCGCCCTGACCGGCTGCACGACCGTCGCCGACCACCACTACGTCTTCCCGCGCGACGGCGGCGACCAGGTCGCGGCGCTGGCCGCGGCCCGCCAGCGGATCGGCGTCCGGCTGCACGTCGTGCGCGGGTCGATGGACCGCGGCGAGTCCGACGGCGGCCTCCCGCCGGACAACCTCGTCGAATCGACCGAAGAGGCGCTGACCGGCACGGAAGCGGCGATCGGCCGTTTCCACGACGCCGCACCGGAAGCGCACCTGCAGATCGCTGTGGGACCGTGTTCGCCGTTTACGGTCACCGAGCGGCTGATGTCCGGCGCGGCCGAGCTGGCCCGCCGCAAGAGCGTCCGGCTCCACACCCACCTGGCCGAAACGCTGGACGAGGAGAAGCAGTGCCTCGCCGAGGTCGGCTGCACGCCCGCGGAGTACGCCGACAAGCTCGGCTGGCTCGCCGAAGACGTCTGGCTCGCGCACACCGTCCACCTCGCGCCCGAGGCGATCCGGCGGTTCGGCGCGACCGGCACCGGGTCGGCGCACTGCCCGACGTCCAACGGCCGCCTCGGCTCCGGCATCGCCCCGGTCCGCGACCTGCTCGACGCGGGCGTGGCGGTCGGCCTCGGCGTCGACGGGGCCGCGTCCAGCGAATCCGGCGGCCTCGGCGAAGAGCTGCATCAGGCGCTGCTGCAGGCCCGCCAGCGCGGCGGACCGCGCGGGCTGACCACGCGCGAGGCGCTGTGGATGGGCACCATGGGCGGCGCCCGCTGCCTGGGCCGCGCGGACGACCTGGGGTCGATCGAACCCGGGAAGCTCGCCGACCTCGCCGTCTGGGACCTGACCGGCCTGAACCACGCCGGGATCGCCGACCCGGTCGCGGCGCTGGTGCTGGGCGCCACGCCGCCGGTGCGCCGGCTGTTCGTCGGCGGGAAGGCCGTCGTCGAGGACGGCACGCTGCGCGAGGCGGACGAGTCGGAGATCGCGTCCGAGCTGGCGGCCGCGAGCGCCCGGTTGCGGGAGGGCCGATGACCACCACCGTCAGCGCGCCGACGGTCGACGGCGTCGGTACCTCGCCGCAGCGCCCCGACGGCATCGTGAAGGTCCGCGGCGAGTTCGCGTACTCCTCGGACCTGTGGCACGAGGACATGGTGTGGGGCGTGACCCTGCGCAGCCCGCACCCGTACGCGCGGATCACGGCGATCGACATCACCGACGCCCTGACCGTGCCCGGCGTCTACGCGGTGCTCACCCACGAGGACGTCCCCGGCGTCAACCGCTACGGCCTGGAGCACTCCGACCAGCCGGTGCTCGCCTCCGACGTCGTGCGCTACCAGGGCGAACCGGTCGCGTTGGTCGCCGCCGACCACCCGGAGACCGCGCGTCGCGCGATGAAGCGGATCGCCGTCACCTACGAAGAGCTTTCCCCGGTGACGGACTCCGAAGCGGCTGTCGCGGGCGAAGGTCCGTCGCTGCACTCCGGTGGGAACGTCGTGCGGCACGTGAAGATCCGCCGTGGGCCGCAGGACCCGGCCGCCGACGTCGTCGTCTCGGGCGTCTACGAGGTCGGCATGCAGGACCAGGCGTTCCTCGGGCCGGAGTCCGGCCTCGCCGTGCCGGACACCGAAGGCGGCGTCGACCTGTACGTCGCGACGCAGTGGCTGCACGTCGACCAGCAGCAGATCGTGGCCGCACTGGGCCTGCCGACCGAGAAGGTGCGGCTGACCCTCGGCGGCGTCGGCGGGGCGTTCGGCGGCCGTGAGGACCTGTCGATGCAGGTCCACGCGTGCCTGCTGGCGCTGCACACCGGCAAGCCGGTGAAGATGGTCTACAACCGTGAAGAGTCCTTCTACGGCCACGTCCACCGCCACCCGGCGAAGATGTACTACGAGCACGGCGCCACTCGCGACGGCCGTCTCGTCTACGTGCGTACGCGCCTGTACCTCGACGGCGGCGCGTACGCGTCCTCGACGGGCGCGGTGGTCGCGAACGCCGCCACGCTCGGCGTCGGACCGTACACAGTGGACAGCGTGTCGGTCGACTGCTGGGGCACCTACACGAACAACCCGCCGTGCGGCGCGATGCGCGGGTTCGGTGCGGTACAGGCGGCCTTCGGCTACGAGTCGCAGATGGACAAGCTCGCGGCCGCCTGCGGCCTGGACCCGGTCGAGATCCGCGTCCGCAACGCGATGAGCGAGGGCGACCTGATGCCGACCGGCCAGGTCGTCGACTCCGCCGCGCCCGTCGCGGAGCTGCTGGGACTGGTCCGGGACAAGCCGATGCCCCCGGAACGGCCGTTCGACCTGCGGCACATGCCGGGCGGGGTCTCGAACACGACCCACGGCGAAGGCGTCGTCCGCGGGGTCGGGTACGCCGTCGGGATCAAGAACGTCTGCTTCTCCGAGGGCTTCGACGACTACTCGACGGCCCGCGTGCGCCTGCAGCTCGTCGGCGGCGAGCCGGCGGCGACGGTGCACACCGCGGCCTGCGAGGTCGGCCAAGGCTTGGTGACGATCATGCAGCAGATCGTCCGGACCGAGCTGGGCGTCGAGCAGGTGACGGTCCTGCCGATGGACACCTCGATCGGCAACGGCGGCTCGACGTCGGCGTCGCGCCAGACCTACGTCACCGGCGGCGCCGTCCAAGCCGCCTGCGTGGCGGTGCGGTCGCGGCTGCTTTCGCGGTTCGGCGCGAAGGTGCGCGTGGTCGGCGGCAAGCTCGTCGCGGCCGACGGCCAGGTGCTCGCCGACCTGGTGGACGTCCTCGGCGACGACGTCTACGACGAGACGGTGGAATGGCGGCACCGGCCGACGTCCGCGCTGGATCCCGAGACCGGGCAGGGGAGCGCGCACGTGCAGTACGCGTTCGCCGCGCACCGGGCGGTCGTCGACGTCGACACGGAGCTGGGCCTGGTCAAGGTGGTCGCGCTGGACTGCGCCCAGGACGTCGGCAAGGCGCTGAACCCGCAAGCCGTGCTGGGCCAGATCCAGGGCGGTTCGGCGCAGGGGCTCGGGCTCGCGGTGATGGAGGAGATCCAGACTTCCGGGGGGAAGATCCGGAACCCCTCCTTCACCGACTACCTGATCCCGACGGTCCTGGACATGCCGCCGATGAGCATCGACGTCCTGGAGCGCCCGGACCCGCACGCGCCGTACGGCCTGCGCGGGGTGGGGGAGCCGCCGACGATCTCGTCGACCCCGGCGATCGTGGCGGCGATCCGCGCCGCGACCGGGCTCGCGCTCACGCGCGTCCCGGTGCGGCCGGAGCACCTCACGGGTACTTGAGCTACTTGAGCTGCCAGTTCTGGTTGGCGTCGTCGTTGCAGCCCCAGAGCTCGAGCTGGACGCCGTTGACGTTGCCGGCGGGCTTGTCGCCGCCGGTGACGTCGACGCACAGGCCCGACTGCGTGCCGGTGATCGAGCCGTCGGGGTTCAGCTTGAACTTCTGGTTCGCGCCGCCGTGGCAGGTCCAGGCGATGAGCTTGGTCCCGGCCGCGGTGCCGCCGTCGTCGGCGTCGAGGCAGAGGCCGCCGGCCTTGAGCTCACCGGCGCCGGTGAACGTCCAGGACTGGTTCGGCCCGCCGTCGCAGTCCCAGATGTCGACCTTGGTGCTGGGCGTGGTGACGTTGCCGTTGATGTCGATGCAGCGTGCCGACGACGCGCTCTGCAGCGGGTGGGCGGTGTCGATGCTGCTGCCGCTCGCGTTGGCCTTCACGCGGTAGACGACCGTGCTGTGCGACGGGACGTTCGCGCTGATCGTGCCGGTGCTCGTGGACAGCTCCTTCGACCACAGGTTGGTCAGCCGGTAGTTCGCCGCGGCGGGCAGCCCGGCCGCGGCGGCCGTCGTGGAGACGGTTTTCGTGGTGCTGTTCTCGTTGAACAGCACGACGGCGACGTCCCCGCCCTGGAGCGGCTTCGCCAGGACGTCCAGGCCGTTCCCGGTCGCTATGCGCGTGGCCTGCTTGCCGAGCGGGTCCTGGTCGATGGCGATGACGTCGGCGTTGAGGTAGGTCGAGAAGGTGGCGATGCTGGCGGAGCGGAGGTCGGCGCCGGCGATCAGGGGCGCGGCCATGGCGGCCCAGAGCGTGAAGTGGGCGCGGTCCTCCTGGAAGTCCATGCCGTCGCCGACCTCGAGCATGTCGGGGTCGTTCCAGGCGCCGGGTTTCGCGGCGGACGCGAGGCCGACGTTCTGGCGGTAGATCGAGTCGATGCTGCCCCAGTTGTTGGTGATGTCTCCGGTGGTGCGCCACAGGTTGCCGACGTCCGGCGCCCAGGTGGACGGCGAAAAGTTGCCCCATTCGCAGATGCTGTAGGCGATCGGGCGGCCGGTGGCCTTCAGCGCGTCACGCATGGCGGAGTAGCGGCGCACGTAGTCCTGCTGGGTTTCGCCGCCGGGGCTGCCGCAGTTGTCGTACTTGAGGTAGTCGACGCCCCAGCTCGCGAAGCTGTTCGCGTCGGTCTGCTCGTGGCCGAGGCTGCCGGGGTAGTGCTGGCAGGTTTCGCTGCCGGCACTCTCGTAGATCCCGAACTTCATCCCGCGCGCGTGGATGTAGTCACCGAGGGCCTTGAGGCCGCTGGGGAACTTCGCGGGGTCGGCGACGAGGTGGCCGCCGGCGTCGCGGGTGCGCGTCATCCAGCAGTCGTCGAGGTTGACGTAGGTGTAGCCGCGGTCGCGCATCCCGGAGCTGACCATGAGGTCGGTGGTCTGCTTGACCAGCGTCTCGTTGATGTCGCACTCGAAGGTGTTCCACGTGTTCCAGCCCATCGGCGGGGTTCTCGCGAGCCCGTTCTCCAGGGCGTCGGCAGAAGGGCTGAGGAGGGCGGCAGCGGCTACGGCGGTGGCGAGGACGGCGAGGACTCGGCGCATGGCGGCTCCAACCGAACGACGATGTTGAGGCAGGAGGACTAGACCACTTTTCGATCAGCACTGGGTAGTTTCGATGTCCGATACTGCGTGGTCAAGCGCCATGTTGAGTATTCTTGTTGGATTCCCGACTAAAGTTGCGTCGTTTCTTGAAGCAGTCGCCGGGCGACGTCGACGGTCGCGGCACCCGCGACGGCCATGGCCTCGGTGTCCCGCAGCGCGCGGCAGAGGACGAAGGCGCCTTCGAGGTTGTTGACGGCGGTGATGGTCAAGGTCCGCGCGGCTTCGGTGCTGATGCCGAACTGGGCGAACCTTTCGGTACCGGCGTCGATCCAGGCGGTGAAGACCTCGGCGGTGGCCTGCCGCAGCGGCTCATTGGTGGCGGCGACCTCCAGGGCAACGGTGGCGATCGGGCAGCCTTCGACGTAGTCGGTGGCTTCGAGCGTCGCGATCCCGGCGGCGAAGAAGGCCTCGACCCCACTGACGAGATCGGGCGCGGGCGCGATGAAGAGGTCGAAGAGCTGGATGTAGGCGAGCCCGGAGGTCCGGATGACCTCCTGGCCGAGCTGCTCCTTGCCCCCGGGGAAGAAGTGGTAGAGCGACCCGAAGGGAGCGTTCGCCTCGGCGACGATCTGTTTCAGCCCGGTACCGCTGTAGCCGTTGCGCCGAAACAGTTCCGCGCCGGCGGCCATGATGCGTTCCTTGGTCCCTGCCACGGTCCCGAGGATACGCGCTTGCTAGAGCGTTCTACCGAGTCCGGCTTGTCCACACCCCCACGGTGATGTGGACAAGCCGACGTCGACGACGGCTTTTCGCGGGTTTCGTCGGCCACCCCCGATACACTGGATGCGGGGCCGGACCCCCGGAGAGGGCGGGGGCTGCGCGGGGGTCGCTCTCAGTGGATGTCCCAGGCCGGGCCCGGGTCCTCGGCGTCGTCGCGCAGGATCGTGCCCTCGATCAGCCCGTACGGGCGGTCCGCCGCGTAGAACACCTCGTTGTCGTTCTTCAGCCCGAACGGGCTCAGGTCCACCAGGAAGTGGTGCTTGTTCGGCAGGGACAGCCGCACCTCGGCCACCTCCGGCCGCGCCTCCAGCACCGCCGAACCCATCGCGTACAGCGTCTGCTGCAGCGAAAGGCTGTGCTTCGTCGCGAACGTCTCGAGCATCAGCCGCCGGATCTCGCGGTGGCTCCCGGCCCAGTCGATGCCCTCGCCCTGGTATCGCCACTTCGCCGTGACAGCCGTCGCCAGGATCCGGTCGTCGGTCTCGGCGAGAGTCGTGTACTGGTCGCGCGGGAAACCGTGGAACTCCGACCCCGTCGACTTCAGCAGGGTCAGGCCGTCGATGCCGGACACGACCCACGCGCGGCCGTCCCGGATCGTCACGGCCGTGGTGCGGCGCTCGTCGCCGGAGCGGCTGAACGCGTGGTCGTGCGGCTCGCCGCCGACGGCGATCCGTTCCCAGCCGTGCTCGTCGACCTTGATCCGCGCGCCGGTGATGTTCCCCTGCGTGCCGGTGAAGTGCCGCGCCAAGCGCAGGGCGAAGTCCTCGATCTCGCCGACCGGCGCCTCCTTCGCGAAGGCGTACACGGTGTTCTTCTGCGTGTCGGTCGCAAGCACGCCCGCGTTGTCGCCGGTGAGGTGCGTCGCGGCGAGCTCGCCGCGCAGCGACGTCGACACGGTGAGGTCCTTCAGGTGGTGCACGGGGCCGTCGCGGCGCACCGTCACCAGGCGGACCTCCGCCTTGCCGTACTGGTTGGGGCCCAGGGTGATGGCCACGGTTCAGCTCCCTCGATAGGTCGAATAGGCGAACGGGCTGAGCAGGAGCGGCACGTGGTGGTGCGCGGTGCCGTCGGCGATCCGGAAGGTGAGCGCCACCTCCGGGAAGAAGGCGTCCGGACCCAGGTAGGCGCCGGTGTCGAAGACCAGGCGGTAGGCGCCGGGGTCCAGGGTTTCGGGGCCGAGGTCACGGATCCGGCCGTCGTCGTCGGTGCGCCCGTCGGCGATCGGCTTCCCCTCGGCGGTCTCGAACCGGACGGCGATCCCCTTCGCCGGGCGCCCGGTCGCCGTGTCGAGGACGTGGGTGGTCACGAGGCTCACGCGGTCACCGCTTTCGCGAGTCGGAGTTCGGCGATCTTCAGCAGTTCCCGGCCGGCGACGGCCAGTTCGGTCGCGGGGTCGTTGTCCAGCCTTTCCCGCAGTGTCTTCAGCAGTTCTTCGCCACTGCGCCCGCTGGCGCAAACCAGGTACACGTGCCCGAACTTGGCTTCGTACTCGGCATTCGCGGCGGCGAACGCACCGGCGTTGTCCACACCGGACTGTTCGTTCCGCGACCAGTCGCCCTCGGTACCTCGCTGTTTCGGCTTTTCCCCGATCCGGGGGTGGGCGGCCATGGCCTGCCGGATCTCGTCGCTGCTCAACGGCAGCTTGGTGGCGGCGATCAGCGCGTCCCGGCTTGCGTAGGGCCGGTGTTCGAGAATCGCGTCCACCCAGCGGGGGACGGCGAGACAGGCGGTCAGCGCCGGACGGACGTCATCGGCGTCGGCGGCGTTGAAGGTGGTGAGGGTGAGCGGCACGGGGAACTCCTCGTGAGTGGCGTCCCGCTGACCGTACGTCGGCGCCGGAGTCCCGTCAACATTTTGTTGAAAGGCCTGGTCAGTCGGCTTCCCGATTGAGGTAGTTGTAGACGGTGAACCGCGTGACTCCCAGCGCGTCGGCCACCGACGAGACGGATTTCCGCAGGCCGAAGGCCCCGCGTTCGCGCAGCAGCCGGACGGCGCGCTGCTTGCCGGGCCGGTCGAGTTCGCCCAGCTTGGCGCCGAGTTCCCGCTCGACATCGGCGATCAGCCGGGCCAGCGCGTCGTTCAGTCCTACGGCCGGGCCGGCCGCGGGCTTTTCGCCCGCTTCGGCGCCTCCCGGCTCGACCCGGCGCACTTGCAGCGTCACCTGGGTCGCACCCGCGTCGAGTGCTGCCTGCGCGATCACCGGAAGCGCGTCGAACAGCTCCTTCGCCTCGCCCCGGGCGAGGGTGCCGAACGGCCCGAAGTCGGTGTCCAGCCCGGCTTCCGCGGCGGCGTCGCGCGCGGCGACGGCGTGCTCGGGCGGCGAACCCTCGCCGTGGAACGGTTCGCTCGTGAACTCCGCTTCAAGCCGCACAGGATGACCGTAACGTGCCACGTCCGTCGTTGACGAGCGGCGCGAGCCGTGGTTACTGTCGTTGTGCGAAACCGCCTTTCCGTACTGTGAAATCGGCGGTGGTTCAATCCTCCCGGAGAAGGGTTTTCGGATGGATCTTGTGGTGCGCGCGGCCCGAGCCGTCACGGCCGAGGGCGAAGTTCCGGCGACCGTCGGTGTCGACGGCGGCCGGATCGTCGCGGTCGAACCCGGCGGGGCTTCCCTGTCCGGCGACCGCGTGCTCGACCTCGGCGACGACGTCGTGCTGCTGCCGGGACTCGTCGACACGCACGTCCACGTCAACGATCCCGGCCGCGCGGAGTGGGAGGGCTTCGAGACGGCGACCCGGGCGGCCGCCGCGGGCGGCGTGACCACGATCGTGGACATGCCGCTCAACAGCCTGCCCCCGACGGTCGACGTCGCGGCCCTGGAGGTCAAGCGCAAGGCGGCGACCGGCCGGGTGCACGTCGACGTCGGCTTCTGGGGCGGCGCGATCCCCGGCAACGTCGGCGACCTGCGCGCTCTGCACGATGCCGGGGTGTTCGGTTTCAAGTGTTTCCTGCTGCACTCGGGCGTCGACGAGTTCCCCCCGCTGGATTCGGCGGGACTCGACGAAGCGTTGCGGGAGCTGAGTTCCTTCGACGCGCTGATGATCGTCCACGCCGAGGACGCGCACGAGATCGACGAAGCCCCCGAGCCGCACGGTGGTCGCTATGTCGACTTCCTGCGGTCCCGGCCGCGCGCGGCGGAGAACCTCGCGATCACGCACGTCATCGAGGCGGCCCGCCGCAACGACGCCCGCGCGCACATCCTCCACCTGTCTTCGGCGGAGGCCCTGCCACTGGTCGCCGCGGCGCGTCGCGACGGCGTGGCGCTGACGGCGGAGACCTGCCCGCACTACCTCAGCTTCATCGCCGAAGAAATCCGCGACGGCGCGACGCAGTTCAAGTGCTGCCCGCCGATCCGGGAGGCGGCCAACCGCGAGCTGCTCTGGCAGGGGCTCGCCGATGGCGTGATCGACACCGTCGTCAGCGACCATTCGCCGTGCACGCCGGAGCTGAAACGCTTCGACAGCGGCGATTTCGGACTTGCCTGGGGCGGGATCTCCAGCTTGCAGCTGGGCTTGCCGGCGATCTGGACGCAGGCGCGGCAACGCGGGTTCGCGCTCACCGACGTCGTCCGCTGGATGGCCGAACGTCCGGCCGCGCAGGCCGGGATGCGCCGCAAGGGGCACCTCGCGGTGGGCTACGACGCCGACTTCTGCGTGTTCGCGCCGGAAGAGGCGTTCGTGGTCGACGTCGCGAAGCTGAAGCACCGCAACCCCGTCAGCGCCTACGACCGGCGGCCGCTCGCCGGGGTCGTGCGCTCGACCTGGTTGCGGGGCACCGAAATCACCGGCGACGAGCCCCGCGGCGCGTTGCTGACCCGGGGGAACTGCTGAAATGGAGGCCGCCTTGTCCGACGACCCTGTCCGTCCTGAGTGGACGGAACTGCCCGACCTCGCGTCACGCCGCTTCGGCGGGACGGTGATGTGGGCGACCGACGAGCTGTTCGCCGAGAAGGAGAACCTGGTCAACCCGTGGACGCCGGCGCACCGCGCCGAGACGTTCGGCCCGAAGGGTCAGGTGTACGACGGCTGGGAGACCCGCCGCCACCGCGAACCGGGCGACGACCAGGCCGTGGTCAGGCTCGGCCTGGCCGGCACGGTCACGGGCGTCATCGTCGACACGGCGTTCTTCAAGGGCAACTACCCGCCGTTCGTCTCGGTCGAGGCGGCGTCGGTCCCGGGTTACCCCTCGGCGGCGGAGCTGGCGTCGGCGGACTGGGACACCCTGGTCGACCACGCCCCGGCGGCCGGCCACACGGAGAACTTCTACGCGATCAACGGTTCGCGCCGGTACACGCACGTGCGCCTGACACAGCACCCGGACGGCGGGGTGGCGCGCCTGCGTGTGCACGGCGCCCCGATCCCGGACCCGGAGCTGCTGGACCTGGACGCGCTCGACCTGGCGGCCCTGGAGAACGGCGCCCTGGTCATCGGCTGCAGCAACAAGTTCTATTCGTCGCCGAACAACGTGCTCTCACCCGGTCTGGCGGCGCACCAGGCCGAGGGCTGGGAGACGGCCCGCCGTCGCGACGACGGCAACGACTGGCTGACGCTGCGCCTGGCGGGCGCGGGCATCGTCCGGTTCGCCGAGCTGGATACGAGCAACCTCAAGGGCAACGCCCCGGGCTGGGCGTCGGTCAGCGGCCGCGACACGTACGGCGAGTGGGTCCCGCTGTTGCCGAAGACCCGACTGCAGCCGGACACCCGCCATCGGTTCGCGCTGAAGGACGGCCCGGAGGTGACGGAGGCCCGCCTGGACATCTACCCGGACGGCGGACTGGCCAGGCTGCGCCTCTACGGCCGGCTCACCGAAGCGGGCCGGACCAACGTGAAGGCGCGCTTCGCCAAGACGCGGTGAGGTTCGTTTCGCGAGTCGCCGGCTGCCCTCGCCGGCGGCTCGCGGTCAGCCCGCGTTCGGCCGGTTGAGGTAGGCGGAGGCCAGCGACAGGACGCAGGCGCAGCCGATGATCGCGCTGACCCACCACTCGAGCCCGGCCACGACGCTCCAGACGAAGGCCGCCGCCGCCAGCACGGCGACGAGGATGTTCCGGAACTGCAGCGGGGTCGGCTTGGCCATGCCACCAGCCTCTCACGGGCGCGAGTCAGCCGACTGCGCACCCAGGGACGACGCATCGGCGAACGGCGGCGCGACCGAGCGAGACGTCGCCGGACTACGACCTCCGTGCCCGTGCCCGTGCCCGTGCCCGTGCCCGTGCCCGTGCCCGTGCCCGTGCCCGTGCCCGTGCCCGTGCCCGTGCCGTGCCGTGCCCGTGGTCCGGCCGGCGTCAACCCACGCCCGGAGGAAAGCCGCGCTTTCTGCGGCCGGCCGCCGGCACCGGCGGCCCTTCCAGCAGTCCCGGCTCGGGTCCTCTCACGTCTCGACTGCGTTGACTTCCCGCTGATCCAGTTCGCGTCACCTCCTGATGACTCCGTCGGCGTCAGATCTCCGCGCGCTCGCCGGGTTCGAGCAGCACCAGCCGGTCGGTGAGACCGGCTGCCTCGAACTCCTTCCGCAGCGCGTCCGGCCCTTCGCTGAAGTGCTGCCAGCCGCGGAAGTGCAGCGGCACCACCTTCGCCGCGCCGAGCACCTTGGCCGCTTCGGCGGCGTTCGCGCTGGTCAGTGTCAGGGGAGCGCCGTCGAAGAGCGCCGTCCGGGCGGCGCCGGCAAACAGCACCGCGATGTCGACACGGAACCGCGGCGCGACCTCCCGCACCAGTTCGACCGACGCGTTGTCCCCGCTGACGTACACCGTCGGCAGACCGTCGCCGCTCAGCACGAACCCGGTGACCTCGCCGGTCGTCGTCTCGGCGCCCTCCGGCCCGTGCAGCGCCGGGACGGCGGTGACCGTCAGCGGTCCGACCTGCGTCTCCTCCCACGGCTTCAGTCCCCGCGCGGTCCCACCCAGCCGCTCGGCTCCGCTGGGCGTGATCAGCGTCAGCGGCACCGTCCCCAGGTAGGCACGGCCGCGGTCGTCCAGGTTGTCGGGATGCTGGTCGTGGGACAGCAGGACAGCGTCCACCACGCCGACCGCGTCTTCGGTCAGCACGGAGTCCTCGGTCTTGATCAGCACGCGGTTGCCGATCGAGTGATCGCCGGGCGCGTCGAAGGTCGGGTCGGTGAGCAGCCGGACGCCGCCCAGTTCCAGGAGCGCGGTCGGACCACCGGACAAGGTGATCCCCAGGTTCTCGGTCATACCCCGGGCAACAGTGGGAACGCGCGTTCTCTTCCCTAGGGTGCCGACTGCCTCCGGGAGCTGATCACGCCGGTGTTGAACCCGGCCAGGTGGAGCCCGCCGGCGAAGCGCGCGTGTTCGATCTTCACGCACCGGTTCATGACGACGTCCAGTCCGGCCGCTCGCGCCCGGTCGGCCACCGGCTCGTGCCACAGCCCGAGTTGCAGCCACAGCGTCCGCGCGCCGGCGTCGATCACGTCTTCGGCCACCTGAGGCAGATCGTCGTGCTTGCGGAACACGCTGACGAGGTCCGGTTCACCCGGTACGTCCTTGAGCGAGGCGTACACCGGTTTCCCGAACAGCGTGTCCAGCCGCGGGTTGACGAAGTTGACCTCGTAGCGCGTCGACGAGAGCAGGTACGTCGCGACGAAGTAGCTGGGCCGCGCCGGGTTGGCGGACGCGCCCACCAGCGTCACCGACTTCGTCCGGTTGAGGATCGCCCGCCGCTCGACGGCTCCCACCGCGTACGTCATCCGGCCACCGCCTTGCCCAAAGCCTGGTCGAGATCCCAGAGGATGTCGTCGACGTCTTCCAGGCCGACCGACAGCCGGATCAGGTCGGGACCGACGCCCGCCGCCGCGAGCTGATCCTCCGACAGCTGGGCGTGCGTGGTCGACGCCGGGTGGATCACGAGCGTCCGCGCGTCCCCGACGTTCGCCAGGTGGGACAGCAGCTCCACCGATTCGACGAACTTCTCGCCCGCCGCCCGGCCGCCGTCGATGCCGAACGAGAACACCGCGCCCGGCCCGGCGGGCAGGTACTTCTTCGCCAGGTCGTGGTGCTGGTGTGAGGGCAGCCCGGCGTACGAAACCCAGGCCACCCGTGGGTCCGCTTCGAGGTACTCGGCGACCGCCCGGGCGTTGGCCACGTGCGCGTCCATCCGTTGCGGGAGCGTCTCGACCCCTTGCAACAGCAGGAAAGCCGAGTGGGGCGAGAGGACCGCGCCGATGTCCCGCAGCTGCTCGGCTCGCAGGCGCGTGCAGAACGCGTACTCGCCGAAGTTCTCCCAGTACCTCAGGCCGCCGTAGCTCTCGACGGTCTCGGTCATCCGCGGGAACTTCCCGTTGCCCCAGTCGAACTTCCCGGACTCGACGACGACCCCGCCGAGCGTCGTCCCGTGACCGCCGAGGAACTTCGTCGCCGAATGCAGCACGATGTCGGCGCCGTGCTCGATCGGCCGGCACAGGTACGGGGTCGCCAGCGTCGCGTCCACCACCAGCGGGATGTCGTGGGCGTGCGCGAGGTCCGCCAGCGCCGCGAGGTCGGCGATGCCGCCGCCGGGATTGCCGATCACCTCGGTGTAGAGCAGCCGGGTCCGGTCGGTGATCGCGGCCGCGTAGTCGTCGATGCCGCCGCTGACGAACGTCGTCTCCACGCCGAACCGCCGGAGCGTGCCGGTGAGCTGGGTGACCGTGCCGCCGTAGAGGCCGCTCGCCGACACGATGTGGTCGCCCGCCTCGGTGAGTGCGCTGAAGGTCAGGAACTCCGCGGCCTGCCCGCTCGCGGTGGCGACGCCGCCGATGGCGCCTTCGAGGCTCGCGATCCGCTCTTCGAACGCGGCCACGGTCGGATTCCCGATGCGGCTGTAGACGTTGCCGTACTTCTGCAGCGCGAAGAGGTTCGCCGCATCGGCGGCGTCCTCGAAGACGAAGCTCGTGGTCTGGTAGATCGGCACGGCCCGCGCGCCGGTCGCCGGATCGGGGGTTCCACCCGCGTGCAGTGCTCGGGTCCGGAAGCCCCAGGTGCGTTCACTCATCGGTTCTCACCGTAACCGTCCTCCCCTTCGGATGACCACGCCTCTCAGGTGCTGGGCGGGACCATTTCGTGCTGCCGAGCTTAGCACGATTTAGAATTCCGTGCGCTACACTCGAAAGTATGAAATGTGCTGCGTGTGGCAAGCCGTTGCCACCTCGGCGCGGAGCTGGGCGAAACCGCCAGTACTGCGACGCCACTTGTCGGAGTGCTGCCCGTCGACAGCGAGCGCACGTAAAGAATGACTTGACAACCCGGCCACGTCAATCCACTCTTGACGTTGTGCCGGGAGGGCCGTTGGCCGCGGTCGGTGAGGCGTTGCGGAAGGTCCGTGAGGCCGAAGCGGCGCTGCGGGACACCGTGGACGCGGCGAGGGCAGCCGGGCACACGTGGCAGGAGCTCGGCGACCTGCTGGGCACCAGCCGGCAGGCCGCCTTCCAGCGGTTCGGCCGGCCGGTCGACCCGGCGACGGGAACGTCCATGACGGAGCTCAAGCCGCCGGACGCGATCCACCGCGCCGAGGGACTCGTGGCGGAGCTCGTCGGCTGCCAGTGGCACGAGGTACGGCGCGACTTCGACGACCGGATGCAGGCGGCGGTGGGCGAGGACGAGCTGCGGCTCGCCTGGGCCCAGGTGGCCGGAACGGTCGGAAGTTACGAGGGGATGGGGGAACCGTATGCGCGGTCCACGGGCGACTACACGGTCGTCCACATGCCGCTGGCCTTCGAGGCCGGCGAGCGGACGGTGCAGGTGACCTACCGCGAAGACGGCCGAGTGGCCGGGTTGTGGATCCGGCCGCCCGACCAGTAGCCGAGACCAAGGGGGAAACGATGGAAGCACAGGGGGAGAAATGAAGAAAGCGATAGCGGGCGTGCTCGCGGTCCTGGCGCCGCTGGTGGCTCCGGCCGCCCAGGCCGCCGAGATACCCACCGCGACGCACCAGCTCGAGTGGGTGGTCGACGCGACCGCGCGCGTCCCGGTGTCCGACGCCGAGGTGCGTGAGCACGTCGCCCAGGTCCTGCTGACCGCCGTGGGCGGCACGGCGGGCGTCAACGGCGCACTCGCGCAGCTAGGTCCACTCGAGCTGAAACGGATCGTCGCCGAGGCTCCGGACCACGTGGAGGCCGCGGTCCACGGAACCGCCGACGACTACTTGCTCGACCTGCACGTGGACCAGGCCGGCCTGATCGACGGGCTCAGGGCGAGCCCGGACGACCCGGTCCCGGCGTCCTGGCCGGAGGTCGACGCGCAGCTCGCGGCGCTCGGTGCGCGCGTGTCGTTCGGCGCGTCGGAGATCCTTCCGGACGGGCGTTGCCGAAGCGTGCACGGCGTGCACGCCGACGTGCAGCGGCCGCTGGGCTCGGCCTTCAAGCTTTATGTCCTCGGTGCGCTCGGCAAGGCGGTCGCCCAGCACAAAGCGTCCTGGAGCGAGCAGCTGGCGATCCGCGACGACTGGAAGAGCCTGCCGTCGGGGGTGCTGCAGAACGAGCCGGCCGGCACGCGGCTCCCGCTGTCCGAGTACGCCGACAAGATGATCTCGATCAGCGACAACACCGCGACCGACCACCTGATCCACCGGCTCGGCCGGGACGCCGTGCAGCGGCAGGTGGCCGCGTTCGGCAACCAGCGGCCGTCGGCGAACGTCCCGTTCCTGACTACGAAGGCGTTGTTCGAGCTCAAAGCCACGCGGTACCCGGCTCGCGCGGACGCCTACCTGGCGCTGCCGCGCTGGGCGCGTCCCGCGGCGGTCGCCGGGCTGGAACGCCTTCCGCTCACCGGCCTCCAGGGCTGGCAGTCGCCCGAGAAGATCGACGACATCGAGTGGTTCGGTTCACCGGACGACGTCTGCCGCGCGTTCTCCGGGCTGCAGAAGGAGAACCAGCCGGAGATCGGGCACGCGCTGGCGCTGAACGACGGTGGCTTGGGACTCGACCGGACGAAGTTCCCGGAGGTCTGGTTCAAGGGCGGCAGCGAACCGGGCGTGCTGACCTTGAACTACCTGGCGCGCACCGCGGACGGCCGCTCGCTGGTCACCAGCGTCATGGTGTCGGACCCGGCCGCGCCATTGAACGAAAGCCACGTCGCTGGGCGGGGAATCGCCGTCGCGAAGGGTGCGGTGGCCCTTCTCGCGGCTACGCTTCGACCGTGACGGTGCGGTGGAGCCTGACGATGGACTGCGCGGAACCCCGCGCGCTGGCGAGGTTCTGGGCGGTGGCCCTCGGCTACATCGAACGGCCGCCACCCGCCGGGTTCGCCAGCTGGGAAGCGTGGTTCGCCCAGCAAGGCGTGCCCGAGGCGGAGTGGGACGACGGCGCGTACCTGAGCGATCCGGAAGGGATACTGCCGAACCTGAGCTTCCTCAAGGTGCCCGAGGGGAAGGTCGCGAAGAACCGTCTGCACCTGGACATCCAGGCCGGCGGCGGGCGTGAGGTCCCCTGGCACACGCGGTGGGAGCGGGTCGTCGAAGCGGTCGCCCGGCTCACCGCGGCGGGCGCGACGGTGCTGTACGAGGACGAGCTGGACGGCCGCCCTGACCACGTCGTGATGGCGGATCCGGAGGGCAACGAGTTCTGCGTGCTCTGACCTGTCGATCCGGGTGCCCCGAGTTCGTGTAGGAGGTGGATCCGGATCACGAAGGAGCGCTGATGAGCTTCACCGCCGAAGAGATCGACTACCTGCGTTCGCAGCCGCTCGCCCGCGTCGCCACGCTCGGCGCAGGGGAGCAGCCGGACGTCGTCCCGCTGGCGTTCGAGTTCGACGGCGAACACTTCTGGGTCGGCGGCGTCGGCGCGGCGGTGGCGGCGACCCGCAAGTTCCGGAACGTCGCCGCCGGCCGCCGGAAGGTCGCGGTCGTGGTGGACGACCTGGTGTCGCTGCACCCGTTCGTCGCGCGGGCGATCCGGGTGTACGGCGACGCGGACGAGCCCGTGGAACGGACCGGCTTGGTCGGGCCGGGGCTGTACTCCCGGATCACCCCGCGGATTTCGTGGAGCTGGAACATGGCGGGGGAGCCGGTGGGCGAGACGTGGTACGAGCCGAGGAGGGCGGTACACGGGTAGTTGAGCGGGCGCGGCTCCGACGCCGTCCGGAATGCCGGAATGCCGGAATGGCTCAGATCACTCCGTGCGTCCCAGTGTTCTCGTCACATCGGCCGCCGTCGCGGGGTCTACTGCTACGACTGCGGCGCGAAGGAGACGGGCACGGTGGACACGCTGACCGAGCGGTTCGAGCAGGAGCGGCCGCGGCTGCGGGCGGTCGCCTACCGGATGCTCGGTTCGGCGAGCGAGGCCGACGACGCTCTCCAGGAGGCTTGGCTGCGGTTCGACCGCACCGACACGGGTGAGGTCGAGAACGTCGGCGCGTGGCTGACGACCGTCGTCGCGCGGGTGTGCCTGTCCATGCTGCGGACGCGTCGCAACCACCGCGAGGAGCCTCTGGACGGCCGGCCCGAACAGAGCGAGGAGCGGCGGGACCCCGAGCAGGAGGCGGAGCTGGCCGACACTGTCGGGCTGGCGCTGCTGGTGGTGCTCGACGCGCTGGCGCCCGCCGAGCGGGTCGCGTTCGTGCTGCACGACATGTTCGCGGTGCCGTTCGACGAGATCGCGCCGATGATCGGCAAGACTCCGGCGGCGGCCCGGCAGCTCGCGAGCCGGGCCCGGCGGCGGGTCAAGGGCGGTACCGCGGCGGACGCGGGCCTGCCGCGGCGGCGCAAGGTCGTCGAGGCGTTCCTGGCCGCGTCGCGGGGTGGCGACTTCGAAGCGCTGCTCGCGCTCCTCGATCCGGACGTGGTGCTGCACGCGGACCGGTTCGTCGGCCCGAGCCCGGCGCCGGTCGTGCTGCGCGGCGTCGAGAACGTGCGCAAGGGCGCGGTGCTGGCGGCCGAGCGGTCTCGCGCCAGCGAGCTGGCCCTCGTCGACGGCTCGCCGGGGCTGCTGTGGGGGCGCGAGGGGCGGCTGTCGGTCGTCCTGGCGTTCCAGGTGGACGGCGACCGGATCACCGGCATCGAGGTCATCGCCGACCCGGAGCGGCTGCGCGGGCTGGAGCTGGCCGTCCTCGACTGACGTGCTCAGCCCAGGGCGGCGCGAAGCCGCGCCTCGCGCTCGGCGGGCGTCTGGCGCGGGCAACTCACGCACTTCGGGTTGCCGACCTCATAGATCAGGCAGCAGGA
Source organism: Amycolatopsis sp. NPDC028719 (assembly GCF_055565395.1). Classification (NCBI taxonomy): domain Bacteria; kingdom Bacillati; phylum Actinomycetota; class Actinomycetes; order Pseudonocardiales; family Pseudonocardiaceae; genus Amycolatopsis; species Amycolatopsis sp. NPDC028719. The sequence continues at coordinate 134,423 of NZ_JBVHUL010000011.1, forward strand.
GGCACGGCGGACAGCCGGCGTCCGGCCGGGGCGCACGAAACGCGGCTTAGGCAGGTCCAAGCCGATCGCGGCCACGAGCGGTTCGGCCAGGGCCATCGCGCGCTCCGGGTCGGGTGTCCACAGCAGCCGGTTGCCGATCGAGTCCGTGGCGATGGCGCCGAGGGCGCGCGCACGGGCGCCGGTGACGGCGGCGATCGTGGCGATGGCAGCCCCCAGAGCCTCGCCGAACGCGGCACCCAGTTCGGGCAGCCCGCCGGCGAGAGGACGGGTGGAGCGGGCGCCGAGGAACCGTCCGTCGGCGAGGAGGTCGATCTCCATGGCGTCGAGCGACGGGTCGGCCAGCGCCGGCCGCGGAGACCCGCCGGCTGCCGGTCCGCCGGGTGGTACCGGGTGTGCCATCGGGTCGCTCGCCGAGTGCTGCGCATGGTCGGCCGGTACTGGGCTCGCCCCGCCCTCCGTCGCGGCGACCAGGCTCTCCAGAGCCGGGGCCACGAGCACCGAGGACAGGGAGTACCACCAGATCGTGCCGAGCACCTCCGGCCGGGCGCAGCCGTAGAGCTTGGCCGCGCCGCCGATGCGGGCGCGTACCCACTCCGCGTCCGCGAGCAGCGTCGCGGACGCGGTCCAGTCGGGCTTCACGTCACCCAGCCTTCCAGAACGTCCTCAGAGCCGCCGGTACGTGGAGACCGTGAACGACACCGTCACCGCCTGGGGCTCGGCCAGCGCGTCCAGGCGGGCACGTCGGTCGCCGCGGTCGAGGTGGAAGGCAGTCGGGCCCATCTCCACCGCCTGGCGGATCTGGCGCGGGGTCAGCTGCGCCGTCCGGCGGACCTCCGTGCGGCCGGTGCGGGCGAAGTACTCGCCGAGCGTGCCGTCCAGGCGCTCCTCCTTGCGGTCGTCCACCGACAGCACCAGGTCGCCCAGCTCATGGAGGTGGTCTGGGGCCGGAGACGCCACCGTCAGCAGCCCGCCGGGCCGCAGGACGCGGTGGAACTCCGGCCCGTTGCGCGGCGCGAAGACGTTCAGCACCGCCGAGGCCACCTCGTCGCCCACCGGCCACGGCTCCCACAGGTTCCACACCGCCGCGCCCAGGCGCGGGTGGGCGCGAGCCGCGCGTCGCAACGCCACCGCGGAAACGTCCAGCGCGAGACCCCAAGCCGCGGGAGCCGCCTCCAGGACGTGCGCCAGGTAGTAGCCCGTTCCGGCGCCCGCGTCGATCACGAGACCGTCCGCCTCCGCGCACACGCGGGCCAGCTCGTCCGCGAGCGACCGGTACGCCTCCGACGCCAGGAAGTCCGCGCGGGCCGCGACCATCGGTGCCGTGTCCGCCGTCCCGGCCGGGATTCGCGCGTGCAACAGGTTCACGTAACCCTGGCGGGCTAGATCGAACGAGTGGCGGTTCTCGCAACGCAGCGTGCGATCCACGGCCTCCAGCGGCGTACCGCACACCGAACAGCGCAATGCTTCCACGACCAGGGGTGGCAGTGAGTCATTCCCGTGGTCACCAGACGTCATGGGGCTATTCGACCACGACGTTACGCAACCAGACACTCCAGGACACGTCCCGGGAAACCTGGCCGTAACAACCGGGCACGGACAGTTCACGCGGGCGAAACCTCTCGCGCCGCCCCGTGAAACACCGCGAGCCAAAACTGCCTTCGCAGGACACCCAGGGCACGGGAGGACGATGTGCTGAACGCAGGAGACACCGCATGGGTACTGGCCAGCGCCGCGCTGGTCATGCTCATGACCCCAGGATTGGCCTTCTTCTACGGCGGCATGGTCCGCGCGAAGAGCGTCCTGAACATGCTGATGATGAACTTCATCGCGCTGGCCGTGGTGGGGGTGCTCTGGGCCCTCTACGGCTTCTCGATGTCCTTCGGCGACGACGCTTTCGGCGGCTTGCTCGGCAACTTCCACTTCGCCGGCTTGGAGAACACCTTCGGGAAGCTCGCCGGCTTCGCGGTCGCCGCGACCGACTCGGCGCCCGCCGTCGCGTGGCCCGGTACTGACGCGCTGCCGGTGCTCGCGTTCGTCATGTTCCAGCTGATGTTCGCCATCATCACGCCCGCGCTGATCTCCGGCGCCATCGCCGACCGCGCGAAGTTCTGGGGCTGGACGCTGTTCGTCGTCATCTGGGTGACGGTCGTGTACTTCCCGGTCGCGCACTGGGTGTTCTCCTTCAACGGCTTCATCGGCGAGAACTCGGTCGGCGGCTGGATCGCCAACAACCTCAAGGCACTCGACTTCGCCGGTGGCACCGCGGTCCACATCAACGCCGGTGCCGCGGGCCTCGCCCTGGCGATCGTGCTCGGCAAGCGCAAGGGCTGGCCGAAGGACACCGGCCGCCCGCACAACGTGCCGTTCGTCCTGCTCGGTGCCAGCCTGCTGTGGTTCGGCTGGTACGGCTTCAACGCCGGTTCGGCGCTGGCCGCCAACGACCTCGCCGCCGTCGCGTTCACCAACACGACCGTCGCCACCGCCGCCGCCGTGCTCGGCTGGCTGATCGTGGAGCAGCTCAAGTTCGGCAAGCCGACCACCCTCGGCGCGGCGTCCGGCGCGGTCGCCGGCCTGGTCGCCATCACTCCGGCGTGTGGTTTCGTGAGCCCGCTCGGGGCCATTGCGATCGGCCTGATCGCCGGCGTCCTCTGCGCGCTCGCCATCTCGCTCAAGTTCAAGTTCGGCTTCGACGACTCGCTCGACGTCGTGGGCGTCCACCTGGTCGGCGGCATCGTCGGCACGCTGCTGATCGGCTTCTTCGGCACCACGAGCGTCAACGCGCTCGGCGCCGACGGCCTGTTCTACGGCGGCGGGTTCACCCAGCTGGGCCGGCAGGCGCTGGCCGCGGGCGCGGTGCTCGCGTACTCCTTCGTCCTGTCCTTCATCATCGGGTTCGCGATCAAGAAGGCGGGCGGTTTCCGCGTCAGCACCGAGGACGAGGTCAGCGGCATCGACGAAGCTCAGCACGCGGAGAGCGCGTATGACTTCACCGGGTTGTCCGGCGGTGGCGCTCCGTCCATCATCCCGGTCAAGTCTTCCCCCGCCGCGAAACTCGAGGAGACCAAGGCATGAAGCTCATCACGGCGATTGTCAAGCCGTTCACGCTGGACGACGTCCGCTCCGCGCTGGAGCAGCTGGGCGTGCTGGGCATGACGGTCAGTGAGGTCCAAGGCTACGGCCGGCAGAAGGGCCACACCGAGGTCTACCGCGGCGCCGAGTACTCGGTGGACTTCGTGGCCAAGCTGAAGATCGAGGTCGTCACCGACGACACCAACGTGGAGAAGGTCCTCGAGGCCATCACCACGGCCGCGCACACCGGCAAGATCGGCGACGGCAAGGTGTGGGTGACGCCGGTGGAGACCGTCATCCGGGTACGGACCGGCGAGCGCGGCACGGACGCTCTATAGGCGACGGGGATGGCCGACGGGGGCGAACTGGTCAAGGCCACCGAGCGATTGCTCGAGGGCAGGCACGGGAGGCTGGGGGCGTCCGCACTGCGGGCGGCCCTGGTCGACCTCTACGAGTTCTGGCTGGGCAGGGGAGCCTCGGCGGCCGGCGTCGACACCGCGGAACCGGGTGTCGCGCTGGTCGCCGTGGGCGGGCTCGGCCGCCGGGAGCTGGTGCCGTTCTCCGATCTCGACCTGGTGCTGGTGCACAACGGCAACAGCAAGGTCGGCGAGATCGCGGACGCGCTCTGGTATCCCTTGTGGGACGCGAAAGTCGGGCTGGACCACTCGGTCCGCACGCCCGGCGAAGCACTGAAGGTCGCTTCGGAGGACCTTCGCACGGCGATGGGCCTGCTCGACGCCCGGCACCTTTCCGGGGACGCCGAGCTGACCGGCCGCCTGGTGTCCGCGGCGCGCGACCAGTGGCGCCGCACCGCGCGCAAGCAGATCCCGGACATGACGGCGTCGGTCCGGCAACGCTGGTCCCGCAGCGGCGAGATCGCGCAGTCCGCCGAACCCGACCTCAAGCACGGGCGGGGCGGGCTGCGGGACTTCGCCGTCCTGGAAGCCCTGGCCGCGGCGCAGCTCACCGCGCGGCCCGGCGAAGAGCTCCTGGAAGCCAAGGGGCTCCTGCTCGACGTCCGCACCGAGCTGCGGCGGGAGATCCGGCGCGAACGCGACATCCTGTCCGCGCCGGAGGCCGAGCTGGTGGCCGCCGAACTCGGGTTCGGCGACCGCTTCACGTTGGCCCGCAAGCTTTCCGGCGCGGGCCGCACGATCGCGTACGCGCTGGACGTCGCGCTCCGGTCCACTGTGGAACCGCCGAAACCGCGGTTCGGACGGCGGCCGTCGCGCACTCCGCTGGCGGAAGGCGTGGTGCTGCACGGGAACGAGGTCGCGCTGGCCCGCGACGCCGTCCCGGCGAAGGACCCGGCGCTCCTGCTGCGGGTCGCCGCGGCGTCGGCGCGCACGGGCAAGCCCATCGCGCTCGGCACGCTCAAGGCACTGGCGGAATCGGCGCCGGAGCTGCGGGCGCCGTGGCCGCCTGATGCGTTGAACGCCCTGGTCGAGCTGCTGGGCGCGGGGGAGGGCCTGGTCGACGCCGTCGAGTCGCTGGACCGGACCGGCCTGTGGGCCCGGCTGTTCCCCGAGTGGGGCGCGGTCCGCGACCTGCCGCCGCGCTCGCCGGTGCACCAGTGGACGGTCGACCGGCACCTCGTGCGCACCTGCGTCGAGGCCGCCAAGCTGACCACCACGGTGTCGCGGCCGGACCTGCTGCTGATCGGCGCGCTCCTGCACGACATCGGCAAGGGCCGCGACGCCGACCACTCGGAGCTGGGCGCGAAGATCTCCCTCCAGGTCGCCACGCGGCTGGGGCTGAGCCCGGCGGACGCGGCGACGGTGTCGGCGATGGTCCGCCACCACCTCCTGCTGCCACACACCGCGACGCGCCGCGACATCAGCGAGCCGGAGACGGTCGGGCGCGTGGTGAAGACCTTGGACAGCGACCTCGTCCTGGTCGAGCTGCTGCACGCGCTCACCCAGGCCGACTCGCTGGCCACCGGCCCCGGCGTCTGGACCGACTGGAAGGCGCGGCTGCTCGCCGAGCTCGTCACGGGCTGCGAAGAAGTGCTGCGCGGCAAGGGCTTCACCGCGCCCGAACCGATGGACGGCGACCAGCGCGAGCTCGTCGCCCAGGCCGTGGCTTCGGGCACCGGCGAAATCCGGATCAGCGCTCATGGCAAGGTCGTCACGGTGCTGCTGGCCGTGCCGGCCCGCGCGGAGCTGCTGGCGCCGGCGGCGGGCGTGCTGGCGCTGAACTCGCTGGAAGTGCACTCGGCGGTCCTGCGGGGTCACGACGGCGGCCGGGCCGGCGTCTTCACGGCGTCGCCGAAGTTCGGCTCCTTGCCGGACGCGACACTGCTGCGCGAGCAGTTCGCCCGCGCGGTCGCCGGCACCCTCCCGCTGACCCAGCGCCTGGCGGCGAAGGAACGCGACTACGGCTCGCCGGGCGCGGCCCCCGTCGCGCCGAAGGTCCTCTGGTTCGACGACGAGACGAGCGGCCCCGACACGGTGGTCCTCGAACTGCGCGCCGCCGACCGGATCGGCCTGCTGTTCCGGGTCGCGGGCGCCCTGCGCCGCTGCGACGCGGAGGTCCGCTGGGCGAAGGTGTCGACCCTCGGCGGGGCAGTGGTGGACTCGTTCGCGGTGACGCCCCGCGGCGGCCGCATCGAGCCGGGCTGGCGGCGCGAGGTGGAGCAGGCGATCCTGGCCGCCGCTTCGTAAGCGCTTCCGGGCCGTGAATGTCGCATTGAGGGACTTCAAGTCCCTCAATGCGACATTCACGGCTTTCGGCGACCGCTAGATTGCGCCGCGGTCGGACGCCGCCAGCTCGTGAGCGGGCCGGCCTGCCTCGGGCCGTCCGAACCACCGCAGCAGCGCCTCCTCCAGGCCCGGGCCACCGGACCACACCACGTAGCCGTCCGGCCGGACGAGCCGCGGCTGGGCGCCGGGCCGCGTCTCGACCCGGTCGGCCCAGCCCGCGGGAAGCGCCGCACCGATCAGCACCGCGCGGCCGTCGGGTGCGGCCGGAACCTCGGCGCGACCGCTGACCCCGGGATAGGTCACCCCGAGTCCCGACAGCTCCGAGGCGAGGGCGCGGCGTGCTTCGGGGACAGTCAGCAGTCCCGTGACGACCTCCCGCACGGCCGCCGCGTCCGGGTCCGGCACGCCGAGCACCGCCTGGGCGCGGGTGCTGACCAGCACGCGGGCCGCGATCGGGTGGCGTTCGTCGTGGTAGCTGTCGAGCAAGCCGTCCGGTGCGGTGCCGCGGACCGTCGCGGCCAGCTTCCAGCCGAGGTTCACCGCGTCCTGCAGACCCAGGTTCAGCCCCTGGCCGCCGACCGGCAGGTGGACGTGCGCGGCGTCGCCGGCGAACAGCACCCGGCCGTGGCGGTAGCGCTCCAGCTGCCGGGCCGCGTCGCCGAAGCGCGACGCCCACCGCACTTCGCCCACCTCGATGCCCGGTCCGTGCGCGGCGGTCAGGGCCCGCTGCAGTTCCGGGAGCGTCACCGGCTCGTCGCGGCCGAGCCGCTGCTGCTCCTCGCCGAAGACGATCGTGCGGAAGCGACCGCCGGACAGCGGCAGCAGGTAGCCCGATCCCGAAGACGGCAGCTGCCAGTCGTCCGCCAGGCCGGCGGGCTTGGCCGTCAGCGTGACGTCCGCGACGACCAGGGAGATCCGCGCCGGCGTGCCGGGGAACGCGGCGCCCAGGAGTGTGCGCACCGTGCTGTGCCCGCCGTCGGCGGCGACGAGCCACCGGGCGCGGTGAGTACGTCCTCCCGCCGTGACGGTGACGCCCTCGTCGTCCTGCGAGACGGCGGTGACGGCCGCGTCGCGCAGCACCGGGGTGCGCAGCCGCGCCTCGATCGCCGCCGCGACGTGGACCTGTTCCACGCCGAGCTGGTACGGGAAGCGCGTCGGCAGGTCGGTGTAGTCGATCGGGAGGCCCGAGAAGTGCCCGGCGGGCAGCTTCGCCTGCACGTACGGCTCGATCGCGGTGAGCAGGCCGCGGTCGGCCAGCACCTCGGCCGACCGGGGCTGCAGGCCGAGGGCCTTCGACTGCGTCGTGGGCCGGGCGTCCCGTTCCAGGACCAGCACGTCGAGCCCGGCGCGTTCCAGTTCGAACGCGGTCAGCAGGCCGGTGGGCCCGGCGCCCGCCACCAGGACGTCAGGCATCGAGGTTCTCCTTCTTGAGGTACCAGAGGTGCCAGCCGATCAGGACGGCCAGCGCGCCGAACCACGTCACGTTGGTGACCAGCGCGATGAGGTCGATCGGCAGCGTGTAGACGAGCACGATGTGCAGCACCGCCCCGGCCAGCAGCACCGCGCCCCAGACGGCCGTGTTGATCCGCAGGCCGCGGCGGAACCGGGCGTCGGTGTCCCAGCGGCCCGCCCAGGCGTCCGCCCCTTCGGCGCCGCGCTTGACCTCGGCGATCGTGCGGCCCAGCGTCAGCTGCGCCGGCCGGCCGACGAACACCGAGACCAGCATCCACGCGCCGAACACGCCACCCAGCGCCGCTGTCCACCCTTCGCGGATCACCAGCGTGCGCGGGTCGTCCGAGAGCAGGCCCAGCACCACCGACAGCACCAGGACGCTGAGCGTGACCAGGGCGACCAGGTCGACCTTGCGGGTGCGCACGATCGTCCACACCACGTACGGCGCGGCCACCAGGACGCCGGCCATCAAGGCCCACCACTGGCTCACGCCCGCCGCGCGCAGGCCGTAGAACAGCGCCATCGGCACGACCACTTCGAACACGACGGTCAGCACGTTCGCGCGGATCAGCCGGCGCAGGCCGGCGTCGGGTTCGGTCTTCTCTTCGATCATCATGCGGGTTCCCCACTGGATTCGGGTGCGGTCGCCCGCACGTAGAGGTCGGCGAGCTCACGGCCGATGCGCGTGAGCTCGGCGGGCGCCAGCCCGGCCGCGGCCGCCGTGGCGACGACGGCGTCGAGGCCGGAGGTGAAGGCGAGCGCCGTGGTCCGGGCGTCGAGCGGGCCGAACGCGCCCGCCGCCTGCCCGGTGCGGAAGTGCTCTTCGAACAGCGCGAGCCGCCCGTTGACGCCCACGCTCTGCGAGCCGGCGTTCTTCACGAGGTCGATCAGCGCGCGCACTTCGTTGGGGTGCTCGCCGACGAGCTCGACGTTCGACTCGACGTAGGCCCGCAGCTGGGCGACGTGCCCCACGGCGGCGTCGATGCGGGGCCCCATGAAGGCTCCGGTGATCTCTTCGATTTCGGTGACGCAGGCCGCGAGCAGGTCGTCCTTGCCCTTGAAGTGGTAGCTGATCATGCCGGTGCTGGACAGGCCGGCGTGCTTCGCGATCCGGCTGAACGACGCCTTGGCGTAGCCGTCCTCGGCGATCACCTCGATCGCCGCCCGCACGATCTGGGCTCGCCGGCCGGACTCCGTGAACGTTCTTGCTCGCATGAGCAAAATTTAGCTCAGCCGAGCAAAACCGGCAAGTCGCCTGGTCAGGGTCGGGAAAAGGGGTGGGTCAGGCGGTGGCGGTGCCGTCTACGACGCGGTTGCGGCCCGCGTCCTTGGCCCGGTAGAGGGCCTTGTCCGCGGCCTGCAGCAGGCGCTCGACGGCCGTGCCGCCGTCCGGGTACGTCGCGACGCCGATCGACGCCGACAGGGCGCCGATCACGCGGACGTGGCTGCCGTCCTCGTACTCCACCTTCAGCGACTCGATCGCCGACCGGATGCGCTCGGCCACCGCGAGCACCGCCGCCGGGCCGATGTCCGGCAGCAGGACCACGAACTCCTCGCCGCCGAAGCGGCCGACCGAGTCGTAGTCGCGGACCGCACTCTTGATCGTCGACGCGACCGCGCGCAGCACCGTGTCACCCGCCAGGTGACCGTGCTGGTCGTTGATCAGCTTGAAGTAGTCCAGGTCGATCATCAGCACGCCGAACGTGCTCCGCGAGCTGCGCTGGGCGCGGGCCAGTTCGCGGGAAGCGAGCAAATGCCACCCGGTCGTGTTGAACAGGCCGGTCTTCTCGTCGGTCGTCGCGGCGATCTCCAGCTGCTTGATCAGCACCGCGCGGTGCAGCACGAGCAGCGGCGGCACGATCGCGACGGCGAGCGCGGGCAGGGTCGCCAGCGTCAACGCCGTGAGCAGGCCCAGGCAGAGCGTCGCGACCTCGAGGAGGTTGTCGCCGAGACCGCCGAAGAACGCCTTGATCGTCCGCTTGGTGATCGTCAGCGCCGGGACGATCGTGATCGCCGAGACCAGGAAGTACGTCAGCGCGGCCAGCGAGATGGCCGTGACGCCGCGCCAGCCCGACGTCAGGGCCGCGTACATGTCGCCGACGCCGAGCCGGGCGAGCACGAACTCGGCCGAATAGCAGGTGATGACGACCAGGGTCGCGTTCAGCGTGGTCCGGAACGGCGGGACGCGCTTCATCCGCGCGAGGCTGCGCGTCGCCAGGTGCAGGTAGAGGACGGCGACCAGGGCCGTCACGAGCGCGGGCGGCAGGAGCAGCACGCCGGCGAACGTCCAGACCGACGTCAGGTTGATGTGCGGGGTGTCGGACACCAGCCGCCGGACGCGCTCGATCTGCCGGCCGAGCTCCGCCTGCAGTACGCCGAGGACGGCGAGGACGCCGAAGACGACGAGATCCCAGTCGTGGACGGGTACGTCGGAGGCGGTCCACACGGTCGCCACGAGCGCGACGGACTCGACGAGGAAGCAGTAGAAGACGAGCGACCCGCGCTGGCGCCAAAGGGTCCAGTGAGCAGGGAAAAGCGCCCCACGGATCCGCCCCACGCGGGGTTCGGCCGGACGGGCGCCGTCCATACTCAAGGCGGTGCAACTCCCCTGGGTGATCCGACGATCCGCGTCCACTTCACCACATCGGGCGACCCTGATCGACGATTGCCACACGTTCGGAGCAGTGAAGGGAGGTCGCCGTGCGCAACCGCGAGTCCTGACGCCCCGACCGTTGCCGACGCCGACGCCGGAGGGAGGCCGTCATGCGCAACCGCGAATCCTGAGCCGCCGAAGCCCCGCTGGAACGCCCGAGAGGAGACGTGCCGTGCGCAATCGCGAGTCCTGAACCGACGCTTGCCTGCCGCTTCGCGTGAGAGGAGAGCGCTGTGCGCAATCGCGAGTCGTGAGCTCAAGCCCGCCTGCCGCTACGTCCGGAAGGGAGATGTGCCGTGCGCAATCGCGAGTCCTGAACCGACGCCTGCCTGCCGCTTCGCGCGAGAGGAGTGCGCTGTGCGCAATCGCGAGTCGTGAACCCAAAGCCACCTGCCGCTTCGCGGGAGAGGAGTGCCCCGTGCGCAACCGCGAGTCCTGACCACGCCGAACACCCGTCCGTCCAGCAGGAGAGGGGAAACGTCACCATGCGCAACCGTGAGTCGTGAACACCCGCCGGAGGAGCTCCGGCCCCAGAACCCGCAGGCCCGGGTGGGGCCGCTCAGGCGGTCGCGCCGCCGTCGACCACCAGGTCGTGCCCCACGGTGAAGGCCGCTTCGTCCGAAGCCAGCCACAGCACCGCGGCGGCCACCTCGGCGGTGGCCCCCACCCGGCCCAGCGGGATCGCGTCCTTCAGCCGCGCGGCGCGGTCCGCGTCCGTCTCGCCGGGGCGCAGTGACATGTCCGTGGCGGTCGCCCCCGGGCTGACCGCGTTGATGCGGACGCCGTCGGCGATGTGGTCGCGCGCAGCCGTGCGGGTCAGCGCGCTCACCGCGGCCTTCGACGCCGCGTAGGCCGCCATGTTCGGCAGCCGGCCGTGCGCGCCGATGTTCGACGCGATCGTGACGATCGCGCCACCGCCGTGCGCCCGCATGTGCGCGACCTCGTGCTTCAGGCACAGCCAGGTGCCGGTGAGGTTCGTGCCGATCACCGCGCCGAAGCCGTCCTCGTCGAGGTCCGCCACCGGGGCCGGCGACCCGAGGATGCCCGCGTTGTTGACCGCGACGTCCAGCCCGCCGTGCCGCTCGACGACCGTGGAGACCATCCGCGCCACGTCCGCCGAGTCGGTGACGTCCACCGTCACCCCGCTCGCCGCGTCGCCGATCTCCTGCACCGCGGACGCGAGCCGTTGCTCGTCCCGCCCCGCGACCACGACCGTCGCGCCTTCCGCCGCGAACGCCTTGGCCGTCGCCAGCCCGATGCCGGAGCCGCCGCCCGTCACCAGGACGACCTTGCCTGCGAACCGTGCCCCCATGGCTGCCTTCTTTCTGGTCTGATCAGTCTCGAATGAGGATGCGCATCGCCTGGGAGACGGCCGCGTCGAGCCGGCTCGCCGCGTCCGTCCCCTTGCCCAGGACGCGAAGCCCTTGAAGCACGGTGAGCAGGAAACGCGCCAGCGTCGCCGGGTCGCTGCCGCCGGGGAGTTCGTCCTGGGTCCTGGCGCGTTCGAGCGCCATCGTCAGGGCGACTTCGAGGGTGTCCCAGCTGCGCTCCACGATCCGCGCGACCGCCGGATCGCGGGGGAGGAGCTCGATCGCCGCGTTGACGACGAAGCAGCCGACGGGCCCGTCTTCGCCCAGGATGTCCGCGACATAGCCCTCGAAGAGCCGCCGTACCGCGGCCACGCCCGAGCCCGGTTTCGACAGTTCGGACACGACCCGGGTGTCGGTCCGCTCGGCGTAGCGCTTCAACGCCGTCACGTAGAAGTCGTGCTTCGTGCCGAAGGTCGCGTACAGGCTCGCCTTCGCGACGCCGAGGTGCGTGACGAGGTCGCTGACCGACGTCGCTTCGTAGCCCTGGCGCCGGAAGAGCGCGAGCGCGGCGTCGCACGCTTCGTCGACGTCGAACTCCTTGACCCGGGACATGATCGAAACCCTACCTATATCGAGAACGCTCGGTCAAATAAGCATGCCGCGGTGTGTCGCCTCCGATGACGGGCTGTGCGGTGGCACGATGGCTGATCTGACCGCCGGAGGGGGTGAGTGATGCAGGACCTGACGCTGCCGCCGACGGTCGTCGCCACCCACCTGCGCTCCTGCGCCGAGGAGCTCGCCGCCGGCCTGCGTTGCGGCGGCCCGGGCGCCACGACCGCCGAGCTCACCGACGTCGTCGCGCACCTGATCGCGAGCCAGGAAGCCATCTCCCACGCGCTTGCCGGCCTCGCCGCCCGCGTCGAAGGCGGCGGTGCGCACGCGCTCGCCGCGGCCCCGCCCCTGGACGTCGAGGTCGTCGCCGAGGTGTTCCGCGAGGCGGCCATCGCGGCCCGCTGCACGGCCGAAGCTCTTGGCGAGGTCACGCCGTCGTTCGAATGTGTGAGCGAATCCGTCGCCCCTGACACCCGTTTGTAGCTGTCGGGGCGCGCGGGCGCGTGTCTAGCCTGAGAGCTGCGGAGGTGGCTCGCATGCGCGCGATGTGGATGGGCACGATCGGGTTCGGCAGTTACGCCATTCCGGTGAAGGCGTACAGCGCCACCGAAGACCGCGAGATCCCGCTGCACCAGGTGCACGAGGCCGACGGCGGCCGGATCCGGGTCAAGCGGGTGTGCGAGGTCGACGGCGCCGAGGTGCCGCCCGAGGAGATGGTCCGCGGGTACGTCGTGCCCGGCGGCGACGTCGTGCTGCTGTCGGACCACGAACTCGCGTCCCTGCCGATGCCCGGCCGCACGATCGCCATCCGCGGCTTCGCGCCGCAGGCCGACGTCGACCCGATCTGGTTCGCGAAGAGCTACTACCTCGAGCCGGAGCCGGCGGGCACGAAGCCGTACGTGCTGTTCAGCGAGGCTCTGCAGCAGTCCGGGCGGATCGCGCTGGTCACGGTCGCGCTGCGCCGGCGCGAGACGCTCGGCGCGCTGCGCGTGCGCGACCAGGTGATCGTGCTGGAGACGATGCTGTGGCCCGATGAGGTTCGCACGCCCGACTTCCCGTTCCGGCACGCCGACGTCGACATCCGGCCGGGCGAGCTGCGTCGCGCGGTGAACCTCGTCGAGGAGCTGACCGGCGAGTTCGACCCGGGCCGCTATCCCGACCGTTACCGCGAGGCCTTCCAGGCGTTGGTCCAGGCGAAGATCGACGGTGCCGAGGTCGTCCAGCCGACGGCCGCGGAGCAGGCGGAGGGCGTCACGCGGCTGCTGGCGGCGCTGCAGGAGTCGGCGTCCGAAGCCGAGGACGCGCGCACCGCGGCCGTCACGAAGGCCAAGGCCGCCGCGTCGAGGGCGGCGAAGGCGCGTACGACGGCGAAGCGAGCCGCGTCTCGCGGGCGCACGAAGACGTCCTGAGTAGTACTACCCACGGGTAATTGAGGGTTCTCCCACTGCTGGCCGGGTGTCCGGCGCGGCAGACTTCCTCCTGCCAGCGGATACCGGATCGCTGGCGAGGGGGGAAAGGGAACCGGACGGCCCCTGGGGAGGTGAGCCGTCCGGGCACCAGGGTTCCGGGGCGGGCCGACGGAGGAGCGGCCCGTTCCCGGAACCCGTGTCGCACCGCGGGGAGGCGGCGCGAAACGAGGGGGTGGCCCGGAAGCCGCCGTGGAGGGATCGAGGGGTCTCCGCGGCGGCTTTCAGGCGTCCGCCACCCGGAGCATCAGCTCCGAAGCCAGTTTCAGCAGCTGCCGTTCGGTCGGCGACAACGTCGTTTCGATGGCTCCGGCCAGCCACCGCTCCCGCCGGACGCTGTACTCGCGCAGCACCGCCAGCCCCGCCGGCGTGATGCTCACCAGCGACCGGCGCCCGTCCGCGGGGTCCGGCGAGCGCGTCACCAGCTCGCGTTCGGTCACCCACGCGAGGATCCGGGTCAGCGACTGCGGCTGCAGCCGTTCGGCTTCGGCCAGCTCGGTCGGTGTGTGCGTGCCCGCCCGGTAGAGCCGGCTCAGCACCGCCAGCACCGCCGGGCCCGGGCCGTTCGGGTCCCGCTCCGCGCGCATCCGCCAGTTCAGCCGTCCGACGCCCTCGCGCACCCGGTGGGCCAGGTCGGCCAGCTCAGGGTCCGCGCTGACCGGTGGTGCGACGTCGGATTCGGGCTGCATGCCCCCAGGTTAAGCGGTTCCCCGGACCAGCCGGGCATAACGCCCGTCGCGCGCCAGCAGCTCTTCGTGGGTCCCGCGTTCCACGATCCGGCCCTCGTGCAGCACCACGATCTGGTCGGCGTGCTCCACAGTGGACAGCCGGTGTGCGATCGTCAGCGTCGTGCGGCCCGCGGCGAGCCGGTCGAGCTCGGCCTGCACCGAGCGTTCCGTGCGGGTGTCGAGCGCGCTGGTCGCCTCGTCGAGGATGAGCACCGGCGGGTTGCGCAACAGGATCCGCGCGATCGCCATCCGCTGCTTCTCGCCGCCGGAGAACCGGTAGCCGCGCTGGCCGACGACCGTGTCGTACCCCTCGGGCAGCCCGGCCAGGGTGTCGTGGATGTGCGCCGCCTTCGCCGCAGCCTCGATCTCCTCGTCGGTCGCGTCCGGCTTCGCGAAGCGCAGGTTCTCCCGGACGGTGTCGTGGAACAGGTACGTCTCCTGCGACACCATCCCGACGCCCGCCGCGAGCGACGCCAGGGTCACGTCGCGGACGTCGGTGCCGTCGATCCGCACGGAGCCGGAGCTCACCTCGTACAGCCGCGCCACCAGGTACGCGAGCGTCGTCTTGCCTGAACCGGTCGAGCCCACCAGCGCCGTCGTGGTCCCGGCCGGGACGTCGAGGTCGATGTCCTTCAGCGTCAGCGGGCCCGCTGTGTCGGATTCGTCGTAGCGGAAGGAAACGCCGCGCATCGACACGTCGCCGCGCCGCACCTCCAAGATCTCCGCGCCCGGCTTGTCGCTGATCTCCACCGGCAGGTCGAGGACTTCGAAGATGCGTCCGAACAGCGCCTTCGACGTCGCCACGTTCTGCCCGATCGTCTGCATCGCGCTGGCCGGCGCGACCAGCCGGTTGAGCATGCTGGTGAACGCCACGACCGTGCCGAGCGAGATCGGCGACGCGCCGCCCGCCAGCGCCAGGCCGGCGATCCAGTAGACGAGCGCGGGGATGACGGTCAGGCTCATCCCGCGCGACGCGATCTGCCAGCGCCCGGCCAGCGCCGCCGCGCGTTCCAGCGCCGCGATCTCCCGGGACTCGGCGCCGAAGCGCTCGCGCATCGCCCGTTCGTTGCCCATCGTCTTGGCGAGCAGCACGCCGGTGACCGAGAGGGACTCTTCGACCATCGTCGTCAGCCGGGCCATCCGCCGGGTCCGGCCGCGGGCCAGCGTCCGCCGCTTCTTGCCCAGCCGGAGCGTGAACAGCAGGAACAGCGGAACGACGATCAGCGACAGCGCCGCGAGCTGCCAGTCGAGCACGATCAGCGCCACCGTGATGGCGATCGTCGTGGTCGCGTTCTGCACCACCGAGCCGGCGGTCGTGGTGATGACGTTGTCGACGCCGCCGATGTCGTTGAACACCCGCGAGAGCACTTCGCCGCTCTTCGTCCGGGTGAAGAAGCCGAGGGACATCCGCTGCAGGTGGCCGTAGACCGACACGCGCAGCTCGTTCATCACCCGCTGCCCGATCGTGTTGGACAGGCCGGTGGTGGCGACGCCGAGGGAGCCGCTGCCGATCGCGCAGACGATCATCCCCGCCGCGAGCAGGCTGATCAGGAGCGTGTTCCGGTGGGGGAGGGCGTCGTCGAGGATCTCCCGCAGGAGGAACGGCGAGACGACGCCGAGCCCGGCTTGCACGACGATCAGCGCGAACAGTGCGGCGAGGGCCGCGCGGTGCGCGTCGAAGAGCCCGGCGATCCGCCGGAGGGGGACCGGCTCGTCGGTGTCGGCGGCCGGTTCGGTGAGCGACGGCCGGGGTCTGGTCGCGGAAGTCATACACGTATGTTTACCGAATCTGACTGAGCTGGCCACCGGATATTCCCAGGTAAAGCCACCTTTACCTCAGGTGGTCAGGCAAACTGGTACATCTGTGTTTACTGATCGCGCGGGCGACCTTCGCGTACCCGTGAGGGGGGCGAGCCGGAGCGACTACCCTCGGGAGGGCCGGCTTCGTCCGGCGCGCCACTCTCGACCCAGCTGGAGCGTGCACACCCGTGTTCGACACCCTGTCCGATCGGCTCACCGCCGCCCTGCAGACGCTCACGCGCAAGGGCAGGCTGTCCGACGCCGACATCGACGCCACCGCGCGCGAGATCCGCATCGCGCTGCTGGAGGCCGACGTCGCCCTCGGCGTGGTCAAGACCTTCATCGCGAGGATCAAGGAGCGGGCGAAGGGCGCCGAGGTCTCCCAGGCGCTCAACCCCGCGCAGCAGGTCGTCAAGATCGTCAACGAGGAGCTCGTCGGCATCCTCGGCGGCGAGACGCGCCGGCTGAACCTGGCGAAGAACCCGCCCACCGTGATCATGCTCGCGGGTCTGCAGGGTGCCGGTAAGACGACGCTCGCGGGCAAGCTCGCGCTGTGGCTGAAGAAGCAGGGCCACGCGCCGATGCTGGTCGCCTGCGACCTCCAGCGCCCGAACGCCGTCACGCAGCTGCAGGTCGTCGGCGAGCGCGCCGGGGTCGTCACCTTCGCCCCCGAGCCGGGCAACGGCGTCGGCGACCCGGTCGACGTCGCCCGCCGCGCCATCGCCGAAGCGAGGCACGCGCAGCACGACGTCGTCGTGGTCGACACCGCCGGCCGCCTGGGTGTCGACGAAGAGCTGATGAAGCAGGCCGCGGACATCCGCGACGCCGTCCAGCCGGACGAGACGCTGTTCGTCGTCGACGCGATGATCGGCCAGGACGCCGTGACCACGGCCGAGGCGTTCCGCGACGGTGTCGGCTTCACCGGCGTCGTGCTCACGAAGCTTGACGGCGACGCCCGCGGTGGTGCCGCGCTGAGCGTCCGCGAGGTGACCGGCCAGCCGATCCTCTTCGCCTCCAACGGCGAGAAGCTCGAGGACTTCGACACCTTCCACCCGGACCGGATGGCGTCGCGGATCCTCGGCATGGGCGACGTGCTGACCCTGATCGAGCAGGCCGAGCAGGCCTTCGACCAGGACCAGGCCGAGCAGGCCGCGGCGAAGCTGTCGAGCGGCCAGCTCACCCTCGAGGACTTCCTCGAGCAGATGCTCGCGGTCCGCAAGATGGGCCCGATCGGCAACCTGCTCGGCATGCTGCCGGGCGCCGGTCAGATGAAGGACCAGCTCGCCCAGGTCGACGACAAGCACCTCGACAAGCTGCAGGCGATCATCCGCGGCATGACGCCCGCCGAGCGCGACAACCCGAAGATGATCAACGGGTCGCGCCGGCTGCGCATCGCCAACGGCTCGGGCGTCAGCGTCCGCGAGGTCAACGACCTGGTCAACCGGTTCTTCGAGGCCCGCAAGATGATGGCCCAGATGGCCGGCCGGTTCGGCTTCGGCGGCGGGGGCGGCGGTTCCAAGACGCGCAAGGGCAAGAAGGGCAAGAAGGGGAAGGGCCCGACGCAGCCCAAGGTCCGCGGCGGCTTCCCCGGCGGCATGCCGATGCTGCCCCCCGGTGGCCAGATGCCCGGCGGGATGCCCGACCTGTCCAAGCTGGGCGGCATGAACGACGTCCCGGGCTTCGACCCGTCGAAGTTCAAGCTGCCGAAGAACCCCAAGGACAATTGAGCGCCGCGCTCCACGCCGCCGGGGTGATCCTGCCCGGCGGCGAGTCCCGGGACCTCTGGATCACCGGCGGCCGGATCTCGTTCGAGCCGGTGCCGGACGCCGAGACGCTCGGCCGGGACGTCTTCCTCGTGCCGGGCCTGGTCGACGCGCACTGCCAC
Organism: Amycolatopsis sp. NPDC028719; assembly: GCF_055565395.1. Classification (NCBI taxonomy): domain Bacteria; kingdom Bacillati; phylum Actinomycetota; class Actinomycetes; order Pseudonocardiales; family Pseudonocardiaceae; genus Amycolatopsis; species Amycolatopsis sp. NPDC028719. The sequence goes on from NZ_JBVHUL010000011.1 coordinate 152,100, forward strand.
CCCGGCATCGGCGTCGGCGGCCCGGTGTCGCTCCATGACGCAGCGACCCAAGCGCTGGCCGACCGGGCCGCGGGCACGCTGCTGATCCGCGACTGCGGCCTGCCGATCGACGTCCGGCCGCTGCAGCGGCGGTCCGACCTGCCGACCATCATCCGGGCCGGCCGGCACCTCGCCCTGACCAAGCGCTACATCCCGGGTCTCGGCATCGAGCTGGACGACCCTGCGCAGCTGCCCGAGGCGGTCGCCGAGCAGGCTCGCGACGGTGACGGCTGGGTCAAGCTGGTCGGCGACTGGATCGACCGCGGCGCCGGCGACCTCGCCCCGCTCTGGCCGGACGACGTCCTGGCCGAAGCGGTCGAGGTCGCGCACGACCACGGCGCCCGCGTCACCGCGCACGTGTTCGGCGAAGCCGCGCTGCCGGGGCTGATCGCGTCGGGCATCGACTGCCTCGAACACGGCACCGGCCTGAGCGCCGACCAGCTGTCCGAGCTGGCCCGCAACGATGTCGCTCTCGTGCCGACGCTGATCAACATCGAGAACTTCCCGGGCATCGCGGACAAGGCCGGCAAGTACCCGGCCTACGCGGCGCACATGCGCGCGTTGCACGCCGGCGTCGGCCAGATGGTCGCCACGGCGATCGAAGCGGGCGTACGCGTCTTCGCGGGCAGCGACGCGGGCGGCATGGTCGAGCACGGCCGGCTCGTCGACGAGATCGAGGCCCTGCACCGCGCGGGCATGACCCGCGAGGCGGCGCTGGCGAGCGCGTCCTGGGCCGCCCGCGACTGGCTCGGTCACCCCGGCATCGCCGACGGCGCCCCCGCCGACCTGCTCGTCTACGCGAGCGATCCCCGCGAGGACCTGGGCGTCCTGCGGCACCCGGAGCACATCGTGCTCGGCGGTGTCGTCTACGTGTGACCCCCGCTGTTTTCCTTGCGGGGACGGCACTTTAGCGTTGGGGCCGTGACGGACGACGACGGCGCACGGCGCGTGCTGGGGGCGCACTGGTGTTTCGTGGCGTTCTTCGCGGGGATCGCCGGCTACTACCTGATCAACCTCGTCATCGCCGCCGCGGTCAACCGCAACGTCGGCGAGTTCGACCCCCTGGAACTGCACGACGTCGGCCCGCTGCTGCTCCTGGCGTTCGTGCCCAACCTGCTGCTCGGCCTCGGCCCGGCGGCGGGTTCGTGGCGCTGGGGAGAGGGTTTGCGCGCCGACTTCGGGCTCAAGCCGACCTGGCGCGACGTCCGGATCGGCCTCGCCTGCGGCGCGCTCGCGCTGGTCGTCGGCTACGGCCTCAACCTGGTGCTGATCGCCGTCTACGGCGCCGACGACGTCTCCGACAGCCCGCTGAGCGACCTCGCCGACACCTTCGACGGCGACACCGTCTGGCTGGTGCTCGCCGCCGTGATCGTCATCGCGGGCGCGCCGATCACGGAGGAGCTGCTGGTCCGCGGCACGCTGTGGAACGCGCTGTCGTTCCACCGGGTCCCGCCGTGGGTGGTGCTGCTGGTGACCTCGCTGGTGTTCGCCCAGCTGCACGGCGAGCCGACCCGCACGATCGCCCTGTTCGGGCAGGGCATCGCGATCGGGCTCGCCCGGCACCTGTCCGGCCGGGTGAGTGCCGGCGTGATCGCCCACGCGGCCAACAACCTGCCGCCGGCGGTCCTGCTGTTCGTCGCGCACTGAGGTGTTGCGAGGATCGTGGACAGTAGTCGGACGGATACTGTGCGATCACTCTCCGGCGGCTAGGCTCGGGACCAGGAGCCGACGATCGCGGAGGGCAACGCGTGACCACTTCCCAGCCCCGGGACCCGGCTCCCGACGCCGCGCCGATGCCGGAGCCCGAGGAGCCCGCCGCGACGGCGTTCCTGCCGCCCGCGCGGCGGCACCGGTGGGGCTTCGGGGCGTTCCTGCTGGTCGAGGCCGTGCTGCTGTCGTCGGCCGCGTTCGTGTCCGTGCTGGTCGGCGACACCGGCCCGGGCCCGCTGCCGATCCGGGTCGTGCTGCTCGGCACCATGCTGCCGACGATGATCGCGGCCGGCGTCGCGGTGCTGATCACGTACGTGCGCGGCAACGGGCCGGTGATCGACCTGCGGCTGGAGTGGCGCTGGGCCGACGTGAAGACCGGGTTCCGCTTCGGCTGCGTCGGGCTCGTCTTCACCACCCTCGGCGCCTACCTCTGGACGCAGCTGGTCGGCAACGCCAACGCGACGTCGGCGATCAGCGCGCTGGTGGAGGACCGGAAGATGTCCGTCTCGGCGGCCGTCGTGATGTTCGTCTACCTGTGGCTGCTCGGCCCGATCTGCGAAGAGATCATCTACCGAGGCCTGCTCTGGGGCGCTGCCGAACAGCTGCAGTGGCGCAGCGAGCGCTGGGCCGGCGCGGCGGCCTTCATGCTGTCCACGGCGGTGTTCGCGGCGAGCCACCTGGAGCCGCTGCGCACGACGTTGCTGCTGGTCATCGCGGTGCCGATCGGCCTGGCCCGGCTGGTCACCGGCCGGCTGCCGGGCAGTATCGTCGCGCACCAGGTGAACAACTTCCTGCCGGCGCTGACGATCCTGCTCGGAGCGCTCGGAGTGGCGTCTTTCTGAGCCTCTTTCCCGGCCTCTTTCCGGGCGCGGAGCGCCGTCTGGCAGAATGGTTCACTGCCTGCTTCCGCCGGACCCTCTCACCGTGCGAAAGCTCCTGACCTTCGGGTGCCCGCGACCGTGTCCCCACTCGGCCCGCGTGCGCCCAGCCCCGCACCAGAGAGATTCGAGGAGAACCCACACCCGTGGCCGTCAAGATCAAGCTGCAGCGCCTCGGCAAGATCCGTGCGCCGTACTACCGCATCATCGTCGCCGACGCGCGCACCCGCCGGGACGGCAAGGCCATCGAGACGATCGGCAAGTACCACCCGAAGGAAGAGCCGAGCCTCATCGAGGTCGTCTCCGAGCGCGCCCAGTACTGGCTGGGTGTCGGCGCGCAGCCGACCGAGCCGGTCCAGCGCCTGCTCGAGATCACCGGCGACTGGCAGAAGTTCAAGGGCCTGCCGGGCGCCGAGGGCACCCTGAAGGTGGCCGAGCCGAAGCCGTCGAAGCAGGACCTGTTCAACGCGGCCCTGGCCGCCGCCGGCGAGGAGCCCTCCTCGGAGGCCACCACGCCGAAGAAGAAGTCCGCCCCCAAGAAGGCCGAGGCCGAGAAGGCCGAAGCCACCGAGGGTGAGAAGGCCGAGTGAGCTTTCTGGCTGACTCCCTCGAGCACCTGGTGCGCGGGATCGTCGACAACCCGGACGAGGTCCGGGTCGAGCTGCTGACCACGCGCCGTGGCCGCACGCTCGAGGTGCACGTGCACCCCGACGACCTCGGCAAGGTGATCGGCCGGGGTGGTCGCACGGCGACCGCCCTGCGCACCGTCATGGGTGGCATCGGTGGGCGAGGCGTCCGCGTGGACGTCGTCGACACCGACCGCTGAAGTCTGTTTCGGAACAGTCATGGACGTCGTAGTCGGTCGCATCGCCAAGGCGCACGGAATCCGCGGGGAGCTCGCGGTGGACGTGCGCACGGACTCGCCGGACGAGCGGTTCCGCATCGGTGCGGCCGTGACGACCAGGCTGCGTGACGGCAGCACAAGGGACCTCACCATCGCAGCCGCCCGCGAACACAGCGGGCGGCTGCTGGTGCGTTTCGAGGAGGTCCCGACCCGCGACGTCGCCGAGACGCTGCGGGGCGCCCTCCTGCTCGCCGACACCGACACGCTGCCGCCGACCGGCGACCCCGACGAGTTCTACGACCACGAGCTGGCCGGCCTCCGGGCCGAGCTGGCCGACGGGACAGTCCTCGGCAAGGTCGTCGAAGTCGTGCACTCGCCCGCGGGCGAGCTGCTGGAGCTGGACGTCGAGGGCCGCGAGGTGCTGGTGCCGTTCGTCCACGCGATCGTCCCCACGGTGGACATCGCGGGGGGCCGCGTCGTGCTCGATCCGCCGGAAGGGCTCCTGGACGCCTGAGATGCGCATCGACGTCGTCACGATCTTCCCCGAATACCTCGACCCGCTGCGCGCCGCGCTGCTGGGGCGGGCGATCGACCGCGGCCTGATCGAGGTCGGCGTGCACGACCTGCGCGACTGGACTCACGACGTGCACCGCGCGGTCGACGACGCGCCGTACGGCGGCGGGCCCGGCATGGTGATGAAACCGCAGATCTGGGGCCCGGCGCTGGACGACGTCTGCCGTCCGGAGACGCGGCTCGTCGTGCCGACGCCGGCCGGGCGGCCGTTCACCCAGGAGCTCGCGCACGCCTACGCGGCGGAAAAGCACCTCGTGTTCGCCTGCGGCCGGTACGAGGGTATCGACCAGCGCGTCGTCGACGACGCCGCCCGCCGGATGCCGGTCGACGAGGTGTCGATCGGCGACTACGTCCTGGTCGGCGGCGAGGCGGCGGTGCTCGTCATGGTCGAGGCCGTCGTGCGGTTGCTGCCCGGCGTGCTCGGCAACGCCCGCTCGGCCGAGGAGGACTCGTTCTCCGACGGCCTGCTCGAAGGGCCCAGCTACACGCGGCCCGAGGTGTGGCGGGAGCTGTCCGTGCCCGACGTGCTGCGGTCCGGGAACCACGCCCTGATCGACCGCTGGCGGCGCGACCAGGCCCTGGAGCGCACCGCCCGGCGCCGCCCCGATCTCCTGGCGCGGCTGCCGGAAGGTAGCCTCGACAAGCACGATCTCAGGGTCCTGGAGGGCTTGGACCCCGAGCGGGCCTAGGGGGCCGGTGCTTCCGCCGGATCCCGGTCTGTAATACTTGACAGGTTGGCGTGAGTGGACTTCCTCGTCCACGAGCCCGCCAGCAGCCCCCTGGGTCGCCCGCAGCGGTGTCGTTGCGCGCCCGGGGACGTGTACGCAAGCCATACGAAGACGAGGACGGACCACCGATGAACACCCTGGACGCGCTGGACAAGCAGTCACTGCGTTCCGACATCCCGGCCTTCCGCCCGGGCGACACGCTCAAGGTGCACGTCCGCGTCATCGAGGGCAACCGTGAGCGCAACCAGGTCTTCCAGGGCGTCGTGATCCGCCGTCAGGGCGGCGGCATCCGGGAGACCTTCACCGTTCGCAAGGTCTCCTTCGGCGTCGGCGTGGAGCGCACCTTCCCGGTGCACTCGCCGAACGTGGCCGAGGTCGAGGTCCACAAGCGCGGTGACGTGCGGCGCGCGAAGCTGTACTACCTGCGCGACCTGCGCGGCAAGAAGGCCAAGATCAAGGAGCGCCGCGAGAACCGCGAGACGGCTTCGGCTAACTGAGTCACAACCCGGTTACCGGTAGCCTGACGACGTGGCCGAACCCGTGTCCCAGAACGCTCCTGAGGATGACCCCGATCGCTCCGAGGAGGACCAGCCCAGGCGGTCCCGCTCCGAGGAGCGCGGGGGATCCCGGCGGCGGCGAGCCAAACCCGCCAAGAAACGGTCGTTCTGGAAGGAACTGCCGATCCTGCTCGTGATCGCCCTGGTGCTCACGATCCTGATCCAGACGTTCCTCGCGAAGGTCTTCATGATCCCCTCGGGATCGATGGAGGCCACCCTGCACGGGTGCCCCGGGTGCACCGGTGACCGGATCCTGGTCGACCGGGTCACCTACGACTTCACCGAGCCCTCGCCGGGTGACGTGATCGTGTTCAAGGGTCCGCCGGCGTGGGTCAACAACGAGGTCCCGCCGCAGGAGTCGAGCAACATCGTCGTCCGCGGCCTGCGTGGTCTCGGCTCGCTGGTCGGGTTCGCCCCGCCGGACGAGCGCGACTTCGTCAAGCGGGTCATCGCGACCGGCGGCCAGACGGTCCAGTGCTGCGACACGCAGGGCCGGGTCGTCGTGGACGGCAAGGGGCTCGACGAGCCGTACGTCCACTGGGAAGACGCGTCCAACCAGAACGAGCGCGCTTTCGAGCCGGTCAAGGTCCCGGCCGGGACGGTCTGGGTCATGGGCGACAACCGCAACAACTCCGACGACTCCCGGTTCCAGGGTGGCGGCGGCGTGAACGGCGCGGTCCCGGTGGACAACATCATCGGCAAGGCGCGGATCATCGTCCTGCCGCCGGGCCGGTGGGGCGGGATCACCGACCACAACCCGCAAGAAGGCGCCCAGCCGGCGGCGCTCGGCGCGCCCGCCTGGCAGAGCGGTATCCCGCTCGGGGCCGGCGTCGCGGCGGCCTGGCCGGCGCTCTTCGTCGGGCGCAAGCTCAAGTCCGGAGTGCGCCGGGCGGCCGGGCGGAAACGCTAGCCACCCCGATCCGTGCCGGCAGACGGGTGATCCAGCCTTGACTCTTCCCGTTCCCCTCACCGCGGCCGAGCCGATCCGGCCGCCGCGGGCCGTGGTGCGCGGCGACCTCTTCTGGGGTTTGCAGGGCGCGCTCGACCGCCGTGGCCTCGGCCCGGTAGCCGGTGTGGACGAAGCCGGCGCCGGGGCGTGCGCGGGGCCGCTGGTGGTCGCGGCCTGCGTGCTCAAGCAGGGCGACGCGGCGAAGCTCACCGAGCTGACGGACTCCAAGCTGATGACGGCCAAGGCGCGCGACCGGGTCTACGACCTGGTCCTCGCCCGGGCCGTCGACTACTCCGTGATCGTCATCCCCACCGCGGAGGTCGACCGCTACGGCATCCGGGTGATGAACCTGGAGGGCATGCGGCGCGCCGCGGCGGCGCTGCGCGTGTCCCCGGGCTACGTCCTCACCGACGGCTTCCGGGTCCCGGGCCTCACGGCCCCGAACACGGCGGTGATCAAGGGCGATCGTTCGGTGGCGTGCATCGCGGCCGCGTCGGTCCTGGCGAAGGTGACGCGCGACCGCATCATGGCGGGCCACCACGACGACCTCCCGCACTACGGATTCGACGTACACAAGGGCTACAGCACTTCCGAGCACCTGGCGGCGCTGCGCGAACACGGCCCCAGCGACGTCCACCGGTGGTCGTACACGAACGTCGCGACGGTGGCCATCAAGCACGGCGTGCGACCCGCGCGACCGGTCCTGCTGACCTACGCGGCGCTGGAAAAGGCCATGGAGGCCGGGGCCGGGGCGGAGCTCGCCGCGGTCCTCGACGAGGCACTCGAGCCACAACTCAGCCTGCCGCTGCATGCCCCGGCCGCGGGTGTGGGTCACAATGAACGCTCCGCCGGCGGAGCAGCAGCACGATCCCGAGGAGGGGCGCGGATTTCATGAGCGCAGAGGATCTCGAGAAGTACGAGACCGAGATGGAGCTCTCGCTGTACCGCGAGTACCGCGACATAGTCGGCCAGTTCTCGTACGTGGTGGAGACCGAGCGGCGGTTCTACCTGGCGAACGCGGTCGACGTCCAGGTCCGCGACGGCGGCGGCGAGGTGTACTTCGAGGTCCGCATGTCCGACGCGTGGGTCTGGGACATGTACCGCCCGGCCCGCTTCGTCAAGCACGTCCGCGTCATCACGTTCAAGGACGTCAACGTCGAAGAGCTCGACAAGCCGGACCTCCGGTTGCCCGAAGACGGCCCGTTCTCGGGCTGAGCTGGTCTTTTCCCGCGCCGGTTCGTCCTGGACGAGCCGGCGCGGTGCTTTTGCGTGATCTTTTTTCGCCCCTAGCACAGCGGGCCGACAATTCAGCGCGTTCCGCGCTTTCCGTGGACCGGTTGTCCACATACCCCCGGTTGTCCACAGAGCGGCGATTTCGCTCTGGTTTCGCCGCCTCGCGCGCTGGCATCGTCGAACGCACACGCACCGTGATCGCCGGGACCGCCCCGGTGACCGGCGCACCGACGAGGGGGCGACCACGATGACGGGCACCGACCAGCTCGCAAGACACCGCCGCGACCTGGGCGAGTGGGGCGAAGACCTCGCCGCCCGGCACCTGCAGGACCGCGGCCTCGTCTTGCTCGGCCGCAACTGGCGTTGCCGCGAAGGCGAGATCGACCTGATCCTCACCGACCGCACCCGCGTCGTGTTCTGCGAGGTCAAGACGCGCACGGGCACCGAGTTCGGCCTGCCATCGGAGACGGTCACGGAGGAGAAGGCCGGCCGCGTGCGCCGGGCCGCCCAACGCTGGCTGCGCGAGTTCCGCATCGGCTGGTGCCCGGTCCGCTACGACGTCGTGACGATCCTCGCCGAGCCCGGCAAGCGCCCCCGCGTCCAGCACATCGAGGCGGCGTTCTGATGCCCATCGCCAAAGCATGGTCGGCGGCACTACTGGGTATCGATGGCCGAGTCATCGAGATCGAAGCCGACCTGGGGGGTGGATTGAGCCGGGTCACGCTCGTCGGACTCCCGGACGCAGGACTGCGTGAGGCGAAAGACCGCGTCCGGTCCGCCGTTCGCAACTCGGGCCAACCTTGGCCCGACGGGAAGGTGACGCTAGGCCTGTCTCCCGCGAACTTGCCGAAGGTCGGTTCGGCGTACGACCTCGGCATCGCTGCGGCCGTCCTCGCGGCAACAGGCGCGGTTCCCGCGACTCGGCTGCTCGGCAGTGTGCTGCTGGGCGAGCTCGCTCTGGATGGTCGGATCCGCGCAGTGCGCGGCATCCTTCCTGGCCTGCTTGCGGCGCGCACGGCCGGTTACGAGCGCGCCGTCGTGCCGGTGGACTCTTTGACCGAGGCGGCACTTGTGGATGGCATCGACGTGGTGGGTGCATGTCATCTGCGCGATCTCGTGGCTTGGCTCAAGGGCGAAGCCGACCTGACGCGTCCGGAACCACCCGGTCCGACGACACCGCCGCAGGTGCCGGACCTGGCCGACGTCGTCGGTCAGCCGGAAGCGCGTTGGGCCCTTGAGGTCGCGGCGGCGGGTGGGCACCACCTGCTGCTCACCGGACCGCCGGGAGTCGGCAAGACGATGTTGGCGAAGCGGCTGCCCAGCCTGCTGCCGCAGTTGTCGCCGGCGGAGTCGTTGGAGGTCACGGCGGTGCACTCGGTCGATGGCTCATTGTCCAAGTCATCGCCGCTGGTCGTCGTGCCGCCGTTCGTGGCTCCGCACTACTCGATCTCCATCGCAGCCCTGATCGGGGGCGGCAGCGGAATCGCGTCGCCTGGTGCGATCAGCCGGGCCCACCGCGGAGTGCTGTTTCTCGATGAAGTCTGCGAGTTCGGCGCGCAGTGCCTTGAGTCGCTGCGGACCGTACTCGAAGAGGGCGAGGTACGTATCGCTCGAGTCAAGGGCTCAATCACCTACCCCGCACGATTCCAACTTGTGCTGGCCACGAATCCCTGTGCGTGCGCACCACCGAAAGATGCCGACTGCGTGTGCTCGCCGACGGCCCGGCGTCGCTACCTCGGCCGGCTCTCGGGACCGTTGCTCGATCGTGTCGACCTGCGGGTGCGGTTACGGCCGTTGAGCGCTATCAGCGCGCATGACACCGGGACAGCGGAATCGTCGGAAGTCGTCCGCGGACGGGTGCTCGAGGCCCGTGAACGTGCGGCGCGCCGATGGCGTGAGCACGGCTGGCTGTCCAACTCGGAGGTGCCTGGGCCGGCGCTGCGGCGCCAGTTCGCGTTGGCCAACGACGCGACAACTCTCCTGGATCGCGCCATGGAACGCGGAGCGTTGAGCGGTCGGGGCGCCGATAGGTGCCTGCGGATCGCCTGGACATTGGCGGATCTGGATGGTGAGAAACGCCCTGGAACAGACCAGGTCGGCTCGGCACTTGCCTTCCGCGAACGGGTGGCGGCGTGAGCCCCGACGAGGTCCATCGAGCGCGCGCCTACCTGCTGCGAGTCGCCGAACCGCCGGCTCCGGCGCTGATCGCCTTCGTGGCCCACCACGGTCCCATCGACGCCGCCGCCCGGGTGCGCCGAGGCGACTGCCCGCCCGAGGTGCTCAAGGCGACCGAAGCGCGTCGCGAGTACGACCTCGTCGACCAGGACTTCGCGCGGGCCGCCGCGGCCGGGGCTCGGCTGGTCGTTCCCGAGGACGATGAGTGGCCAGCCTGGCCGCTGCTCGCCCTCGATCTCGCGGCCCGGCGTGGCGTCACCGAGGCCGTGCCTCCGCTGGCACTCTGGGTCTCCGGCGATGTCGCGCTCGGCACCGCCGCCGATCGGGCTGTCGCCGTCGTCGGGGCGCGGGCCGCCACCGAATACGGTGAACACCACGCCGCCGAGCTGGCGTACGGGCTGGCCGGCCGGGGCGTCCCCGTGTTCTCGGGCGCTGCCTACGGCATCGACGGTGCCGCCCACCGCGGTGCGCTCGCCGCCGAGGGGATCACCGTCGCGGTGCTCGGCTGCGCCGTCGACGCGGGCTACCCGGCGGGCCACGTCGGGCTGCTGAACCGGATCGTCCGCAACGGCGGCGCGGTCGTCAGCGAGTACCCGCCCGGCACCCCGCCGGCGCGGCACCGCTTCCTCGTCCGCAACCGGCTCATCGCCGCCCTCACCGAGGGCACCCTGGTCGTCGAGGCCGGGCGCCGCAGCGGTGCCCGGAACACCGCGAGCACCGCCGGCGCCCTCGGCAAGGTGGTGATGGCGGTGCCCGGACCCATCTCGTCCGGGATGTCCGTCGGCTGCCACGAACTGATCCGGGACGCCCGGGCGACCCTCGTCTCGACGGTCGCCGAGGTCCTCGAGACCGTGGGCCGCTTCGGCATCGCCGAGGACCCGGCCGCCCGGCCGAAACGTCCCACCGACCGGCTGGGCCCCGACGCGCTGCGGACCTACGAGGCGCTGGCCGCGCGCACCGACCGGTCGGACACCGAAATCGCGGCCGAATCCGGGCTTCCTCTCCGGAAAGTGCGGGCGTTGCTGCCCGCGCTGGAGATCGACGGATTCGCCGTCCGCGGGGAAGCGGGGTGGCGACGACGGAGGGAAAGCGCGTGAAGGCCACGAATTCCCGGCGAAATCGGCGAAAGTGTTCGGCCGGTTCGGTGGGGCCGCGTGGCGATCCTTGACCGAGGACGGTTGTTCGCGCAGCGTGACAGCCATGCCGCCGTCATCACGCTCCGGCCGGGGGCGCCGCCCGGACCTGCGCGCGCTCCGGGCCGCGCTGCCCGAGCCCGTCCAGGCCGCCGTCACCGGCTACGAACGGCACCTCGGGCTGGAGCGGGGGCTGTCCGTGCACACCGTCCGGGCGTACGTCGGCGATGCGGTCGCGCTGCTGGCGTTCGTCGTGGACGGCGGTGGCGGGCTCGCGGAGGTGGACCTCGGCCGGCTGCGGGCGTGGCTCGCCGCCCAGCAGACCGGCGGGGCGAGCCGGACGACGCTCGCGCGGCGCGCGGCCTCGGCGCGGACGTTCACCGCCTGGGCGCACCGCACCGGCGTCCTCGCCACCGACCCGGGTGGGCGGCTCGCCGCCCCGCGGGCGCACCGCACCCTGCCCGGAGTGCTGCGCGCCGGGCAGGCGGGTGAGGTCATGCGGGCGTCGGCGGCCGGCGCGGCCCAGCGCGATCCTGTCGCCCTGCGTGATCGCGCGATCGTCGAGCTGCTCTACGCCACCGGCATCCGCGTGTCCGAGTTGTGCGGGTTGGACGTCGGTGGCGCCGACTTCTCCCGTCGTGTCGTGACGGTGCTCGGCAAGGGCGGCAAGGAGCGGGTGGTGCCGTTCGGCGTCCCGGCGGCGGAAGCCCTCGACGACTGGATCACCGAGGGGCGGCCGAAGATCGTCGCGGAAACTGCCGGTGAGCGCGTCGAGCCCGCGCTTTTCCTCGGTGTACGGGGGAAACGCCTCGACCCGCGTGCGGTGCGGCGGGTGGTGCACGACGCCGTCTCGGCGGTGCCCGGAGCGGCCGACATGGGGCCTCACGGCCTGCGTCATTCGGCCGCGACGCATCTGCTGGAGGGGGGTGCCGATCTCAGGAGCGTTCAGGAACTGCTTGGTCACGCTACGCTTGCCACGACGCAGCTCTACACTCATGTGACCGTCGACCGGTTGAAAGCGATCCATGACCGAGCGCACCCCAGGGCCTGAGGCGGCCCGGGGAGGCTCGCCGGGGTCGTCACCAGCGGGCCCGGCGGCGCACGCGCATCCGCACGAGCACGGAGACGATACTGAGCCGCATGCCGAGAACGACTGTGCAATGACCGCAGGGCCGCACGTGACCGACGCCACCGGAGTGACCACTCGCGGTGACGCCGCCGTGCCCGCGGAAGCGCGGGCCGGTTACGACGTCGACGCCGGGATCGCGGCGCTGTGGCGGCAGTTCGCCGACGGCCCCGACCAGGCGTCGCGCGATCGGCTCGTGCTCCACTACGCCCCGCTGGTCAAGTACGTCGCGGGCCGGGTCGGCACCGGCCTGCCGACCCACGTCGACGTGGGCGACCTCGTGCAGTCCGGCATCTTCGGGCTCGTCGACGCGATCGAGAAGTTCGACCCCGAGCGCGGCCTGCGCTTCGAGACGTACGCGATGCAGCGCATCCGCGGCGCGATCCTGGACGACCTCCGTTCGCAGGACTGGGTGCCGCGCGCCGTCCGCAGCAAGGCCAAGGAGGCCGAGCGCGCGATGGAGCGCCTCGGCGCCCGCCTGAACCGCACCCCGACCGACGCGGAACTCGCCGCCGAGCTCGGCATCGGCCTCGACGACCTGCGCGACTTCTACGGCCAGCTGCAGCTCACCAGCGTCGTCGCGCTGGAGGACCTGGTGGCCGCGGGCAAGGACAGCGGCTCGCTGGTCGACACCATCCCCGACGACGACGCCGTCGACCCGGTCGCGGTGCTCGTCGACCAGGACAACCGCCGCCAGCTCGCGCAGGCCATCGCGCAGCTGACCGAGCGCGACAAGATCGTGGTCAGCCTCTACTACTTCGAGAGCCTGACCCTCGCCGAGATCGGCAAGGTCCTCGGGGTCACGGAGTCGCGGGTCAGCCAGCTGCACACGCGGGCGGTCATGCGGCTGCGCGCCAAGCTGGTCGAGCAGACCGGCTCCTGATCACGGACCACCTCCCCACGACTTGAGCCGGAACTCGCCCACCTCACCGGTGAGGGCGAGGGGATCGACGTACTCGTCGCCCCGCCGCACGCCCCAGTGCAGGCAGGCGGCGATCGCGCAGCCCGGGTGCCCGGCGAGGACGGACCCGAGGACCTGCCCCCGGTAGACCTGCTCGCCGACGGCCACCTTCGGCTCGACGGGCTCGTAGGTGGTGCGGAGGCCGCCGTCGTGGTCGACGGAGATCACGGGACGCCCGGCCACGAGCCCGGCGAAGACGACGACGCCGGCATCGGCCGCCAGCACCTCCTGCCCGGGTACGGCGGCCAGGTCGACGCCGCGGTGCCCGGCGCCGTAGGGCGTTTCGGGGGCGTCGAAGTACTTGGTGACCACCGGAACGGGTGAAAGTGGCCAAGACAGCCGCGCTTGGGACACGGCCATCGCCGAGCCGGCCGGAGCGGATCCGGCGGGCCCGGAGGGGTAGGGCTCCGCCGCGGGCGTGGCCGGCCGAAGGGGTATCGCCGGTGCCGCCGCCGGTTCGGAGCCCGCCCGCCCGGCCCACGGTGGCCCGAGATCGCCCGGCCGGGTGAGCCCGAGGGCGTCCGCCCATGGCGGTCCGAGGTCGCCTCGCCGGGGTGGGCCGAGAGTGCCTGCCCACGGTGGGCCGAGAGTGCCCGGCCGGGTGGGCCCGAGGGCGTCCGCCCATGGCGGCCCGAGGTCGCCTCGCCGGGGTGGGCCGAGAGTGCCTGCCCACGGTGGGCCGAGAGTGCCCGGCCGGGTGGGCCCGAGGGTGTCCGCCCAGGGTGGCCCGAGGCCCCCTGGCCGGGGTGGGCCGAGAGTGCCTGCCCACGGTGGGCCGAGAGTGCCCGCCCAGGTGGGCCCGAGAGTGTCCGCCCACGGTGACCCGAGATCGCCCGGCTGGGGCGAGCCGAAATTGCCCGCCCACGGCGGCCCGAGATCGCCCGGTCGTGGCGGAGGTGCCGGTGGTGGCCCGAGGTCGGCCCAAGCAGCAGGCATCCCCAGTCCCGGCGCCGCCGCCACCCCGGATCGGACTGGTTCACCACCGGCGCCGACCGCCGAGCCGGTCGGCCGAACACCCGCCGCAGGCGCCGGAGCCCCACCGCCGCAAATCACCACAAAACCGGCCGTGACCAGCGCGATCACGACCAGACCACGACCCGTTACCCGGTGCCGGAAACCCTTGATCGACTCCATGGCTCCAGCCTGCGGCACCCGGGACGCCCGTGGGGACCCGATGCCGAATCTGTGGACAACCGGACCCGTTGTGGACAACTCCGTCCGTCCGCGGCCGCCGGTGGGGGAGGGGCTGGTGGCAGGGGGTAGAATCTTTTCCGCGGTCCGCGTGAGCGGGCTGACTTCGCGTGCACGTGCGCGATACCCGGCGGATTTCGCCGGCGAGTCGCACGATGTCCGGCGGTCCCTGGGGCTCCTCACTCCTCAGGGTCCGGACACCGCCACGGGCACCAGGGCGAGCGGCCACCCGGCCGCGAGCGACAAAACCGAGCAGCGCGTCAGCGGCGAACCACCGCCGGGCGCGCACGACACAGAAGAGGTTGATTCCGGCAATGGCCGTCGTCACCATGAAGCAGCTGCTCGACAGCGGCGTCCACTTCGGGCACCAGACCCGTCGGTGGAACCCGAAGATGAAGCGCTACATCTTCACCGAGCGCAACGGCATCTACATCATCGACCTGCAGCAGACGCTGACCTACATCGACCGTGCGTACGAGTTCATCAAGGAAACCGTCGCGCACGGTGGCACGATCATGTTCGTCGGCACCAAGAAGCAGGCTCAGGAAGCCATCGCGGCCGAAGCCTCGCGCGTGGGCATGCCCTACGTGAACCAGCGCTGGCTCGGCGGCATGCTGACCAACTTCCAGACGGTGCACAAGCGTCTTCTCCGCCTGAAGGAGCTCGAGTCGCGGGAGCAGACCGGCGGCTTCGAAGGTCTCACCAAGCGCGAGATCCTGACGCTGACCCGCGAGAAGGACAAGCTGGAGCGGACCCTCGGCGGTATCCGCGACATGGCCAAGGTGCCCAGCATCGTGTGGATCGTCGACACGAAGAAGGAGCACATCGCCGTCGGCGAGGCTCGCAAGCTGAACATCCCGGTCGTCGCGATCCTGGACACCAACTGCGACCCGGACGAGGTCGACTACCCGATCCCGGGCAACGACGACGCGATCCGCTCCGCCGCGCTGCTGACCAAGGTCGTCGCCGAGGCCGCGGCCGCCGGTCTGATGCAGCGGTCCAGCCGCAACGGCGCTTCGGCCGACACCAAGCCGGAGCCGGGCGTCGCCGCCGACGAGCCGCTGGCCGAGTGGGAGAAGGAGCTGCTCGCCGGCTCCGAGACCGCCGCCGCCGACGCGACCGAGGCGGCCGCGGCCGTCGAGGCGCCGACCGAGACGCCGGCCGAGGCCCCCGCCGAGCAGGCCACCGCCTCCTCCTGATGTCCCATCGTCCGTGCGGCCGGCCCTCGTGGCCGGCCGCACGGGCGTAGCAACCCAGAGTTTTCGCGTACCTGAAAAGGACGGATTTACCAGAATGGCGAACTACACCGCCGCTGACGTGAAGCGCCTGCGCGAGATGACCGGCGCGGGCATGATGGACTGCAAGAAGGCGCTGGAGGAGAACGACGGCGACTTCGAGAAGGCCGTCGAGTTCCTCCGCATCAAGGGCGCCAAGGACGTCGGCAAGCGCGCCGAGCGCGCCACCGCCGAGGGCCTGGTCACCGGCGAGAGCGGCGTCCTGATCGAGCTGGACTCCGAGACCGACTTCGTCGCGAAGAACGCCGACTTCCAGGCGCTCGCCGCGAAGATCGTCGAGGTCGCGAAGACCCTCAAGACCAGCGACGTGGAGGCCCTCAAGGGCGCCGAGCTGGACGGCAAGACCGTCAACGAGGTCGTCCAGGAGCTCTCCGCCCGCATCGGCGAGAAGCTCGAGCTGCGCCGCGTCGTCGCCTTCGAGGGCCAGACCGCGACCTACCTGCACCGCCGCGGCTCCGACCTGCCGCCGGCCGTCGGTGTGCTCGTCGAGTTCACCGGTGACGACGTCGAGGCCGCTCGCGGCGCCGCCATGCAGGTCGCCGCGCTGCGCGCGAAGTACCTGACCCGCGACGAGGTGCCCGCCGAGATCGTCGAGAACGAGCGCTCCATCGCGGAGAAGACCGCTCGTGAAGAGGGCAAGCCGGAGCAGGCCATCTCGAAGATCATCGAGGGCAAGGTCAACGCTTACTACAAGGACAACGTCCTGCTCGAGCAGGCTTCGGTCAAGGACAACAAGAAGACCGTCAAGGCCCTGCTCGACGCGGCGGGCGTGACGATCACGAAGTTCGCCCGCTTCGAGGTCGGCCAGGCCTGAGGCCAGGTCCGGGCGTAGGTTTCACCCCTCCAGTGCCCCGTCTCCGTCCATCGGGGACGGGGCACTGCCGGGTCCAGAAGAAGAATTCAGCGGGTCGAAGGGCCTAGGAGGCGACATAGATGGGTGACCGGGTCGAGGGTGGCTACCGGCGGGTGCTGCTGAAGCTGGGCGGCGAAATGTTCGGCGGTGGTTCGATCGGCGTCGATCCGGATGTCGTCCACTCGGTCGCGCAGCAGATCGCCGACGTCGCCCGCACCGGCGTCCAGGTCGCGGTCGTGATCGGCGGCGGCAACTACTTCCGCGGCGCAGAGCTTTCGCAGCGCGGCATGGACCGCGACCGCGCCGACTACATGGCGATGCTGGGTACCGTGATGAACTGCCTGGCGCTGCAGGACTTCCTGGAGAAGGAGGGCCTGCCCACCCGCGTGCAGACCGCCATCACGATGGGCCAGGTCGCCGAGCCCTACATCCCGCGCCGCGCCGAGCGGCACCTGGAGAAGGGGCGCGTCGTGATCTTCGGCGCCGGGGTCGGCATGCCGTACTTCTCCACCGACACCGCGGCGGCGCAGCGGGCGCTCGAGCTGGGCTGCGAGGCCGTGCTGATGGCCAAGGCCGTCGACGGCGTCTACACCGCGGACCCGAAGGCCGACCCCACCGCCGAGATGTTCCGCGAAATCACCCACCGCGAGGTGCTGGAGCGGGACCTCAAGGTCGCCGACGCGACGGCGTTCAGCCTCTGCATGGACAACAACATGCCGATCATCGTGTTCAACCTGCTCACCGAGGGGAACATCGCCCGCGCGGTGAGTGGTGAAAGAATCGGCACGTTGGTCAGCACCCCCGCCGACGGGGTGCCGGCCTAGACCTGCTGGGATCAGCAAGCGCCACACCATCACAACACCGGGAGTAGCCGTGATCGACGAGACCCTCCTCGACGCCGAGGAGAAGATGGAAAAAGCGGTGTCCGTCGCGAAGGACGACCTGACGTCGGTGCGCACCGGCCGGGCCACCTCGTCGATGTTTTCGCGCATCGTCGTCGACTACTACGGCGCGCCGACCCCGCTGAACCAGCTGGCCAGCGTCAACGTGCCGGAGGCGCGGATGGCGTTGATCAAGCCCTACGACCAGTCGCAGCTGAACGCCATCGAGAAGGCGATCCGCGAGTCCGACCTCGGCGTCAACCCGAGCAACGACGGCAACGTGATCCGGATCGTCATCCCGCAGCTCACCGAGGAGCGGCGCAAGGAGATGGTCAAGGTCGCCAAGAGCAAGGGCGAGGACGCCCGGGTGACCATCCGCAGCATCCGCCGCAAGGCCAAGGAAGAGCTCGACCGCATCGGCAAGGACGGCGAAGCGGGCGAAGACGAGGTCGTGCGCGCGGAGAAGGAACTGCAGAACCTCACCGACACCTACTCGCACAAGGTCGACGAGCTGGTCAAGCACAAGGAAGCCGAGCTGCTCGAGGTCTGATGGCACAGGTGAGCGAGGAACGCGAGGACCGGGTGGAAGCCACCGGAGATCAGCCGGCGGCTCCCGGGGCGCCGGGGACACCGGACACCGGCGCTCCGGCCACGCCGGAGTTCCCGGGAACCACCGCGGCGCCGGAACCGGGCACGCCCGCGGCCTCGGATTCGAGCGCGGCGGAAACGCCGCTCGCGGCCGAGGCGCCGGGAAGCGGCGAAGCGGACCGGTTGTCGGCCGCCGGAAGCACCGCGGCCGGGCCGGCTGTCCCGGCCCCCGAGGCCAAGAAGGCCTCCAAGGCCGGCCGGAACCTGCCCGCGGCGATCGGGGTCGGGCTGCTGCTCGGGGCCGCGATCATCTTTTCCCTGCTCACCGTGCGCTTCCTGTTCATCGGGATCATCGCGATCGCGATCGCGGTCGGCACCTTCGAGTTCGCCGGGGTGCTGCGCCGGGTCGCCGACACGCGGGTCGCGATGATCCCGGTGCTCGTCGGCGGGCAGGCGATGATCTGGCTCGCCTGGCCGTTCGGCCGCGAAGGCGCGCTCACCGCGTTCGTCCTCACCGTGCTCGCGTGCCTGCTGTGGCGCCTGCCCGGCGGCGCGAAGGGCTACCTGCGCGACATCAGCGCGTCGGTCTTCGCCGCCGCCTACCTGCCGCTCTTCGGCGCCTTCGCGGCGATGCTCGTGCCGCCGTCGGACGGCGTCGGGCGAGTCCTGACCTTCCTGATCGGCGTCGTCGCCTCGGACACCGGCGGCTACATCGCCGGCGTGCTCGGCGGCAAGCACCCGATGGCGCCGTCGATCAGCCCGAAGAAGACCTGGGAAGGCTTCGCGGGTTCGGTCGTCGGCGGTGTCGTGGCCGGCGCCCTGACCCTCAGCCTGCTGCTGGACGGCCACGTCTGGCAGGGCGTGATCTTCGGTGTCGCGATCGTGCTGACCGCGACCCTGGGCGACCTCGTCGAGTCGCTGATCAAGCGCGACCTCGGCGTCAAGGACATGGGCACGCTGCTGCCCGGGCACGGCGGGATCATGGATCGCCTCGACTCGCTGCTGCCTTCGGCCGTGGTGTCCTGGCTCCTGCTCTCGGCGTTCGTGCCGCTCGGCTGACCTGCGCTGGGAGCCGTCGCCTCCCAGCGGTAGGCGACGCGTCGTGGACCACCGAAGCTTCGGTGGGTTTCACTCGGGACATGCCCACCGAAACGCGCGCCCCGGCGAAACTGGCGCTCACCGCAGTCTGCCTGGGCTTCGTGATGATCACGCTCGACGCGACCATCGTGAACCTCGCCCTGCCCGCGATCGGGGCCGATTTCGGCGAACCGTCGACCGCGGCGCTGCAGTGGGTCGTCGACGCCTACACCGTCACGCTCGCCGCGTTCCTGCTCACCTGGGGCGCCGCCGGCGACCGGTGGGGTTCGCGACGCGTCTTCGAAGCGGGCGTCGCCGCTTTCGTCCTCGCGAGCATCGGCTGCGCGCTCGCCGGTGACACGGCTTGGCTGATCGCGGCACGGGCCGTCCAGGGTGCGGGTGCCGCCGCGCTGCTGCCGTCGTCGCTCGCGCTGATCGTCCACCAGTTCCCGGACGCGCGGGAGCGGGCGCGTGCCCTCGGCGTGTGGGGCGGCATGAGCGGGGTCGGGCTCGCGGCCGGGCCGATGCTCGGCGGGCTCGCGGTCGGCCTCGCCGACTGGCGGCTCGTCTTCGCGGTCAACGTCCCGGTCGGCGTCGTCGCGATCGTGCTGACGCGCCGCGCGGTCGCGGAACCGCCACGCCACACCGCCACCCGCCTGGATTCGGCCGGGCAGGTGACGGGCACGGCGTCGCTCGCGGGGCTCGTCGCCGGGTTCATCGAGGCCGGGCACGCCGGCTGGTTCGCGCCCGCGACCCTCGCGCTGCTGGCCGGGGGAGTGGTGGCCGGCGCGGTGTTCGTGGCGGTCGAGAAGCGCGTCGCGGAACCCGTGCTGCCGCTTGGCATCCTGAAGGTCCGCACCTTCGCGGTGGCGACCGGGATCGGCGGCCTGTTCAACTTCTGCCTCTACGGCACGCTCTTCTGCCTCGCGCTGTACCTGCAGCGCGCCTGGTCGCTCGGCGCGCTCGCCGCCGGGCTCGCCCTGGTGCCGCTGACGCTGGTGGTCGGGCTCAACGCGTTCTTCAGCGGCCGCCTGATCGGGCGCTTCGGCCCGCGCGTGCCGATGGTCGCCGGCGCGCTGGCCGGCCTGGCCGGTTCGGCGGGCTTCGCGCTGCTGCCCGCGGACCGCGCGCTCGTGCCGTTCGTCGTGGTCTCGGTCGTTTTCGGCGGCTGCTCGCTGGCCATGCCCGCGATGACGTCGCTGGCGATGAACTCCCTGCCGGGCAAGGCCGGGCTGGCCGCGGGCGTGCTCAACGCGTCGCGGCAGACCGGGGGAGCGATCGGCGTCGCGCTCGTCGGCGCGCTGCTGCCCGCCACCGGGATGTGGCTGGTGGCGGGCAGCTACGCGCTCGTCGCGGGGCTCGCGTTCGCCGGGCGTCAGTCGTCGTAGGGGTCGTCGACTTCGGCGCGGCCCCACTCCTCGGAGACGCGCGAGTGGTCGATCACCGCGAAGACGGCACCTTCCGGGTCGGCGAGGATCGACATCCGGCCGAACGGCGTGTCGTAGGGCTGGATCACGACGGTGCCGCCGTTCATCAGCGCTTCGCCGGCGACGGCGTCGACGCCGCGGGCCGGGTCGATGTCGAAGTAGACGAGCCAGTGCGGCGGCGTGTCGATGCTGTACTCCGAGCCCATCACGTACCGGTACAGCACCGGCTCGTGCTCGATGAGCCATTCGACGTAGTCCAGCGACTCGCCGTCGCCGATCTGGTGGCTGCCGTAGGTGAACAGCTTGGTGTAGAAGTGATCCGCCGCGACGCCGTCGTGGGTGTTGAGGTCCGCGCCGCTGAAGGTGTTGGGGATCCCGGTGACGAACTCCCAGTCCGGCGGCACCTCCCAGAACACCACCGGCGCGCCGCACGCGTCGAAGGCGTGCAGGATCGTGCCGCGCTGCGGGATCGGCATCGGCCCGAGCGTCAGCCGCCCGCCGAGGTGCTCCACCCATTCGGCCGCACTCGCGGTGTGCGGCACGGACAGGTGCGGCATCCAGCCCAGCGGCGCGCCCTGGGCGGCGCGGTAGAGGCCGCCCACCGGGACGGTGTTCAGCGTCGCGATGGCGTACCGGCCGTCGGACGTCGCCGGGTCGCGCTGAGTGGCGTACGTCCAGCCGAAGAGGGCCCCGTAGAATCTCTCCGCCACGGCCTGCTCGCGGCAGGCCAGCTCGATCCAGCACGGAATTCCGGCCGGGACCGGGGATGGGGTACTGGACGGGTCGATCGCCATGGGTGCTCCTCCCGAGACCCACCGAATTCTATGCGTGATCCGTAAGGTTTCCGCCAAGAATTCGCCGCCGGTCGATCACTGTCGGCGGGTGAAGGGCCCGAAAGGAGCAACGGTGCGGTGGTCGTCCCGGCGCGCGGAGGTCGTGCCGAGTCCGAACATCTGGTACTACCAGGCCGATTACGAGCTGGAGAACCGGGCGCAGGACAGCGGCGGCGAGATCTGGCACGTGCTGCGTGAAGAGGGTGACTGGGCCGGCCGGGACGTGCTGGACGTCGGCTGCGGCGACGGGTTCCACCTGCCGCGCTTCGCTCGTGACGCGCGTTCGGTGCTCGGGGTGGAGCCGCACGAGCCGCTCGTGCGAAGCGCGTTGGAGCGCGTGAAGGATCTGTCGAACGTGGACGTCAAGATGGGCCGGGCCCAGCGGCTGCCGGTCCGCAGCGCGAGCGTCGACGTCGTCCACGCGCGCACGGCGTACTTCTTCGGGCCCGGCTGCGAGCCGGGGCTGGCGGAGGCGGAGCGGGTGCTGCGGCCGGGCGGGGTGCTCCTGATCGTCGACCTCGACGTGACCAGCGAGCCCTACGGCACCTGGATGCGCGCCGACCTACCGCACTACGACCCGGGCGCCGTCGAACGGTTCTTCGCCCGGGCCGGGTTCGGGTGCCGCCGGGTCACCACCGAGTGGCGGTTCGAGACGGCGCGGGACCTCGAAGCGGTGCTGAAGATCGAGTTCAGCAAGCGCGTCGCCGAACAGGCGATCGCGGAGTCGGTGCAGCGTAATGGGAATCGCGCGCACGACCTGACGCTGCCGGTGGGCTACCGCGTCCACGCGCGGGTCAAGCCCACCGGCCTCGTCGTACCAGGTCACTCGGCTGCCGCTTCACCCGAAGCGGATTCCTCGTCGTCTTCGCCGAGGATGCCGTAGAGCGAGCGCCGGGCGTCGTTGAGCACTTCGGCCGCGCGGGCCTGCTGGCTTTCGGTGCCGGCGCGCATGATCTGCACGACGGCGGCGGCCAGGTTCTTGCCCGCCTTGGCGAGCCCGACCTCGGTCGGGTCGACGTCCTGCGCGATGTGCTCCCACGGCGGGGTGCTGTCCTGCTCTTCCGCGGCGGTGCGGCCGGCGTCGGTCAGCTCGAAGAGCTTCTTGCCGTGCTCGTCCTTGCTGATGACCAGGCCTTCGTCGGCCAGCAGCTGCAGCGTCGGGTAGACCGAGCCGGGGCTCGGCCGCCAGAAGCCGCCGGAGCGTTCGCCGATCTCGCGGATGATCTCGTAGCCGTGCCGGGGCTGCTCGGCGAGCAGCGCCAGGATCGCGGCGCGGACGTCACCGCGGCGGCTGCGCCGTCCGCCGTGACCCCGCCGGCCCGGTCCGTGGCCGCGACCGCGTCCACCGGGGCCGAAGCCCGGGGGGAACTCGCCGAAACCACCGAAGGGCCCGAATGAGGCGCGCCCACGTTCGTGAGCGAAGGGGTGTCGTTGCCTACGCATGTCTGGGTTCCTTTCTCGAACTGTTGCGACACGTTCACGATATATCGTGAACGGTCGGATGGCAACCTCGCTCCGGTGATGCCGCTCACGGAACTTGAGCCTTCAAGTGCTGAGCCTTAGATTAGGCAAGCCTAAACACCTGTTAGCAAAGGTAACGACCAGTGCGCACCCGATCGCTCCCGCTGACGGCGGGGCTGCTGGTCCTCGCCGCGGCGCTCGCCGCCGCCGTGCTGCTCAGCATCGCCGTCGGCACCCGCGGCCTGAGCCCGGGCACCGTGCTGGACGCGCTCTTCCACTTCGACCCGGCGAACCCCGACCACCTCGTGGTCCGCGAGCTCCGGCTCCCGCGCACGCTCGCCGGGGTGCTCGCCGGCGTCGCGCTGGGCCTGTCCGGCGCCGTCATCCAAGGCGCGACGCGCAACCCGCTGGCCGACCCGGGACTGCTCGGCGTCAACGCGGGCGCGGCCCTGTTCGTCGTCCTGGGCATCGGCACGTTCGGCATCACCAGCGTCGGCGGCTACGTGTGGTTCGGCTTCGCGGGTGCCGCGGCGGCCGGAGCCGCCGTCTACGGCGTCAGCTCGCTCGGCCGGGCGGGGGCGACACCGGTGAAGCTCGCGCTGGCCGGCGCCGCGGTGACGGCGGCCCTGGCTTCGGTGACGAGCGCGCTGCTGCTGACCGACGCCACGACCTTCGACCAGTACCGCTTCTGGCAGGTCGGCTCGCTGACCGGCCGGGACGCGGCGACGATCACCCAGGCCGTGCCGTTCGTCCTGGCGGGCGTCGTGCTCGCGCTCGTCTCGGCCCGGCTGCTCAACGCGCTCGCGCTCGGCGAGGACGTCGCCCGCTCGCTCGGCCAGAACGTGCCGGTCGCGCGGCTGGTGTGCGCGCTCGCCGTCGTCGTGCTGTGCGGATCGGCGACGGCGATCGCCGGGCCGATCGCGTTCGTCGGGCTGACCGTGCCGCACGCCGCGCGGCTGCTCACCGGCCCCGACCACCGCTGGCTGCTGCCGTACTCGGCGTTGCTGGCGCCGCTGCTCCTGCTGGTCTCCGACGTGCTGGGCCGCGTGGTCGCGCGCCCGGCCGAGGTGCAGGTCGGGATCGTCACCGCGCTCGTCGGCGCGCCCGTGTTCGTGTTCCTGGTGCGCCGCCGGAAGGTCGTGGCGGTGTGAACGCCGTCGACGTGGTCGCCGCCGCGCGCCGCCGTGGCGTGGTCCGGGCCCGTTCGGTGTCCCTGCTGCTCTTCGCCGCGATCGTCGTCGTCTTCGCGCTTTCCCTGGCGGTGGGCGACTTCCCGGTCCCGCTCGGCGACCTTCCCGGCCTCCTGTTCGGCGGCGACGGCGTCGGCCGCGCGGCCTACGTCGTCACCGAGCTCCGGCTGCCCCGAGCCGTCACCGGCGTGCTCGTCGGCGTCGCCTTCGGGACCTCCGGCGCGCTCTTCCAGCGCCTCCTGCGCAACCCACTGGCCAGTCCCGACGTCATCGGCGTGACGCAGGGCGCGAGCGCGGCGGCGGTCGTCGCGATCGTGCTGTTCGGGGCCGGCGGCGCGGTCGTCTCGGCCGCGGCGCTGGCCGGCGCGCTGCTCACCGGCGCCACGATCTACCTGCTCGCCCGCCGCGGCGGCGTCCACGGCTACCGGCTGGTGCTCGTCGGCGTCGGCGTCGGCGCGGTGCTGACCAGCGTCGTCTCGTACCTGATGACCTGGGCCGACGTCACCCTCGCCCAGCAGGCCCTGGTCTGGCTGACGGGCAACCTCAACGGCCGAGGCTGGGACCACGCCCTTCCGCTCGCCGCCGCGCTCGTCGTCCTGCTGCCGGCGGCTCTGGTCCAGAGCCGGGCGCTGACCGGGTTGCAGCTGGGCGACGACACCGCCGCCGGACTCGGTCTGCGCGTCGAACGCAGCCGCGTGGCGCTCCTCCTGGTCGCCGTCGCGCTGGCCGCGTTCGCGACGGCGGCCGCCGGGCCGGTCGCGTTCGTCGCCTTCGCGGCCAACCCGATCGCGACCCGGCTCGTCGGCGGGGCTCGCGCGGGACTCGTCCCCGCGGCGCTGACCGGCGCGCTCGTGGTGCTGCTGGGCGACTTCGCCGCCCAGCACCTGCTCGGCGCCCAGCTGCCGGTCGGCGTCGTTACCGGCGCCGTGGGCGCGCCCTACCTGCTGTGGCTGCTCGCGACGGCCAACCGCGCCGGGCGAGTGTGAGAGGAACGCCGTGACACTGCACACCGAGAACCTCGACCTCGGCTACGGGCCGCTGCGGGTGGTCAAGGACCTGTCCGTCCGGATCCCGCCCGGCAAGGTCACCATGATCGTCGGGACGAACGCCTGCGGGAAGTCGACGCTCCTGCGCGGGCTCGCGCGGCTGCTCACGCCGACCGCGGGCGCCGTCTACCTCGACGGCAGGGGTCTCACGACGTGGCGCAGCAAGGACGTCGCGACCGTGCTGGGCCTGTTGCCGCAGTCGCCGACCGCGCCCGAAGGCATCACCGTCGCCGACCTCGTCGGCCGCGGCCGCTACCCGCACCAGGGGATGTTCCGCCGCTGGAGCGACGAGGACGACGACGCCGTCGCGAAGGCGATGCTCGCGACCGACACCGTCGAGCTGGCCGACCGGCCCGTCGACGAGCTGTCCGGCGGGCAGCGTCAGCGCGTGTGGATCGCCATGGCGCTGGCGCAGCGGACGCCGTTGCTGCTGCTCGACGAGCCCACGACGTTCCTCGACATCGCCCACCAGGTCGAGGTTCTCGACCTGCTGTCCGAGCTGAACGCCGAGGACGGCCGGACGATCGTCATCGTCCTCCACGACCTCAACCTGGCCGCCCGCTACGGCGACCACCTGATCGCGATGAAGGACGGCCGGATCGCCGCCGAGGGCGCGCCCGCCGACATCCTCACCGCCGAGCTCGTCGCCGACGTCTTCGGCATGCCTTGCCGGGTCATCGAAGACCCCGTCTCCGCCACGCCCCTGGTCGTCCCGATCGGCCGGCGGCGGGCCACCCCCCGAGAAGAAGGAACTCCCGATGCGTCCTAAGTGGACAAAGCTGGTCGCGGCGTTCGCGGCCGTGACGCTCCTCGCCGCCTGCGGCCAGCCGGAAAAGCCGAGCAGCTCCGGCGTCGGCGACCAGGACGTCGCCACCGGCGGCCGGCTGTTCTCGACCGCCGACAGCGAGACCGCCAAGCTGGGCGCGGACGTCGGTCCCGGCGTCTTCCCGCGCACCGTCACGCACGCGCTGGGCAAGACGAAGCTCGACAAGAAGCCCACGCGGGTCGTCGTCCTCGACAGCGGGGAGCTCGACGACGTCCTCGCGCTCGGCGTCACCCCGGTCGGCATGGCCACCACCGCCGGGCAGAGCGGCGTGCCGTCCTACCTGGCCGACCGCGTCAAGGGCATCCCGGCGGTGGGGGAGATCAACAACCTGAACCTCGAGCAGATCGCCGCGCTGAACCCGGACCTGATCGTCGGCAGCAAGCTGCGCGCCAACGACCTCTACCCGCAGCTGTCGAAGATCGCGCCGACGGTGTTCAGCATCCGGCCCGGGTTCCCGTGGAAGGAGAACCTGCTGCTGATCGGGGCCTCGCTGGGCGACGAGACGAAGGCCGTCGGGCTGCTGAACGACTACCAGAAGCGGGCGAACGAAGTGAAGGCCGGGATCAAGGGCGCGCCCAAGATCTCGCTGCTGCGGTTCCTCTCCGGCAACATCCGGCTCTACGGCAACCTGTCCTTCATCGGCGTCGTCCTCAAGGACGTCGGCCTGGAGCGGCCCGCGAACCAGAACATCGACGAACTCGCCGCGCAGATCTCCAAGGAGCGCATCGACGAAGCCGACGCCGACTGGATCTTCTACTCCAGCTACGGCGCGGGGCCGAGCGCCGACGAGAAGGCCGTCACGAGCAGCGGGCTGTGGGCCGGCCTGGGTGCGGTGAAGGCGAAGCACGCGATCCCGGTCGCCGACGAGGTGTGGTTCCTCGGCCTCGGCCCGATCGGGGCCATGCGGGTCCTCGACGACCTCAAGAAGTACCTGGGCTGACAAAATCGGCGGCGTGCCGGAAACCATCGACGAGATCGACGCGCGCCTGCTCCAGGCGCTGGGGGAGGACCCCCGGTCCACGGCGGTCGCGCTGGCCGAACGGCTGGGCCTGTCCCGCAACACGGTGCAGGCCCGGCTCGCGCGGCTGGAGCAGCGCGGCGTCCTCGGGTCGTTCGAACGCCGCATCGACCCGGCTCGCCTGGGCTACCCGCTGCGGGCGTTCGTCAACGCGCAGGTCGACCAGCGGCGGCTGGCCGAAATCGCCGACGCGCTCGCGACGATTCCCGAGGTCACCGAGGTGTGCGGGCTGACCGGGGCGAGCGATCTGATGGTGCAGGTGGTGGCCGTCGACGCCGACGACCTCTACCGGATCGCCGGGCGCATCCTGGCCTCGCCCGGGGTCGAGCGGACGAACATCTCGCTCGTCATGCGCGAACTCGTCCCGTACCGGCTGACGCCCCTGCTCGAGCGCGTGCATTCTGCGCAGCCGGAGACCTGAGCCGTCCGTCGCCGGTGGGCATTCTGCTCACTTCCGGCGGCATCGGTTGTGCGTTGCGTTCACCAGTGCTGTCCTAGGGACGCTTCCTGCACGAAAGGTGTCGACGATGACTCAGGCCTCCCCGACGGCTCCGGCGACCGGCTCGGACGAGCTCGCCGCGATCGAACGGCGGGTGCTGTGGCTCGCCACCGCGATCGTGCACCAGGCCAACCGCGTCCGGCCCAACCCGTCCGGGCTCAAGGTCGGCGGGCACCAGGCGTCATGCGCGTCGCTGGTCTCGATCATGACGTCGCTGTGGTTCCGGCACCTGCGTCCCGAGGACCGCGTCTCGGTGAAGCCGCACGCGTCGCCGGTGCTCCACGCGATCAACTACCTGCTCGGCGAGCTGGACGAGGCCTACCTGCCGACGCTGCGCGAGTTCGGTGGGCTGCAGAGCTACCCGAGCCGCGCCAAGGACCCCGACCCGGTGGACTACTCGACCGGTTCGGTCGGCATCGGCGCGACCGCCCCGATCTGGGGCGCGCTGGCCCGCCGCTACCTGACGACGCGGGGCTCGTCCGCCGGCACGGGCCGCCAGTACTCGCTGGTCGGCGACGCCGAACTGGACGAAGGCGCGATCTGGGAAGCCATCCTCGACCCGGGTGTCGCGGAGCTGGGCGAAATCGTCTGGATCGTCGACCTCAACCGCCAGTCGCTCGACCGCGTCGTGCCGAACATCGCGGCCGGGCGGCTGCAGGGCATGTTCGACGCGGCCGGCTGGCAGGTGCTGACGCTGAAGTACGGGCGGCTGCTGGAGGAGCTGTTCACCCGGCCCGGCGGCGCGGAGCTGCGGGCGCGGATCGACGCGATGCCGAACCCCGAGTACCAGCGGCTGCTGCGCTGCGACGCGGCCCAGCTGCGTGACCGGCTCCCCGCGGGCGACGCCGCGCTGGCATCGTTGGTCGCCTCGCTGGACGACGAGACGCTGCTGGCCGCGATCCGGAACCTCGGTGGCCACGACCTCGGCTCGCTCGACGAGGTCTTCGCGTCCATTTCCGACAGCCGGCCGACGGTGATCTTCGCCTACACCGTCAAGGGCCGTGGCCTCCCCACCCAGGGACACCCGCAGAACCACTCGTCGCTGCTGACCGTCGCGCAGATGGAAGAGCTGGCTTCGTCTCTGGGAACGGATCTCGCTTCGCCGTGGGAGGGCTTCGCTGAAGGGTCGTCCGAAGCCGCGTTGTGCGCTGAAGTCGCTTCGCGCCTTCGCCGTCCTGACGTCCCTTCGGCGCCTTCGCTGGAGCTGCCGGTCGACATCGGGCGGACGCCGTCCGGGACCGCGACGACCCAGGCCGCGTTGGGACGCGTGCTGCTCGACCTGACGCGCGAAGCGCCCGAAGCGGCGAAGCGGGTCGTGACGGTCAGCCCCGACGTCAGCTCGACGACCAACCTCGGCGGCTGGGTCAACAAGGTCGGCGTCTGGTCCGCGACCGAGCGCCGCGACTGGTTCGACGACGACCCCGAAACGATCATGCACTGGCGGGAGAAGCCGACCGGCCAGCACGTCGAGCTGGGCATCGCCGAGACGAACCTCGTGGGGCTGCTCGGCGAGCTGGGCGCGACCTGGAGCCGCTGGGGCGAGCCACTGCTGCCGATCGGTGTCATGTACGACCCGTTCGTCGAGCGAGCGCTGGAGCCGTGGTCGTTCGGCATCTACGCGGGCGGGCAGTCGATCCTGATCGGCACGCCGTCCGGCGTCACGCTCGCCCCGGAGGGCGGCGCGCACCAGTCGATCACGACGCCGTCGATCGGCATCGAACAGCCCGGCTGCGTCAGCTACGAACCGGCGTTCGCGATCGACACCGAGTGGACGCTGCTGGCGGCGCTCGGCCGGCTGGGCAAGCCGGGCGGCACGTCGTCGTACTTCCGGCTCTCGACACGTCCGGTCGACCAGACCCTGGCCGGCGTGCCCACGGATCCGGCGGCGCGCGAACGCCGTCGCCGTCAGGTCGTCGCGGGCGCGTACCTGCTGCGCCGCGCGGATTCCCCCGCGGTCACGCTGGCGGCGATGGGCGCGCTGGTGCCGGACACCCTGGCGGCGGCCGAACGGCTGGCCCAGGTGGGCGTCGAGGCCGACGTCGTGTGCGTGACCAGCCCGGGCCTGCTGTTCGAGGCTCTGCAGGCGCGCTCGGGCCGGGGCGGCGGGGAGTCCTGGATCCTCGACCAGGCGTTCCCGGCTTCGCGGGCGAAGCCGCTGGTCACCGTGCTCGACGGGCACCCGCACACGCTGGCGTTCCTGGCCGGGGTCAACCGGGTGCCGTCGGTCGCGCTGGGCGTGACGGGCTTCGGTCAGTCCGGGTCGCTGGAGGACGTGTACCGCCACCACGGCATCGACACCGACGCGATCATCCGGGCGGCGCTCGACGTCGTCAGCTGAAGGTCGCCGCGGCGAGCATCGAGTCCATCTTCTCGTCCCATTCAGGGAAGGACCCGTACTCGACGACGAGGATCTTGCTCGTCGGCAGCCACCACATCCGGACCTGGTTGTTCTGCGTCGAGTCCCGGCAGGTGACCTGCCACTTGCCGTACTCGGCCTTCTTCGGGCCGATCGGCTTGAAGCCGGACTCGAGCAGGTCGCTGCCGGTCGCGACGGCGGCGTCGCCGGGCGGCGAGGCGGCGGTGATGCAGGTCGGGACGTCCGTGCCGGTGTACCAGCCGAAGGGCCGCTTCGCGCTGGGCAGGTTGATGGGCGCGTTGGGGTCCGAAGTCGCTTCGCGCAAGTCCAGCAGCCGCGCCTGGCAGACGGCGCCGCCTTCGGCGACACAGCCGTCGAGGAGGCCGTCCTCGCTTTTGTCCGTGTACTTCGCCCCGACGGGCAGGGCGACGTGCATGGTCGCGATCACGATCTGCGGCCCGGCGACCTTGGTCACGGTCGGGACGGGCTGCGCCTGACCGCCGGTGGCGGTGCTGCAGGCGGCGGTGCCCAGCACCACCGCGACGGCCAGGAAGAAACGGCTCCGCACGGGCTCACCTCTTTCGTCCGCCCTTGGACTCTCGAGCGCCCCGGCCGGTTTCACCGGGCGATCGACAATCTAGCCAGGGCGCACGGAGACGTCAGGACGCGGTGTCGTCCACCGGATCACCGGCGACGCGGGACCGCAGCGCGCGGATTTCGCCGGCGGCGCGGCGGCCCGATTCGCGCAGCTGAGCCGCGGCCTGCGAATCCTGCACCTGCCGGAGCTGCTGCACCCAGGTGACCGGGACGACGACCGACCCGGCGCGGCGGTCGTGCCAGCAGGTGCGGCCTTCGGGCGCGGCCCGCAGGGCGAGGCAGTCGGCGATCGAACCCGCGAACAGCAGGACGCCGAGGGCCGCCCACAGGAGGCTGAGGTCCAGCAGCGCGAGGATCAGCAGCACCCAGGCCAGCCCGGGGAGCACCACTGCGACCGCGGTGCGCCGGGCGGTCGCCGCGAGTGAAAGCCGGGCCCCGCCGGCCGCGCCCGTCCCGGCCCGGATGACGGTCAGCGCGAACGCCATCTTCCCCGGGGTCCGGCCGAACCAGTGCACGAAGGCGACCTCGTACGCCGCGACGAGGAGGACCTGCACCGTGAGCGTGCAGCCGACGATGAGCACGATGGTGCCCCAGTAGCCGGACAGCGCCGCGAGCCCGACGTCGTCGAGGTCGCCCCACTTGCCGAACACGGCGTCGAGGGCGCCGTCCCGGGTCAGCAGCGCGGCCTGCTCGCCGGCGCCGGACTGGATGAGGTGGCCGGCCGGGAACCACAGCGGCGAGCCGATGAGCCAGGGCAGGAGCCAGTCGATCCAGCGGGCGCCCCACCGGCGCCAGGTCGTCGGGCGCTGTCCGCCGCCGGGTGTGGTCACGATCGTTTCCCTTCGCCGCCGTTCGCGTTCAAGCCGGGAAGTCGCGCGGTGCCGCGGCGGCGATTCAGGCCCCGCGCCTTTGTCCGGGAACTGTCCAGTCCGCCGGGTGACCTGGCGTACACCGGGCCAGGGCGGCTCCGGCGGCGGTTCGGGGGTCGTGGGAGACTGGTTCGGTTATGACTGCCCTCCCGCTCGTCTTCGACGCCCCCAAGCGCGGCCTGCCGCCGCGCCACCTCGCCGACCTTTCGGTGGCCGAGCGCGCCGCCGCCGTCGCCGAGCTGGGGGAGAAGCCGTTCCGCGCGAAGCAGCTGTCGAACCACTACTTCTCGCGCCTGACGGTCGACCCGGCGGAGATGACGGACATCCCGGCGGCGTCGCGGGACCGGTTGGTCTCGGACCTGATGCCGACGCTGCTGACCGAGGTCCGCGCGCTGGCAGCCGACAACGGCGCGACCCGCAAGACGCTGTGGCGCGCGCACGACGGCACGCTGCTCGAGAGCGTTTTGATGCGCTACCCGGACCGCGCGACGCTGTGCATTTCGAGCCAGGCGGGCTGCGGCATGGCGTGCCCGTTCTGCGCGACCGGCCAGGGTGGCCTGGATCGGAACCTGTCGACGGCGGAGATCGTGGACCAGGTCCGGTCGGCGGCGGCGGTCATGCGCGACGGCACGATGCCGGGTGGCCCCGGGCGGCTGTCGAACATCGTCTTCATGGGCATGGGCGAGCCGCTGGCCAACTACAAGCGCGTGGTGGCGGCGGTCCGGCGGATCACGGATCCCGCTCCGGGTGGGCTGGGGATCGGGCAGCGTTCGGTGACGGTGTCCACTGTGGGTCTCGCGCCGGCGATTCGTAAGCTGGCGGACGAGAAGATGCAGGTGCGTCTCGCCGTTTCGCTGCACACGCCGGACGACGAGCTGCGGGACACGCTGGTGCCGGTGAACGAGCGCTGGTCGGTGGACGAGGTTTTGTCGGCGGCTCGGTACTACGCCGACACTTCCGGGCGCCGGGTGTCCATCGAGTACGCGTTGATCCGGGACATCAACGACCAGCCGTGGCGGGCGGAGCTGCTGGCGAAGCGGCTGCGCAAGCACCTGGGTCAGCTGGTGCACGTGAACGTGATTCCGTTGAACCCGACGCCGGGGTCGAAGTGGGATGCGTCGCCGAAGCCGGTGGAGCGGGAGTTCGTGCGGCTGGTGAACGCGGGCGGAGTAGCGTGCACGGTGCGTGACACGCGCGGCCAGGAGATCGCCGCGGCTTGTGGCCAGCTCGCGGCCGAAGGCTGAGTTTTCGTTTCTGTTTCTGTGATGGAGAAATCGTCGTGATGTATGCCCCCAGCCTGCTGGACCCGGCTGCGGAATCGTTGAAGCTCGGCGACCACGTCGGCGCGACGGACGTCGCCCGCGAGGCGCGGACGCTGCTCGGTGAGCGCTTCAGTTCGGTGACGTTCATGTACGTGCTGATGCGCGCGTACGAGGTGGAGTACAACGCGGCGCGCGATGCTTCGCGCTGGCACGAGTTCCACGGTGGACCGCGGGCGTTGTCGGACGCCGATCTGGAGAAGCTGCTCGCTCCGTGGCTCAGCCGCTGACGCCGGCTTGGACGTAGACCCTGACGGGCACTTCCCGGTCGCCGCGGGTACTGAAGTTTTCGTACACCCGGAACTCGCCACCGGTCCCGAGTGCGGACTCGACGAACCGCGCGCACGGTGAGGTGCCGGCTGACATCTCGAAGAAACTCATGGCCGGATGAGCCATGTCGCCGATCCAGAACCGGGGCACGAGAAGCAGTTCGGCTTCGTCGTCGGACCACTCCGTGAGTGAGATCATCCGCAGGTACCGGCCGGCAGGCTCGCTGCCCGCGCGCTCGACCGCGCCGACCAGGCCGGCGAGGAACCGGGCCGAGTAGCGAAGCAGAACCTCGTTCGCTTCTCGAACCGGTCGGCCTTCGAAGAAAGCCACGTCGGAGTCCCGGGCGTAGAGCGGGATCTCGTCGAACGGCAAGGACGGGTGGTACGAGCCGATGCCCGGCCACTCGGCCGAGGCCGCGAGCGCGTCCAGTTCGCTCGTGAACTCGCCGTGGATCTCATCCAAACGCATGGGTGCCCACCGTAGGGGCAGAGCGCGGGCGTGCACACTCGCACCATGGCGTTGCGTGATCTCGGGGCGGCGGTGCGGTGGTTGCGCGAAAACACCGACCCCGTCTCAGTGGGGCTGCCGGCCGGCGGGCTGACGTCCGGTGTGCGGCGGGTTCGCGGGTTGCGGCGCGAAGAACTCGCCGAGCTGGCCGGGGTTTCGGCGGACTACGTGCGGCGGCTGGAGCAGGGGCGCAGTCATCCGTCGGCCGGGGTTGTGGGTGCCATCGCCCGTGCCTTGCGCGTGGGACGCGCCGACTACGAGCGGCTCTGCGCGCTGGCCGGGTACGCCGCCGCGGAGGGGCACGTGCCGCGCGCGGCCGGGGCGGCTTCCCTGCGGCTGCTGGACCGGTTCGGCGCCACTCCCGTCTTCCTGACCGATGCCGCCTGGAACGTCATCGCCGTCAACGGTGCCTGGCTGGCGCTCCAAGCCGGCGCGCCGACCGGGCACGCCCGCGACTGGAACGTCGCGTGGCGCACCTTCCGCAGCGCACTCGGCGGGATCAGCCGGACCGACGAGCGCGCGGCCGGGTTCCAGGCGATGCTCGTCGCCCGCCTGCGCGACACCGTCGTGCGCTATCCCGCCGACGAGTCGCTCGCCGAACTCGTCGACGAGCTGCGGAGCACCAGCCGGCCGTTCGACGCCTTGTGGCGCACGCCGAAGACCGTGGACGCCTACGAGAACCGTGCCGTCTTCCGCCACCCGGACGGTGGCGAGATCACGCTCGACGGCAATCTGCTCGAGGTCCCGGGTGACGGCGTGATGGCCGTGGTCCTCACCGCGGCACCGGGCTCGGCCGACGCGGCGCGGCTCGGTGACCTCGTCGGGGCGTCCGGCGGGCCGGCCGTCCTCGAGGTGGGCCAAGCCGGCCCAGGCTGACCGGGCCGGGGGCCGTGATCCTGGGCTCATGGGGATCACGGGCGTGCCCAACGCCCCAGCTCAGCCTTTGCGGCGGCGCGGTGCGGCCGACCGCGGCGGCGTCGAACGCATGTGATCGCGCACCGGCGCCAGCAGGCCGGCGAGGGTTTCGACGTCCGTGCGGGAGAGCGGCTCGAACAGCAGGCCGCTGACCACCTCGATGTGCCCCGGCAGCACCTTCGCGAGCAGCGCGCGGCCGGCGTCGGTGATGGTGACCGTGACGCTCCGCTCGTCGTCCGGCGAAGGCGAGCGCACGACCAACCCTGCCTTTTCGAGCAGACCGGCCTGGTAGGTCAGGCCGCTGCGGCTGTAGACGACGCCGTCGGCCAGGTCGGTCATGCGGTGGCTGCCCGTCGGCGAATCCCCGAGCCGGGCCAGGAGCTGGAACTGGACGTAGCTGAGCTCGCCGGCCTCGCGCAGCTGCTGCTCGACCGCGTGCCGGAGCAGGCTGGTCACCTCGACGAGGTCGAAGTAGGCGCCGAGCTGCACGGGGTCGAGCGACGGCGACGAATCAGGCATGACCGGAGCTTACTGCTTCGAATTCGAACCAGCAGTGACCGGCATCACTTGCTTCGAATTTGAAGCAGATGTACTGTCGTCCTCAGTTGCTTCGAACTCGAAGCAACTGGACCAGAGCGAAAGCGAGAACTCCGATGAAGGCAGTGCGTTTCCACGAGTACGGCGAGCCCGGCGTCCTGCGCTACGAAGACGTCGAGCGACCGGTCCCCGGGGCCGGTGAGGTGCGGATCCACGTCGCCGCGACGTCGTTCAACTCCGTCGACGGCAACATCCGCGGCGGCTTCATGCAGGGGCCCATCCCGGTGCAGCTGCCCCACACGCCCGGGATCGACGTCGCCGGCACGGTCGACGCGCTGGGCGAGGGCGCCGACGGCGTCGAGACCGGGGACGACGTCATCGGTTTCCTGCCGATGGACGGCGACGGCGCCGCCGCGGAGTACGTCATCGCGCCGGCCGGAATCCTGACGAAGGCACCCAAGAGCGTTCCGCTGCCCGACGCCGCCGCGTTGCCGGTGGTGGGCCTCACCGCCTGGCAGGCGCTCTTCGACCACGGCAAGCTCCAGGCCGGGCAACGCGTGCTGGTCAACGGCGCCGGGGGAGCGGTCGGCGGCTACGCCGTGCAGCTGGCGAAGAACGCCGGTGCGTACGTGATCGCCACCGCCAGCCCGCGCAGTGGTGACGCGGTCAAGTCGGCCGGCGCCGACGAGGTCGTCGATCACACCGTCACCCGCGTGACCACGGCGGTGACCGAGCCGGTCGACATCGCGCTGAACCTCGCGCCGGTCGACCCGGCCGAACTGGCCGCGCTGGTCACCCTGGTCCGCCCGGGCGGGGTCGTGGTCAACACGACGGTGTGGATGCCCGCGCCCGCCGACGAAGAACGCGGCGTGCGCGGCGTCGATCTGTTCGTCCGCAGCGACGCCGGCCAGCTGGCACAGATGGTGGAGCTGATCGACCGCGGCGAGCTGCGTGTCGACGTCGCCCGGCGGGTCCCGCTGGCCGAGCTGCCGGCTGTCCACGCCGAGGCCGCCGCGGGCACACTGGCCGGGAAGGTCGTCGTCCTGCCGCCCACTGCCTGACCCGGACGGGGTGTTCGCCATGGCACCGATCCCCAGCACGCCCCGGGTGTTGACGCCGGCGGAACGCGAAGTCCTCGAATTCGTGGTGTCCGCGGACTTCGCCGGCGCGGACCGGCTCCGCGCGCAGATACCGCATTGCCGGGTCGTGGCGGTGTGGGCGGAGGGGCAGCCGAGCGTCGACCTGGCCGTGCCGAGGACCGTCGCCCCGGCACAGGTGCCGGACGGTGAACTGCCGTCCGGCTCCGAAGTCCGCACCAGCGCGGGGGAATACCTCGGTGAGGTGCTCGTGTGGGTCGGCGGCGGTTACCTGGCGGCCATCGAATACGCGTGGGTCACCGACGAAGCACCCGATCGGCTGCCCGACGTCTCGGCCATGAGACTCGTCTGACTGGTCACGAACCGCGGCGCCTGGCGAGGGACGGCCTCGCCAGGCACCAGGCGTCAGGCCGGGTTGTCCAGCGTCAGCGCCGTGCAGCGGATGCCGCCGCCGCCCTTGCGCAGCTCCGTCGTGTCCAGCTCCGTCACCGCCAGCCCCAGCGACCTCAGGTCGGCCGCCAGCCGCGGGGCGCCCGCGGTCATCGTCACCGTGCGGCCGTCGCTGATCAGGTTGAGCGCGAACGCCGCCGCCTCGGCCGGCGACACCTCGATCAGCTCCATCCCCAGCCCTCGCAGGGAACGAAGGCCGGAGGCGTCCAGCGCCGCCGGGTTGTACGCCAGCACGGACCCCGGGTGGATCACCGCCACCGCCAGATCCAGGTCGTACCACTGGGAACTCGTCGTCCGGAGCGGGACGATCTCGTAGTCCAGGTGCCGCGCCAGGGTGCGGAACGCGCGGATGTCCGTGCGCTGCCCGTGCGCCGCCAGCAGGAAGGGCCCGCACGCGAGCGCGTCACCCTGGCCGCTGAACGCGTACGACGTCGAAGCCACCTCGAACTCGTGGGACTCCAGCCACGCCCGGTGGTGCGGGGTTTCGGCCGCCCGCTCGGCAGGCAGCGTCGCGAGCACCGCACGGTTTCCCTGGACCACCGCCGCGTTGGCGGTGTAGGTCATGTCGGGGCAGGACGGGTCCGCGTCGACGAACTCGATCTTGCGGCCCGCCGCCAGGTGCGCTTCCACGATGTTCTCGTGTTCCACGATGGCGGCCTCGATGTCGGGCTGGACGCCGACGTGCATGTACGGGTTGATTTCGTAGTCGATGCGGAAATACCGCGCGGAACACATCAGGAGCCGTTGGTGCGTCATGGGTTCACTCGATTCGTCGGTCGGTCGGGCGGGCGGTTGCGGGCTGGTGTGGGAACCAGGCCGGGAGGCGCGCGGCCGACGAAACGAGCGAGGCGGGTCAGCCCAGGCCGCGCAGGCGGAACAGCTCGATCGTCATGAGGTAGCCCGGCTCCGACCGGGCCGCGTCGATGCGCTGCGCGACGGTCGTGGCCGAAGGGGCCGGACGCAGGGCCGCGCTCACCGCGCGCGCCAGTTTCGCGATCATTCCTACTCCTCTTCTTCGCGGAACTCGGGGAAAACCCAGGGTGCCCGGGCACGGGGTCCCGGGTCTGGCCAGATCCGGACAGCTTCGCGGTCATCGCGTCGCGTTCAGGAAGCCGATGACGACCGCGCCCCACCAGCACAGCTGCGAAACCGCCGTGGTGAGCCCGCCCTGGACGAGCAGGCGGAAGGGAACCGGCTCGTCGAGCAGGGCCATGCGGTGGCCCAGCACGGTCGCGCGGACGCCGTTGACGGCGAGCACCCCGACGAGGCAGAGCTTCACGACCGTGGCGGCGGAATCGAGGTCGGGGGAGAGCAGCGCGCCGCTGGCCACCAGGCCCGTCAGCCCGCCCCAGACCAGCAGGTGCAGCCGGGAAGCGCTGTGGACGGCCTCGGCGAACGACGCGCGCCCGAGCGCCCACAGGGCGAAGAAGTAGTCCGCGACCAGGACCGCGCCGAAGCCCACGATGAGGGACGCCAGGTGTGCGAACAGCGCGATGTCGTGCCACGCCGGACTCGGCCGCAGCCGCGTCGACAGCCAGATCGCGCCGGCGAGCAGCATGATCGAAGCAGACATGGCGTAATAGGCCGCGTAGCGTCGGTGGACACCGGACCCCGGCGGACGCGGGGTGGGCGGGATCCGTACCGGGATGCCGTTGTCGAGCATGACCTGTCCTTCCGGGAAATCCGTGGGGAACGGGTTCCGCCGGAACGACCGGTGCGTCCGACCTGCCTGCGTCAGCGGGAAACCCGTGCTCCGCTGATTACAGGCCATCGCGGACTTGGCTGGGAGCCTTGTCCGCAAAGGACAATCAATCCGGCGCTTCCGTGGAGAAGACAGGGACGGCGGCGCCGTTGCCGGGCCGTCCCGGTGCTAGGCGGACACCGGCCCCGCGAAGGCGGAAAGGTCGTGTCCGCCGCTTTCGACGGTGCTGAGCACGAAGTCG
Source organism: Amycolatopsis sp. NPDC028719 (assembly GCF_055565395.1). Classification (NCBI taxonomy): domain Bacteria; kingdom Bacillati; phylum Actinomycetota; class Actinomycetes; order Pseudonocardiales; family Pseudonocardiaceae; genus Amycolatopsis; species Amycolatopsis sp. NPDC028719. The sequence continues at coordinate 190,051 of NZ_JBVHUL010000011.1, forward strand.
CGCACGGGCGGGAGCAGCGCGTGGCCGTCGAGGTAGGGGTCGGCGTGCGCGAGCAGGCCGGCGTCGGCGATTTCCTCGACGAGCTCCTCCAGCGCCGCGGACACCGCGTCGAACCCGCTGGGCGGGGTCCGCGCCAGCCGCTCCAGCAGCTCCCGCGCGGGCTCGCCGAGCGTGCGGTAGGCCGACTCCAGGGAGTCGCGCAGGGAAAGGTCCCCGACGCTCAGCCAGTCCACGCTGGTGCCGTTCAGGCGCCATTCGTCGACGACCCGCCGCAGCGTCAGCCGCGGCCGCGAGGCGATCTTGCGCAGCGCCAGGTCGAGCGCGAGCGGCAGGTCGCCGCACAGCTCGGCGAGCCGGTCGCGGTCGGGACCCGCGGAGACGGCGACGTGCGGGAGCGCCGAGGTGATCATCGCGATCGAGTCGCCGCGCGGCAGCGGTGTCAGCTGCAGCCGGTGGACGTCGCGCAGCCCCAGCAGCCGTTTGCGGCTGACCAGCAGCGTCGTGCTCGTGGTGGTCTCGGCCAGCAGCGGGCGCACCTGCTGCTCGTCCTGGACGTTGTCCAGCACGACCACGAGCCGGCGTTCGGCCAGCAGCGTGCGGTACAGCCCGGCCCGGTGGTCGAACGTGCCCGACAGCTGGTCGTCGTCGACACCGAGCGCGCGCAGGAAGCCGTCGAGGACGTCCGCGGTCGCCGGCGCGGGAGGAGCCCCGCCGCCGTGGCGCAGGCCGCCGAGGTCGGCGTAGAGCTGCCCGTCGGCCTGCTCCGCCGCGATCGAATGCGCGTAGTGCAGCGCGAGGTCGCTCTTCCCGACCCCGGCCGGGCCGCTGATCACCAGCGGGGTGTCGCGCGGGGACCGCAGCCAGGCCAGTTCGGCGGTGCGGCCGGTGAACCCCCGGGGGCGCTGCGGTAGCTGGGCCGGGTGCGGCGCGGAGCCGCGCCGCTGGAACAGCGGCGGTCTTCTCTTGCGCCCCCCGAACGGAGGCTGCGTATACCCGCTCGTCGCGGCGTGCCAATGGCGTCGCCACGCCTCGTCGTCGCCGCCGCACGCGGCGACGAAGGCGAGCGTCACCTGCAGCGACGGCATCCGGTTGCCGCTCGCGGCGCTGGAGAGCACCGACGACGAGAACATCGCCGACCGGGCCATTTCCCGGTAGGTCGGGTTGCCCGCCCGTGCGCGCAGCTCGCGCAATTCCCGGGCGAACTGGGTGGCGATGCCACCGGAGGTGTTGACGGGCTTTTCTGGCCTGCCCATGTGAATCCCCTTCCCCTCACTCACTCAGCGTCGCTGTTCGCGGCCGGTGTCTCTTCCGCTCTTTGGCGGTTTCGCTAGTCCGTTCGTGCATTTCTTTGACGTTGAGTAGATCATTTTCCGATACTTCTTACGGCATTTCGGTGAATGGGGGCAGCGCTCGACGGCCGTCCGCGTGCAGCGGACGGCCGTCGGGGTCCGGGACCTCAGGGGGTGGCGCGGCGGGCCGTCATGCCGAGCAGGGCGCACAGTGCCGCCACCAGGCCGAGCGCGCCGCACAGCCACCAGACGCCGTTGCCCAGCGCGACCCACGCGGCGACGCCGAACAGCGGGCCGAGTGCCATGCCGAGGCCGAAAGTCGCCTGGTGGGCGCTGATGTAGCGCGCCTTGACGGCGGCGGGGAACGTCGAGGGGTAGGCGAACATCGTCGGCCCGTTGATCATGATGCCGAAGACGAACACGATCGTGCAGGCGACAAGCGCGACCGCCGAGCCGCCGCTGAGGCCGAACCCGGCGACCCCGAGGCCCATCAGCACGGTACCGGCCGTGGCGGCGACGTGGCTCGGCCAGCGCGTGACGTACGAGGTGATCTTCAGCTCGCACAGGATCAGCACGGCCGACGCGGTCACGAGCACGACGCTGTAGAGACCGGCGGAATGCCCCTCGGCGGTGATCTTCAGCGGCAGGGAAACCGTGTACTGGACGTAGATGATCGACCCGATCAGCACCGAGGCCAGGAAGAACCAGAAGCGGCCGTCGCGCAGCAAGATCCCGTACGCGGCACGGGTTCCGCTCCCGGCCGGCTCCGACACCTCGCGCTCGACCCGGCGGTCGGGCAGCAGCCGCACCGCCAAGACCGCGTAGAGCAACGCGGTCGTCGCGTCGAACCACAGCAGGAGGTCCCAGTCGAGCAGGATCAGGCCCGCCGCGATCAGCGGGCTCAGCGCCGCGCCGAGGTTGAGGGCGATCCGCATCATCGAAAAGCCCATGACGCGGTCGGAATCGGGCATCAGTTCGCTGAGCAGGACGGCGGCCGCGGGCCGGTAGCTCTGGGTCGCGAGGCCGGCGAGCAGCATCGCGGCCATCAGGGCGGCGATCAGCCCGGGCCGCCCGAAGAACGGGACGAGCGCGAGGATCACGGCCGAGCCGGACATCGCCGCGGTGATGGTCGCCCGCGGGCCGATGCGGTGCACGAGTTCGCCGCCGGCCAGGCCGCCGAGGACCGAGCCGATGCTGTAGGCGGCGAGAACGAGGCCGGCCTGCCCCGCGGAGAACCCGCGGAAGACCAGGTACAGCACCATGAACGTCTGGACGAACGCGCCGAGCTGGTTGACGAGCACGCCGCCGAGCAGATAGCGGACGGGCGTGGGCGTCCGGCGCAGGACGGCCAGTACGCCGGCGGGTTTTTCGGTGGTGGTCACGGCCGAGCCTCCAGGGGCTGTGCGAAGGGGTGTGCCGCACCTCGATCGGGTGCCGGCTTCCTCATTGCAGCGGCCTGGCCGGTTGACCGGCAGAGTTGGTTCCGCCGGAAAATCAATTCTCGCGTGATGTGGACAACCCCGATAATCGGAGCGTGACGCGGTTGTCGCGGAATTCGCATGCCCGCGCCCGGCCGGACGCAGCGATTGCTGCATCCGGCCGGTATGCGGCAAAATCAGAGGCCGACGATCAGTTCGTGGTCGATTTCGACGAAGTCCGTGATCAGATCGGCGAACTTGCCCGAAATCAGTTCCTTGTAGGCGGCCGAACCGGTGTGCGCGTCGTAGGCGGCCTGGTCGGCGAAGTGCTCGACGAACAGCAGGAAGTCCGGCTTGGCGGGGTCGCGGTAGACGCGGAAGGACAGGGTGCCGTCCTCCTGCCCGGGGCCGAGCGGCGCGAACTCGTGCACGAGCGCCTCGGCCTCGGCCTGCTTGCCCGGCTTGAGGGGGATGGGGAACACCTTCGCCAGCATGGGGGAACCTCTCGGTAGTGCGGTGCTTGCTCCGGCGACCACTCTGCCGAGCGCCCGGGGCCGCGTCCGGTCAGATCCGGACACGTCTGTCGTCGATGCGTGGCTTCGCCACCCGGACCCGCAAAGAAGTCTTCTCCCGGGGTGCGCACCTGCCCCGGTCCTGTCCGGATCTGGCTAGCGCCGGCCGGGCCCGATCACCTACACCTGGGACATGACGACTTTTTCGGCCGTGGTCACCACCGGCATCTACTGCCGTCCCGGCTGTGGGGCGAAGCCGCTCGCGGAGAACGTGAAGACGTTCGAGCTGGCCGCCGAGGCCGAGGCCGCCGGGTTCCGGGCGTGCCTGCGCTGCCGCCCCTACCGCGTGGCCGGCCCGGTCGGCGCGGACGCGCCGGAGCTCGTCTGCCGCGCGGTGCAGCTGATCATCGCCGGCGCGCTGGACACGGGCACCGAAGCGGAGCTGGGCCGGCGGCTGGCCGTGTCCCCACGGCACCTGCGCCGGCTGTTCCACGACCACCTCGGCGTGACGCCGGACCAGCTCGCCCGGTCGCGGCGGTCGCACTTCGCGCGCCGCCTGCTCGACGACTCCGACCTGACCGTCGCGGACGTGGCGTTCGCCGCCGGGTTCGGCAGCCTGCGCCAGTTCAACCGGGACATGAAGCTGGTCTTCCGCGCTTCCCCGCTCGAGCTGCGCAACCGGCGCCGGCGGACCGACCGGCTCGCCGCGGACGGCGGCCTGATGATGCGGCTGCCCTTCGAGTCGCCGCTGAACTGGGAAGCGCTCAGCGCGTTCCTGGCCGACCGCGCGGTCCCCGGGGTCGAGTCGGTGCTCGACGGCGTCTACCGGCGCACGATCAGCCTCGACGGCGAGGCGGGCGTCATCGAGGTGCGCCGTGGCGGCGACGACCACCTGCTGCTGACCGCGCACATGCCGTTCTGGGAGGGCCTCATCCACGTCGTGGACCGCGTCGGGCGGATGGTCGGTGTCGACGCCGACACCAAGCCCGCCGAGGCCGCCTTCGCCGAAGACCCGGTGCTGGGCCCGCTGCTGCGCAAGCGGCCCGGCCTGCGCGTGCCGGGTGCCTGGGGCTTCTTCGAAGTCGGCGTGGAAGCCGTGCTGAGCCAGTACAGCGTCCGCGCGCGGGTCCGGCGGCAGCTGGCCGCGCTGGTCGAAGCGGCGGGCCAGCCGGTGCCCGGCCTCGAACACGGCCTGACCCACCTGTTCCCCTCGGCCGAGACGCTGGCCCAGGCGGACCTGGAGGGCGCCCGGCTGCCCGCGAAGACCGCGCGGACGCTGCGTGCGTTCGCCTCCGCCGTGGCCGCCGACGAGACCCTGCTCGACCCCGGTGCGAGCCTGGCCGACTGCACCGCCGGGCTGACGGCGTTGCCCGGCATCGACCGGAGCACCGCCCAGGAGATCGCCCTGCGGCTGGGGCACGCCGACGCCTTCCCGGCCGCCGAGCGCACGGTCGAGGCGACGTTGCTCGAACACGACGTCTTCGCCGACGCCGGCCGGCTGGGTACCGCCTGGCACCCGTGGCGCGCCTTCGCCGCGACCCACCTGATCGCCGCCGGTGTACCGACACCGGCCGCTTGAAACACCCAGAAGGAGAACAGATGTCTGCCACCCGGCTCGCCGAACGGCTGCGCGCCCTGCACACCGACCGCACGCTGGTGCTGCCGAACGCCTGGGACGCCGCCAGCGCGGCCCTCATCGCGCGGGCCGGGGCCCCGGCGATCGCCACGACCAGCGGCGGGGTCGCCTGGTCCGCCGGGCGGCCCGACGGGCACGGCCTCACGCGCGAGGAGATGACCGAGCTGGTCGCGCGGATCGTGCGCGTCGTCGACGTCCCGGTGACCGCCGACATCGAGGGCGGCTACGGGCCGTCCGAGGACGACGTCGCGGCGACCGTCCGCGCGGTCGTCGAGGCCGGCGCGGTCGGGGTCAACCTGGAGGACTCGACCGCTCCCGGTGGTCCGCTGTTCGACGTCCCGGCGCAGGTCGGGCGGGTTCGCGCGGCCCGTGACGCGGCGACGGCGGCCGGCCTGCCCGGGCTGTGGCTCAACATCCGCACCGACGTCCACCTGTTCGGCATCGGCGAGCCCGAAGGCCGCCTGGACGACGTTCTGTCCCGCGCGGGCGCCTACGCCGCGGCGGGCGCGGACAGCGTGTTCGTACCGGGCCTGGTCGACCTGGAGACGCTCCGCGTCCTCGTCAAGGAGAGCCCGCTGCCGGTGAACGTGATGGTGTGGCCGGGCGCCCCGACGGTGGCGGAGCTGGAAGCGGTCGGCGTCCGCCGGATCAGCGTCGGCACGGCGATCGCGCAGGCCGCCTACGCGGTCGCCCAGCGCGCGGCGGTGGAACTGCTGGAGCAGGGCACCTACACCGCGTTGGAAGGGGGCCTGGACTTCGGCGCCGTCAACAGCGCCGTGACCGGCTGAGCCTCATCCACGGACGGGCCGCGACGGGGAGGAATCCCCTTCGCGGCCCGTCCGCTGTCTACTCCCGTTGTGCACCCCGTTGATTTTCCTTGACGGCCAACCGTTTCCATCAATTAAAGCGCTGGCTTCAATCACTTCCAAGCGGCCGACCCGGACCGCGACCGAGAAGAAGACCTCGAGGGAAGTGATGTGATGACCGTAGTCGAGCCGCTGCCGGTCCGCCCGCCGGAAACCGCGGCGGAGATCCTCGGCCGGGCCCAGGCACTCGCCCCGGTGCTGCGCGAACGCGCCGAGGAGATCGAACGGGCCCGGCGGCTGCCCGCGGACGTCGTGGACCTCCTGCGCGGCACCGGCGTGTTCCGGATGGGCTTCTCCCGCGACCACGGCGGTCCCGAGCTCACGTCGATCGAGCAGACCGAGGTGATCGAGGCCCTCGCCCACGGCGACGCAGGCGCCGGGTGGTGCGCGATGATCGGGTCGGACACCGGGCTCTACGCGTCGTTCCTGGACCGCGCCGTCGCCGCGGAGATGTTCCCCAGCCTGGACATGGCGACCGCCGGGCTGCTCTTTCCCAACGGCCGCGCGGAAATCGTCCCCGGCGGCTACCGCCTCACCGGCCGCTGGCAGTTCGGCAGCGGTGTCACGCACGCCGACTGGGTCGTCTCCGGGGCCTTCCTCTACCGCGACGGCAAGGCCGAACCCGGCGCCGACGGGTCGCCGCACGAGTCGATCCTGCTCATGGTGCCGAAGGCGGACGTCGAGGTGCTCGACACCTGGCACACCACCGGCCTGGCCGGCAGCGGCAGCTGCGACTACACGATCACCGACGTGTTCGTGCCCGCCGCGCACACGCTGACGTTCGCCGAAGTACGCGGGGGATCGGGCCCGCTGGCCCAGCCCGAGGTGCACATGCGGAACATGCCGGGCGTCGCGCTCGGCGTCGCCCGGGCCGCGCTCGACCACGCCACGGACGCCTCCGTGTCCGCGGGCCGGGAAGACGACTACCGCACGCAGACCACCTTGGCCGACTGTGAAGGCGACTTCGCCGCGGCTCGCGAAGGCGTCTACGGCGCGTTGCGGCGCCAGCACGAAGTCCTGTCCGCGGGCGGCTCCCTCGACGACCTGACCCCGCGCGAGCGGGCCGCGCTGCCGCTGTCCCGGCGGCACGCGTTCCGCACCGCGCGGTCGATCGTCACCCGCCTCTACGACCTGGTGCAGACCGCCGCGATCTACCGGCCTTCGCCGCTGGACCGCTGGCTGCGCGACACCACCACGATGTGCCAGCACATCGTGGCGCAGGACCGGATCCTGCAGACCGCCGGCGCCCACCTCCTCGGTGGCCGCCCCGCGTTCCCGCTGGCCCTCGGCATCACTTCCAGCCGGCGCTGACCCGACCCACCCCAGGCCCCACCCCGAAAAGAAGGAAAACACCCATGCGAAAGCTCCGGGCCGCCGTCTGCGCGGCCGCCGTGCTGGCTGTCACGCTCACCGCGTGCAGCACCCCGAGCGGCACCACCGCCGCTCCCACGCCGGACGGCGCCGCCGCGCCCGCCGCGGCGAACATCGACCGCGACGCGGTCATCAGCTACAGCGAGACCGAGCCGGCCGGCCCGCTCGTGCCGGGCAACACCACCGAGGTCGGCGGCATCAGCGTGCTGGGCACGCTGTTCCGCGGCCTCATCGAGTACGACGCCAAGACCGCCGCTCCCCACAACGCTGTCGCGGACTCGGTCACCACCACCGACTCCAAGGTGTGGACGATCAAGCTGAAGGACGGCTGGACGTTCCACGACGGCACCCCGGTGACCGCCAAGAGCTTCGTCGACGCGTGGAACTACACCGCGTACTCCCCGAACCTGATGGCCGGCGCCAGCTACTTCTCGCACGTCGTGGGCTTCGCTCAGGTCAACAACGCGACCGCGGACGGCAAGCAGCCGGCGGCGCTGCCGGCGGCCAAGGAACTGCCGGGCCTGAAGATCGTCGATGACAAGACGTTCACCGTCACGCTCGACGCGCCGTTCTCGGAGTTCGGCGTCCAGCTCGGCTACGCGGCGTTCTTCCCGATGCCGGCGAGCTTCTTCGCCGACCGCAAGGCGTTCGAGGCGCACCCCGTCGGCAACGGGCCGTTCGAGTTCGAGTCCTACACGCCGGGCAAGGACCTCGTCGTCAAGCGGTTCGACGGCTTCGCCGGCGCGCAGAAGCCGAACGTCGGCGGCATCGACTTCCGCTTCTACACCGACCTCGACAAGGCGTACGCCGACGTCATCGCGAACAAGCTCGACTTCCTGTCGTTCACGCCGTGGACGTCCACCCAGGGCGGCAAGATCAAGAAGGACCTGCCCGACGACCGGCGCAAGACCTACACCTACCTCGGCTACCAGGCGATCGCGTTCCCGCTGTTCGACAAGCGCTACGACAGCCCGCAGTTCCGCCAGGCCATCTCCATGGCGATCGACCGGAAGGCCCTGATCCAGCAGGTCTTCAACGGCGGCCGCACCCCGGCCGACGGCCTGGTCGCCCCGAACGTCCAGGGCCACCTCGACAACCAGTGCGGCGAGCTGTGCACCTACGAGCCGCAGAAGGCCAAGCAGCTGTTCGACGCCTCGGGTTTCCAGGGTGACATCGAGCTGACTTCGAACATCGACTCCGGCAACCAGGAGTGGATGGAGGTCATCTGCAAGCAGATCCAGGCCTCGCTGGGCCGCACGTGCAAGTTCACCCCGCAGACGACGCTGGGCGACTTCCGCAAGCAGCTCAACAACCGGACCGTCACGGGCATCTACCGCTCGGCGTGGGTCGCGGACTACCCGTCGATCGAGAACTTCCTCAACCCGCTGTTCCGCACCGGCGCCGCTTCGAACGTCGGGCAGTACTCGAACCCGAAGGTCGACGAGCTGCTCAAGCAGGCCGACGCCGCGCCGTCGCAGCAGCAGGGCCAGGCCCTGTACCAGCAGGCCGAAAAGCTGGTCCTGCAGGACATGCCGACCATCCCCATCTGGTGGCAGTCCGGTACCGCGGCCTGGGCGTCCCGGCTGCACAACGTCCAGCCCACCCAGTTCCGCGAGCTCGACCTCTTCAGCGTCACCGTCGGCAAATAGCTCCGTGCGGCGCGCCGCGACCCGGCGCGCCGCACGTCGAACCGTGAAAGCAGTGATGACATGACCGTCCACGAGGTGGATGTCCTGATGATCGGAGCCGGCCCCGCGAACCTGGCGCTGGCCGTGGCCCTCGAGGAGTGCGGCCGGGCCGGGGTGGCCCGCTCCGCCATGATCCTCGAACAGTACGAAGACGTGAAGTGGCAGCGCAACCTGATGCTGCCCTGGGCGCGCAGCCAGGTGTCGTACGTGAAGGACCTGGTGACCCTGCGCAACCCGCGCAGCCGGTTCTCCTTCCTCAACTTCATGTACGAGCGCGGCGAGCTCGACGAGTTCGTCAACCTGGGCACCTTCAACCCGTTCCGCTGGCAGATCTCGGCCTATCTGCAGTGGGTGGCCGACTCGCTGGAGCAGGTGAAGATCCGCTACAACGCCCGCGCCGAGCGGGTCCTGCCGATCCACTCGGAGTCCGGCAAGGTGCTCGGCTTCACCGTCCCGCTGTCCGACGGCGACACGATCCTCTGCCGTGACCTCGTCGTCGGCGGCGGCCGCGACGCCCACGTGCCCGAGGTGTTCCGCGGGCTGCCGGCCGAGCGCGTCGTGCACAGCACCGAGTTCAGCACCCGGGTCGCCGAGACCACGGGGCTCGCCCGCCCGGGCAAGCCGCTGCGGCCGGTCGTCGTCGGCGGTGCCCAGAGCGCGGCCGAGATGTTCATGGCCCTGCACCAGGAGGCGCCGGGCTCGTCCCCGACGCTGCTGCTGCGCGCGATCGCCCTCAAGGACTACCAGACCAGCAAGTTCGTCAACGAGCTGTTCTTCCCGTCGTTCGTGGACGAGTTCTTCACGATGTCCGAGGAGGCACGGGCGAAGGTGCTCGCGGAGATGCACCTGACGAACTACGGCGGCCTGGCGGCGCCGTTCCTCGAAGAGCTCTACACGATGCTCTACAAGCAGCGGATGCTCGGCCAGCCCGTTTCGACCATCCGCGGTTCCGCGGACGTCGTCGGCTCCCGGACGGAGTCCCTGCCCGGCGGTGGCGAGGAGATCGTGCTCGACGTCCGCGACCTCAAGCACGACACGGTCGAGCAGGTCCGCTGCGACGCGGTGTTCCTCGGCACGGGCTTCGACCCGCGGATGCCGTCGATGGTCCGCGGCCTGGCCGACTCGATCGGCCTGGAGGGCATCTCCGTCAACCGCCGCTACCGCGCCGACCTCGGTGCCGGCGCCCACGGCGCGCTGTACCTGCAGGGCGTCAACGAGGCGACGCACGGCATCTCGGACTCGCTGATCAGCGTGCTGGCCCAGCGGTCGGCCGAGATCGCCGGCGACATCGTCGAGCGCCGCGTCACCGGCTCCGGCCCCGACGAAGACCGCCGTCGTTCCGACGAGTCCGTGGGGGTGGGGGTGTGATCGACATCCGCCGGCTCGACCGCGACCACCTGGAACGCGCGTACGGGCTCGACTCGCAGCGGCTGCTGCCCTGGCCGGAACTCAACGCACCGTTCGAAGGCGCCTGGTGCGTCCTGCGTCCCGGCACCACGTCCACCCCGCACGCCCACCACGAGTACGAGATCTTCATCGCCGTCTCGGGCACCGCGACCCTGGTCGTGGACGACGAGCCGCACCCCTTCACCGCCGGCGACGTCGTCCGGCTGCCGCCGGGGTCGACGCACTGCGTCACCAACCCGGGCGCCGAGGACTTCGAGTACTACGGCGTCTGGTGGGACACCGGGATGTCGGACCGGTTCACGGCCCGCCACGAAGCAGGCGTGTCATGACGGCCCGGACGGTCGTCATCTCGCCCGCCCCGACGGCGAACGGCGACCTGCACCTCGGGCACATCGCGGGCCCGTTCCTGGCCGCGGACGTGCACACGCGCTACGCCCGGTCGCAGGGCCGGGAAGTGTTGCTGGGCACGGGGTTCCAGGACACTTCGACGTTCGTGGTGACGACCGCGCACCGGCGCGGGGTCACCCCGGCGGAGCTGGTCGCCACGTCGGCCGCGCAGATTTCCGCCAGCCTCGAAGCCATGGGCATCGGTGTCGACGGCTACACCGGCGACGACGACCGGTTCACCAAGTGGGTCGTCGACTTCGTCGGCCGGCTGTACTCGGCCGGCAAGCTGGAACTGCGCACGATGAAGTTCCCGTACTCGTCGCGGTCGGGGCAGTTCCTGGTGGACGGTTTCGCGTCCGGCAGCTGCCCGGAGTGCCTCGCCGAGGGCTGCGCGGGGCTGTGCGAGAGCTGCGGGCAGCTGGTCGCCGCGGGGGACCTGCTCGACGTCCGGTCCACTTCGGACCCTTCGGACCCCGTGGTGCTGCGGGAAGCCGACGTGCTCGTGCTGCCGGTCGAGCGGTACCGGTCGCGGCTGCAGGCCCACTTCGCGGCGCACGCGTCGGGAATGCGGCCGCACATGGCGCAGGCGATGGCCGCGATGCTGGCGAAGCCGTTGCCGGACTTCCCGGTGACGTACCCGATCTCGTGGGGCATCGAGGTGCCCTTCCCCGAGGTCGCGGGGCAGCGCGTCAACCCGAACGCCGAGCCGATGGCGTGGAGCATGCACGCCACGGCGTTGGCGGCGGAGAAGCGCTCCGGTGCGGTCTCCTCGGAGGACGCGTTGTGGCTGGCCGGCGCGGGTTCGGAGATCGTGTACTTCCTCGGGTTCGACAACATCTACCCGTTCGCGATCGCCGGCCCCGCCATGCTCCTGGCGCTGGACGGGCGCTACGACCTGCCGGCGCGGTACTTGACCAATGAGTTCTACGAGCTGGACCACCGGAAGTTCTCCACCAGCCGCGGGCACGTGGTGTGGAGCCGGGACCTGGCCGCCGAGGTGCCGCGGGACCTGATCCGGTTCCACCTGGCCGCGACCAGCCCCGAGCACCAGCGGACGAGCTTCACCCGCGACGGGCTGGCCCGGGTGACGTCGTCACGGCTGGTGTCCCCGTGGAACCGGGTGGCCGACGAGGTGAACCGGTGGGTCGGGATCGGCCCGCTTCCGGTGTCTGCACGGTCGCGCCGCGCGGCTTCGCTGATGGCCGAGCGGTTCGCAGCGTCGTACGAGCTGGCGGGGTTCAGCCTGAACCGCGCGGCGGAGACGATCGCGGAGCAGCTGGCCCGGCTGGACGGCCGCGAGGTGACGGGCGCGAACGCGGGCGACTTCTGCTTCGAGGTCGACCGGCTCCTGCGCGGGGCCGCGCCGATCCTGATGGATCTGGCGGAGCAGGCCCTCGGCACGGATCCCGGCGCCGAGGCGGAGTCGTTCACCCCGGCGGCACTGCCGCGCCTGCGACCGGCGGGGAGCGACCGATGAGCCCGCACACATTGCCGGGCGCGGCGACCGCCGCGCCCGGCGCCGGCCGGGACGGTCCGCTGTCTCGCGTGGGCCGGGAGGCCAGCGCGGGCCGGGGCGACTTGGGCAGGGCGGTGTCCCGGACGAACCCGGCGCCGACCGCCGGCGCGCGGCAGGCAAGTGTGCTGGCTGGGTCCGGTAGAGCCGGCACCCTGCTGGCCGAGACCGGCGCCGGCGTGCGGCAGGCAACCGCGGCGACCGCCGGGGCTGCCACCCTGCCGGGCACCACTGTCACCGCGCCCACCCTGGGTCTGGGCGAAACCGCGTCCCCGGCGGACCTTCCCCCGCACTCCGGTGCCGGACACGACACGCTGCTGACCGCACCCCTGACCGCGCCGAGCGCAACTCACCCGGCCATGGCCGCGTCCGCAGCCCGCCGGGCCGGTCGCCGGGCCGGTCGCCGGGGCGGCTTGCGGGTCGTCGTGGTCGGTGGGGGGATCACCGGGTTGCTCACCGCCATCCAGTGCGTCCTCGCCGGGCACCGGGTCGTCCTCCTCGAACGCGGCCCCGTGCCGCACCCCGGGTCCACCTCCTTCGACCAGCACCGCGCGCTGCGGGCGCTCGTCGTCGGGGACCCGGCCGCCACGCGGCGGGCCGCCGAACTGCACCACCGGTGGCGGGAGCTCGACATGCTGCTGTGCGACCACCTGCCGGGTGCCAACCTGTACCGGCGCGTCGGAGTGCTCCAGGCCCTGCCGCCCGGTCTCGTGCCGGCGGCCGTCGCCACCGCGGGAACCGCCGGCGTGCCCATCCGGATCGTGCACCCGTCCGGCTACCCCCTCATCGGGTTCCCGAGGGGCAGCGGCGCGGTGTTCGAGCCACACGCCGGGACGCTGCTCGCCGACCGCGTGCTGCACGCCGCCGCGCGCTGGCTGCGGCACCACCCGGACGCCGAGCTGCGACCCGGCCGGGAAGCCGTCGCCGTCGACCCGGACCAGGCGAAGGTCCACCTGGCCGACGGCACGACCGTCACCGGCGAAGCCGTGCTCGTCGCCGCCGGTCCCTGGACCGCGGCACTGATCGGCCGGCCCGTCGCGCTGCACCGGCAGACGATGGTCTACCTGCGCCCGCCCGCCGCGCTCGCCCACGCCTGGGCGGCGACGCCCACCGCGGGCGGGATCGGTGCCGACGGGCGGGCGTGGCTGCTGCCCTCGGTGGCGGGCACGCTGCTCAAGGCCAGCACCGACGCCGTCCGGCGTGAGGTGTCCACCCTCTCCGGCCCCGACGACAACGCCGGCTGGGCGGCCCGCGTCCTGGCCGCCGGCATCGTGTCCGATGTGGACGGTTACGACGTCGTGCGCGTCAAGCACTGCCACTACGCCACCTCCGAAGGCGGCGAAACCGGCTTCGTCCGCGTCGGGCCCGCTGCCTGGGCCCGTCCGGCCAGTGGCCCCGACGGCTTCCGCACCGCCCCGCTGGCCGCGGACGCCGTCGTCGCCGAACTCGCCGCCCAGCCCTCGTTCCTCTGACCCGAAAGGACTTTCGATGACCTCGAACCCGGGCGCGCTGCTCGTCATCGGCAGCGGCCTCAAGCTCTACCGCGAATACCTCGTCCGCTCCGTCGCCCGCCGCGCCCGCGAAAACGGGCTCCGGCTGGTCCTGATCAACAACCTCAAGCCGACCTGGCAGCACGAGTACTTCGACGACATCACCGTGGTCAACGTCTTCGACCACGCGCTGCTCGCCGAGACCGCCCGCGAGCTGGCGACCCGCTACACGGTGGCCGGCGTGCTCTGCTGGGACGAGCCGCTGGTCATGCCCGCGGCCGAGCTGGCCGACGAGTTCGGCGTGGCCGGCCTGAGCATCCCCGGCGTGCACGGCTGCCGCGACAAGCACAGCTGCCGCGTCCGGCTCACCGCCGCCGGCCTGCCCCAGCCCGGCTTCCACCTGGCCATCGACCTCGACGACGCCCGCGCGGCGGTCACCCGCATCGGCTTCCCGGTGGTCGTCAAGCCCCGCGCGCTCGGCGCCAGCATGGGCGTCTCCCTCGCCCGTGACGCGGGGGAGTTCGACGCCGCCTACCGCGTCGCCCACGAGGCCAGCCTCGTCGGCGACGAGCCCTACCGGGGCGGCGCGATCATCGAAGGTTTCGCCGACGGCCCCGAGATCAGCATCGACGGCGCCGTCCACAAGGGCGAGTACCTGCCGATGTTCATCGCCCGCAAGAGCACCGGGATGCCGCCGTTCTTCGAGGAGACCGGCCACCTGGTCGACTCCGCGGACCCGCTGCTGCGTGACGAGGAGCTGCTGCGTGTCCTGGCCGAAGCCCACCGCGTGCTCGGCATCGAGAACGGCATCACCCACACCGAGGTCCGGCTGACCGACCGTGGTCCGGTGATCATCGAGGTCAACGGCAGGCTCGGCGGCGACCTCATCCCGCTGCTCGGCAAGACGGCCACCGGCATCGACCCGGGCAGCGTGCTGTTCGACGTCGCCACCGGCCAGCGCCCGGACGTCGCCCCGACGCGGTCCGGGGTCGCCGGCATCCGGTTCGGCTACCCGGACCACGACTGCGTCGTGCACTCGGTCGAGGTTCCGTGGGAGGCTCCCGGGCTCGTGATGGCGTCGCCGATGGTCGAGCCCGGCACCACGCTGCGGCTGCCGCCGGGTGGCTACATCGCGCGCCACTCGTTCGTCGCGTGCGAAGCAGACGACGCCGACACCTGCCGGCAGCGGCTGGAGGACGCGGCCTCGCAGGTCGAGGTGGACTCGGTCGAGATCGAGCCGCCGCCCACCGGCACGACGCTGGCGATGCCGGCCGGGCTCCTGGACGTGGACGAATGAGCATCCACTACGACGGCCGCCGGTTCCGCACCCTGGGCGGCGGCGACGGCACCTACGCGGAGTACCGCCAGCAGGGCGACCTGGTGTGGGCCGAGTTCGAGGGCGGCCACGTCCTGCGCGGCACGGTGACCGGCACCTGCGACGCCGCCGGCGTCCTGCGGCTGGCCTACACGATGGTCCTGGCGAGCGGCGAGGTGATCGCCGGGCACAGCACCAACACCCCGCAGTGGCACGGCGGCACCCTGGTGCTGCGCGAGGTCTGGGAACGCTACGGCGAGCACGCGGCCACCGGCGTCTCCTACCTCGAAGAGGTCATGGCGGAAAGCAGGGTGTCATGACCGCCTGGGACGGCCTGCGCGGCCTCGGCGAACTCCGGTTTCCCGGCGACCCCGGCTTCGCCGCCGTGTCTCCGGTGAACCGGCGGTTCGCCGCCACCCGCCCGGCGGCGGTGCTCTCGGTCCCGCGCACGGAAGACGTCGCCCGGGCCGTCGGGTGGGCCCGTGCGGAGTCGGTGCCCGTGACGGTCCGCGGCGGCGGGCACAGCTACGCGGGGCACTCGGCGGGCCCCGGCCTGGTGCTCGATCTCGGGCGGCTGTCCGGGATCCGCGTCGACCGCGGCGCCGGGCGGGTCACCGTCGGGGGTGGGACGCCGATGAAGGCGCTCTACGCCGGGTTGCGCCCGTGGGACCTGACGTTCCCGCTCGGCAACTCCGACACCGTCGGCATCGGCGGCCTGACCCTCGGCGGCGGCGTCACGACGATCTCCCGCGCGCACGGCCTCACGTGCGACGCGCTGGTCTCGACCGACGTCGTGCTCGCGGACGGCCGGGTCGTCACGGCGTCGGCGTCGGAAAACCCGGACCTGTTCTGGGCCTGCCGCGGCGGCGGGGGCGGCAACTTCGGCGTCAACACGAGCTTCACGTTCCAGGCGCGCCCGGCCCCGGCCGGCTCTACCTGCGTCGTACTCTGGGCGTGGCCGCACGCGGTCGAGGTCCTCGCGGCCATGCAGGAAATCATGCTCGCCGCGCCGGAGGAGTTCTCCGCGCGGATCGGCATCTCGCGGTCGGCGGGCGACGACGGCGTCGTCTCCGTGGTGGGCCACCACCTCGGCCCGGCCTCGGAGCTGTGGGAGCTGCTGGCGCCGGCCTTCGCCGTGGCGGCGCCCGACCGGGTGGACATCGAAGACCGGGACTTCTGGGACGCGGCGTCCTTCCTGCACCACAGCAGCGAAGGCGGCGCGTTCGCGGTCCGCACGCGGTGCACGCCGCTCGCGATCGCGGACGCCGGGCTGGAGGCGCTCGTCCGGGCGGTCGAGAAGTGGCCCGGCGGTGGCAATCCCGACGGCGCCGGGGCGGCGTTGTTCGCGTGGGGCGGGGCGATCGGCCGCGTCCCGGTGGCGGACACCGCGTTCCCGCACCGGGACACGAAGTTCCTGCTGAGCCTGGACACGTCGTGGGCCGAAGGGGACACGCCGGCCGCCGTCGCGGCGAACCTGGACTGGCTGCACGCGCTGCACGCCGAGACGGGCGAGTTCGCGCCGGACGCGTCGTACGTCAACTTCACCGACCCGGACCTCGAGGACTGGCGCGGCGCCTACTACGGCCCGAACGCCGCCCGGCTCGCCGAGGTCAAGCGCCGGTACGACCCGGACCGGTTCTTCTCCCACCCGCAGGGGTTGTGATGGCTTCCGATCTCCGTGGTGCGATGCGCACTTTCGCGACCGGCGTGTGCGTCGCCACGACGTACCGCGACACCCCGGGCGGCCGGCGGCACGACGCCGTGACCGTCAACTCCCTGGGGTCGATCTCCCTCGACCCGCCGCTGGTTTCGCTGTCGTTCCGCAAGGACTCGGCGTTCCTGGCGGACCTTCTCGAGACGGGCCGCTGGGTGGTGTCGATCCTCCCGGCGGACGCCCGGGAGGTGGCCCGCCGGTTCGCCGGACCGCGCGCGTCACGCGTCTCCGAAATTGCTGTCCTGGAGGCGAAGCCGGGGGAGCGGACCGGGGCGCTCGTGCTGGACGGCGCGAGCTGGCTGGAGTGCGCCCTGGCCGAGAAGTTCGACCTGGGCGACCACACCCTGGTCGTCGGCGAGGTGCTGGCCACGGGCCACGACCGCCACGCGCCGGCGCTGGTGTTCGTGCACGGCGGCTACCACGCGGTCACCGACCCGCGCCACGTCGCCGGGCCGGGGCAGTGGGGCGAGGCGCTCTAGCGGTCATGTCCGAATCTGGCTAGCCCGGCTTCCCGGGGCCGGGCATGCTCGTCGGGGTGAGTGAAGACGCGATGCGCTGGAGCGGCCAGCGCACGGACCGGGTCGACGAGGGAACGCTGCCGGGCCTGGCCCGGCTGACCGGGTTCGTGCGCAGTGTCCGGACACCGGAGTTCCGGGACGTGACGTTCCACGAGGTGCTCGCCAAGAGCGCGTTGAACCACGTCCCGGCGGACGCCCGGATGTTGCCGGGCGAGTACACGATCAACCCGTACCGCGGGTGCACGCACGCGTGCCAGTACTGCTTCGCCAGGCCGACCCACACGCGCCTCGGGTTGAACGTGGCCGGCGACTTCGACAACGAGATCATCGTCAAGACGAACATCGTGGAGGTACTGCGCGCCGAGCTCGCCCGCAAGCGGAAACTCCCCCCGCGCGTGGCGTTCGGCACGAACACGGACGTGTACCAGCGCGCGGAGGGCCGGTACGAGCTGATGCCCGGCATCATCGACGCGCTGACGGGGCACCGGGTGCCGTTCTCGATCCTGACGAAGGGCTCGCTGATCCGCCGGGACCTCGGTCTGCTGACCCGGGCGGCCGAGCGGACAACGGTGCACCTGGGCGTGTCCTTGTCGATGCTGGACGAGGACCTGCAGCAGTCGGTGGAGTTCGGCACGGCAACGACGACGGCTCGTTTGGCCACCGTCCGCGCGATCCGCGACGCGGGCCTGGAGTGCACGGTGTTCCTGTCGCCGATCCTGCCGTACCTGTCGGATTCGGTCGCGCAGCTGGAATCCTTGGTGGCCGCGGTGGCTTCGGCGGGGGCCACGGACGTGCTGTACCACCCGCTGTACTTGTCGAGCGGGGTGAAGGACGTGTTCTTCACGTGGCTGCGGCGGACGTACCCGTCGTTGGTGACGGAGTACACGCGGTTGTACTCGTCGGGCTCGGAGACGTCGTACCGGCACGAGATCGGGGCGAGGATCCGGCCGTTGATCGCGAAGTACGGATTTCCCGAGCCGGACAAGACGATCGAGGACAAGTTCGCGTTGAACGGCCGGCGGGGGCAGCAGCCTCCGCCTGAGGAACCTGCTCAGGCAACGCTGTTTTGACGGCGTGGGTGTAGGCCCGTAGCCGGTTGGCTGCGGGCCTTTCCCGTGTGTTCACGCTGCGAATGGGAGTGGTTGGTGGAGGTTGTTGCGCCGGGGTTTTCGGCGTTTGTCCAGGAACACGGGTGGCAGGAATTCGGGTAGGCCGTCGGTGGCGATGCGGACTTGCCGGCCGGAGCGGTGCAGGAGCCGGTGGTGGTGGGCGCAGAGCAGGACCGGTGGGCCAGGATGCGTGCGCCGAGAGCGGCGACTTGCTTGTGTCCGGCCTCGGAAGCGAACGCGAGCAGGTGCTGCTCGGCATCATCGCGGTGCTCGGGCGGGACCTGGGTCATCACCCCGACGATCGCGTCGATCATCGGGCTGCTCAACCGACCCTCCGCAGCGGCAGCGCCGGTAGCGGGAGCGACCGCGGGGATGGGAGTGCCGTCGAGGGTGCGGCTCGGAGTGAGGGCGCGGGCTCGCTTCACCACAGTCTCAGCAGCCGATTTGGGAACGTCGGCAAGGTGCTCGAAGAGCCGCGCGACAGAACGGTATCCGAAGAGTTCCATCACGCCGCGGGTCTCGATTTCCGCCAGCAGAGAACCGATCTCAGCCTCGGCAGACCGCACAACGGTGAGCAGCGCGGAGATGCGGTCGGCCAAGGCCGCCGCATCCGCTTGCCACACCGTTTCCCTGTCCATACAACAAGATTACCGGCAGCCGAACGCATGTCATCACTCGAAGTGGTGAGAACAAGTCCTCGGCAGGGACACCGTTGCGTGGGGAATCGGCGCTCCGGCACCGAGCGGTAAGCAAGGACAAGAAGCGCCGATTTCCCACGCCCGGCGAAGCCGTCTCAGTAAAACTCAAGCCATATCAGTAAAACTCAAGAACCCGGAGCCCAAAGCCCATCAGCATCCCCAGCGTCCAGCCGCCCCCGATAGACCCCGATCTTCCGATCGATCAACCGAAGGTTCTCCTCCAGCTCGGCCAACCGGCAAAGCACCTCGGCCCGATGGGCCTCCAGCAAAGCCAGCCGCTCGGCCTCGTTCCCCCGGCCGGCACTCACCAACTCCGCATACCGCCGGATCACCTTGATCGGCATCCCGGTGGCTCGCAGCTTGGTGCAGATCTTGATCCACTCGAGATCCACCTGCCGATACCGCCGCCGCCCACCGGAAGTGCGGTCGACGCGCGTGACCACGAGACCAGCTCGTTCGTAGTAACGCAGCGTGTGAGCGCTGACCCCGCTACGGCGCGCGGCGTCGGCGATGGTCAGGCCGGCCTCGGGGATCGGTTTGACTTCGAGCACGCTCTAAATCCTACCGTCGACGGTATGAAACCCACGCTTGTGCTGGCGATCTGCTGTGCCAGCATCGTCGTCGCCGTCATGGACATCTCCATCGTCACCGTCGCCCTGCCGTCGATCCGCCACGACCTCGGCGCGTCCACAGCGGGTCTACAGTGGACAATCGACGCCTACACGCTGGTGCTGGCCGGGTTCCTCGTGCTCGCCGGATCGACCGCCGACCGGTTCGGGCGCAAGCGCGTCTTCCTGACCGGGCTCGCCGTCTTCGGAGCCGGTTCACTGCTGTGCAGTGTGGCGCCCGGTATCGGCTGGCTGATCGCCGCGCGCGCCGTCCAAGCCGTCGGGGGCACCATGCTCAACCCCGTCGCCCTGGCCATCGTCGTCACCACCTTCCCCGCCCCGGCCGAACGCGCCCGCGCCATCGGCGTGTTCGGCTCGATGTCCGGGCTGGCGCTCGCGCTCGGCCCGATCCTCGGCGGCCTGCTCGTCGACGGCCTGGGCTGGCGGGCCGTCTTCTGGGTCAACGTGCCGATCATCGCCGTCGCCATCGTGGCCACCGCCGCGTTCGTGCCCGAATCACGCGCCGCCCGGGCACGCCGGTTCGACCCGGTCGGGCAGGTGCTCGTCGTCCTCGTGCTGGGCTGCGTGGTGGCGACGATCATCGAGGCACGCCGGTCGCCGATGGTCCTCGGCCTGCTGCTCGTCGCCGGGCTCGCCGCGTTCGCGCTCCTGCGCTACGAACCGCGCCGCGCCGACCCGCTGCTCGAACTGCGCCTCTTCCGCAGCGTCCCGTTCACCGGCGCGATCGCCATGGCGCTGTTGTCCCTCGGCGGGTTCGGCGCCTTCCTGTTCCTCACCACGCAATACCTCCAGGACGTCCGTGGCCTGCCGGCCCTCGGCGCCGGGCTGTGCCTGCTCCCGGTCGGCGTGCTCGTCCTGCTCCTGTCGCGGCGGGCGGGACGCCTGGTCGGCACACGCGGGCCGCGGCTGCCGCTGGTCGTCGCCGGGGTCGCGCTCGCCCTGGGCGGCGCCGCGTCGGTGTGGCTCGGCCCGGCGACGCCGCTGCCGCTCGTGCTCGCGGTCTTCCTGCTGTTCGGCGTCTTCCTCGGCACGGTCAATCCGCCGATCACCAACTCGGCCGTCGCCGGGATGCCGCCGTCGATGGCCGGGGTGGCCGGGTCGCTGGCCTCGGCCGGCCGCCAGACCGGCACGACCCTCGGGGTCGCGCTCGCCGGCGCCCTCGCGGGCACCGGCGAGACGGCCGGTGTCTGGTGGCTGGTGTCCGCGCTCGGGGCCGGCGTCCTCGCCTTGGCCCTGGTCACCACCGGGCCGCGAGCGACCGCGACGGCCACGCGGGCGGCGGCGCTGTTCGCCGAAGTCGAAGGAGTCAGCCTCCGGCGACCGACGGGATGATCTGCACCTCGCCACGGTCGCGCAACGCCGCCGAGGGGCCGCCGCGGTGGCGGCACTCCTCGCCGTCGACGTAGAAGTTGACGTACCGGCGCAGCTGCGCCCGCTCGTCGCGCAGCCGCCGTTCCAACGCGGGGTACCGCCGCGCGAGCACGTCGAGCAGGGCGCCCAGCGTGGCCGGCTCGCCGATCTCGACGTCCAGCCGGGACTCGCCGCCGGTCTTCTCGCGCAGCGGACCGGGCACCAGCACGGTGACGAGCACGGTCACACCCTCGCGGCGCGGACGCTCAGCACGTCCGGCAGGTGCGAGACGACCAAGTCCCAGCTGTCGCCGTCGTCCCGGCTGGCGTAGACGTCGCCGGTCCGCGAGCCGAAGTACACCCCGGCCGGGTCGGCGTCGTCGGCGCACATCGCGTCGCGCATGACCCCGGCCCAGTACCCGTCCGGCAGCCCCGCGCCCAGGGCTTCCCACGACTTCCCGGCGTCCTCGCTGCGGTACACCCGGCACCGGCCTTCGGGCGGGAACCGCATGACGTCGGCGGTCAGCGGGAACGTGTAGATCACCTCGGGCCGGTGCGGGTGGACGACCATCGGGAAGCCGAAGTCGCTGGGCAGGCCGTCGGCGATGGACTCCCAGCTCGCCCCGGCGTCGTCGCTGCGGTAGACGCCGTGGTGCACCTGCGCGAAGAACCGGTCCGGTGCGCTCGGGTGCATCGCGACCTTGTGCACGCAGTGGCCGTATTCGGGGTACGGGTCGGGCACGTGCACGGCCTTGATGCCCGTGTTGCTCGCCTGCCAGGTCGTGCCGCCGTCCTCGGTGCGGTAGACGCCGCCGGTCGACATCGCCACGGTGACGCGGCCCGGCTCGACCGGGTCCGGGAGCACCGTGTGGATCGCCTTGCCGCCGCCCCCGGGCGTCCAGTGCTCGCGGTGCGGGTGGTCCCACAGGCCGCGGACCAGCTCGAAGGTCCGGCCGCCGTCGGCCGAGCGGAACAGCGCGGACGGCTCGGTGCCGGCGTAGACGACGTCCGGTTCGCTCGCCGGCCCGGGCACGAGCTGCCAGGCCCGGACGAGGGACTCGGCGGTGTCCGGCGGGAACGCGATGGGCGCGTGGTCGGGTTCCTGCCAGGTCGCGCCCAGGTCGTCGCTCGTGGCGACGCTCGGCCCGAAGTGCTCGCTGGTGACCCCGGCCAGCAGGCGCGGCGCCGCGCGGCGCGTGTCGATGCCGACCGCGTACACCTCGGTCATGGGGTGGTGGGGGCCGGTCACCTCCCAGCTCGTGCGGTCGTCCGTGCTGGTCGCCAGCCACAGACCCTTGCGCGTACCGATCGCGAGCAGTATCGACATCGGACACCTTCCTCCCAGTGACCCGCGTCACAGTACTCTCCCGGAAAAATCTCCGGAGCAAAATGTCGAACGCCGCGCACGGCCGATCGACGCGGGGGTGAAGGCCGGTCGACGAGCTCGGGAAGATCCGGGCCCCGGCCGACGAGAACAGGGAGAACGACCATGCGTTTCCTCATGATGCACCGGATCGACGAGAACGACCCGCAGGCGTGGAACCCCACCCCGGAGTTCGTGGAGAAGATGGGCGGGTTCGTCCAGGAGGCGGCCGAGAAGGGCATCCTGATCACCGCCGAGGGCGTCCACAAGTCGGACAAGGGGGCGCTGATCCGCAAGCCGCGCGGCGCGGCCGTCCGGGTCACCGACGGGCCCTTCGCCGAGGCGAAGGAGGTCATCGGCGGGTTCGCGCTGATCAACGCGGCCGACCGGGCGGAGGCCGTCGAGTTCGCCAAGACCTACGTCGAGCTGTTCGACAACGAGATCGAGGTCGAGGTGCGCCAGGTCGTCGAGTACGACGACCTGCCGGCGCAGGACTGACGGCCGCCGGTGGCGCTAGGCTGGCCCGGAACCGACTCTGGGGGTAGAGCGATGTTCCTGGTCACCGGCGCCACCGGCAACGTGGGCGCGGAAGTGGTTGCGGCACTGGCGAAAGCGGGCGAACCGGTCCGGGCGCTGGTGCGCCGGCCGGCCGCCGCGCTCCCGGACGGCGCCGAAGCCGTCACGGGCGATCTCAACGATCCGGCGAGTCTCGGTGCCGCGCTCGAGGGCGTCGACGGGATCTTCCTGCTGCCCGGCTACCACGACATGCCCGGCATGCTGGCTCGGGCGCGTGGCGCGGGCGTTCGCCGGATCGTGCTGCTGTCCGGCGGCTCGGCAGCGCTGGAAAACCTGGACAACGCGGTCTCGGCGTACATGACGCTGGCCGAGCGCGCGGTGCGGGAATCGGGGCTGGACTGGACGTTCCTGCGCCCGCGCGCGTTCATGGCGAACGCGCTGCGCTGGCTGCCGCAGCTGCGCGAGGGCGACACGGTCCGCGCGCAGTTCCCGCAGGTGGCGGCCGCGTCCATCGACCCGGCGGACATCGCAGCGGTGGCGGCGCGGGCGCTCGCGGGTGGCCACGAAGGCCGGATCCACGAGCTGACCGGCCCGGTGGCGCTGCGGCCCGCGGACCAGGTCGCGGTGCTGGCCGAGGTGCTCGGCCGGAAGCTGGAGTTCCACGGGCTGTCGGACGACGAGACCCGCGCCGAGCTGGAGGCGACCATGCCGCGCGAGTACGTCGAAGCGTTCTGGGACTTCTACGTGGGCGGATCCCTGGACGAGGCGACGGTGTACCCGACGGTGGCCGAGGTGACGGGCCGGCCCGCCCGCACGTTCGCCGACTGGGCGGCCGCGCACACCGGCGCGTTTTCCTGACAGCTCCCGGACAGTTCCGGCGGACCGTTGTGCTCCGCCGGGCGCCACGCCAAGGTGGATCCGGCGTCGGCGGGGAGGGGGAGCGTGAGCGACAAAGAGCGGGCGAGGGTGGATCTTTCGGCGGTCCTGGGGGTGGTGCTCGCCGTCCCGGTGGTCGCCAGCAGCCTGCTCGTGCTGGGGCTGCTCGGAAAGCTGGTCTGGCCGGCGTACTTCTGGGTGCTGCCGGCCGGCTGGGCGCTGGCCGGCGCGATCACGTTCGTCCCGGTCTACGAGCACGTCGTGCTGTCCGTGCTGCTCAAGATGCGCGAGCCCAGCCAGAACGAGCTGACCTGGCTCACGCCGAGCTGGGCGGCCGTCTGCGCCGCGGCCGGCGTCGACAGCGGCCGGTACCGCTTGTGGGTTGAGCCTTCGCGCGAGCTGAACGCCTTCGCCGCCGGGGGCCGGACCGTCGCGGTGACCCGGGCCGCCCTCGATCTGGAGCGCCCGGGCCTGGAAGCGATCCTCGCCCACGAGCTGGGCCACCACCTGGCCGGGCACACGCGGGCCACCCTGCTGATCCACTGGCTCGAGCTGCCGGCGCGGGTGCTCTCCCGGCTGGTGCGGCTGATCGCCTGGGTCGTGCCGCACGTCGGCCGCGCGTTCCGGTCCTTCGGCCGCTCGGCCGAGGTGCTGGTCACCGTGCTGCTCAGCCTGGGCGTCCTCACCGCGCTCGCGTTCCTCGACCCGTGGCTGCTGCTGACGCCGCTGCTCGGCCCGGTGCTCGCCTGGTCGAAGCGGCTCGGCGAATACCGGGCCGACCGGATGGCGGCGCGGCTCGGGTACGGCCGGGAGCTGGCGCTGCTGCTGAAGGCGTGGAACCTGCGGGACCGCGGTGACGAACGCCGGCTGTGGTCCCGGCTGATGGCCGGGCACCCCGCCCACATCGACCGGGTCAAGCGGCTGAAGGACCTCGGCGTCAGGTTGTGAGCACGGTGAGCACCACCTTGCCCGCCGCGCGGCCCGCGTGGAGGTGGCCGAGCGCGGCGGCGGCGTCGGCGAGGGGGTACGTCCGGTCGAGCACGGGCGTGAGCCGGCCGGCCTCGATCAGGTCCCGCAGGTCGTCGAGGTCCGCGCCGCGCACGCGGGCGACGAGCCCGCGCAACCGCTGTCGGACAAGCGGATTCAGCAGCGCCGCCCGGAACACCCGCTGGATGCCGCCGAGCCACTTGCCGCCGTTTTCGCCGCCGACGATCACGAGCGAGCCGCGCGGGGTCAGCGCCCGGCGCAGGGTGGTCAGCGAACGCAGGCCGGCGGTGTCCACGATCAGGTCGTACTGCTGCGCTGCGAAGTCCTCACGCATGTAGTCGACGACGTGGTCGGCGCCGAGCGAGCGGACCACCTCCGTCTTGGCGGTGCTGCACACGCCCGTGACCTCCGCGCCGAAGGCCTGGGCCAGCTGGACCGCGAAGGAACCCACGCCGCCCGCCGCCCCGATGACCAGCACGCGCTGCCCGGGCTGAACACGGCCCACGTCGCGCAGGGCCTGCAGGGCGGTGCTGCCGGAAACCGGCACGGCGGCCGCCTGCTCGAAGGAAAGCCGGCCGGGTTTCGCCGCGACGAGGTCCTGCTTCGCGACGGCGTACTCGGCGAACGCGCCCTCGCAGACGCCGAACACCTCGTCACCCGGCCGGACCCGCGTGACGCCGTCACCGATCTCCTCGACCGTGCCGGCGAAGTCGAGGCCCCGCACCGGCAGCTTCGGCCGCCGCAGCCCGAACCCCAGCAGGCGCAGCAGGTACGGGTGCCCGGTGGTCAGGTGCCGAACGCCCGGGTCGACGCCGGCCGCGTGCACGCGCACGAGGACCTCGCCGGCACCGGGCGACGGTCTGCCGAGGTCGCGGAACTCGAGGACGTCCGGGCTGCCGTAGTGGTCTTGGACGATCGCTTTCACGGTGACTCCTCCGGGTACTGGAACACTTCTTCGAGCGGGACGCCGAACACGTGCGCGATCTGGAACGCCAGCTCGAGCGAGGGCGAGTACCGGCCCTGCTCGATGGCGATGACGGTCTGGCGGGTGACGCCGATCCGGGTGGCGAGCTCGGCCTGGGTGAGCCGGCCGTGCGCGAACCGGAGGGCGCGGATCGAGTTGGTGACGCGGGTCGGTTTCACCACGGCTGGAAACCCCGGCGGTACGCGAAGATCCGGGTGACCGACCCGAGGATCGCCGAGAGCGTGAAGGCCAGGTAGACGGCGTTGGCGATCCAGAAGTGCGGCGCCTGGACCATCGCCAGCAGCAGGGCCGCGACGGCGCCGATGACGACGAACGAGTGGCCGACGTACTCGCCGAACCGGCCGATCTCGCGGTCGCGCTGGTCCTTCCCGCTGTCCTTCGAGACCATCGCGGCCAGGATGCTCGCCGCGATCGTCGCGACGACGGACGCGCCGACCGTCCACAGCAGCGCCGAGACGTAGGGGACTTCGGCCAGCGGCCGCCCGCCGGCCCGGCCGAGGACCACGACGAGGTACACCGCGTAGCCGGCTATCGAGGCGATCCCGAGGATCCAAGCGCGTTTTTCTTCGTGGGTCACCTCGTCAAGGTAAAACAAACCAGACACCGTGTCAAAGTTTCTTGACATGAGAAAATTCCCGGCGAGGGGTGTCCAAGGCGGCGCCGGCCGTTCGTAGTCACCGCGTACGGCAACCGAGCCACTGGAGGATCTCGTGAAGTACCTGATGCTGATCAACGCCTCGCTCGACGCGGACGGCGCGCCCACCGGCTGCAGCACGCCCGAAGACTGGATGCTGTTCGACAAGTCCATGAAGGACGCGGGCGTCCACGTCGGCGGGAACTCGCTCGCCGACTTCACCACCGCCGCCGCGGTCCGCGTGGACGAGCACGGCGAGCGGATCGTCACCGACGGGCCGTTCGCCGAGTCCCGTGAGGTGCTCGGCGGCTACTTCGTCGTCGACGTGCCGGACTTCGACGTCGCGCTCGACTGGGCGGCGCGCTGCCCGGGCGCCCGCGACGGCGGGCACATCGTCGTCCGGCCGCTCGCTTCGTACGGGGACTGACGCGAGATGTCGGGGCGGGTTGAGGCGTCGGACGAGGCTTTCGGGGGTTCCGGGTGGCGGAGCCCCCGGCCCGGGGCGGAGCCCCGGCTGACACTGGAGGCGGTGTTCCGGGAGGAGCGCGGGCTGCTGCTCGCCGCGCTCGTCCGCCGGTTCGGCGACCTCGACCTGGCCGAGGAGGTGACGTCGGAGGCGATCGAGGCCGCGCTGGTGCGCTGGCCCGTCGACGGCGTGCCGCCGAAGCCCGGCGCGTGGCTGATGACGACGGCGCGGCGCAAGGCCGTCGACCGGCTGCGCCGCGACCAGGCCTACGCGGCCCGGCTCGCGGTGCTGCAGGTCGAGGCCGAGCGCGCGGCGCCCGCCCCGGCGTCCGACGGCGGCTTGCCGGACGAGCGGCTCCAGCTGTTCTTCACCTGCGCCCACCCGGCGCTGCCCGCGGAGGACCGGACGGCGTTGACCCTGCGCTGCCTGGCCGGGCTGACGACGCCGGAGGTGGCGCGCGCGTTCCTGGTGCCCAGCGCGACGATGGGCAAGCGGATCGTGCGGGCGAAGAACCGGATCCGCGCGGCCGGCATCCCGTTCCGGGTCCCGGACGCCGCCGAGCTGCCCGGTCGGCTGCCGGGCGTGCTGCAGGTCGTCTACTCGATCTTCACCGAGGGGTACGCGGCGAGTTCGGGCCCGGACCTGCAGCGGCTCGACCTGGCGGAAGAGGCGATCCGCCTGGCCCGGATCCTGCGCCGGCTGCTGCCGGAGGAGCGGGAAGTCGCGGGGTTGCTGGCGCTGATGCTGCTGATCCACGCGCGCCGCGAGGCCCGCACGGGCCCGGACGGCGCCCTGGTGCTCCTCGACGACCAGGACCGCGGCCGCTGGGACCGCGCGATGATCGCGGAGGGGACGGCGCTGGCCGAGGTGGCGCTGACGGGCGGGCCACCAGGGCTGTACGGCGTCCAGGCGGCGATCGCGGCCCTGCACGACGAGGCCGCGGACGTGGCGGGGACGGACTGGCCGCAGATCGTGGGGTTGTACGACGTGCTGCGCGGGCTGGCGCCGTCGCCGGTGGTGGAGCTGAACCGCGCGGTGGCGGTGGCGATGAGGGACGGCCCGGCGGCGGGTCTGTCCTTGTTGGAGGCGCTGGCGGACGAGCCACGCTTGCGGGAGTACAGCCCGTTCCCGGCGGCGCGAGGGGAATTGCTGAGCCGCCTGGGCCGCCACGCCGAAGCTGCCGCGGCCTACCGGGACGCGCTGGCTCTCGCCCGCACCGAACCGGAGCGCGCCCACCTGCGCCGCCGCCTCGCCGAGGTCGCAAGCCCGGGCGCTAAGCCGGCGTACGCAAAGCCGTCACCGCAGGGGCGAACATCGTCGCCTTGATCGCGCCCAGCGTGCCGCGGTCCTTGCCCGCCAATGCCGAGACCCGCTCGGAAGCCACCTTCACCACGTCGCCCTCGGCCGCGATCTGGTCCACCAGGCCGAAAGACAAAGCGTCCGCGCCACCGAAACGGCGTCCCGTCGTCATCGACGCGACCGCGGCCGCCGGTGTCAGCTTCCCCTGGATCAGGGCCGCCATCCCCGGCGTGAACGGGATGTTGATGTCGGCCTCCGGGAAGCAGAAGTACCCCCGGTCCGAGCGCATCACGCGGAAGTCGTGCGCCATCGCCAGCATCGCGCCCGCGCCGAACGCGTGGCCGTTGATCGCCGCGACCGTCGGCACCGGGAGCGTCAGCACGCGCGCGAACAGCTCCTGCACCTCGGCGACGTACTCCGAAGCCTTGTCCCCGTTGGCCATCAGCCAGTCGAGGTCGAGGCCGTTCGAATAGAACTTGCCGCCGCCGGTGGTCACCAGCACGTCGGCCACTTCGTCCAAAGTGGAATGGACGCGCTGCAGCCACTCCGGCGAGAACCGGTTTTCGTCGTCGCCCAAGTGCAAAACGGTCACTATCGGTCCTTGTCTCGAGGGGGCACGGTCAGCACGGCGCGCACGGCGGCGGCCAGCCTCTCCCGCACCAGGGGGTCGGTGATGTCGCGCCGGAAGAACGCGGTCGGCAGGTCGACGACGCAGGTCGTGATCACCTCGACGGCCAGGCCGTCGCCGCGGTCCCACACCTGCCGCGCCAGCCGAACGAGCAGTGCGACCAGGCGTTTGTCCAGTGCGTGCAGGGCGTTCGCGAGCTCGTCGGGCAGCTCGGGCCCGAACAGCCGGTCGGCCTTGACGCGCAGCAGCATCCGGGCCCCGTCCGGACGCAGCGAAGCGAACACCGCGGGCGTGTCGGCCGCCGCGACGACGGCCTCCACCGGGGTCGCCGCGGAATCCACCCGCGAGGTCTGCAGGTCGAGGAACGCGGTCGCCGCGCGCAGCCAGGCCCGGGCCAGCAGTGCGCTGAGCGAGCCGAACGCGTGGTAGATCGTCCCGTTCGGCACCCCCGCGGCCGCCGCCAGGCCACGCACGGTGACCTCCCCCGACGACGCGACCAGCCGCTCGGCGACGTCGAGCAGCGCGTCGAGGTCGTGGACGCGGGGGCGGGGCATGCCGCGACCGTAACAGAACACGTGCTCCAAAACCAGCGCGGTAAGCTGCCGCCGTGGAGATCTGGGTCAACCCGGCGTGCTCGAAGTGCCGGTCCGCCGTGTCGCTGTTGGACGAAGCCGGCGCGCAGTACACCGTGCGCCGCTACCTCGAGGACCCGCCGACCGCGGCGGAGCTCGAAGCCGTGCTGAAGCGCCTCGGCCTCGAGCCGTGGGACATCACGCGCACCGCGGAGCCGATCGCGAAGGAACTCGGCCTCAAGGCGTGGGGCCGCACCGACGCGGACCGGCCGAAGTGGATCGAGGCCCTGGCCGCACACCCGAAGCTGATCCAGCGCCCGATCATCACGGCCGACGACGGCACGACGGTCGTCGCCCGCGACCCCGAAACGGTCCGCTCCGTCCTCTAGGGAATGCGACCGTCCCGAGGAAGCAGCGGGACGTCGAGCGGCACGGTCTCCGGGTACTTGATCCCGGCGCCGGTGTTCAAGACCACGACGTCCTCGTCGCCGGAAAGCCACCCTGACTCGCGAAGGTGGCGAAGAGCGGCGAAGCACGCCCCGCCCTCCGGGCAGACGAACGTTCCCTCGTAAGTGGTCAGCTCCCGTTGCGCCGCAAGCAGTTCCTCGTCCGTGACGGCGACCGCGGTGCCGTCGGTCGCGTACACCGCGTCGAGCACGAGGAAGTCGCCCAGCGCCTTGGGGACGGTGATGCCGAACGCGACCGTCCGGGCGTCGGGGAAGAAAGTACTTTCCCGGTCGCCGCGCGAGAACGCCTCCACGATCGGCGCGCACCCGGTCGCCTGCACCGCCACCAGCCGCGGCAGCGACCCGGAAACCCAGCCCAGCTCGCGCATTTCCAGCAGCGCCTTGTAGATGCCGATGATCCCGACCCCGCCGCCGGTCGGGTACAGGATGACGTCGGGCAGCCGCCAGCCGAACTGCTCGGCGATCTCGTATCCCATCGTCTTCTTGCCCTCGATGCGGTAGGGCTCCTTCAGCGTCGAGACGTCCTGCACCCCCGGACGGCGCTGAACCGCCGCCGCCACGAGCTTCCCCGCGTCGCCGATCAGACCGTCCACCCGGTACAGCTCGGCCCCGGCGGCGACGCACTCGCGCATGGTGATCGCCGGAGCGTCGTCGGGCATCGCGATCAGGCTCGTCATGCCCGCGCGCGCCGCGTACAGCGCCCAGGCCGCGCCCGCGTTGCCGTTCGTCGGCATCGCGATCCCGCCCACGCCCAGTTCGGCCGCCCGGGACACGCCGACCGCGGCGCCCCGCGCCTTGAACGTGCCGGTCGGGACCAAGCCCTCGTCCTTCATCCACAGCCGCGAAAGCCCCAGCTCACGGCCGTACCGCGGGAGCCGCAGCAACGGCGTCATGCCCTCGCCCAGGCTCACCACGTGCTCGGGCGAGCGCACCGGCAGCACCTCGTGGTAGCGCCAGAGCGTCGGCTCACGTCCCGCGATCTCCTTCGGCGTCACGGCTTCGCGGACGCCGTCGAGGTCGTACCGCGCCAGCAGCGGCGCGCCCGACGCCGAGAGGCCTTGGACCGCGTCGGCGTCGAGGCGCTCGCCGGTCCGGGAGCATTCGAGGTGGCTGAGGAACGAGTACGGCACGGCGCCTCCGGTCAGAAACGGCGGGTGAACGGGAGTGGCTTGCGCATCCGGACCAGCAGCAGGAGCGGCACCAGGACGTAGGGCAGGTTGAACGCGAGGAACTTCGCCGGGTTGCCGGTGCGCGTGGCCGGGTCGCCGAAGAACTCGACGCCGAACACGACGATCCCGGTCAGCGTGACGATCATCGTCGCGTAGATCACCGACGGCAGCTGGATCCGGTTGCGGCCGGTCAGCAGCGCGAAGACGAGCACGACGTAGAACGGCATGTAGACGAACGCCGAGAGCCCGGTGACGATCCGCATCCAGTCCGGCGGGTGCATGAACAGCGGGTCGGCGTCGTGGGCGTACCAGTAGTTCGAGTTCACGAAGAAGTTGCCCGACGGCTTCGAGAAGTCGACGCCGACGGTCGGCAGCAGGTCGCTGATCAGCGACGTCACCGTGAAGGCCGAGAACAGCACCGCGAAGAACACGTCGATCTTCCGGTCCCGCAGCGGCAGGTTCATGGGATCGATCCTAGGTCCTATTGTGGGCGGATGGACGCGCTGCGGGTCTGCCTGTACGTCTTCGCCGGAGTGACGCTCGGCACCTGGGTGCTATCGGTGCTGACCAGGGAATACTCCTGGGTCGACCGGATCTGGTCGATCGTCCCGGTCGCGTACCTGGCGATCTTCGCCGGCGCGGCGGGGTTCGCCGACGCGCGCCTGGACGTGCTGTTCGCCCTGGTCACCCTGTGGGGGATCCGGCTGACGTTCAACTTCGCCCGGAAGGGTGGTTACGCCCGCGGCGGCGAAGACTACCGGTGGGCGGTGCTGCGCGAGCGGATGGCGCCGTGGCAGTTCCAGGTGTTCAACTTCTTCTTCATCTCGCTCTACCAGAACGCGATCCTGCTGCTGATCACGCTGCCCGCGCTGACGGCGCTGGAGCACCGGGGCTCGTTCGGGGTGGCGGACGTCGTCGTCGCGGTGATCTTCCTGGCGTTCTTGGCCGGGGAGACGGTCGCGGACCAGCAGCAGTGGGTGTTCCACCGGGAGAAGCACGCGGGCCGCGCGTCGACGCGGTTCCTGCAGGACGGGCTGTTCCGCTATTCGCGGCACCCGAACTTCTTCTTCGAGCAGGCGCAGTGGTGGGCGGTCGCGGCGTTCGGCGTCGTCGCCGGCGGTCTGCAGTGGACGGTCATCGGTGCGGTGCTGCTCACCTTGCTGTTCGTCGGCTCGACGAAGTTCACCGAGAGCATCACGAAGTCGCGGTACCCGGAGTACGCGGACTACCAGCGCCGGGTCTCCGCGGTGGTGCCGTGGCCGCCGAAGCGCGAGCCCGTCCGCGGATGACCGTCGTCGCCGCGCTCCAGATCGGGACAGGCGTGCCCGTCGAGCGGATCCTGGAGTTCGAAGAAGAGATCCGCGGAGCCTCCCTGGTGGTGCTCCCCGAAGCCGTGCTCGGCGGGTACCCGGGCCGGGAGCCGTTCGTCGGCTACTTCCGAGCATCGATCTCGGTGCCGGGTCCCGAGACGACCGCGCTGGCCGGCCTCGCGGCGCGCACGGGCGCGAGCCTGGTCGTGGGCGTGATCGAGCGGGACGGCTCGACGCTGTACAGCACGGCGGTGTTCCTCGACCCCCACCTCGGGCTGGTCGCGAAGCACCGGAAGCTGGTCCCGACCGAGCGGGAGCGGCTCTTCTGGGGCCGCGGCGACGGCTCGACGCTCCCGGCGGTGCCTACGGCGGCGGGCTTGGCTGGGGCGGCGATCTGCTGGGAGAACCACCTGCCGCTGCTGCGCGCGGCGATGTACGCGAAGGGCGTCGAGATCTGGTGCGCCCCGACGGCGGACGACCGCGACGTCTGGCAGGCGTCGATGCGCCACATCGCCGACGAGGGCCGGTGTTTCGTGATCTCGGCCTGCCCGTACGAAAGTGAGGGCGACGACCCGTTCCGCGGCGGGAGCGTGATCGTCGGCCCGCTGGGCGACGTGCTGGCGGGCCCGCTGCGGGACGGCGAAGGCCTGATCACGGCGGAGATCGACCTGGAGGAGATCGTCGCGGCCCGCAAGAGCCTCGACGTCTCCGGGCACTACGCCCGGCCGGACGTCTTCGCGCTGACCGTGGACGAGCGGCCCCAGGACGGCGTCACCTTCCTGCGGTGACGCCGTCCCGACGGGACTCAGACCGCCAGGCGGCCGCCGTCCACCGGGAGGATCGCGCCCTGGACGAAGCTCGACTCGTCCGTCACCAGGAACGCGATCGCCGCCGCGATCTCCTCGGGGCCGGCCACCCGGCCGGCCGGGCCCGCCGAGGCCAGCTCGTCCAGGCCGTCGCCGAACACCGCCGTTCCCTCGGTGCGGGTCGGGCCGGGGCTGACCGCGTTGACGCGCACGCCGGACGGGCCGAACTCCGCCGCCCACGCCTTGGTCATCAGCTCGACCGCCGCCTTCGACGAGCCGTAGAGCGCCATGCCCGCCATACCCCGCGTCGCGACCATCGTGGACACGTTGACGATCGCGCCGCGGCCGCGGGCGGCCATCTCGGGTGCCAGCTCGGCGGTGAGGAAGAACGGCACCTTCACGTTCGTCTCGTAGACGCGGTCGAAGTCGGCCTCGGCCGTGTCCGAAGTGGGCCCGGTGGGGAAGATGCCGGCGTTGTTCACCAGTACGCCGACGTGGCCGCCCACCTCACGGGCCCGTGCGGCCAAGGCGCGCGCCGACGCCGCGTCCGTCAGGTCGGCCGCGACGAAGTCGGCCTTCCCGCCCGCCTCCCGGATGCGCGAGACGACCTCCGCCCCGCGCGCCTCGTCCCGGCCGGACAGCACGACGTGGGCGCCGAGCCCGGCCAGCGCGACCGCCGTCGCCCGCCCGATCCCGCTCGTTCCGCCGGTCACCAGCGCTGTGGTCCCGGACAGTCCTTCAGTCATCACTCACTCCTCGCGACCGGGGCGTTTCCCCGGTCACCGGGTTCAAGCGAAAGCGCCGGAGAGGACTTCCTGATGGGCGTTCGGCGCTGCTTATGCCCGCGATCGGCCGCGCTGATGGTCTTCCAGCGCGGCGACGAACTCCGCGAGGTCGCGGCGGTGCGACGTCGCCGGCCACACGGCCCAGGTCCGCCGCACGATCGGGTTCCCGGCCAGCGGCAGCCACCGGACCGTGTCGGGCATCGGGTACGGCCACTCGGGCGGGGCGAAGGCGTACGCCCCGCCCGCGCTGACCGCCGGGATCTTGAGCTCGACGATCAGCCGCTGCTCCTCGGGCACTTCCGGCCCGACGTCGAGGCCGTGGCTGCGCAGCGTCGCCGCCAGCTCGTCGTACCACGCCGGGCTGCCCGCGCGGGCGAAGGCGAACCAGTCGAGACCGGCCAGGCTCTCCAGGCGCACTCCGTCCGGCCCCGCCAGCTTCTCCGCGAGGTCCGCCGCGAGCAGGACGCCCACGTTCTCCGAGACGACGAGCTGCGCGTCGAGGTCCGGCCCGGCCGGGCGTTCGCGCACGAGGCCGACGTCCAGCTCGCCCGCCCGCAGCGCGGCCACCTGGGCCACCGACGACAGGTGGCGGGCCTGCACCCGCGTGGCCGGGAAGGCCTCCGCGAGCCGCGCGAGGGCGGAGGGCAGCAGTTCGGGCGGCAGCTCGAGGGGGATGCCGACGCGCAGCACGCCACCGCCGGTCTTCGTGTGCCGCGCCATGGCGGCGACGGCCTGGTCGTGGCGGGCCAGCACCGCGCGGGCCTCGCCCAGCAGCGTCGTGCCGGCGTCGGTCGCCTGGACGCCGGTGCTGGTGCGGACCAGCAGCTGGACGCCGAGGCGGCGTTCGAGCGAGGTGATCGTCTGGGACAGCGCCGGCTGGCTCACGTGCAGCTGCCGCGCCGCCTTGGACATCGCGCCCGCCTCGACGACCGCGACGAACGTCCGCAGCTCGCGGATCTCCATCAGCGCGCCCACCGGATCGGCAGCGACTTCAGGCCGTTCTGGAAGGTCGAGCGCAGCCGCACGGGTTCGCCGGCGAGCGTCACTTCGCCCAGCAGGTCCAGCACCGCGCCGAACATCGCCCGCAGCTGGACCCGGGCGAGGTGCGCGCCGAGGCAGAAGTGCGGGCCGTGGCCGAAGGTCAGGTGGTCGTTCGGGGTGCGGCCGATGTCGAACGCGTCCGGATCGGCGAACACGCTCTCGTCGCGGTTCGCCGCCGAGAACCAGACCACCACCTTGTCGCCGGCCCGGATGTCCACATCGGACAGCCGGGTGCCCGATGTCGCCGTGCGCCGGAAGTTCATGACCGGCGTCCACCAGCGGAGCATCTCTTCGACCGCGGACGGCAGCAGCGAGCGGTCGGCCAGCAGCCGCCGGTACTGCCCGGGGTGCGAGAGCAGTGCCAGCATCCCGCCGGGCAGGCCGTTGCGCAGCGTTTCGTTGCCCGCCACCGAAAACAGCCAGAAAAGGTTCTCGAACTCGGCGAGCGAGACGCGCCCGCCGTCGTCGCCGATGTGCCGCATCAGGTTGCTCATGACGTCGTCGCCCGGGTGCTCGCGCTTGTACTCGCCGAGCGCGTTCGCGTAGGCGTAGAGGTCCGGCATCCCCGCGCGGGTGCGCGGGTCCGGCATCGACCCGTCCGGACCCGGCGACGGGCGGACGGCGAGCGCCGCCCGCGCCAGGTCGGTCACGTCGGTTTCGGAGACCGTGGCGCTGACCGCGTACTCGGCGTCCTGGTACCCGATGACCCGGTTGCTCCAGTCGTACATCAGCCGCCGGTCCTGCTCCGGCACGCCGAACACCGCGGCGAGGGTGAGCAGCGGCAGGTCGGCGGCGACCTTGGCGAAGTCGCACCCGCCCCGCCCGGCGACGGCCGCGACGAGGTCCCGCGCCGACGCCTCGATCCGCTCGGTCAGCTTCGCGATCGCGCGGGGCGTGAACGCCCGCGTCAGCAGCCCGCGCAGCCGCCCGTGCTCCGGCGGGTCCATGTTGAGCATCATCCGGCGCACGTAGGCGAGGTCCGACGACGTCGCGGGGTCGCGGATCTGCGTCCCGCCGAGCTGCGAGGAGAACAGCCCGGGATCACGCAGGACGCGCCGCACGTCGGCGTGCCGCAGCACAGCCCAGAAGTCGTCGACGCGCACCACCGGCGACGCGCGCCGCAGCTGCGCCAGCTCGTCGTACGGGACACCGTGAACGTAGGTGTCCGGATCGGTGATCCCCACAAGCCGACCCTAGCCGCGCCCACCGACACTTTGGCAGGCTGCTCCGATGGACACGCTCAACATGCGCACCGGCGGCGAGGGCGAACCGGCCATCCTGTTCCTGCACGGCCTCGGGGCGACCGGCGCGGTGTGGGCCCACCTGACCGGCCAGGTGCCCCGGCGCGTTCTGGTCCCCGACCTGCCCGGCCACGGCCCGTCCGCGCCGCTGCCGCACTACAGCTTCGAGACGCTGACGACGGCCGTCGCACGTGCGCTGCCCGGAACGGGCCCGCTGGTCGTCGCCGGGCACTCGCTCGGCGGGGTGCTCGCGCTCGAACTCGCGTCCGGCAAGTACGACGTCGAGGTCGCCGGCGTGCTCGCGCTGGGTGTGAAGGTGGAGTGGAGCCAGGACGACCTGGGGCGCGCGGCGAGCTTCGCGGCGCGGCCGCCCCGGGTGTTCGAGACGCAGGCCGAAGCCGACCAGGCGTACCTGAAGGTGTCCGGACTGCTCGGCATCGCGCCCGCGGACCCGGCCGGGCTTCGCGAGACCGAGGGAGGTTGGCGTCTCGCGATGGACCCGGCCGCGTTCGGCGTCGGCGCGCCGGACATGCCGGCGCTGCTCGCCGCGGCGCGGTGCCCGGTCGTGCTGGCGGCGGGCGAGCACGACCCGATGTGCCGCCCGGAGCAGCTGCGCGCGCTGGACCCGGACGCGGTCACGCTCGCCGGTCTCGGGCACAACGCCCATGTCGAGGACCCAGCCGCCATCCGCGCCCTGTTGGAACGCTTCGGCGTCTGAAGGTTCGGGTGCAGCCGTCGTACCCCACGCGACGGCTGCTCCGAACCCCTCGTCACCACCGGACCCGCACAGCCTAGGAAACCGCGGTGGACGTGGGCCTGTACTCGCCGCCTCCGCCGCCGTCACCCTCGGTACCTGCGGAAACGGTTATCTTCGCCGTTCGGTGGTACAGGTATAGCGGCACGATCGGAATGCTGGAGGGGTACGTTCCGCTGCGGGGCACGCGGGGAGAGGACGCCTGTGGACGAAGGCCTGCCGTTCGCCCGGTGGCTGCGGGAACGGCGTGTGCGCGCCGGCCTCACCCAGGCCCAGCTGGCCGAGCGCGCCGGGTTGAGCCAGCGCGCGGTGCGCAACGCCGAGCTCGGCAGTGTCCGCCGGCCCCGGCCGGAGACGGAACGTCGGCTGCGGGAAGCGCTTGCCGAAGCACCTCCGGAGCGGGTGCGGATCGGCGTCCTCGGGCCGCTCACCGTCTGGCGCGGGGAGTCCCCGGTCGAGATCGGCGCCGAGAAGCAGCGCCTGCTGCTCGCGATGCTGGCGCTGCAGCCGAACCGCACGGTCCGGCGCGAGGACCTCGTCGACGTCATCTGGGACGAGCCGCCGCCGTCCTGCCTCGAGCTGCTCCACACCTACGTCGCGCGGCTGCGGCGCGCGCTGCGGCCCGCCGACGTCATCGCGACCGACAAGGGCGGCTACCGGCTGACCGCCGGCGAGGACGACCTCGATCTCCTGCGCTTCGAGGCGTGCCTGGAAGAGAGTGCTCACCACGAGGCCCTGGAGCTCTGGCGCGGCCCGGCCCTCGCCGACGTCGAACGGCTCCGGCAGCACCCCGCCCGGCTGGCCCTGGCGATGAAACGCGCGAAGACGGTGATGGCGTACGCCGAGGCCGCGGACCCCGAGGACGCGGCGGTCCGGCTGCGCGCGCTCATCGCCGAGGAGCCGTTGAACGAGTCCGCGCACGCCCGGCTGATGCAGGTGCTCGCCGCGTCCGGGCGGCAGGCCGCCGCGCTGGCGGTGTTCGAAGAGATCCGGCTGCGGCTGGACGGCGAGCTGGGCATCGAACCCGGCCCCGAGCTGCGCGCGGCCCAGCGGCAGGTGCTGCGCCAGGACTTCGCCGCCCCGGAACCGCCGGCCCGCGTCCCCGCGCAGCTGCCCGCGGACGTCGCCGGCTTCCGCGGCCGCACCGGCCAGCTGGCCGAGCTCGACGCCCTCCTGGCGGGCGGCGGCACGGGCGCGCGCATCGCCGTCCTGTCCGGCACCGGCGGTGTCGGCAAGACCGCCCTCGCCGTGCACTGGGCCCAGCGGTCCCTCGGCGAATTCCCGGACGGCCAGCTCTACCTGGACCTCCACGGCTACGGCACGGTCCGGCCGGTCGAGCCGGGCGACGCGCTGTCCGGGTTCCTGCGCGCCCTCGGCGTCGACGGCGCGGACATCCCCGCCGAGCAGGAGGAGCGCGCAGCGAAGTTCCGCACCGCGCTCACCGGCCGTCGCATGGTGCTGCTGCTGGACAACGCCGGCTCGGTCGGGCAGGTGCGCCCGCTGCTGCCCGGCTCGGCCTCGTGCCTGGTCCTGGTGACCAGCCGCGACGCGCTGCCCGGGCTGGTCGCGCGGCACGGCGCCCGCCGCGTCCTCGTCGACCTGCTGACCGGCACCGAAGCCCTCGACCTGCTGCGGACGCTGCTCGGCACGCGCGTCGACGACGAGCCGGACGCCGCCGAGGCGCTGATCGGTTACTCGGCCCGGCTGCCGCTGGCGCTGCGGCTGGTCGCGGAGCTGGCGCTGAGCCGGCCGGGCGAGCGGCTCGCCGAGCTCGCGGCCGAGCTCGCCGACGAACACCGCCGGCTCGACCTGCTCGACGGCGGCGGCGACCCGCTCACCGCGGTCCGCGCCGTCTTCTCCTGGTCCTACCGGCACCTGGCGGCCGACGCCGCCCGCGTGTTCCGGCTCTGCGGCCTGCACCCGGGCCGCGACCTGACCCCCGCCGCGATCGCCGCGCTCGCCGGCGTCCCCCTGCCGGAGGCGGAACGGCTGACGGCCACGCTGGTCCGCGCCCACCTCGCGCAGGAGACCGGCGACGACCGCTTCCAGCAGCACGACCTGCTGCGCGTCTACGCCGCCGAGCTCGCGGCGCGGGACGAGACCGAGAGCCACGACGCGCAGGAGCGGCTCTTCGACTTCTACGTCCGGTCGGCCGCGCAGGCGATGGACGCCGTCCTGCCGCAGGAACGCCACCTGCGCCCGCGCGTGCCCGACCCCGACGTCAAGGTGATCGACGCGCCGGCGTGGCTGGAGGCCGAGCGCCGCAACCTCCTGGCCGTCGCGGCGCACGCGACACGGCACGGGTGGGCCGACCACCTGCGGCTGCTGTCCGGGATCCTGTGGCACTACCTGGACGTCGGTGGCTACCACGAAGAATCGCTGGTGCTGCACTCACACGCGTCGGCGCTGGCCCACGACGCCGGCGACCGGGCGGCCGAGGCCGAGCCGCTGATCCTGATCGCGCTCGGCCACTGGCGCGTCGGCCGCTCCCGGGAAGCACGCCGGTACCTGGAGGAGGCGCTCGTCCTCGCCCGCGAGACCGGCGACCAGCGCACCGAAATCCACGCCGTCAACACCCTCGGCCTGGTCTGCCGGGCGCTGGGCCGGTTCGCCGAAGCGATCACGTACTCGACCGAAGCCCTGTCCCTGGCCCGCAAGGCCGGCGACCGCACCAGCGAAGGCCTCGTCCTGGTGGTGCTCGGCTGCTCCTGCCGCGGCATCGGCCGCTACGGCGAAGCGCTCGGCTACCTGGAAGAAGCCCGCGCCCTCGCCCGCGACATCGCCGACCGCACGAGCGAGGGCTACGCCCTGGTCAACACCGGGGACGCGTTGTCCGCGCTGGGCCGCCACGACGAAGCGGTCCGTGCCGTGGAACAAGGGCTGGAGCACTTCCGCGCCATGGGCGTGTGGGTGAGCGAGGGGTACGCCCTGGGCATCCTCGGCGACATCGAGCACGCGCGCGGCCGGTACGCGGAAGCCGCGGCGCACCTCGAACGGGCGCTCGAAATCGCGCAGGAGACGGGCAGCCCGACCAACCGCAGCCTCGCGCTGAAGCACCTCGGCGACGTCCGCCTCGCGCAGGGCCGGCACACGCAAGCGGCCCAGCACCTCGAAGAGGCACTGGGCCTGGCCCGCGAATGCGGCGACCGGGGCGCGGAG
This sequence comes from Amycolatopsis sp. NPDC028719, assembly GCF_055565395.1. Lineage (NCBI taxonomy): Bacteria > Bacillati > Actinomycetota > Actinomycetes > Pseudonocardiales > Pseudonocardiaceae > Amycolatopsis > Amycolatopsis sp. NPDC028719. Next base: position 230,018 of record NZ_JBVHUL010000011.1, read on the forward strand.
TCCCGGGTGCTCAACAGCCTGGGGGCGCTGGCGGCGGCCCGGGGCGCGTCGGCGGAGGCGCTCGGCCACCACCGCGAAGCCCTTGCCGTGGCGAAGGAAACGGGCTGCCGTCCGGAGCAGGGAAAGGCCCACTACGGGCTCGGCGAAGTCCACAGTGGACTGGGTGAGCCGGAGACCGCGCGCGAGCACTGGGAACGCGCGCTGGCTTGTTACGCCGGCGAGTGCGTGCCCGGCGCGATCCGGGCCCGGGACCGGCTGGCGGACCTGGCGTAGTGGCGTTCGTCGGCGACGAGGTCGCCTTCGAGGCGCTGGACGTCCCGGTCGAAGACGTTCGTGCTGCCCGCCAAGCGGTTGCGCGGGTACGGACGGCGGCGGTAGGCGTGGTCGAGCGCCCAGGCGAGCAGGACGAGGGCGGCGAGAACGGCGATGATCATGACGCTCCTTCCGGAGTGAGAAGGGCTGTTGCCTTGGAGAACGCGTAGTGGAAGGTCCCGTATTCCCTGGTGGTGCGATGAAGGTCGGCGATCCCGCGGGCCCAGCCGGCTTCGTCGATCAGCCCCCGGGCGACGGCGGTTTCGCCGACGCCTTCGACCATCGCGATGAACGTGTCGCGGGTGAAACCGGTGACGAGGTCCGGCTTCGACGCGTCGACGTAGACCGTCCGCGGTTCGACTGCGACGTCGTCGAAACCGGCGTCGGCGAGAAGCGGGTAAAGGCGCCGGCCGAGGAGCCCGTCGCCGCCGGCGTCGGCCTGCAGGCGGATGAGGCAGTCGATCGCGGCCTGGGCGTGTTCGCTGCGCGGGTGGAAGAACGCCGAGCCGTGGTCGCCTTCGATGACGGTGATCGTCCCGCCCGGCCGCAGCAGGGTTTCCAGATGGGTCAACGCTTTCTCGGGCTCCGGCAGGTGTTCGAGCACGAAGCAGACGAAGAGGTGGTCCCACTGGCCGTCGAGGGCGAAGAGGTCGGCTTGGCGGAACTCGACGCCCGGGACTCGCCGGCGGGCTTGGCCGAGGGACTCTTCCGAGACGTCGATCGCGGTCAGGTGCGCGTCCGGGCTGCGGGCCGCGAGGTGGACGGTCTGGGCGCCGACGCCGCAGCCGACCTCCAGCACGCGGCTGCCGGCGGGGTAGGCCGTCCCGGCGTGCAGCAGCGCGGCGAGGGTGTCGGCCTGGTCGCCGAGGCGGCGGGCCTCGGGTCCGGTGTATCCGTGCACGTAGGTGGTGTTCATGAGCCCAGCCTGCTGCGACAATGGCTCGATGGACAGAGCCAAAAGCCCGCTCCCGGAGGGGTCCATAGGGTCGGACTTCCTCCAGCTCGACGTCCGCGAGGCGCCGCCGGGCGGGCTCGCGGACTGGCTCGCCGGGCAGCTGCGCGCCGCCGTCGCCGACGGCCGGCTCCCGGTCGGCAGCCGGCTGCCCGCGTCCCGCGTCCTGGCCGCCGAGCTGCGCGTGTCGCGGGGCGTGGTCACCGAGGCCTACCAGCGCCTGATCGACGACGGCCACGCGGCGGGCCGCGGCCGGGCCGGCACGGTGGTGGTGGCCGCGCCCGTGCTCGCTCCCGAACCGGCGCGCGTCCGGCCGCCGTCGAAGGTGATCACGCCGATGCCGGGCGCCGAGGTCTTCGACGCGGTCCGCGCGGCCCCGGCCCGGATCGACCTGACGCCGGGTGTCCCGGACCTGACGGCGTTCCCGCGCGCGGCGTGGCTGCGGGCCGAACGAGCGGTGCTGGACGAGCTGGAGCCGGCGCACTTCGGCTACGGCGACCCCCGCGGGGCGCCGGCGATGCGGCTCGCGGTGTCGCACTGGCTGGCGCGCAGCCGCGGCATCCGCGTGGATCCCGGCGAAATCATCGTGGTCGCCGGGGTCGCGCAGGCGCTGACGCTGGTGGGGGAGGTGCTGCGGCAGCACGGCGTCGACGAGATCGCGGTCGAGGACCCGAGTTCGCTGGGCGCGCGCCAGCACCTGCACCACTGCGGCCTGGCGACCCCGCCGGTCCCGGTGGACGACGACGGCCTGCGCGTCGATCGGCTGCGTGCCCCGGCGGTGCTGGTGACGCCGGCCCACCAGTTCCCGATGGGCGTGGTCCTCGGCGGCGAGCGCCGCCGCGACCTGATGCGCTGGGCGGCCGACGGCGGCATCGTGGTGGAGGACGACTACGACGCGGAGCACCGCTACGACCGGGCGCCGGTGCCCGCGGTCCGGTCGATGGTGCCGGAGGTGTGTTACACGGGAAGCGTTTCGAAGCTGCTGGCACCGGCGTTGCGCGTCGGCTGGCTGCTGGCGCCACCGCGGTTCCGCGACGACCTGGTGGCGGCGAAACGGTTCGCGGACCTGGGCAACCCGGTGCTGGCGCAGCTGGTCCTGGCCCGGTTGATGGAGACGGGCGAGCTGGAGCGGCAGCTGAGGGTGGTCCGGGCCCGGCACCGCCGCCGTCGCGACGCGATGATCCGTTCCCTTGCCTCGCACCTGCCTTCGGCGGTGGTCCACGGCGCGGCGGCGGGGCTGCACCTGACGATCACGTTCTCTTCGGACCTGGACGACGTCGCGCTGGCGGCGGCCGCGCTGGCGGAGGGGGTGAAGGTCCAGCCGCTGTCGTGGCACCGGCAGCTGCCGGGGCGGCCGGGTCTGGTGCTGGGCTACGCGGCCCGGACGGCGACGGAGATCGCCGAAGGGGTTGCGGTACTGGGGAAACTCCTGCGCTGACGGCCGTTTTCGTGCGGCCGGCGGTGGCGGCGCCGCCTTGGATGACTCATTCACCTCGTCCGACGACGTGAATGAGTCATTCAAGACGTTCGGAAGCCGCGGACCGTGCGGGTCGGCCGCCCCCGAGTTCGCCGGAATTGCCGCCTGGCCGTGAGGGGGACCCCCGGTTTCGACGTTACCGGCAACCACCGACAGTTCCGGCCCGGCCGGGCCGGGTCCAGCCGAGTTGTCCACAGGTCCGTCGCCGCACACAACCCCGGCTCCCGGCCGACAAGTAAAGGATCCACAAAGGACAGTCAAGCGAGTGTGATCATGCTCTCCCAGGCGATTCCGGAACTTGGTTGCCATACGCAAGCAAGTTGCTTAGCCTAGCTAAGGGACTTGCGAGCAGAAGGGTTGCACAGTGGCGGAACGCCGGACGTATTCGATCGCGGAACTGGGGCCGCGGTACAAGTGGATCGCGCTGTCCAACACGACGCTGGGCATGCTGATCGCCACGATCAACTCCTCGATCGTGCTGATCGCGCTGCCCGACATCTTCAAGGGCATCGGCATCAACCCCCTCGAACCGGCCAACACCAGCTACCTGCTGTGGATGATCATGGGCTTCCTCGTGGTCACCGCGGTGCTGGTGGTGAGCTTCGGCAGGCTCGGCGACATGTACGGCCGCGCGAGGATGTACAACCTCGGCTTCGCCGTCTTCACCGTTTCTTCCATCATGCTGGCCGTCACCTGGTTCGGCGGTGACGCGGCCGCGCTGTGGCTGATCGGCTGGCGGATCGTGCAGGGCGTCGGCGGCGCCTTCCTGATGGCGAACTCCTCGGCGATCCTCACCGACGCCTTCCCGGCCAACCAGCGCGGGCTCGCGCTCGGCATGAACGGCGTCGCGGCCATCGCGGGCTCGTTCCTCGGCCTGGTCGTCGGCGGCGTGCTCGCCCCGGTCGACTGGAACCTGATCTTCCTGGTGTCGGTGCCCTTCGGCGTGATCGGCACGATCTGGGCATACCTCAAGCTGCACGACACCGGCATCCGCAAGCACGCGCGGATGGACTGGTGGGGCAACATCACCTTCGCCGTCGGCCTGATCGCGGTGCTCGTCGGCATCACCTACGGCATCCAGCCCTACGGCTCCTCGCAGACCGGCTGGGCCAGCCCGATGGTGCTGAGCTGCCTGATCGGCGGCATCGCGGTGCTGGTGGCGTTCGTGATCATCGAAACCAAGGTCGACAACCCGCTGTTCCGCCTGTCGCTGTTCAAGATCCGGTCGTTCACGTGGGGCAACGTCGCGAACCTGACGGCGTCGCTCGGCCGTGGTGGCCTGCAGTTCATCCTGATCATCTGGCTGCAGGGCATCTGGCTCCCGCAGCACGGCTACACGTTCGAGCAGACGCCGTTGTGGGCGGGCATCTACATGCTCCCGATGACGGTCGGGTTCCTGGTGGCCGCGCCGACGTCGGGCATCCTCGCCGACCGGATCGGCAGCCGCATGCTCGCCTCCAGCGGCCTGTTCATCACGGCCGTGACGTTCCTGCTGCTGATCATCCTGCCGGTGAACTTCGACTACTGGGCGTTCGCGGCGATCCTGCTGATCAACGGCATCGGCATGGGCATGTTCTCCTCACCCAACCGGGCCGAGGTGATGAACAGCCTCCCGGCGGACTCGCGCGGCTCCGGCGCGGGCATGATGACGACGTTCCAGAACGCGGCGATGGTCCTGTCGATCGGCTTCTTCTTCAGCCTGATCATCTCGGGCCTGTCGAGCAGCCTCCCGTCGACGATGAAGGCGGGCCTGCTCGCGCACGGCGTCCCCGACGCGGCGGCGACGCAGGTGGCGAACCTGCCGGCGGTGGCGGTGCTGTTCGCGGCGTTCCTGGGGTACAACCCGATCCAGCAGCTCCTGGGCGGCCAGCTCTCGGCGCTGCCCCCGGACCAGGCGTCGTTCCTGACGGGCCGCAGCTTCTTCCCGAACCTGATCTCGGGCCCGTTCCAGTCGGGCCTGGCGGTGGCGTTCGGCTTCGCGATCGCGGTCTGCCTGATCGGCGCGGTGGCATCGTTGCTGACGAAGGACGCTCGCCCGAAGGACCGCGAGTCGGTGGGCGAGGAACTGGCCGCCGTGGCCGGGGAATCCGGCGGCGGGCCGAGCGAATTGGTGTCGCCGTCCGTCGAACGCTGACAGTAGTTTCGGAGCCGGGTGCCGCAGTTGCGCGGCACCCGGCTTTTCCGTCTGGGGGAGTGGTGGAACGAGCCCACCTGCTCGCGCTGCCGGCGTTCGTCGACGACCGTCCGAGCGGGCGCTACTGGTTCTCGGTCTTCGTGACCCCGGACCTGAGCGGAGTGGTGACGTGCTTCGGCGTGGAACGGCCTAGATCCTGGCCAACGCCGGCTCGCTGACCTCGGCCACCGGAGCCGCTTCGGCCTTCTTCTCGCGGCGGCGGGTGATGATCCGGCGCCCGACGTCGATCATCGGGACCTCGACCCAGCGGTACAGCACGTCGGCCGCCAGCAGCCCGACGATCGTCACGGCGACCGCGGTGAGCGTCCGGTGCGGGGCGAACTGCGGGATCGCGCCCGCGACCGCCACCGCGACGACGCCCTGCATGAGGTAGAGCGAGTACGACCGCTCCCCGATGAACCGCATCGGCCGCCGCGACAGGACCCAGGCGAGCGGTCCGCCGCCGGCGACCAGCGACGGCACGAGCAGCGCGGCGAGCAGGATGTAGAGCGTGCCGGTGATCGAACCGCCTTCGTCGCTGAGCAGTTCGGTGATCTCGCCGAACATGGTCTGGACCGCGACCAGCGCGGCGGCGACCACCAGCCCGACGGCGGGGTGCGTGAACACCCGCAGCGCGGCGAAGCCCTTGCGGTGGTGCAGCACGATCGCCAGCGTGCAGCCGATGAGGATCGGCGAGTAAGCGCCGGCGTAGGGCATGAAGGGGATCAGGGCGAGCATGAGGGCGACGAGCACGAGCGAGAGGCTCAGCCGCTTCGCGAAGCTGAGCGCGCCGACACCGAACGCGAGCAGCGGCCAGACGAGGTAGAACTTCTGCTCGATGCCGAGCGTCCAGGCCTGGCCGAACAGGGTCATCTGGTGGAATTCGCCGACGAAGGCGGCGTTCCACGGCAGAGCGGCGATGATCCCGCTGTGCCGCAGGCCCATGCCCCGGAAGTAGGCGAAGACGACGACCACGCCGAGGATGACGTAGTAGACGGGCAGGATGCGGAAAGCTCGCCGGATGTAGAACTCGGCGAGGGACACCCGGCCGTTGCGGGCTTCCTCACGCAGGGCCAGGGTGGTGATCAGGAAGCCGGAGAGCACGAAGAACAGGTGGACGCCGATCCAGCCGTTGGCCCGCACCCAGCTGGGGCCCCCGTAGTGGAAGACGACGACGAGCACGGCGGCGATGGCCCGGACCCCGTCGAGGGCGTCGAATCTTCGGGTGGCCAGGTAGGTTTCGTGTGTGATCATCGTGTCCCCCCTCAGGCTGCTCACAGCTTGGCCAATGTAATCGGGCGGGACCGGCATTAACTCGTTGGGGTGACGTTTCGGACGTTTGAGCCCGTAGGGTGCTCGGTCGCGACGACATCGTGGACGGGTCGGGGAAGCGATCGAGCAGGCTGGCGACCTACCAGCCGACGGAAGCCCGCTGGATCTTCACCGGGTGCGCCGGGGCCCCGTCCAACGGCCCGTCCGGGTCGGTCGGGATGATCCCGTCCGCCACCATCCGGTCCAGCGCGTCCATGCCCCGCACCACGCGACCCAGCACCGAATAGTTCGCCGGGATGTTCGCGAACGAGTGCACGATGAAGAACTCCGACCCGTTAACTTCCTAGTGGTACCTTAGCACCATGCCTCTGACCAGCGACGACGACGGGACCATCGGCCGCGAGTACCTGCGCGTCTCTGTCGACCACTCCGGCCGCGAGACCTCGCCGGCCGACCAGCACGCAGCGCACGGGCGCACGGCGATCCGACGGGGCGTCCAGCTGGTAGAGCCGCCGTACAAGGATGTCGGCTCCGCCTCGCGGCACGCACGGAAGCGGCGCGAGGACTTCGACCGGCTGCTGGCCGATCTGGAGAACGGCAACTTCGGGGCCGACGAGCTGTGGCTGTGGGAGTCCAGTCGGGGCAGCCGCCGCGAAAGTGAGTGGGTGCGGCTGATCGAGCTGTGCGAGGCGGCCACCGTCAAGATCTGGGTCGAGTCGGACCACAAGCTCTACGACCCCGCCGACGCCCGCGACCGCCGGAGCCTGCTGGAAGACGCGATCGACGCCGCGTGGGAGTCCCACAAGATCTCCAAGCGCACGACGCGCGGCACAGCGTCGGCCGCGGCGGCGGGCCGCCCGCACGGCCAGTGCCCCGTCGGGTACCGCCGGATCTACGACGAGCAGACCGGCGACTACCTCCGGCAGGAGATCGACCCGGGCAAGGCGCCGATGATCCGCGAGCTGTACGCCCGGCTCCGGCGCGGCCACTCGTTCAAGGCCATCGAGCGGGACTGGGACGCGCGCGACATCCGGAACGCGTCCGGCACGCCGTACAGCGCGTCCCAGCTCCGGACGATGGCGCTCAACTCCGCCTACGCCGGGCTCCGGGTTCACTCGCCCGGCCGCAAGCCAGGTGAGGCGGTCGGGTCGGATGCCACGACGGTCACAGCGACGTGGCCCGCGATCGTGCCGAAGACGATGTTCTTCGCCGTGGCCCGGACGGTGAAGGACCCGGCCCGCAAGACTCACCGCAGCGGCGCGGCGAAGCACGCGTTCACGGTGCTGGTGCGCTGCCACGTGTGCGACGGTCCGCTGACGGTCTCCTACGCCCGGACGCCTGACGGAGATCTCCGTTGCCAGCGCGGCTGTGTGCGTGTCCGGCAGAAGGGCGTGGACGAGATCCTGACGCGGATCATCCTGCGGTTCCTGGCCAACCCCGACGCCTACAGCGCCCTCACGGTGAAGGCCGACGCCGCCGACGCCGAGCTGGCCGGGCTGCAGGAGAGGATCGCTCAGCTGCGCGCCGAGCTGGCCGACCTCGCCGCCGCTGTGGCCGCCGGGCGGCTGTCGGTGGCGTTCGCGGCCGCGACGGAGCCGGACATGCTGGCCTCGCTGGAGAAGGCGGAGAAGCGCGAGCGGGAGTTGCTGACACCGAGCGTGCTGCAGGGCCTGATCGAGCCGGGCGCGGACGTGGCGACGCGGTGGGGGAGCGCGGAGCCGTCGACCCGGCGGGAGGTGGCGCGCCTGCTGCTGGTGCCGGAACTGCTGGGCCAGCCGCGCGTGCGGCCGCTGGCGGCGCCGGGGCAGCGCGTGCCCGCGGTCGAGCGCCTGGTGTTCCGCCGCCTGGTGAACGGTGAGCTGGTGGACATTCTGTTGGCCGACCTGATCGACGTGACCTAATCGTGATCTAGCTTTTCTGGCCTCGATTTCCTGAAAGTTTCGGAAGCTTTACCCCTCAGTGTGGGGAGTACTTCCCTTATGCCGCAACGGGTTCGCTTGACGTTGCAAACCTAACGAGTAGGTTTGATTGCAACGCCCCAACCGGGGCGCGAGCAATAGGAACAACGCCACCGGCGAAGAACCGACCCTCGACGAACCACGTCGGAAGTCGGTTCCCATGGCAGGCAAGCGAAACATCTCCCCGGCCGTCGCTCAGCTTCGCGGAAACCTCGGCGTCGCGGCCCGGGAAGGCCGCGACGAGGACGCTGACAACCTTCGACGCCAGCTGGACCAGACGGTAGCCACCGAACGCCTGGACAAGGCGATCGAGGCATTCGTAGCCGCCGCCCCGCCGATCACCTCCGAGCTGGCCGCGCGCCTGCGGGATCTGCTCCCGGCGAGCGCCTGATGACCGCTGTCCGGCAGGTGCGACTCCCGCCGGGCCTGCCGCCGATCCGGCCGACCTACTGGGACGCCCTGCAGACCGGCGAGCTGATCCGGGACACCCGACACCGCACCCGCTCCGCCATCGCGGCGGCCTGCGCCCGCGCGGGCTACACCCTCGCGCAGTTCATCGAGCTGATCCACTACGCCGAGTCCGGCCGCGCCCTCTTCGGCGACTCCAAGACCATCGCCAAGCACTACCGCGACGCGGTGCGCCTGGTGCAGTCCACCCCGCTGACGCGCGACAAGGACACGAACCGGCGCGAGCTGGCGATGATCCGGAGCGCGTTGGGGGAGTGGGCCGGTCGCAACGCCATCCGCGACCGGCGCGCCCTGGACGCGATCCACGCGCACGCCGACAAGCACGGCCTGATGGTCCTCGCCGTGCCGACGCGCAGCCTGGCTGTCTGGTCCGGCATGACGGAGTGGCGCGCCCGCGCAGCTGTGCAGGTTCTCGCGGACCTGGCATGGCTCCAGCTGGTCACTAAGGCCGACAGTGCGCGCGCGGCGCGGTACCGGCTCGCGCTTGGACGCTACGACGAGCGTGAGACCCCGTTTGTGCCAAAACCTCGCAGTAGTGTCCCGGACCTAGCTCCTACGGAGCTACTGCGAGGTTTTGGCACACCTTCCGATATCTGGCAGGGCCAGACAGGCGCGCTGTCTGAGCGCGCTCACCACCTGTACGTCCACCTTGGACAGCTCCCGGCCACGGCGGTGCACCTCGTCAGCATCACCGGCCTGAGCCGCCGGACCCTCTACCGCGAGCTGGCGAACCTCCTCGATGCCGGGCTCGCCGTGAAGGTGCGCGGCGGCTACGCGCGCGTCGAGTGTGCCGACCCGGACGCGTTGCTGCCGGTCCTCGGCGCCGAGCCCGTGCTGGAGCGCCGCGCGGAGCAGTACCGCGCGCAACAGACCGCCTGGGCGGGCCGTCACGCGCCCGCCGAAGAAAAGACCCCGCTCCGCCTCGTAAAGGAGATCTGACCATGCCCAAGCAGACTGACCGCGCCGCGTACGACAAGGCCCTGGAACTGATCGCCGCCGGGACGTGGCGCGTCGACTTCACGCGCGGCGTGATCGTCAACGCGAAGGGCCGCGTCCTTGGCAACTCCGACGGCGCCCGCTACGTCCGCATCGGAGTCCCGTTCGGACGGCAGCGCTCCCGGCTCGTCTACGCGCACCGGGTCGTGTTCGAGGCTGCGAACGGCCCGCTGGCGGCCGAGATCACCATCGACCACGTGAACGGCGTGAAGACCGACAACCACCTGGCGAACCTGGAAGCGGTCACCGTGGCGGAGAACCTGCGCCGTGCCCGCGCCATGGGCTTGCTCAACGACCGGGGCGCGGCCAACTCCCGCGCGTCCTTCGACTGCGAGAGCGCCGCCGAGGTGCGCCGCCTGTACGCGGGTGGGATGTCACAGGCGGAGATCGGCCGCCGGTTCGGTGTCGCGCAGACGACGATCAGCAAGATCACGCGCGGCGTCCGGTACACGGAGTGCATGGAGGCTGCGGCATGAGCGCGGCCGGGCGCCAGCGCACCTGCGCCGCGTGTGGGCTCCCGTTCCGCGAGGGCGAGCCTACGAGCGTGGAGCCCCTGGTGGACGACGTGGTGCGCTACGTCGCCGTTCACTGGGGCTGCACCACGCACCCGGACCACGCGCCCTGGCCGGCCGCCCACTCCTCCGTGGACTGGACGGCCGACCTGGTGGCCACCAACGCCGCCTTCTACGGGCCGGACCACGCGGAGACACGGATCTCCCGGGAGTACCTGGCGTACGTGCGGGGCGAAGGTGGGTAGCTGGGACAAGGGCAGCACGAGGAGGTGGCGCCGCATCCGGGCGGGGGTCCTGGCGGAGAACCAGCGCACCAACGGGGGGCGGTGCGGGGTGGCCATCCCGGGGGTGTGCACAGGGGTGGCCACGTGCGTGCACCACACGCAGGGCCGTGCTGTGACTGGTGATGATCCGCGCTACCTGGTGGCTGCGTGCAAGGCGTGCAACCTCCACATCGGGGAGCCCGGCCGCACCACCCCGCAGCCGCGCAAGGTGAGCAACTGGTGAGCGAGGGTGGCTCGACGGGGACGCGGAGACCACTCCCGAATCGGAGAAACCCCGCCGGGGGGTAAAAAGTTCGACGACCCCCACCGCCACGGACACCCGCCGCCCTGTTTTTTCTTTGCCCGCTGAGAGCCCCGCTAACAAGATCAACAGCCTGGCCGGTCTCCTCGCCCCGCCTACACGGCGACGAGCGGGGAGCGCGGCGGCGGCAGGGTGCGCGCCAGGTGCACGGCGCCCGCCGTGGCGTACGCGCCGTCGATCGGCACCGTGCCGCGCCGGACGAACACCCAGCGGTCGCCCTGCCACAGCTTCTGCGCCGCGCCGACGTGGGCGCTCTGCAACTCGTCCTTCGGGTGCACCAGGTCGCCGGACCGCACGACCTCCGCGAGCCCCATGCACACTGCGGCCGTCTCGGCGGTGATCGGCACCAGCTCCACCCCGCGCGGCGGCCACACCCCGCGCCGCGGCCCCTTCGCCGCGGCCAACTCGGCGGCGACCGCGGCGGCCGGGCCGTTGGGGAACCAACCCAGCGCCCGCGGCTTCACCTGGCGCACGATGTCCGGCAGCTCGGCGCGCAGGGCCTTCGTGCAGCCGAACCCGTCCCACGCCTTCACGACCTCCGTGTGGACGACGCCGTCCAGCAGTGCGGCGGCGATCAGGGAAGCGTGCGAGCCGTCCAGCGCCACGTCCACGCACAGCGCCACGTAGCGACGGTGCCCCGCGAGATCCAGAGGCTCGTCGGTGCCGCTGTCCGTCCAGGCGCCCGGCTCGATCGCCGGGTCCATGAGCGTGACGCGCTGGCACATGACCTCCGTGCGGAACCCAGTCAGCTCCTCGCCGCCCGCCGCCTTTGCCCGCGCGCCGTCAGCCTGTAGCGCCTCCGGGTCGAGCCGGTGGCCGTAGTTGGGGTTCGCGGCCGCCAGCGCCTTCGGGTCGGTCGGGTCGGCGCCGTCTTCGGCGGACCACTCGAACAGACCCAGCCGGGCGTCGCCTTCGCCGGTCTCGATGAACTGGATAGCGGGCGCCCGCAGGGAGTCCAGCACCACCGACTCCGAGTCGCCCTGGTTGGTGATCGCCACGGTCTGCGCGTCGAACACGGCGTTCATCGCCTTCGAGGCGGAGTCCCACGCCGCCCGCGTCCGGTGCTCGCGCAGCTCGTCGGCGAGCCACCGGTGGAGCGTGGTCGAGCGCCCGGCGCGCCCGTTGTTGGCGGCGAAGATGTACTCCGCGTCGTGCTTGGTTTTCAGCGCCTCTTCGCCGATCGTCAGCCGCAGCGCCTTCGGACCCAAGTCGCAGTTCAACCACTCGTTGTCGGCGGCGGTGTCGCAAATGGACGACCAGGTGCGCTTCGCGTAGCTGCGGTCCGTCGACGTGCCCAACACCAGCGGGGTGCGCTCGATGAACAGCCAGTACAGGACCAGCGCCTCGCCGAAGGTCGTCTTGCCGTTCTGGCGCGCCACCAGGATGAGCACGGTCCGGAACCGCGGCCGGCCATCCGGCAGCAGCTCGCCCACGTGGATCGCTAGCCACTCCTGCCAGGGGTCGAACGGCGTGGCCAGCGTGTCGCGTGCGAAGTCGATCAGGTCGAACCCGTAGGAGGTCTCCGGCGTCAGCTCACGGAGCGGGGGAGTCCACAGCCGCGGCACCGGCGAACCGAGCGGCCCGCCGGGCGCGTAGCTCGTCGGCGGGGTTCCGCTTTTCGGCGTCGGGGGCATCGGCCTGGCCTCCCTTCATCGCTACGGCGCGCGCCTTCGGCGTGAGGCCCAACGCGTCGAGCACGGCGAGCAGCTTCGGACCGAAGGTCGAGAGGTCCCCCTCTTCGATCTGTCGGGCGTACAGCTCGGCCAGCTCGCGCGCCGCCTGATCCCTCGGGTCGGCGGGAAGTTCGGCGAGCGCAGCCCGCACACTTTCGACTACTCCGACCATGTCGTACATCATGCATCATATCTGATATATGATCCATCGTATGGCGTGGTGGAGCAGGCAGGCGAAGGTCACGGAGCGGTCCGCCGCCTCGTATTCCGTCGCCGATCCCACGCTGGCCGTGATGCTCGGCTACACCCCCGCGGACGGCTCGATCACCGTGAGCGCCAGCACGGCACTCACGCTGTCCGCCGTCTACCGCGCGGTGTCGCTCGTCTCCGGCTCCATCGCGTCCCTGACGCTCCAGACCATCGAGCAGGACCCCGAAGGCCCGGCACAGCCCGTCTCGTCCTTCCTGGACAATCCCGGCGGCGACCGCTTCACGCCGTTCGAGTGGGCGGAGCTGGTCATGGTCTGCCTGGTGCTCAAGGGCGAAATCTTCCTGCAGCACGTCTACAACGGCGCGGGCGCGCTCGCGTGGCTGAACCCGATCCTGCCGGAGCAGGTCTCCGTGTACTGGGACGAGACCCGGCCGGGCGGAAAGCGGTTCGAGGTCACCATCCCGGCCGCCGACGGGCGCCCGGCCGACGTGCTCACGCTCGACCCGTCGACCATGACGCAGATCATGGGCCTGACGCTGGACGGCCGCCGGGGCATCTCGCCGATCGGCGCCGCCCGGCTGTCGCTCGGGACCGGGCTCGCGGGCGACAAGGCAGCCAACCGACAGTTCTCCAACGGCGCCATGATCTCCGGACTCGTCACCCCCGACGGCGACGAGGACCTGGAAGAGGGCGAAGCCAAAGAGGTCAAGGAGACGATCAACCGGAAGATGCTCGGCCCGGAGAACGCGGGCGACATTCCGGTCATCAACCGGCGCCTCAAATTCCAGGCGTGGCAGATGTCCGCCACGGACGCACAGTTCATCGAGTCCCGCACGTTCAGCGTGGACGAGGTGGGCCGGTGGTTCGGCGTGCCGCCGCACCTGCTCGGCCTCACCGAGAAGTCCACCAGCTGGGGCCAGGGCATCGCCGAGCAGAACCGCGGCTTGGCCCGCTACACGCTCCGCCCGTGGACCAGCCGGATCGAGCAGCGCCTCTCGCGCCTCGTCGCGAATCCGCGCCGCGTCGCCCGGTTCGACTACACCGAGTTTGTGGAGCCCTCCCCGGAGGACAAGGCGAACCTGATCCTGTCTCAGGTGAACGGCGGCCTGATCACGCCGAACGAAGGCCGCGCGCGGATGAACCTCCCGGCCGTGCCCGGCGGCGAAACGCTGCGGCTCCCGCCCGGCTCGCTCCCGGCCGGCCAGCAGACCGCCCCGCCCGTGACCCCGCCGGAAGGGGCTCCCGATGCCTGACACCTCCCGCCGCCTGCACGTCGCCATCCGCGCCGAAGTGACCGGCAACCGCCTGCGCGGCCTCGCGTCCGTCTTCGGGCAGGTGGCCGACACCCACGACGTGGGCTACGAGGCGTTCGACCGCTCGGCGTTCGACGACATCCTGGCCGACGACACCGGCGACGTGGTGGCGCTGTGGAACCACAACCCGGACCACCTGCTCGGCCGCCAGGCGTCCGGCACGCTCAAGCTCAGCGCCACCGACGAGGGCCTGATGTTCGATGTGGACCTGCCGGACACCACGCTCGGCCGGGACCTGCGCGAGCTTGCCCGCCGCGGTGATCTGCAGGGCGCGTCCATCGGCTACGTCCAGGGCGAGGTTCGCCGCGAGCGCGCCGCCGATGGCCGAACCATCACTGTCCACACGCGAGTTGCGCGCCTGCGCGACGTGTCCCCCGTGACGCTTCCCGCCTACACCGGGACGAACGGGTCCCTGTCTCTCCGCTCGGCGGAGATCGGCCGCACCAGCTCGGCGCGGTCCCGACTGATTCGAGCCCGCCACCGGGCTCTCTACACGCCTGGGAGGGCGTAATGACCGTTGAGGAAATCCTCGCCGCGCTCCAGGCGATCATGGACGAGGCTGAGACCGCTGGCGGCGACCTGACCGACGAGCAGGTGCAGCGCTACGAGGAGCTGGAAGGCCAGCTCAAGACCCGCCGGTCGACCGAAGAGGTGCGCAAGCGCCACGAGGCGTACAAGAGCACCACCACCCGGCCGCTGGTGAACGTCGGCGCCGAGAAGCGCGACGACACCCTGGAGCGCGCGTTCAGCTCCTACCTGCGCACCGGCAAGGAAAACGCCGACCTCGTCGAGCTGCGGGCGCAGTCGGAGGGCACCGGCACCGAAGGCGGCTACCTGGTCCCGGACGGCTTCCGGGACAAGCTGGTCGAGCGGATGAAGGCGTTCGGCGGGCTCGCGCAGGTCGTCGAGAACCTGTCCACCAGCGACGGTCGCAACCTGCCGTGGCCGACGGTGGACGACACCGGCAACGTCGGCGAGATCGTGGACGAGGGCGGCACCTTCACGTCCGGCGCGGACATGGTGTTCGGCACGGCGCAGCTCGGCGCCTACTCGTACATGGCGGGCGGTGCGGGCTCGACTCCGCTGCGCGTCTCCTACGAGCTGGCGCAGGACGCGGCGTTCGACATCGAGGGCCTGGTGTCGCGCAAGCTCGGCGAGCGGATCTACCGCATCCAGGCGCCGCACCTCGTCACCGGCACCGGCGTCAAGCAGCCGCTCGGCATCGTGACCGGGCTGACCCCGGTCCCGGCCACCGGCACCGACACCATCGTCTACGACGACATCATCACCTGGATCCACAGCGTGGACCCGGCGTACCGGGACGGCGCGCGGTGGGCGTTCAACGACCAGTCGCTGGCGGTGCTGGAGAAGATCAAGGACAGCCACGGCGACCCGATCTGGCGGCCGGCCGACGCGAACATGGCCACCAACACCGAGGGTGGCAGCAGCGGCACGCTGCTCGGCTACCCGGTCACGATCGACCAGGCGTTCCCGGACTTCGACATCACCAGCGGCACCGGCTCCCCGTGGGGCGTCTTCGGCAGCCTCAACGAGGGCTACGTCCGCCGCACCGTCAAGGACGTGGAAGTGCTGGTGAACCCGTACTCGCGGATGAACAACCGGCAGATCGAGTACTCGGCCTGGGCTCGCCAGGACGCCACCCAGCAGAACACCAACGCGTACGTCGTTCTCGGCGGCGTGGCCTGATAGGAGCGGACAGACATGACCGTACGAGACCTGGTGAGCGCCGATCTGCGGCTGCTCGGCACGGCGAAGGCGAGCAAGAACGCCGCCACCACCACCAACTTCGACTTCGGCACGCCCGACGACCTGAACCTGGCGGCGCTGGCGAACTACAAGCACGGCGACAAGATCCTGGTGGTGTTCACCGCGACGACCGCGGGCACCACGGACAGCATCTCGTTCGCCGTGCTCGACGCTCCGGACTCCGCCGGGTCGATCGGCGCCACCGCGGCGGCGGCCACCGACGGCAGCCTGTCCGGCGGCACGGGGGACGCGGTGGTCCACACCTTCGTCCAGCTCAAGGCCGGGCGCCCGTGGCTGCGCTGCACCCTGACCGGCACCGGCACCACCGACACCTTCACGTGCACGGCCGCGGTCTACGCGGTCGGCTCGCAGGTCTGAGAGGAGACGGCCGTGGCCTGGGCACCTGACTACGTGACGACGGAGGAGCTGAAGAACTTCGTTCGTATCAGCGACTCCGACGACGACGTGGAAGTGGCGCTCGCGGTCACGGCCGCTTCCCGGGCGGTCGACCGCGCCACCAACCGGCAGTTCGGCCAGTCCGCCGCGCCGGAGGACCGGTTCTACACCGCCGAGTGGGACCGCAAGCGGCGCCGGTGGATCGTCCCGATCGACGACCTGATGTCGATCTCCGGGCTGATGGTGCACTACGACAGCACCGACGACGGCACCTACGGCGACCTGATCGACGAGTACCAGCTCAAGCCGATCAACGCCGCGGCGATCGGCCGACCGTGGACGCAGATCGTCGTCAGCCCGTCGTCGGAAACGACTCCCGGCGGCACCGAAGGCGGAGTGGAGGTGCACGGAACCTTCGGCTGGTCCGCCGTGCCCACGACGATCAAGCAGGCCACCCTGCTGCAGGCGTCGCGGTTCCTCTCCCGCCGTGATTCCCCGTTCGGTGTCGCCGGGTCTCCGGACATCGGGTCCGAGATGCGGCTCTTGCCGAAGCTGGACCCGGACGTGGCGCTCACGGTCCGGCCCTACTACCGGTGGTGGGGTGCCGCGTGAACATCGCCGACGTAATGGACGAGCTGGGAACCGCTCTGAGCGCCGTAGACGGCCTCCGGGTCTTCCCGTACTCGGCCGACCGGATTACCCCGCCAGCGGCCATCGTGGGCTGGCCGGACCCCATCACCTACGACACCACCTACGGCCGCGGCGCGGACACGTTCTCCGTGCCGCTGTTCGTCCTCGTCGGCAAGCTCGACGCCCGCACCTCGCGGGACCGGCTGGCGAAGTACCTGGACGGCGCCGGAGACGACTCCGTGAAGGCGGCCGTGGAGTCGGGGACCTACACCGCGTTCGACAGCGTACGCGTCCAGGACGCGCGCGTGGACGGCTACACCGTCGCCGGTGTCGAGTACCTCGGCGCCGTCTTCCAACTTGACCTCATCGGCACGGGAGGTGCCTGAAATGGCATTCGTACACGGAAAGTCCCTCTACGTCTCGCTCGACGACAACGACATCTCCGCGTTCTGCAACAGCGTGGGGAACAAGCGCTCGGCGGACTCGCACGACGTGACCACGTTCGGCAAGAACGCCAAGGTCTACTTCGGCGGCCTGCTGGACGGCTCGTTCGACATCTCGGGCATCTACGACAACGGCGCCACCGGCCCGAAGGCGGTCGTTGAGCCGCTGCTCGGCACCGTCGTGGAGCTGGTCTACCGCCCGGAGGGCACCGGCAGCGCCAAGCCGGAGACCACTGTGGACGTGCTCGTCACCGCCTACGAGGAGACCGCGCCCGTCGCGGACATGGTGACGTGGACGGTCACGCTCCAGTCCTCCGACGCCGCCGTGGTCACCGACCAGACCTGATTCAAGAGAAGGGACCAGCCATGAGCGAATACGCAAGCCCCGACGACCTGGTGGAGGTTGTCGACGCCACCGAGGACGTGGAGATCGGCAACGGCCGCAAGGTCAAGGTGCGGGGGCTCACCCGGTACGAGCTGCTGCTCAACGCGAAGGGCACCGAAGACGCCAACGTGATCGAGCGGCGGAACCTCGTGTGCTGCCTCGTGGAGCCGAAGCTGAACCCCGCGCAGGCGGAGAAGTGGCAGAAGTCGAGCCCGCCCGGCGTCATCGGGAAGGTCACCGACGCGATCCGGCGGCTGTCCGGGCTCGCAGAGGGTGCCTCGAAAAGCGACGTATCTGACGATGGAAACGACGGAGCTGGAGTTTGAGTTTTACCTGGCTGAAAAGCTGGGGATGACCGTCTCCCGCCTCCGGCGCGAAATGGGCAGCTACGAGTTTATGCAGTGGGGCGTCTACTTCGGACGGAAGGCGCAACGGCAGGAAATGGAGGTGAAGCGTGCCCGGCAAGGAAATGGTCACAGTTAGCGGACTGGTGGACTTTCGCAAGGGGTTGCGTCGACTGGACAGCAACCTCCCGAAGGGACTGCGCCTCGCCCTCAACGAGTCCTCCACCTTCCTGATCGAGAAGACGCGCCCGCTCATCCCGCGCCGCACCGGCCGCGCCGCCGACAGCCTCAAGGCGCGCAGCTCTCAGTCCGCTGTCCGCATCGCTGTCGGCGGCCGCCGCGCGCCCTACTACCCGTGGCTGGACTTCGGCGGCAGCGTCGGCCGGAACAAGTCCGTGAAGCGCCCGTTCTACTCCGACGGCCGCTACCTCTACCCGACGTTCCGGGACCACCGCGAAGAGTTTCAGCGGATCCTCCAGGGCGCCCTAGTGGGGATCGCCAAGGACGCCGGGCTGGAGGTGGACTGAGATGCCCAACCAGGTCACGCTCACGTTCGCGGGCGACGCGAACCAGCTCGCGAAGGAAGCCAAGAAGGCTGAGCAGGCAACGAAGGGCGTCGGCGACGCGGCCACCGAGTCGAGCAAGGGACTGCAGAAGGCCGCGGAGTCCGGAGGGGGTCTCACCGACCGGCTGTCCAAGCTCGGCAACATCGTGGACGGTGCGTCCACCGCGATCGGTGACGCTGCCGGTGCTGTCCAGGCATTCGCGGATGTCCAGGACGCCGCACGCGAGAAGAGCCAGCGTCTCGGGCGCGCGCTCAACGACGTGGCGCAGGCGCAGGAGGACTACAACCAGGCGGTGCTCGACGGGAAGCAGGCGACGGCCGACGCCACCCAGGCGACCATCGACGCGCGACAGGCACAGCTCGACGCGCGCACGGCGCAGTTGGACTACGACACCGCGGTTCGTGAGCACGGCAAGAACAGCGTGGAGGCGGAGCAGGCTGCCATCGACCTGCAGCAGGCGCAGTCCGACCTCAACCAGGCCAACTTGGACGGACAGCAGGCGACGCGCGACGCCACCCAGGCGACCATCGACGCCAAGTCCGCGCAGCTGGACCTCAACGACGCGCAGCACGAAGCGAACCCGCCCGCGTTCCAGCAGTGGGCGGACCAGCTCGGCATGTACGCCCCGCTGCTCCAGGGGCTCGTCGGCATCGTCGGCTTGGTGACGGCCGCGCAATGGGCGTGGAACGCGGCGCAGGCGGCGTCCCCGCTGACGTGGATCATCGCCGCGATCGCCGCCCTGATTGCGATCATCGTGCTGATCGCCACGAAGACCGACTGGTTCCAGAAGGCGTGGAGCGCCGCGTGGGGTTGGATCAAGAACGCCGCGGCGTCCGTGTGGGACTGGTTCGGCAGCAAGGTCGACTGGGTGACTGGCCTCTTTGGACGGATCGGCGACGGCATCAAGAACGCGTTCCGCTCGGCCTTCAACTTCGTGGCCGACATCTGGAACAACACGATCGGCCGGCTGTCGATCACCATCCCGGGATGGGTGCCGGTGATCGGCGGCAACACGTTCTCCGCGCCGCGGATTCCGAAGTTCCACACCGGCGGCAAGGTGCCCGGCGCGCCCGGGTCGGAGATGCTGGCGATCCTCCAGGCCGGGGAGACCGTGGTTCCCGCGAACCGGTCCGCGGACGGCGCGACGGTCGTCACCTTCGCAGGGGACACCAACAGCGCCTTCGCCTCCGCGTTCATGAACCTGGTGCGCGGCGGACAGATTCAGATCGGGGCCGCGTGATGGCCGTTCCCTTCCTGCCCCGCGAGCTGGGGCCCGACGCCCGTATCGCGGTCGAAATCGCCTTCGGGGCCGACCTGACCGACACCGACGGCTCCGGCTGGTCCTGGACCGATGTGACCACCGACGTGCGCATGGCCCCGGGCATCACCACCTCCGGCGGCCGCAATGACGAGGCCAGCACCAGCCAGCCGGCCACCTGCTCGATGGTGCTCGACAACGGCACCGGCGCGTACTCGATCGGCGGCACCTCGCTGCACTACCCGTACGTGCGCCGCAACACGCCCGTGCGGGTCCGGATCAACCCGGGCGACGGCGTGTACCGCCTGGTGTTCCAGGGCTACGCAGTCGGCTTCACGCCCGGCTGGACCGACTCCGACCACGGCCGCATCCCCATCGTGGCCCTGTCCGCGTCCGGCGTGCTCCGGCGGCTCATCCAGGGCAAGGACCCGCTCCGCTCGGCGCTCTACCGGTACAACACGATCACCAACTCGGACCACGTAGTGGTGCCGGTCGAGTACTGGCCGCTGGAAGAGGACAAGGCGGCCACGCAGGCGGCGTCCGCTGTGGACGGTGGCGCGGCCGGAGAGTTTGCCGTGCTCACCTCCGGCGGCCTGAACTACGGGAAGGTGGCGTGGGGTGGCGACACTGACAACCCCGCCACGGCGCGTGCGGTGGAAATCTCCGCTGGCGGGCAGCTAAACCTCCCCGTCCGGCCGTCACTGTTCACCGCCGACTACTGGGCAGTCCAGTGGTCCATGCGGTACACCTCCGGTTCGGGCGGCTGGGTCGACTTCTACACCAACGGACCCCACAAGGTCCGGATCACGTTGTGGACCGATGGTTCGATCGATGTGAGTGAGGTGACCGGGTCGTTCACGAGCACCACCCGGTTCTCCGTTGCCGCCGCGCAGCCCAACGTCTACGACGACGTGTGGCACACCTACACGTTCGTGGTGGACCAGACGACCGTGAACACGTCGTGGACCCTGTACCGGGACGGCAACTACCTGGGCGGGGTCACCTCGTCCAGCGTCGCCCGTGGGCTGCCGACGATGGCTAGCTTCCTGTCGGTCCCGGACCCGGGCAACACTGAGGACCCGTTGACCGTTGCGCACGTCGGCTTCATCGACTCGATCGCCTACGTCTCGGAACACGCATGGGCCGGGATCGCCTACGTCGGCGAATTTCCGGAGCACCGCGCCGCGCGGCTGTGCGAAGAGGAAGGCGTGGACTTCGAGGTTGTTGGTACGCCGACCACGGATGTCGGGATGGGCCCGCAGCGCCCGCTGTCGTTCGTCCAGCTGGTGCGCGAGGTTGAGACGGTCGACCAGGGCGTGCTCTACGACGGCGTGGGCCCCGGCCTGCGCTATGTCGCGCGCAGCGAACGCGAGAATGCCGCCACTGACCTTGCGGTGTCCGCCGAAGACCTGGTGGCGCCGTTCGAACCCACCGACGACGACCAGCGCAACCTCAACCGCGTCGTGGCTACGGCCGCCACCGGTGCGAAGGCGTCCTACGAGGACACGGACGGCCCGCTCGGCACTGCAGCCATCGGCGTGTACGACTCGTCGGTGGACCCCAACGTCGCGGACACGACGTTCCTGCCGGACTACGCGAGCTGGGCTGTGCACCTCGGAACCGTCGAGGGCTACCGGTACCCGTCGGTGACCATGAACATGCGCGCGGCCGCCGCGCACGCCGCCAACGTGCTGGCCGTGACCCCGTCCAGCCGCGTCACGGTGTCCGATGTGGACACCCTCGCCCTGCCGGACGCCACGGTCGATCTACTCGCGGAAGGCGTCTCGCACCGGCTGACCACGCACTCGTGGACGTTCACCGCGAAGTGCTCACCCTACGACCCGTGGATCATCGGCACCGTGGCGTCGGAGACCGGCGACACCGACGACGACCTGTTGCGGCTCGACACCGATGGCTCGTCGCTCACTCCGTCGCTCGTGAGCGTCGGCGCGGCCACGGTAGACCAGAACGGCGCGACCCTGTTCCCGCCGCTGCCCGCAGGCACGCAGGCGGGCGACGTGCTGCTGATCTTTGCCGCCATCCGCAACTCCGGCACCGGTGTGCCGAGCACGCCGAGCGGGTACACGCTCCTGGCCGGCTCCGCCAACGCCCGGATCTACGGGAAGGTCCACTCCGGCAGCGAGTCCGCGCCTTCGGTGGCCTTCACCGGCGCCGTGGCCAACGGAACATCCATGGCGCGTATGGCGGCCTTCCGGGGTGTCGCGCTCACCGTCCAGGCCACCGCAGAGCAGTCGAACGCCAGCGCGCAGAACATCGCCGTCCCGGCGTTGCTCGGCATCGGAAAGCGGGCGCTGATCCTGTGGTTCGGCTGGAAGCAGGACGACTGGACCGGCGTGGCCGACCTCGGACTTCCGATCATCGAGCTGTTCGACACCCCGACGACGATCGGCGACGACGCGGGCATCGTCGTGGACTACCTGCTGATGCCCACCGACATCATCAACGGGGGCGTGGGCGCCGGGGCGTTCACCGTGACCGGCGGGGCGGCGGCGATCTCGCGCGGCGTCGTGCTGGCGCTCGACCTGGCGACCATCCCGGCGGGCTCAACTTCGCTGCAGGTGTCCACACCGTCGGGTCCGTTGTGGACGACGGCCGCCGACGACTACCCGCTGGAGCTCAAGGTAGGCGGGCTCCCGGTCACCGCCACCGCCTGCAGCGGCTCCACCTCGCCGCAGACGTTCACCGTCCAGCCGACTTCCGCGCCGCGCAACGCAGGCGACGCCGTGGAAGTCCTTTACCCCCGCGCACTCGGACTGTAGGAGGTTGCCGTGGTGTCCTTCACGGCCGGACAGAAGGTCCGGGCATCTCAGCTCAACAAGCTGGTCACCGGGCTGGTGGGCAGCATCACCACGAGCGCCACCGGTGTCAGCGGCGTCGCGGCTACCGAGACCATGGGCGATACGCTCACGGTGGCGGGGCTCGTGTCCGGCGACACCTACCGGGTGGGCTGGAACGGCATCATCACCGGCACGGTGACCGGCAACTACTTCGAGCTGCGGTTGCGGTATGCGGCCGGAGCCACCGTCACCACCGGCGGCACGTCGTTCCGGGTCTTCCCGCAGACCATCCTGTCGCAGGGAAACTGGGAGCCCGAAAAGCTCGTCCTCGGCGAGTTTGTGGCGCCGTCCTCCGGCCAGTTCACGGTCGGACTGAGCTTGAAGCGCACGGCGGGCGCGGGCACCGGCTCGATCGTGGCGGAGCGGTTCCTGTTCGTCGACCGGGTCAAGGCTTCGTGATGGCGGGCAACGACGAGCGCCGGTACTCCGGCGTGACGATCACCAACCGGGAGATCTACGACCAGGTGCTGGCGGCCAAAGACGTGCTCGGCAAGCTGGTGGACAAGGTCGAGGCCATCGAGAAGCGCGACAACGACCACGAAGCCCGAATGCGAGCGCTGGAGCAGTGGCGCTGGAAGCTCGGCGGCGCGGTGGTGCTGCTGTCGGCGGCCGCGAGTGCGGTCGTGTCGTTGGTCACGAAGGGCTAGAGGCCACGATGTGCGGCTCGACCTCTTGAGGTGTGGCCGCCGTCCAACGGCCGTCATCGAGTCGCACGGGGACGGTGTAGGCCGGGCCGTAGTGCTGGTACTGCATGACCGTGCCCGCCTGACGGAGGCCGTGCCGCACGAGGATGACCCGGGTGCCCACCAGGTCGCCAGACCGGTCCTCGGGGAACCTTTGAGCCGTATTCATGCAGGTCATCGTATGACGCGGTCTATAGCGGCGTACAGCGGTGTGACGCGTTCTACCCCGTTGGCGTACTCCATGCCGACTTAGGGTGATCTTGTGAGCGGTGTTCCGAAGTTCGATCCGGAGGCAGGTCAGCCGGGCTACGTCTACGCGCAGGTGGCCGACCACGTCGCGGCGCGCATCGAGGCTGGAGAGCTGCAGCCGGGCGCCCGGCTCCCGGGTGAACGTGACCTTGCCGAGGAGTACGGCGTGGCGCTCGGAACGGCACGCCGCGCGCTGGTGGAACTTCGCGACCGCGAGCTGGTGGTCACGCTCCCCGGCAAGGGCACCTACGTCACGCGCAGTACGCCATGAGGTCCATCTGCAGGGTCAGGCGGTCCACCGGCTGTCCGGGGGAGTAGCGCGCGATCGTGGCCTCCCGCTCGTCCACGGCGGCCGTCAGGGCGGCTACGGACGCCACGTCCGGGTAGTCGCACCACGTGGGGGTCTGGCCGGTGGTGACCAGGCCGTAGACGCCGGTCATCAGCACGATCAAGAGGCCCCCGAACAGGGAAGCGGTCTGGCGGCTGGTCAAGGTCATGGAGTCCTCCG
This sequence comes from Amycolatopsis sp. NPDC028719, assembly GCF_055565395.1. Classification (NCBI taxonomy): domain Bacteria; kingdom Bacillati; phylum Actinomycetota; class Actinomycetes; order Pseudonocardiales; family Pseudonocardiaceae; genus Amycolatopsis; species Amycolatopsis sp. NPDC028719. The sequence goes on from NZ_JBVHUL010000011.1 coordinate 254,006, forward strand.
TGGTGTCGGAGGAAGCACGGGACCTCTAGGCGACTAACAGGGACCCGTTGGTCCCCGGCCCCTGGTTCCCCATCGCCACGGTCCCGCGCGGGTAGGTCTCCGCACCGGTCACCTCATCCGGGAACTTGTACCCCGGCCCGCCTTTCTCGACCTCGTAGATGTCCCCGCACTGCAAGACACCGAGACGTGAAGAGTTCGAAAGCCGCCAGCACTGGGACCGGTCGTAGAACCGCTGCAGAATCAGCGAAACCATGTTGTGCACCGCGCAAGGCGCCGCCCCGGCGCGGTTCAGCCGCACCGTCACCGGGCCGTAGTTGAAGCGGAACGTCACGTCCACGGTCCCGCGCGTCAGCGCGAACGGCAGTGGACGCACCACCGGCCGGGCGGCCGGGTTGTCCGGCGTCGGCGTGAAAGTGCACCGGACGGCCGGCACTGAAGCCGAAGCCTGCGCCGGCGCCGCCAGCAACGCACCCAGTACACCGACGAGAGCCAGACCCCAGCGCAGCTTCATGCCCGGCACGTTAGCCGGAAACGAACTACTTGCGCCAGGCCGTGCGCTGCTTGCGGATGTCCAGCACGAGCAGCAGGATCAGGAACAGTGACAGGCCGACGAGCCACACGTTCTCGGTGTTGTTCTCGTGGTTGCCCTTGATCATCACCAGCAGGATGATCGCGCTGACCCAGCCGGCGATGCGGGTGGCCTTCGGGAACGAACCGTGCCAGCCCCAGGCCGCGGACGGCTCGTCGCGGGGGTCGACCTCGGGCCGCTTCTCGACCGCCTTGCCTGCCACGATGAACTCCTCAAGACCCTTGAACCACGGACGCGCCGATGATCCCACACCTCCGGGCGCGCCGCGGAGACGGCCCGCGTGGTGCCGGCCACTCGGGAGGGCCCGCGCGGTGGCGAGCGGGCCTGGTCGCGCGAGGGAACCTCCGGGTGCGCCGGGGAGACGCCCCGCGCGACAATGACCCGCGATGACTACCTCGCGAAGCGTTCTCGTGCTCGGCTCCACCGGGTCCATCGGCGTGCAGGCTCTCGACGTCGCGGCGCGCAACCCGCACCTCTTCCGGGTGGCCGGCATCGCGGCGGGCGGCGCCGATCCGGCCGCGCTCGCCGCGCAGGCGCTCGCCCACGGCGTCGAGGCCGTCGCCGTGACCAAGGCGACGGCCGCCGAAGACGTCCAGCTCACGCTGTACGCCGAAGCGCAGAAGCGTGGCTACGACCAGGGCGAGTTCAAGCTCCCGCGGCTCTTCGCGGGCTCCGACGCCGTCACCGAGCTGATCGACGCGGTGAAGGTCGACACCGTCCTCAACGCCCTGCCCGGCTCCCGCGGCCTCGAGCCGACGCTCAAAGCGCTCGCCACCGGCGCCACCCTCGCGCTCGCGAACAAGGAGTCGCTCATCGCCGGCGGGCCGCTGGTGCTCGCCGCCGCGAAGCCCGGGCAGCTCGTGCCGGTCGACTCCGAGCACTCCGCCATCGCGCAGGCGCTGCGGGCCGGGCGCCGGAGCGAGGTCGCCCGGCTCGTGCTCACCGCCTCCGGCGGCCCGTTTCGCGGTCGCAAGCGCGCCGAACTGGCCGATGTCACCGTCGAGCAGGCGATGGCGCACCCGACCTGGTCGATGGGCCCGCTGATCACCATCAACTCGGCCACCCTGGTCAACAAGGGCCTGGAGCTGATCGAGGCGGCGCTGCTGTTCGACGTCGAGCCGGCGCGGATCGACGTCACCGTGCACCCGCAGTCGATCGTGCACTCGATGGTGACCTTCACCGACGGCTCGACGATCGCCCAGGCCAGCCCGCCCGACATGCGGCTGCCGATCGCGCTCGCCCTGCACTGGCCCGACCGGGTCCCCGAGGCCGCTCCCGCCTGCACCTGGGACAAGGCCGCGACCTGGACGTTCGAGCCGCTGGACGACGACGCCTTCCCGGCCGTCGAGCTGGCCCGCCACTGCGGCACCGTGGGTGGCTGCCTGCCCGCCGTCTACAACGCGGCGAACGAAGAGCTGGTCGCCGCGTTCCTCGCGCAGAACACCCGCTTCACGTCGATAGTGGACACTGTTTCCGAGGTGGTGGGAGCTGCCGACGAGTGGCGTCGCGAACCGCGCGACGTCGACGACGTTCTCGCCGCCGAGCGCTGGGCTCGCGCGCGGGCCCGTTCGATCATCGAGGGGAAGTAGCGGGTGTCCTACATCATCGGTGTGGTGCTCTTCGCGCTGGGGATCTGCGTCTCCGTCGCACTGCACGAGGCCGGCCACATGGTCACCGCGAAGGCCTTCGGCATGAAGGTCCGGCGGTACTTCGTGGGCTTCGGCCCCACGGTGTTCTCCTGGCGCCGCGGGGAGACCGAATACGGCCTGAAGTGGATCCCGCTCGGCGGCTTCTGCGACATCGCCGGCATGACGGCCCTCGACGAGGTGACGCCGGACGAGGCGCCCCGCGCGATGTGGCGGTTCAAGACCTGGAAGCGCACCGTCGTCATGAGCGCCGGGTCGATCACGCACTTCATCCTCGGCTTCGTCGTGCTCTACCTGATGGCCGTCACGATGGGACTGCCGAACCTGACCGGTCCCACCACGACCGAGCCGGTGCTCGCCGCGACCTCCTGCGCCCGTTCGGCCACGTCGGAGAAGGAGGCCCAGGACCCCAACTGCCCGCCGGGCGCCGCGCGTCCCGCACAGGCGGCCGGGCTGCGGGCCGGTGACAAGGTCCTCGCGATCGGCGGCAAGCCGGTGGCGACCTGGGAAGCGATGCTCGCCACCGTGCAGGCCACCAGCGGCCCGACGCAGTTCGACGTCCAGCGCGGCGACCAGCGGCTGTCGCTGATCGTCGACGTGCCGAAGGTGCAGCGCTGGACGACCGCCGGCGTCAAGGAGGTCGGCATGATCGGCGCCTCGCCCGTGGTCCCGGCCGCGACCACGCAGTACGGCCCGGTCGCCGCGGTCGGCGCGACGTTCAGCTTCACCGGCACGATGTTCGCGGAGACCGCCCAGCGGCTCGTCGAGTTCCCCGAGCGCATCCCCGCCGTCGTCACCGCGATCTTCGGCGGCGAGCGCGACCCGAACACCCCGGTCAGCGTCGTCGGCGCGAGCCGGATCGGCGGCGAGGCCGTCGAGCGGGGCATCTGGGTGCTGTTCTTCTTCCTGCTGGCCAGCCTCAACTTCTTCATCGGCGTGTTCAACCTGCTGCCGCTGCTGCCGCTCGACGGCGGGCACATCGCGGTGGTCTGGTACGAGCGCGTCCGCGACTGGATCCGCGCCCGGCGGGGCAAGGTGGCCGGCGGGCCCGTCGACTACACGAGGCTGTCCGGGATCACGATGGTGCTGGTGCTCATCGGCGGCGCGGTCACGCTACTCACGGTGACGGCGGACATCGTCAACCCGATTCGTCTGCAGTAGTGCCTCGCCACGGAGGGGTTCCGGCCCCTCCGTGGCGATTCACACAGGCCGTAACGCTGCTCACCGTGACGGTTGACATGGTGCGGGTGGCCCGGTCGGGGTAGGTACGCTGGAGGCCGTGACCGTCGCACTCGGTATGCCCGCCCTGCCCCCGCCCGTCCTCTCCGAGCGCCGCAAGACCCGCCAGCTCCAGGTGGGTTCGGTCGGCGTCGGCAGCGAGTTCCCGATCTCCGTCCAGTCGATGACGACGACGCTCACCTCCGACGTCAACGCGACCCTGCAGCAGATCGCCGAGCTGACCGCCGCGGGCTGCGACATCGTCCGCGTCGCCTGCCCGTCGGCCGACGACGCCGAGGCGCTGCCCGCGATCGCGAAGAAGTCCCAGATCCCGGTGATCGCGGACATCCACTTCCAGCCGAAGTACGTCTTCGCCGCGATCGAGGCCGGCTGCGCCGCGGTCCGCGTGAACCCGGGCAACATCCGGAAGTTCGACGACCAGGTCAAGGAGATCGCGCAGGCCGCGAAGGACCACGGCACGCCGATCCGGATCGGCGTCAACGCGGGTTCGCTGGACAAGCGCCTGCTCGAGAAGTACGGCAAGGCGACGCCGGAAGCGCTGGCCGAGTCGGCGCTGTGGGAGGCGTCCCTGTTCGCCGAGCACGACTTCCACGACATCAAGATCTCGGTGAAGCACAACGACCCGGTGGTCATGGTGCGCGCGTACGAGCTCCTCGCGGAGCAGTGCGACTACCCGCTGCACCTCGGCGTCACCGAGGCGGGCCCGGCGTTCCAGGGCACGATCAAGTCGGCCGTCGCGTTCGGCGCGCTGCTGCGCCAGGGCATCGGCGACACGATCCGGGTGTCGCTGTCCGCGCCGCCGGTCGAAGAGGTCAAGGTCGGCATCCAGATCCTGCAGTCGCTGAACCTCAAGCAGCGCAAGCTGGAGATCGTGTCGTGCCCGTCGTGCGGCCGCGCGCAGGTGGACGTCTACACGCTCGCCGAGCAGGTCACGGCCGGGCTCGAGGGCATGGAGATCCCGCTGCGCGTGGCCGTTATGGGCTGTGTCGTGAACGGCCCGGGCGAGGCCCGCGAGGCCGACCTCGGTGTGGCGTCCGGCAACGGCAAGGGCCAGATCTTCGTGAAGGGCGAGGTCATCAAGACGGTGCCCGAGCACGCGATCGTCGAGACGCTGATCGAAGAGGCCATGCGCATCGCCGAAGAGGCGGGCGAATCCCTCGGCGAGGGCGAGCCGGTCGTCACCGCCGGCTGACGTGGAGCTGCTGACGGACGGCGCTCTGGAGGCGTCGTCCGTCGTCGCGAATGTGGCGATGAACCGGGAGCGCCGGCTGGGCGGGCGCGACGGTTATTCGCGGGTTCTCGGCTTCGACATCCTGAGCCTGCCGCCCGGTGCCCGCTGGCTGGATCTCTGCTGCGGCAGCGGGCGCGCACTCCTCGACGCGGCCGCGGCCCGGCCGGACCTGGACATCACCGGCGTCGACCTGGTCGGGTACTTCGCGGCGGCCGGGCCCGTGCGGTTCGAGACCGCGTCGATCACGGCGTGGGAGCCCTCGGGCCGGTTCGACCTCGTGACCTGCGTGCACGGGCTGCACTACGTCGGCGACAAGCTGGGCGCGCTGCTGCGGGCGGCGTCGTGGCTGAGCGAGGACGGCTTGTTCGTGGCGAACTTCGACGTCGCGGGCATCCGGGTACCCGGCGGCGCGCGGCGAGTCCTGCCGGCGTTGCGGGCCGCGGGGTTCACCTACGACTCACGGACTCGCCGGATCCGGCGCGCGGGGCCGTTCTCCGGCACGCTGCCGTTCCGCTACCTCGGCGCGGACGACCGGGCCGGCCCGAACTACACGGGCCAGCCGGCGGTCTCCTCCTCCTACGAGTCAGCCTTGTAGGTGGTGCTGGGCGGCGTCGCGGATCTGCAGGCGGACGTTCTCCAGCGCGGCGGCGACCTCGTCGATCTGCTGCGCCGCCAGCTGGATCGAGCCCTGGATCGCGGTCGCGGTCGACGTCTCCCCGAGCAGGCCGAGCACCTGCGCCTGCAGGTCTTCGAGTTCGCTCTTGGTGGCGAGCGCGATGCCGGTGGGCACCTGGTCGGCGAGCAGCTCCAGCTGCTGCGCCTGCTCCTGGATCGTCATGGGTGGTTCCTTCCGCGGTGGGGACGCACTGTCCGTGTTAGCAGAAAGCGGAACTGTCGGTGGTGACGTTTACGCTGGCATCCGTGAGCGTGACCTGGGCCGTCCGGCAGCCGCACCCGGTGGTGCGGCCCCTGGTCACGCGCTATGTCGGGTACGCGCAGGACGAGGTGACGCTGCCGGTCCACCGCGGGCTGCCGTCCCGGCACGTGACGCTGGTCATCAGCCTGGCCGGACCGGTCCGGATGGCCGGGCGCAGCTTGCGGGCGCTCGTCGGCGGGCTGCACACGAGCGCGGTGCTGATCCGGCAGGACCGCAACCAGGCCGGGCTGCAGCTGGAGCTCGACCCGCTGGGCGTGCGGACGCTGCTCGGTGTCACGGCGGCGGAGCTCGGCGGCGAGGTGCACGACCTGGCCGAGTTCGGCCTGGGTTCGCTGCCGGACCGCCTGCGGGAGCTGCCGACCTGGGACAAGCGGTTCGCCCTGCTCGACGAGGTGCTGGCCGCCCGCGCGGTGGAGCCGGTGGCGCCACCGCCGGAGCTGGGAGAGGCCTGGCGCCGGATGCGGGGCGCCGACGGCCGGGTCCGCGTCACGGACCTGGCCGGCGAGGTCGGCTGGAGCCGCCGTCACCTGGGGGAGCGGTTCCGGGCGGAGCTGGGGCTGGCGCCGAAGCAGGCGGCGCGGGTGCTGCGGTTCGAGCGGGCCGGGCGGCTGCTGCGGCAAGGGCACGCGGACCTGGCCGCGCTGGCCGTCGAGTGCGGCTACTACGACCAGGCGCACCTGACCAACGAGTGGCGGGCGCTGGCCGGGTGCACGCCGGGGACGTGGATCGCCGAGGAGCTCCCGTTCCTCCAAGACGACCAGGTGGCGGCGGGGCAAGACTCGCGGGCATGACTCCTGAACCGAACGTCTGGCCCGCCCTGCGCTACGAAGACGCCCCGGCGGCGGTCCGTTTCCTCGTCGACGTCCTCGGCTTCACCGAGGCACTGGTGGTGCCGGAAGGCGACCTGATCGCGCACGCGGAGCTGCGCTGGCCCGAGGGCGGCGCGGTGATGCTGGGCAGCGTCCGCCCGCCGGACGGGATCCACGACGCGATGAAGCCCGGCACCGGCGCGGTGTACGTGGTCTCGGACCAGGTGGACGAGATCTACGCGCGGGTCAAGGACGCGGGCGCGGAGATCACGGCGGAGCTGACCGACACGGAGTACGGCTCGCACACGTTCAGCCTCCGCGACCCGGAGGGCAACAGCTGGACGATCGGCACCTACCGTGGCGCCCCCTGAGCCACCCCGGACGTCGTGAACGCCCCTTTCACCGCGTCCGGCGGCCGGCTGGAAGAAGGCGCGGTGATCCGTGACCCCGGCCGTGCCGATCCACGGCCGGCTCGACCTCAGCTGCCGCGACGGTGCCCTCCGGATGCAGTGAATGACTCATTCCTGGCGTCCGGCGCCAGGAATGAGTCATTCACTGCGGCAAGTTCGGGCCAGTGCGACCGGCCCCGGCGCCCGCCTACTGCACCGGCCGCTCGAAGGTCACCAGCAGCCCTTCGACCCCGCCGGGCCCCACCCGGCCCTTCACCTCCGCCGAGGTGATCGCCTTCAGCTGCCACCCGTCGACGGCGTGGTCGTTGAGCAGCTTCTCGAGCTTCCCGCCGGACATCTTGCCGCCGATCAGCTTCTCCCGGACCTCGACGACCTTGTACGTGTACCGCTGCATGCGCCCCATTCTCCCCGCGGACCACGACCCGGGCCGTTCATCTCACCGTGTCGACGGCCTCGCGTTCCGTTTACCGGCGGAATCTGGCACCCTGGAGCCCGTGTTGCGGCTTGCAGGTGCACGGCTGCTCGATGATCGGGACTATCCGGCGGTCCGTGCCGCGCTCGCCGCCGACCCGGTGGGCAGCTGCATGGTCAGCGCCCGGGTCGAGGCTGCCGGTCTCGACCCGTGGCGGCTTGGTGGTGAGCTCTGGGCCGCCGACAGCCGTCCGGTCCGGGCCGGTCGGCTCCAAGGGCTGTGCTTTTCCGGGCCCAACCTCATCCCGCTGCGCGGCAACGCCCCCGCCTTGCGCTCGTTCGCCGATCGCGCCCTGCGCAGACAGCGGACCTGCTCGTCGCTCGTGGGCCCGGCCGAGCAGGTCCTCGGCCTGTGGGACGAACTCGAAGACGAGTGGGGCCCGGCCCGCGAAGTCCGCGACGACCAGCCGCTGATGGCTCTCGACAGCACCCCGCTCGTGGCCGCCGACCCGCTCGTCCGCCCGGTGCGTCCCGACGAGCTCGAGCGGTACCTGCCCGCGGCCGTCGCGATGTTCATCGAGGAGGTCGGCGTCGACCCGCGCAGCGGCGACGGCGGCGCCAGCTACCGCGCCCGCGTCACCGAGCTGATCGGCGCCGGGCGCGCGTTCGCCCGCTTCGAGAACGGCGAAGTCGTGTTCAAGGCCGAGATCGGCGCGATGTCGGCGACCGTCGGGCAGATCCAGGGCGTCTGGGTGCACCCCGACCACCGCGGCGACGGCCTCGGCACCGCCGGCACCGCCGCCGTGGTCAACCGGCTCGTGCGCGGGCTCGGCCGCACCGCCAGCCTCTACGTCAACGCCTTCAACACCCCGGCCCTCGCCGCCTACCGCAAGATCGGCTTCCAGCAGGTCGGCCAGTACGCGACCGTGCTCTTCTAAGCGGCTCCAGCCACTCTTCCGTGGCGGCGTTTCGAGGCCGCGACACCCCTGCTGACCAGGCATCATCCCGCCATGAGTGCACGTCGACGCCGCGGGGTGCTCGCGGTGCTGCTGCTCGTCGCCGCGACCACGGCCGGGTGCTCGGGCGACGGTCCCGAGGACGCCCTCTCCGCCTTCCTCGACGCCCTCGCGTCCGGGGACGTCGCCGCCGCGGCGGCGAACACCGACTCGCCGGCCATGGCCGCGAGCGTGCTGTCCCAGGTCCGCGGCGTGCTCGAGCCCGAGTCCCTGGACGTCGACGACGAAGACGTCAAGGAGCCCAGCGGCGACACCGTGACCTCCGGCTACCGGCTCACCTGGCACCTGCCGCACGGCCGCACGTGGTCCTACCGCGCCGTCGCCCTGCTGCGCGCGGCCGAGAACGGCTGGCAGGTGCACTGGCAGCCGACGGTCGTGCACCCGCAGCTGGCCGTCGGCCAGACCCTCGGCCTGTTGCCGCAGCTGCCCGACGTCGCGCCGGTCCTCGACCGCGACGGCGTGCCGCTGATGCGCCCGCAGACCGTGATCGGGGTGGCCGTCGACCCGCAGAAGGCGGGCAACGTGAACGCCGTCGCCGGCTCGCTCGCGAAGGCGCTGCACCGCTTCGAGCCGTCCGTCACCGGCCGGTCGGTGCTGGACGGGATGAGCAAGACCAAGCCCGGCGACGCCTACCCGGTGATCAGCCTGCGCGCGGGCGACTACCAGCGGGTCAAGCCGGTGATCTACGACCTGCCCGGCGTCCGGTTCGTCAGCCAGGAGCGGCTGCTGCCGGTCACGCGCGGCTCCGGGCAGCAGGTCCTGCCCGGCATCAGGGCGCTCGTCGAGCAGCAGCTGGCGGGCGCGGCGGGCTGGCGGATCGTCACCCGGGGCGTCACCGGCGGCGAGGTCTCCGAACTGAAGGCCGAGCCGCCGCGCCCGTCGCCCGCGGTCACCAGCACGCTCAGCACGAGGATCCAGGCCGCCGCCGAGAAGGCCCTGGACACCGAGCCGTACCCGGCCGCGCTGGTGGCGATCCAGCCGTCGAGCGGGGACATCCTCGCCGTGGCGCAGAACCGGGCCGCCGACGACGAGGGCTCGCTCGCCCTGGCCGGCCGGTTCCCGCCGGGTTCGACGTTCAAGATCGTGACGGCGGCGGCCGCGCTGTCGGCGGGCGACGTCGAGGCCGGCAGCCCGGTCGACTGCCCCGGCACCACGACGATCGAGAACCGCGTCATCCCGAACGAAGGCCGGTTCGACCTCGGCCGCGTCCCGTTGACGACGGCGTTCGCGCGTTCGTGCAACACGACCTTCGCCCGGCTCGCCGCGGGGCTGCCGGCGTCGGCGCTCACCGACGCCGCCCGCTCGTTCGGGATCGGCGCGGACTTCGTCGTCCCCGGCCTGACCACGGTGACCGGGGCCGTCCCGGCCAGCGACTCGGCGGTCCAGCGCGCCGAGAACGGCTTCGGCCAGGGCACGGTGGTCACCAGCCCGTTCGGCCTGGCGCTGGCCGCGGCCACGGTGCAGGCGGGGAAGGTGCCGGCGCCGTCGATCGTCAAGGGCCGGCCCGCGACCACGCAGAACGTCGGCGACCCGCCCTCGGACGAGGTCCTCGGCGCGCTGCGCGGGATGATGCGCGAGGTCGTCACGGCGGGCACCGCGACCGGGCTGCGGGACCTCCCCGACGTCGCGGGCAAGACCGGTACCGCCCAGTTCGGCGACGGCTCCCGCTCGCACGGCTGGTTCGTCGGCTACCGCGGTGACCTGGCGTTCGCCGTGCTGCTGACCGAGGCCGGGTCGTCCAAACCGGCGGTGCAGGCCGCGCACCGGTTCCTGGCGGCAATCGGCTGAGCGGGCCGTCGTAAGGTGGAGGCATGTCCGTTCGTGCCCCGCTGGTTCCCGGCGTCCAGACGCCGCGCCGTGACGTCCCCAGTTCCATCGCCCGTCCCGAGTACGTGGACAAGCCGGCGCCGAAGCGGGACACCGGCAACGGGGTGCGCACGCCCGAGGTGATCGAAGCGATGCGGGTCGCGAGCCGGATCGCGGCGCAGGCCCTGGAAGAGGGCGGCAAGGCCGTCAAGCCGGGCGCCACCACCGACGACATCGACAAGGTGGTGCACGAGTTCCTGCTCGACCACCACGCCTACCCCTCGACGCTGGGCTACCGCCGGTTCCCGAAGTCGTGCTGCACCTCGCTCAACGAGGTCATCTGCCACGGCATCCCGGACTCGACGGTGATCGAGGACGGCGACATCTGCAACATCGACGTCACCGCCTACATCGGCGGCGTCCACGGCGACACGAACGCGACGTTCCTGGCCGGCGACGTCTCCGAGGAGGCGCGCCTGCTGGTGGAGCGCACCCGCGAGGCGACGCTGCGGGCGATCAAGGCGGTCCGGCCGGGCCGGCAGCTCAACGTGATCGGCCGGGTCATCGAGGCCTACGCCAAGCGTTTCGGCTACGGCGTGGTCCGCGACTTCACCGGCCACGGCGTCGGCCCGGCGTTCCACACGCCCCCGACAGTCCTGCACTACGAAGAGCCCTCCGTCGACACGATCATCGAGGAGGGCATGACCTTCACGATCGAGCCGATGATCACCCTGGGCACCATCGACTACGACATCTGGCCCGACGACTGGACCGTCACCACGAAGGACAAGAAGTGGACGGCCCAGTTCGAGCACACCCTCGTGGTGACGGCCGACGGCAGCGAGATCCTGACGCTGCCTTGATTCAGTGACTGGTGGCCTTCTTGTAGCAGCGCACCGAAAGCGGCACGAAGATCGCCAGCAGCACCACGATCCACAGCACCGACGCCAGCAGGGCGTGCTGCATCGGCCAGACGTCGCGCGCCGGGAGGGCCGCGCTCGTGTTGCCGAACAGCTCCCGCGCCGCCTGCGTGACCGCCGAAACCGGGTTCCAGTCCGCGATCGCGCGCAGCGGGCCGGGCAGCCGGCCGCTGTCGACGAACGTGTTGGCCAGGAACGTCAGCGGGAAGACGACCACCATCGAAACGTTGTTGAACACCTCGGGCTTGCGCACGGCCAGGCCGAGCGCGCCCATCACCCACGACAGCGCGTAGGAAAACGCCAGCAGCAGGACGATCCCGCCCAGCGCCTCGAGCACACCGGTGTGGATGCGCCAGCCGACCAGCAGGCCGACCAGGCCCATGATGAGCAGGCTCGCCGTGCTGAGGATGAGGTCGGCGGTGGTCCGCCCGATCAGCACCGCGGCCGGGGACATGGGCAGCGAGCGGAACCGGTCGATGATGCCCTTCTGCAGGTCGTCGGTCAGCCCGTAGCCGGTGACGATGCCGCCCATCGCCACCGCGAGGGTGAAGATCCCCGGCAGCATGAACTCGCGGTAGGACAGGCCCGGGATGTCGATCACGCTGCCGAACACGTACCCGAAGAGCAGCACGAACATCACCGGCGTGAACACCAGCGACCCGAGCAGGTCCAGCGAGCGGAAGATCTTGATCGAGTTGCGCTTGGCGACCGTCACGCCGTCGGTCACGGCCATCTGCACCGCGTTCATCACACGGCCTCCTTCGCGGTTTCGGCCACCTCGTGACCGGTCAGGGACAGGAAAACGTCGTCGAGGGTGGGGCGGCGGACGCCGACGTCGCGGACTTCGACGCCGTCGGCGGCGAGCAGGGCCAGCGCTTCGGTAAGCGCTTTCGCGCCGTGGGTCACGGGTACGGTGAGCCGGAAGCCCTCGGCCTGCGGCTCGCCGCTGGCCAGCCGGGCCAGCGCCCGCTGCGCGACGACGACGTCGTCGTGCGTGCCGACGGTCAGCTCGATGCGTTCGCCGCCGACGAGGTCCTTGAGCTCGTCGGCGGTGCCGCGGGCGATCACGCGCCCGTGGTCGATGACGGCGATGCTGTCGGCGAGCCGGTCGGCTTCTTCGAGGTACTGGGTGGTCAGCAGCAGCGTGGTGCCCCCGGCGACCAGCTCGGTGATGACGTCCCAGAGTTCGGTGCGGGCTCGCGGGTCGAGCCCGGTCGTGGGCTCGTCGAGGAACAGCACCGGCGGGTTCGCGACCAGCGCGCCGGCCAGGTCGAGCCGGCGCCGCATGCCGCCGGAGTAGCCCTTGACCGGGCGGTCGGCGGCGTCGGCGAGGCTGAACCGGGCCAGCAGTTCCCGGCCGCGCGCCTTGGCCCGCTTGGTGCCCAGGTGGTAGAGCCGGCCGACCATCTCGAGGTTTTCGGCTCCGGTCAGCTCGAGATCGACGGCGGCGTACTGCCCCGACGCGCCGATGTGCGAACGCAGCGCGTGCGCGTCCTGCACGACGTCGAACCCGGCGACGGTCGCGTGGCCCGCGTCCGGCCGCTGCAGGGTCGTGAGGATCTGGACGGTGGTGGTCTTCCCAGCGCCGTTCGGCCCGAGCACGCCGAGCACCGTGCCTTCGGGTACCCGCAGCGACATTTCGTCGAGCGCGGTGACCTTTCCGTACCTCTTGACCAGTCCCTCGGCCACGATGGCGTCTGACATGGATCTTCCCCTTTGTTTTGAAGGTCTTCAGGCGCGGCGGATGACGATGTCGCCGGTGTAGGTGTGGGCCTTGACCTCGACGGTTTCGGTGCTGCCGCCGGGGCCGTCGGTGGCGCTGAGCGTGTTGCGCACGGTGCCGGTCAGGGAGTTGAGCTCGAGCCACGCGGCGCTGCCCTCGCGGATGCCGACCTCGATCTCGCCGACGGCGGTTTCCAGCACGACCCGGTCGCGCATGACCTCGCCGAGCCGGATGTCGCCGGAGGCGGTCTTGGCGTGCACGCCCGCGTGGGCGACGTCGACGAGGATGTCGCCGTTGGCGGTGTTGACCCGCAGGTCGCCGGTGACCTCGCCGACGCGGGTCTCGCCGTTGGAGTTCTTCAGCACGGCGGTGCCGTCGATCTCGCGGATCCGCAGCTCGCCGGAGCCGGTGCCGAACTCGGCGTGGCCGGTGGCGCGGTCGACCGTGACGTCTCCGGTGGCGGTGCTCGCCTCGACGGCGGCGGCTTCGTCGAGGTGGATGTCGCCGACGGAGGTCTTGAACCGGCTGTTCCCGATGCGGCCGCCGACGCGGAAGTCGCCCATCGCGGCGGTGCCCTGGATCCGCGAGCCGGCCGGCAGCTCGACCGTGACGTGCAGCGCGCCGGCCTTGCCCCAGAGCTTGGTGACGTACTTCGGGCCCTTGACCAGCAGCTCGCCGTGGGCGAACTCGACTCGGGTCCGGGCCACGGCCTTGACGTCCTCGTTGTCGGCCGGGTCGGCCGGGGTGACCTCGACGGTGGTCTCCGCGCGCTCGCCGGCGACGATCCGGACGTCCGCGACGCTCACGTCGATCGTCGCCGTGATCGGCTCGGGAGTGGGGAAAACAGGCATGGCTGCGCCCTCCTGGGGTGCTCGGGTGGCGTCTCCGCAGGTCGGAGACGGGAAGAGAAAAGGCTTACTGAACCCAGCCGGTGTACTTCTCACCGAAGGCCGAGCGGCGCTGGGACGGCTGGGTCTTGCCGGGGCCGAGCGCGCTGTTCGCGGCCCGCACGAGCCAGGCGTTGATGGAGATCCGGTCCCGGCCGGCGGCTTCTTCGACGCGCTGCTTGAGGTGCTCGGGCAGCCGCAGGTTGATCCGCGCGACGGCGCCGTCGTCGGCCTCCGGCGGGGGCGGCGGCGCTTCGGCGGGCGCCGGTTCGGGCGTGGTGGGCAGCGCAACGGCGAACTCGGCTTCGCGACGGCGAAGGCGCACTTCGACGGAGCCGGGCGCGAGGTCGCGGGTGATCTCGTCGGCCGCGGCCGACAGAGCGTCGAGCAGGGTGAGCCGGATCGCCGATTCGAGCGGAGCGGTGAGCCGCTCGGCGAGGGCGACGGCGTCCTCACCCGCCGCTTCGGCGGCGACCGCGAGCTCCCGGCGGAGTTCGTTCACGAAGGGCGTCAGGTCCATGGCACTACTGTGGCACCGCGATGGCACCACGACAACCCTGAATTGGCACCCTTAGGGGACGCCGGTGATGCCAGACTCGTTGATTCCGCAGCTCAGCGCGCCGCGGGGCAAGCGCCCCAATGTGGCATTGGGTGCGCCAGACGCACCCAATGTGGCATTGGGGCGGAAGCGGGCCGGCCTGGCAAGCGCCCCAATGTGGCCTTCGGTGCGTTAGACGCAACCAAGGCGGCCTTCGGTGCGTTAGACGCAACGAAGGCCGCCTTGGGGCGCACGTCAGGAGCGCTCGACGCGTTCCAGAAGCTCGTCCAGGAACCCGCACGCCTCTGCGGCCGCGCGGTCAGGATCGCGTTGGGCGATCGCCTCGGCGAGGCCTTCGTGGCCGATCTCCGGTGCGTGGTCCACGCCCGGCGTGATGGTCGACGTCGCCGCGATGCTCGCCGTGATGACCTCGGTCAGGCCGCGGTGGAGCTCGGTGAGCAGGCCGTTGTGCCCGGCGCGGACCACCGCCGTGTGGAACTCGGCGTCGGTGTGGGCGAAGTCCTCCCAGCGTCGCTCGCGCAGCTCCGTCTCGCGGCGGGCCAGCAGCGACCACAGCTCCGCCACCTCCTCCTCGGTGCGCGACAACGCGGCGAGCCGGGCCCCCTCGGCCTCGAGAGTGCGCCGGACCTGCAGGACTTCGCGCAGCTCCGAGCCGCAGAGCCGGCGGATCGCCCCGGACACCTCGCTGGTGGCGCGCACGTAGGTGCCGTCGCCCTGGCGGACTTCGAGCAGGCCCGTGTGCGCGAGCGCGCGCACGGCTTCGCGGATGGTGTTGCGCCCGACGCCGAGCTGCTCGCCGAGCTCGGTTTCGGTGGGGATGCGTTCGCCGAGGGGCCACTCGCCCTGCGCGACCGCCGCGCGCAGCTGCTCGATGACCTGGTCGACCAGGCCGGCCCGCCGAGTGGTGGCCAGAGGCACAGGATTATCCCTTCATCCAATCATCCTACGTATGCGATAGTAGCGGTCATGCGCGTCGAACACCGTCAATCCGCCCTCGAACCCGAGCTGGACGGCGCCGTGGAGTTCCGGACGCCGGGCGTGCTCACCGCCGGCGCGCTGCTCGCGGTCGCGGTGGTGCTCACCGCCCTCAACCTGCGCCCGGCCATCACCGGGGTCGGGCCCATGCTCGCCGAAATGCGCGCCGACCTGGGGACCTCCGTGGTCTGGGCGGGCGTGCTCACGACGTTGCCGACCCTCTGCTTCGCCGGCGCCGGGCTGGCCGCGCCGCTGCTGGCCCGGCGGGCCGGGATCGGCGCCGCCATCGCGATCGCGCTCATCGCGATCGCGGCCGGGCTCGTGCTGCGCGTGCTCGACGGCCCGGCCGTGGTGCTCGGCGGGACGCTCGTCGCCACCGCCGGGATCGCCCTGATCAACGTGCTCATCCCGGTGGTCATCAAGGACTCCTTCCCGGCCCGCATCGGCATCATGACCGGCGTCTACACCGCCGCTCTTCAGGGCGGCGGCGCCCTCGGGTCGGCAGTGACCCCCCAGCTCGGCGACGCGTTCGGCGGCTGGCGCCCGGCTCTCGGGGCTTGGGCGGTGGTGGCCGTCGTCGCGCTGTTGGCGTGGATTCTCGCAGCCCGCGGCACCGGCCGGGCACCGCGTCACGCCGATGCCGCCGACGCCGGCCGGTCGCTGCTGCGCAACCGTCTCGCGTGGATCGTCACGATCTTCTTCGGCCTGCAGGCGTTCTACGCCTACGCCGCGATGGGCTGGTTCCCGCAGGTCCTGATGGACGCCGGGGTGCCGCGCGACCAGGCCGGCCTGCTGTTCGGCCTGGTCTCGCTGATCGCCGTGCCGATCAGCCTGGTCGTCGCGCCGATGGCCGCCCGCCAGCGCGGCCAGGGCCTCTGGATCATCACCCTCGGCGTCTTCGGTTTCGCCGGGACGGCCGGGCTGATGCTCGCGCCGTCGTGGTCGCCGCTGCTGTGGAGCCTGCTGGTCGGGCTCGGGATGAGCGTGTTCTCCCTCGCCCTGACGGTGATCGCGCTGCGCGCCCGGACCGGCGGCGACACCGCCCGGCTGTCCGGCATGGCGCAGGGCTTCGGCTACCTCTTCGCCGCGCTGGGGCCGTTCCTGTTCGGGCTGCTGCACGACGTCGCGGGCGGCTGGCAGGTGCCGCTGGCCATGCTGCTGGGCCTGCTGCTCGTCCAGATGGTGTTCGGCGCGCTCGCCGGCCGCCGCCGGGTCGTCTGATTCTTGACAGTTAACGCCGTACGCCGGAGTCGGCGCCGCTTACGATCACCGGATGGCCGTGCCGTCGCCGGACCTCGGAACGTTGCTGCGCGTGGGCCCGTTCGACGGGAAACGCCTCGGCGGCGAGCGCGGCGGTGTCCGCACGCACCCAGGCGGGCGGCGGCAACCGGACCCTGACCAACGACACCGACTTCGCGATCCGCGCCTACCAGCAGGTGTTCAGCCCGATCGCCTCGACGCTCACCGGCAGCGCGGCCACCAGCTGCGCGTGACCGACTACGGCCCAGCCGACACCGGCACCCTCGACACGTGGTCGATCACCCTGTGAAAAGCCGTGAATGTCGCATTGAGGGACTTAGAGTCCCTCAATGCGACATTCACGGACTTGCGTCAGTCCAGGGGCAGGCTGAGCAGGGCGTTCTCGATCAGCTCCGGCATCGCCGGGTGGATCCAGTACTGTCCGCGCGCCATCGAACGCGCGTCCTGGCCGAAGCTCATCGCCTGGATCAGCGGCTGGATCACCGACGACGCCTGCGGCCCGATGATGTGCGCGCCGAGCAGCTGCCCGGTCGCCGGGTCGGCGAGGAGCTTCGCGAAGCCCGTCGTGTCCTCCATCGCCCAGCCGTACGCGATGCCGGCGTAGTCCTGCTTCGACGTCACATACGAGACGCCCGATTCGCGCGCCTTCTGCTCGGTGAGCCCGACCGACGCGACCTGCGGGTGGGTGAACACGGCGTGCGGCACGAACCGGTGGTCGGCGGTGATCCGCTCGTCCGGGTGCAGCAGGTTGTGCTGCACCACGCGGGCTTCGTGGTTCGCGACGTGCTTCAGCTCGTGCGGCGACGAAAGGTCGCCGAGCGCGTAGATGCCTTCGACCGCGGTCTCCTGGTAGTCGTCCACGACGACGTGCCCACTGTCCTTTGTGGTCACTCCGGTGGCGGCGACGTCGAGCAGGTCGGAGTTCGGCCGCCGGCCGGTGGCGATCAGCAGCAGGTCGGCCTCGACGGTCTCGGCGCCCTGCGGGCCTTCGAGGTCCAGCGCGACGCCGCTGCCGGTCTTCCGCGCGCGCACGGTTTTGCGCTCCAGGCGGACGTCGAAGCGTTCCGCGGCCAGCTCGGTGAAGCGCGCGCTGACGTCCTCGTCCTCCGAGCGCAGCAGCCGCCCGGAGCGGTTGACGAGCGTGACCTGCACCCCGAAGGACGCGAAGACGTGCGCGAACTCGGCCGCGATGTACCCGCCGCCGAGGATCACGATGCGCTCCGGCAGCTCGTCGAGCCGCATGACCGTGTCGGACGTGAAGTAGTCGACGGTGTCCAGACCGGCGATGTCCGGGATCACCGGGCGCCCGCCCGCGGCCAGCACGAACCGGTCGGCGGTCAGCACCTCGTCGGGACGGCCGTCGGAGAAGCTGACGCGCAGCTCCTTGTGCCCGGTGAAGCGGGCGGTGCCCTCGTAGACGTCGACGTCCTTGTTGTCCTCGTGGCTGCGCCGGTACTCCGCGCCCCCCGCGGCGATGGGGTCGATGCGGCCGAAGACGCGGTCGCGGATGTCGCGCCAGCGCACGCCCTTCAGCTCTTCGTCGACGCCGTACTTCGCGCTGTGCGAAGGCGTGTACGCGACGTCGGCGGCGTACACGAACATCTTCGTCGGGATGCAGCCGACGTTCAGGCAGGTGCCACCGAAGGTGCCCTTCTCCACGATCGCCGTTTTCTTGCCGGCGAATTCGGGCCCGAGGATGGAGTTCCCCGATCCCGTCCCGACGATCACCAGGTCGTAGTGGGGCACTGCATCCTCCGCGGGGTTTCGATCCGGTCGAGTCACCCTAGCCAACCGTCGCCGCGAAGCGGGTGTTCCCCATTGTGCTTAACGTCGTATTACGTGGTCAGTGGCCATTGCCGGTGAAGTGCATCCGGTCCTTCGGGCTGGTCCACGCGCCGCCCCAGCTCCACCCGATCGCCGCGAACGCGCGCACGGTCGCGTCGCCCGCCAGGACCATGCCCGGCCGGCGGTCCGCCCGGTCGAGGTAGGCCGAGGCCAGTTCGGGCAGCACGAGGTCGCGCTGGGTGTAGGGGTTGCAGAACGGGTTGACGTCCACCGCGAGCCCGTACGCGTGCGCCGACCACGAGGTCTGCCCGCGCGCCGGGCGGCAGACGAACGAGCCCGTGTTGTTGCCGTCGCCGGTCGGCGGCGCGGTCAGTTCGGCCGGGCTGGTCACGCGCATCTCTTCCAGGGGGAAGCCCGCCGCGAAGAGCTGCCCGAAGACTCGGGTGATCCCGGCGGCGCCCTTCGCGTGGACCAGCATTTCGCCGGTGTGCGCGCGGCCGTCGAACCCCCGGAAGGACATCGTCAGATAGCGCAGGTCGGCCGGCTTGACCGGGCAGGCGGGCTGCCAGGTGCTGCGGGCGAGGACGTCGGCGGGCACCGCACTGACGGTCGCGTGGTACTTGCCATCCGCAGGCGGCGGGAAGATGTCTTTTGTCGGAAGTGCCCGGTTCACCAGTTCGGGTGGCGTCGGCTCGATCTCGCCGAACCCGTCCGGGCGGCGGGGGAGGGGCCGGGCCCCCGCCTGCCAGGTGGCGGCGGGCGCGCTCGACGTCGCCGGCGGCGCCGATTTCACCGGGGCGGGGGGTTTGGCCACCGTCGTCGAGGACGGCGTCGCGGCCACCGGCTGCGGGGTCCGCGGGACTTCCGGCGTGCAGGCGCCCAGCGTGAAGGCCAGGACCGTCCCGCACACCGCCGTCGCCGTCCGCCGCATCCGTCCAGCCTGACAGAAGCGCTCGGTGAGCGCGGAGTCCACCCGTTTCAGTGACACCGTTTCGGGCCCACTCCGATTAGGGTATTGAGCGCCGCTCGTTTACGCACCGGAGTCGTCCGGGAGCCGAGTGCTTCGTCTCGTGCTGTTTTTGAAGAGGGGAACGTCCCATGTCCGTGAAGTCCCGCCGACCCCTGCTGCTCGCGAGCGGCGCGCTCCTCGCGGTCGCCGCGGTGGCCGTCCCGGTGGTGGTCGGCACGGCGTCGGCGGACCCGGCCTCCGCCAACCAGCCGCGGATCGTGGGCGGCGACAAGGCTTCCCTTTCGGACCACCCGTACGCGGTGTACCTGACCGACGCGGGGGGCAACCAGTACTGCGGCGCGGTGATCGTCAGCTCGACGGCGGTCGCGACGGCGGCGCACTGCGCCAAGGCGGTCGCGAAGCAGGACGTCCGCGTGGTGGCCGGCCGGGAGGACAAGCGCACCGACGTGGGTGACGTGCTGAGCGTCTCGAAGGTCTGGATCAGCGAGGGCTACAGCGACCCGACCCAGGGCGACGACATCGCGGTCCTGACCGTCCGCGGCCAGTTCGGCTACCGGCCCGCGAAGCTGCCCGCCGGCGGTGACACCGCTTCGTACCGCGAAGGCACGCGAGCGACGGTGCTCGGCTGGGGCCGCGTCGCCGACGGCGGCGACCGCTCCGACTACCTGCGCAGCGCCCAGGTCCCGCTGGTCTCCGACAGCTCCTGCCGTGCCGACTACTCCGTGTACGACCAGAAGACGATGGTCTGCGCGGGCTACGCCGAAGGCGGCGTCGACGCGTGCCAGGGCGACTCCGGCGGCCCGCTCGTCGTGGGCGACACGCTGATCGGGATCGTGTCGTTCGGC
The DNA here is from genome assembly GCF_055565395.1 of Amycolatopsis sp. NPDC028719. Taxonomy (NCBI): domain Bacteria; kingdom Bacillati; phylum Actinomycetota; class Actinomycetes; order Pseudonocardiales; family Pseudonocardiaceae; genus Amycolatopsis; species Amycolatopsis sp. NPDC028719. The sequence goes on from NZ_JBVHUL010000011.1 coordinate 274,024, forward strand.
GACGGCTGCGGCAAGGCGGGCAAGCCGGGCGTCTACACGCGCGTTTCGGCGTACACAGCCGACATCGAGGCCCAGGCCAAGCCGCGCATCCTCGGCTGAGCGTGATAAGCAGGGGGCATGCCGACCCTGCACGACGCGACCGGGCCCGACCTGACCGCCGCCCAGCTGCACGACATCCTCCGCCTGCGCGTGGACGTGTTCGTCGTGGAGCAGAAGGCGGCGTACCCCGAGCTCGACGGCCGTGACCTGCGGCCGGACACCCGGCACCTGTGGTTCTCGGATCCCGGTGGCGTGCTGTCCTACCTGCGCGTGCTCGCCGACCCGGGTGGCGTCCGCCGCATCGGCCGCGTGGTGACGGCGGCCACCGCCCGCGGCCGCGGCCTGGCGGCCCGGCTGATGGACGAGGTCCTGCTCACCCCGGGCGAGTACGTCCTGGACGCGCAAACGTACGTCCAGGGCTTCTACGCGCGCTACGGCTTCGTCGCGGAAGGCGCGGAGTACACGGACGAAGACGGAATCCCGCACATCCGCATGCGCCGCCTCCCGAAGTAAGAGCCGAGCCGACCCTCCAGGTACGGCTCAGGCGGTCGCGCCGCGCGGAGCCGTCGCCGTGATCACCTTCACCGCGCGGTCCACATCGGACTCCGTGAGGTCGGCCCGCGCGGTCAGCCTCAGCCGCGAAATGCCGTCCGGCACCGACGGCGGCCGGAAGCACCCGACCCGGATGCCCTGCTCCGCGCACGCCGCCGCCCATGCGACGGCCGACTCCGCGGACGGCGCCTGAACCGAGATCACGGCCGCGTCCGGCAGGCTCACCGTCAGCCCGGCCGCCTTCAACGACATCGCCAGGTTGCCCGCGTTCTCGACGACCTTCTCCGCCAGCCCCGGCTCTTCCTTCAGCGCGTGCAACGCGGTCAACGCGGCGGCAGCACTCGCGGGCGCCAGCGCGGTGTCGAAGATGAAACTGCGAGCCGTGTCGATCAGGTGCTTGATCACGCGACGCGGCCCCAGCACCGCCCCGCCCTGGGCGCCCAGCGACTTCGACAGCGTCAACGTCGTGACGACGTCGGGGGCGCCCGCCAGCCCGGCCGCGTGGACCGCGCCGCGACCGCCCTCACCCAGGACGCCGAAGCCGTGCGCGTCGTCGACCAGCATCGCGGCACCGTGCGAGCGGCAGATCCCGGCCAGCTCGGCGAGCGGGGCGAGGTCACCGTCGACGGAGAACACCGAATCGGTCACCACCAGCGCCCGCGGCTTCCGGCGGGTCGCCAGCGCGTTCTTGATCGCCGACGGCGTCGCGTGCGCGACCGCGGCGACGTCGGCCCGCGAGAGCCGGCAGCCCTCGATGAGCGACGCGTGGATGTACTTGTCGGTGACGATCGCGGATTCGGAGCCCGACAGCGCCGTCACCGCGCCGAGGTTCGCGGTGAACCCGGACGAGAACACCAGCGCCGCCTGCACACCGCAGAACCGGGCGAGCTCCATCTCCAGCTCGGTGTGCAGCTCGGTCGAACCGGTGACCAGCCGGGACCCGGTCGACCCGGCGCCCCAGCGCAACGCGGCGGCCGCGGAGGCCCCGGCGACGCGCTTGTCGCGGGCCAGCCCGAGGTAGTCGTTGCCGGCCAGGTCCAGTTCGTCCGCCTTGGCGGGACGCGGTCGCAGCTGCCGCACGAGCCCCGCGTTCGCCCGCTTCTCCGCCTCGGTGTCGAGCCAGTCGAAAACCTCGTCGGGCGGGAGCGTCGGCGGCGTAGTCACGTCCCGCAGTCTCCCATCCGGCCTTCGCGCGGCCGGGAAGCGGGCCCGGAAACGCCGGAAGCCCCGGACCGCGCGGTCCGGGGCTTCCGAAACTTCAGAGAACGAGATCAGCTGTCGTAGCCGCGACGCGGGCCACGGCTCGGGCGGCCGTAGCCACCGCCGTTGCCCGAGCGGGGCTGACGGCCACGGCCGCCGAAGCCGCCGGGACGACCCTCGCCGGAGCCGGAGCCGGAGCGCTGGCCGTAACCACCGCGGTCGCCACCGCGGTCACGGTCGCCGCCGCCGTAGCTGCTGCCGCCACGCTCGCCCTGGCTGCCGCGGTCGCCGCGGTAGCCACCGCGGCTCGCGCCGCCGTGACCGCGGTCGCCGCGGAAGCCGCCACCGCCGCCGCGACGCGGGCTCTCGCGCCGACGCTCGATGACCGGCTCGCCGCTGGGCTCGCGGGCACCCGTGATGCGGGACAGGGCTTCGTCACCGGGGCGGACCATCGTGGACTCGGCGCGGACGCCGGCCCGATCGGTCATCCGCTTGACCATGCGGCGCTGGTCGTTGGTGACCACCGTGACGACGACGCCGGACGCCCCGGCGCGGGCCGTGCGGCCGGCGCGGTGCAGGTAGTCCTTGTGGTCGGCCGCCGGGTCGACGTGCAGCACCAGCGAGATGTCGTCCACGTGGATGCCGCGCGCGGCGACGTCCGTGGCGACCAGCACCGGGGTGTGGCCTTCCTTGAAGTCCGCGAGAACGCGGTTGCGCTGTCCCTGCGTCTTGCCACCGTGCAGCGCCGCCGCGTTCACGCCCTGCTCGCGCAGGCGCTCCGCGAGGCGGTCGACGTGGTGCTTGGTGCGCACGAACATGATCGTGCGGCCCTCGCGGGCGCCGATCTGCGTGATGACGTCCTGCTTGTCCTGGTGCGAGACCTGGAGCACGTGGTGGTCCATGGTCGTCACGCTCGCGGTCGACGGCGCGACCGAGTGCGTGACCGGGTCGGTCAGGTACTGCCGCACGAGGCGGTTGACGTCACCGTCGAGCGTCGCGGAGAACAGCAGCCGCTGCCCACCCTGAGGGGTGAGGTCCATGATCTCGCGGACCTGCGGCATGAAGCCCATGTCCGCCATCTGGTCGGCCTCGTCGAGGGCGATGAAGTTGCAGTCGCCCAGGTGCGCGGTGCCCTGCCGGACGTGGTCCGACAGCCGCCCCGGGGTGGCGATCAGCAGGTCGACGCCACGGGAGAGCGCGTCGGCCTGGCGGGCGAAAGCCATGCCGCCGACGGCCGTGCGGCACCACAGGCCGAGCGACCTGGCCAGCGGGGTCAGCGAGTCGGCCACCTGCATGGCCAGCTCGCGGGTCGGGACGAGGATCAGCGCGCGGGGGCGCTTCGGGCGGGCCTTGCCCTCGGCGAGCCGGGCCAGCATGGCCAGGCCGAAGGCGAGGGTCTTGCCGGAGCCGGTCTGGGCGCGGCCCAGCACGTCGCGGCCGGCCAGGGCGTCCGGGATGGTCGCGGACTGGATCGGGAAGGGGCTGTTGATGCCCGCCTCGCTGAGCGCGCGGAGCAGCGGCTCCGGCAGGCCCAGCTCGGCGAAGGTCTTGGTGGCCACCAGCTCGACCGCGTCGTCGCGCAGCATGTCCCCACCGGCCGGGCGGGTGCGCGGCTTGCGGTCGGGACGGCCCGCGTGAGCGGACGTCGAGGAAGGGCCGGAATTGAACGTGACGGTCACAAATGCCTCTCGGACGTGGTTCGTCGCAAGGGAGGCCCGGGCAGCCCGCGCGCAGGCAGGGCAAGATGGTGTGCGATGGGCGTTCACAGGGACGGACCCGGCACACCGTGTCATCGCTTGCCGACACTGCGCGCCGCTTGGGTTACGGATCACCGCGAGCCATTCGGTGGCTCTGGAGGCGACGGACACCAACTCATCCACGCCGCCGGTTGCGGTCTGAATCGATAGTACCTGAGGGTGGCCTGGTCGTCCGCATCGAGGTGACCGGTTGTGGGCGGCGTCGCAGTCGTGGCCCGGGCCACAGCCGCGACGCCGCCGCGGATTCAGCCGAGCCCGGCGGCGGAAACGAGGTCCGCCAGCAGCTCACCGGTGTTCGTGACGTGCTCACCGAGACCGCGGCCGTGGAACCAGCCGGCGAGGTTGCGCACGTCCCGCGCGAGGAACTCGGCGCCGCCGGGGTTGGCGACGACGTCGACTGCCTGCGGCAGGTCGATCACCACGAGCCGGCCCCGGTGCACGAGCAGGTTGTACGCGGAGAGGTCGCCGTGCGCCAGCCCCTCCGACGCGATGAGCTCGAGCGCCGCGGTCGCCTGGAACCAGAGGTCCTTGAGCTCGTCCGGCTCTGGGCGCACCTGGGCCAGGCGGGGCGCGGCCGTCCCGTCGTCTTCGCCGAGGAACTCGAGGAGCAGTTCGGTGCCGTTGCGCTGCACCGGGTACGGCACGGGTGCGCCGAGCGTCCACAAGCGACTCAACGCGGCGAACTCCGCGACGGCCCACTGTTCGGCGATCAGGTTGCGGCCGAACGCGGTGCGCTGCGCCATCGCCCGGGTCTCGCGGGAGCGGCGCATCCGCCGCCCTTCTAGGTAGCCCGCGTCGCGGTGGAACAGCTTGTGTTCGTCGCTGCGGTAGCGCTTCGCGGCGAGCAGCGTGCCGGGGGTACCGGGCAGGCCGCGCCGCAGCAGGTGGACGTCGGCCTCCTTGCCGGTTTTGAGGACGCCGAGGTCGGTGTCGACGGCGGCGAGCTCGGTGACGACCCACTCGGGCCGGGGGAGCGGGCCATGTTCGGCGTCGTCCCAGGTGGACCAGCGGTCGGCGCCGTCCGGCAGCTGGTTTTCGGTGTAGGCGTCGTCGCGCAGCTTCGCGAGCCGGACGCGTTCGCCTTCGGTGAGCCGCCCGCGGCGGGTGGGCTCGGGTTCGTCTTCGTACCGCACGGCGCGGCGAGCGCGCGGTGCGTCGTCTTCGGACCGCCGGCGGCGGCGCGAGGGGCGTTCGTCGAAAAGCTCGGAGTCGTCGAAATCGTGCTGGCGCACTGGTGGGGTTCTCCTTGGTCAGGGATGCCCCACCGGGCGCGTGATCAGCCTCGGGGGGCGGGTGGGTGAGGGCGCGAGAAGGCCCGGACATCCATCACGACAGGCACCTCCCGCTCTCTCCGCACCGGCTCCCTGCCGGATGCGCTCAGCTTGCCGGACCCATCCGGGCCCGCGCAACCGAATAGCGCGAAAGGACCGTTCGTGCGCTTTCCTTGAATTCCGCCTCCGGCCGTGGCCACGATGAACGGGCAGGCCGATCTAGGAGGAGTGGATGGACTCGTACGACGTCGTGGTCGCCGGCGGCGGCCACAACGGGCTGGTGGCGGCCGCGTACCTGGCGCGGGCGGGCCGGTCGGTGCTCGTGCTCGAACGGCGCGGGGAGACCGGTGGTGCCGCCGTGTCGTTCCGCGCGTTCGACGGCGTCGACGTCCGGCTTTCGCGTTACTCCTACCTGGTCAGCCTGCTGCCGAAGAAGATCGTGGCCGATCTCGGCCTCGACGTGCGGCTGAAACGGCGCCGGATGTCGTCCTACACGCCCACGGCCGACTCGGGTCTCCTTGTCGACACGGGTGACGACGGCCGGACAGCGGCGTCCTTCCGCGCGGTCACCGGGTCCGCGGCGGACTTCGCGGCGTGGCAACGGTTCTACGAGCTGACCGAGCGCGTCGCCGAACGCTCCTTCGGCACCCTCACCGAGCCGCTGCTGTCCGAAGTGGACTTCCGCGAGCGGATCGGTGACGGCGAGGCGTGGCCGCTGCTGTTCGAGCGGCCGATCGGCGAGACACTCACGTCGTGGTTCGGCGACGACACGGTCCGCGGCGTCGTGCTGACCGACGCCCTGATCGGCACGTTCGCCGCGGCGGACGGCGCGGACCTGCGGCAGAACCGCTGTCTGCTCTACCACGTGATCGGCAACGGAACCGGCGACTGGGACGTCCCGGTCGGCGGCATGGGCGCGGTCACCGGCTCGCTCGCGGCGGTGGCCGCCCGCGCGGGCGCGCGGCTCCTGACCGGGGCGGAGGTGCTGTCGATCGACCCCGGCGGCGAGGTGCGTTACCGCCGTGACGACGCCGAACACGTCGTGCGCGGCGGGCACGTCCTGGCGAACGTCGCGCCGGCGACGTTGGCGCGGCTGCTGGGCGAGAAGCCGCCGGAGCGGCCGGAAGGCGCGCAGCTGAAGGTGAACATGGTGCTGTCGCGGCTGCCGAAGCTGCGCGACCCGCACGTCGACCCGGCCGAGGCGTTCGGCGGCACGTTCCACGTCAACGAGACGTTCACCCAGCTGGAGACGGCCTACCGCGAGGCGGCGGCGGGGAAGATCCCCACGCTGCCGCCGTGCGAGATCTACTGCCATTCGCTGACGGACCCGTCGATCCTGGGCCCGGCCGAACGCGCGGCCGGCGTGCAGACCCTGACGTTGTTCGGCCTGCACATGCCCGCGCGCCTCTTCGAAGGCCGCAACGAACAAGCGCGCGAAGCGGCGTTGCGCGCGACGCTGGCTTCGCTGAACAGCGTGCTGGCCGAGCCGATCGAGGACTGCCTGCTGACCGGGCCGGGCGGGAAGCCCTGCGTGGAGGCGAAGACCCCGCTCGACCTGGAGGCCGAGCTGGGCCTGCCGGCCGGGCACATCTTCCACCGCGACCTGGCCTGGCCGTTCGCCACGGACCAGGCACAGGTGGGCAAGTGGGGAGTGGAGACGCCCCACGACCGCGTGCTGCTGTGCGGCGCGGGAGCGGTGCGGGGAGGTGGTGTCAGCGGCATCCCCGGCCACAACGCGGCGATGGCGGTGCTGGGCGCGGAAATCGGCTGAGGCTGATGTCTTGAATGAGTCATTCAGGTCTCCGGAGGTCCTGAATGAAGCTCATTCAAGACCTCCGGCACGGCGAACCTGGGTGCCGCGGAGAGCTACCTGCGCCTGCGCGACCCGCCCGGCGGACCGGTCGCCCGGCGGCACGCGGGCTGGCCGCCCGGCGCCACGGCGGCCTGGCGGCCGTGCGGCCTGGCGGCCGTGCGGCCTGGCGGCCGCCCCGCCCCGCCCCGCCCGGCAGCACGCCGCCCAGCGGTTCCTCGGTCAGGCGGTTTCCGGTCAGGCGAGCGCGGCGTCGTGCTCGGCGCACAGGCATCCGACGCCCGGCTCGATCCACTCCTGCCCGGCCCACTCCGGGTGGCGGCCGACCAGCACCTCCCGCACCTCGGCGGCGACCTCATCCACCCCGAGGCCCGCGTCCCGGCGGCGCCAAGTCTCGTCGCGGAGCTCGCGCAGGTAGTCGCGGACGTCGGTGAGCACCGACACCCCGCCGACCTCTCCGTGCCCGGGGACCACCACCCGGGGCCCGTCGAGCGCCAGCCGGTCCAGGACCTCGAGCCAGCCGATGCCGGTGACGTCCGTGTCGTGCGGCGGGAACCACGGGAGGATCGCGAACTGCCCGGTCTCGGCCAGGTCGCCGGTGAACAGCACGCCGGCGTCCGGCACCTCGACGACCTGGTCGCCGGTGGTGTGGCCGCGGCCCGTGGGGCGCAGCCGGACCGTCCGGCCGCCCAGGTCGAGGTCGTGGGAGCCGTCGAAGACCACGTCGGGCGTGGGCACCCGGACGCCTTCCAGCCGGCGGGCGACCACCTCTCCGAGGCCACGGAACATCTCGAGGTAGCCCGCGCCCTTCGTGCTCAGGTCGGCCGCCTGGCCGCGGTTGACCAGGTACGTGGCCTTGCCCGCGAACACCTGTGCGCCGTACGCGTGCTCGGGGTGGAAGTGCGTCGTCGTCAGGAAGAGGCGGCGGCCGGCCGCCACCGAAGTCGCGAAGGCGAGCACCTCCGACGCGTTCTCGGTGCCCAGGCCCGTGTCGACGACGAGGACGGCCTCCGTGCCGCCGATGACGCCGATGTTGGGGACGAGGTCGACGCGGGCGTTCGGGATCACCAGCAGGTCCGGGGCGAGTTCCCGGGCGCCGGCTACCTGCACGGCGGGATCGGTCAGATCGGTCATGTCCTGATTCCACCGCCGGGACACGGCGCCGTCCAAGACCGATTGCGTGGCGCCGATACCCGGCGGACATCGTCGCAGGCCGGCGCTACTGTTCGGCCATGGCAGTGGACCAGGAACTGGTGGACGCGGCGATCGCGCTGGCGCGAAACCGCTTCGGCGGGACGCCGTGGTCCGGGGCGGCGGCGGTGCGCCTCGACGACGGCACGGTGCTCACCAGCACGGCGCCGGACTTCCCGAACCAGGCGGTCAGCCTGTGTCACGAAACCGGCGCTCTCTGCGAAGCCTTCAAACTGGGGCGGAGCGTCACGGGCTCGGTGTGCGTGACCGCCGCGGACGAAGATCGCGGCTACTGGGTCCTGGCGCCCTGCGGGGTCTGCCAGGAACGGCTCTTCGCGCACGGCCCGGACGTCGAGGTCGCCGTGCCCGAGCCCGCCGACCCACGCCGGTGGCGGGTCCTGCGGCTGCGGGACGTCCAGCCGCACTGGTTCGCGCGCGTCTTCCCCGACGACGTCTGGCCCTTCGAAGCCGCTGAGCAAGCCGGCGAACCCGGCTGAGATGGAACTGCGCACGCTGCGGTACTTCGTGGCCGTCGCCGAAGAACTCCACTTCGGCCGGGCCGCCGCGCGGCTGCACATGAGCCAGCCGCCGCTGAGCCGGGCGATCAAGCGGCTGGAGGCCGACGTCGGCGCCGTCCTGCTGGTGCGCTCCGCGGCCGGGGTCACGCTCACCCCGCCCGGCGCGGCGCTGCTCGACGAGGCGCGCGCCCTGCTCGACCAGGCCGACCGGGCGCGCGTGCGCGTGGCCGCCGCGGCCGGTGCCGCGACCATCACCGTCGGCCTGCTCGCCGACAGCGCCGACCCGGACGCGACGCGGCTGGCCGACGCCTACCGCAGGCAGCACCCGGGCGTCGAGGTCCGCGTCCGCGACACGGACCTGACCGATCCGACCTGCGGGCTGCGCGCCGGGCTGGTCGACGTCGCGCTGACCCGGGGGCCGTTCGACGAGACCGGCCTGACGGTGCACCGGCTGCGCGAAGACCCGGTGGGCGCGGTGCTGCGAACCGACGACCCGCTGGCCCGCCGCGACCACCTCGAGCTGGCCGACCTGGCCGGCCGGCAGTGGTTCCGGTTCCCGGACGGCACCGACCCGGTCTGGCAGTCGTACTGGCACGGCGGCGAGCCGCGCGAAGGGCCGGTGGTGCGCGCCGTCCAGGAGTGCCTGCAGGCGGTGCTCTGGAACGGGACCGTCGGGCTGATGCCGCTCGGCCACCGGCCGCCCGGCGACCTGACGGTGGTGCCGCTCACCGACCTGGCGCCGAACCCGGTGGTCGTCGCCTGGACGGACGCGACCCCGCTGGTCCGCTCGTTCGTGCGGCTCGCGACGGCCGCGTATCAGACGACCGGCGGCCGCCGGACGTCGTAGAGGTCCCAGTCCAGCTGCCAGAACGCGTCGATGCCGTGCTCGCGGATGTACTGCCGCTCGGTGTCGTGCACCGGGAAGCAGCCGGCGATGCTGATCGGCGCGCCCCCGATGTCGATCAGCGTGTACTGGTGCGCGTCGAGGCCGGCGGGCGCGGACACGGCGAAAGCGGTCATGGCGGACTCGGGCGCGATCGGCTCGCCGAAGTCGATGGTGTCGCCGTAGACGAACGGGCAGGTGCCCCGCAGCTGCTCGGCGAGGTAGCCGATGGCCAGTGCCCACACCGGGTCGTCCGACCGGACGCTGATCCACAGCTCCGGTTTCACGCCGTGCCATTCGTCGTGGTCGGCCAGCGAAAGGCCGTAGGTCACCCCGGTCAGGTATCTCGGCTCCGGTTCGTCGGCGTAGACGAACGCGATGACGTCGTCGAGCCCGTCGTGGGTCGACGCGATCGGCTGCAACCGGGGCTCGGTGCTCCCGGTCAGGGTGTCGAGATGGGCGACATACCGCTCGGCACGGCTCGGCATGGCGCGCAGCATACGACCGGCCGGTCGAGGGCGCGGGGCAATCCCGGTGGCCCGGGCGCGGCAAAGTCGGGCAGGGTGGGGGACATGCGAGTGCTCGTGATCGGAAGCGGAATCGGCGGCGCGGCAACGGCCTGGCACCTGGCGGGCCTGGGCGCGGAGGTGGTCGTGGCGGACGCGGCCCGGCCGGGGACGGCCACCGAAGCCGGCGCCGGGATCGTCAGCCCGTGGACGTCACGCTGGGAAGACGCGCTGTACCCGCTCGCGTCGGCCGCCGGCCGGTACTACCGCGAATTCACGGCGGAACTGGCGGATTCGTCGTTCGAGGTCGTCGGCGGGATGGTCGTCTCGGCCGACGAAGCCGAGCTGGCCGAGGCGCAGGAACGGCTGACCGCGCGGGCGGCGGACGCGCCCGAAATCGGGGAAATCCGGCGGCTCGACTCCGCCCAGGCCCGCGAACTGTTCCCGGCGCTGGCGCCCGGGCTGAGCGCGGTGCACCTGGCGGGCGCGGGCCGCGTCGACGGTCACCAGCTGCGCCGCGCCCTGCTGCTCGACGCCGAACGCCGGGGCGCGAAGTTCGTCGAAGGCGAGGTCGCGTTCCGCGCGGACGGCACGGTCGCGAGCCCCGAAGGACCGCTGGAAGCGGACAGCGTCGTGGTCGCGGCCGGCGCGTGGAGCCGGGAACTGCTGGCGCCACTGGGGATCGACCTGCCGGTGACGCCGCACCGCGGCCAGATCAGCCACTTCGACCTGCCGGGCACGGACACGTCGGCGTGGCCGGTGGTGCTGCCCCGCACGAGCCACTACCTGCTGGCGTTCGGCGGCGGCCGGGTGGTGGCGGGCGCGACGCGCGAGGCGGAGGCCGGGTTCGACTACCGCGTGACGGCGGCGGGCCAGCGCGAGGTGCTGGACAACGCGCTGACGGTGGCCCCGGGCCTGGCGGACGCGACGCTGGCGGAGACGCGGGTGGGCTTCCGCCCGGGCACGCCGGACGGCCTGCCGGTGCTGGGTTCGCTGCGGCCGGGCTTGGCGGTGTCGACGGGCTTCGGCGCGGGCGGGCTGACGAACGCGCCGTTCGCGGGGAAGCTCGTCGCGTCGATCGCGCTGGGGGAGGACCCGGGCTTCGACCTGACGCCGTTCGCGCCGGACCGCTTCTGAGCGGTGGGCGCGGGCTCATCAGCCCTCCGTGACCAGCTCCAGCGCGTGGTCGCCGGTGCGCTCCACCACCAGGCCGGCCTTCCGGATCACCTTCACCAGCTGGTCCACAGTGGACGGTTCGGCGCGCGTGACCACCAGTTCGCGCGCCAGCCGGCCCTTGTACGCCTTGTTGAAGTGGCTGACCGTCACGCGCTCGCCGCGGGCGTTCTCCGTCACCACGCGGACCGTCACCGCGTCCGGGCGCAGCTTCGCGAACGCCGAGTACGTGCCCGAGCGCAGGTCCACCACCAGGCCTTCCACCTGCTGCAACACCGGTTCGAGCACCGGCTTCCAGTGCCCGCGGACCGTCCCCAGCGACGGGAGCGAGTTCCCGCCGGAAAGCCGGTACGCGGGAATCGGGTCGGTCGCCGACACCACGCCGAACAGCGAAGACGTCACCGCCAGCCGCCGGTGCGCCTTTTCCAGGCCCGCCTTCGTGAGGCTCTTCACGTCGAGCGCGTCGTACAGCACACCGGTGTAGCGGCGCAGCGCCGGCATCGTCGGCGACGCGAACAGCTCCGCGTTGCGCGCCACCTCGCCGGACTGGCGCTCGGTGAGACCCAGGGCCGCGACGCTGCCGGGAACGTCCCCGGCCAGCTCGACCAGCGCGTCGAGCAGCTTCGCCCGGGCCGGGTTCAGCTCGGGGAATGACAGCGCGTCGAGGTCGAGCGGACCGCCGCGGCCGCCGTCGGCCTTGGTCTCGGAAGGAGGGAGGAGCACCAGCACGCACCGAGCGTACTGTGCCGGCTTTCGCCGAAACGGGGTGCGCGGACGCCGCCGTCCGGCCTAGCCTCCGGGCATGGACCTGACCTGGCGCCCGTTGACCCTGGACGACGTCCCCGCCCTCACCCGGCTGTACGCCGCGGCCGAGGAGATCGACCGGACAGGTGACCACTTCACGGACGAAGACCTCCGCGAGGAGCTCGAAGGCCCCAACATCGACCTGGCCCGTGCCACGATCGGCGCCTGGGCGGGCGGGACACTCGTCGCCTACGGCCTGATCCGCCGCCGCGACGCCGCGAACCCCGTCCACATGCTGCGCCTGCAGTCGGTCGTGCGCCCGGAGTACCGGGCCGCCGCCGTCGGCGCTCACCTGGCCGAGTGGTTTTCGCGGACGGGCCGCGAGGTCAACGAACGCACCTTCCCGGGCGCGCCGTTCGAACTGCACCACGGCCACCACCAGAACGAGCGCTGGATCGCCGGGGTCCTGGCCGGCGCCGGGTACCGGCACGCGCGGACGATGGTCAACATGCGCGTCGGCCTCGCCGACCTGCCGCCGCAGCCGCCGCTGCCGGACGGTCTCGTGGCGGTCCCGTTCGACTTCAAGTACGACCTCGCCGTGCTCGACGCCCGCAACGACACCTTCGCCGACCACTGGGGCAGCACGGTCTACGAGCCCGGCGCCTGGCGCCACCTGGTCACCGGCTCGAAGGACTTCCGCCCGGACCTGTCGTACCTGATCCTCGACGGCGACAAGGTCCTCGCGTTCGTGCTCAGCCACTTCTACGCGTCCGAAGCCGCGGTGACGGGCATCCGCGAGCACTACGCCAGCTGGGTGGGAACGCGAGCGGTGTTGCGCGGCCGCGGCGTCGCGTCGGGGTTGCTGGGGCACACGCTCACGGCGGCGAAAGCGGCGGGATTCGACCGGTCGGCGCTGAACGTCGACGTCGACAATGCGCACCGCGCCCTGGGTGTTTACGAGCGGTGCGGATATCGCGTCGACGACGAATGGCACGTGTACGTGCTGTCCTGAATTCGGGACGCCCCACCGCCGATCGGGGAATGGACGACGTTCGTACCATCGCCTTCATGAAGCCGACTTCCGCTTCCCCGGGTGCCAGGGCGCTCGCCGCGTCGATGCGTGAATTGCGGATGACGCGGGGCAAAGGACTGCGTGAGCTCGCCCGGCTGGTGCGGATTCTGCCGCAGTTGCTGTCGGCGTGGGAAAAGGGCCAACGCGTCCCCGGCCCCGAGGACATCGCCCGGCTGCTGGGCGCGCTCCAGGTCGACGACGCGACTTACGAGCGCATGATGCGCCTGGCCAGGCGCGCGAAGGACGACAACTGGCTGGATTCGAACCCGTCCGACCTGCCGCCCGCGCTGAGCGGCATCGTCGAGTACGAGCGCACCGCCACCCGCATCACGAACTGGTACCACGCGATCGTGCCGGGACTTCTGCAGACGGCTGACTACGCCCGCGCGATCTTGAGCAATTCGGAGATCGGCCTGGAACAGGCCGATGCGATGCTCATCGCGCGCATGAACCGGCAGCGTGTTCTCGCGAAGGCCGACCCGGTTCGCCTCACCGCGCTCATCGGCGAGGTCGCGATTCGCGAGGAGATCGGCAGCGCCGACATCATGTCGGACCAGATCGACCACCTGCTGGAAATGATGGCGCTGCCGAACGTTTCGCTGCGGATCGTGCCTGCCAACATCGGTTATCACCCCGGGCTGATCGGCTCGTTCATCCTGTACGAGTTCGCCGATCTGCCGCCGATCGTGCACTTGGAGAATTCGCACGCGACGGCGTTCCTGCACGAGTCCGATGTTGTCGGCAGCTACCGGAAACAGGCTAGGATTCTGGCGGGGACAGCACTGAGTGACGATGCCACCCGAGCCATGCTCCGGGAGGCCGCGCGATAGTTCGGGAGGCCATGGGATGAGCGGTTGGCGCAAGTCGAGCTACAGCGGCGGCCAATCGGACTGCGTCGAGGTGAAGCTCGATCGCTCCGTCGGCGTCCGGGACACGAAGGCCCGCGCGCAGGGACAACTGACCGTCACCCGGGCCGCGTGGGCCGCCGCCGTCAAACTTCTACGAGGTTGAGCAGCTCCTCGCCCCGCACGTACCTCCGCAGCTGCTCCGCCGCCAGCTTCTTGGCCCGCGGGTAGAACGACGCCGACCCGCCGGCGATGTGCGGGGTGATGACCACGCCCGGCACCGTCCACAGTGGATGATCCGACGGCAGCGGCTCGGGGTCCACGACGTCGAGGCCCGCGCGCAGGCGCCCGGTGCGCGTCTCGGCCAGGAGAGCGCCGGTGTCGATCGCCGTGCCGCGGCCGACGTTCACCACCAGGGCGTCGTCGGGGAGGGCGGCCAGGGCCTTCGCGTCGATCAGGCCGCGCGTCGCGGGGGTGTCCGGGAGGACCAGCACCACGATGTCGGCCTCGGGCAGCAGCCCCGGCAGCTCGTCGACGCCGTGGACCTCCTGATCCGGCCGCGCGCGGCTCGCCACCCGCGTCACCACCGCTTCCGCGGCGAGGAGCTGGCGCTCGATCGCCTGCCCGATCGAGCCGTAGCCGACCAGGAGCACGCGGCTGTCGGCGAGGGACCGCGTGTGCTCGCGAGCCCACTCGCCCCGCGCCTGCTGCGCGAACCACCGCGGCAGGTCGCGCTGCGCCGCGTGGATCAGCGCGAGCGCGTGCTCGGCGACGCTGAGGTCGTGCAGGCCCCGCCCGTTCGCCAGCCGCACCCCCGCCGGCAGCAGCGGCACCAGTGTCTCGACGCCGGCCGACAGCGACTGCACCACCCGCAGCGACGGCAGCTCCCCGATGAGCTTCGGCGGCTCCGGCCCGCGGTCGTAGGGCAGCACGTAGACCTCGACGTCGTCCAGCTCGGCAGGGGGAGGCTCGACGCCGTCGTAGTAGGCGGCCTCGACTCCCTCAGGCACGTCGATGTCGGTCCACGGCAGCAGTACGCGAGCGCTCATGCCGCCTTTTTACCCGCTGCCGCGCGTCGCTACCCGTTAGTGCTCACCTCCCGAGACGCAGAACTCGTTGCCCTCCGGATCGGTCAGCACGGTCCACGCCAACCCCGGTACGGAATGCTCGGCCACCTCCTTCGCGCCCAGCTCCACCAGCCGTTTCACCTCCGCCGCCCGATCGTCCCCGCCGAAGTCGACGTGGACTCTGTTCTTCCCCACCCGCGGCTCCGGCACCCGCTGCAGGCCCAGCGGCAGCCCGCCCTCCGGGGGTGCCAGCACCAGGAACTCGCCGCCGTAGTCCTGGGCCACTGTGGTGCCCAGCGCCGCCGTCCAGAACTTCGCCAGACCGCGCGGATCGGCGCAGTCGATCGTGATCATGCCCAGGTGGATCGCCATGTCCCCGAAGCTAGCGGCCACCACCGACAAAAACGGGCCGTCGAGTAACCCGTTGGAGTCACGGCCGGGGGAGTGACTACCCTGAGCGGGACTTTCACACCCGCCCGGAGCAGGGAGCCCCGCAGTGATCACCAGGACTTCGTCGTTGTTCCTTCGCACCTTGCGCGAGGATCCGGCGGACGCCGAGGTACCGAGCCACCGGCTCCTGGTACGCGCCGGCTACGTCCGCCGGGTCGCCCCGGGCGGGTACTCGTGGCTGCCGCTCGGCCTGCGCGTGCTGCGCCGCATCGAGGCCGTGGTGCGCGACGAGATGAACGCCATCGGAGCGCAGGAGATCCAGTTCCCCGCGCTGCTGCCGAAGGAGCCCTACGAGGCGACCGGCCGCTGGACCGAGTACGGCGACAGCCTCTTCCGCCTCAAGGACCGCAAGGGCGCCGACTACCTCCTCGGCCCGACGCACGAAGAGCTCTTCACGCTGACGGTCAAGGGCGAGTTCACCTCCTACCGCGACTACCCCGTCACGCTGTACCAGATCCAGACGAAGTACCGCGACGAAGCGCGTCCCCGCGCCGGCATCCTGCGCGGCCGCGAGTTCGTCATGAAGGACTCGTACTCGTTCGACCTCGACGACGAGGGCCTGGAGCGCTCCTACCAGGCCCACCGCGCCGCGTACACGAAGCTGTTCGACCGCCTCGGCCTCGAATACGTCGTGGTCAAGGCGACGTCGGGGGCCATGGGCGGCTCGGCGTCGGAGGAGTTCCTCGCGGTCGCCGAGACGGGCGAGGACACCTACGTGCGCAGCACGGAGTCGGGGTACGCGGCGAACGTCGAAGCCGTCGTGACGCCCGCGCCGGCCGCGCAGCCGATCGAGGGCCGGCCCGAGGCGCAGGTGCACCACACGCCGAACACGCCGACCATCGAGTCGCTGGTGAACTTCCTGAACAACGCGGACCTGGGCCGCACGTTCACCGCCGCGGACACGCTGAAGAACGTCATGCTCAAGGCGCGTCAGCCCGGTGCGAAGGAGTGGGAGCTGATCTGCGTCGCGCTCCCCGGTGACCGCGAAGTGGACATGAAGCGCCTCGAGGCGTCGCTCGAGCCCGCCGAGGTCGCGCTGCTCGACGAGGCCGACTTCGCCAAGAACCCGTTCCTGGTCAAGGGCTACATCGGCCCGAAGGCCCTGCAGGACAACGGCGTGCGCTACCTCGCCGACCCCCGGATCGTGCCCGGCACCGCCTGGGTCACCGGGGCCGACAAGGTCGACCACCACGTCGTCGACCTGCTGGCCGGCCGCGACTTCACCCCGGACGGCACCATCGAGGCCGCCGAGGTCCGCGAGGGCGACGCGTCGCCGGACGGCCACGGCACCCTGGTCGCCGCGCGCGGCATCGAGATCGGCCACATCTTCCAGCTCGGCCGCAAGTACGCGGACGCGTTCGAGCTCGACGCGCTCGGCCCCGACTCCAAGCCGATCCGGATCACGATGGGCTCCTACGGCGTCGGCGTCTCGCGGCTGGTCGGCGTGCTCGCCGAGCAGAACCACGACGACCTCGGCCTGATCTGGCCGCGCGAGGTGTCGCCGTTCGACGTGCACATCGTCATCGCGGGCAAGGACGACGCGGTGCGCGCCGGCGCCGAGAAGATCGCCGCCGAGCTGGACACGGCCGGTCTCGAGATCATCCTCGACGACCGCAAGGCGACCCCGGGCGTCAAGTTCGCCGACGCCGAGCTGGTCGGCGTGCCGACCATCCTGGTGGTCGGGCGCGGCCTGGCCAACGGCGTCGTCGAGGTCAAGGACCGGCGGACGGGCGAGCGCGAAGAGATCGCGGTCGACGCCGTCGTCGAGCACCTGGTCAAGCTCGTCCGGTCCTGATGGGCCGGTTCTCCCGGCGCTCGGACGACACGACGCCGGGGTACGAGGACAACGCGGCGCTCCGCGGGTTCGGCGGTTACGAACCCGCGGACGCGCCGGCGCCTGCGGGTTTGCCTTCGGTTGAACCGCCGAGGGCGCGGCCGAAGCGGATCCGCCCGGCGCCGAAGCCGCTGAAGTGGCGGCGGGCGCCGTGGCTGGGGCTCGTGCTCATCGCGCTGATCGCGGGTGTGCTCAACGCGCTGGGTGTCGGCAAGGCGCACCACACGTCGTCGATGCCGACGTCGCGCCCGCCGCGGGTGGAGACGCCGTCGCTGCGAACAGTGGTCCCCGCGGTGACGAGCGGCTGGCAGTCCGTCGCGGCGCGAGACGGCTCGTACGCGTATGACGTCCCGCCGGACTGGGAGCCCGCGCCGACCACGCAGCACGGCTGGGACGAGCCGGCGATCCGGCTGATCACGAGCGCGTTCCTGGGCCGGGACTTCTGCGGCCGGGACTCCCTCGGCGGCGCGGGCGTCACCACCGAGCCGCTCCCCGATCCCGAGGCAGCGGCGCGCAAGGCCGCGACAGACCTGGCGACCGGCGCGTACGGCGGGACGTCCCAGGTGGGCCCGGGCACGGACGCCCAGCTCACGAAGGCCGACGGCACCCGGAGCCCGGCCCGGATCGTGGTCGCCGAAGTGACCCCGGCGGCGACGGGCGAGTGCTCGGCGAAGCATGCTCTGGTTGCCGCGATGGCGTTCGGCAACGGGAGTGCGTCGGGCGTGGTGGTGGCCTACGCCGATGCCGACCGCTCCGGGCCGACGATCCGGGACGACCTGCTGGGGATCTTGAAGAGCTACCGGTTCGTGCCGGCGGCGGACCGGAGCACGACCACCCCGCCGCCGACCACCTACCGCTGACTCAGCGCTTGCGCGCCAGTTTCGCCAGTTCGCGAAGCCGCACATCCGGCAGGTAGGCCCGGCTCAGGGCCAGCCCGATCCGCGGCAGGTCCGCCTCATCCCGGTACGCCAGGTACAGCGGCACGCGGCGAGGCTGGAACTTCGCCTTGAACGCGTGCAGCGACCGGAAACCGTAGTACGGCTCCATGACCCGGCCCAGCGACTCCAAGGCCCGGTCCACCAGCGCCGCGGACTCGGAGTCGCTGCGGGCCAAGGGGGCGCCCGACAGCGAGACGAACCGCGCGCCCTCCTCGCGGAACTGGACGCACGCCGACGCGATCAGGAACTCCATCACCGGGCGGAAACCGTGCGGGCTGCGGCGCATGACGTCCAGCGTCCAGCCGCCGACCTTGCCCTCGCCCGTGTGGACCGGCAGCCACGACGTCACGCCGTGGACCGTGCCCTCCGCGTCGACCGCGAGGCCGACCCGCGTCGCCGGGTCCATCGCCTCGTCGAGGCCGCCGAGGGTGAAGCCCATCTCCGGCATGCCCTTGCCCGACATCCACTCCTCCGACAGCGCTCGGACCTGGGCGAGGATGGGCTCCGGCTGGTCGGCCAAGCGGACCAGCCGGAAGTCGATGTCCTGCTTGGCGGCCTTGTTCAGCGCCGACCGGACGTCCTGCCACGCCTTGCCCCGGAACTCCAGCTTCTCCAGGTCGAGCACGTTGTCCTCGGCGACCTGGACGTGCTGCCAGCCCTGCTCGCGGGTCGCCGCCACCGTCTCTTCCGTCGCCGAGAACACGCACGGCACCAGGCCGGAGTTCTCGCACATCGTGGTGAACTCGGTGACCGTGGCCGCCGCCGTGCCGTCCGGGGCGATCGGGTCGCCCAGCGCGACGGCGACGCCCGCGTGCTTGCGGTAGGCCAGGTAGGAACGGCCGTCCTCGCGGACGAAGTACGTGTTGCGCGGCCAGGTCGTCATCCACGACAGCGTGCTGCCGCCGTGGCGTCCGAGCAGCGTGCGGGCCAGCGACGCCCCGGGACCCTGAGCGTGGCGCCGCTGCCGTCGCCGCGAAGGGACGCGGAAGGCGTGCTGCGCGGCGATGAGGACGCCCAGCTCGACCGTCCACAAGAGATTGTCCACGAAGAACAGCGGCAGGCCCGTGGTGTCGTAGCCCGCGCCGAAGACGTCGGCCAGCCCGTAGACCGTGGCCGCGGCGAGCGCCTGCAGCGTCACGAAGGCCGACAGCGCGATCGCCCAGCGCCACGCGACCCGGCTGCCCTTGCGCAGCCCGTTGATCATCGGCACCGTGACCAGCACGAGGAACGCCAGTTCCGGCGCCGACAGCGAAACCTCTTCGGTGGAGCCGAACGGGCCTTCGCCGGGCACCAGGAGCATCACGATCTCGGCGATGGTGAGCAGCAGCAGGCCGGCGACGGTCAGCAGCCGCCACTCGCGCGGGTTCGGCCCCACCGAGGGCGCCCGCCGCGAGCCGACGAGCCGGTTGCCGAGCGGGATCGCCGCCAGCAGCGCGAAGAAGTGCACGAGGTCGGCCAACGTGCCGACGTAGATGATCGCGACCCCGGCGTACACGCAGAGCCCGGCCCGCAGCCGCAGCGCCCACGGCGGCCGCAGCGTCGCGCTGGCGACGGCGACCGCGGCGAGCGCGCCGCCGGAGAACCCGACGTCGAGGCTGCCCGCCATGCGCTCGGCCCACAACCAGCCGGAATTACCGCACAGCGCCAGGAACTGCGTCGCGACGAGCACCGAGACGAACTGGCCGCCGATGGTCACGGCCATCGCGCGCCGCGTCCCCAGCTGCCACTCGGCGAAGCCGGCGAAGAGCGCGAAGCTGCCGACCATCGGGAGGTAGTACCAGGGGACGACGGCGAAGAACGGCCCGGTGAGCATGGTCCACCACCGGCCTTCCTCCAGCGACGGCAGCCCGTAGGCGATGAACGGGTAGGCCGCGCGGTCTTCGGCGGCGTTCCAGAGCGCCCCCGACGCGACGGCCAGCACGAGCATCGCGAGCACCACACTGCTGGTGAACGGCAGGCGCTGCCTGAGCACCGCGATCGTGCCGCGGATGCGTCCCCCTCCGGCGGGCGCGGCCGCCGACGCTGCTTCAGTCATGCCCGGAAGTGTGGCGAACAGCCTCCCCGGCCACATCGGGCGAAGGAAGGAGATTGACCCCTAAGGGGTCGTCCCTTCGGATGAGGGTTGACACCCTCCCGAGGACGACGAAGCCGACTTTCAGCTGAACACGGCGGTTTTCACGGCGTCGGTGTCGGCCAGGTCCGGCAGCACGATGTGCGCGCCGGCCGCTCGCAGCTCGTCGGCACTGTAGAGCCCGGTCGCCACCGCGATCGCCAGCGCGCCGTGGGCCAGGGCGGCTTTGACGTCGTTCGGGGTGTCGCCGACGACGACCACCGCGCCGGCCTCGAACGGCGCGCCGTGCTTGGCCGCCGCCAGCGTCACCGCGTGCGGGACGAGGTCGGGGCGGTGCACCGAGAGCGTGCCGTAGCCGCCGATGTCGAGGTCGAGGTGCTCGTGCAGGCCGAACGCGGTGAGCTTGTGCCGCGAGATCTCCGGCAGGTTGCCGGTGACGAGCGTCTGGACGACGCCGTCGTCCTCGGCGAACGCGACCAGCGCTTCGGCCGCGCCCGGTAGCGCCCGGGCCTCCGCCGCGAAGCGGTGCGCGGCCCGTTCCGACTCCGCCACCAAGCCTTTGAACATCGCCTGGATCGTGTCCGGGGCGGCTTCGAAGCCGTTCGCGGTGAGCAGCTCGGTGGTGGTCGCCAGTTCGGTGCGGCCGCCGAACACCGGGTCGACGCGCAAGGTCGCGCCGGTCGCGGCCGTGAACGCGGCCGCGTACCAGGCCATGCCCAGCCCGGCGAAGTCCACGAGCGTGTGGTCGATGTCCCAGAGCAGCAGCCGCTTCTTCGTCACGAGACCGAGGCTACCGGCAGCACTATTCAACATGCGTTGACTTTTTCGGGACGCGGTCGTACCTTGACCATTAATTCAACGAGCGACGAATAAATGGAGGTTGTCATGACCGGTCCTGTCCGGCGCCCCGCCGGGGCGCTCGCCCTGGTCGCGGCCGTGGCCGGCGCGCTGGTGGCCGTGGTGCTCGGGTTCCTGACCTTCGGCGCGCAGGCCACGGCCGCGCCGGACGGCGTCCCGGTCGCGGTCGCCGCGCCGCCGGAGATCGCGCAGCGCATCGCCGCGCACGGTGGCGGTCAGCTCGACTGGACGATCGCGTCCCCGGCCGACGCGCGGAAGCTGCTGGAGGACAAGAAGGTCTACGGCGTGCTCGAGCTCGGGCCGGGACCGTCCGCGACCGTCGTGACGTCGGGGGCGGTCAACCCGTCGGGTACCCAGGTCGCGCAGCAGGCGCTGACCGGCGCGGCAGCGGTGCTGGGCGGCGCCCCGAAGCAGGAGGTGCTGCACCCGGTGAGCGTCGCCGGCCGGACCGCGCCGCTGGCCGCGTCCGCGCTGGCCTGGATCGGCGCGCTCGTCGCGGGCCTGGCGCTGATGCAGCTGGCCAAGCGCACCGGCCGCACGGTCGGCGCCGGCGCGCGGTTGCTGCAGGTCGTCGGCGCCGGAGTGCTCGTGACGGCGGCCGTGGCCGGGTTCTTCGCGCTGTGGGACGCCGCGCTGCCGCTGGACTTCGGCGTCCTGGGGTTCGTCTTCCTCGCCGCCACGGCGTTCGCCGCCCTGCAGGCGGGGCTGCTGCGCCTGCTCGGGCTGCGCGCGATGGCCGTCCTCGGCCCGCTCTACCTGGTCGCGCCCGCGGTCGCCGGGCAGGTGCCGGAGCTGCTGAACCCGGCCTACCGCACGCTGCTGTGGTCGTGGACGCCGTTCCGCTTCTCGACCGAAGGCCTGCGAAGCCTGCTTCAGGGCGTGCCGGGTGCGCCCGACGTCACGACCGGCGTCTGGGTGCTCGGCGCGCTCCTGGCCGCGGGCTTGCTGGTGGTGCTGTGGCCCGGCCGGTCAGCCCGCGAGGAAGCTGAACCGCACCTTGCGGACCGGGTTGTCGAGGTTGGTGTCCACTAGGCAGATCGACTGCCAGGTGCCCAGCGCGAGGACGCCGCCGAGCACCGGGATCGTCGCATACGGCGGCACCAGCGCCGGGAGCACGTGGTCACGGCCGTGGCCCGGGCTCCCGTGCCGGTGCCGCCAGCGGCCGTCGCGGGGGAGCAGCTCGTCGAGCGCGGTCAGCAGGTCCTCGTCGCTGCCGGCGCCGGTCTCGAGGACCGCCAGCCCGGCGGTGGCGTGCGGGACCCAGACGTGCAGCAACCCGTCGGTCGCGTCCGCGTCGCGCAGGAACGACTCGGCCTCGTGGGTGAGGTCGTGGACGACGGCTTCGGAACCGGTGCGGACCTCGATCTCGGTGGAGTACATGGGCCCCAGCCTAAGCCCACGCGCCAGGACCGCGCGCCTGTCTGCTCAGGAATCCAGGTAGCGCAACACCGCCAGCACCCGGCGATTGTCCCCTTCGGACGGTGGCAGGCCGAGCTTGCCGAAGATCGACGTCACGTACTTTTCGACCGATCCGGCCGAGAGGAACAGCTTCGCGGCGATCGCGGAGTTCGACCGGCCCTCCGCCATCAGGCCCAGGACTTCGCGCTCTCGCGGGGTGAGCCCGCTGAGTGCGTCGATCTGGCGCGTCGCCGAGAAGAGCTGGCTGACGACCTCGGGGTCGAGCACCGTTTCGCCGTCCGCGACCCGGCGGAGCGCGTCGAGGAAGTCGGACACCTCGGCGACGCGGTCCTTGAGCAGGTAGCCGACGCCGCCCGCGCGGTCGGCCAGCAGCTGGGCCGCGTACTTCGTCTCGACGTACTGGGAGAACAGCAGGATCGCCCGGCCCGGTGACTCGCGACGCAGCGAGATCGCCGCCCGCAGGCCCTCGTCGGTGTGCGTCGGCGGCATCCGGATGTCCACAATGGACACGTCGGGGGAGTTCTCCTCGACGGCGGTTCGCAGCGCGTCGGCGTCCTTCACCGCGGCGACGACCTCGTGGCCGCGGAAGGTCAGCAGCTCGACGAGACCCTGGCGCAGGATGGTCGAGTCCTCCGCGATGACGATCCGCATGCCGCGACCCTAGCGGGCTGTGTCATCCGGGGCTCCGCCCCGGGCCGGGGGCCTCGCCACCCGGACCCCCGGAAACCAGGGGGACCCGCGCGGTCACTTCGGTCGGACCGCCCACCGGGCTCGCGACGGTCAGCTCGCCGTCGACCGTCCGCAGCCGTTCGGCGACCCCGGCCAGCCCGCCGCCCGGGACGAGCCGGGCACCGCCCCGGCCGCGGTCGCGCACCCGCAGCCACAGGACGTCCCGTTCTTCGGTGACATCGACGTACGTCGTCGTCCCGCCGTGCTTCGCGGCGTTCGTGAGGAGCTCGGCGGCGCTGAAGTAGACGATCGTCTCCAGGGACGGCGGCGGGCGGCGCGGCAGGTCGACGGCGACCCGCGCGTCCATCCCGGACGTCGCGACGAGGGTGGCCAGCGCGACGTCGAGGCCCGCGTCGAGGGCGGCGGGGTGGATGCCGCGGGCGAGGTCGCGCAGCTCGGTCAGCGCCTGCTTCGCGTTGGTGTGGGCGGCGGTGACCAGCTGCTGGATCTGGGGGAGGTCGAGGCCTTCGAGCTCGTCCTTGGCCAGCCCGAGCTTCATGGCGAGCGCGACGAGCTGGGCCTGCGCGCCGTCGTGCAGGTCGCGTTCGATGCGCCGCAGCCGCAGCGCGGCGTCCTCGACCGCCGTCGCGCGGCTCGCCTCGAGGTCCCGGACGCGTTCGGAGAGCTCCCGCGTGCCGAGCAGGCCGACGACCAGCAGCCGGTCGAGCGCGACGAAGGCGTGCGTCACCCACGGGAGCGCCACGAGCACCAGCAGCCCCGACGCCGACCAGGCGAGCGCGCCGGCCCAGTTGCCGGCGTAGATGTCGAAGACGTCCAGGTGCCGTTCGCCCAGCGGAAACCAGAGGAACGCGAACGGGGTCGCGGCCAGGGCGTAGACCGTCGCGGTGGTCATCGTGAGCAGGGCGACGAAGGTCAGGGGGAGGCGCAGCAGCAGGTAGCCGCCGGTGCGCCAGCCGGCGGGATCGCCGACGCGGGCCCGGACCCAGGCCCACAGCCCGGGCTTGAGCTCGGGCCGGCGCGGAGCGGGCACGCTGACGCCGAGCAGTGTTTTGGCGAGGCCGCGGTGCAGGGCGCCGAGGCCGCGGGCGTAGGAGATGGCGCCCGCGAGGACGAGGAACCCGAAGAGGACGGGGGTCAGTGAGAGGCCCAGCACGAGCAGGAGGAGGAAGCTGAAGAGCGAGAAGAGGGTGAGCGGACCGGAGAGCCACAGCCAGGCGTATTCGGCCCAGAAGTCGCGCGCGGCCAGCGGCCCGAAGACGCGGCGCAGCGGGTGGGGGCGGGGGACTTCGAGGCTGGTCACGGCTTCAGTTTGGCCGGGGCGGGACGCGGTGCCCATCCGGTTTTCCCCCGAGCGTGGCCCGGGGAAAGCGCCCCAATGTGGCGTTGGGTGCGTGGGGTGCACCGAACGCCACATTGGGTGCGTGGGGCGCACCGAACGCCACATTGGGTGCGTGGGGCGCACCGAACGCCACATTGGGTGCGTGGGGCGCACCCAATGCCACATTGGGTGCGTGACCCGGCTTTCGCGTCGGCCCGCGGGGGCGCCCCCCGTCTTTCACGTTACCGGCCGGCACCGACAGTTCCGGTGCGGAAAGGGCGGTGGTGGCCCAGTTGTCCACACACCCCAGGTCCGTCGTACGCACGCAAGGTGGCCTTCGGTGCGTCACCCGCACCGAAGGCCACCTTGGGGCGCTGGGGCTCAAACGCTGTCCGGGTCGTCCTCCCGGGCCTTCTGCGCGGCTTCGCGCATCTCGATCACGTCCGTCAGCCAGTCGCCCGTCTCGCGGGCGATGTCGCGGATCGCGCCCGTGATGATCGAGGCGATGTTGCCGACGTGTGTCGCGGCCGATTCGGTGATCACCTGCAGGGTGTCCTTCTCGCGTTCGAACTGGCCCACCATGTCACCCTCACGCTGCTCGGAGCTGCCGGTCGGGTTCCACGGTAACCGGCGACGGCGAAGTGCGCGGGAGAGCCAGCTTCACGATCTTCTTCGCCACCGACCAGAGCTGCCGGTGCAGCGGGCCGGTGTGGTACGGCAGCCCGTACTTCTCGCAGATCGCGCGCACCTCGCCGGCGATCTCCGGGTAGCGGCGCGCCGGGATGTCCGGGAACAGGTGGTGCTCGATCTGGTGCGACAGGTTGCCGCTCATGATGTGGAACAGCGGGCTGCCGGAGATGTTCGCCGAACCGAGGATCTGGCGCAGGTACCACTGGCCGCGCGACTCCGTGGCCGTCTCGTCCTCGGTGAAGCTCTCGACGTCGGCCGGGAAGTGGCCGCAGAAGATGATCGCGAACGCCCACAGGTTGCGGGTCAGGTTCGCGGTCGCGTTGCCGAGGAACGTCAGCGGCGCCAGCGGGCCGGTCAGCAGCGGGAACAGGACGTAGTCCTTGCCGACCTGCCGTCCCGCCTTCCGGATGATCTTCCGGAGCACCGGCACGTTCTCGGCCCAGGTGCGCTCGCCCTTCACGACCTTCTCGACCTCGAGGTCGTGCAGCATCACACCCCACTGGAAGAACAGCGCCAGCAGCGTCGCGTACACCGGGTTGCCCAGGTAGTACGGGTGCCACTTCTGGGCGTCGTCCATCCGCAGGATGCCGTAGCCGATGTCGCGGTCCTTGTCGAGGATGTTCGTGTACGTGTGGTGGATGTAGTTGTGCGAGTGCCGCCAGTTCTCGGCCGGCGCCACGGTGTCCCACTCGAACCGCTGCGAGCTCAGCGCCGGGTCGCGCGTCCAGTCGTACTGGCCGTGCATGACGTTGTGGCCGATCTCCATGTTGTCGAGGATCTTGGCCACCGACAGCGCGCCGACGCCGGCGAGCCACGCGGGCGGGAAGAACCCGGCGAACAGCAGCGCCCGCCCGGCGACCTCCAGGCCGCGCTGCGTCTTGATGATGGTGTGGATGTAGTCGACGTCTTCCTGGCCCAGGCTGTCGACGGTCCGCTGCCGCAGCGCGTCGAGCTCGCGGCCGAACTCTTCGACCTGTTCCGGGGTCAGGCGGTCCTGCAGACCGGTCATGGCAGTCTCCCTACGCGTCGATCTCGACGTCCCCGACCGGGACGGAGATGCAGAGCTGGATTTCTTCGTCTTCTTCGCCGGAGACCTCGCCCGTCTTGGCGTTGCGGACGCGGCCGGCGGTCTTGAGCTGGGTGCAGGAGAAGCAGATGCCCATCCGGCAGCCGTGCTCCGGGGACAGGCCCGCTTCTTCGGCCTGCTCCAGCAACGGCTTCCCCGAGTTGGCGCACTCCCGCCCGCTGCGCTTGAACCGGACCTGGCCTTCGGCGTTCGCCGTGTCGAAGGTCAGCGCCGGCGGCGTGAACTCTTCGGTGTGCACGCGTTCACCCAAATGCTCGCGCACGGCGTCCATCAGCGGCTTCGGGCCGCAGACGAACGCCTCCGCCTCGCGGTGCCACGGCGCGACGCGCTCGAGGTGCTCCGGCGAGAAGAACCCGCGCAGATCCCCGCCCTGGGTGTGGGTGTAGGCGTGCACGACCTTCAGCCCGGGGTGCCGGGCGGCGAGCTCGGCCAGCTCGGTGCGGTAGAGCGCGTCGGCGGGACCGTTCGAGTAGTGCAGGAACACGATCTCGCCGGTGTGACCTTCGTCGACGAGTGTCCGGGCCATCGCGAGCACCGGCGTGACCCCGCTGCCGCCGCTGATCAGCAGCACGCGCTCCGGCCGGGTGGCCGGCAGCGTGAACGTGCCGTCCGGAGTGGACAGACCGACCACCGAGCCGGCGCCGAGCGCGCGGTTGAGGTGCCCGGAGACCAGGCCCTGCTCCTTGACCGTGAACTCCAGTTCGCCGCCGTACTGCGAACCGCACGGCGAATAGCAGCGCGTACGGCGGACGCCGTCGATCTCCACCTGCAGGCGGACGTACTGCCCGGCGGTGAAGCCGGGCCACGCGCGGCTGGGCTTGACGGTGAGGGTGACGCTGTCCGGCGTCTGCTTGCGCACCGCCGTGACCAGGCCGCGGATCTCGCGGCGCACCAGCATCGGGTCGACGAGCTCCAGGTAGCGGTCCATCCCGTGCGGCGTCAGCAGAGCTTCGGCCAGCGAAGCGAGGCTGCGCACCCGCCGGGGGATGAGCGCCGTCATCGGGCCTCCTCGGTTACAGTGAACGACTGTACACTGAACAGTGCACTGCAGAAGTGGAGCACCTGTCAACGCGGAAGGCGGAGGATGTGACGTGAGCAACGCGGTGGACATCCGTACGCTGGAGCCCGTGTCGGAAGAGCCGGTAAGCCGTCAGGAGCGGAAACAGCGCACGCGCCAGGCGCTGCTGGACACCGCCCTGGACCTGCTGGCCGACCGTCCGTTCGCGACGCTCTCCCTGCGCGAGGTCGCGAAGGGCGCCGGGCTGGTGCCGACGGCGTTCTACCGGCACTTCGCTTCGATGGAGGAACTCGGTGTCGCGCTCGTCGAAGAAGCGACGCGCACGCTGCGCGGGATGATGCGGTCGGCGCGCACCGATCCCGACACCTACCAGGGGATGATCAGCGCCTCGGTGGCCACGGTCCACCAATTCGTCCGGGCGAACGAGGACCATTTCCGGTTCCTGACGCGCGAGCGCTACGGCGGCGGCCCGCTCGCCCGCGCGATCGCCGTCGAACTGCGGATGTTCTCCGGCGACCTCGCGATCGACCTCGCCCGGTTCGCCCCGCTGCGCGCGTGGAGCACCGAAGACCTGCACATGCTGGCCGACTTGATCGTTTCCGTGATGATCACGACGACGGTCGAGCTGCTGGAAGCCAAGCCCGGTGAAGACGCGAAAATCACCGGAACGGCGGAAAAACGGCTTCGCTTGATCCTGCTCGGCATCCCGCGGTGGAAAACGAGCTGAACGTTTCTCGCGCGACCTTCGTATCTTCTGGCACAACCCCGGGACTTGCGACCCACGTCACTGGGGACTGTCGGTCCGGCGTGGTACAACCCTCGGATCGTGCCTCGCCGATGAGGAGGTCGTGTGGCCGACAGCGAACAGCATCAGCAGCTCACCGTGGGTGTGGTGACCGAGTCACGCCCCGGGGAGCGCCGGGTGGCCATGGTGCCCAAACTGGTCGGGAGGCTCGCGCAACGAGGGTTGCGGGTCCTGGTCGAACCGGGTGCCGGGTCCCGCGCGCACCTGAGTGACGACGCGTACACCCAGGCGGGCGCCGAGCTCGGCGACGCGTGGGGCGCGGACATCGTCGTGAAGGTCAACCCGCCCGCGCCGGAAGAGGTCGCGAAGCTGGCCCGGGGCACCGTCCTCGTCGGCTTCCTCGATCCGCGCGGCAACCCGGAGGGGCTCGCGAAGCTCGAAGAAGCGGGCCTGCGGGCGTTCGCGATGGAGGCCGTCCCGCGGATCTCCCGGGCGCAGGCGATGGACGCGCTGTCGTCGCAGGCCAGCATCGGCGGCTACCGCGCGGTGCTGCTCGCGGCGCAGAAGCTGCCCCGCTTCTTCCCGATGCTCACCACCGCGGCCGGCACCGTG
Source organism: Amycolatopsis sp. NPDC028719 (assembly GCF_055565395.1). Taxonomy (NCBI): domain Bacteria; kingdom Bacillati; phylum Actinomycetota; class Actinomycetes; order Pseudonocardiales; family Pseudonocardiaceae; genus Amycolatopsis; species Amycolatopsis sp. NPDC028719. The sequence continues at coordinate 302,382 of NZ_JBVHUL010000011.1, forward strand.
CCGCCGGCGAAGGTGCTGGTGCTCGGCGCCGGCGTCGCCGGGCTGCAGGCACTGGCCACGGCGAAGCGGCTCGGCGCGCAGACCACCGGCTACGACGTCCGGCCCGAGGTCGGCGAGCAGGTCAAGTCGCTCGGCGCGCAGTTCCTGGACCTCGGCATCGAGGCGGTCGGCGAAGGCGGGTACGCCCGCGAGCTGACGCCGGAGGAGCGCGAGGAGCAGCAGCGGCGGCTCACCGAGGCCATCACGAAGTTCGACGTCGTGATCACCACGGCGCTGGTGCCGGGCCGCAAGGCGCCGACGCTGGTCACCGCGGACGCCGTCAAGGGCATGCCGGCCGGTTCGGTCGTCGTCGACCTCGCCGGCGAGACCGGCGGCAACTGCGAGCTGACCAAGCCGGGCGAGGACGTCGTGGAGCACGACGTCACCATCTCCTCCCCGCTGAACCTGCCCGCCGAAATGCCTTCGCACGCCAGCGAGCTGTACGCGCGCAACGTCACCGAGCTGCTCGAGCTGCTCGTGACGAAGGAAGGCGCGCTGGAGCTGAACTTCGAAGACGAAATCGTCGCCGGGGCCTGCGTGGCCGGGCGCGAAGGGAGTACTTCGTGAGCCCATTGGTGCAGAACCTGGCGGTGCTGGTGCTCGCCGGGTTCGTCGGCTTCGCCGTCATCTCGAAGGTGCCCAACACGCTGCACACGCCGCTGATGTCCGGTACCAACGCCATCCACGGCATCGTGCTGCTGGGCGGCCTGGTCGTGCTCGGCCTCGGCGTCGACGGCGTGTTCAACAAGATTCTTCTCGTGATCGCGATCGCCTTCGGCACGATCAACGTCGTCGGCGGCTTCCTGGTCACCGACCGGATGCTGTCGATGTTCAAGGGCAAGAAGCCCGCTCCCGCCGATGAGGAGGAGCAGAAGTGACCGACTTCGTCGCGATCCTCTACATCATCGCGTTCGCCCTCTTCATCTACGGCCTGATGGGCCTGACCGGCCCGCGCACCGCGGTCCGCGGCAACTGGATCGCCGCGGCCGGCATGGGCATCGCGGTGATCGCGACCCTGCTCACCCCGGGCATGGGCAACTGGCTGCTGATCGTCCTCGGCGTCGCGATCGGCGCGGTGGTCGGCGTGCCGTCCGCGCGCAAGGTCAAGATGACCGCGATGCCGCAGATGGTGGCGTTGTTCAACGGCGTCGGCGGCGGCGCGGTCGCGCTCATCGCGTGGGTCGAGTTCAACTCCACCGACGGCTACGCGCACGAACCCGCCTACATCGCCATCGCGTCGCTGTTCGCCGCGATCATCGGGTCGATCTCCTTCTGGGGCTCGAACGTCGCGTTCGGCAAGCTCCAGGAACTGATCAGCGGCCGCCCGATCACGATGGGCAAGCTGCAGCAGCCGGTCAACGCGCTGCTCCTGCTGATCGCGCTCGCGTGCGCGGTGGTCATCGTCGCCGGCGGCGACTCCTGGCTGCTGATCGTCGGGCTGCTCGTGGCGGCCGGCATCCTCGGCCTCACCGTGGTGCTGCCGATCGGCGGCGCGGACATGCCGGTGGTGATCTCGCTGCTCAACGCGTTCACCGGGCTCTCGGCCGCGGCGATGGGCCTGGCGCTGGACAACACGGCGCTGATCGTGGCCGGCATGATCGTCGGCGCGTCCGGCTCCATCCTGACCAACCTGATGGCCAAGGCGATGAACCGGTCCATCCCGGCGATCGTCGCGGGCGGCTTCGGCGGCGGGCCGGCGGTCGCGGCCGGCAGCGGGACGAAGGAAGCCCGCCCGGTGCGTTCGACGAGCGCGGCCGACACCGCGATCCAGATGGCGTACGCGAGCAAGGTCGTCGTGGTGCCCGGGTACGGCATGGCCGTGGCGCAGGCGCAGCACACCGTCCGCGAGATGGCGAAGCTGCTCGAGAAGAAGGGCATCACGGTCGCCTACGCGATCCACCCGGTGGCCGGCCGGATGCCCGGGCACATGAACGTGCTGCTCGCGGAGGCCGACGTGCCGTACGAGCAGCTCAAGGAGATGGACGAGATCAACTCCGAGTTCGCCCAGACCGACGTCGCGCTGGTGATCGGCGCGAACGACGTCACGAACCCGGCCGCGCAGACCGACCCGAGCTCGCCGATCTACGGGATGCCGATCCTCAAGGTCAACGAAAGCCGCTCCGTGATCGTCTTGAAACGCGGGATGGCCTCCGGCTTCGCCGGGATCGACAACGACCTGTTCTACGATCCGAAGACCAGCATGCTCTTCGGGGACGCCAAGTCGTCGGTGGGCGAGATCGTGGAGGAACTCAAAGCGCTATGACGACCGGGTCGGACGTCCGTGCCGCGTTCACGGATCCGGCCGAGAACCTGGCGTTCGACGAAGCGCTCCTCCGGGTCGCGCCCGGGTCACCGGTGCTGTGGCTCTGGCGCAACCCGGTGTGCGTCGTGGTGGGGCGTGGCCAGCGGATCGCCCGCGAGGTGCGGGTCGAGGAGTGCGAGCGCGACGGCGTCCCGGTGCTGCGGCGGGCCAGCGGCGGCGGCACCGTGTTCCACGACCCTGGCAACCTGAACGTGACGCTGGTCCTGCCCGGCCCCACCGACCGGCCCCTGGAGACGCTCGGCAAGGTGATGAGCGCCGCCGTCGACCAGCTCGGGCTGGTCCCGCGGATCGGCGACCGCGGCCTGTTCGTCGAAGACGCGAAGCTCTGCGGGTTCGCCGTGTTCCGCACCAAGGGCGGGCTGCTGGCCCACTCGACACTACTGGTCGAGACGTCGGCCGCGCTGGTCGGCCGTTACCTGACCAGCGCGCCGGCGGACCCGCGTCCGCTCGACTCCCACCGCAGCCCGGTGGCGTCGCTGGCCGAGCACGGGCTGCGTCCCGGGTTCCCCTCGGTCGAGGCGGCGGTGCGGGCGGCGGCGTCGCAGATCCTCGGGACGCTGGTGCCGCGCCCGCCGTCCGCGGCCGAGCTGACGCGGCAGCGGGCGCTGCTGCGCACGCGGTACCGCTACCCGTCCTGGCACGCGGACGGCTCGCAGCGCGCGGCCTGAAAGCCGTGAAGGCCTCCTTCCCGGCTCTCCTGGCCGGCAAGGAGGCCTTCACGGACCTTCTGTCTACTGTGGAGCCTACTTCTCGGCCGCCGAGAACGTGACGCCCGGCACCTTCCGCGCCGTCGCCCGGGTGGTCTTCTTCGGCTCCGCCGTCTTGCGGGTGCGGGTGGTCTTCGCCGGCTCGGCCTTCGCCGCCGTCTTCGCGCGGGTCGTGGTCGTCTTGGGCTCGGCTTTCGCCTTCGCCGTGGTCTTCGGCGCCGCCTTGGCGGTGGTCGTCTTGGGCTCGGCCTTGACGGTCGCCGCGCGACGGCCGGCGACCGGCTTCGCCGCCTTCGTCGTCTTCGGGGCCGCCTTCGCCCGGGGCCGCTTCGCGCCCGGGACGAGCCGCGGCCGGCGCTTGCGGCCGCCGGTGCGGCGACCCGCGTCGGCGTAGCGCTGCAGCAGCTCACGCAGGGCGTCGGCGTTGGCGAAGGAGAGGTCGATGTCGTAGTCGATACCGTCCAGCCCGAACCCGACGGTCTCGGCGGCGGGCTCGCCGGTGAGATCATCCAGGACCCGCACAGCCGTGTTCTTGGCCACGACAAACCTCCCGTGCTCGAACGTGGTATTCGCGCGCACCGGGGCCGACGGCACCCGGGCCGCCGATGTCTTGCAGCTTCGGAGACGAGGATAGCCGCTGGCTTGCGTGATCTCGCGCGGTGGTGTGCGCTGAACCCATGTCTGGACAGACTTTTGACGTAGTGGTGATCGGTGCGGGTCCGGTGGGGGAGGTGGCCGCCGAACGAGCGGCCCGCGGTGGCCTGAAGGTCGCCCTCGTCGAGCACGAGCGCTTCGGTGGCGAGTGCTCCTACTGGGCGTGCATCCCGAGCAAGGCGCTGCTGCGGCCGGGAAACCTCCTCGCCGCGGCGAAGCGGATCCCCGGCGTGCCGGTCGGCGACTGGCTCGATCCCGCGGCGGTGTTCGCGCGGCGTGACTGGTTCACCGGCAAGGGCGACGACTCGGGGCAGGTCGAGTGGGCCCGCGGCGCCGGCATCGAGCCGATCCGCGGGCACGGCGTGCTCACCGGTGAGCGGGAAGTCACCCTCGACGACGGCCGCGTGCTGACCGCGCGGCACGCGGTGATCGTGTGCACCGGCAGCGTGCCGAGCACGCCGTCGATCCCGGGCCTCGACACGATCCGGCCGTGGGGTTCGCGGGAGGCGACGTCGGCGGAGTCCGTGCCGCGCCGCCTCGGCGTCCTGGGCGGCGGGGTGGTCGGCGTCGAGATGGCGCAGGCGTTCGCGTCCCTGGGCTCGGAGGTGCACCTGGTGATCACCGGCGAGCGGCCGCTGCCGCGCAACGCCGCGTTCGCCGGCGACCTCGTGCTGCACGGGCTGCGCGAGGCCGGGGTGTCCGTGCACACGGAGTCGGGGGTCGAGCGGGTCGCCGCGGGAGAGTCGGGCACCGAGCTGACGCTGAAGGACGGCGAGGTGGTCGTCGTCGACGAGTTCCTGGTGGCGACCGGGCGCCGGCCCGCGACCGCCGGGCTCGGCCTCGAGGCCTTCGGGGTGGAGCCCGGGCGCGCGCTGGAGGTCGACGACACCGGCCGGGCGTCCGCAGTGGACGGTGGCTGGCTGTACGCGGCCGGCGACGTCACCGGGCGCGCCCCGCTGACCCACCAGGGCAAGTACGGCGCCCGCGCGGCGGGAGACACGGTCGCGGCGCTGGCCGCGGGTTCTCCGGTGTCTTCGGAGCCGTGGAGCAAGTTCACCGCGACCGCCGACCACAGCGCGGTGCCGCAGGTGGTGTTCACCGACCCGGAGGTCGCGGCCGTCGGCCTGGCGGACGCGCGGCCGGGTTCGGCCGACCGCGTCGTCGACATCGACATCGCGGTGGCGGGCTCGTCACTGCACGCGGACGGTTACACCGGCAAGGCCCGGATGGTCGTCGACACCGAGCGGAACGTCCTGCTCGGCGTGACGTTCGTCGGCCAGGACGTCTCGGAGCTGCTGCACTCGGCGACGATCGCGATCGTCGGGGAGGTCCCGCTCGACCGGCTGTGGCACGCGGTGCCGTCGTTCCCGACGATCAGCGAGGTGTGGCTGCGGCTGCTGGAGGCCTACGGGCTCTGAGTCACTGGGCGGGCAGGTCCAGGGCGGCTTTCGCGGCCCTGGCCAGGCCGGGATCGTCCGGAGTGGACGGTCCCGGTGCCCAGACCGCCTGCACGACCCGCACGGACGTGCCTTCGACCCGGGAGGTGTAGGCGGCGTTCTCGAACCGCGGCGGCGGGGTGGCGCCCCACTTGCCGGTCTCGGAGGCGAGGTCGAGGATCCCGCCCCCGCCGGGGGTGTCGGTGATGGCCTTGAACGCGGCGGCCAGCCCGGCATCGGGGAACTCGACGATCCCGACGGTGACGGCGGCTCCGCGGCCGTCGACGGTGGCGGCGTAGGACGCGCGCCGGACGCCGGAGCAGCTGGTCTGCTGCAGGCTGGCCTGGGCGTCCCCGAAGGCGTGGGAGGCGCACCGCTGATCGCGATCGGCGGCGCGCAGGGCGAACTGAAGGCTCTGCGCGGCAGCCGTGGAGGTCCGCGGTGGCGGCTGGGTGGCGGGGGTGGGCGGCCCGGTGGGCGCGGCGGCGGTGTCGTCCCCGGAGGTGGCAACGGCGAGGGCGGCGACGACCAGCGCGACCAGCAACCCGATGGCGGCGAGGGGCAGCCAGCGGACGGTCTTCGACGTCGAGGCGGCTTCGCGCGGGGCCGGTCGCGGGGTGGGGAAGGGGCGCGGTTCGGGTGGCAGGGTGATCTGGCCGAGGGTGACGGCCTGGGGAGCGCTTCGCTCGGGCGACTGCTGGGCTTGTCCGGGCCCGGCGGCGCTTCGCCCGGGCTCGGCTGTTTGTCCGGGTGCGGTGGGGGAGCTGAGGTTCTCGGTTCGTTCGGTGTCGTCCGCGAGCGAGGAGTCCTCGGCCGGCCGGGCACCTGGAAACAGCGGGGGTGCGGAGGCGCCGGGGAACAGCGGGAGGTCCTCCCGCGCGGGAGCGGGGAGTACTTCGGTGCGCTCGGAATCCGAGGCAAGAGCCGCTGCTTCGCCGCCGGAGTGTGAGGAGCCGGCCGGATCCGCTTCGGCGGGCTCCGGGGTCTCGTGCCCGGCGGCCACCGAGTCCGCAAAATGGGCGGCCGTGGCTTTGGCGGGCCCAGGGGCTTCGGTAAAGCCGGCCGTGGCGTTGGCGGGCTCGGGGTCTTCGGTGGAACTGGCGGCGGCTTTGCCGGGCGCCGAGTTTTCGGTCAGGGCGGTCGTGGGTTCGGCGGGTGCCGGGTCTTCGGCCGGAGCGGCCGTGGCTTGGGCCGGTTCGGGGTCTTCGGTGGAACTGGCGGCGGCTTTGCCGGGTGCCGGGTCTTCGGTCAGGGCGGTCGTGGGTTCGGCGGGTGCCGGGTCTTCGGCCGGAGCGGCCGTGGCTTGGGCGGGTTCCGAGTTTTCGGCGACTGCAGCTTTGGTGTGCTCGGGGTCTTCGGCCGAACCGGCGGCGGCTTCGGCGGATTCCGGATCCTCGCTGAAACCGGCCGCGGATTCCGAATCTCCGGCAGCGGCGGACGCCGGCTCGCCCGGTTCCGAGTCTTCGGGGGGAGCGGGCTCAGGCCCCGCCGACACTGGAGTCCTGCTCTGCCACCCGGCCGCGACAGCCGAGCCCGTCGCAGCAGCCGCACCGGCTCCACCCACCGTGGCCGCACCGGCCGCGACCGCCGTTCCCGCCTGGCCGGGCACCGCCGGCCCATTGTCCCAAAGGGACTCCGGCGGTGCGTCGTCGGTGAACCGGCTGAATCCCTCGCCGATGAGGACCTCGTCCGGAAACTCCGGTGCCTCCGGGGCCAGCCCGCGGATCAGTGCCCGCACCTGGTCCACCGATCGCGGCCGGTGGGCCGTCGCCAGGGAGACCGTGGCCGCCAGCATCGTCGTCGGGGTCGGGTGCAGGACCCGGACCGGGCCCGCCAGGTCACTCGCCGGCTGGTCGACCGTCTCCACGTACGGTCCTACCGCGACGATCGTCCCCACCGGGCCCGTCCCCGGCACCAGGGAAGCGATCCGCCGCTCGCACGCCTGGGAGATGTCCAGTGCCTCCGTGGCCGGGTTGATCGCGTCGTCGTCGGCGATCAGGGGCCACCCGTCCGCCTTCCAGCCGGCTCCCAGCGGGGCTTCCAGGCGCAGCGCCGGGTCCGGGAGGTCCACGCCGATCACGATGATCACGCCGTGGGGCAGCAGGACCACCGCCTCGATCGGGCGCTCGGTCACGGTTCCCACGCCGACCAGCGCGATCCCGCCGATGACGGTGCTGCCGCGGCCGAGGGACGCCAGCGCCGCCCGGATGTCGTCGGCCACCCGGGACTGCTGCCGCTCCAGGCGCACCAGTCGCACCGAAAACCCCTCCCTGCTCGTCGTTCCGGGTCATCACGCTAGCGCGCGTGGTGGTATCCATCGTGCGACACGGGGACGACGCGGCCGCGAGCCCACCGAAAGTGGGGCCCTGGGTGACTTGTGGTGTTCGTGTGGCCAAACAGCACGGTTGGGGTGCAGAATGTGCTACAACGCATCGGAGGCGGTATTCGGGAGCCGCACTGAGGCCGCGCTGCAGCTCGAAGTAGGGCGTAGGGGAAGACGTCCCTCGTCGAGCAACAAGCGGAGGTAGCAGTGAGCACCCGTGGCAGCACCCGAGGTGTGGTGTACGTCCACTCGTCGCCGTCTGCGGTGTGTCCGCACGTCGAGTGGGCCATTTCGGGCACCCTGGGTGCCCGCGTTGACCTGAAGTGGACGGCGCAGCCGGCCAGTCCGGGTCAGCTTCGCGCCGAGTGCGGCTGGCGCGCGCCCGCGGGCAGCGGCGCCAGACTGGCGTCAGCCCTCAAGGCGTGGCCGATGATTCGGTTCGAAGTCACCGAAGAGCCCAGCGCGGGCGTCGACGGCGAACGGTTCTGCTTCGCGCCCGGCCTCGGCCTGTGGCACGGACGGACCAGCGCCAACGGCGACATCGTGGTGGGCGAAGACCAGCTGCGCGCCCTCGTCGCCATGACCCGCGGTGGTGAGTCCCTCGCGCACAAGCTCGACGAACTCCTCGCCGCGAGCTGGGACGAGGCGCTCGAGCCCTACCGTCACGCCGGCGACGGAGCACCGGTGACCTGGCTGCACCAGGTCGGCTAGCCGCGGGACGGGGGCCGGTACGCTCTCCGGCGTGACCACCCCCGCCCCCAGCTCCCGCCAGCGCTGGCTGGTGCCCGTCGTGGTCGTGGTGCTCTCCGTGACCGTGGGTGCCGGCCTGCTCGCGCGCGAGATCTACCACCGGCCCGACCAGCCCGCGGACGAGACCACCGTCTCGACGTCCGCGCCGGCGTCGGCCAGCAGCGGAGCGCCGGCCGCGGCGGGCGTCGTACAGATGACCGACGACGCGAAGGCGCACCCGCAGGCCGGCGCCGTGCGCGAGCTCCTCGAGACCTACTTCTCGGCCATCAACACCAAGAACTACCAGCGGTGGCTGACGACCGTGAGCGGCGATCGGGCCGTGCAGCAGCCGTTCGGCACGTGGAAGGCCGGCGTCCAGTCCACAACGGACTCCGACGCGCTGGTCTACCGCATCGAGCGCGGCGCCAACACGTCGCTGCGGGTCCTGGTCGGCTTCACCAGCAGGCAGAACCTCGAAGACGCTCCGAAAGACCTTCGGGAGAAGTGCATCAAGTGGCGGCTCGTCCTGCCGGTGATCGTCGAGAAGTCCGCCTTGAAGATCGACACTGTGGACCCCGGAGGACCTTCCCCCGAGCACGAAAAATGCTGAAAAAGGGGCCCGGCCGAAGCCGGGCCCCTTTTTCACAGCTGCGGAACTCAGGCCGCCGGGGTGAACAGCAGCGCGGTGTTGTGCCCGCCGAAGCCGAACGAGTTGCTGATCGCCGCGGTCAGCTCGACCTTGCGGGCCTCGCCCGCCACGACGTCCAGCTGCACCCGCGGGTCCAGGTCGGTCAGGTTCATCGTGGCCGGCACGATGCCGTGGTAGAGCGACAGGATCGTGATGATCCCCTCGACCGCGCCGGCCCCGCCGACGAGGTGGCCCAGCGCGCCCTTCGGCGCCGTCACGACCGGGTGTTCCCCGATCGCGTTGCGGATCGCCGCCGCCTCGCCGATGTCACCGACCACAGTGGACGTCGCGTGGGCGTTCACGTGCCCGACGTCCGCGGCGGTCACGCCGGCCATCTTCATCGCCGCGCGCATGGCGGCGATCTGGCCGATGCCCTCGGGGTGGTTGCCCGTGATGTGGTAGGCGTCCGAGGTGATGCCGTGCCCGGCGATCGTCGCGTAGATGCGGGCCCCGCGGGCCTTCGCCTGGTCCGCGCGCTCCAGGATGACCACGCCGGCGCCCTCGCCGAGGACGAAGCCGTCGCGGCTCGCGTCGAACGGCCGTGACGCGCTGCCGGGGTCGTCGTTGCGCGTGGACACCGTGCGGGCCTGGGCGAACCCGGCCAGCGTGATCGGGTGGATGCACGCTTCGGCGCCCCCGGCGACCACGACGTCGGCGCGGCCGGAGCGGATCATCTCCACCCCGTTCGCGATGCCCTCGGCGCCGGAAGCGCAGGCCGAGGCCGGGGAGTGCACCCCGGCCCGCGCCTTCAGGTCGATGCCCACGTGCGCGGCCGGGCCGTTCGGCATCAGCATCGGCACGGTCAGCGGCGACACCTTGCGGAGACCCTGCTGGTGCAACAGGTCGTTCTGGGTGAGCAGGGTGACCGGGCCGCCGACGCCGGTGCCGATCGACACGCCGAGGCGGTCGGGGTCGACGTCCGTGTGCTCGTCGGTCGGTTCCGCGTACCCGGCGTCGGCCCACGCCTGGCGGGCGGCGATCAACGCGACCTGTTCGCAGCGGTCCAGCCGGCGGGCCTGCACCCGCGGGAGGACCTCCGAGGGATCGACGGCCAGCATGCCGCCGATCTTGACGGGCAGCTGCAGCTCCTCGACCCAGTCGGCCTCGATCGCCCGGATCCCGCTCCGCCCGGCCAGCAGACCGTCCCAGGTGGACGTCACGTCCCCGCCGAGCGGTGTGGTGGCGCCGAGACCGGTGATCACGACGTCGATGTTGCTCATGGGAGTCTCCTCAAGGAGGGAACAGACTTACTTGGAGTTGGCCGACACGTAGTTCACGGCGTCGCCCACGGTCTTGAGGTTGGCGAGCTCGTCGTCCGGGATCTTGACGCCGAACTTGTCCTCGGCCTGCACGGCGATCTCGACCATCGACAGCGAGTCGATGTCCAGGTCGTCCACGAACGACTTCTCGGCGGTGACGTCGTCCTGAGCCACACCGGCCACCTCTTCGACGATCTCGGCGAGGCCGGCGAGGATCTCAGCGTTGTCAGCCATGGGGTAGTTCCCTTCTCGGTGTTACTGGGGGGTTCGTTGTCCACGGGCGAGTGCCCGCGGGGAGCGTAACGGTGGTCAGGGGCAGACGAACGCCTGCCCGGCGTAGGACAGGCCCGCGCCGAACCCGACCGCCAGCACCACGTCGCCGGACTTCGCCGTCCCGGCCTTGCGCATGTGGTCCAGCGCGAGGGGGATGGACGCCGACGAGGTGTTGCCGGAGTACTTGATGTCGTCGGCGACGACCATGTCGTCACGGGCGCCGTTGGCCCGCAGCTTCTTCGCGATCGCCTCGACGATGCGCAGGTTCGCCTGGTGCGGGATCAGGACGTCCACATCGGACGGCTTCAGCCCGGCGACCTCCAGCGCGCGCATGGCGATCGGCGCGATCTGGGTCGTCGCCCACCGGAAGACCGACTGGCCCTCCTGGTAGATGAACTTGTCCTCGGTCATGCCGATCAGGTCGACGAGGTCGCCCGCGCTGCCCCAGGAGACCGGGCCGATCTGCGGCTCGTCGGACGCGCCGACGACCGCGGCGCCCGCGCCGTCGGCGAAGATGATGGCGTTCGCGCGGTCGGTCGGGTTGACGGAGTCGGTGAGCTTCTCCGCGCCGATGACGAGGACCTTCTTCGCCGAGCCGGCCCGGATCAGGTCGGAGGCGACGCCGAGGCCGTAGCAGAACCCGGCGCACGCGGCGTTGAGGTCGAACGCGCCGGGGCTGGGGATGCCGAGCCGCGCGGCCACCTGGGCGGCGGCGTTCGGGATCAGCGTCGGCATGGTGCAGTTCGGCAGGATCACCGTGTCCACTTCGGACGGGTCGACACCCGCGTCGGCCAGCGCGGCGGTGCCCGCGGCGACGGCGAAGTCGGTGAGCGACTCGTCCTTCTCCGCGAACCGGCGCTCGATGATCCCGACGCGGTCGCGGATCCACTGGTCGTTGGTGTCCATGATCTGCGACAGGTCGTCGTTGGTGACGATCTTGTCCGGCTGCGCGCTGCCGATGCCCAGCACGCGGCTGCCGCGGGAGCCGGGGTTGAGGCTCAGGGCGGGTCGGTCGGTCACGAGGCGTCCTCCTGGCGCAGCGCCGCCAGTTCGGCCGGCGTCTTCAGCGCGGTGGTAGTGGTGACGACGCCCTTGAGCTGCCGCTTGACCAGGCCGGTCAGCGTGCCCGCGGGCGCGAGTTCGACGGTGCGGGTGACGCCGAGGGAGACCAGGCCGTCCATCGTCAGGTCCCAGCGGACGGACCGGGTGACCTGCGCGACGAGGCGGTCCAGGTACTCGGCCCCGCTGGTGACGACCGCGCCGTCCGCGTTGGACAGCAGCGGGCGGACCGGGTCGGCCGGGGTCAGCTCGGCGGCGTGGGCGCGCAGCGCCTCTTCGGCGGGTGCCATGTACTGCGTGTGGAACGCGCCGGCGACCTTGAGGGCGCGGATCTTCGTGCCTTCCAGGGGCTCGGCGACGATCTTCGCGATGGCGTCGGCGGCACCGGAGGCGACGATCTGCCCCGCTCCGTTGCGGTTCGCCGCGGTCAGGCCCTGTCCTTCGAGCCACGCGACGACCTGCTCGGGGTCCCCGAGCATGACCGCGGCCATCGACGTCGGTTCCAGCGCGCACGCCTTCGCCATCTCGGCACCCCGGACGGCGGCGAGCGCGACGGCGTCTTCGGGCTTCAGCACCCCGGCGATCGCGGCGGCCGCGAGCTCGCCGACGGAGTGCCCGGCGACGGGCGCGTCCGCGGGGACCGGCGCGGTGGCCTGGAGGTGTTCGAAGGTGAGCAGCGACAGCGCGACGATCAGCGGCTGCGCGACGGCGGTGTCCTGGATCTCGTCGGCGTCCGCCTCGGTGCCGAGGCGGAGCAGGTCGAGGCCCGCGCGCTCGGACCACCGGGCGACGCGCTCGCGGGCGCCGTCGAGGTCGAGCCAGGGCGTGAACATACCGGGGGCCTGGGACCCCTGACCGGGAGCGAGGACTGCTGCTGTCACTCTTCCAGCCAACACGTTCACGGCGCTCCGGCGTGATGCCGACGCTCACAGTGTCTGCGCGGCGTCTTTGTCGGAACCCTCCAAAGACGCGCCGGAGAATCTCGCGCGTAACCCGGAAGCCTTGTCGGGTTCAATCACCTTTCGCTGTTAAGTCCATCACGTGACGCCGGTCTCCGGAGAGGCTTCGGGCGGCCGCTCACCAGAGGCCGCGGGCCCTCGCCAGCCGGCCCACCGCCAACGCGATCCGCAGCACCAGGGCGTCCCGCGGGTCCATCGGCTGGTACCCCGTCAGGTCCGCCGCCTTGCGCAGCCGGTAGCGGACCGTGTTCGGGTGGACGAACAACGTCTTCGCGCAGGTCTCCAGCACCCCGCCGCTTTCGAGGTACGCCTCCACCGTGCGCTGCAGCGTCGGACCCGCCTCCTCCAGCGGCCGCGCGATCGTGTCGACCAGCAGGCGCTCCGCCTCCGCGTCGCCCGAGAGCGCGCGCTCCGGCAGCAGGTCCGCCGAGCGGACCGGACGGGGCGCCCCCGGCCAGCCGACCACCGCCCGCAGCCCCGACAACGCCTCCGTCGCGCTGTGGTGCGCCTCCGCCAGCGTCGGCACCGTCGGACCGGCCACCACCGGGCCGTCGGCGAACGCCACCGACATCCGGGCGAGGATTTCGCGCTCCTTCACGCCGCCCTCGGTCGGGCCGCCGACCACGACCACCAGACGGGAGCCCTGGACCGACAGCAGCACCGGGCGGCCGACGCGGGCCGCGCGGCTGCGGACCTCGAACACCACCGTCGGCGGGTCCTCCGACGGCGGGTTGCCGACCAGGACCGTCGCGGCCGCCGACGGCTCCCAGCCCAGCGCCGTGGCGCGCGACAGCACCGACTCCTCCGCGTCCCCACGCACGATCCCGTCGACGACCAGCGCCTCCAGCCGGGCGTCCCACGCGCCGCGGGCCTCCGCCGCCGCCGCGTACGAGTTCGCCGCCGCGAACGCGATTTCCCGGCCGTAGCGCAGGATTCCTTCGATCAGCGCCGCCCGCTCGGCCTCGTTCGCGGCGAACTCCGGCAGCTGCTCTTCGAACACCTCGATGGCCAGGCGCACCATGCCGACCGCCTGCCGCAGGCTGACCCACCGCGACAGCTCGGCCGGCGCGTCGCGGAACGCCTCGGTCGTCAGCTTGAGGGCTTCCTTCGAGTCCCGCAGCCAGTCGACGAAGCCCGCGGCGCCGGCCTGCGTGATCAGCAGGACGCTCGCGCGCTGGTCGGCGGGCAGCCGGGTGAACCAGAGCAGCCGCCGCTCCATCACCGCGATGCTCGCGCTCGCCAGGCTGCCGGACGCGTGTTCCAGCCGCCGAAGCGTCTTCGCGGAGAGCCCGTGGTGCTTCGGCACCCGGCGCGGGGAGGTGGTTCCATCCATGGCGCCCGCGATCCTACGTGCCCGCAACTTTCGCAGCCCGCGGCGGCAACGTGTGGCGCTATGCGTGCGTGTAGGGACTGCCTAGGATCGCGGGCGGGGGAAACCAGTGATGAACGGGGGAACCGGAATGACCGGTTTAGAGATCGACAAGGTCTCCAAACGCTACGGCGACGTCGTCGCTTTGCGCGAAATGACATTCGAAGTCCGGCCCGGCGAGCTTTTCGGGTTCGTCGGCAGCAACGGCGCCGGCAAGACCACGACCATGCGGATCGCGCTCGGCGTGCTTTCCGCCGACGGCGGCGAAGTCCGCTACGACGGCGAGCCGGTGACGCACGAAACGCGGCGCCACATCGGGTACATGCCGGAGGAACGCGGCCTCTACCCGAAGATGAAGGTGGCCGAACAGCTCACCTACCTCGCGCGGCTGCACGGCATGTCCACGGCCGCCGCGCGGTCGTCGGCGGACAAGTGGACCGAACGGCTCGGCGTCGCCGCCCGCCGCGAAGACGAGGTGCAGAAGCTCAGCCTCGGCAACCAGCAGCGCGTCCAGCTGGCCGCGGCGCTGGTGCACGAGCCGCGGATCCTGGTGCTCGACGAGCCGTTCTCCGGCCTCGACCCGGTCGCGGTCGACGTGATGAGCCAGGTGCTCAAGGAAAAGGCGGCCGAGGGGGTGCCGGTCGTGTTCTCCAGCCACCAGCTCGATCTGGTGGAGCGGCTCTGCGACCGGGTCGGGATCGTCCGCAGTGGACAGATGGTGGAGGTCGGTACGGTCGGTGAGCTGCGGTCCGGCGGGGCCGTCCGGCTGCGGGTCGACGTGCCCGAGGCCGGGGACGGCTGGGCCGGCGGGCTGGCCGGCGTGACGGTGCTGGGCCGGAAGGGCACGGTGACCGAGCTCGAGCTCGGCGAGGGCGCCGACGACCAGGCCGTGCTCAAGGCGGCGCTGGCCACCGGGCCGGTCCGCGAGTTCGCCCGCGAGCAGCCTTCGCTGGCCGACCTGTTCCGTTCCGTCGTGACGACCGAGGAGGTTCCCGCGTGAGCACCCCGGTCCAAGACGTCCGGATGAGCCCGGCCGCGGCGGTCGGGTTGGTCGCCTCCCGCGAGATCTCCACCCGCGTGAAGTCGAAGGCCTTCCGAGTCGCCACCGTTGTCATGCTGCTGCTGATCGTGATCGGCATCGTGCTGCTCAAGCTGATCTCGGGCGGCGGCGGAGCCGACTCCACGGTCGGCTACACCCCGGCCACCGCCGCGTTCTCGGCGCCGCTGCAGGCCGGCGGGAAGACGGTCGACGAGAAGATCGACGTCACCCAGGTCGCCGACGAGGCCGCCGGGCGCGCCAAGCTCGCCGACGGCTCGATCGACGCGCTGCTCACCGGCGACGGCAAGACCGTGCACGTCCAGGTGAAGAAGGACCTCGACGGCAAGCTCGCCAACGTCCTGCAGCTGCTGTCCCAGCAGGTGGCGATCGACCAGCAGATCACGGCGCTGGGCGGCGACCCGGCGCGGTTCAAGGCCGCGATCGCGTCGGCGAAGTTCATCGAGGACACGCCGCTGGAGCAGCCGTACGACTACAACGGCGCGCAGCTGGGGCTCGGCATCGCCGCCGGGATCCTGATCTACCTGTCGCTGATGATCAACGGCCAGACCGTGGCGCAGGGCGTCGTCGAGGAGAAGACGTCCCGGGTCGTCGAGCTGCTGCTGTCGACGATCAAGCCGTGGCAGCTGATGGCCGGGAAGGTGCTCGGCATCGGCGTGGTGGGGCTGATCCAGATGCTCGTCATCGGCGTCGGCGGGCTGGTCACCGTGACCGCCACCGGCGCGCTGCCGGACCTTTCGCTTTCGTCGGCCGTCGGGACCGTCGTGTGGCTGATCGTCTGGTACCTGCTCGGGTTCTTCATGTACTCGATCGTGTTCGCCGCGCTGGGCGCGCTGGTTTCGCGCCAGGAAGACGTCGGCGGCGCGACGATGCCGGCGCTGATGTTCGTGATCGCCGGGTACGTGATCGGCATTTCGGTGCTGCCGTCGAACCCGGGCAGCACGTTCGTCGAGGTGCTTTCCGTGATTCCGGTGTTCTCGCCGACGCTGATGCCGATCCGGCTGGCGATGGGCGGGGTCCCGGTGTGGGAGGCCGCGTTGTCGGTGGTGCTGGTGTTGCTGATGATTCCGGGGCTGATCTGGCTGGCCGCGCGGATCTACCGGAATGCGGTCATGCGCACCGGCGCGAAGGTGAAACTGCGCGACGCCCTGCGCGCCGCCTGACGTTTCCGGCTGTTCACCGGCCCCCGAGTGCTCCGGCGCTCGGGGGCCGTTTTTTCGGGCGACCGAGGCACGAGTTCCGCCAAATGCTCGAGGCCGCCCGGCGCTTGCGGTTTACGCTGCGCCGGACGGCCTCGTCTCCCCGGTCCCCACCGGTAGAACCAGTATGGCCACGGGTGATCTTTCCGCGCCAGTCGTCTCACTCGATCGTGGGGCGCACGAGTTGCCGCCGCTGGGTACCTGATCAACGATCCGGTGCACAAAGCGGCACCACCCCGAATCGGCGGGTGGGCGATTCGGGCGCAAAACCCTTGGAGGGAGTCGGTATGGGCCAGCAACTGAAGGACGGGCTCGGGCAGGCGTGGAACCTGGTGGCCACGTTCGTCCCGAAACTCGTCGGATTCCTGATCATCCTGCTGATCGGCTGGCTGATCGCGAAGGCCGTCGCGAAAGGGCTGAGTCTCGTCCTGGGAAAGGCCGGTTTCGGCAAGCTGATCGAGAAGACCGGGCTTTCCGGCAGCATCGGCCAGCAGAAGATCGACGCGACCGGAATCCTCGTGAAACTGGTCTACTACTTCATCCTGCTGATCGCGCTGCAGCTGGCGTTCGGCGTGTTCGGGCCGACCAACCCGGTGAGCCAGCTGCTCAACGACATCATCGCGTTCCTGCCGCGGATCGTGGTGGCGCTGGTGCTGGTCGTGGTCGCCGCGGCCATCGCGAAGGTCGTGCGTGACGTCGTCTCGTCGGCGATGTCGGGCCGCCCGGCGAGCCGTTACCTGGCCACCGGCGCCTACTGGCTGATCATGGCGTTCGGCATCATCGCCGCGCTCGGCCAGGTGAACATCGCGACCGCCATCACCGGTCCGGTGCTGATCGCGGTGCTGGCGACGATCGGCGGCGTCATCGTCGTCGGCTTCGGCGGCGGCCTGATCAAGCCGGCGCAGGACCGCTGGCGTGGCTGGATCGCGAACATGGAGCACCAGCTGGAGACGCCGAAGCAGCGCACGGGCGAGATGGGCACGAGCGCCCCGCCGCGCGCGACGGTCGGCGCGGACAACACCCCCACGCCGCCGTCGGGCATGCCGCGTTCCCACGGCTGAGCAAGCGGGGCCCGGCGGACGAGGAAGCCGCCGGGCCCCGGTCCGTCAATGCGACATTCACGGCTTTCAAGACGCTCCGCCCGGCCGTTACGCTGGAGCGATGGGGGTCGTGGCGGCGCTCTGGCGCTATCCGGTGAAGTCGATGGCGGGGGAGCGGCTGGCCGAGGCGGCCGTCGGCGAGCGCGGCCTTGACGGCGACCGCCTGTACGCGGTCCGCGATCCCGCCGGCAAGTTCGGCAGCGGCAAGAACACCCGCCGGTTCCGGCGGATCCCCGGCCTGCACGCGTTCGCCGCGCGGTACGACGGCGACGTCCCGGTGATCACCTTCCCGGACGGGCGCGTGGTCCGCGGGGACACCGCGCACGTGCACGCCGAGCTGGCGGCCGCGCTCGGCTTCCCGGGCGTCGAGCTGGCGAAGGAAGCGGAGATCCCGCACCACGACGAAGCACCCCTCCACCTGGTCACGACGTCGTCGCTGGCCTGGCTGGCCGAGCGCGCGCCCGGCACCGCGCTCGACGAGCGGCGGTTCCGGGCCAACCTGCTGCTCGACACCGGCCCGGCGCCGGAACTCGCCGAAGAGGCCTGGCTGGGGAAGCGGATCCGGATCGGCGAGGTCGAGCTGGAGATCCTCCGCAAGGCCGTCCGCTGCGTGATGGTCGGCCTGCCGGGCGAGGGTTTGCCGGCCGCGCCCGGGTTGCTCAAGACGATCTCCGACGTCAACGGCGTGACGTTCGGCGTGCAGACCCGCGTCGTCCGCGGTGGCACGCTCCGCGTCGGGGACGACGTCCACGAGGTGGGATGTTCCGCGGCTCACAGTCTCTAGGGAATTCATCCCCGCCGGAGCATGTTTGATGCGGTAGGACGAAAGGGGCGTCAGGTGGATTTCCTGCTGCACCACGGAATCACGGTGCTCGGTCAGTGGATCTCGATCGCGGAGCTCGCCGGGCAGGTGTTCGCGCTCGCCGTCGTGTTCCTCGCGCAGCGTCGCACCCTGTGGACGTGGCCCGTGCAGGTCGGGGCCACCGTGCTGCTGTTCGCCGTCTACGCCTCCGCGCACCTGGGCGGGCTCGCCGCCCGCCAGGTCGCCATCCTCGCCATCTCCGTCTACGGCTGGTGGGCCTGGACCCGCCGCCAGGACCCGGTGTTCGGCGTCGTCGTCCGGCAGGGACGACTGGCCGAACGGCTGGCGATGCTCGGCGCCTTCGTCGCGGGCACCACCGTGATGGCCCTGGTCCTCGACGCGCTGGACGCGTCGTGGGCGCCCTGGCCGGACGCCGCCATCTTCGTCGGCACGCTCGTCGCCTTCGCGGCGCAGGGCGCCGGGCTCGTCGAGTTCTGGCTGGTCTGGCTGGTCGTCGACGCGATCGGCGTGCCGCTGCAGATCTCGTCCGGGCTGTACTTCTCCGCCGCGATCTACATCGTCTTCGCCGGGCTCGTCATCCACGGCTGGTGGAGCTGGAACCGCTCCGCGCGCCGCGTCGCCGAGCGCCGGGTCATGGCAGCATCCAGCTGAGCACCGGCGTGCTCTGCCCGAGCACGATCAGGCACATCACCAGCAGCAGGCCCACGCTCCACGGGAGCACCTTCCGCAGCAGCTTGCCCTCTTCGCCCGGCAGGTTCGCCGCCACGCAGGCGATCGTGAGGTTCTGCGGGGACACCATCTTGCCGAGGACGCCGCCGGAGCTGTTGGCCGCGGCGAGGAGGTCGGCGGCCAGGCCGGTCTTGTTCGCCGCGGTCACCTGCAGCGCGCCGAACAGCGCGTTCGCCGACGTGTCCGAGCCCGAGACGGCGACGCCGAACCAGCCCAGCACGGGCGACAGGAACGCCAGGCCGGCGCCGGCGGCCGCGATGAACGTGCCGATCGTCGTGGTCTGGCCGGACAGGTTCATCACGTAGGCCAGCGCGAGCACCCCGCAGACGGTGAGGATCGCGAACCGCAGTTCCTTGACCGTCGCCAGCCATTCCCGGACCGCCCCGCTCCCGGAGACGGCCAGGATCGCGGCCGTGATGATGCCGGCGAGGAGCACCAGCGTGCCGCCGGTGTTGAGGAACGGGAGCGAGAAGGTGTTGCCGGACACGGGTTTCCCGTTCGGGCCGACGACGTTCAGCCCGGGCCAGTGGAACTTCCAGGTCGCCTTGTCCAGCAGCTTCTTGATCGGCGGCAGCACGGCCAGGGAGAAGATCACGATGATCAGCGCGTACGGCAGGTAGGCCTTGACGACGTCGTTGCGCGAGTCCGCCGGCGGCGCTTCGTCGGTCGCCGTCCCGCCACCGCCCATGCTGAGCCGGACGGCCTCGGGCACCGCACGGCGCGTCTGCGGCAACGCCACCAGCGCGGCGGCGCCGGCGAGCGCGGCGCCGATGTCGGCCAGCTGCGGCGACACGTAGTTCGAGGCGAGGAACTGCACGAGCCCGAACGCGACGCCGCAGACCAGCGCGGGCAGCCAGGTGTCCTTCAGGCCGCGCTTGCCGTCGACGATGATCACCAGCAGCAGCGGCACGACCAGGGCCAGCAGCGGCGTCTGGCGGCCGACGATCGAGGAGACCTGCTGCAGCGGCAGGCCGGTGACCTGGGCCAGTGTGACGACGGGCGTGCCCATCGCGCCGAACGCGACCGGCGCGGTGTTCGCGACCAGCGCGACGACCGCGGCCTTCACCGGGTGGAAGCCGACGGCCACCAGCATCACGGCGCTGATCGCGACGGGCGCGCCGAAGCCGGCGAGGGCCTCCATGAGCGCGCCGAAGCAGAAGGCGATGATCAGCGCCTGGATCCGCGGGTCGTCGGAGACCCGGCCGAACGAGCGGCGCAGTACGTCGAAGTGCCCGGTCCGCACGGTGAGCCGGTAGATCCACAGCGCGTTGACGACGATCCACATGATCGGCCACAGCCCGAACGCGGCGCCCTGCAGCGCGCCCGAGACGGCTTGGACGATCGGCATGCCGTAGGCGGCGATCCCGACGACGAGCGCGACGAGCAACCCGATCAGGGCGGCGTGGTGCGCCTTCATCCGGACGACACCGAGGAGCACGAGAACGGTGGCGAGGGGCAGCACGGCGACGAGCGCGGACAGGCCCAGCGAACCGAGGGGAGTCAGGTCTTGCATGAACACGGGCGACCTCCGTTTTCCACGATGCGAAAACGGCCTTTCGGCGAGTGCCCGAGATCTTCGTCACAAACCGGTCGGTCCGTCAAGAACTTGAGACCGGTTGGCCCAACGAGTCAGCGCCTCACGGCCGGGCTGCGTGCGGAAAGAGGCATCACACGTGACTGGGGAGGCATCACGCGTGACTGGGGAGGCATCACGCGTGATTGGCGCGGCATCGCCGTGATGCCCGCCGGATCACGCGTGATGCCCTGCTGATCACGCGTGATGCCTCTTGGCGCACGCGGGTTACGGCTTCGGGAGGACCTCGAGAGCCGTTTCGGCGATGCCGCGGAGGCCGGCCTGGTCGCAGCCGCCCTTGCCGAGGGCTTCGATGCCGCGCATGGTCGCCAGCAGGAGGCCGGCCAGCCGGGCCGGGTCGTGGCCGCCGGCGATGTCGCCCGCGCGCTGAGCGGCCGCGACGCAGGCCGTCAGCAGGCCGTTGAGCTCGCGGAACGCCTTGCGGGCGCGAGTGGCGATCTCCTCGTCGTGCTCGGCGCACTCGGCCGCGGCCTTCGCGATCAGGCAGCCGCGGTGGATCTCGTCCGCGATGACGGTGTCGGCGTCGCCCAGGACGTAGTCGCGGAGCCTCTGGTAGGCCTCGCTGTCGGTGCCCTCGAGTTTGCGGCGCGCACCGTCGATCGCGGTCGCGCAGTGGTCGTCGAAGATGCGCACGAACAGGGCGTGCTTGTCGCCGAAGGCGCCGTACAGGCTGCCCTTGCCGAGACCGGTCGCGGCGGCGATGTCGTCGATCTTCGTGCCCGCGTAGCCGGTCGACCAGAACCGGTCCCGCGCCGTGCGCAGGACCGCGTCTTCGTCGAAGCTGCGTGGTCTCGCCATAGGGCCAGGATAAGCATTCTTGACTATCTCGTCCAGAACGGCGTACGTTCTGGACGAGATAGTCAAGAATTCGGGAGGGCATCGTGCGGCTGCAAGGCAAGACAGCGCTGGTCACCGGCGGCGGAACCGGCATCGGCTTGGGGATCGCGAAGCGGTTCGCCGCGGAAGGCGCGCACGTCGTCATCACCGGACGGCGCAAAGAGGTCCTCGACGACGCCGTCGCCGAGATCGGCGGATCGGTCCAGGCGATCCGCGCGGACTCCGCGAAGCTCGCCGACCTGGACGAGGTCTACCGGGCGATCGCCGAGCGCGGCCGCGGGCTGGACGTCGTGGTGGCCAACTCCGGCGGCGGCGTGACCGCGCCGCTGGGCGAGATCACCGAGGAGCAGTTCGACGCCACCTTCGGCACGAACGTCAAGGGCGTCGTCTTCACCGTGCAGAAGGCCCTGCCGCTGCTGAACGAGAAGGCGTCGATCGTCCTCACCGGCTCGACGACGTCGACGCGCGTGGCGCCGGGCATGAGCATCTATGCGGCGACGAAGGCCGCGGTGCGCAACTTCGCCCGCACGTGGGCCCTGGACCTGGCGGGCAAGGGGATCCGCGTGAACGTGCTCAGTCCGGGGCCGACGCTGACGCCGGGCCTCCTCGGCCTGGCCGAGCCCGGCGCGCAGCAGGCGATGATCGAGCAGATGGCGACGGCCGTCCCGCTCGGCCGCCTCGGCGATCCGAGCGAGATCGCCGCGGCGGCGCTGTTCCTGGCCACCGAGGAAGCGAGCTTCGTCAACGGCGTCGAGTTCTTCGTCGACGGCGGCCAGGCGCAGGTCTAACGCAGGGTGGCGTGCGAGGGCGTCAGGTCCTTCAGCGTCCGGACGCCCAGCAGCTGCATCGTGCGGACCATCTCCGTGCGCAGGATGTCGACGCACCGCTGGACCCCGCGCTCGCCGCCGGCCATCAGGCCGTACAGGAACGCACGGCCGACCAGCACCGCGTCCGCGCCGCGGGCGATCGCCGCCACGATGTCGCCGCCGGACAGGATGCCCGTGTCGACCCACACCTCGGCGCCGCCCTGGAGCTCGTCCAGCACCGCCGGCAGCAGCTCCAGGGGCGTCGGGGCGCGGTCGAGCTGGCGGCCGCCGTGGTTCGAGATCAGCACCGCGTCCGCGCCGTGCTTCACGACGTCGCGGGCGTCGTCGACGTTCTGCACGCCCTTGACGACGAGCTTCCCCGGCCAGGTCCGGCGCACCCAGTCCAGGTCGTCGAAGTTCAGCGTGGGGTCGAACAGCTTGTTCAGCAGCTCGGCGACGGTGCCGTCGAAGTGGCTCAGCGAGGCGAAGTGCAGGGGCTCGGTGGTGAGCAGGTTGAACCACCACGCGGGGTGCGTCGCGCCGTCGAGGAACGTCTTGAGGGTCAGCGCCGGCGGGATGGTCAGGCCGTTGCGGACGTCGCGCAGGCGCGCGCCGCCGACCGGGGTGTCCACGGTCAGCATCAGCGTGTCGTAGCCCGCCGCCCAGGCGCGATTCATCAGATCTTCCCCGGCGCCGTGGTCGCGCCAGACGTAGAGCTGGAACCACTTGCGCGCTTCGGGAGCGGCCTCGGCGAGGTCCTCGATCGACGTCGTCGCCATCGTCGAGAGGCCCATCGGGATGCCGTTGCGCTGCGCCACGCGGCCGACCGCGGCCTCGCCCTCGTGGTTCATCATCCGCGTGAACCCGGTGGGGGCGAAGGCGAACGGCAGCGCCGACGTCTTCCCGAGGATCTCGCGGGTGGTGTCCACATCGGACACGCCGCGCAGCACGTTCGGGTGGAACTCGATCCGCCGGTAGGCCTGCCGGGCGCGGCGCAGGCTGTCCTCGAGCTCGGCCGCGCCGTCGGTGTAGTCGAACGCCGCCCGCGGGGTCCGCTTGCGGGCGATCGTCCGCAGGTCGGCGATGGTGTGCGCGTTCGCCAGCCGCCGTTCGGTCGGATTGAGAATGAGCGGCTTCGGCCGCAGGAGCTGCTTCAGCTCGTCCGGTTTCGGCAGTCGGCGCTTCGTCACCTTCATCAACTCCCTACACGGCCTTGCGGCGAACGGGACCCGGCAGACATCGGATGTCTGCCGGGTCCCTTTCTAGCACTGTGTCTCTAGCGCCAAGTCACGCGCTGCCGGAATCCGACGTCTGCGGCCCCGCGGCCGCGATGTCGTCGAGCCGGTACTTCGTGGCCGCTTCGAGGACCTTCGCCGAGTCGACCTCGCCGCGCTTGGCCAGGATCGACAGCGCGCCGACGGTGATCGACTCGGCGTCGACCAGGAACTTCCGCCGCGCCGCCGGCCGGGTGTCGGAGAACCCGAACCCGTCGGTGCCCAGCGTCAGCATGTCGGTCGGCACGTACGGGCGGATCAGGTCCGGCACCGCGCGCATCCAGTCCGACACCGCCACGACCGGGCCGTTCGAGCCCTGGAGCTTCTCGGTCACGTACGGCACGCGCGGCTCGCTGCCCGGGTAGAGCAGGTTGTCGTGGTCGATCGCGACGGCTTCGCGCCGGAGCTCCGTCCACGACGTCGCCGACCACACCGCGGCCCGCACGCCCCACTCCTCGGCCAGCAGCTTCTGCGCCTTGAGCGCGTCCGGCATCGTGACGCCCGAGACGAGGATCTGCACCTCCGGACCGTCGCCCGAAGGCGCGTCCGCGTACTTGTACAGGCCCTTGAGCAGGCCGTCGACGTCGAGGTTCTCCGGCTCGGCGGGCTGCTGGTACGGCTCGTTGTAGATCGTCATGTAGTAGAAGACGTTCTCGCCGTTGCCGTCCGGGCCGGTCTCGCCGTACATCCGGCGCAGGCCGTCCTTCACGATGTGCGCGATCTCGAACGACCACGCCGGGTCGTACGCCACGGCCGCCGGGTTGGTCGCCGCCAGCAGCAGCGAGTGCCCGTCGGCGTGCTGAAGGCCCTCACCGGTCAGCGTGGTGCGGCCGGCGGTCGCGCCGATGACGAACCCGCGGGCCATCTGGTCGGCGGCGGCGTAGAGGCCGTCACCGGTCCGCTGGAACCCGAACATCGAGTAGAAGATGTAGATCGGGATCATCGGCTCGCCGTGCGTCGCGTACGACGTGCCCACGGCGGTGAACGACGCGGTCGAGCCCGCCTCGTTGATGCCCTCGTGCAGCAGCTGGCCCTTCTCGGACTCCTTGTAGGCCAGCATCAGGCTCGCGTCGACCGACGTGTACGTCTGGCCGTGCGGGTTGTAGATCTTGGCCGTCGGGAACATCGAGTCGAGGCCGAAGGTGCGGGCCTCGTCCGGGATGATCGGGACGACGCGCTTGCCGATCTCGGAGTCCTTCGCCAGCTCGCGGACCAGCCGGACGAACGCCATCGTCGTGGCGACCTCCTGCTTGCCGGAGCCCTTGCGGACGCCTTCGTAGACCTTGTCGCCGGGAAGCACGAGCGCCTTCGCGGCCTTCGGGCGGCGTTCCGGCAGGAAGCCGCCGAGCGCCTTGCGGCGGCCGATCAGGTACTCGATCTCCGGCGAGTTCGCGCCCGGGTGGTAGTACGGCGGCAGCTTCGGGTCGCGCTCGAGCTCCTCGTCGCTGATCGGGATCCGCTGCGAGTCGCGGAACAGCTTCAGGTCGTCGAGGGTGAGCTTCTTCATCTGGTGCGTGGCGTTGCGGCCCTCGAACGCCGGGCCCAGGCCGTAGCCCTTGATGGTGTGGGCCAGGATCACCGTCGGCTGGCCGTGGTGCTCCAGCGCCGACTTGTACGCCGCGTACACCTTGCGGTAGTCGTGGCCACCGCGCTTGAGGTTCCAGATGTCGGCGTCGGAGAGGTCCTTGACCAGGTCCTTCGTCCGCGGGTCGCGGCCGAAGAAGTGCTCGCGGACGAAGGCGCCGTCGTTGGCCTTGTACGTCTGGTAGTCGCCGTCCGGCGTGACGTTCATCAGGTTGACCAGGGCGCCGTCGCGGTCGGCGTGCAGCAGCGAGTCCCACTCGCGGCCCCAGATGACCTTGATGACGTTCCAGCCGGCGCCGCGGAAGTACGACTCCAGCTCCTGGATGATCTTGCCGTTGCCGCGCACCGGGCCGTCGAGCCGCTGCAGGTTGCAGTTGATCACGAAGGTCAGGTTGTCGAGGCCCTCACCGGCCGCGATGTGGATCAGGCCGCGCGACTCCGCCTCGTCCATCTCGCCGTCGCCGAGGAACGCCCAGACGTGCTGGTCGTTCGTGTCCTTGATGCCGCGGTCGCGCAGGTAGCGGTTGAACCGCGCCTGGTAGATGGCGTTCATCGGGCCGAGGCCCATCGACACCGTCGGGTTCTCCCAGAACTCCGGCATCAGCCGCGGGTGCGGGTACGACGGCAGGCCGCCGCCCTCACCGGCGTGCGAGTACTCCTGGCGGAAGCCGTCGAGCTGCTGCTCGGACAGCCGGCCCTCGAGGTACGCGCGGGCGTAGATGCCGGGGGAGGCGTGGCCCTGGATGTAGATCTGGTCGCCGCCGCCCGAGTGGTCCTTGCCGCGGAAGAAGTGGTTGAACCCGACTTCGTACAGCGCGGCCGAGGAGGCGTAGGTCGAGATGTGACCACCGACGCCCACGCCGGGGCGCTGCGCCCGGTGCACCATGATCGCCGCGTTCCAGCGGATCCAGGCGCGGTAGCGGCGCTCGATCTCCTCGTCACCGGGGAACCACGGTTCGTTCTCGGTGGGGATCGTGTTGACGTAGTCCGTCGAGGTCAGCGCCGGGACGCCCACATTGCGTTCGCGGGCGCGCTCCAGGATGCGCAGCATCAGGTACCGGGCCCGCTGCTGACCTCCCCTGGCCAGCGCCTCGTCGAACGAGTCCAGCCACTCGGCGGTCTCCTCCGGGTCGATGTCGGGCAGGTGCGCCGCCAATCCGTCACGGATTACGCGTACGCGTGCCGGGGTCTCCTTGCCGGAGGCGCCGTCGTTCTGCGGGGCCAAGGGGTCTCCTTGCGAAAAGTTGCAGCCGGTGGTGCTCGTACTCGGGGGTGTACGACTCTCCATCGTCGTCTTCCGTACCGGCTTCCGCACCGCTACTCAGCGGTAACATCAGCCGACCCGGTCGAGCCACTCCCCGCGCGCGGTGTATCGCGCGCGCGTTTTCTTCCTCCCCAGCCTAGGCGACGCCCCCCGAAGGGGTGGCAGACCGGTCCCGTGAGGTACCCGAAACGACGTCGCGCCGGCACGGTCGCGGGCCGTATCCTGCGACACGAGTTGTCAAAGATCCGGTGTGGACGGTTGCGCGCGGAGCCCTACCAGTGTTCGCTATCGGCAACCGGGTCGCCGAGTGTGGCGCAGCCGTACCCCCGCAGCGGGGGCGCGGTCGCCACGCTCCGTCGTAGTTGGAGGAGTGAAAGCAGTGGTCGCCGCGGGAGACGCTGATCAGAGCAGCGTCGCCGAGAGGCTCGGCATCAAGCCCGAGATGGTCGTCCAGGAGATCGGCTGGGACGAGGACGTCGACGACGACCTCCGTGCGGCGATCGAGGAACAGATCGGCGGGGACATCCTCGACGAGGAGGCCGACGAGGTCATCGACGTGGTGCTGCTGTGGTGGCGCGAAGACGACGGTGACCTGGGTGACGCGCTCATCGACGCCAGGGGCCCCCTGGAGGAGACCGGCGTGATCTGGGTCCTGACCCCGAAGAACGGGCAGCCCGGGCACGTCGAGCCGAGCGAGATCGCCGAAGCCGTGCCGGCCGTGGGCCTGGCCCAGACCGCCAACATGAGTGTGGGAGCGAACTGGATCGGGACGCGCCTGGTCTCTCCGAAGTCGAAGTCGAAGCAGCGCTGAACAGGTCCCGCCCGGCAGACACGATAGGGTTGTCGTCGCAGGCACGTGTCCGTACGGGAGAGGAAACGCGGTATGACCGTCGAGGTCGGTTCTGAGGCCCCTGACTTCACGCTCAACGACTACAACAAGCAGCCGGTGCAGCTGTCGTCCTTCCGGGGCGACAAGCCGGTGCTGGTGGTCTTCTACCCGTTCGCGTTCAGCGGCATCTGCACCGGCGAGCTGTGCCAGCTCCGAGACGAGTTCGCCGACTACGACAACAAGGGCGTCCAGATCCTGGGCGTCTCGGTCGACATGCCGTTCTCGCTCAAGGCGTGGGCCGAGAAGGAGGGCTACCAGTTCCCGCTGCTGTCCGACTTCTGGCCCCACGGCGAGGTGGCTCGCGCGTACGGCGTGTTCAACGAGCAGGCGGGCCTGGCGGTCCGTGGCACGTTCCTGATCGACACCTCCGGTGTGGTCAGGTTCGCCGAGGTCAACGCCCCCGGTGAGGCGCGTGACCAGCAGGGCTGGAAGAAGGCCGTGGCCGAACTGGCTTGATTTCCCCGGACGGCGGGCTCCCTCGGGTTTCGTGGGAGCCGCCGTCCGAGGGGGCGCATAGCTCAGCGGAAGAGCACTCGGCTTACACCCGAGCGGTCGCAGGTTCGAACCCTGCTGCGCCCACCGTCGAACCCCGAGCTCGTCATCATCGGGCGTCACGGGGTCTCAGCGAGGATGGCCTCGGCAGGAAGCCCGGCTTGGACCAGACGCTGTCGAAGCCGAGCCGCTTCTCTCTGGAACGCTCGTTCGTGGAGTTCGGGCTTCAGCGTCGCTGCGGCCTTCCACACCGCGACTGTGCTGCGGTCGACGCCCAGCGCCTCTTCGTGTCTGTTCAAGCCCCGGAGGCTGCCTGCCCGGTTGCTCAGGAGCTCGGCGAGGGCAGGGAGGTGGCGCAGGGGCTCGGCGTCGGCGAGTTTCCGGCGGATGACGACCGCTTCCTCGGTCAGGTCGAGTGCTTCCTGGTGACGGCCGAGAGCGCGCAGCGTGCACGCCTGGTTGTTCAGGGAGTAAGCGAAGTCGGAAAGGTAGCGTCCAGGCTCGGCGTCGGCGAGTTTCCGGCGGATGGCGATGGCTTCCTCGGCGGGGCCGAGCGCTTCCTGGTTGCGGCCCAGACTGTGCAGGATGCCGCCGAGGTTGCTGAGGGACTCGGCGAGGCCGGGGAGGTGGCGCAGGGGCTCGGCGTCGGCGAGTCTCCGGCGGATGGCGAGAGCTTCCGTGGTGGGGTCGAGCGCCTTCCGGTAGCGGCCCAGCCCGTACTGGGTCGTCCCGAGGTTGCCGAGGGAGTGGGCGAGGTCGGGAAGGTGGCGCTCGGGCTCTGCCTCGGCGAGTCTCCGGAATAGGGTGACGGCTTCCTCGGCCGGGTCGAGCGCCTCCTGGTACCGGCCCAGGCCAGGCATGGCGGTCCCGATACCGACCAGGGCGCGGGCGAGGCCGGGGAGGTGGCGCTCCGGCTCTGTCTCGGCGAGTTCCCGCCGGATGGTGATGCCTTCCTCGTTCAGGTCGAGTGCTTCCTGGAAGCGACCCAGCGCATGCAGGATTCCTGCGAGGTTGCCCAGTGAATCGGCGAGGCCGGGGAGGTGGAGCCCGCGCTCTTCGCCGGCCAGCTCCCGGTACAGAGAGACGCTTTCCTCGGCGAGGTCGAGCGCCGCCCGGTAGTGCCCGAGGTCACGCAGGATGGTTCCGAGGTGCCCCAGGGAGCGGGCGAGGTCGGACAGGTGTTGTTCCGGGTGGGTATCGGCCAGTTTCCGGCAGATCGTGACCGCTTCCCTGCTCGGGGCGAGCGCTTGCCTGTTCTGCCCCAGCCGATCGAGGGTGGTCGCGAAGTTGAGCAGGGAGTGGGCCAGGGCGGGAAGGTGGTGTTCGGGGTCGGCGTCGGCGAGTTCCCGGCAGGTGGCGACCGCTTCCTCGGCCGAGGGCAGAGCTTCCCGGTAGCGGCCCACTTCGTCCAGGGCGCCGCCGAGCGCGAACAGCGCCCCGGCGAGGTCGGAGAGGTCGCGTCCGGGCTCCGCCTCGGCGAGTTTTCGGCAGCGCTCGACGTGCAGAGTGGCCAGCGCGGCCCGGACATGCGGGTAGTGGCCCTTCGCGGGAGACGTCAAAGTACTGGCCAGGTCCTCCGCGTCCGTGATCCGGGTGTGGTCGACCAGCGCGGCGATAGCGCGGTCGACGACGTGATCGTGGGCACTGGTGTCCAGGAGAGCAGTGATGACTGCGGACAACGGGGAACCGTCGCGGCTGGCGAGCGTGATGAGCAGCTCGAGGGCATCGGGGAAGTCGCCGTGGGCGCGAACCAGGATCGGTGTGGCGACGGCGATGTCGCCGGGCTCGAGCAGTTCGGCGCGGCCGAGCGTGTCCAGCATCAGGCGATCACCGACCAGGTGCGGCCGGATCCCCAGGCGCTCGTCCGGCCCGTTCGGGTAGCGGCTGCGTGCCCAGCGAGCCACCGCGAAACGGGATTCGTGGGCGGTGTCCGGGGCGAACTGGGGAACTCGCCGCAATGCTTCCGCGGCCTCCTCGGCGCTCTTCGCCGGGATCAGCATCAGGACAGTCACGGCTTCGGCCAGCACATCGACGTCGCAGCCCGGTGGCAAAGGAGCCGACCCTGGCTGCCAGGTGCGCATTTCCCGGTCCACGAGCTCGGCCATGACCGTGGCCATGGATAGTTCGCGGGCGTCGGTGTTCCCGAGGGTCGTGAGCAGGGCGCGGGCATGCAGGATCAGCATCGTGTCCTGGTTCGTGCCGACCGGGCGATCCGGTAGTTCCGGATGCCGGACACCGAACGCTTCGGCGTAGGCGATGGTCGTTTCTTCGAACCAGCGGCGCCGATCACCCTCCTCACCGATGGCTGTGAGACGGATGACCTTGGCCACCTGCGGCAGCATCGTGTCCGGCAACCGGAGTGCCTTCGGATCTCTGCACACCAACAGCAGCCGCACCAGAGCCGGGTGGCGCAGCGCCGATGTCAACAGCCGCTCCAGGTCGGGCACGCTGTCGGCGTCGTCCACCAGAACCAGCGTCGGATCACCGGCCGCCACGACCCGTTCCAGCACTCCGTCGACCGGCCCGGTCAGCCAGCTCGCTGCCCATCCCGCCGGTAAGGCTTCCGCCACGGCCAAACCCAGCTTGCTCTTGCCTACTCCCGCCGGCCCGGTGATCAGCCATGCCCCGCCCGCCTCCGGCGCCCGGTCCACGCACCAGGCAACCAAGGTGTCCCGCAACTTCACCCGGCCCCACAACCGAGTCGGGCTGAACGGCGCGGTCAGCCAGGCCACCGCCGCCGTCACACCCTCGGCTCCCGGCTCAGGCACCTCTGGTGGCGGCGGCCGCAACGGCGCCAGCACCAGGTCACGCGCCGCCCGCGCGGTCCGCTGATCGCGCACGCCCTGCCACATCGAGAGACCGGCTTGCGCTCCGACCAGCACCACAGCAGCACACACCAGCACCCAGGTGGCGCTGTCGGTGACCAGATTGATCACCACGCCCAGCCCAGCCGCGATCACCACGGACGCCACGAGGTGCCACCACCGAGCGACCCACCGGGCCATGACCACGCGTTCCATGGCGGAGCACACTAGCTGTCGGGCTCGTCGGCCGAGGTGCGGCTACCACCGGCGACCCCCCGGACTCCCATCCGAGCGGATCGCCATCGTGCCGCGCCCGCCGTCGGTCATCCCACCAGTGCCGGCTTCGGGGCCGTGCGGCGCATCGTCGTCACCAGCACTGCCAACCCCGCGAACAGCACCGCCGCGATCACGCCCGTCACGTTCAGCGCGGTCGTGAACGCCTCCTTGGCCTCCTCCGCCACCTCCGGGCGCAGGACGTCCACCGCCAACGTCGTGCCCGCCGGGAACGCTCCGTGGTACACCGCCGTCGCGGTCAGGCCGATCAGGGCCATCCCCAGCGAGCCGCCCAGGTAGTTGCCGGTATCCGCCATCGAGGCCGCCGAACCCGCTCGCTCGGGCGGGACCGAGCCCAGCACCAAGCCGATCCCCAGCGCGAACAGCGGGCCCGTGCCCAGCGTCAGCACCGTAATCCCCACCACGACCAGCGGAAGGCCGGAGGTGAACGCCAGCAGCAGGCCGCCCACCGCCGAGACCGCCAAGCCGCCCGCTATCGCCGTGGCCGGAGCCATCCAGCGGGTCAGCGACGGTGCCGTCATCGTGCCCGCCGCGACGCCGAGGCCCATCGGGGCGAACAGCACCGCCGAAGCCAGCGGTGAGTGGCCGAGAACGCTCTGCAGGTACTGCGTGACCAGCAGGCCGACGCCCGCCATCGCCACTCCCGCGAACACCAGCGCCACCAGCACCGCCGTGAACGGGCAGTTGCGGAACAGCCGCAGGTCCAGCAGCGGTGACGGCGTGGTCAGCTGGCGGCGGGTGAAGACGATGCCCAGCAGCGTCCCGGTGGCGATCGCCGCGATCGGCAGGGCCAGCGAACCGGCCGCCAGCTGCTTGAGGCCGAACACGACCAGCAGCACGGCGGCCAGCGAGAGGCCGACCCCGCCGAGGTCGAGCCGTCCGGACGCGGGCGCGCGGAACTCCGGCAGCAGGAACGGGCCCGCGACGAGCAGGACGGCCACCGCCGGGACGGCGACCAGGAAGACCGAGCCCCACGCGAAGTGCTGCAGCAGGAACCCGGCGAGCACCGGGCCGGCCGAGCCGCCCGCGAACTGGCAGG
The DNA here is from genome assembly GCF_055565395.1 of Amycolatopsis sp. NPDC028719. NCBI lineage: Bacteria > Bacillati > Actinomycetota > Actinomycetes > Pseudonocardiales > Pseudonocardiaceae > Amycolatopsis > Amycolatopsis sp. NPDC028719. The sequence goes on from NZ_JBVHUL010000011.1 coordinate 333,985, forward strand.
TGGCCCAGATTGAGATGGCCCTTCCGCGCTGCTTCTCGTCGCGGAACATGTTCGTGATCAGGGCCAGCGTCGACGGCATCAGTGTCGCCCCGGCGATGCCGAGGGCGCCGCGGGCCACGATGAGCAGCTCCGGGCTGGTGGCGAACGCCGCGACGACCGAGATGACCCCGAAGGCGCCGCCGCCGGTGAGCAGCAGCCGCCGTCGGCCGATCCGGTCGCCGAGGGTGCCCATCGTGATGACGAACCCGGCGACGACGAAGCCGTAGCTGTCGGTGATCCACAACTGCTCGGTGGCGCTCGCCCCGAGATCGGCGCTCAGCTGCGGCAACGCGAGGAACAGCGAGGTCATGTCCATCGCGACGAGCAGGGTGGGCAGCACGAGCACCGCCAGCCCCAGCCATTCCCGCCGTCCGGCCGGCTTGTCCATGGTGACTCCTTCTCCGTGGGTTCGAACACCGGGAGGTCGGAGCCGCGGACGGGGACCGGACACGGCCGCGAAAAGTTTTTTCGCGGCCGCCGGAATGCGGCTAGCGTCGGGGACGTGAAGATCATCGTGCTGGGGGCCACCGGGCTCGTCGGACGGGCCGTCGCCGCCGCCCTCGAACCGCGACACGACCTCGTTCCCGTCTCACGCACCTCCTCGGTCCGGGCCGACCTGGCCGACCCCGCGTCGCTCGAGGCGCTGTTCGCCGAGCCGGTCGACGCCGTCGTGTGCTGCGCCGCCAACGTGCCGCTGCGGCCGCTCGCCGAGCTGACCGACGCGCAGGTGCTCGACGACCTGCGCGCCAAGCTGCTCGGCCAGGTCGCGCTCGCCCGCCGCGCGGCGGAGCGCCTGCCCGCCGGCGGCTCGATCACGCTCACCGCCGGGACGTTCACCGAGCCGATTCCGGGCAGCGGCCTCGGCGCGCTCGTCAACGCCAGCCTCGAGGGCTTCGTCCGGTCGGTGGCCGCCGAACTGCCGGACGGGCCGCGGATCAACGCGGTCAGCCCCGGCTGGATCAGCGAAACCCTCGAGGCGATGGGGGAGGACGGCGGCCGCGGGACGCCGGTGGCCGTGGTCGCCGAGGCCTACCGGGTGCTCGTCGAAGGCGACGCGACCGGCACCACCGTTGTCCCGCGCTGATCACGCCGCGGGCCAGGCGTGTTCGGCGAAGGCGTCGTCCAGCGGCGCGCCGGTGAGCCGGTTCGCGTACGTCGACAGCGTGTACGTCCCGATACCCAGCACCACCTCCAAAGCGTTGCGGGCCGTGTAACCCGCCGCGACGAACTCCTCGAGCGCGGCGGCGAGGACTTCGCCCGTCGTGTCCATCACCGTGTGCACGAACGTCCGCAACGCCTCCAGCCGCGGCGAGGGCAGCTCCGACTGCGCCCGCAGGGCCGCCACCAGCTCCGGCGAAGCGGACAGCCGCTGCAGGGTGGCCGTGTGCATCGCGACGCAGACGTGGCAGCCGTTGCGCGTGGCCACCGTCATGATCAGGACTTCCCGCTCCAGCGCCGGCAGCGTCGTGGACTCGAAGATCGCGTTCAGCTTGAGGAAGCCGTTCAGGGTCTCCGGTGACGTCGCCATCCGGGCGACGGCCGGCGGGACGTGGCCGAACTTCTTCGCGGTGGCCGCCATCGTCGGGCGCGCGGCCGGGGGTGCAGACTCCGGGGTGTGATCGGGGAACAAGACGTCTCCAGACGTAGTATCGACAACGTGGTTGTCGAAACCGTAAACCTGGTTGTCGAGTTTGGCAAGGGGTCATGACCGACTCGCCCGGCTACGAGCTGCCCTTCCTGCTCTTCGGCGGCTTCCGCACGCTCATCGACCGCCTCCACGCCGAGCTCGCGCGCCGCGGGCACCCGGACGTCCGCCCGTCGTACGGCTTCGCGATGCAGGCCATCGGCGTCCAGGGCGCGACGGCATCGGAGATCGGCCGCCGCCTCGGCGTCTCCAAGCAGGCGGCGGGCAAGACCGTCGAACGGCTCGAAGCGCTCGGGTACGCCGAGCGCGCCGACGACCCGGCCGACGCGCGGCGCAAGATCGTGCGGCTCACCGCGCACGGCGTCGACGCGCTCACGAAGTCCGCGGAGATCTTCGACGAGCTGAGAAAAGACTGGGCCCGCACGGTCGGCGCCGAGCGGATGAGCGCGCTCGAGACCGACCTGCGCGCGGTCGTCGGCCCCGCGGCCTACCGGCTCGACGCCGCGGGCTGGTTCTCCAGCTAGAAACCGCAGCCCGGGTCGGGCGCGTCCTCCGACAGCGGGCTGCCCGCCGGGAGCACGTACAGGACTTCCAGCACCAGCGGCGTCGATCCGAGGTTGCGGCCGATGTGCACCTGTTCGGGCTGCTCGGTGAACGCGCGCCCGGTGCCGAAGATGCCGTCGATGCTGCAGTCGGCCAGGTTGTGCGTGAGCGTCCCGGCCTTCACGTAGGCGTAGAGCGTGCCGTCGTGGAAGTGCCAGCCGGTGTAGCCGCCGGGCTGGACGGTGATCTCCCGCAGCGTGTAGTCGGTGTGGCCGATCGTCTTCTGGGCCAGGATCGTGCCGGTGACGCCACTACCCGGCGTCGCGGAAGCGGGCGAGGGCAGCAGAACCGCGGCCAGCGCGGCGGCGGCGAGAACCGTGAGCGGCTTGCGCATCGGCCCAAGCTACCGCGTCCGGGCGCGTTCGTGGGGGCCGCGATCCGGGTACCGTGCCCGCATGGACGCGGAGGTTTTCGGGCAGGTGCTCGGCGCGGTGCGGGAGTTCGTGCGCAAGGAGGTCGTGCCGCGCGAGGCGGAAATCGACGAGCGCGACGAAATCCCCGCCGGAATCCGGGACAAGGCCGCCGAGCTGGGCCTGTTCGGCTGGGCGCTGCCGGAGGAGTACGGCGGGCTCGGCCTGGGCATGGCCGAGGACGTCCGGCTCGCCATCGAGCTCGGCCACACGACGCCCGCGTTCCGGTCGCTGTTCGGTACCAACAACGGCATCGCCGGCCAGGCGATCGTGCACTACGGGACGCCGGACCAGCGCACCCGCTGGCTGCCCCGGCTGGCCGCGGGCCAGGCGATCGCGTCGTTCGCGCTCACCGAGGCCGAGGCCGGCTCGGACCCGGGCGGGCTGACCAGCCGCGCGGTCCGCGACGGCGACCGCTACCGCCTCTCGGGCACCAAACGGTTCATCACCAACGCGCCCCTGGCCGAGGTCTTCGTCGCGTTCGCGCGCACGGACCTCGACAGCACCGGCAGCCGCGGCATCTCCGCGTTCCTGGTGCCCGCCGGCGCGGAAGGCGTCACCGTCGGCCCGCACGACGCCAAGATGGGCCAGGCCGGCGCGTGGACGTCGGAGGTGGTCTTCGACGACGTCGAGCTGCCGGCCGACGCGCTGATCGGCGAGGAGGGCAAGGGCTTCGGCATCGCGATGGCCTCGCTCGCCCGCGGCCGGTTGCACATCGCGGCGCTGTGCGTCGGCATGGCGGAACGCGCGCTCGCCGAAGCCGTCGAGTACGCGCGGACGGCGCGTCAGGGCGGCCGGGTGATCGGTGAGTACCAGCTCGTGCAGGCGCTGCTGGCGGAGTCGCACGCCGAGCTCGCGGCCGGGCGCGCGATGGTGCACGAAGCCGCGGCGAAGTACGACTCCGGCGAGGACCGCAAGCTCGGGCCGTCGTCGGCGAAGCTGTTCTGCACCGAGATGCTCGGCCGCGTCGCCGACCGCGCGGTCCAGGTGCACGGCGGCATGGGCTACGTCCGCGGCGTCACGGTCGAGCGGATCTACCGCGACGCGCGGCTGTTCCGGATCTACGAAGGCACCAGCGAGATCCAGAAGCTCGTGATCGCGCGGCAGCTGCTCAAGGACTGACCTTGCGCTGGAGTTCACTCCAGCTCCTAGTGTCGGAAGCATGACCACCGCACAGCACAAGATCGGCTCGGGCTTCGGCGCCACCAGCACGGCGTCCGAGGTCCTGGCCGGCATCGACCTGACCGGCAAGCTCGCGATCGTCACCGGCGGCTACTCCGGCATCGGGCTCGAGACGACCCGGGCCCTGACGCGGGCGGGCGCGCACGTCGTCGTCCCGGCCCGGCGCCGCGCCACGGCCGAAGAAGCGTTGCGGGGCTTCGAAAACGTCGAGGTCGACGAGCTGGACCTCGCCGACCTCGACAGCGTCCGCGCGTTCGCCGAGCGGTTCCTCGCTTCGGGGCGAGGGATCGACATCTTCATCAGCAGCGCCGGGATCATGGCGTCGCCGGAGACGCGCGTCGGGCCGGGGTGGGAAGCGCAGTTCGCGACCAACCACCTCGGGCACTTCGCCCTGGTGAACCGGCTCTGGCCGGCGTTCGCCCCGGGCGCGCGCGTCGTGTCGGTGTCGTCGCGCGGCCACCACTACGGCCCGGTCCGCTTCGACGACCTGAACTTCGAGCGGGGCTACGACAAGTGGCTCGCCTACGGCCAGGCGAAGACGGCGAACGTCCTCTTCGCAGTCCAGCTCGACAAGCTCGCGCGCGAGCGCGGTGTCCGGGCGTTCGCCCTGCACCCCGGCCGGATCCTGACCGATCTGGTGCGGCACCTGGACCGCCAGGAACTGGTCGACGCGGGCATGGTCGACGAGACCGGGCAGGTCACCGGCGGCGCCAAGACGCCCGAAGAGGGCGCGGCGACGCAGGTCTGGGCGGCGACGTCGCCGCAGCTCGACGGCCTCGGCGGCGTCTACCTCGAAGACTGCGACATCGCCGAGCCCGCGCCCGCCGACGGTGGCCGCGAAGGCGTCAAGGACTACGCGGTCGACCCGGTGCTGGCCGAGCGGCTGTGGACGGTGTCGGCCGAGCTCACCGGAGTGAACGCCTTCTAGCGGTTTGGGTGGCGGGTGGCGGAGCCTCGCCTGTCACAGCTTCTCGATCTGCTGCATCAGCAGGTCGATCTCGTCCTCGGTGTTGTAGTAGTGCACGGACGCCCGGACCATGTCGGGCAGGGCTCGCGCGGTGAAGTCGAACTGGGCCGACGTCCGCGACGAGATCGACGTGTTGATGTTCGCCGCCGCGAGCCGCGCCTTGATGTCGGCGGCCGGGGTGCCGTCGAAGCTGAAGGTGACGATGCCGCACTTGCGGGCGCCGGTGTCGTGCACGCGCGCTCCGGCTTCGGTGAGCCGGGCGCGCAGGGTGGCGGCCAGTGAGGCGACGCGCGTTTCGATGGCGGGAAGGCCCCACTCGAGCGCGTAGTCGATCGCCGCGCCGAGGCCGAACACCGCCGCGAAGTCGCGTTCCCACACCTCGAAGCGCTTGGCGGTCGGGTCGACGACGTACTCGGTGGGCGACGTCCAGACCGCCGAGTGCAGGTCGAGCATCGCGGGCTCGAGCCGCTCCCGCAGCCGCGGGTGCACGTAGAGGAAGCCGGTGCCGCGCGGGCCGCGGAGGTACTTGCGGCCGGTCACCGAAAGCGCGTCGCACTTCAAGCGCGTGACGTCGAGATCGACCTGCCCGGCCGACTGGCACGCGTCGAGCAGGAACGGAATGCCGGCCGCTTCGGCGACCGCGCCGACCGCCTCGGCCGGGTTGACCAGCCCGCCCTGGGTGGGCACGTGGCTGATGGCGATCAGCTTGACGTCGCCGTCGACGCGCCGGCGCAGATCTTCGACGTCCAGCTGACCCGACTCGTCGTCGCCGATCACCTCCACGACCGCGCCGGTGCGCTTGGCGACCTGGAGGAACGCGATCGCGTTGCTGGCGTACTCGGCACGGGAAGTGAGGATCCGGTCGCCGGCCTGGAACGGCAGCGCGTAGAACACCGCCTGCCACGAGCGCGTCGCGTTGTCGGTGACCGCGATGTCGTCGGGCTCGCCGCTGACGAGCCGCGCCGCCGACGCGTACACCGCCTCGAGGCGATCCGACGCCTCGGCGGCCGCTTCGTAGCCGCCGACCAGCGCTTCGTGGCGCAAGTAGCCGACGACGGTATCGGTCACGACGGCCGGCGGGAGCGCGGAACCGGCATTGTTGAAGTGGACCACTTCGGCGCAGCCGGGCGTTTCACGGCGGGCGCGGTCGACGTCGAAGGTCATGTGAACTGAATACAGTAGAGACGTTCTGTATGCAATACTGCCGCCATGGCCCGGACGCCGCTGCGCAGCGACCTCATCGAGGAGATCACCACCCGCGTGCTGGACGGCCGGTTCGCCGCCGGCGCGCGCGTCAACGAGGTGCACCTGGCGCGCGAGCTGGGCGTCAGCCGGACGCCGCTGCGCGAGGCGCTGATCGGGCTCGCCGACCGCGGGCTGCTCGTCTCCGCGCCGGGCCGGGGGTTCCTGGTGCCGCCGTTCGACCCCGACGAAGCCCGCCGCCTCTACCCGCTCGTCGCCGAGCTCGAGGCGCTCGCCCTGCGCTGGACGTCGCCACTGGAGCTGGCCGGGCTGCCGGACGCGCTCGACGCCGTCGCCGACGAGATGGCCGTGGCGCTGGAGCGCGGCGAAGATCTGTCCGAAGTGGACGAACGGTGGCACGCGCTGCTGCTGTCCCGCTGCCCGAACGCGCACCTGCTGCGGCTGATCGGGCAAACGAAGCCGCTGCTCAAGCGCTACGAATCCTGCTACTTCGGCGGGGCGGCCCGTGCCGCGGAGAGCATCGGCGAGCACCGCCGGATCGCCGCCGCCCTGCGGGACGGGGACCTGCCGGCCGCATCGGCCGTGCTCGTCCGCAACTGGGTGAAGGCGTTGGCGTACCTGGGGAAGGACGAAAGATGATCATCGCGCACCTGAGCGACCTGCACCTGGATGACGAACCGCGCGCCGAGGAGCGTGTCGCCGCCGTGCTGGGGTACCTGGCGGATCTCGCGGTGGACGCCGTCGTCGTCACCGGCGACATCGCCGACCACGGCGCGCCGTCGGAGTACGCGCGCGCCGCCGAGCTGCTGAAGCACCCGGCGCCGGTGCTGGTGTGCCCGGGCAACCACGACGTCCGGGCGGCGTTCCGCGAGGGATTGCTGGGCCTGCCGCCGTCCGACGCACCCATCGACGACGCGCGGGAGGTCGGCGGCGTCCTGTTCGCGATGTGCGATTCGACGATCCCGGGCCGTGGCGCGGGTTTCCTGGCCGACGAGACGCTGGAGTGGCTCGACGGCGTCCTCGCCGGCGGTGACGGCCCGGCGTTCGTGGCGTTCCACCACCCGCCGGTCGAGGTCGGCGTCCCGCTGGTCGACGCGATCCGGCAGTCGGGGGAGGAGCGGCTGGCTTCGGTCCTGAACCGCCACCCCCGCGTGGTGGCGCTGCTGGCCGGGCACGTGCACACCGGCGCGTCGACGACGTTCGCCGGCGTGCCGCTCCGCATCGCGCCCGGCGTGGTTTCGCAGTCGCTGCTGCCGGTCGAGCCGGGCGCCGGCCGCGGCTGGGACGAGGGCGGGCCGCTGGACTACGAGCGGCCGCCGTCCCTGCTGCTGCACGTCCTGCACGGCGACGGCCGGGTCACCACCCACCACCGCACATCCACATACTGAGATTCCCTTCCCAAACCACGCATCTTTCCTAGGGAAAGCTCCGCTTTGGGGCCCTCGAAGCGCCGCTTTCTCGGCGAAAGTGGCGCCTTGAGGCGGGGGTCAGCTGCTGAACACCGGCAACGTGATCTTCGACGGCCGGGCCGCGTCGTGGAACACCTCGAACCGGTTCGGCTTCCCGGTCACCGCCGACGTGATCGGCTCACCGGTCCCGTGGTTGCGCGCGAACCGCGGGAACGCCCCGCCCGCCACCTGCACCCGCAGCCGGTGGCCGCGGCGGAAGCGGTAGGCCGTCGGATCCAGCGTCACCTCCGCCGTCACCACGCCGTCCGCGCCGGCGGCCGGGAACCCCGGCCGCAGCCGGCGGATCCCGTCGGTCACGTTGCGGGACACCCCGCCGGCGTCGACGTCGCACAGCCGGACGTAGACATCGGCGTGCGGGAGCTCGGTGCGCACGTGCACGGTCGCCGTCACCTCGCCGATGACGTCGAGGTCCGACGGCAGCGGCTCGCCGGTGAACACCAGGACGTCCGGCCGCGCTTCGACCTCCTGGTTGTCGCGCTGCTTCCAGTCGCCGGTCAGCAGCGGCCCGCCGACCGCCGGCGTGGGGTCGGCCGGGTCGTAGGTGAACGTCGTCGGCAGCGCCCCGTCGCCGGCCCGTTCGCCGAGCCCGCCGATCGGCCGCAGGTGGGACGCGGTCGCCGTCGACGGCGGCGGCCACGACTCGAAGTCCAGCCAGGTCCCGGCGCCCTGCAGGAACAGCCGGACCGGGGCACGCTGCAGGAACGTCCGGTCGCCGAGCAGGTGCGCGCGCAGGAAGCCGAGCTGGTCCCGGATCATCGGGCCCATGCTGGCGGGCTCGCCGTGCGCCCACGGCCCGATCGTGAGCCGCGGCGCCTTGCCCGCTTCGGCGAGAATCCGGAAGTCGCGCAGCTGCGAGCCGACGAACAGGTCGTACCAGCCGGTGACCATCGACACCGGGACGTCCAGCTTCGCGACTTCGGCGCTGTGGTCGGACATGGACCAGTAGTCGTCGTCCGGCACGAAGTGCTCGGTGATGTCCTGGAGGAACTGCACCGGCTTCCCGATCGCGGCGACGTCGGCGCGGCTCAGCGGCAGGAACGACATCGCCTTCCGCGTCCTGCGCTTCTGCAGTGGGTTGGGCAGCGCGGCGAAGCGTTCTTCCTGGCGGCCGATCATCGCCGACCACGACACCATGTTGTCCGCCGCGAGCACGCCGCCCGGGTAGAACGTCGAGACGAACTCCGACGCCGTGACGCCGAGGCACATCGCGGCCAGGGGCGGGTCGAGGTAGGGGCCGACCGCCCACTGGGTGTGCCCGAGGTAGCTGGCGCCGGCCATGCCGATGGTGCCGTCGCACCACGGTTGCGCGCGCAGCCACTCGGCGGTCGCGACGCCGTCCTCGCGTTCGAGGTGGAAGGGCCGGAAGTCGCCGCCGGAGCCGAACGAGCCGCGGGTGCTCTGGACGACCGTCTGCAGCCCGTGGCGGGCGAACGTGTCGCCGAAGAGCTTCGACAGGATTCCCTTGCGGCCGTATGGCGTGCGGATCAGCACCACGGGAGCCGACGTCGTCCCGGCCGGGGCGTACCGGTCGGCCAGGAGGGTGACGCCGTCGGGCATCGGCACGGTGAGGTCGCGCGTCACGACCGGCTTGGGGCCTTCGGCGTGGGGCAGCCCGAGCATCTTGTCGACAAGTCGGTCCAGCACGGGCGCCTGCCTTCCGAAGTGGAGTAGGTCCTTCCGGATCCGACGGTACCTCAGTTCGCCCGGGCGAGCCGTTCCGGACGCAGCAGCTTCGCCAGCTCTTCGGCCGGGATCAGGCCCTTCTCGACGACGAGTTCGGCGACGCCGCGCCCGGTCGCCAAGGCCTCCTTCGCGATCTCGGTCGCGGCCGCGTAGCCGATGCTCGGATTGAGCGCGGTGACCAGCCCGATCGAGTTCTCGACGTACCCGCGCAGGACGTCGGCGTTCGCCGTGATCCCCGAGACGCACTTCGTGGCCAGCGTCCGGCAGGCCGCGCCCAGGTGCGTGATGCTCTCCGACAGCGCGTGCAGGATGATCGGCTCGAACGCGTTGAGCTGCAGCTGCCCGGCCTCGGCGGCCATGGTCACGGTGACGTCGTTGCCGATCACCTCGAACGCGACCTGGTTCACCATCTCGGGAATCACCGGGTTGATCTTGCCGGGCATGATCGACGACCCGGCCTGCACCGGCGGCAGGGTGATCTCGTCGAGCCCGGCGCGCGGGCCCGACGACAGCAGGCGCAGGTCGTTGCAGCTCTTCGACAGCTTCACGGCGATCCGCTTGAGCACGCCGGACAGGTGCACGAACGCACCGCAGTCCTGCGTCGCCTCGATCAGGTCCGCCGCGGTGACGACCGGCAGCCCGGTGATCTCGCGCAGGTGGCGGCAGGCGGCTTCGGCGTACCCCGGCGCCGCGTTGAGGCCGGTGCCGATCGCGGTCGCGCCCAGGTTGATCTCGTGCAGCAGCGCGACGGCTTCGTTCAGCCGCAGCCGGTCCTCGCCCAGCATCACCGCGTAGGTGCGGAACTCCTGGCCGAGCGTCATCGGGACCGCGTCCTGCAGCTGCGTGCGGCCCATCTTCAGGACGTCGTGGAACTCGACGGCCTTCGCGGCGAACGCCCGCTCCAGCACGATCATCGCCTCGGAAAGCCCGCGCACGGCGAGGATCGTCGCGACGTTGACCGCGGTCGGGTACGCGTCGTTCGTCGACTGACCGAGGTTGACGTGCTCGTTGGGGTGCACGACGTGGTAGTCGCCCTTCGCGTGCCCGAGCAGTTCGAGGGCGCGGTTCGCGATCACCTCGTTGGCGTTCATGTTGGTCGACGTCCCGGCGCCGCCCTGGATGACGTCGACGACGAACTCGGCGTGCAGCGCGCCTTCGCGGATCTCGCGGCAGGCTTCTCCGATCGCGTCGGCGATCCGGGGTTCCAGCAGGCCCAGCTCGGCGTTGGCGCGCGCCGCGGCCTCCTTGACCGAAGCCAAGGCCTCGATCAGGTGCGGGTACGCGGCGATCGTGGTGCCGGTGATGGGGAAGTTCTCCCGGGCTCGTGCGGTGTGCACGCCCCAGTACGCGCCGGCGGGGACGTCCTTGTCGCCCAGCAGGTCGTGTTCGCGGCGGGTGGTCATCACAGGCTCCCCACGAGAAATTTCCCGGTCACCCGCAGGTTTTCCGGGCCGGGTGGTACGTCGACGCCGCAGAGCTTCAGCGCCGCGGCCAGCACGGGCAGGCGCGCCCGGTCACCGCCGTCGGCGATCTTGAACGCGATCGCCGTGCCGTCCGGCAGCGCTGCGACCTGGACGGCCTCGAAGCCGTCCTTCGCGATCAGGGCGGGCACCGCGCGCATGACGGCGGTGACGTCGCGGCGGCTGCCGCCGACCAGGTCCGGGTGCCGGCGGATCCCGTCGGCGACCAGGTGGTCCGGGGTGCCGGGCGCCGCCGTGGCGATCTTCGCGATGGCCGTGGCGAGCCCGCGCAACGTCGTCGCGAACAGGGGCGCGCCGCAGCCGTCGACCGCGACCCGCTCGATGCCGTGCCCGGTCAGGTCCTCGACGGTCGCGGCGATCGCGCGTTGCAGCGGGTGAGCCGGGTCGAGGTAGCCGTCGGTGCTCCAGCCGTTCAGGTCGCAGGTGGCGAGCATCGCCGCGTGCTTGCCGGAGCAGTTGTGCGCGAGCCGGCTCGGGACGCGGCCGGCGGCGAGCCAGCGGTCGCGCTCGACCGGGTCGTACGGGAAGCCGGCCGGGTTGCCCAGCGCGTCGGGGGAGCGTCCGCCGAGGACGTCCCGGACGGCGTCGAGGTGCGGCGGCTCGCCGGAGTGGCTGGCCGCCGCGATGGCGAACCCGGCGGGGGACAGGCGCAGCCCGAGCCGGGCCATCGCCGTGGCCTGCACCGGTTTCGCCGTCGACCGCGGGTACATCGCGGCGTCCGGGTCGCCCGCGGCGAACAGCGTGGTGCCGTCCGGGGCGAGCACGATCGCGGAGCCGTGGTGCACGCCTTCGACCAGGCCGTCGCGCACCAGCTCGACCAGCGGTTCGTGGTTCACACGCCCTCCTCGTCGAACGCGCGCATGTCGATCCGCTTGCGCGCCGCGAACCAGCCCACGACCAGCGCGACGGCGATCGCGGGCAGGGCCAGCAGGGTGATCCGGCCGGTCTCGTCGAAGCCCATCAGCACGACGACCGCGGCGAGGAACACGAGCGTCGCGATCTCGGTGTACGGCGAAAACGGCAGCCGGAACGCGGGCCGCTCGAGGCCGTCGCGCCGGGTCTTGCGGACGAAGAGCAGGTGACAGACCACGATGATCGCCCAGGTGGCGAGGATGCCGATCGCGGCGAAGTTCAGCACGATGTCGAAGGCCTCCTTCGGCACCAGGTAGTTCAGCCCGACGCCCAGCACGCAGACCGACGCGGTGAGCAGGATGCCGCCGTAGGGCACGTGGTTGCGGTTCATCACGCCGGTGAACTTCGGCGCCGAGCCCGCCTTGGCCATCGACCGCAGGATCCGGCCGGTCGAGTAGAGGCCGGAGTTCAGGCTGGACAGCGCCGCGGTGAGCACGACCAGGTTCATCACGCTGTCCGCCGCGGGCACGCCCAGGTGCGAGAGCACGGTGACGAACGGGCTCTGGTCCTTGGTGTAGGAGCTCCACGGCAGCAGCATCGCCAGCAGGACGACCGACCCGACGTAGAAGACGAGGATGCGCCACATGATGGAGTTGATCGCCTTCGGCATGATCTTCTCCGGGTGCTCGGTCTCGCCGGCGGCGACGCCGACCAGCTCGACCGAGGCGTAGGCGAACACCACGCCCTGCACGATCAGCACCATCGGCAGCAGCCCGGTGGGGAAGATCCCGCCGTGCTCGGTGATCAGCTGCGGGCCGGGGGCGGCGCCGTCGATCGGCGTCTGCGTCACCAGCAGGAAGATCCCGATGAGCATGAAGAGCACGAGCGCGGCGACCTTGACGATGGCGAACCAGAACTCCATCTCGCCGAACAGCTTCACCGAGACCAGGTTCAGCGTCAGGACCACGGCGAGGGCGATCAGCGCGAGCACCCACTGGGGGACCGGCGAGAAGAACGACCAGAAGTGCGCGTAGAGCGCGATCGCCGTGATGTCGGCGATGCCGGTGGTCGACCAGTTGAGGAAGTGCATCCAGCCGGCGACGTACGCGCCCTTCTCGCCCATGAACTCGCGGGCGTAGGAGACGAAGGCGCCACTGGACGGCCGGTAGAGGATGAGCTCGCCGAGCGCGCGGACGACGAAGAAGGCGAAGAGCCCGCAGACGGCGTAGACGATCGCGAGGGCCGGCCCGGCCTGCGCGAGGCGCCCGCCGGCGCCGAGGAAGAGGCCGGTGCCGATCGCGCCGCCGATGGCGATCATGTTCACGTGCCGCGGCTTGAGGGCCTTGGCGTAGCCGGCGTCGCCCGCGTCGGTGGTGTTGGCGGGAGCCGTAGGGGTCTGCTCGGTCACCGGTCCCCGTTCACGATGCTGGTGAGAGTGGCTTCGACGTGCGTGAGGTGCGCGGTCATGGCGGCGACGGCGTCCTGCTCGGAGCCGCTCTCGATCGCGGTGACGATCTCCCGGTGCTCGGCGTTCGACCGCGCGCGCCGGCCGCCGAGCTGGTTGAGGAAGGCGGACTGGCGGGCCAGCGCGTCCCGGATCTCTTCGATCACCTTCCCGAAGACGGGGTTGCCCGAGGCCTGGGCGATGGTGATGTGGAAGAGCGAGTCGAGCGCGACCCAGGCGGTGTTGTCGGTCTCGGCGTCCATCCGCTCGACGAGGTGACCGAGCAGGTCGAGGTCGTCCTGGCTGCGCCGCAGGGCCGCGTAGCCGGCGACGGGGATCTCGACGTGCCGGCGCACCTCGATGAGGTCGCGGGCGGAGTAGGGCCCGAAGGTGGGGTTGTCGGCGGGCCCGGCAGCGGTCACGAAGGTGCCCTTGCCGGTCTTGGACTCGGTCATGCCGAGGGCTTGCAGACCGCGCAGAGCTTCCCGGATGACCGACCGGCTGACCTCGAACTCCCTGCTCAGGGAGGCTTCGGAGGGAAGCTTGGCGCCGACGGGGTACTCCCCGCGTTCGATCAGCCGCCGCAGGTGGGCCAGCACGGCTTCCATGGCGCTGATCCGCCGGGGACCGCCTTGTCCGGCTGTCTGGCTGTCAGACAGGTTCATGCGGGGAATGCTCGGTGCCGGGGGTGCGAGTGTCAACGCGGGCCGGGGCGGCTGTGGCTCACCTCACCGGTGCGCGCGGCCGCCGGGACGCAGTGAATGACCCTTTCACTGCGTCCGGCGCCAGGAATGGGTCATTCACTGCATCGGGGACGGGTCCGCTCACCTGACCCGCCGCCCGCGTGCCGGTCCACTCCGCAGACCTGGCGGGGACCCGGCAGCCCCACCCCGGCGCCCCCGAGTGATCGCCCGGCAGCGGCGCGTGGCCGTGCTCACCACCGCCCGAAGAGGGGGCGCGTCGCAGCGGCGGAACACCTCCCGCGAGGAGCAGAATCGACCCCGGCGAGCGCGTGCGCGCCCGGCGAGAGCCACGGGTTAGGGTGAGTGACCCGGGCGCAGCCGGTCCCATTCACCTAGGGGAGGTTTTCGCTGGTGTCGAACGATTCCTTCGTCCACCTGCACGTCCACACCGAGTACTCGATGCTCGACGGTGCGGCGAAGATCGCCCCCCTCTTCGCGGAGGCGGCGCGCCTCGGCATGCCCGCGGTCGGCATGACCGACCACGGCAACATGTACGGCGGCGACGAGTTCTACCAGCAGTCGAAGAAGCACGGCCTCAAGCCGATCATCGGGATCGAGGCCTACGTCGCGCCGGAGAGCCGGTTCCACAAGAAGCCCGTCTTCTGGGGCCAGTCGAACCAGCGCGGCTCCGACGAGCTGGGCGAGGGCGGCGACGTCTCGGGCGCCGGTGCCTACACCCACATGACGATGCTCGCCCAGAACGCCACCGGGCTGCGGAACCTCTTCAAGCTGTCCTCCCTGGCCAGCATGCAGGGTTACTACCGCAAGCCCCGGATGGACCGCGAGCTGATCGCGGACAACCACACCGGCATCATCGCGACCACCGGCTGCCCGTCGGGCGAGGTGCAGACCCGGCTGCGGCTGGGCCAGAAGGAAGCGGCGATCCAGGCCGCGTCCGACTACAAGGACATCTTCGGCGCCGACAACTTCTTCCTCGAGCTGATGGACCACGGCCTGCCGATCGAGCGGTCGGTCCGCGAGGGCCTCCTGGAGGTCGGCCGCCTGCTCGACCTCAAGCCGATCGCCACGAACGACTCGCACTACGTCACCAAGGACCAGGCGGACACGCACTCGGCGCTCCTGTGCGTCCAGGCCGGCAAGACCCTCAACGACCCGACCCGCTTCAAGTTCGACGGCGACGGCTACTACCTCAAGTCCGCCGCCGAGATGCGCGAGTACTGGGACAAGGAAGTCCCCGGCGCGGCCGACACGACGCTGATGATCGCCGAGCGCGTCGAGTCCTACGAAGAGGTCTACTCGCACAAGGACCGGCTGCCGTTCTTCGAGGTGCCGGAGGGCTACGACCAGGGCGGCTGGCTGCGCGAAGAGGTCGCCAAGGGCCTGAAGTGGCGCTTCCCGGACGGCCCGCCCGAGGGGTACCCCGAGCGGATCGAGAAGGAGCTCGACGTCATCATCGGGAAGGGCTTCCCGGCCTACTTCCTGATCGTCGCCGACCTCATCAGCTACGCCCGCAAGGTCGGCATCCGGGTCGGCCCCGGCCGTGGTTCGGCGGCCGGTTCGCTGGTCGCGTACGTCCTGGGTATCACCAACCTGGACCCGATCCCGCAGAAGCTGCTGTTCGAGCGGTTCCTGAACCCCGAGCGCGTCTCGATGCCCGACATCGACATCGACTTCGACGACCGCCGGCGCGGCGAGATGATCCGGTACGCGACCGACAAGTACGGCTCGGACAAGGTCGCCCAGGTCATCACGTTCGGCACCATCAAGACCAAAGCCGCGATCAAGGACTCCGCCCGCGTCCACTTCGGGCAGCCGGGCTACGCGATCGCGGACAAGATCTCCAAGGCGCTGCCCCCGCCGATCATGGCGAAGGACATCCCGCTTTCGGGCATCGTCGACTCGAAGCACGAGCGCTACGGCGAGGCCGCCGAGGTCCGCGCCCTGGTCGAGACCGACGAAGAGTGCAAGACGATCTTCGAGACCGCCCGCGGCCTCGAAGGCCTGATCCGCAACGCCGGCGTGCACGCCTGCGCGGTCATCATGTCCTGCGACCCGCTGACCGACGCGATCCCGCTGTGGCAGCGTGACGACGGCTCGATCATCACCGGCTGGGACTACCCGTCGTGCGAGGCCATCGGCCTGCTGAAGATGGACTTCCTCGGCCTGCGGAACCTCACCGTCATCGGTGACGCGATCGACAACATCAAGACCAACCGCGGGATCGACATCGACCTCGACACCCTGGCGATCGACGACCCCGAGACGTACAAGCTGCTGGCCCGCGGCGACACGCTCGGCGTGTTCCAGCTGGACGGCGGCCCCATGCGTGACCTGCTGCGCCGCATGGAGCCCACGGTGTTCGACGACATCGTCGCGGTCGGCGCGCTGTACCGCCCCGGCCCGATGGGCATGAACGCGCACAACGACTACGCCGACCGGAAGAACAACCGGCAGAAGGTCAAGCCGATCCACCCGGAGCTCGACGAGCCGCTGCGGGAGATCCTGGCCGACACGTACGGCCTGATCGTGTACCAAGAGCAGATCATGCACATCGGCCAGAAGGTGGCCGGGTACACGATGGGGCGCGCGGACGTGCTCCGCCGCGCGATGGGCAAGAAGAAGAAGGAAGTCCTCGACCTCGAGTACGAGGGCTTCGAGGCCGGGATGAAGGCCAGCGACCTGGTCCCGGGCGGGTTCTCCGCCGAGGCCGTCAAGGCGCTCTGGGACACGATCCTCCCGTTCGCCGGCTACGCGTTCAACAAGAGCCACGCGGCCGCGTACGGCCTGATCTCGTACTGGACCGCCTACCTCAAGGCGAACTTCCGGGCCGAGTACATGGCGGCCCTGCTCACCTCGGTCGGCGACAACAAGGACAAGTCGGCGGTCTACCTGTCCGAGTGCCGCCGCCTCGGCATCAAGGTGCTCCCGCCGGACGTCAACGAGTCGGCCCTGCGGTTCGCGGCCGTCGGGGACGACATCCGCTTCGGCATGGGTGCCGTCCGCAACGTCGGCGCGAACGTCGTCGAGTCGATCATCAAGACGCGCGCGGAGAAGGGCAAGTACGCCTCCTTCACCGACTTCCTCGACAAGTCCGAGCTCGTGGTCTGCAACAAGCGGGTCATCGAGTCGCTGATCAAGGCGGGCGGGTTCGACTCGCTCGGCCACACGCGGCTGTCGATGATCCAGGTCCACGAAGACGCGGTCGAAGCCGTCGTCCCGCTCAAGCGCCAGGAGGCGATGGGCCAGTTCGACCTGTTCGGCTTCGGCGGGGACGAGGGCGAGGCGGCCCCGTCGTCGTCGCCGCTCGCGCACCTGAGGTTCGGCGAGGAGGAGTACCCGCGCAAGCAGCTGCTCGCCTACGAGCGCGAGATGCTCGGCCTGTACGTCTCGGCGCACCCGCTCGACGGCGCCGAGCGGATCCTGCGCAAGCACGCCCCGAAGCCGATCGCCGGGATCCTCGCCGATCCGCCGCGGGAAGGCGAGATCGTCATCTCCGGGCTGATCACCTCGCTCGAACGGCGCGTCAACAAGAAGGGCGAGCCCTGGGCGATCTGCACGGTCGAAGACATGGACGCCTCCCTCGAGGTGCTCTTCTTCCCGAAGTCGTACGCGCTGTTCGCGAGCGAGCTGATCGAGGACAACGCGGTGCTGGTCAAGGGCCGGGTCAACTGGCGCGAAGACAAGATGTCGATCTTCGGCGGCGGCCTCGCGACGCTGGACCTGTCCGAGGTGGGCACGGGCAACGGCGACGACGAGCCGCCGCTGGTCCTGCTCGCCGCGGCGGAGAAGATCGACCAGTCGGTCGTGAGCGAACTGCGGTCCACTTTGCTCGCCCACAAGGGTGAAACGATGGTCCACCTCAAGCTGGTGGGCCGGAACCAGACGGTGTTCGCGCTCCACGACTACCCGGTGAAGGTCAGCTCCATGCTGATCGGCGAGCTCAAGGGCATCCGAGGAATCACCGCAAGTACGTAGGTTCGGTACGAAACGGGCGGGACCGCGGCGGACAACGCGCGCGGGTCCCGCCCTTCGTGTTTGCTGGACAGGATGACTTACGAACCCGACCCCCGCCGCTGGAAAGCGCTCGCCGTCTCGCTGACGGCCGGGTTCATGGGCCTGCTCGACGTCAGCATCGTCAACGTCGCCCTGCCGTCGATGCAGTCCGGGCTGCACGCGAGCAGCGGCGGCATCCGCTGGGTCGTCTCCGGGTACGCGCTGGCGTTCGGCCTGGTCCTGGTCACCGGCGGCCGGCTCGGCGACGCGTTCGGCCGCCGGACCATGTTCTTAGGCGCCCTCGCCGCGTTCGTCGTCACGAGCGCGCTCGCGGGAGCCGCGCCGAACGAGACGACGCTCGTGATCGCGCGCCTCGCCCAGGGCATGGCCGCGGGCATGCTGACCCCGCAGAACACCGGGCTGATCCAGGACCTCTTCCGCGGCGCCGAGCGCGGCCGCGCGTTCGGGATGTTCGGCGCCGTCGTCGGGATCTCGACCGCCGTCGGGCCGATCCTCGGCGGGGTCATCCTCGCCGTCTTCGGCGCACAGGACGGCTGGCGCTGGGTGTTCTACGTCAACGTGCCGATCGGCGTCCTCGCGTTCGCGCTGGCCCTGCGGCTGCTGCCGCGCAGTGAGAAGAAACAGATCCGGGTGCGCTCGGAGATCGACTTCCTCGGCATCGTCCTGCTCGCGGTCGCCGTGCTCGGCGTGCTGCTGCCGGTCATCGAATCCGACTCCGACGGCCCCGCCCGGCTGTGGTGGATGTTCGTCGTCGCGCTGGTGTTCGGGTACGCGTTCGTGCGCTGGGAACGCTCGGTGGTCCGGCGCGGCCGGTCGCCGCTGCTGGACACCCGGCTGTTCACCGGAACGCCGGGGTACTCCGCCGGTGCCGCGGTCGGCGCGCTCTACTTCTGCGGGTTCGCGGGGATCTGGCTGGTCTTCGCGATGTTCTTCCAGCAGGGCCTCGGCTACACACCGCTGCAGTCCGGGCTGTCGGTGACGCCGTTCGCGGTCGGCTCGGCGGTGTCCGCGGCCGTCGCCGGGCGGCTGGTGCCGACCTACGGCCGGCGGCTGACCGTGACCGGGCTGGCCATGGTCGCGGTGGGCCTGCTCGCCGTCGCGCTGCTCGCCGAGCTCGTCCCGCCGTCGGCGTCCGGGTGGGCGTTCGCGCTGCCGCTGGCGTTCGCGGGGGTGGGCGGCGGCATGGTGATCTCGCCGAACACGACGTTGACGCTGGAGTGCGTGCCGGTCCGGATGGCGGGGGTCGCGGGCGGCGCACTGCAGACCGGTCAGCGGATCGGCACCGCGATCGGCACGGCCGTGCTCGCGTCGGTGTTCGGCACCGTCGTCGGCTCGGCGACGGACTACCCGCTCGCGCTCACCGTCGCGCTGTGCTGCGCGGCCGGTCTGACGTGCACCGCGCTGGCCCTCGCGATCGCCGAACTCCGGGCGCGGCGCCACCGTGCGCAATCTTCCGAGCAGGATCAGGAGACCCGGAAGGCCGAAACGACCGCCGCGGACGTCCATCGAGGCTGAGACACTACTTTCGGCAAAGTGGCGATGCTCCATCCGAGTGACGAGCACGGAAAGACACTGGTGCTACGCAGAGCAACCGGGTAGATCTTATGGAGCCTTCACTGCGCGGCTTCGGCTACCGACAGTGGCAATCGGTCGGCCACCCGGGGATGGGGTGACCGGCACGAGCGATCGAGGCGTCCGGAGTTCGAGGGAATGGACACACTCGGTCACCTTCCATCCTGTGCGTTGTCGGCGTCCGCGGGGGACCGTCCGGCAACCGCGGAAGGGATGCCCATCGGCGGCTGCCGGCGCGTGACGGCAGCGGGTGGGCCCGGGTGAGGGGGAACCGGGCCCACCCGTACCTCGTGTCGTGCTTCCACCCGGCTCGTGATCATGTTGGGATGACCGCGTCCGACAGGCACGAGCGCAGGAGCTTCGATGACCGAGCAGCCGTCGCGGCCGGGGAACCGGCTCCGGGTCTGGTACCGGCCGATGCGGTCGCGCGACAGCAGTGAGCACCACCGCGTCGCGACGCCCCTGGAACTGCTGTTCGACCTCTGTTTCGTGGTCGCCGTCGGGCAGGCCGCGGCGTCGCTGCACCACGCGCTGGCCGAGGGCCACGCCGCCCACGGCGTCTCGTCGTTCGCCATGGTGTTCTTCGCGATCTGGTGGGGCTGGCTGAACTTCAGCTGGTTCGCCTCGGCGTTCGACACCGACGACGTCCCGTACCGGCTGGCCACGCTCGTGCAGATCGCCGGCGGGCTGACCGTCGCGGCGGCGGTGTCGAGCGCGTTCGAGGGCGACTTCCGGCTGATGGTCATCGGGTACGTCCTGATGCGGCTCGCGCTGGTGTTCCAGTGGCTGCGGGCCGCGCGGTCGGACCCCGGGTGCCGGCCCGCCGCGCTGCGCTACGCCGCCGGGATCGCGGCGGTCCAGGTGCTGTGGGTCTCCTACCTGTGGCTGCCGCACGGAGTGCGGGTGATCGCCTTCGTCGTGTTCGCGGTGCTGGAGATGGCCGTGCCGGTCTGGGCGGAGAGGCGGCACGGCACCACGTGGCACCCGCACCACATCGCCGAGCGGTACGGCCTGTTCACGCTGATCGTGCTCGGCGAGGTCATCCTCAGCGCGACGA
The DNA here is from genome assembly GCF_055565395.1 of Amycolatopsis sp. NPDC028719. Taxonomy (NCBI): domain Bacteria; kingdom Bacillati; phylum Actinomycetota; class Actinomycetes; order Pseudonocardiales; family Pseudonocardiaceae; genus Amycolatopsis; species Amycolatopsis sp. NPDC028719. The sequence goes on from NZ_JBVHUL010000011.1 coordinate 354,310, forward strand.
CCGCGATCAAGGAGGGCACGGCCGAAGCCGAGCACCTCGGCGCGTTGATCTCGCTGGCCGCGGCCGGCCTGGTGCTCGTGTTCTCGATGTGGTGGCTGTACTTCGACCGGCCGGGACACGCGCGGCTCGTCCGCCGGCCGACGATGTTCACGTCGATGAGCTGGGGCTACGGCCACTACTTCATCTTCGCCTCCGCCGCGGCCGTGGGGGCGGGGCTCGAGGTGGCGGTCGCCTACGACACGGGGACGCTGCACGGCCTCGGCGGGGTGGCCGCCGCGCTGCCGACGACGTTGCCGGTCGCGATCTTCCTGCTGAGCGTGTGGCTGCTGCACATCGGGCCGACCAACGAGTGCCGCCCGATCGCCATCGGCTTCCCGGTGACCGCGGTGCTCGTCGTCGCCGCGTCGTTCACGCGGGCGCCGATCCACGTCGCCGCGGTGCTGTCGGCCGCGCTCGTCGCGCTGACGGTCGTCGCGACCCGCGGGCAGCCCCAGGTCGGTTGATCGACGCAGGTCAGGGGCCTGGCGCGAAGAAAGGGGACCCCCCTGTGCGAGGCCGTTCCGGGGCATGTAAAGTTCTCCAAGTCGCCAGGGAAACCGGGCGGCCGCCGGGGCCACGAACCAAGCTCCCACGAACGTGGTAGAGTGGGTGGTCCTGAACCGAGGCGTCGGTCTCGGAACAACAAAGCTTGAAACAATCGCCGAGAGTTTCAGCCGCCGATAAAGCGGGTGGATTCCGAGTGTGTTGCTTGAGAACTCAACAGTGTGCTAGTGAACTAAGCCAGTAGAGCTTATGTATTGAACCTCGTATGAGGTTCCTTTGAGAGCATTAATT
>NZ_JBVHUL010000012.1:0-171754 GCF_055565395.1 Amycolatopsis sp. NPDC028719
GACCCTGTCTGAAAGCACCCCAGTGTGGCTTTCGGTGCGTCTGACGCACCGAAGGCCGCCTTGGGTGCGTCAGACGCAACCAAGGCCACATTGGGGCGCTCGGGTCAGGCGCGGGTGACCAGCTCGCGCAGCAGGGTGCCCATCTGCGTCGCGGCCGCGCGGCCCGCTTCCAGGACTTCCTGGTGGTTCAGCGGCTCGCCGGTCATCCCGGCGGCCAGGTTCGTCACCAGCGACAGGCCGAACACCTCGACGCCGGCCGCGCGGGCCGCGATGGCCTCGAGGACCGTCGACATGCCGACGAGGTCCGCGCCCAGCGTGCGCAGCATGTGGATTTCCGCCGGCGTCTCGAAGTGCGGCCCGGTCAGGCCCGCGTAGACGCCTTCCTCCAGCGACGGATCGATCTCCTGCGCGATCTTCCGCAGCCGCGCCGAGTACAGGTCGGTCAGGTCGACGAAGTTCGCGCCGACGATCGGTGAGCGCGCGGTCAGGTTCAGGTGGTCGGAGATCAGCACCGGCTGCCCCACCCGGAAACCCTGGCGCAGCCCGCCCGCCGCGTTCGTCAGCAGCACCGTCCGGACGCCGGCGGCCGCCGCGGTGCGCACGTTGTGCACCACCGGGTCGATGCCCTTGCCCTCGTAGAAGTGCGTCCGCCCGAGCAGCACCAGGACGTTCTTGTCCCCGACCTTCAGCGAGCGGATGGTGCCGCCGTGGCCCACCGCGCCGGGCGTGGTGAAGCCGGGCAGTTCGGCGAACGGGATCTCCGTCTCGCACTCCCCGATGACGTCCGCCGCCGGGCGCCAGCCCGATCCCAGGACCACCGCGATGTCGTGCGCGTCCACGCCGGTGCGCTTGGCGATGGCGGCCGCGGCCTCGTGTTCACTCATGCGAGGGAGCGTATCCGGACGCTCCGCACCACCAGGAACACCACCAGGCCGAACGGCGAAAGGAAGATCGTCAGCACCAGGATCGGGCTTACGAGCCACGGCGAGATCTCCCGGGCCCTCGCCTCGAAGTACATCCACCGCGCGATGAACAGGTCGAACGCGATGAGGTGCGCCCAGACGAGCCCGGCACCCCACGGCGTCGCCAGGATCGCCTGCAGGACGCCGAGGTCGGGCCGGAGCATCGCCTGTCCCCACTCGCCGAGGTGGGGCACGACGAGCGCGAAGTAGCTGACGAGCGGCAGCAGCGGCACCCACGGCGACGCCATGATCCGCGCCGTCCACCGCCACTTCGGCGCCAGGATCAGCAACGCCCAGAACGGCGCCGCGAGCGGGAACGCCAGGCCGAAGAGGGTCATCGGACACGCACCGCGGCCCACGAGCCCAGCCCGACGGCGGCCACCAGGACCGCGAACGCGCCCAGCGTCGTCGCGTCCGGGTGCACGATCGACTGCGCCCGCAGGGCCTGCCAGGTGACCAGCGCGGTCAGCCCCGCGTACCCGGCCGCGCCGACCAGGACGAGCCGCGTGCGGACGACGTCGTCGCGCAGCCGGGCGAAGCGCGGGGCCAGCGCCGTCAGCGCGATGGCGAGCAACGGCAGCAGCTGCAGCGCGTGCATCCCGACGAAGTGCGGGATCCGCAGGTCGCCGGCGACCGTGCTCCAGCCGAGGATCGGCAGGCCGGGGCCGCCGTCGGCGAGCCCGACGGTGTGCGCGCCGACCATGTCCGGGGTGCCGCCCGTCTTCCACTGCGCGAGCTGCTGCGCGGTCGGGTTCGTCATCAGGATGCCCAGCGAGAGCCCCGCCAGCGACAAGACGGCGCCGGCGCGCACGGCCCAGAAGCTCGCCCGGTCGTCGATCTTCGTGACCATCACCAGCACGGTCAGCACCAGCGTCGCGCCGAACAGGCCGATGATCATCTTGCCCATGACGCTGTAGATGGTGGCGTCCAGCGGGGTCGCGTTGTTGAAGTGGCTCGCCCGGCCGCGCGCGGCCTGGAACACGAGCAGCACGTACTCGAGGGCGAAGATCAGCACCAGGAAGTTCGTCAACCAGCCCGCCGTGCGCCGGAACCGTGGCAGCAGCGAGACGAGCCAGCTCCAGGTGGCGAAGTAGAGCGCGCCGGAGATGGCGAACTTGAGCGGCTTCGCCCAGATCGGGGCGCCGGCCAGGGTCCGCTGGTCGACGAGCAGCGCGGCGACGCACAGCACCGCGATCACCCCGAAGGTGGCGGCCGCCAGCGCGGACGGCCGGTGCCACCCGCGCGTTCTGCTCCGGACGTCGGCAAGGATGGTCATGGTTCCTCCCAGAACGGATAGTCATGCTCTCCGTTATGGGAAGTTAAACTATCCATACTGGGAAGTCGTCAGGGTTGTCCCGGAGGCCGACCCTGGGATCGGAGCGGATGCGCATGCGGATGGCCGAACTGAGCGCCGAATCGGGGGTGCCGGTCGCGACCGTCAAGTACTACCTGCGCGAAGGCCTGCTCCCGCCGGGCGAGCGCACCAGCCCCAACCAGGCGCGGTACTCGGCGGAGCACGTCCAGCGGCTCCGGCTGGTCAAGGCACTGACGGAGGTCGGCGGCCTGCCGCTGGCGTCGGTCGGCGCCGTCCTGCAGGCGATCGACGGCAACGCCACCCCGCACGAGACGATGGGCGTCGTCCAGGAAGAGCTGGCCGGCGACCCGCCGAAGGTGTCCGACGAAGCCGCCGAGTGGGCGACCGCGCTCCTGCAGGACCTCTCCCAACGCCACGGCTGGAAGTGGCACGGATCGGAGAACCGGGCGATCGGCAACCTGATCGCCGCACTCGCGACGGCGAAGGAGCTCGGACACGAGAAGCTCGCCGAGCGGCTGGACGAGTACTGCGTGCTGGCGCTGCGCGTGGCGAAGCTGGACGTCGAGGTCGTGACGGGGCTGACGTCGTTCGACAAGATCATCGAGGCCGGCCTGGTCGCCACGGTCCTGGGCGACCGGATCTTCACGGGCCTGCGCCACCTCGCGCAGGAGTCCGTGTCCTTCGAGGTGCTGAACCGGGCGCCTTAGTCCGAAACCTGCAGCGTGGGTGCCACGCGGTCGAAGACGTCCACCTGGCCCGCGGACTCCTGCTCGGCCGGCACGGTGACCGACAGGATCCACAGGCTCAAGCCGGCCTGGACCAGCTTCACAAACGTCACTCGGGTGCCCCCGCTGCCGTCACCCTTGACCGCCGCGCCGCCCTCGGCCAAGCGGTAGGTCACCGTGGCGCTCTTGCCGTCGGCCGACTTCGACGGCGCGAAGAGCTCGAGCTCGCTGCCCTGGTAGGACCCCCGCAGCCAGCCGAGGTAGTCCTCGTAGCTGTCGAACTGGTCGAAGTACTTCGCCAGCCGCTCCAGGCGCAGGGACCGGCGCCCGTCCGGCGAGACGTACTGGACGGCCAGGCTCAGCCCGAACTTGGTGTTGTGCGGGGCGACGAACCGCTGCCAGCCCTCCGGCACGTCGAGGCCGTACTGCCCGCCGTCGTTGTTCAGGGCGCTGCCGTTGCCGGTCTGGTGCACCAGCGTCGGCGGCGGCACCCGGGTGGGCCCGTTCGGTGTGCTCGCCGGTTCGGCCGCCGGGGGCAGCAGTGACTGCCCGCCGACCGTCCTGGCCAGCGCGAACCCGCCGCCCGCGGCCAGCAGGAAGAGCAGGATCGCCACGGCGACGAGCACGGCGCTCGCGCGGGCGGTGCGCCGGCCGGCCGGTCGCGGCGGCGGCGCGACGAACAGCGTCGCCGGTTCCGGCGAAGGCGCGGGTGCCGGCGCCGGGGCGGGCGGGCGCAGGAACGGCAGCGGGCCCGGGTCGGTGGCGAGCTCGCTGCTCGACCCCTCGGCCTTCTTCTCCGCCTTCTGGGGCAGGACGGTCTTGATCACCTGCGTGTCGGTCGCGTCCGGCTGCGCGGACGTCTTCTTGCCGTCCGGGGTGCGGAACAGCTCGGGTCCGAACAGGTCGAGCGGCGTCTTCGACTGCAGCGGGTAGAGCCGGTGGCGGACCTCGCGCAGGGTGATCCGGTCGCCGGGCTCCTTCTTCATCAGCGCGGAGATGACGTCGGCGAGCGGCCCGGCTTTCGGCTTGGGCACCTTGCCGTTGACGACCTTGCCGACGGTCTCCAGGGGATCGCCGTCGGCGTCGTACGGCGGCGCGCCCTCGACCGCCGCGAACAGCGTCGCGCCGAGACCCCAGAGGTCGGCGGCCGGGACGACCGCGCCGCCGGAGGCGACCTCCGGCGCGATGTAGGCGGGGGAGCCCAGCATGATCCCGGTGCGGGTCATGGTGGCTTCGGAGACGTTGCGCGCGATGCCGAAGTCGGTCAGCTTGATCCGGCCGTCGCTGGCGACCAGGACGTTGCCCGGCTTGACGTCGCGGTGGGTGATCCCGGCGGCGTGCGCGGCCTCGAGCGCGGACGCGACGGCGATGCCGACCGCGGCGGCCTGCCCGACGGTCAGGGGCCCGTGGTCGCGCAGGATGTGCGCCAGGCTGCGCGAGGGCAGCAGCTCCATCACCACGAACGGCTGGTCGTCCTCGCGGGCGACGTCGTGCAGGATGATCACGTTCGGGTGGGAGAGGACGGCGATCGCGCGGGCCTCGCGCAGCGTCCGCTCCCGCAGCTCGTCGGCCTGCGAAGAGGGGATGCCCGGCGGCACCTTCATCTCCTTGACGGCCACCTGCCGATGCAGGAACTCGTCGTAGGCCGACCAGACGGTGCCCATCGACCCCGAACCCAGCACCGAGCGCAGCCGGTAGCGACCGGCGACCAGTCGTGTCTCTTCGCTGGAGGGGGGCACCCCCTGATTGTGTCGTACCCGGCTCACCCTTGGCTGCCTAGGGGCGCGACTAGAGTCACAGGTCGGACGCGGCCGGTGCCTCTACCATCACTGGGTATGACTGAAGTGGCCGGTCCGGAGTCAGCGCCGATCTCCGACCTCGATCTCGCGGCCGAGTTCCCGCAGGCGACGCGCGAGCAGTGGCAGGAGCTCGTGGCCGGGGTCCTGCGCAAGAGCGGCAAGCTGCCCGGAGACCCCACGGGCTTCTCGGGCGCCCCCGAGAGCAAGCTCGTCACGCGGACCTACGACGGGATCGAGATCCAGCCGCTGTACACGGCCGAAGACGTACCCGGCGAAACCGGGTTCCCGGGACTGCCGCCGTTCGTGCGCGGGTCCCGCCCGGACGGCCGGATCAGCACGGGCTGGGACGTCCGGGCCCGGTTCACCGGTGACGACGCCCGCGAGGTCAACCGCGCGATCCTCGCCGACCTCGAAGGCGGCGTGACGTCGATCTGGCTGTCCGTCCCGCCCGCGTCGATCGCCGACGCGCTCAACGAGGTCTACCTCGACCTGGCGCCGGTCGTGCTGGACGCGGGTGCTTCGTACGAAGAGGCTGCTTCGGAGCTGCTGGCGCTGTTCGACGAACGCGAGATCCCGGCGAGCGAAGCCACCGCGGTGCTCGGTGCCGACCCGATCGGGCTCGCGGCGCGCACCGGCTCGGCCGCCGTGCTCGAACCGGCCGCCGCGCTCGCCGCGCGTGTCGCCGGGAAGTACCCGAAGGTGCGCACGATCGTCGCCGACGGCCTGCCGTTCCACGAAGCGGGCGGGTCGGACGCGCAGGAGCTGGGCGCGCTCGTCGCCGCCGGCGTCACCTACCTGCGTTCGCTGACGGACGCGGGCCTCGACGCCGAAACCGCGGCCGGCCAGCTGGAGTTCCGGATCGCCGCGACCGCCGACCAGTTCTCCACCATCGCGAAGCTGCGCGCGGCCCGCCGCCTGTGGGCCCGCGTCGCCGAGGTGTGCGGCTTCTCTTCGCCGATGCGCCAGCACGTCGTGACGTCGCCGTCGATGCTGACCAGGCGCGATCCCTGGGTGAACATGCTGCGCACGACGGTCGCCTGCTTCGGCGCGGGTGTCGGCGGCGCGGACGCGGTCACGGTGCTGCCGTTCGACGCCGCGATCGGCCGCCCTGACAGTTTCTCCGCGCGGATCGCCCGCAACACCCACGCCGTGCTGCTGGAGGAGTCCAAGCTGGCCGGCGTGGCCGATCCGGCGGGCGGCTCCTGGTACGTCGAGAAGCTCACCGACGACCTCGCGCACGTCGCCTGGGCCGAGTTCACCGCCATCGAGGGCGCGGGCGGCCTGGTCGCCGAGCTGTCGTCCGGCGCGCTGGCCGGGCGGCTCGCCGAGACGTGGGAGAAGCGCGCGAAGCGGATCGCCACCCGGCGCGACCCGCTCACCGGTGTCAGCGAGTTCCCGAACCTGGCCGAGAAGCCGGTGGTCAGGGCGCCTGTGGAGTCCACTGTGGAAGGTGGGCTGCCGCGGCACCGGTACGCCGAAGGCTTCGAGGCCCTGCGCGACGCGTCCGACGCCTACCTGGCCGAGCACGGTGAGCGGCCGAAGATCTTTCTGGCCACGCTCGGCCCGGCCGCCGCGCACACCGCGCGGGCCGGCTTCGCCGCCAACCTCTTCCAGGCGGGCGGGATCGAGGCCGTCAACCCGGGCGCGACCGACGACCTGCCCGGTGCGTTCCGCGCGTCCGGCGCCAGGATCGCCTGCCTCTGCGGCACCGACGACGCCTACGCGGCGCAGGCCGCCGAGGTGGCGGCCGCACTGGGAGCCGACCACGTCCTCCTGGCCGGGAAGGGCGAGTTCGACGGCGTCGACGGCACCATCTTCGCCGGGTGCGACGCACTCGAAGTCCTGACCGGTCTGCACGCCAAGCTGGGAGTTTCGCGATGACCATCCCGAACTTCGCCGACGTCGGCCTCGGTTCGCCCGAGCCGGCCGACCGCGACGCCTGGGTCAAGGCCGTGCAGGAAGCCACCGGCAAGGGCCCGGACGCGCTGGCCTGGGAGACGCCCGAGGGCATCGGCGTCAAGCCGGTCTACACCGCCGCCGACTTGTCCGATGTGGACTTCCTGGGCACGTACCCCGGCATCGCGCCCTTCCTGCGCGGGCCCTACCCGACGATGTACGTCAACCAGCCGTGGACCATCCGCCAGTACGCCGGGTTCTCCACCGCCGAGGAGTCCAACGCCTTCTACCGGCGCAACCTCGCCGCCGGCCAGAAAGGCCTCTCGGTCGCCTTCGACCTGGCCACCCACCGCGGCTACGACTCCGACCACCCGCGCGTCTCCGGCGACGTCGGCATGGCGGGCGTCGCCATCGACTCCATCTACGACATGCGGCAGCTCTTCGACGGGATTCCCCTCGACAAGATGTCGGTGTCGATGACGATGAACGGCGCGGTGCTGCCGGTGCTCGCCCTGTACGTCGTCGCGGCCGAGGAGCAGGGGGTGAAGCCGGAGCAGCTCGCGGGGACCATCCAGAACGACATCCTCAAGGAGTTCATGGTCCGCAACACCTACATCTACCCGCCGCAGCCGTCGATGCGGATCATCTCCGACATCTTTTCCTACACTTCGCAGCACATGCCGAAGTACAACTCGATCTCCATCTCCGGCTACCACATGCAGGAAGCCGGGGCGACCGCCGACCTCGAGCTGGCCTACACCCTCGCCGACGGCGTCGAGTACATCCGCTCCGGCGTCGACGCCGGGCTGAGCGTCGACAAGTTCGCGCCGCGGCTGTCGTTCTTCTGGGCGATCGGCATGAACTTCTTCATGGAGGTCGCGAAGCTGCGCGCGGCGCGTCTCCTGTGGGCGAAGCTGGTCAAGGGCTTCGACCCCAAGTCACCGAAGTCGCTTTCGCTGCGGACGCACTCCCAGACGTCCGGCTGGTCGCTGACCGCGCAGGACGTCTACAACAACGTCGTCCGCACCTGTGTCGAGGCGATGGCCGCGACCCAGGGCCACACGCAGTCGCTGCACACCAACGCCCTCGACGAGGCCCTCGCGCTGCCGACCGACTTCTCCGCGCGGATCGCGCGCAACACCCAGCTGCTGCTGCAGCAGGAGTCCGGGACGACGCGCGTGATCGACCCGTGGGGCGGCAGCGCCTTCGTCGAGAAGCTGACCTACGACCTCGCGCGCAAGGCCTGGGGCCACATCAGCGAGGTCGAGCAGGCCGGCGGCATGGCCAAGGCGATCGACGCGGGCATCCCGAAGCTGCGCATCGAGGAGGCCGCGGCCCGCACCCAGGCCCGGATCGACTCGGGCCGGCAGCCCGTGATCGGCGTCAACAAGTACCAGGTCACGAGCGACGAAGACATCGAAGTGCTCAAAGTGGACAACGCCGGTGTCCGGACGCAGCAGCTCGAGAAGCTGCGACGCCTCCGCGAAGAGCGTGACTCCGCCGCCACTGAGGACGCGTTGCGACGGCTCACCGAAGGCGCCGGGAACGGCGGCAACCTCCTGGAGCTGGCCATCGGCGCGGCGCGCGCGAAGGCCACCGTCGGCGAGATCTCCGACGCTCTGGAGAAGCTCTGGGGCCGGCATTCCGGGCAGATCCGGACGATTTCGGGCGTCTACCGCGAAGAGGTGGGTAAGTCGCAGAACGTCGAGAAGGCTCGCCAGCTGGTCGAAGAGTTCGCCGCGGAGGAAGGGCGCCGGCCCCGGATCCTCGTCGCGAAGATGGGCCAGGACGGCCACGACCGCGGGCAGAAGGTGATCGCCACCGGCTTCGCCGACATCGGCTTCGACGTCGACGTGGGCCCGCTGTTCTCCACCCCGGCCGAGGTGGCGCGGCAGGCGATCGAGGCGGACGTGCACGTCGTCGGCGTCTCGTCGCTGGCCGCCGGGCACCTCTCGCTGGTGCCGGCGCTGCGCCACGAACTCGCCGAGCTGGGCCGCGAGGACATCATGGTCGTGGTCGGCGGCGTCATCCCGCCGCAGGACTACCCGGCGCTGCGCGAGGCCGGGGCGGCGGCGATCTTCGGGCCGGGCACGGTGCTCGCGGACGCGGCCATCGACCTGCTCGGCCAGCTGACGGCGCAGGAGTCCTGACCCTTGCCGCGCAAGGTCGACGTCACCGCCTACGCCAAGGGCGTCCTGGCGGGGGACCGCGGGACGCTGTCGAAGGCGATCACGCTGGTCGAGTCGCAGCGGGAGGACCACCGGGCCCAGGCGCAGGAGCTGCTGGTCGAGCTGCTGCCTTCGGCCGGTGGCGCGCGGCGGATCGGCATCACGGGCGTGCCCGGTGTCGGCAAGTCGACATTCATCGACCAGCTGGGCACCGACCTGACTTCGGCCGGGCACCGTGTCGCCGTGCTGGCGGTCGACCCGTCGTCGACGCGCACCGGGGGGTCGATCCTCGGCGACAAGACCCGGATGGCGCGCCTGGCGGTCGACGAACGGGCGTTCATCCGGCCGTCGCCGACGTCCGGGACGCTGGGCGGCGTCGCCCGGGCGACCCGCGAGACGATCGTGCTGATGGAAGCCGCCGGCTACGACACCGTCCTGGTCGAGACCGTCGGGGTCGGACAGTCCGAAGTGACCGTCGCGAACATGGTCGACTGCTTCCTGTTCTTGACGCTCGCCCGCACGGGCGACCAGCTGCAGGGCATCAAGAAGGGCGTGCTGGAGCTCGCCGACGTCATCGCCGTCAACAAGGCCGACGGCGACCACGAACGGGACGCTCGCCGCGCGGCCCGGGAGCTCTCGGGCGCGTTGCGGATGATCTACGGGCCCGAGGCGTCGTGGACGCCGCCGGTGCTCACCTGCAGCGGCCTGCACAACCTGCGCCTGGACGAGGTCTGGGGCGCGATCGAGAAGCACCGCGAGACGCTCACGGCGTCCGGCGAGCTCGACGAGCGGCGCCGGCGGCAGCAGGTCGACTGGACGTGGGCGATGGTGCGCGAACAGTTGCTGAGTCGCCTGGCGGCACATCCGGACGTGCGAACGGTCGTTCCCGACGTCGAACGGGCGGTGCGCGACGGTGAGCTGACGGCTACCCTCGGTGCTCAGCGGATCCTCGACGCGTTCGGTCCACCGCGCGGTGGCTGACGCACCGGCGTTCCGCGGGCAGAATGCCTGGTGGCGGCGAAGGGATGACATGGCGAAACTGCGGGGTCTGGTCCTGGCCGGGGTGCTGGGCGCGGTGCTGTTCAGCGCGTCGCCGGCGTCCGCCGAACCGGTGCGTCAGGCGGCCGTCACGGTGACGGTGGCGCACGCGGCCGTCGCGCCGGCCCCGGCGCAGACCCAGCCGCCCGGCCCGGTCCTCGACCCGGCCCAGACGGACAAGGCGAACACCGAAAAGACCAAGAACAAGCTGATCGCCGGCGTGGTCGCGGTGGCGCTGCTCGCCATCGTGATCTGGGGCAGGCGGGTCCGTTCGAAGAAGGCCAAGAGCTCGTGACGCGTTCGGCTTTGCCGAACTACTGCACGCCGTTCAACGCAGATCCGGTACCGGCCATCTAGGACGGCCGTTTCCGAGGCGCGCGTTGCCGCCTGCATGGTGCACGATCGTCTGCAAATGCGTACGACAGATCGATCGGCACGTTGCGTGACCCCAGCCGCTGCCCGGGTTACCCGTGTTGCGGGAGGAGGTGTGGCGTGACGGTGCTCGACTCACGACCGGACGTTCCAGGCGACCCCCACGGGCGCATCATCAACCCCATGGAGGGGTCCGAAGCGCTCATTTCCGAAGCCGGCGTAAGCATGGCTCCCGTGGAGGACCTTGGTGCGGGCCGCGGCCCGTTCTGGCTGGACGACTGGCTGCGCGCCAACGCGACCGACGTGCTCGCGTGGCGCCGGCACATCCACGCGCACCCGGAGCTGTCGCGGCACGAGTTCGCGACCACGGAGCTGGTCGTCACGCTGCTGCGCTCCGTCGGGCTCAAGCCGTGGGTGCTGCCCGGCGGCACCGGCGTCGTCTGCGACATCGGCAGCGGCGAGCGGTGCGTGGCGCTGCGGGCGGACATGGACGCCCTGCCGCTCACCGAGGCGACCGGGCTGCCCTACGCGTCGACCGTCGAGGGCGCGGCCCACATGTGCGGCCACGACGCGCACACGGCGATCCTGCTCGGCGCGGCCCGCGCCCTGGCCGGCGCGCCGGAGCTCCCGGGGCGCGTGCGGCTGATCTTCCAGCCCGCCGAGGAGGTCATGCCCGGCGGCGCGCTGGACATGATCGCGGCGGGCGCGCTGGACGGCGTCGAGCGGATCTACGGCCTGCACGTCGACCCGCGTCTCGAGGTGGGCAAGGTCGGGATGCGCGTCGGCGCGCTGACGTCGGCGGCGGACCTGATCGAGCTGCGGCTGACGTCGCCGGGCGGTCACACGTCCCGCCCGCACCTGACCGCCGACCTGGTCCACGCGCTGGGCACGGTCATCACGTCCCTGCCCGCGGTGCTCTCGCGCCGGGTCGACCCGCGCTCCGGCACGGTGCTGGTGTGGGGCGCGGTCCACGCGGGCCAGGCGGCCAACGCGGTCCCGCAGGACGGCGTCCTGCGCGGCACGCTGCGCACGGCCGACCACGAGGTCTGGACGTCGCTGGAGCCGCTGGTGGCGTCGTCGGTGGAGTCACTGCTGGCGCCGACGGGGGTGGGCTTCTCGCTGGACTACCGCCGCGGCGTCCCGCCGGTGGTGTCCGACGCGGACTCGACGGCCCTGATGCGCGCCGGCGTCGAAGCGGCCCTGGGCGAAGGCGCGGTGGCCTCGACGGAGCAGTCCTCGGGCGGCGAGGACTTCGGCTGGTACCTGGAGCACATCCAGGGAGCTTTCGCCCGTCTGGGCGTTTGGTCCGGTTCGCCGGAACCCCAGTCCGACATCCACCGCCCCACGTTCATCCTGGACGAACGAGCCCTGCTCTGCGGAGTCCGAACCCTGGTCCACACAGCCCTAACCACCCTCGCGTGAGATGCCCCTCCAATCACGCGTGATGCCCCTGCAGACACGCGTGATGCCTCTTTCCGCACAGAGTTATCCACAGGTTTAGCGAGTTGTCCACAGGTCACGGAATCGGCTCTTCCCTTCGTCGAGGGAAGGGCCGATTCTCGATTACGTGATCGATTGGGGAGGACGACATGGAGCGGTTTCACGGGCCGAGGCTGATCGGATCTTGGGTCGTCGGGCGGTGCTGGAGGGTCTGGCGACGGGGGTGCTCGCGCAGCCCTGGCGTGGGGTGCTCATCCATGCCGCCGATTCGTTGAACCTGCCGACGCTGGCCCAGGCGGCGTTGATCCACGTCGGCCAACCCGCCGCGTTGTCCGGCGCGACTTCCCTTGCGCTGCACGGGATCTCGGCGGTCGCAGGTACCGTGATCCACCTGTCCGTACCCCCTGCGAAGCGGGCCCGCTCGAAGCATGGACTGGTCGTGCACCGGGCCGAATACCAGCCGTCGGATGTGATCGAACTCGAGGGGCTTCCGGCCTTCTCCCTCGATCTCGCCCTCGCTGACTACCTCTGCGATGGTGACGAGCGGACTGCCTTCGCGGCGGTCGATCAGGCCATGGCCGGGCTCCCGCCGGACCACTGCCGGACCCTGCGGAAGAACGTCCGAGACCGCCTTCTCGACCGCCGGGACCGGCGAGGTATCCACAGGGCGCAGATGCTGCTGGCGTTGGCCACCGGAAAGGCCGAATCGCCCCCGGAGAGCATTCTTAGGCTGATCGTGGTCGAGGCCGGGTTCCCGGTTCCGGAGGTGCAGTTCGAGATCACCACGGCCGACGGTCGCCGGCTGTACGTACTCGACATCGCCTGGCCCGAGTTGCGGATCGCGCTCGAGTACGACGGGTTCGCCGCGCACGAGGAGCGGCATGAGCGTGACGCCGAGCGGGATGCACGGATGGCGGGCCGAGGGTGGACCACCATTCGCGCGACGGCGGTCGACCTGCGGGATCCGAGCCGCGTCCTCGCCGAGTTGCGGAACGTCTTCAAGTTACGTTCGAGGCATCTCGCGTGATCAGGAGGGCATCACGCGTGATTGGAGGGGCATCAGCCGGTGATGCCGGAGCAGGGGCGGGTACGCAAGTCGTCGACGTAGTCGGCGGGGGCTCCGGCGGCCTCGGCGGCGTCGGCCAGCACGCCCAGGTAACGCGCCGAAGGCAGGCCGCCCTCGTAGGCGTCCAGGACGTAGAGCCAGGCCAGCACCGAGCCGTCCATCGTCTGGACCCGTAACCGGATCTTCGAGTGGATCCCCAGCTCGCCGCCTTCCCAGCGGTCCAGGCCCGCCTCGTCCAGCGACGTCACGTCGTACAACACGACGAAGACCCGGGAACCCGGGTCCTCGACGATCGTCGCCAGGGCACCTTCCCAGCCGAGGTCCTCGCCGCCGAAGGTCAGGCGCCACCCCTCCAGCCAGCCGGTGCCGGCCATCGGAGAGTGCGGCGCGCGCTCCAGCATCTGGGCGGGCTCCATGTTCGATCCGTACGCGGCATACAACGGCACGCCGACAGCGTAGCGACACCTCGCTGACCCGAGTGGACGTACTCGCCGTGTTCGCCCACTTCAGTGTCCGGTCACCTTCGCCGCGTACGGTGAGAGCACCGCACGCACGCACTCGGAGGAGGACCCAGGTGACCAGGATCGTGATCATGGGCGGGGGCCCGGCCGGCTACGAAGCCGCGCTGGTCGCAGCCCAGCACGGGGCCGACGTCACGATCGTCGAACGGGACGGCCTGGGTGGCGCGTGCGTCCTCTACGACTGCGTTCCGTCGAAGACGTTCATCGCGAGCTCGGGCGCGCTGGCGAAGATGCATGACCTCGGCGAGCTCGGCATCAACACCGACATGGCCGACACGAGCATCGACCTCCCGACCGTCCACGGCCGGGTGAAGGGCCTCGCGCTCGCCCAGTCGGCCGACATCCGCGCCCGCGTCCAGCGCGAAGGCGTCCGCGTCGTCGTCGGCGAAGCCCGCTTCTGCGACGAAGAGCCCGGCCTCGCGACCCACAAGGTCGCCGTGACGACGCAGGAGGGCACCGAGAAGCTGCCCGCCGACGTCGTCCTGATCGCCACCGGCGCCACCCCGCGCGTCCTGCCCGGCGCCGTGCCCGACGGCGAGCGCATCCTCGACTGGCGCCAGCTCTACGAGCTCGAGGAGCTGCCCGAGCACCTCGCCGTGATCGGCTCGGGCGTCACCGGCGCCGAGTTCGCGTCCGCCTACACCGAGATGGGCGTCAAGGTCACCGTCGTCTCCAGCCGCGACCGTGTCCTCCCGCACGAGGACGCCGACGCCGCCGCGGTGCTCGAAGAGGTCTTCTCGCAGCGCGGCACGACCGTCGCGAAGCAGGCGCGCGCCGACCGGGTCGAGCGCACCGAAAAGGGCGTCGAGATCTTCCTCGCCGACGGCCGCGTGATCGAAGCCAGCCACGCGCTGATGACCGTCGGATCGGTCCCCAACACCAAGGACATCGGCCTCGACAAGGTCGGCATCTCGCCCGGCCCCGGCGGGTTCATCACCGTCGACCGCGTTTCGCGCACCTCCGTTCCGGGGATCTACGCCGCCGGCGACTGCACCGGCGTGCTCATGCTCGCCTCGGTGGCGAGCATGCAGGGCCGCATCGCGATGTGGCACGCGCTGGGCGAGGGCGTCGCGCCGATCAAGCTCAAGACCGTCGCCGCCAACGTGTTCACCCACCCGGAGATCGCCACCGTCGGCATCAGCCAGCAGGCGATCGACTCCGGCGAGGTGCCCGCGCGCACCATCATGCTGCCCCTGGCCACCAACGCGCGCGCGAAGATGGAGGGCCTCCGCCGAGGCTTCGTGAAGCTGTTCTGCCGCCCCGCCACCGGCGTGGTCGTCGGTGGAGTCGTCGTGGCGCCGCAGGCGAGCGAGCTCATCCTTCCCATCGCGCTCGCCGTCCAGAACCAGCTCACAGTGGACCACCTGGCACTGACATTTTCGGTGTACCCGTCGCTGTCGGGCTCGATCACCGAGGCCGGGCGCCAGCTCATGCGCCACGACGATCTCGACTGATCCGTTACGCAACCCCTTCGCACCCGTCGCGTCTTGTCGGTTGTACGGCTGAAGGACGCGAAGGGTGCGAAGGTGCGCAAGACGGTGGTTTTCGTTGTGGCAGCGGTGATCGGGGCGACGACGCTGGCTGGGCCGGCGCAAGCGCAGCAGCAGAGTCCCAGTCCCAGTCCCAGTCCGACGCCGAGCGCCGCGCCGGCGAAGGGCAGCGTCCAGCTCAACGTCAACACCGCGATCAACCAGTCGCTCGTGGACAAGTACGTCCGTGACGCGCCGAACGTCGCGCTGGCCAAGTGCGAAGGTGCTTCGCCGAAGTTCTCTTCGCCGGCGCTGACCTTCTCCAACTACACCCCGGGCCCGTTCATGGGCGCCGACGCGAACATCAGCGCCGACGCCGCGCTCAACCCGGGCACCCCGGCCGGAACGTACCCGCTGACCGTGACCTGCGGCGACCAGACCTACCGCACCCAGTTCTCGGTGCCCGCGCCGCAGGTTTCGAAGGTGCCTTCCGGTGCCGCGAAAGCGGGCGACGGCAGCATGGCCGGCTGAATCCGCAAAACACGAACCACCTCGGAGCCGCGCTCCGGGGTGGTTTTTCATGGGTTCCCGACGCGCGATTTCGCGGCGTATTCGTGACATACGAGCGCAACCTTCCGCAGGTGGATACGTCTTTAAGTGCACAAGCAAGCGGATGAAGCCGAAGCAGGGGGAACTGTGACCGGTGTCCACATCCTTGCTTTGTTCGCGCATTACACCGGGGAGAAAAGAATGAAGAACGCAGCTGTCGTCGCGGGTATCGCCGCGGCCTTCCTCGTCCTCGCGCCCGGCGCGGCGCTCGCGAGCACCTCGCCGACCGCGAGCCCCACTCCGGGCACCACCGCCAAGCCGGCCGCGCCCAAGCTCACCGTCACCCCGGGCCACGGAGTGCCCGGCGCGGAGGTGCGGATCACCGTCGGCTGCGAGGGCGAGGCTTACGTCACCTCCAGGGCGGTCGACGCCTTCGCGGACGCCGATCCGAAGGGCTCGGTGCGGGCCTACACGGGGGTCGTGCGCGACGTCCGCGCCGGTGAGTACCCGGTCAACCTGCGCTGCCACCCGCGGGACGGCCGTCCCGACACCTTTGTCGACGTGCCGTTCGTCGTGGACCGGGTGGCCACGAAGACGCCAGGTGCCAAGCAGGTCACCAAGGTGCCGGCGGGCGCGCCGCAGACCGGCGGCACCGACGGTCCGGCCGACGACTCCGGCGCACCGCTCGCGGCCGCGGCGGCCATGGGCGTCCTCGCGCTCGGCGGCAGCGGCCTGGTGCTGGCCCGGCGGGCTCGGCGCCGCTGATCTCCCGAGGGGGAGCGGGGGTAGCGTCTGGGCGGCCCAGCCGATCGGGCCGCCCAGACGTGTAAACCCGTGCGAAGGGGGAGCACATGACTACGAAGATCACGAGCAGGCGGGGCTACCTGATCGCGCTCGTCGTGGCGCTTCTGGCCGCGTTGGTGGTGCTGGCGCTGACGCTCGGCGGAGGGGCCGAGCCGCCGGCCGCGCAACCGCCGCCCGCACAGCCCGTCGCGGTGAACCCAGCCGGTGAGCAGCCCGCCGACGCCGTTGCCGCACTGCCGAAGTCCGATCCGGTTTCGATCGACATCCCGAAGATCGGCGCGCATTCGTCGCTGGTCCCGCTGGGTGTCAACGCGGACAACACGATCCAGGTGCCGCCGGTGACCACGCCGCTGCAGGCGGGTTGGTACACCTACGCGCCGACGCCGGGCGAGGTCGGCCCGGCCGTCGTCCTCGGGCACGTCGACGGCAACCACCAGAAGGGCATCTTCTACCGGCTCAAGGAGCTGGCCGCCGGCGACCGCGTCTCGATCGCGCGCGCGGACGGGACGACGGCGCTCTTCGAAGTGACCAAGGTGCACCAGGTGCCGAAGCAGGAGTTCGAAAAGGAAGGCGTGTACGACGACACGGCCGGCCCCGAGCTGCGGCTGATCACCTGCGGCGGCGTCTTCGACCGGAGCGCGCACAACTACGTCGACAACATCGTCGTGTATGCCCAGCTCGTGGGGCGCTGAGAGTCCTTCGGCCCCGGTTTTGTCGGTGGTGGGTGCCAGACTGTGTCGGCCGTCACCCGAGACGGCGTAGGCGAGGGGTTGGGAGTCGACATGTTGTTCCGGGATGAGCGGTGGCCGGACGGCACGCCCAGCTGGGTGGACCTGATGGTGCCCGACCAGGCGAAGGCGGTGGCCTTCTACGGCGGCCTGTTCGGCTGGGACGTGCAGGCGGGCGGTGAAGAAACCGGCTTCTACGGCATGGCCGAGCTGGGCGGCCGTCCGGTCGCCGGGATCGGCCAGACACCGCCGGGGCAGGACATGCCTCCGGTGTGGACGACCTACCTGTCGGTGTCCGACGTGGACAAGACGGCCGCGTCGATCACCGAGGCCGGCGGGCAGATCGTCGTGCCGGTGAGGGAAGTGCTGAAGGAAGGCCGGATGGCCGTGGCGGCCGACCCGGCGGGCGCGGTGTTCGGGCTGTGGGAGCCGGGCAACCACCTGGGCACTCAGGTCACGGCGGCACCGGGCACGCTCGCGTGGAACGAATGCATGAGCCGCGACTACCCGGCGGCGAAGGCGTTCTACGAGCAGGTGTTCGGCTACGGGTTCCAGGACCTGTCGAACGACGACTTCACGTACGCGGTGCTGCTGCTCGACGGCCGCCCGGTCGGCGGGCTCGGCGCCCTGCCCGATTCGGTGCCGGCCGAGGTGCCGTCGAACTGGTCGACGTACTTCTCGGTGGCGAACGCGGACGAGAGCGCGGCGAAGGTCGCGGAGCTGGGCGGCCGGGCACTGGACCAGCCGTTCGACTCACCGTACGGGCGGCAGGTGCGGGTGGTGGACGACCAGGGGGCGCCGTTCCTGGTCATCGCGCCGAACGAGCAGTCCGGGAAACCGGAGGGCTGGGAGGACTGAGGGGCGAAGCGCGGCAGGGGGAGGGCGACCGCGGGCCGGAGGCGCCGGAACGACGCCTCCGACCCAGGGCCGGTCAGTCCTCGTCCGTGACCCAGTCGAAGGTCTTCGTCACGGCCTTCTTCCAGTTGCGGTACTCGGATTCGCGGCGGGAGTCGTCCATCGACGGGTCCCACTGCTTGTCCTGCGCCCAGTTGTTCCGGATGTCGTCCTCGGACTCCCAGAACCCGACCGCCAGGCCGGCGGCGTACGCGGCACCCAGCGCCGTCGTCTCGTTCACCACCGGGCGGATCACCGGCACGCCGAGGATGTCGGCCTGGAACTGCATCAGCAGCTCGTTGACGACCATGCCGCCGTCCACCTTGAGCGACTTCAACGGGACACCCGAGTCGGCGTTCATCGCGTCGATGACCTCGCGGGACTGGAAGGCCGTCGCTTCCAGGACCGCGCGGGCGAGGTGGCCCTTGTTCACGAACCGGGTGAGCCCGACGATCGCGCCGCGGGCGTCGGACCGCCAGTAAGGAGCGAACAGGCCCGAGAACGCCGGGACGAAGTACGCGCCGCCGTTGTCCTCGACGCTGCGCGCGTGCTCCTCGATCTCGGCCGCCGTCGCGATCATGCCGAGGTTGTCGCGCAGCCACTGCACCAGCGAACCGGTCACCGCGATGGAGCCTTCCAGCGCGTAGATCGTGTCGTTCGAGCCGATCTTGTAGCAGACCGTGGTGAGCAGCCCGTTCTGCGACATCACCTTTTCGGTGCCGGTGTTGAGCAGCATGAAGTTGCCGGTGCCGTAGGTGTTCTTGGCCTCGCCGGGCGAAAGGCAGGCCTGGCCGAACGTCGCGGCCTGCTGGTCGCCCAGGATGCCCGCGATCGGCACGCCGGCCAGCGCGCCCTTCTCGCGGACCTTGCCGTACTCCTCGGACGAGGAGCGGATCTCCGGCAGCATCGAAAGGGGGATGCCCATCTCACCGGCGATTTCGGCGTCCCACTGCAGGGTGTCGAGGTCCATCAGCATGGTGCGCGACGCGTTGGTCGGGTCGGTGACGTGCACGCCGCCGTCGGCCCCGCCGGTCATGTTCCACAGCACCCAGGTGTCCATGTTGCCGAAGATCAGGTCACCGGCTTCGGCCTTCTCCCGCGCGCCTTCGACGTTGTCGAGGATCCACTTGACCTTCGGCCCCGAGAAGTACGTCGCGAGCGGGAGGCCGACCTTTTCGCGGTAGCGCTCCTGGCCGCCGCCGAGGTTGCCGAGCTCGGTGACGATCCGGTCGGTGCGGGTGTCCTGCCAGACGATCGCGTTGTAGACCGGCTTGCCGGTCTTCTTGTCCCAGACGAGCGCGGTCTCGCGCTGGTTGGTGATGCCGACGGCGGCGACGTCCTTCGCGGTCAGGTCGGCCTTGGCCAGCGCACCCGCGGCGACCCGGCGCGTGTTCTCCCAGATCTCTTCGGCGTTGTGCTCGACCCACCCGGCCTTCGGGAAGATCTGCTCGTGCTCGCGCTGGTCGACCGAGACGACGCGGCCTTCGTGGTTGAAGATCATGCACCGGGTCGACGTGGTGCCCTGGTCGATCGCGGCTACGTACGAAGTCATGTGTGCTCCAGGAATTCGGGAGGTTCGGCGATCAGGTCAGGTTGTGCACGAGGAGGTACAGGAGCGCGGCGATCGCGCCACCGGCCAGCGGGCCGACGACCGGGATCCACGAGTAGCCCCAGTTGGCGTTCCCCTTGTTGCGGATCGGCATCAGGAACGCGTACGCGATCCGGGGGCCGAGGTCACGCGCCGGGTTGATGGCGTACCCCGTGGGGCCACCGAGGGAAGTACCGATCACGAGGACGACGAACGAGACGCCCGCGTAGCCCAGCGCGGAGTTGCCGAAGTTCGGGGTGCCGCCGTCGCCGACGGTGACCACCGGGCTGAGCAGGATCCAGGCCACCAGGACGAAGGTGCCGATGACCTCGGTGACGAGGTTCCACACGGTGTTCGGGATCTGCGGTGCGGTGGAGAAGATGCCGAGGGTGTTCTCGGGCTCGGGGTGGTCGTCGAACTGCAGCTTGTAGGTCGCCCAGCACAGCATGGCGCCGATGATCGCGCCGGCCATCTGACCGATGAAGTAGAACGGCACGTCGGCCCACGGGGTCTTGTCGGCGATGGCGAGCCCGAGGGTCACCGCCGGGTTGAGGTGCGCGCCGCTGGGTGCGGCGATGCTGGCGCCGGTGAAGACGGCGAACGCCCACCCGAAGTTGATGAACAGGATTCCGCCGTTGTTGCCGTTGGTCTTGCGGAGCACGTGGTTCGCGACCACACCGTTGCCGAGCAGGATCAGGGCGGCCGTTCCCAGTAGTTCCCAGACGATTATTGCCCCAGCACTCACCGCTGCACCTCCACACTGGACACTCTGCGCAGGGTCGATCACGGCGTGCCACGGCGCCGTTGCCGACCCACGTCCGGGCGACGTTACCGGGGTGACGAAGATCATTCCAGGCACTGGGTAGCCGAATCTCTCCATGATCGCGGAGGGTTACGCCACAAGTGTCATGCGTGGGCGGGCGGATGATCACCAGGTCGTGCGATGCTGGAACCCTCGCCGGCACGAGGAGGAATGTCACGTGGCGCAGCACGCAGCGGAGACCAACCCGGCTCGACTGGGCCCGGCCAAGCGGGAAGAGACCTGGCAGCGGCTCGGCAACGAGACCTTCGACGTCGTCATCATCGGCGGCGGCGTGGTCGGCGCGGGCACGGCGCTCGACGCCGCGACGCGCGGCCTGCGGGTCGCGCTCGTCGAAGCCCGTGACCTCGCTTCGGGAACGTCGAGCCGGTCGAGCAAGCTCTTCCACGGCGGCCTGCGCTACCTGGAGCAACTCGAGTTCGGCCTGGTCCGGGAGGCGCTGCGCGAACGTGAGCTGATGCTGACGACCATCGCGCCGCACCTGGTCAAGCCGGTCAGCTTCCTCTACCCGCTGACGCGCCGCGTGTGGGAACGGCCGTACACCGCCGCCGGCCTGCTCATGTACGACACGATGGGCGGCGCCCGCAGCGTCCCGGGCCAGAAGCACCTCACCCGCGCCGGTGCGCTGCGGATGGTGCCGGCGCTCAAGCGGTCCGCGCTGATCGGCGGGATCCGCTACTACGACGCGCAGTCCGACGACGCCCGCCACACGATGACGGTGGCCCGGACGGCGGCGCACTACGGCGCGGTCGTGCGGACGTCGACCCAGGTCGTCGGGTTCCTGCGCGAGGCCGACCGGGTGTCCGGCGTGCGCGTACGCGACGTCGAGGACGGGCGCGAGACGGAGATTTCGGCGGCCGCGGTGATCAACTGCACCGGCGTGTGGACCGACGAGCTGCAACGGCTCTCCGGCGGTCGCGGGCGGTTCCGCGTGCGCGCGAGCAAGGGCGTGCACATCGTCGTGCCGCGTGACCGGATCGTCTCGGAATCGGGGATGATCCTGCGCACCGAGAAGTCGGTGCTGTTCGTGATCCCGTGGCGCAACCACTGGATCGTCGGGACCACGGACACGGACTGGAACCTGGACCTGGCCCACCCGGCGGCGACGAAGCACGACATCGACTACCTGCTCGAGCACGTCAACAGCGTCCTGGCGACGCCGCTGACGCACGACGACATCGAAGGCGTGTACGCGGGGCTTCGCCCGTTGCTGGCGGGGGAGAGCGAAGAGACGTCGAAGCTTTCGCGCGAGCACGCGGTGGCGCGGGTGGCGCCGGGCCTGGTCGCGATCGCGGGCGGCAAGTACACGACGTACCGCGTGATGGCGGCGGACGCGGTCGACGCGGCGGCGGTGGACCTGCCGGGCCGTTCACAGCCGTCGATCACGGACAAGGTTCCCCTGATCGGCGCGGACGGTTACCACGCGCTGGTCAACCAGGCCGACCACCTGGCCGCCGAGCACGGCCTGCACCCCTATCGGGTGAGGCACCTGCTCGACCGCTACGGCTCGCTGGTCAACGAGGTCCTGGCGACGGCGAACGGCCGCCCGGAGCTGCTGAAGCCGATCGAGCACGCACCGGACTACCTCGGCGTCGAAGTGGTGTACGCGGCTTCGCACGAGGGGGCGCTGCACCTGGAGGACGTCCTGGCCCGCCGGACGCGCATCTCGATCGAGTACGCCCACCGCGGAGTCGACTGCGCCGAGCAGGTGGCGGCACTGGTCGGCGAGGTCCTCGGCTGGTCACCCGAAACGGTGAAGCGGGAGATCGAGGTCTACAACGCCCGGGTGGAGGCGGAACGCGAGTCCCAGTCACATCCGAGCGACGAGGCGGCGGACGCGTTGAGGTCGGCGGCCCCGGAGGCCCGCGCGGGCATCACGGAGCCGGTGAGCTGAGGTTGTCCCCAACCCGGGCGGGTTGTGGATAACAGCGGTTGTCGGGCGCCTTCGGACGGGGTTTCGGCCGGGGGCGCCGCGAGACTGGCCTCGGGGCCGCCCCCTGGGAGTAGCGGGGGCTGTCGGTGTGGACCCGCCCAGAGCAGAGGCAGATACCGGGCCCGGCTTCGCCGGGCTCAGTGTCGCGAGTGAGTCATTGGGGACCTCCGGCGTCGCGAATGAACTCATTTCGCGACGCCGGGAGTGCGGGCGCAGGCGAATAGACCGCGAGCCGTTTCACTGCAGCGGCGGAAGCGGGCGGCTGAACCACGACATTGCCGGAACCCTGTCTGGGAGTGGTGGGGGCTGTTCAGACCGTGCCTCCGGACCGATCAACCTTCGCCGTCGAACTCCGCCTTGCGCCGGGCCACATAGGCCGGCCAGTCCGCCCGGGCCGCGATCACGTCCTCGATCGTCAGCTTGGTCACCGCGCAGCCGCTGAGTGAGCACGCCCGGGGCTCGCTCGCGTCGATCAGTGAAATTCCGCCGATCTCGTCGCCGTCGTCGAGGTAGGTGCACAGGACCGGGTGGAACGAGCAGTCCTCGTAGATGTCCCCGGGCCGGAAGCCGTTCGGTGTCACGAAGTCCGGTGCCAGCGGATCAGGCGCTCGCCCGTCGGCGCGGGATCCGGCTCCGGGCCCACCAACGTGAACCCGCAGCGCTCCGCCACGATCGCCGACGCCGTGTTGCTCTCCTCGTACCGGTAACTCACCTCGGTCAGCTCCAGGCCGCCGAAGCCGAAACGCAAGGCCGCGTTCAACGCCGTCGTCGCGATGCCCTTGCCTCGCTCGGTCGGGTGAACCCAGATCGTCGCCTCGGCGTAGTTCGCGGACAGGTTCAGCTCGCGCAGGCCCACCTCGCCCAGCAACCGGCCCGACGTCGGCTCCGCGATCGCCCACGAGCAGCGCTCGTCGCCCGCCCACTGGGCCGCCCGGAGCGCCACGTACTCCGTTGCCTCGTCGAGGGTGCGCAAGCGGTAGTTCAGCACGTACTTGCGGTGCGTCGGGTCGGCGAACGCCTCCATGAGCAGCGGCCGGTCGTCGATGTGCCGGTCGGCGCGCAGCTGACGCAGGTAGTAGGTGCCCGCGTTGATCTCCACCGGTTCCACTCCGCCCAGCCTAGCCAGGCCGGGAGCACCCCGCTCCCGGCCCGGCGGTCAAGGCCGCGTCACGGCGTCAAGCGCCAGATCACCGGCACCCCGCTGCTGGGGGTCGCGTCGTTCGACGCGTAGCCGGCCAGCGTGCCGTCATCGGCCGCGACCTCGGCCCGGAACACCGAATAGCCGCTCGGGCCCTGGACCACGCCCGGGACCGTGCCGCGCCACACCGCCGCGTTGCCGTAGATCTGCGGCCCCGACGGCGTCGGCACCATGCCCACCGTCAGGCCGGCCTTGTTGACGTCCTGCGCGAAGCCGCCGCCCTCCAGGCCGACGATCGCCGAATCCGCTGTCGACCAGCGGGCTGCCTGGCTGCCGCCCCACGAGCGCCACCCGACGACGACTCCGTTGCGGATCGCGATCCCCTCGGCCTGCGCGGATGGGCTCGGCGAGAGCTTCCGGAAGACGCCGTCCTTCCACAGTGCCGAGCCGGTGCCGGTGCTCAGCAGGATCGTGCCGTCGTCGTCCAGGTCGCGCGGAGACGAGACGTCCCCGGTCTCCGGGATGACCACCGGCGCGCTGCCGTCGGCCCGCCACAGGACGATGGCCCGGGGCACCCCGGGCTGGTAGGCCTCGCCCAGCACGTCGCCGCGGGTGTTGATCGCGATGCCGGTCACTTCCTGGTAGCCCGCCGGGTTGTCCTTGATGTGGTACCACGACTCGTCCAAGGTGAACGTCCGGCTGGTGAAGGTCTCGTAGTCGTGGATCGTGCCGACCACGACGCCGGACGAGTTTTCGTCGTTGGCGTCGACCCGCTCGTACCCATCCGGCACGCCACGCAAGAACGGCTGCCCGTTGCGCCAGCTCACGGCCTGGGTGACGTCGTTGACCCGGAACGTGCCGGTGTACTCGCCCTTCCCGTCCGACCCGGTGATGTTGCCCGCGCCCGCGCCGGGCGGCAGCGGCAGGATCGTCGGCCGCCACGGAATGCGGACCGCCGCGGCGTTCGCGGAAGCCGGAACTCCCAGTGCGGTGACGGCGATCGCCACGGTGGCGAGCACCCCCGCCCGCATCCACGTCTTCTTCATTTGGTCCCCTTTCCCCGACCTGCACGGACCACACGTCCGAGGCGGGGAACCGGTTGCCCGCCGAAAGGAGCAATCTCAGAGCGCGGGGACCTGGGCGCTCACGGCCGTGCCGCCGCCCGGCGCGCTCTCGATCGTCAGCGTCCCCGCGACCCGGCGGACGCGCTGCCGCATCGCCTCCAGGCCGAACCCGGTGCCGTCACCGCGGTCGCCGGGGCGGAAGCCGGCACCGTCGTCGACGACGTCGAGCAGCACCAGATCGTCCGCATAGGACAGTGTCACGCCGATCCGGGACGCCTTCGCGTGCTTCTCCGCGTTCGCCAGTGCCTCCTGCGCGACGCGGTAGAGCGTCTCCTCCAGGTCGGGCAGCAGCGGCCGGGTGTCGCCGGTCGTCTCCACGCGCACCGCGACCCCGGACGTCTCGGAGACCCGCCTGGCCAGCCGGGAAAGCGCTTCCGGCAGCTGGGCGTCGACCAGCGGTTCCGGCCGCAGGGCCTGCACCGCGCGACGCGCTTCGCCGAGGCTGTCGCGGGCCAGCTGCTCGGCCCGCTCCAGCCGCCGGTCGCGATCCGGGCCGTCCGCCGCCTGCAACTGCGTGACGATGCCGGTCAGGCCCTGGGCCAGGGTGTCGTGGATTTCGCGGGCCATCCGCTGCCGTTCGTCGAGCACGCCGGCTTCCCGTGCCTGGGCGACCAGCCGCGCGTGCAGGTCCGCGTTCTCCTCGAGCGCGGCCTCCAGCCGGACGTTCGCCTTCCGCCGCCGCTCGCTCTCCGCGCCGACGAACCACGCGGCGTACAGCAGCGGCCCGGCCATCGACAGGACGAGCACCCACGTCGGGCTGCGCGAATCCGGATCGGCGGCCAGCAGCGGCAACGTCGCCGTCGCGGCCACCGCGAAGAACCCCCATCGCGCGGGGAAGAGCACGAAGGCGAGGGGATAGCCGAAGGACGCGAAGCCCATGAACGTGTCCTCGCGCGCCACCAGCACGGTCGCGACCGCGAGCACCCCGGCGTAGTAGCCCGCGACGAGCCACGGATGCGTGCGCCGGTGCGGGAACAGCGGGATCAGCAGCGGTATCCACGCGGCCGCGACGACGACGGCGACCAGCGTGGCGCCCCGGATGCCGGGCCCCCAGAGCACGCATGCGGCGAGCCCGGCCAGGCCGACGCCGGTGAAGATCGGCCCCGCCACCCGTTCGCCTCGGGCGTCCAGCGCGCCCGGCACCACGCCCATCACGCCGGTGATTCTCGCAGGCTCAGCGCCGCCGGCGGGTCCCGGCGATCATCGCGACCACCAGTGGCAGCGCGATCGAGATGATGAGCAGCCGGCCGCGGGACAGGATGAGCACCGCGACCGCCAGGATGATCGCGATCGGGACCGCGCCGCGGGTCAGGAACTGCGAGAGCGCGCTTTCCCCGGACATCACCGGCACCGGGGGCGCGGAGGCCCCGTTGAGCAGGGCGCTCGGGCGCGGCGAGGGCAGGTCGTCGAACAACGGGATGAGCTCGCTGACCCGCTTGGCCGCGGTGACCTTCGCCGAGCGGGTGCCGTACTCGTCGATGTCGAGCCGCCCGGAGCGGACGTGCTCTTCGAGGACGTCCAGGGCGTCCTGGCGTTCGTCGTCGCTCAACCGCATGTCGCCCACGGCGGATCAGCGGCCCAGGCCGCGCCGGTGGTCGCGGAAGGAGTCGCGCAGCTCGCGGCGGCGCTCCCGGTCGCGCAGGTGCCGCTCGCGGCGGTCGTGGTGATCGTGGTGGCGGTGGTTGTTGTCGTGCCCGCTGTGGCCCCACATCGAGCGGCCGAAGATGCTCAGCCCGATCGGGACGAGGATCAGCGCCCCGTGCACGACGCCGGTGGCGATCAGCGCGATCACCGCGATCCAGACCAGCGGGACGAACGCCGCGACGAACCGCTGCGGGCCGGTCCAGCCTTCCGGCGAAGCGGGCTGCCGCGGCGCGGGCGCGGCCGCCGGCTCGGGCGCGGCGACGGCCTGCGGGACGTCGTCATAGCGGGGGTGCGGCGCGGGCAGGTCCGCGAAGAGCTCGACGAGCTCGCCGCGCGTCTTCGCCGCGGTGATCCGCGCCGAGCGCTCGCCGTATTCGTCGATGTCGATCCGCCCCGCGCTCATGTGCTCACCGAGCGCGGACAGCGCGGACTCGCGGTTCTGGTCGCTGATCCGCAGCTGCGGAGACGGGACTTCGGTCACCTTGTCGATGGTAGGCCGCCTCGGGGGCGGCCCACCACGACATCTGCAACGTTCTGCCCTACTTGATCTCGAGAAGCTGCGTGCCCTGCGTCACGGCGGCGCCGACCTCGACCGAAAGACCGGTGATCGTACCCGCTTTGTGTGCGGTGACCGGGTTCTCCATCTTCATCGCCTCGAGGACGACGATCAGCTCACCGGCTTCGACCGTCTGGCCCTCTTCGACGGCCACCTTCACGATGGTGCCCTGCATCGGCGCGGTGACGGCGTCGCCGCTCACCGCGGCCTTGCCGCCGCCCGCCCGCTTGCGCGGCTTCGCCTTGACGGCGGTACCGCCCCCGGCGCCGCCTTCGAGCGCGAACCCGCCCGGCAGCGACACCTCCAGGCGCCGCCCGCCGACCTCGACGACGACGTTCTGGCGCGGCTCTTCCTCGGCGGCCTCGACGTCCGGCGCCACGAACGGCTCGATCTTGTTGTCGAACTCCGTCTCGATCCAGCGCGTGTGCACGCTGAAGCCGTTCTCGTCGCCGATGAACGCGGGGTCGTCGACGATCACGCGGTCGAACGGCAGCACCGTTGCCATGCCCTCGACGACCATCTCGGCCAGCGCGCGGCGGCTGCGTTCGAGGGCGTTGTTCCGGTCCGAGCCGGTGACGATCAGCTTCGCCAGCATCGAGTCGAACTGGCCGCCGATGACGCTGCCCGACTCGACACCGGAGTCGACGCGCACGCCCGGCCCGCTCGGCGCGACGAACTTCGTCACCGTGCCCGGCGCGGGCAGGAAGCCGCGGCCGGCGTCCTCGCCGTTGATGCGGAACTCGATCGAGTGACCGCGCGGCTCGGGGTCTTCGGTGATCCGCAGCTTCTCGCCGCGCGCGATGCGGAACATCTCGCGGACGAGGTCGAGGCCGGTGGTCTCCTCCGAGACCGGGTGCTCGACCTGCAGGCGCGTGTTGACCTCGAGGAAGGAGATGGTGCCGTCGGTGGCGACGAGGTACTCGACCGTGCCGGCGCCGTAGTAGCCGGCTTCCTTGCAGATCGCCTTCGCCGACTCGTGGATGCGCTTGCGCTGCTCGTCGCTCAGGAACGGCGCGGGCGCCTCCTCGACGAGCTTCTGGTGCCGGCGCTGCAGCGAGCAGTCGCGGGTGCCGACGACGATCGCGTTGCCGTGCATGTCGGCCAGCACCTGCGCCTCGACGTGACGCGGCTTGTCCAGGTAGCGCTCGACGAAGCACTCACCGCGGCCGAACGCGGCGACGGCTTCCCGCGTCGCCGACTCGAACAGCTCGGGGATCTCTTCGCGGGTGCGCGCGACCTTGAGGCCGCGGCCACCGCCGCCGAACGCGGCCTTGATGGCGACCGGCAGGCCGTGCTCGTCGGCGAACGCGACGATCTCGTCGGCGTTCTTGGCCGGCTCCTTCGTGCCCGGCACCAGCGGCGCGCCCGCGCGCATGGCGATGTGGCGCGCGGTGACCTTGTCGCCGAGGTCGCGGATGGCCTGCGGGCTCGGCCCGATCCAGGTCAGCCCGGCGTCGAGGACGGCCTGGGCGAAGTCCGCGTTTTCGGAGAGGAAGCCGTAGCCCGGGTGGACGGAGTCGGCGCCCGCGCGCTTGGCGGCGTCGAGCAGCTTCTCGATGTTCAGGTAGCTTTCGGCGGCCGTGGTGCCGCCGAGCGCGAAGGCCTCGTCGGCCAGGCGCACGTGCGGTGCGTCGCGATCCGGGTCGGCGTACACCGCGACGCTGGCCAGGCCGGCGTCTTTGGCGGCTCTGATCACGCGTACCGCGATCTCGCCCCGGTTGGCGACCAGGATCTTGGTCACCGGACCACCGGTGGATTCGCCGACCTGCTCGGCCACCCCGCACCTCCTGCGTCCCGACAGCTGCTTTGCTGACCGCCCACGCGGTACGGGGGAGTCTACGGATCTGACGTCGGGAGTCTCTTGAGTGAGAGCTGAACCACGCTCAGACGTGGTGGCGCAGCTCCTGGGGCAGCGGGGAGTCGAGCACGATGACGTCGTACGGGTTCGCCGCGTGGACCTTCGGCAGGTGCTCGGTGTTCACCAGCGCCCACGGCTGGTGCTCGCCGCAGCAGTCGATCAGCCGGTCGAGCGCGGTGAACGCGACCAGGGCGGTGCGGCCGTCCGGCGTGCGGCGCAGCTCGATCGACGCGCCCTCGGTCTCGGCGTCGACCGGGCCGGTCGGGAGGTAGAGCGCGGGGGGAAGGTTCGGGTTGGTCACCCGGACAACATAGACGGACACTCTCCGCGAAGGCGGGGTGCCTCGGCCGGGTGCCCGGCCGGGGGATTTCGGCCACACCCCGCCGGGCCGCTGCCCACACACAGTCGCGACGCGGCTTACGCTCTGTCTCATGCGGACTTCGGCGGCGCGCACGCCCCGGTCGGCGCTGCTCACCGCGGTGCTGGCCGCGGTGGTGACCCTCGGCGCGATCGCCGCGGTGTTCCTGCTGCGGCCGCGGCCGGAGGAGCCCGCCGGGGTGGCCGAGCCCGCGGCCGCGCCGGTGTCACCGGTGGTGACGTGCGGCGGCGGCCCGTGCCGCCAGCTCGCGGCGATGACGGTCGGCGGGACCCCGGTGGTGCTGCTGACCGACGCGGTGGGCGGTTCGGCGCGGGTGCGCGTCGGGCCGGAGCCGGGCACGGTGTTCGAGCTGTCGATCGGCCAGCTGGGCGTGCGGCTGGACCAGAACTCGCTGCGCTGCATCGACGGCCCGGCGCCGACGTGCCTGGTCCGCGGCGACGTCGGCGACCAGGGCACCACGGCGTACGGCGAACTGCTCGTCGCGAGCGGCGGGGTCTGGCGCGCGCCGGGCAAGCCGTACTTCGCGGACGCGGGGACGTTGTCCCTCTACGACGTCACGGCCGACGGCCGCCCGGACGTGATCGTCGTCCGCCACGACTGCCGCGGCGCGGACTCCGGAACCCCGAAGTGCGACGCGGCCCCGGTGCTGGGCCAGGTGTACGACCTGACGGGCAAGTCGGTCGGCTGCACACGCCGGTACACGGCCCCGTCGGACCTGCGCGGCTGGCCGGACATCCGCCTCACCCGCGCCGACCTGCGCACCTGCCCGTCTTGAAGCCGTGAATGTCGCATTGAGGGACTTCAAGTCCCTCAATGCGACATTCACGGACTTGCGGGTCAGGCGGGGGCGGGTTCCGTGTGGCGGGCCTCCGTGCCGTCGTCGCTGTGCTCCGGGTTGTCGGTCGGGGCGTCGAGGACCTCGTCGTCGAGGAGGCCTTCGCCGCGCGCCACGATCACCGGGACCGCGATCTGGCCGGCCACGTTCGTCGCCGTGCGCATCATGTCCATGATCGGGTTGACCGAATAGATCAGCGCCAGGCCGATCGCGACCTGCTTCGCGTCGAGGCCGATGAACGACGTCGTCAGCGTGAACGCCGTCAGCCAGCCGGTGGTGCCGGCCGTCGCCAGTGCGCCGACCACGGCGACCACGACGATGCCGACGTACTGCCAGAAGTTCAGCGACACCCCGGCCAGGTTCGCGACGAAGATCGCCGCGATCGCCGGGAAGACCGCCGCGCAGCCGTCCATCTTCGTCGCGCTGCCGAGCGGGGTCGCGAAGGCCGCGTACGCCGGCTGGACGCCGAGGTTCACCGCGGACTGGCGGGTCAGCGGCAGCGTCGCGGCCGAGGACTGCGAAGCGAACGCGAACTGGATCGCCGTGCCCGCCTTCGCGAAGAACTTCAGCGGGCTGACCTTCGCCACGAACCGAAGCAGGATCGGGTAGACGACGAACAGCACGAGCAGGCAGCCGACGTACACCGCGAGCGTGGTGGAGAACAGCGGCCGGAACAGCGCGTCGCCGTAGTTGGAGACCGCCGCGCCGATCAGGCCGATGATGCCGATCGGGGCCAGCCGGACGATCCAGCCGAGGTACCGCTGGATGATCTCGAACACGCTCGTCGTGAAGTCCACGAACGGCTTCGCCTTGTCACCCAGGCTGTACGCGGCCGCGCCGATGACCAGCGCGAGGAAGAGCACCTGCAGCGTCTCGCCGTCGGCAAACGCTTTCACGAAGTTCTCCGGCAGGAGCCCGTCGACGAAAGCGCTCCACGAACCCCAGTGGTCCACGCTCTGCGCCGCCTTGTCGGCGTTCTTGGCGGTCGCCGTGACGCCGCCGAGCCCGCCCGAACCCGGGTCGAAGAGCCGGCCGACGGCGATGCCGATCAGCGAGGCGATGAACGACGTGATGGCGAACCAGAGCACCGTCTTGCCGCCGAGGCGCGCGGCGGTGCGGCCACCGCCGAGCTTCCGCAGGCTGTTGATGCCGACCACGATCGCCGTGAAGACCAGCGGGATCACCGCGATCTGCAGCAGCGTGGTGAAGATGGTGCCGATCTGGTCGAGGAGATCGGTCAGCCAGCCGGCTTCGGTCTGCCGTGCGACGACGCCCAGGAGGGCGCCGACGACGAGCGAGCCGAGAACCGCGGCCGCGAACACCCGCGGCTTGGTGTATGTCCGTACGAAAGACACGGGGCGACTCCGGTGCTCGAAAGTTTCTTGTCTTGCCGGGTAAAGAGAACGTTAGGCAAGGCAGGACTCTTCCGGATCACCCGTTCGTGTGGCGCCCTTCTCAGGATGCGGGACGCCGCCAGAGATCCACGACACTCACGCCGACCTCGGCCAGCAGCCGGCGCGTCAGCGGCAGGCTGATGCCGATCACGCTCGTGTGCCCGCCGTCGAGCCCCTCGACGAACCAGCTGCCCAGGCCGTCGATCGTGAACCCGCCGGCCACGTGCAGCGGCTCGCCGGTCGCGACGTACGCGTCGATCTCCTCGGCGCTCGGCGTGCCGAACCGGACGGTCGTCGACTCCCAGCCACTGGTCTCCTTCGCGCGCGTCCCGCCGTCGAGCCGGACGACCGCGTGCCCGGTGAGGAGCTGACCGGATGACCCCGCCATCGCGGCCCAGCGCTGCCGCGCGATGTCCGGGTTCGCCGGTTTGCCGACCATCTGCCCGCCGATGTTCAGCATCGAGTCGCAGGCGACGACGACGGCGTCCGGGTGGGCCGCGGCGACCTGGTCGAGGACCGCTTCGGCCTTGGCCGCGGCGAGGGCCGCGACGAGCTCCGACGGCGCCGGGTCGGTCAGCGAGGCGGCGACGGCGTCCTCGTCGACGCCGGAGACGAACACGGCCGGATCGAGGCCGGCGGACCGCAGGAGGGCGAGCCGGGCGGGGGACTGGGAGGCGAGGACGAACTGCACACGGCGAAGGTACCCGGACGCTCGTCGTAACCGAATTGTGACCGGCGTCACCGCGGGTTCGGAGTTAGTTTGTTGTGGCTCGCAACATATGGCGCCGGGAAGACGCGGAGGTGACCGATGACCGTGCGAGTCACGGAATCGACGCCCCTCACCAGGACGCAGTCGCTGTGGACCAGGATCCGCGCGACGAAGGGCCGGGCGACCATCCGGGCGGATTCGGCCTCGGCGCCGAAGACCGCGCGCTGAACCACCGCTCCCGCGGTTCGTGCGGGCCTCCGCTCCGGTCCCGACACCCGGCGCGGAGGCCCACACGGTTCCGGGTCGCCGAATGCTCTGAAGCCCACCTTGAGGGCATCCGGTGCCCTCAAGGTGGCCTTCAGAGGCTTTCCGTCAGGCCGTGGCGGCCTCGGGCGCCGGCGCCGGGGTCTCCCAGCGCGGCTTGACCTGCCGCAGCACAGCTGCCGAGAGCACGCCCAGCAGCAGCACGGCCATCGGCAGCAGCATCGTCACCCGGGCGGCGTCCGTCAGTCCACTGTGGACCGCGTCCGACGCGAGCCGGCCGGCCTGGGCGGCGACCTCCGCGGGCAGCCCCGGCATCGGCGACGGCCCGCCGGCCGACCCGAACTCCCCGGTGCTCGCCGCGGCCTTCGCGATGCCTTCCGCGAACGGCGCCCGATACTGCTCCGGCAGCTGCGAAGCCGCCTTCGCCGCTTCGTCCGCGATGGACGAGCTGACCTGGGCCTGCAGCAGCACGCCGATGGCCGCGGAGCCGAGCACGCCGCCGACCTGGCGGGAGGTGTTGAAGATCCCCGAAGCCGTGCCGGCCAGCCGGGGCTCCACCGAACCCATCGTCATGTTGCTCATCGGCGAGAAGATGCAGCCGATGCCGAGCCCGCACAGCAGCAGCGCCGGGATGAAGCTCCACGGGCTGCTCGTCGGCGACGCCTGCAGTGCGATGACCCCGAGCCCGCCGGCCAGCGCCGCCAGGCCGAACATCACCAGGTACTTGCCGTTCACCTTGTCGGACAGGTTCCCGACGAACGGCGCCACGATCCCCGACAGCAGCGACATCGGCGCGGTCAGCAGGCCCGCCATCGTCGGGCTCAGGCCGAGCACCGACTGGATGTAGATCACCAGCGGCAGGAACATGCCGGTCATCGCGAAGCCGACCGTCGTCGCCGTGAGCGTGCCCGCCGAGAAGTTGCGGTTGGCGAAGACCTGCAGCGGCAGCAGTGGTTCGCGCTTGTTCGCCCGCTGCCACACCACAAACGCCACGAGCATCAGCACGCCGGCGCCGATGATCTCGAACACCGTGATCCCGCCCCAGACGGTGCCCCAGTCGTACTGCTGGCCGTTCTGCACGCCGAACACGATGAACAGCAGCGCCAGGCTGGACAGCAGGATGCCGATGAAATCGAACGAGTGCGAGTGCTTCGGCTGCCAGTCCGGCACCAGCAGCAGTGTCATCACGATGGCGACCACGCCGATCGGCACGTTGACGTAGAAGATCCACTCCCAGCCGAGGTGGTCGACGAGCACGCCGCCGAGCAGCGGGCCGGTGATCGTCGCCAGCCCGGCGACGCCACCCCACATGCCCATCGCCGGGCCGCGCTTGGCCGGCGGGAACAGGTGCGTGATGAACGCCAGCGTCTGCGGCGTCATCAGCGCGGCGCCGATGCCCTGCACGGCCCGCGCGGCGATCAGCATCTCGACGTTGCCGGAGAGACCGCACCACAGCGACGCGCCGGTGAACACGACCAGCCCGGCCAGGAACACCCGCTTCGGGCCGAAGCGGTCGCCGAGCCGGCTGGTGAACAGCATCGGCACGGCGTAGGTCAGCAGGTAGACGCTGATCACCCAGACGACGGAGTTCAGCCCGGCGTTCAGCTCGCGCAGCATGGTCGGGATCGCGATCGACACGATCGTCGTGTCGAGCAGGATCATGAAGAAGCCGAGGCACAGCGCGCCCAGCGCGGCCCACGGGTTAGCTTGTCTTGCGTTCATCGTCGTCTTCCCTGGTGATGAGGCTCAGGTGGCGTTGGTGGTGGTGGTCCTGGAACGGGATCCGCCCGGAGCGCAGGTCGTCGAGGAGCCGTTCGGTCCACTCGAGCTCGAACTTCCGGTGGTCGCACTGGTAGCGCCAGTCGAGCCAGTAGATCTCCGGCGTGCCGTCCCCGGTGAGGTGGTCGAGCACGGCCTGGTCGGCGGCGACGCCGGCGCGCAGCCGCGTGACGCGGTGCTCGAGCTCGAGCAGTGACGCCTCCTTGCCCAGCTCGTCGATGACGGCGAGCCCGGACAGGTAGGCGGGGAACTCCTTGATGACGTCGCCCAGCAGTTCGCGGCCGCGCTGGCTGAACTCGTCCAGCCCGGCCTGGGTCATGCCGTAGACGGTCCGCTCGGGCCGCCGGCCGTCGCGTTGCGTGTCGACGACCTCGACGAAACCGCCGCGGTGCAGGCGTTCCACGGTGTGGTAGAGCGATCCCGCCTTCACGTTGACCCGGGTGTCGACGTACCGCTCGCGCATGAGCTGGGCCATCTCGTACGGGTGCATGGGTTTCTCGTGGAGCAGCTCCAGCACGGCGATGCCGAGCGGGGTCAGCTTGGCCGAGGCCATGATCGTTGGTCCCTCCGGATGACTCCAGGTCGTTTATTCCACGTGGACTATACGGCGCAGACTACTTTCTGGTCCACGGTCACTTCTGTGACGGTCCGTACACGGCGCGAAAGCCGTGAGGGGCGCCTCCAGGGCTCAAAGATCCCTGAAGGCGCCCCTCACGGCTTCTCTCAGAACGGCCAGTCGGCGTTCCGCCCAGCCTCGAGCAGGGGAATCATCCGGAACCCCTGGTCGGTCAGGCCGCCGAACGTGTGCCGGTGCGCGGTGCCGGACGGCGCGTGACCGTACCGGTAGCCGGCCAGGTTCCACGTGTACAGCGGCACGTGTGCGGGCAGCGCCTGCCCGACGTCACCGAAGCCGGCCTGCTCGTCGGTGAGGATGACGACGCGGTCGTGCTTCGCGAAGTGCTTCCGCAGCGCGCCCGCCGTGTTCGTCCCGCCGCCGAGGAAGAAGCCGCCGGACCTCCAGCGCTCGACGTCGCTCAGCAGCGACCCGCCCCGGCGCAGCCTGAACACCTTGGTGCGCGTGCCGCCCAGCAGGCGGTCCGAGAACGAGACGACGTCGGCGTCCGCGCACCGGCGGCCCAGCGCGAGGCCGAAGACCGCGGCGGCGTCCCAGCGCATCAGGGTGCCGTCGCGGCTGAACCCCATGTTCATCGACGACGAGGTGTCGACGAGCACGAGCGTCCGGCCGGGCAGCTCGGGCACGTTCGCCAGCGAAAGCGCGATCGCCTGCTCGAGTGCCCACGCCCAGCGCAGCGACGGCGCGGCCCGGTAGGCCGACAGGAACCGCATCGGCAGCTGCCGCGACTTCGCGACCTGCGCCGGATCGGCCAGCCGCCCGGCGACGCGCTGCGCGACCTCGTCCGAGACGCCGGCCTCGTCGAAGTTCCTCAAGTTCCGCAACAGCGCCATGAAACCCATCGACGGGATCAGTGCCTCCCAGACGCGCGCGTCGAGCGGACCCTGCAGCCAGCCGGCGACCGACTCCCACGTCATGCCGGCCGCGCGGAGGACGTCCGCGGCGTCCGGCTGCGCGAACAGCGCACGGCGACGCGGAACGTCCCACGCCGTCAGCTCGGCGCGGGCGCGCAGGACCTCCAGTGCGTCCGGGAGCGGGTTCCCGCGGTCGTGCCGCTCGTCGAGGACGTGCTTGAACAGCTGGCCCTGGGCGGGATCGCGCGGGCCCGGATGGGTCAGCTCGAGGACGTCGGCGAAGCGGAACACCCGCGCGGCCGAGTCCCACTTGACGTACGCGCGCTCGTCGTAGAGCTTCCGGGCCGCGTCGGCCACGCCGCGCTTGACCGGCTTCGGAATGGTCTTGCCGTGCACGGAAGTCCAGTAGGCGAGCAGCTCGCCGGGCTCGTCGGCCCGCTGCAGGACGTCGGCGACGACCTGGCGGCCGAGCCCGTCGAGCCCGGCGTCGAGGCGCGCCTTGGCGAACTCGGCCGCGCCGACGAGCGACGCGGTGCGCAGGTTCGCTTCGGTGCGCAGCCAGCGCAGGAACCGGGCCGTCCACTGTGGATCCTCGAGGGTCGCGGCGTGGACGAGCGCGGTGTAGCGGGTGTCGCGCGCACCGGCGGACTCGTAGAAGGTGTGCTCACCGACCATGTTGGTGACGGCGAGCAGGAAAAGCTCGGACCGGGCGTCGCGCGCGTAGCCGGCGCCACCTTCGTGGGTGACGGCGGACGGCGTGGCCTCACCGCGGACCGGCGAGCTCGCGGCGGGCGCGCGGGCGGTGTTGAACTTGCTCATTTCTCCCCCTCGTGATGAGGGAGCCGCGGCCACGGCGATGCCCGAGTTCGAAGTCGGTGAAGGTACGTTTGCTGCTCTGCCATGCTGAGCTACCGGACCGGAACGGCCCGGGAGGGATTCGAACCCCCGACCTGCCCATTACAAGGAAGTAACCCTCGCCTGCGCACCGGGCATCGGTGTGGCCGCGGCTCCCGAGAACTTTCCGCACCGGGAGTGCGTTGCCCGAGATCGAAGTGGTGAAGGCTTTCGGGAGTCGAACCCATGGGATACCAGAGAAGTAACCCTCACCGCCGCACCGGGCGAGACCCACGTTAGCCGCCGCACCGGCCGGAGGGAACCGAATATCCGCGCGGTCGGCGCGGAGTGGCGAACCGCCAGTAGTTCGTGCTGGGAACTATGTATCATAAGTTCGTAACACGAACTAACACTGGGAGGAATTATGACGCACTTCGGCATCGGGGTGTCCACAGCTGTCGCCGCCGTACCCGACACCCTGAACCTCGCCGTCCAAGCCGATCGCGCCGGGCTCGACGTGCTCACCGTGTCCGATCACCCCTACTTCGCCGACCGCCTCGACGCGTACGCCGAGATCGGTGTCCTGCTGGGACGCACCGAGCGGATCTCCGGCCTGGTCAGCGTCACCAACCTGCCGACGCGCCCCGCGCCGATGCTCGCTCGCACGATCACGTCGCTGAGCGCCTTGACCGGTGGCCGGATCGTGCTCGGGATGGGCGTCGGCGGCCTCTGGGACGACATCGCGCGGCTCGGGTTCACCAAGCTAACCCCCGGACAGGCCGTCCGTGCCTTCGAGGAGGGGATCCGGCTGGTGAAGCTGCTGGGCGGGGGCGGCGAGCCGGTCACCTTCGACGGCGAGTTCTACCAGGTCACCGCCCTGGAGCCGGCCGCGGAAGCGATGCCGCCGGTGTGGACCGGCTCGGTGGGGCCGAAGTCGCTCGCCGTCACCGGACGCGTGGCCGACGGGTGGATGCCCGGCCGCGCCGCCGACTGGCTCAGCGAGCGCTACCGCACCTCACGCCCGGTGATCGACCAGGCCGCCGTCGACGCCGGACGCGATCCCGGCGACATCGCCACCGTCTACAACTTCCCCGGTCGCATCACGGCGGAGCCGCTGCGCGCCACCCGCGGTGACGACGGCCGCTGGATCGGCGGCTCACCGGACCAGTGGATCGAGGAGCTGACCGGCGCGGTGCTGGAGCACGGCGCGGCCGGATTCGTGCTCTTCGGGCGCGGCGGCACCACACCCGACGCGGTCGCCGCCGCGCGCTGGGCCGAGGAGATCGTGCCCGCCGTGCGCGAGGCCGTCGCGAAGTAGGGTGGTGAGATGGGGAAACGCGGGGAGGACCTCGGCGTCGTCGCCGGGCTCGTGCGGGCGTCGTTCCTGGTGAACGCCGTCTACGCCGAATCCGCCCGCGAGTACGGGCTGACCGTCCAGCAGGGACAGCTGCTGTGCGTGCTGATGGGCCGGCCGTACGGCATGGGCGACCTCGGCGCGACGCTCGGCCTCGAAAAGTCCAGCCTGACCGGGCTGGTCGACCGCGCGGTCCGGCGCGGGCTCGTGCGCCGCGAGCCGGACCCGGACGACCGCCGCGCGGTGCAGGTCGTGCTGACGGCGGAAGGCCGCGACCTGGCGGAGGACTTCTACGCGGCGACGTGCCGGCGCGTCGCCGACCTGGCGGACGGCCTGCCCGCCGCGGACCGGGAAAAGCTGGCGACGCTGCTGGGCCGGGTCGTCCGCGAGAACGAAGTCCCGACCGTGTTCCTCGACGCCGTTCAGCGCTGAAAGGTCAGCTGGGGAAACCCGAAGCGCGCCAAGCACCTTCGCCGGGGTGAAGCGGCTTACGCAGCGAAGCGGCGTGATCGCCCCACCACGACGTACGCGGCTTCGGCTTCCGCGCGGGCCGAGCCGCCGACGCCGCGGCGACGACCGCCGTCAGCGCCGCCAGCTCGGCGTCGCTCGGGTTTCCGCGAACCACCCGCAGCAGGGGCTTCTCCTCGCTCACAGCGGGATGTTCCCGTGCTTCTTGGGCGGCAGCGACTCGCGCTTGTCTCGCAGCAGCGACAGCGCCCGCGCGACGTGCCCGCGGGTGTGCGCCGGCACGATCACCGAGTCGACGTAGCCGCGCTCGGCCGCCGCATACGGGTTGAGCAGTGTGTCCTCGTACTCCTGGATCAGCTCGGCGCGCAGCGCGTCGACGTCCTGGCCTTCGGAAGCCGCCTTCGCGAGGGTCTTGC
Organism: Amycolatopsis sp. NPDC028719; assembly: GCF_055565395.1. NCBI lineage: Bacteria > Bacillati > Actinomycetota > Actinomycetes > Pseudonocardiales > Pseudonocardiaceae > Amycolatopsis > Amycolatopsis sp. NPDC028719. The sequence continues at coordinate 38,328 of NZ_JBVHUL010000012.1, forward strand.
GGTGCACGATGTTCGCCGCGCCCTGGGCGCCCATCACCGCGACCTGCGCGGTCGGCCAGGCGAGGTTGATGTCGGCGCCGAGGTGCTTGGAGCCCATGACGTCGTACGCGCCGCCGTACGCCTTGCGCGTGATGATCGTGACCAGCGGAACCGTCGCCTCCGCGTAGGCGTAGATCAGCTTCGCACCGCGGCGGATGATGCCGTTCCACTCCTGGTCGGTGCCCGGGAGGAAGCCCGGGACGTCGACGAAGGTGAGCACCGGGATGTTGAACGCGTCGCAGGTGCGGACGAACCGCGCCGCCTTCTCGGACGCGTCGATGTCGAGGCAACCGGCGAACTGCGTCGGCTGGTTGGCGACGACGCCGACGCTCTGCCCGTCCACGCGGCCGAAGCCGACGATGATGTTCGGCGCGAAGAGCTCGTGGACCTCGAGGAAGTCGCCGTCGTCGACCACGCGGGTGATGACCTCGTGCATGTCGTACGGGGTGTTCGGCGAGTCCGGGATGATCGTGTCCAGCTCGCGGTCCGAGTCGGTGACGTCGTCGAAGAAGCCGGCCGGGGTGTCCGACGGCTCGAACACCGGCGCGTCGGAGAGGTTGTTCTGCGGCAGGTAGGAGAGCAGTTCCTTGACGTAGGCGATGGCGTCTTCGTCGTCGTTGCCGAGGTAGTGCGCGACGCCGGACTTCGTGTTGTGGGTGCGGCCGCCGCCGAGCTCCTCGAAGGTGACGTCCTCGCCGGTGACCGTCTTGACGACGTCCGGGCCGGTGATGAACATCTGCGAGGTCTCGTCGACCATCACGACGAAGTCGGTGAGCGCGGGGGAGTAGACGTGGCCGCCCGCGTTCGCGCCCATGATCAGCGAGATCTGCGGGATGACGCCGGACGCCTTGACGTTGCGGTTGAAGATCTCGCCGTACAGGCCGAGCGAGACGACGCCTTCCTGGATGCGCGCGCCGCCGCCTTCGTTGATGCCGATGATCGGCCGGCCGGTCTTGATGGCCAGGTCCATCACCTTGACGATCTTCTCGCCGTAGACCTCGCCGAGCGCGCCGCCGAACACCGTCACGTCCTGGCTGAACACGCACACCGGACGGCCGTCGACGGTGCCGTAGCCGGTGACGACGCCGTCGCCGTACGGGCGGTTCTTCTCGAGCCCGAAGTTGGTCGAGCGGTGCCGGGCCAGCTCGTCGAGCTCCACGAACGAGTTCTCGTCGAGCAGCAGCTCGATCCGCTCGCGCGCGGTCTTCTTGCCCTTGGCGTGCTGCTTCTCCACCGCGCGGGCCGAGCCCGCGTGCACCGCCTCGTCGTACCGGCGGTACAGGTCGGCCAGCTTGCCGGCCGTGGTGTGGATGTCCGGTTCATCCTCGGGCGGCGTCCCGAGCGGCTCCGTCGCACTGCTCATGCCACGGGAGCTTAGCTACTTGCCGGTCACTTCGCGTGTGGCGTAGGCAACGTCCCCGGCCGGGTCACGACGCGGTCGGCCGCACCAGGCCGGACTCGTACGCCGCGATCACCAGCTGCGCCCGGTCGCGCGCCGCCAGCTTGTGCAGCAGCCTCCCGATGTGCGTCTTCACCGTCGCGATCCCCAGGTGCAGCCGCGAAGCGATCTCGTCGTTCGACAACCCCCGCGCGATCAGCGCCAGCACCTCCTGCTCACGCGCCGTCACCCCCTCCAGCCGCTTCACCGGGCCCGTCGGCAGCCGCGCGAACTCCGCCACCAGCCGGCGCGTCACGGAAGGCGCCAGAAGCGCGTCCCCCGACGCCACGACCTCGATCGCCGCCAGCAGGTCCGCCGGCCGCGTGTCCTTCAGGAGGAACCCGCTCGCGCCCGCGCGCAACGCCGCGTACACGTACTCGTCGAGGTCGAACGTCGTGAGCATCAGCACCCGGACCGCCGACTCCGCGCAGATCCGGCGCGTCGCCTCGATGCCGTCCATCGACGGCATCCGGACGTCCATCAGCACGACGTCCGGCTGCTCGCGCCGCGTCAGGGCCACCGCCTCGACGCCGTCCGACGCCTCGCCGACCACCTCCAGGCCGGGTGCGCTGTCCACCAGCACCCGGAAGCTGCCGCGCAGCAACGCCTGGTCGTCGGCGATCAGGACGCGGGTCATCCGGCCACCACCGTTTCGTAGGGGAGGCGCGCGAACACGCGGAACCCGGCCTCCGCCGGCTCCGCGGAGAAGTCGCCGCCGTAGACGGCCACGCGCTCGCGCATGCCGATCAGGCCGTGGCCCGGGGTCGCGGAGCCGCCGCGGCCGTCGTCGCGCACCTCGATGCTCACTTCCCCCTCGCCGCCCGTGACGCGGACGCGGCACGTCGTCGCGCCCGCGTGCTTGACCACATTGGTCAGTGCCTCCTGCACGATCCGGTACACCGACTGGCCGACGCCACCCGGCAGCTCGTCGAGCCCCTCGACGGCGAGATCCACGGACGGGCCCGCCTGCTCCGCGCGTTCGGCGAGCGTGCGCAGGTCGTCGAGCGTCGGGGCGGGGGCGAGCGCCGGGACGCCGGTGCCGTCGCGCAGCACGCCCAGCATCCGCCGCAGCTCGGCGAGCGTCTCACGGCTGGTGTCCTCGATGACCCGCAACGCTTCCCGCGCCTCAGCGGGCTGTTCCAGGGCGACGTGGTTGCCGACGGCCGCCTTCACGGCGATCAGGCTCATGCTGTGCGCGACGACGTCGTGCATCTCGCGCGCGATCCGCAGCCGCTCCGCCGAAACCGCTTCCCGCGCGTGGTTTTCCCGCTCGGCCGCGGCGTACTCGCGGCGCCCGTGCACGGCGACGCCGAGCGCGAACCCGACGATCAGCGCCGACGTCCCGAAGTTGACGGTGGTGGCGACGCTCGGGTTCGGCACCACGAACGCGGCCAGGCCGATCCCGGCCAGCCCGGCCGCGAACCCGAACCGCGACGCGCGGCTGCCCCGGTGCACCACGAAGGTGTAGAGCGCGCACCCGGCCGCCACGACGGCGACCGCCAGCACCGGCCCGCCGATCGGCACGGCCGCGGCGGTCAGCGCGAGCGCCGCGACGTAGGCGGGCCGCGGCCACCAGCGCCGCAGCAGGATCGGCGTGACGCTCGTCAGCAGGATGGTCCAGCCGAGCCACGCGGGCAGCCACGGCGGCAGCGCCCACGCCCCCGCGGCGAGGTTCCCGCCGGCCCCGAACGCCAGCACCAGGACCGCGAGCGCGTCCAGCACCACGCGAATTCGCATGCACCGAACGTAATGCGGACGCCCGCGCCGCGCGTCAACCCTGGGTCGGACGCTCCGCGTAATGCTTCTTCACGGCTTCGACGCGGTCGGGCGTCCAGTCCGGCAGTTCGACGCCGTGCGTGGCGGCGAACAGCTTGTCGAGCTGCTCGTGGCGCCGGGCCAGCTCCGCGACGACGTCGTCGGGCGCGGGCTCGGTGAACTCGACGCGGGTGCCTTCGAGGGGATCCTGGACGACGTGCCAGCCGGGTTCGTCCGGGAGCAGCGCGCGGACCTCGTCCACCGGCTTCCAGACGAGGTCCCGGCGGAAGCGGATCGTGCCGTCGGGGAGGACCTCGCCGAAGCCGAGGCCGAACTCCTCCACATAGGACGCCATGCGGGCGTGCCAGTCCGCCGGCTGCTCGAAGCCGCGGCCGGCCAGCCGCGCGTCGAGGGCGTCGAGGCAGACGTCCCAGCCGCTGGCGTTGCGGCCCGCCGCGAGCTTCGCGATCGCCGGCTCGCCGCGGCCGAAGGTGTGCGTGAACTCCAGGAGGCTGCCGTCGTCGTCGGGGGTGATCAGCCAGCGCAGGGTGTCGTCGTTCCAGACGAACGTGAACTCGCGCGGCGGGTCGGCGGTGACGACCTTCCCGGTCGTCGTCGTGTCCTCGCCGGGGAAGGTGAACCGGATCGCGCCGCCGTCGCGCAGCTCGACGTCCACCTTCGCCGGGAACCAGTGCGCGAGCTCGGCCGGGTCGGTGATGGCGTGCCAGACCTTCTCGGGCGCGTGCTTCAGCCGGCGTTCCAGCCGCAGGACAGGGCGATCATCGACGGTCAGCAGCTTCGCGGACACGGCGTCCTCCCGTTGGGTTGCCTGTGCCCGTATATAACCACTGAGGCATATGCGGGTCAAGCGCCGCGGACGGCACTGACCGCGGCGGCGAGCTCCGGGTCGCTCGCGGCCTTGTCCAGCGAGGTCCGCAGCACCGAGCAGTACGTCGGCTCGGTCTCGGCGTAGCGCTTGCGACCGGCGTCGGTGATCACCGAGTAGACGCCGCGGCGGTCGTCTTCGCACAGGTCGCGGATCGTCAGGCCGGCGTCTTCGAGGCGCGCGCACATCCGGCTGACCGAGCTCTGGTTGAGCCCGATCGCCTCGGCGAGCTCCTGCATCCGCAGGCCGCCGCGCGGACCCGCGACCAGCTTGCCGAGCGCGCGGTACTCGGACAGGCCCAGCCCGTGCCTTCGTTGCAGTGCCTTCCCCAAGTCCTGCTCGATGCGGGCGTGCAGCACGAGCATGCGTCCCCAGGACTGTTCGTCGACGGTCATTTCCGGCCTCCTCTTGACACCAGCATAGTCCAGGGACAGTCTTTATATGTACATGCAAGTAACTGAGGGGACTCGAGATGACGCGGAACTTCCTCTTCCTGGTCGGCGCGGCGCGGGCCGGCGGGAACACGGAGATGCTGGCCCGGCGGGCGGCCAAGGAGCTGCCTTCCGATGTCGAGCAGCGGTGGCTCCGGTTGCCCGAGCTGCCGCTGCCGCCGTTCGAGGACCGCCGTCACGGCGCCGGTTCGCACCCTGAGCCCGGCGAGAACGAGCAGCTGCTGATGGACGCGACGTTCGCGGCGACCGACATCGTGATCGTGTCGCCGGTGTACTGGTACTCGGTCGCGGCGAGCGTGAAGCTCTACCTGGACTACTGGTCGGGCTGGATGCGGCTGCCGGTCGACTTCAAGCCGAAGATGCGCGGCAAGTCGCTGTGGGGCGTGAGCGTCCTGAGCGAGACGCCGCGCGAGGCCCAGCCGCTGATCGGCACGCTCGAGCTGTGCGCGGAGTACCTCGGCATGAACTGGGGTGGCGTGCTCCTGGGGAACGGCAGCCGCCCCGGCGACGTGCTCCTGGACGCCGACGCGATGTCCGCGGCCTCGACGTTCTTCACCGGTGCGGACCTGGTGACCGCCTAGGCGCCGCGATCACGCTCGAGGAGTGTGCGGCGGCGCGGGGGTGACGCCACGGCGCTTCGCGATGCCGGCCATGTTCTCCTCGCCCCAGTCGCCCAGCGGCAGCAACGCGGTGTTCAGCCGTTGCCCCAGCTCGGTCAGCGAGTACTCGACCTTCGGCGGGATCTCGTGGAACACCTCGCGGTGCACGACCTCGTCCGCCTCCAGCTCCCGCAGCGCCTGGATCAGCATCTTCTCGCTGATCCCGCTCACTTTCCGCTTGAGTTCCCCGAACCGCAGCGGCTCGGCGTGCAAGGCCCAGAGGATCAAGGCCTTCCAGCGACCGCCGACGACGTCGATCGCCGCGTCCAGTCCGCAGCGGTAGGTTCTCGCCAGCATGCAGGATCCTTACCTTCGGGTGGGTACCTGACTTATTAGTCGGTACTTGTCCATCGTAAAGCGCGCCCGCAGCATGATCGGCATGGGAGAAAGCAAGAAACAAGTGGGCGTGCTCGGCCTGGGCCGGATGGGTTCGGCCCTCGCCGGCGCGTTTTTGGGGGCGGGCCACGACGTCGTGGTGTGGAACCGGTCGCCGCTCAAGGCGGGGCCGTTGCTCGACCGCGGCGCGCGGCTCGCGGCCACGCCGGCGGAGGTGGCCTCGGCGGACGTCGTCGTCAGCTGTCTGTCCACATACGACAGTCAGCGGGCGGTGCTGGAAGCCGCTTCCCCGAAGGTGCTCGTCAACCTCACGTCGGGAACCCCCGCGCAGGCTCGTGAGGTCGCTTCGTGGGCGTCGTCGGCGGGGATCGACTACGTGGACGGCGTCATCATGGCGGTGCCGCAGGGCATCGGGACCGCGGAGTCACGGATCCTGTACAGCGGATCGGTGCCGGCGTTTTCGGCGCAGCGCGAGGTGTTGTCGGTGCTGGGGGAGCCGGTGTTCCTCGGCGAGGACGCCGGTCTGGCGGCGCTGTACGACCTGGCGCTGCTGGGCATCATGTGGTCGACGATGGCCGGGTACCTGCACGCGCTGGCGTTGGTGGGGACCGAAGGCGTCACGCCTTCGACGTTCACGCCGATGGCGTTGTCGTGGCTTTCGGCGGTCGGCGGGTTCCTGCCGGGGATCGGCGCGCAGGTGGCCAGTGGCGACTACGAGACCGACGTGTCCGCATTGGACATCAACGCGGCCGGACTCGGCCTCTTGGTGGAGACGAGCCGCGCGCAGGGGATCGGGTCTTCGGTGCCGGCGGCCGTACGGGAGCTGTTCGACCGCGCGGTGGCGGCGGGCCACGGTGCGCACGCGATCGCCAGCGTCATCGAGGAGATCCGGTGAAGTACTCGGGGAAGAAGGCCGTCGTCACGGGCGGCACGCACGGAATGGGGCTGGCGGTGGTGCGGGCGCTGGCGGACGGCGGCGCGGAGGTCCTGGCGACCGGCCGCGACGTGTCGGGACTGGACCTGCCGGCGCACCTGCTGTCGTCGGACGCTTCGTCGCTGGCCGACATCGACTCGCTGGCTTCGGTCGCCGCGGACACCCTCGGGTCGGTGGACCTGGTGTTCATCAACGTCGGTTTCGCGACTTTGACGCCGTATTCGGAAGCGACTCCGGAGATCTACGACCGCACGTTCGACGTCAACGCGAAGGGCGCGTACTTCACGGCCCAGCGGCTGGCCGGGCTGGTGCGGCCGGGCGGGTCGTTCGTGTTCACGACGTCGGTGGCGGCCGGGGCAGGGATCGCGGGAATGGGGCCGTATTCGGCGGCCAAGGCGGCGGTCCGGTCGTTCGCGCTGACGTACGCGGCCGAGCTGGCCCCGCGCGGGATCCGGGTGAACGTGGTCAGCCCGGGCTACACCGACACTCCGACGATGGGGGTGACGGGGGTGCCGTCTTCGGTAATGGCGGCCTTCAAGGCGACGGGCGACGAGGTGACGCCGCTGAAGAGACACGCGAGGCCGGAGGAAGTCGCGGCGGCGGTGCTGTTCTTGGCGTTCGAGGCGACGTTCACCACGGGAGCGGACCTCCCGGTGGACGGCGGCTTGGGCCAGCGGCTCACCCTCCCCGCGTAAAGCCGTGAAGGGCACATCGAGGGACTTCGGGTCTCTCGATGTGCCCTTCACTTCAGGTGAGATGGACGGCCAGGCCCGTCTCGCCGGGTGCGCGGTCAGGACGCAGGACCAGGTCTTCGTCGTAGTCGCCGCCGTGCTGGGTCCGGAACGGGATCGGGTCGGCTGTCTCCAGCGTGCGCAGACGTTCGCGTAGGCGTTCTCGGGCTTCGGCGAACTGGTCGTCCGGGAGCCGGTCGGCACCGTAGACCGGGAGGGGCTCCAGGACCGACATTCCCGCGTAGAACAGAGTTCCGTGCTGCAGCGGCCACAGGACTTCGTTTAGTTCGCCGTTCACCCCGCGCGGACCCAGGGCCGGCTCGCGGGCCCCCGCGGTGAGCACCACCATCGCGCGCTTGCCCGCGAGCCTGCCTTCGCCGTAGCGCAGTGTTCGGCCGTCCGCCGCGCGGACGCCGTAGCCGAACCCCTTCACGAACACGCGGTCGAACCAGCCCTTGAGGATCGCGGGCATGCCGTACCACCACAACGGGAACTGCACCACGACCGTGTTCGCCCAGTCGAGCTTCTCCTGCTCGGCCACGATGTCCGGGCTCAGCTCACCGCGTGCGTGCGCCCGGGCCGACGTCGCCCCGACGACCAGCCGCTCGTCGTCCGCCTCGGCGCCGAAGTCGGCCGCGTCGACCACCGGGTTCCACTTCATCGCGTACAGGTCCGACTCCCGGACGTCGTGACCGAGCTCGCGGAGCGTCCGGAGCCCGTCGTCGCGAAGGGCCCCGCTCAGCGAGCGCGGCTCGGGATGCGCGTAAACCCACAAGACGTTCATGACCTCGATGGTCACGCGGGCCGGCGCCTCGATCGAGTGGCCTGATAGCCAACATGTGCAAGAATCGAGCCATGGCCGCTTTCGTGCACCCTTCGCGTCACCACGTCGCCGTGCTGGTCAGGCACGGCATGCTCGTGATGGAGCTGGGCATCGTCCACCGGCTCTTCGGGCAGGCGCGCTCGGCGTCGGGCGAGCCGCTGTACGAGGTCGTGACCTGCACCCTCGAACCCGGCCCGGTCCGCACCGACTCCGACTTCACGATCCCGATCGACCGCGGTCCCGAGGTGCTGGCGGAAGCCGACACGGTGATCGTCCCGGCATCGCTGGCCGAGTACGAGCCGATGGCGCGCGTGCTGACCCCGCCCCTCGCGGCGGCGCTGGACCGGATCCCGGCGGACGCGCGGATCGCGTCGATCTGCACGGGCGCGTTCGTGCTCGCCGCGGCCGGCCTCCTCGACGGCCGCCGCGCGACGACCCACTGGCGCTCCGCCGACGACCTGCAGAACCGGTTCCCAGAGGTCGAGGTCGACCCGTGCGTCCTCTACACCGACGACGGCAACGTCCTGACGTCCGCGGGCGTCGCGTCCGGAATCGACCTGGTGCTGCACATGATCCGCCGCGACCACGGCGCGGCCGTCGCCAACGAGGTCGCCCGCGGCACGGTGGTGTCCCCGCACCGCGAAGGCGGCCAGGCCCAGTTCGTCCGGCGGCCGGTACCCGAGCCGCGCACGTCGTCGACGAAGGCGGCGCGAGCGTGGGCGCTGGAGAACCTGCACCGCCCGCTGACGCTGCGCGAACTAGCCGCCCGCGAGGCGATGAGCACCCGGACGTTCACCCGCCGCTTCCGCGACGAGGTCGGCATCTCGGCCCTGCAATGGCTGACGCAGCAACGGATCGAGCGCGCCCGCCAGCTGCTGGAGGAGTCGGACCTGCCGGTCGACCGCGTCGCGGCGGAGGCCGGCTTCGGCACGGCGGCATCGCTGCGCCAGCACTTCCAGGCCGCCCTCGGAGTGTCACCGAGCGCATACCGCACGACGTTCCGCGGCGAGCTGACGGCGCAGGCCGGCTGAATTCCGCGCCCAGGCGACAGCACCCGGCACGGCTTTACGTGGTCACGGAGGCGTGGTCGCCGGCCGAGCAGCTGCGTGCGCTGTTCGAGCCCGAGCCCGAGCCCGAGCCCGAGGCCGCGGACGTGCGGGCGCCACCGGTGATCCCTCGGTCACCCCGCCGGGACGGCTCGCGGTCGAGATAGTGCTTCGCTGACCTCGACGGCCGTCCGGACGAACCGCGCGATCCGCAGGTCCCGTGCGCCCGCCGGCCAGGCGAGGGCCAGAGAGTACGGCGTCGCGTCGGCGACGGGCCGGTAGACGACGTCGGCCCGCGGGTGCCCCTCCGCGAACGACACCGGCAGCAGCGCGATCGCCTGCCCGAGTGCGATCGTCTCCAGCAGCTGCGCGCTGTCGTGCACCACCGGCCCCGGCGTGACCGGGCCGCCGGTCACGTCCCGGCCCGACCAGTAGGCCCGGTCGGCGGCCGACGCGTCCGGCCAGGACGGCGTCGCCCGGCCGGTGAAGTCCGCGCAGGTCAGCGACGCCCGGTGCGCCAGCTCGTGCCGCACCGGGAGCGCGGCGACCCGAGGCTCGGTCACGAGCACCTCGACGTCCAGGTCGCCGTGGCCGCCCGGGCAGCCGACCAACGCCACGTCGGCCGGGCCGTCGCGCAGTATGGCCGTCCGCGCGCCGAACCCGCCGAACCCGCCGAGCCGGATCTCGACCGGGTCCGGGTGCCGGTCGGCGATCCGCTGCAGCAGTTCGGTGGCGAACCCGGGTTTCGCGGTGACGACGAGCGCCGGCAGCTCCTGCGCCGCCCGGCGAGTGCGCCGGACGGCGGCCGTGACCGCGTCCAGTGCCTTCGCCGACTCCGTGAACAGGACGTTCCCAGCCGGTGTCAGCTCGACGTGCCGGCTGGTGCGTTCGAAGAGCTGGACGCCCAGCCGCCGCTCCAGCAACCGGATCGCGCGGGACAACGGTGGCTGCGCCATCCCGAGCCGCTCGGCGGCGCGGGAGAAGTTCAGCTCTTCGGCGACCGCGCGGAAGTACCGCAGCTCACGGACCTCGACGTCGTCCACACCGCGAGGGTATCGCGGCGGAGCCCATCGGTCTTTGCCTTTCTGCCGTGCGAATGGCGGCCTAGGTGTCGAGAATTCCACAAAGGACGGATACCGATGGCGGAAACCCTGTGAAGCGGGCGAAGGGCGGTGTCAGGGTGCGATGCCGTCGAGGGCCGCCCGCACCACCGAGTCCACCGTGGGCGGGTCGAGCGGGCCCGTGTGCGGGAAGACCGCCGCCATGACCGAGGCGTGGCAGTAGCCGACCAGCATGGCCGCCGTCGCGTCCACTTCGGACTCCGGGCGCAGCCTGCCGAGGGTGCGCTCCTCCCTCAGGTAAGCCAGCAGGCGGTCGCGCCAGTAGCCGGATCGCTCGCTGATCTCGGCGAACCGCTCCAGCACCCTCGGCTGCCCGAGCAGGCCGCTGAACGCCGGCACGATCACCTCGTGCAGGGCGAGGCCGAACTCCAGGTGGCGGCGGAGGTTCCCCTCCAACGTCCCTTCGCCGGCCACCGGCAGCTCGCCCAGCTCGGCTTCCGTCGTGCGCACGTGCTCCAGGAGGGCCCTGGCCACCAGCTCCTCCTTGTCGGAGAAGTGGTTGTAGAGCACGCCGTCGGCGACACCCGCCATGCGCGCGATCTCGCGCACGGTCATCCCGGTCGTCCCGTGCGTGGCGATCATCTTCTGAGCGGTTTCGACCAGCAGGTCGTGCAGGGACTGGCCGTCCCGCTGAGCCGCGGCTTTCCTCGGTGACATCACCGCCATCGTAGAACCAGCGTCCTAGGACCTCCTTCCCGTGACCAGCCACGCCGCCCCGCGCAGGCGGACCGCCTCCGGGCCCGCGAACGGCTCGAGCGCCGCCGTCAGCGCTTCGGTCGCCTTGGCGGCGGTCGCGGTGTCGACCATGCCCAGGTGGTGGCGGACCGGCCCCCAGTCGCTGATGAACCGCGCCGCGTCCGGGACGTCACGGCCCCAGACCTGGTCGGCCTCGACGCGGGTGCACTCCACGTCCTCGAAGCCGGCTTCGGTCAGGACCGCCGTCGTGCGGCTCGGGTCCGCGAACGACGTCGGGCCGCTGCCGTCCGGACCCGTCGGCTGGGGGAGGTACGCCGCCATCGCCCCGAACACCTTGCCGAGATCGGTGCCGGCGAGCGCCGCCATGCAGAGGAACGCGAGCCGTCCGCCGGGGCTCAGGGCCCGCCGGACGTTGGCGAACGCCGCCACCGGATCGGCGAAGAACATCACCCCGAACCGGCTGACCGCCAGGTCGAACCCGCCTTCGGCGAACGGGTGCACCTGGACGTCACCCTGTTCGAAGGCCACGTTCGGCACCTCCGCCGCCCGTGCCCGCGCGGTCGCGAGCATCGGCCCGGACAGGTCGACCCCGGTCGCCGACCGGGCCCGCGCCGCCGCGAGCCGCGTCAGCCGGCCGTTGCCGCAGCCGATGTCGAGCACCCGGTCGTCCCGGCCCACCCGGTCGAGCACGTAGCCGTTGAACCCGTCGTTCACCGCGTCGTAGCGGTCGGCGTGCGACGCCCAGTGCTCCCCCTCGTAGCCGTTCCAAGCCTCGGCCTGCGCGGTGTTGACGATCCCGGTCATCCCCATCTCCTTCATCGTGAACACGCGTTCATGAACACTCGTTCATAGTTGCCAAGGCGCGGGTGCCTGTCAAGGCATCGGCCACCCGCCGACGGATGTCGGCCAGGTGGCAGATCTTCCGGCCGGGCGATCGCGCAAGACTTCTCATCAGCGAGGCAAACCGCCTCCGACCAGCACAAAGGAGCTAGAAATGGCCGACGTCATCGCCAACATGTCCATGTCCCTCGACGGCTTCGTCGCCGACCCGCAGGACCGCATCGACCACCTGTTCGGGTGGTTCGGCAACGGCGACGTCGAGGTGCCGACCGCCGTCGAGTGGGCCACCTTCAAGACCTCCGAAGCCAGCGCGAAGATGCTCCGCGACGCCATGGAGAACGTCGGCGCGCTGATCGCGGGCCGGCACCTGTTCGACATCACCCAGGGCTGGGGCGGGCAGCACCCGATGGGGGCGCCGGTCTTCGTCGTCACCCACGAGGCACCCGCGGACTGGCCGCACCCGGACGCGCCGTTCACCTTCGTCACCGACGGCGTCGCCAGCGCCGTCGAGCAGGCCAAGAAGGTCGCCGGCGACAAGAACGTCGCGGTCGCCAGCACCAAGATCGCGCAGCAGTGCCTCAACCTCGGCCTGCTCGACGGCATCCAGGTCGACCTCGTCCCGGTGCTGCTCGGCTCGGGTGTCCGGTTCTTCGACCAGCTCGACGCCACCACCGAGCTGACCGGGCCCGAGGTCGTCGAGGGGACCGGCGTCACGCACCTCTCCTACCGGATCAAGCGCTGAGGAGCGTGACGTGCAGCGCGGCGAGCCGGGCGGGGTCCGCGATCACCTCGTACGCCGCCACCCGCTCGCCCTCGACCGTCACCGCGAGCGCGAGCAGCAGCCGGCCGCGCGGGGCCACGACGACGCCGACCGCGCCGTCCACCAGGGCCGCCTCGGCGAAGTGAGCCCGTTTGCCGAACACCTGCGTCTCCTCGGCCACGGCACGGGCCCCGCGGGTCTCGAGGGCCGCTCCGGCCGGCAGGGCGGCCGCGTCGGCGTGGCGGACGACGTCCGGAGCCAGGACGTCCAGGAGCTCCCCGAGATCGCCGCCGCGGGCCGCGGCCAGGAACGCGTCGACGACCCGGCGGTGCCGCGTCAGGTCGGCCGGGGGCAGCGGAGACGCGCCGTGGACCCGGTGCCGCGCGCGGCTCGCGAGCTTCTTCGCCGCCACCGGCGTGCGGTCGAGCACCGGGGCGATCCGGTCGAACGGCACGGCGAACAGGTCGTGCAGCACGAACGCGATCCGCTCGGCCGGGCCCAGCGCGTCCAGCACCACGAGCAGCGCGCGGCCCACCGAGTCGGCCAGCTCGGCCTCGCCGGCCGGATCGGCGTCGGCCGTGGGCTCCGGCACGACGTCGAAGGGGTCCTCGCGACGGGCCTTCCGCGAGCGCAGGACGTCGAGACAGACGCGGGAGACGACCGTCGTCAGCCAGGCCGCCAGGTTGTCGACGGAGTCCACCCGGTTCAGCCGCAGCCAGGCTTCCTGGACGGCGTCGTCCGCCTCGGCCGCCGAGCCGAGCAGCCGGAAGGCCAGCCCGCGCAGCCTCGTGCGTTCGGCCTCGAACTCCCGGGCCAGCTCGTCCATCGGTCACCTTTCGCCCGCACCCACCGTCGCACTCCCGACGAATCGCTGCGACCAGAGGTGACCGATGAGCTTGCTGACCCCCGCCGACCTGGCCGGATGGCGCCTGCCGAACCGCGTGGTGCTGGCGCCGACGACCCGAGCGCACGTTCCCGGCGGCGTGCCCGGTGAACCGCAGGCCGCCTACTACGCGGAGCGTGCCGGCGCCGGGCTGATCGTCACCGAAGGCACCTGGGTGAGTGAGCGGGCCGTCGGATTCCTGGACGTTCCCGGGCTGTACACCGAGGACCAGGTCGCCGGCTGGCGCCAGGTCACGGACGTCGTGCACGCTCTCGGCGGCCGGATCGTGGTGCAGCTGTGGCACACCGGCGCGGTCTCACACCCGGAGTTCCTCGGCGCGCGGCCGGCCGGCCCGTCGGCGGTGAACCCGGAAGAGTCCGTGCACACCGCCTCGGGCCGGCGGCCGACGGTGACTCCGCGCGAGATGAGCGTGGCCGAGATCCGGGCCGTCGTCGCGGACTACGGCGCGGCGGCGGAAAACGCGCGGCGGGCCGGCTTCGACGGCGTCGAGGTGGCGGCCAACGGCGTGTACCTGCTCGCGCAGTTCCTGCACCCGCGGTCGAACCGCCGCACCGACGCGTACGGGCGTTGCCGGCCCAAACTGCTGCTGGAGATCGTCGACGCCGTGCGTGCCTCCGGAATCGCTGTCGGGGTACGGCTTTCGCCGTGGTGGACGGGCGGACTGTTCACTGTGGATGAATCCCTGCGCGCCGAATACGACGAGCTGGTCGCCGGGCTCGATGTCGCGTACCTGCACCTTCGCGGACCCGACGCCGGGCCGGACTTCACCGGCTTCGCACGGTATCGGCGTCTGTTCGGTGGCTCGCTCATCGTGAACAACGGCTTCGACCGCGACTCCGGGGACGCCGCGATCCGGGCCGGGATCGCCGACGCGGTGTCGTACTCCCGGCACTTCGTCGCGAACCCGGACCTCGTGACGCGGTTCGCGCTCGGCCTGCCGCTGGAAACCGCCGATCCCGCGACGTACTACGGCGTCACCGCGGTGTCGTGACGGCTATTCCGGGCACCACACCGCCAGCTCGCTGCCGCCGGGCTCGCGGAAGTGGAAGCGGCGGCCACCGGGGAAGCCGAACGGTTCCCTCGTCACCTCCCCACCGGCCGCGACGACCGCGGTGCGGGCCGCCGCCAGGTCGTCCGTGCGGATCGTGACCAGGGGCGCGCGGGGTTGCTCGGCCGGGTCGGCCTGGAAACCGAAGGTGAGGCCGGGCGCGCGGACGTCCGCGTACGCCGGCCCGTACGGCGTCACCTCCCAGCCGAAGGCGCGCGCGAAGAACTCGCCGGACGCGGTGGCCGACGTGGACGGGAACTCGGCGAAGTCGACTTCGTACATGGTGCCGAAGCTAGCGGCGACCACCGACAAAAACGCTAGCCTGGGCGCCATGGATCTCGACGACGCCGTCGTGCGCCTGTGCGCTGAGGGCATGCAAGCCGAAGCGGCAGGCCGCAACGAAGACGCGCACGCGCTGTTCGAGCGGGCCTGGGACGCGGCGACCGACGACTACGGCGCCTGCGTCGCGGCGCACTACCTCGCCCGGCACCAGACGACTCCCGAGGACGTGCTGCGCTGGAACCAGGAGTGCCTGGAGCGCGCGGACCGCGTGGGGGACGAGCGGGTCCGCGGGTTCTACCCGTCGCTGCACCTGAACCTGGCCCGCGCGCACGAAGAGCTCGGAGACGCCGAGCGGGCGCAGGAGCACTACCGGCAGGCGGCCGCGCGCCTCCAGGACGTGCCGGCCGGGCCGTACCGCGACGGGATGCGGTTCACGATCGCCGCCGCCTTGCGGACGGACGACGGCGGGAGCGCCGCGCTGACCGAGCTGCTCGGCAAGTTGTGCGAGCGCAAGGACTTCCGGGCGCTCGGGGTGCTGCTGCCGCCTTACCTCGGTGACCTCGGGACGGCGGACGACCGGACGGCGTTGCTGACCGCCGTGCAGATGGTGCGGCTGGGACAGTCGCTGCCCGAGGAGGAGGCCGCGCTGCTGGCGCGGGCGATGGGGGAGCTGACTCAGGCCGGGCGGCCCGCGCCCGCGTAGTCGTCGCCCTTCGAGTGGTACGTGTGGATCTGGATCGCCTGGCCCTCGGTCGGGGCGTTGATCATCAGGCCGTTGCCCAGGTACAGGCCCACGTGGTGGATGCGCGTCGCCGGGCTGCCGTAGAACACCAGGTCGCCCAGGCGGGGCTCCTGCGAAGCCGGCACCGGCGGGAGCGCGCGGAACTGGCTGTCCGCCGTGCGCGGCAGGGCCACGCCCGCGCTGTCGTACGACGCCTTCGTCAGGCCCGAGCAGTCGAAGCCCGCCGCGCCCGCGTCGGGGCCGTTGCCGCCCCAGACGTACGGGAGGCCGAGCTGGCCCAGGGCGAACCGGGTCGCGCGGACCCGGGCCGAATCGGCCGCCGCCGGGTCCAGGGAGAGCGTCGCGTACAGCTGGGCCATGCCGAGGACGCGCTGCCGGAACAGCTCCGTGTCGTTGCCCGGGTGGTAGGCCGCGATGGCCTTCCACCAGCCCGCGCCCGCGCCGAGGTCGGTGCCGCCCGCGCACAGGGCGCGCCCGGCCGCGATCGAAGCGTCGGTGCCGTACTTCTTGCTCTGGGCCGCGGTCAGGCCCAGGAGGTTCCCGCCGGACCGGCCGTGGTTCGACGCGGCCGAGCCGACCCCCGCCAGCGTCACCCACGAGAGGTGGCACGACGGGTCTTCGCTCCGCAGCGCCAGCTCGCCGTTCGCGTAGCCGATCAACGCGTCCGCCGGGATGTCGAGGGGCCCGGCCAGCTGGCCGGCCCACTGCTGCAGCGGGCTCTTGCCACCCTGGCCGGCCGCGCCCTGGCCCGGTTCCTGGGCCTTCACGGGTGCGCTGACTTCGAGGACCGAGGGACCCGAAGCCGCGGCCGCGTCCCGCGCCACCGGCAGGGGAGCCGCCGGAGCGGGCTCCGGCGACCGGTCGGCCAGCAGCCAGCCCGCGGCCACCAGACCCGCGACGAGCGGCAGCGCGACGAGGCCGCGCAAGGCCGCACCGCGGGCCCAGGAAGTCGGCTTGGTCGTCACAGGGTCCAATTTAGAAGAGCGCACCTCTGTGTGAACGAGCGAACGCCTTGCACGTTAGGGGGACTCCCATATGGTGGACACATGGCAGAGATCGACGCCGCCCGGCTGACCGCGGCGCTCAAGGACCGGTACGCGAAGATCGACGTCGTCGAGCGCACCGGCTCCACCAACGCCGACCTGCGGAAAGCCCTCGACGACGGCGCCGCGGACCGGACCGTTCTGCTGGCCGAGGAGCAGACCGCCGGGGTGGGCAGGCGAGCGCGCCAGTGGAGTTCGCCGAAGGGCGCCGGGCTGTACCTCAGCGTGGCGCTGCGGCCGGGCGTCCCGTTCACGGCGCTGGGGTCACTCTCCGTCGTCGCCGGGCTCGCCGTCCGGGCGGCCGCGGCCGGCGTCGGGGTCGACGCCGTGCTGAAGTGGCCCAACGACGTCCTCTCCGGCGGCGCCAAGTGCGCCGGGATCCTCGCCGAGGCCGTCGCCGGGAACCCGCCGTCGCTCGTGCTCGGCGTCGGCCTCAACGTCCTGCCGCTCGGCGACGTCCAGCCGGGCCCGGGCGGCCTGCCCGCGACGTCGCTCGCCGAGCTGGGCGCCACGAACACCGACCGCACCGACGTCGCGATCGCGCTGCTCACGGAGCTCGACGACCTCGAGAAGCGCTGGCGGCTCGCGGGCGGCGACCTCACCGAAGCCGGCCTGCTGGGCGACTACCGCGCCCATTGCGCGACCCTCGGCCAGGACGTCGAGGTGCAGCTGCCGGACGGTACGTCGCTCGTCGGCCGCGCGGCCGACATCGACGCCGCCGGGCAGCTGCAGGTCGACCTGACCGGCGGCCGCCGGCACACCGTGTTCGCGGGTGACGTGGTCCACGTCCGCCCGGCCTGATTCTTCGGGGCGTTGCACTCACCGGCCGGGCGTCTCGCCGGTACGGTGAAGCGACATCGCCGCACCGACCTTGGGAGCGTCCGCCGTGGCTTATCCGGACGATTTGCTCAGCGAGCAAGAGCACGTCGTGGTGCACAGTCACCCCCACTTCAAGATGCTGATCTTCCCGACGCTCGCTTTCCTGGTCACCCTGGGCGCCGGTATCTGGCTGGCGATCCTCGCGAAGGACGCCGGCTCGCCGTGGAACACGGTCGGGCTGATCGCCATCGGCGTCGTCGCCCTGGTGCTGATCGTGTGGCTGTTCCTGGTGCCGCTCGTGCGCTGGCGCACCACCCACTTCATCGTGACCACCGACCGCCTCATCGCCCGCGAAGGCGTCCTGAAGCGCACCGGCATCGACATCCCGATGGGGCGGATCAACAGCGTCCAGTTCGAGCACGACCTGCTGGACCGGGTCTTCGGCTGCGGCACGCTGATCATCGAGTCGGCGTCGGCCGAGCCGCTGCGGTTCGAGGACATCCCGCACGTCGAGAAGGTGCACACCGTGATCTACCGCGAGGTCAACGACAACCCGTACGACGACTACCGCGCGGGCGGCCCGCAGCAGCCGCAGCAGACCGAGCCGCTGCCGCCCCAGGGCGGGCACCCGCCGCGCGGCGACCGACGCCGCTGATGGGCACGCGCGAACTGGGCCTGCCGGAGCGGGTCCCCTCGGCGGGCGAGCTGCCGGAGCGGGTCACGATCTGGGAGGTCGGCCCGCGGGACGGGCTGCAGAACGAGAAGACGATCGTCCCGGTCGAGGTCAAGCTGGAGTTCCTCGACCGGCTCGCGGGCGCCGGCCTGACGACGCTCGAGGCGACGAGTTTCGTGCACCCCAAGTGGGTGCCGCAGCTGGCCGACGCCGAGCAGCTGCTGGCCGGGCTCGAGCGCCGCGAAGGCGTCCGCTACCCGGTGCTGGTGCCGAACGATAAGGGCCTGAACCGGGCCCTCGACGCGGGTGTCGAGCACATCGCGATCTTCGCCAGCGCGACGGAGACGTTCGCGCGGAAGAACCTCAACTCGTCGCTGGACGAGCAGTTCGCGATGTTCGAGCCGGTCGTGACGCGGGCGCGGGAAGCCGGCCTGGACGTGCGCGGCTATCTCTCGATGTGCTTCGGCGACCCGTGGGAGGGCGCCGTGCCGGCGAAGCAGGTCGCCGACGCCGGCCGCCGCCTGCTGGACATGGGGTGCTCGCAGCTTTCGCTGGGCGACACCATCGGCGTCGCGACCGCGGGCCAGGTCGAGAACCTGGTCGGGCTGTTCGGCGATGTCGGTACTTTGGCCGTGCACTTCCACGACACCTATGGTCAGGCTCTGGCCAACACGCTGGCGGCGCTCCGATGTGGAGTGTCGACAGTGGACTCTTCGGCGGGCGGGCTCGGCGGCTGCCCGTACGCCGAGTCGGCCACGGGGAACCTGGCGACCGAGGACCTGGTGTGGATGCTGGAGGGCCTCGGGGTGGCCACCGGGGTCGACCTGGACACGCTGGTGGCGGCCAGCGCGTGGATGGCGGGACAGCTCGGCCGCCCGAGCCCGTCCCGCGTGGTGACCGCGCTGAGCGGTGACATCCGGGGCTTCGCCCCGGGCCGGGGGCTCCGCCACCCGGAGCCCCCGGAAAAAAGCTGACCTCGCCCGCACCCGCACGCGGTGCGTGCGGTATCAAGGGGGACCGGCCGCGGCCGAGTCGAACAGTGTGCCCGCGGGCACCGACCGAGCCGGAGGATGGGTGTGACCGAGCCTTCCGAGGCGGGCTCCGAACCGGTCGAGGCCGACCTCGACACCGGGCCGATCCGGCTGCCTGAGTACGGCCTGACGGATTCCGGCGCCTTGGAAGAGGCGCCGACCCCGCCCTCGGGCACCCCCGCGGCGTGGCCGCACGCGGTGTCGCCGCTGCTGCCGCCGTTCCCGCTGGCACCGGCCCCGCCCGCGCCGGTGCCGCCCGCGCCGGCCGGACCGCCTCCGCCCGTGGCGGGCCCGCCACCGAACCCCGGTTCACCCGTGCCGCTGCCGGCGCTCGGGTCGCCGCGCACCGAGCGAGGCAGCGTCGTCGCGCTGTTCCTGGTGCACATGTTCCCGATCGGGCACCTGCCGGTGGCGATGGACCGGCCGGCCCTGCAGCTGCCGCTGCCCGAGGACCCGGACGGCTTCGGCCCGAACGACCACCCGGACGCCCGGCTGATCTTCGACGACCAGGCGCTCACCAACGTCACCGCCGGGTTCCGCCGGTCGCCGACCGCGCCGCCGCGGCCGGTGCCCCGGCACCTGACCGACGGCTACGTCCCGTACGCGCGGGCGACGCAGGCCGTGTGGATCCGCCGGTTCGTCGTCGGGCACAGCGAACTCGGGCCGGAGTACGCGTGGCCGCCGGGCGACCACTACCCGGAGGGGTGCGTCGATCACGGCGAGCCGGTGATGGTCCCGATGAACACCGTGCTCGACCGCTTCGGGCCGGCGTACGGGCGGGTGTTCTTCGCCGACGGCACGCCGTTCGCCGAACGCTCGCTGCCGCCCGGGATGCTGGACGCCGAGTACCGCCGGTACGTCGTGGTGCGCGCGGTGCCGATGTGGCGGTCGGAGACCGCGAACTGGTTCGGCCAGGTCGGCGGCGGCACCCGGTACCGTGCGCTGCTGGCGGCCGACGAGCTCGTGACCCTCGGCTACCTCGCCGAGGCCAAGGGGGAAGAGGACTGATGAACACGCAGTCGATCCAGCGCTGGCTCGGCGTGCTGGGCGTGCCGCCGGAGGTCGTCTCGCTCGGCGCCGAGGTCGACAACGCCTGGTGCCTGATGCAGGGCGAGGACGAGGCGTGGGAGGTCTTCTGGCGGGAGCAGGGCAACCGCTACGACTGGGCGCGGTTCACCAGCGAGCAGGTGGCGTGCCACTACCTCTTCGGCCGGCTGGCCTGGGCGCAGGTCGCGCGCGGCGCCGTCGGCCTGCTGCCGGGTTCCTGAAATCCGTGAATGTCGCATTGACGGACTTCAAGTCCCTCAATGCGACATTCACGGATTTGCGTCAGCGCTTGAGGATCGCCAGCGCTTCGTCGTGCAGACGGCCGTTCGTCGACAACGCGCTCCCGTTGTCGAACCGGCCGGCGCCGTCCAGGTCGCTGAACCGGCCGCCCGCCTCGGTGACGATCACCTGCGCCGCCGCGACGTCCCAAGGGTTCACGATGCACTCCGCCGCCACGTCCAGCGCACCCTCCGCCACCAGTACGTGGTGCCAGAAGTCGCCGAACGCGCGGGACTCCCAGCACGCGTCGACCAGCTCGAGGTACTTCTCGCGCGAGTGGTGCTCGCGCCACGAGTTCACGTCCGTCGTGGACAGATAAGCGTCCGAAAGGGACGAGACGCCGGAAACCGACAGCCGGCGGGTCCCGGCGGAATCGGACGAGAACGCGCCCGAACCCGTGGCGGCCCACCAGCGGCGGCCCAGCAGCGGTGCGCTGATCATGCCGACGACCGGGTCGCCGTCTTCGACGAGAGCGATCAGGGTCGCCCACACGGGTACACCCCGGAGGAAGTTCTTGGTGCCGTCGATCGGGTCGAGCACCCACGCGCGGCCGGTCGCGGCCGAACCGCCGCGCTCCTCGCCGAGCACCGCGTCGTCCGGTCGTTCCGAAGCCAGCAACGAGCGGATCGCGTCTTCCACCGCGGTGTCCGCGTCCGTCACCGGGGTGCGGTCGGGCTTGCGCTCGATCCTCAGGTCCAGGGCGCGGAAGCGCGCCGTCGTGATCGCGTCGGCGGCGTCAGCCAGCCGGGTGGCGAGGGCCAGATCATCTCCGTAGCCAGGCACGGTCACGATGGTTTCACGCCTCTTCGCCGTAGAGTTGGCCAGGTGAGCATGGTCCTACTTGCCGAAGACGATCCGGCCATCGCCGAACCGCTCTCCCGCGCCCTCGAACGTGAGGGATACGAGATCCACGTCGTCACCGACGGCCCTTCGGTGCTCGACGCCACCGCCGCCCGGAAGGTCGACCTGCTCGTGCTCGACCTCGGGCTGCCCGGCATGGACGGTCTCGAGGTCTGCCGGCGGCTCCGGGCGAACGGCACCGAGCTGCCCGTCCTGATGCTCACCGCGCGCACCGACGAGGTCGACTTCGTCGTGGGCCTGGACGCGGGCGCCGACGACTACGTCGCCAAGCCGTTCCGGCTCGCGGAGCTGCTCGCCCGGATCCGCGCGCTGCTGCGCCGCCGGGTTCCCGAAGTCCTCGAAGCCGGTGGCGTGCGGATGGACCTGGGTGCGCGGCTGGTCACCGTCGACCTGCACGAGGTGCAGCTGGCGAACAAGGAGTTCGAGCTGCTGCGCGTGCTGATGAGCCGCGCCGGGCAGGTCGTCAGCCGCGACGAGATCCTCGCCGAGGTCTGGAACGACCTCGAGTCGAAGACGTCCAAGACGCTCGACATGCACATGTCGTGGCTGCGGCGGAAGCTCGCCATCGCCGCCGACGAGGCCGCCGGCCGCACCAGCAAGGCCCACGACGGCGAGCGGCGGATCGCGACCGTCCGCGGCGTCGGCTTCCGGTTCAACGCCGAATAAGCCGTGCGCCGCCGCATCCTGCTGGCCATCCTGCTGGCCGTCGCCGTCACCGCGGCGGTCCTCGGCATCCCGCTGGGCATCGTGGCGAGCTGGCAGATCGAGTCGAGCTACCGCGAGACGCTCGCCGAGAACGCCCGCGCGGCGGCGGCGATCCTCGACACCGAGATCGCCAACGGCCAGGCGATCGACCTCGACCAGGTGCGCGCGGCCGTCCCGGCGAACGGGCTGCTCACCGTGCAGGTCCCCAACCAGCAGGAAAAGCGCTACGGCAACGACCCGGGTCCCGACACCGTCACCGAGACGGCCGACCTGGCGCGCGACGGCAAGGTCGCGATCGCCGTCCCGGCCGGCCCGATGCACGAACGGCAGACGACGGTGACGCTGGTCGTCGTGCTGCTCGTGCTGCTGTCGATCGGCACCGGCGCGGTGGTGGCGATCGCGACGGCGAGGCGGCTGGCGAAGCCCCTGCGGCACGTCGCCGAACGCGCGTCCCGGCTCGGCGGCGGGGACTTCCGGCCCGACCCGAGCCGCTACGGCGTCGGCGAGCTCGACATGGTCGCCGAGGCGCTCGACGCGTCCGGCACCGCGCTCGCCCAGCTCGTGCAGCGGGAACGCCAGCTCGTCGGCGACGTCTCGCACCAGCTGCGCAGCCGGCTGACGGCGTTGCAGCTGCGGCTGGAACCGCTCACCGTGCACCCGGACGAAGAGGTGGCCGACGAGTCGAAGGCGGCCCAGGAACAGGCCGACCGGCTCGCCGAGGCGCTCGACGAGCTGCTGGCGGCGGCGCGGGCGGCCCGCGAGGTCGGCGCGGAACCGGTGGACCTGCCGACGCAGCTGCCGGAGATGGCGCAGGAGTGGCGCGAGCTGCTTCGCTCGGAAGGGCGCAACCTGCGGATGCGCGTGGCCGACGGCCTGATGGCGCGCGCGACACCGGGCCGGCTGCGCGAGGTGGTCGGGGTGCTGCTGGACAACGCCCTGCGCCACGGCTCGGGCACGGTCACGGTGGCCGCGCGTCGCGGCGACGCCGACGGCACGGTGGTGATCGAGGTCAGCGACACGGGCTCGGGCGTGCCGGACGAACTGGCCCCGCACATCTTCGAGCGCGGATTCTCCGGCGGCGGCTCGACGGGTGTCGGGCTGGCGCTGGCCCGGGCGCTCGTGGAGGCCGACGGCGGACGCCTGGAGCTGTCGAACCGGCGCCCGGCGGTATTCAGCCTCTTCCTGAAGGTGCCGCGGCCGAGCGACGTCCCCGAAGTGCGCTGGCCCGCCGAGCGCGTCCCGCGTTAGCGCTGCCGGATCTCGTTGCGGCTAAAGCAATTTATGCTGGGAAGCGCTTTCGGTGGTGCCAGGGTGGGAGGGCACGCCCTCCCACCCTGGTGCTCAGATCAACCCTTCACGCAGCGCGTAGGCCACCGCGTGCGAACGGTTGCGCAGCTGGAACCGGTTGGTCACGTCGTGCAGGATGCTCTTCACCGTCCGCTGCGAATAACACAGCTGGTCGGCGATCTCCTGCGTCGAATACCCCGCCGCGACGAGCCGGAGCACCTCCGTCTCCCGGTCGCTCATCCCGCCCAGGTGCAGGCCACGCGGCTCGAGCACCTGACGCTGCAGGCGGGAAACCCGGTTCAGCAGCCGGCCGAGCAGGTCGGGCGGCAGCGCGCCCTCACCGGCCGCGGCCGCCTTGATCAGCCGGACGAGCACCTCCGGCCCGGCGTCGGCGCGGCGGGCGACCGCGCAGACCC
This sequence comes from Amycolatopsis sp. NPDC028719, assembly GCF_055565395.1. Lineage (NCBI taxonomy): Bacteria > Bacillati > Actinomycetota > Actinomycetes > Pseudonocardiales > Pseudonocardiaceae > Amycolatopsis > Amycolatopsis sp. NPDC028719. The sequence goes on from NZ_JBVHUL010000012.1 coordinate 61,981, forward strand.
CGTGCTCGACGGCGTTGAGGATCTCGTTGTCGTCGACTTCCCCCGCGACCAGCACGATGCGGGTGAAGCCCTGGTGACGCAGCGCGGACAGCAGCTGCGTCATGGTCTCGTCGAGCCGGTCGGCGACCAGCAGCGCGACCACGGCCGGATCACCCGCCTCGCCGTCCACCACGCGGACCTCGTCCCGCGAACGCAGCGCCACGCAGACGCCGTTGTGCAGGATCGGGTCGGTGGCGCGGACCACCACCGGCGTCCTGTCGGATTCGAACATCGTCACCCATTCCCCTCGAACGGTGCGAGAGTTCCACCCCTCACCTGACCAGAGTGCCCGTCCGGGTGTCCCGGGCGCATGGGACCGGCGTCCCGATGTTGCCCGGACGGGCTGCCCGTCAGGACCGGCCGAGGCCCGCGTCCCGGGCGCGGACGATCGCTTCGGCGCGATCCGCGACGTGCAGCTTGCTGAAGACGTTCGAAATGTGGTTACGCACGGTCTTCGGGCTCAGGCACAGGGTGTTCGCGATGACGCCGTTGCTGTGCCCGGCCGCGATGAGGGACAGGACCTCGCGCTCGCGCACGGTCAGCTCCGGGAACACCGGCTCGCTCGCGGGCGGTGGCTGGCTGAAGAAGCCGAGCACGCGGTTCGCGATGTCCGGGCCGAAGATGGCTTCCCGCCGCGCGACCGCCTGCACCGCGCGGATGATCTCGTCCGGCTCGGCGTCCTTGAGCAGGTAGCCGCGGGCACCGGCGCGCATCGCCGCGAAGACCGACTCGCTTTCGTCGGCCATCGTCAGCATCAGCACGCCGCTGTCCGGGCTCACGGCCGCGATGTGCCGGGTCGCCTGGATCCCGGACAGGTCGGGCAGGTGCAGGTCCATGACCACGACGTCGGGGAGCAAGGCGCCCGCGGCGTCGATCGCGGCGGTGCCACTGGCGGCTTCGCCGACGATTTCGATCCCGGGTTCGGCGTCCAGCAGCGTGCACACGCCGAAGCGGAACAGCGGGTGATCGTCCACGACGAGGACCCGCAGGCTCTTGCCCATCCGGTCACCTCCCCCGTCACCCCCGGTAATGGTAGGGGAACGCGGCCGCATTCTCACGTGCCCAATCGGCGAACGTGCGCGGCGGCCGGCCGAGCACGCGCTCGACGGTGTCGAAGACGACGTGTTCGTGCTCGGCGGACTCCCGCTTCAGGGCGAAGAACCCGTCGACGGCTTCGGCGGGCCAGCCGTACTTCCGCATCATGCGGTCGCGCGCGGCGCTCTGCGGCTCTTCGACGTACTTCACCGGACGGCCGAGGACGTCGGCGAGGATCGCGACCTGCTGTCCGGTCGTCAGGGCCGCACCGCCGGTGAGCTCGTAGGTGGCGCCTTCGTGCCCGGACGTCGTGAGGGCGAGCGTCGCGACCGCGGCGATGTCCCGGACGTGGATCAGCGCGGACGCCGGATCGCCTTCGGGGACGTAGACGGCGTTCTCGTCGCGGATGGTTTCGCGCCAGGCGAACCGGTTGTCCATGAACGCGCCGGGCCGCAGGATCGTCCACGCCGGCCCGGCTTCGCGGACCGCCTGCTCGGCTTCGGCGTGGGCGCGGGTGATCGGATCCGTCTGTCCGAAGTGGACACCGGTGGTGGACAGCTTGACGAGGTGGGTGACACCGGCCCGTGCGGCGGCTTGCGCGACCGCCTGTTCGCGGCCGGCGCTGTGCCCCTGCGTCAGCACGAACACGCGGTCCGCGCCGTCGAGGAGCGCGGGCAGGTCCGCGGTGTCCAGGTCGGCCCCCACGACTTCGGCGCGCGAGTCGATGCGGGCCTTGGCCGGGTCGCGGGTCAGGGCGCGGACGGCGGCGCCGGCGTCGAGCAGGGCGGGGACGAGGGCGCGGCCGATCTTGCCGGTGGCGCCGAGGACGAAGATCATCGGGATTCTCCGGTCTTGAGAGGGGCGTGCGGGAGCGCGAACGCCGTGAGGAGGGCGAGCGCGAGCACCGGCAGCAGGGCGAGGAAGACGCCGTGCGTGCCGGCTTGGTAGGCGAAGCCGAGTGCGACCGGGCCGAGGCTCGAGCCGAGCGCGCGGGCGAGGTTGACGCCGGCGGCGACGGCGCCGCGATCCGCCGGTGGTGCGGTGTTCTGCGTCGCCATGGCGAGCACCTGCAGGTTCAGCCCGGCCGCGAGGCCGAAGACGACCAGGCAGGCCAGCACCAGGGGCAGTGCGTCGAGCGTGGTCAGGCCGAGCACGGCGAGCAGGCCGAGGGCCATGCTCAGCCGCGGCGCCCAGCGGTAGGCGCCGGTGCGGGCGATGATCCTGCTCGCGACGACCGAGGAAAGCGAGACGGCGAGCGTCATCGGCACCAGCCGCAGCCCGCCTTCCGCCGGGCCGGCGTCGGCCTGCAGGAGGACCGCGATGTAGTTGATCGAGCCGAGGAACGCGAAGCCGGCGAGCACGCTGAGCACCACGGACGCGGTGAACGTGCGGTCCTTGAAGAGACGTAGGGGCAGCACGGGCGCTTCGGCTTTTCGCTCGGTGAAGACGAACGCGACGGCCGCCACCGCCCCGAGGCCGATCGACCACGGCGTGAGCAGGGTGAACCCGGTGATCGCCCCGCCCAGCAGGACGACGCCGGCGAAGTCGAAGGGCGCTTCACGTCGTCGTCTCGGCAGGTCGAGGCTCTTGAGGAGAGTGACGGCGACGAGTCCGAGCGGCAGGTTGACCAGGAAGATCGACCGCCACCCGGCGACCCCGGTGAGCACGCCGCCGACGACCGGGCCGGCGAGCGACGCGACGGCGAAGCAGATCGAGAACCACCCGAAGTACTTCGCGCCTTCGCGAGGCGTGAACATCTCGCCGAGCGAAGCGCCGACGGAGACGAAGAGGCCACCGGAGCCGGCGCCCTGCAGAACCCGGCCGATGATGAGCGCGGTGGCCGACGGCGCCAGGCCACAGGCGAGTGAACCGAGCAAGAACAGAGCGAGCGCGCCCAGGAGCACGCGTTTGCGGCCGAAGACGTCGCCGAGCTTGCCGTACAGGGGAGCGGTGACGCTCCCGGCGAGCAGGTAGGCGGTGGTGACCCAGGCGTAGGACCCGGTCCCGCCGAACTCGGCGGCGATCCGGGGGAGCGCGGTGGCGACGACCTGGGCGTCGAGCATCGCGAGGAAGACGGACAGGAACAGGCCCGCGAGGGCCGGATTTTGAGCGCGTTTCAGCGCGGTGGTGCTCAAGAGAAGTCCTTGTTTCGTCAGAAGGGACGAGAGATGCGGACGCGGCCAGGGGCACGCGTCCCGTCGAGTCGGGAAAAGGCTCCATCGTCACCCGCGAACGGGTGCGACCTCTTCGCGCTCGGAAACCACCTCGAATCGTCCCGCTCGCCCGGCCGAACCCGGACGGCGTCCTCACGAAGGAACACTGACGACCATGACTGTAGACAACTACATGTCCAAAGACAATTAGTTTCGAGCGGTGCCAGGGCTGATGCCTTCCTGATCACGCGAAATGCCCCGCCAAACACGCGTGATGCCCGCTGGATCACGTGATCAGGAAAGGAACCGGCGTGATGGGGCTCGTGACTCGCGTGATCGGGGCCGGGGACGGTCAGTGCAGCCGGGTCACGTCACCGTTGTCGCGCCGGCGCTCGCCCAGCTCGTCCGGGAAGACCCACTTCTTGAAGCCCCAGAAGCGGAAGAACATCGCCAGCAGCATGCCGATGATCGACCCGCTCGCGAAGTCCGCGACCTCCTGCACCAGCCGCGTCACGTGGGGGACCTCCAGGTCGAGCACGTAACGCGAGACGTACAGCGGAATCAGGTTCACCACGACCGCGACACCGCTGATCACGAAGAACAACGTGGCTTCGTGCGCCCGTTCGCGGCCGCCGCGGGTGCGGAACGACCACTCGCGGTTGAGGATGTAGGACACGATGGTCGCGACGATGATCGCGATCGCCTTGGCGGTCGTCGGCTTCGACTCGAGCACGGACAGCTTGAGGAGGTACCAGACGCCGTTGTCGACGAAGAACGTCGTGCCGCCCACGATCGCGAACTTCAGCAGCTCCCGGTGCTTGATCAGCACCGAACGCAGTGGTTCGGGCGTGCGCTTGAGCACGGTTTCCACAACGGTCACACCGTGCAGTCTAGAAGCACACGGCGTTTACTCGTGGTCAGGCGGCCTTGCGGTCCTGAATGTCCGGATCTTCCGCGACCACGACCACCCCGCGCGCGTCCTCTTCCGGGAAGACCCACTTCTTGAACGCCCACCACCGGAACACCGTGCCGAGCAGGGTGCCGATGACGATCCCGCTGACGAAGTCGGCCACCTCGACGCCGAACGCCGTCAGGTGCGGTGCCTGCAGGTCCAGCACGTACCGCGAGAACCACTGCGGCAGCGCGTTCAGGCCCAGCGCGATGCCGCTGATCAGGAAGAACAACGCGGCCTCGTGCGACCGTTCCCGGCCGCCGCGGGTGCGGAACGACCACTCGCGGTTGGCGACGTAGGAGAAGATCGTCGCGACGAGGACGCCGACGATCAGCGCCGTCACCGGGTGGGTCCGCAGCACGGTGAACTTCAAGCCGTAGTTGACGGACATCGTGATCACGAAGCTGATCCCGCCGACGACGGCGAAGCGGAGGAGCTCGCGATGCTTCTTCAGCAGCTCGCGCACCGCGCGGACGCTACCCGGTCAGCCAGCCGAATCCCTTCTCGGGGGTGACGGTCGGCGGCTGGTTGCCGGGCTTGCCGGTCGGGCGCGGCGGCGCGCTCGTCGTGGTCGTCGACGTCGGCGGCTCGGTCGTCGGCTGGGTTTCCGTCGTCGACGCCGGCGGGGTGGACGACGGCTTCGACGGAGTCGGCTTCGTGGGCTTGGTGGGCGTGGTCGACGGTGTGGGCGGGGTCGTCGTCGGCAGCGGATCCTGGCCGCACCAGTGGTGGTAGCAGCCGAAGTCCACGGTCACCGGCCCCGCCGAGGCCTTGCCGAGCCGGGCGGTGATCGTGACGCGCCCGTCGTCGGGACGGCCCTTCAGCCGCACCCACAGGTTGACGTGCTGGCCGGGCGCCAGTGCGGTCTTCGTCGTGCAGGTCGCGCCCTCGCCGGAAGGCGCGCACGGGAAGCCGCGCAGGCTCCACCACTGCCACAGCGGGTGGTCGAAGGTGACCGTGACCGGCTTGGTCGTCTCGCCGGTGTTGCGGACTCGCACGTAGACCAGCGGGTTGCGGGTCCACGGGAACGCCGAAAGCCCGTCGCCCTGCGCCTCCAGGACCACCGCTTCCTGCGGCTGCTTCACCGTGACCTTGACGCTCACCGCGACCTTGATCTGCACACCGGCGGTGACGGATCCGGTGACCGTGCCGCCCTGGGCGTCTTCGTCGGCCTGGAGCCGGAAGTTCAGCGTCGCGCTCTGACCGGGCTGCAGGCCCGCGCCGGTCTTGCAGACGACGGTGCCCTCGCCGCCCGGGCAGTTCACCGAAATCGGGGCGCCGTCCTGCGCGAACGCCATCGGCGCGCCGCCACCGGCCGCGTCGATCGCGCGCACGCCGGGCGGCAGGTTCAGCGCGACGGCGACGGGCTCGGACAGGCTCCCGCCGTCGTTGCGCACGGTGACGGGCAGGTTCGTCGCGGCGCCGGGGCTGAGCTCGACGCCGGCCGGCGGGGTGGTCGCGGACATCGACGCCGGTGCCGGGGCGGGTGGCGCCGGGGGCGGCGCGGGTGGCTCGACCGGCGGCGGCGCGGGCTCGACGGGCGGCGCCGCGGGGGGCGCGGGAGGTGCTGGAGGCGCGGGGGGTGCCGGCGGCTGCGCGGGGGCGGGCGGGGCCGGTGGCGGGGGCTTCGGCGCCGGTGGGTTGACCGGCTGGACCACCGGCGGGGGCACCTGGGCCGCGACCGGGATCTCCTGCGCTCCGCCGCCGGCGGTGAGCGCGATGACGACGGCCGCGACGACCGCCGTGCCCGAGGCGGCGACCCCGGCGAACTGGCGGGGTCCCGCGGCGGCGGCTCCCGCGGCCGCACCCGCCTTGCCCCCGGCCGCGGCGGCACCGGCGGCGGCCGCACCGGCCGCCGCCGCGGTGGCCGCGCTCGCCTTGGCCGCGCCGATCGTGGCGAGGTAGCCGAGCGCCGCACCGCCCAGGACGATCGGGGCGATGATCGCGCGCAGCCCGCCGTTGACGTCGGCGAGCTCCGCCGCCAGCGCCCGGCAGTTCTCGCACTCGTCGAGGTGGTTCTCGACCTGGGCGCGTTCGCGCTTGGACAGCCCGTCGCGGGTCCACGCGCCGAGCCGCTCGGCGCAGGCGCGGCAGCGTTCCTCGTCGTTCTCCTGCAGGTGGACCTGCAGGTACGCCTGCCGCAGCCCCTCGCGGGCACGGTAGGCGAGCGCGGAGACGCCGTTCGCGGTCAGTCCCAGCAGCGGCGCGACCTCGGCCGGGCTCTGCTGCTCGATCTCGGTGTGCCAGAGCACCGCCTGCCAGCGTTCGGGCAGCCGGGCGAACGCCTTGGCGGCCATCGTCCGCTCGAGCCCGGCGACGGCGGTGTCGGAGAACGGCACGGTCAGCGCCTCGGCGGAGACGTCGGTCATGTCCTCGTTGAGGTCGACCCGGCGTTCCTTGCGCGTGCGGTCGTACGCCGTGTGACGCAGCGCGGTCAGCAGGTACGCCCGGAAGGCTGTGTCCGGCCCCTTCCCGCCACGCAGCGTGTCCAGCACCTTGGCGAACGCCTCGGACACCAGGTCGTCGGCTTCCGAGCTCGACCGGGCCAGCTGACGAGCGAGGTTGTGCGCCGCGCCGGTGTGGCGCTCGTACAGCGGCCCATAAGACTCGATCTTCCCGGCGCGGACCTCGGCGATCAGCTCGGCGTCACTCTTTCCGCTGAGATCGGCGGGAACGGTGGACACGGCACTCCTCGGTCGGCTAGGGCCAGGACCTGCCATTACAGGTGGGTCCGCGGCGCGAGACAAGTGTGACTGACCCTCCCCGGGCCGTCACGTCGTGGTGGGGGTGTTGACTCCGTCGGCGGAGCGAAATCACCCACCTCCGGGTCGCGCCGTGGAAAAGCTTCTTAACAAAACTCGCGAGTACGCGTCACGGCGTCCGCCGGGACACGTCCTCACCGTGAAGCACCGAGCAAGATCGACACGGACCGGACGAAAGGGGCAGGTGGCCTGTGGACGTTCCGGCTACGCGCTCCGGTCCCGGTGACGCTCCGCTCGCCGACCGCGCCCTGCGCACGCTGCGTGCCCGCTGGCGCACGGCCAGCCTGGCCGCCGGCTGGCGGTTCCCGAGCGACTGGGCGCTGCCCGAGGTCGACGCCGTCTGCGCGGCCGTGATGGCCAAGGGGAGCGCCGAAGCCGCCGAAACCGCGCTGGCCGGGCTGGCCCGGGCGCGGGCGGCGGCCGGCGCAGGGCTCGCGGAAACCCTCGCCGACCTGGCCGCGCTGCACGCGGTGCTCGACCACAGCGGCGACGGGTTCGTCTCGCCGGACGTCGACGCCACGCCGGCGCGGCTGCTCCGGACCACCGCGCTGGCCTGGGCCGACGTCGCCACCGACCAGCTCGTGCACACCGAGGTCACCGACCCGCTGACCGGCCTGCCGTCGGCCGCCTACCTGCGCACCCGGCTCTACGAGGTCTACCGGGCCGCCGCCGCGCGCGAGCGGCCGGCCGCCGAGGACCACGTGCTGCTGGTCGTGTCGCTCGACCTCAGCACGGTCACCGGGTTCCCGCGGCTGACCGGGATGATCCTGGTCGCGGACGCGTTGCGGGCGGTGTTCGACAGCGGGCAGAGCGTCGCCTCGCTGGGGACGTCCGTCGTCGCCGCGCTGGTCCCGAAGGACGAGCGGGTCGCTTCACACGGCGTCGCGCTGCGAAGAGCGCTCCACGAGCGGCTTTCCGTGGATTCACAGCTGGCGGACGCCGGCCGGCCGCGGGTGTCCGCGGTGCGCCTGCCCGCCACCCACGAAATGGCGTGCGACCTGCTGGCCCAGCTCGCCCGGGCGTGAAACACGAGAAAAGTCCGGGTCCGCGCGGACCCTTCTGACCCGGATCCGGCGGGTCATGATTTCCTGGTGCGGTGACCCCGACCGTAATCACCGACGTCGACGGCGCAGTCGCGGCCGGCTCGCAGCACCGCCTGGCCCTGCGGAAGTCACTCGCGCGCCTGTCCGTCCGCCCACGGTCGATCCTGATCCTCATGGTCATCCCGCTCTTCGCGATCGGGTACGGCATCTGGGGCTGGCAGCACGACTGGGTGCTCGGCGTCGACAGCGCGGTCTACCGGGCCGGGGCGCTCACGCTGCTGCACGGCGACTCCCTCTACGACGCGAACACGCTGGCCCCCGAGCCGTGGTGGGCGCTGCTGCCGTTCACCTACCCGCCGACGGCCGCGCTGATCTTCGTGCCGCTCGCCGCGTTCCCGACACAGATTTCCTGGGGCCTGATCACCGCCGTCTCGCTGGCGGCGATGGCGCTGTCGATCCGCATCGCGATCGGCGCGCTGCCCCGCCCGGCCGCCGACGGGCCGCGCTGGTGGGCCTCGCCCGCCCGCTCGACCATCGTGTTCTTCCTGGTCTTCCTCGCCCTCGAGCCGGTGTGGCGGACGATCTTCCTCGGCCAGATCAACCTGATCCTGATGGCCATGATCCTGCTGGACATGCTGGTCATCGGCACGCGGGGGAGCCGCTGGGGCGGCGTGCTGGTCGGCGTCGCGGCGGCGATCAAGCTGACCCCGCTGGTCTTCCTCGGGCACCTGTTCGTCACCGGCCGGCGGATGGACGCGATCCGCGGCTTCGCCACGTTCGTCGTGCTGCAGGGGCTGATGTTCCTGATCAACTCGCACGACGCGGCCAAGTACTGGACCGTGACGCTGCCGGACACCGGCCGGATCGGGCCGGTGCACTGGGCGGGCAACCAGTCGCTGAACGCCCTGATGAACCGGGCCACCGACCTCGCGCCGTGGGCGTCGAAGGCGGCGATGGGCATCGGGCTCCTGCTCGCGATCCCGGCGCTGTGGCTGCTGATGCGCTTCCACCGCAAGGGCCAGGCACTGGCGGCGGTGCTCGTCACCGCGTTCTGGACGTTGCTGATCTCGCCGATCTCGTGGACCCACCACTGGGTGTGGGTGATCCCGCTGATCGTGCTGCTGGTGTCGCGGCTGCCGAAGACGACTCCGAAGACGGCGTGGAAGCGCTGGGTCGGGACCGGCCTGGTGGCGTTCGTGTTCGTCAGCTGCGTGCTGCTGATCCTGCCGAACGGCCGCAACGTCGAGCTGCACTGGAAGGTGTGGCAGAACATCCTGGGCGACGCCTACATCCTGATGCCGGTCGTGCTGGCCGCGGCGCTGATCCTGCGCTGGGGCCTGCAGCGGCGGGCCAGGAAGAAGGCCTCGGCGCCGGACGAGCATGTCGACGTCGCGACCGGCGTCTGAGGCGCGCACCGGCTGGTTCTTCGCCGGGGGGATCGCGCTTCTCGTCCTCGGCTTCGGCATCGTCGGCTGGCTGGCCGGGTGGCACCTGGGCGCGGACAGCGCCGTCTACCGCGCCGGAGCACTGACCCTGCTGCACGGCGACCCGCTCTACACGCGGGACGTGCTGACCGCGCTGCCCGACTGGGTGCGGCTGCCGTTCACCTACACGCCGGCCGCCGCGCCGCTGTTCCTGCCGCTCGCGCTCGTGCCGTCGGGCCTGGTGTGGGGCGTGATCGCGTTTTTGTCGGTGGTCGCCCTTATGGTCGTGATCACGGTGGTTTCGTCGTCGCCGGGGCGCGCATCGCTTCTGGGAAGAAGCCGGTGGGCGCTGCCGGCGGGAACGGCCATCGCTCTGGCGCTGGAACCGGTGTGGAAGACGCTGTTCCTGGGCCAGATCAACTTGATACTGATGGCGTTCGTGGTGCTGGACGTCCTGGTGCTCTCTCTGCGCGGGTCGCGGTGGGCGGGCGTGCTGATCGGCGTTGCCGCGGCGATCAAGCTGACCCCGCTGATCTTCGTGCCGCACCTGTTCTTCACGGGCCGGTGGAAGGACGGGCTGCGGGCCCTGGGCACGTTCGTGGCGCTCGAAGCGGTGATGTTCGCGGTCATCCCGGTCGACGCGGCGCGGTTCTGGCGGGATTCGGCGACCGACCCGAGCCGGGTCGGGTCGGTGCACTGGATCTTCAACCAGTCACTCAACGGGCTGGTCAACCGAGCCACCCACCTGGCGCCCTGGTCGCTGGCGGTGGCGGCCGGGGTGGCGGCGGTGCTCGCCGTGCCCGCGGTGTGGCTGGTCGTGCGGCTGCACCGGCGCGGCGAGAACGCGGCGGCGTTGCTCGTGACGGCGTTCTACGGGCTGCTGCTGTCGCCGGTGTCGTGGTCGCACCACTGGGTCTGGTGCGTGCCCTTGCTGACGTTGCTGGTGGTGAAGGCGCGGTGGTGGGCCGCGGCGGCGGTCGCACTGCTGTTCGTGTCGCAGATCGTGATGCTCGTGCCCAACGGCGGCGACACGGAGTTCGGCTGGGGCCTGGGCTGGTCGGTCCTCGGCAACGTGTACGTGCTCGCGGCGGCGGCCGGGATCCTCGGGCTCGCGGCGCGTGAGCTACGTCTGGTCCGGCGGTCACCGCAGGTCGTGACCGTTTAGGCTGATGCCGCTATGGACAAACACACCGGTCTGCCCGTCGTGGGCATGGTGGGCGGCGGTCAGCTGGCCCGGATGACCCACCAGGCGGCGATCTCCCTCGGCCAGTCCCTGCGCGTGCTCGCGGCGGGGGAAAACGAAGCCGCAGGGCTCGTCGCGGGCGACGTCTCGCTGGGGCACCACACCGACCTCGACGCGCTGCGGAAGTTCGCGGCGTCGGTCGACGTGCTCACGTTCGATCACGAGCACGTGCCGGGCGAGCACCTGCTGACGCTGGCGATGGAGGGCTACCTCATCCGGCCGGCGCCGGCGGCGCTGGGCTTCGCGCAGAACAAGCTGGTGATGCGCGAGATGATGGCGGGCCTCGGCGTGCCGGGCCCGGCCTTCGCCGAGGTGTCCACTGTGGACGACGTGGTGAAGTTCGGCGGCGAGCACGGCTGGCCGGTCGTGCTCAAGGCGTCGACCGGCGGGTACGACGGCCGCGGCGTCTGGATGCTGGACACCGCGCGGCACGCCCGCGAGACCGTGCCGGAGCTGCTCGAAGCGGGCACGGCGCTGCTGGTCGAGGAGAAGGTGGCGATGCGGCGGGAGCTGGCCGCGCTCGTCGCCCGCTCGCCCTTCGGCCAGGGGGCGGCGTACCCGGTGGTCGAGACGGTGCAGACCGGCGGGATCAACACCGAGGTGCTGGCCCCGGCGCCCGGGCTCGCGCCGGAGCGCGTGCACGAGGCGCAGGACCTGGCGCTGCGGGTCGCGTCGACGCTGGACGTCACCGGGCTGCTCGCGGTCGAGCTGTTCGAGACCGACACCGGGCTGCTGGTCAACGAGCTGGCCATGCGCCCGCACAACTCCGGGCACTGGACCATGGACGGCGCGCGCACGTCGCAGTTCGAGCAGCACCTGCGGGCGGTGCTCGACTACCCGCTGGGCCGGACGGACCTGATCGCGCCGGCGTGCGTGATGGCGAACGTGCTGGGCGCGCCGGAGCTGCCCGAGATGGGGCCGGACGAGCGGCTGCACCACCTGTTCGCGCGGTACCCCGAGGCGCGGGTGCACCTGTACGGCAAGCAGGAGCGGCCGGGGCGCAAGCTCGGGCACGTCAACTTCACCGGCGAGCGCATGGACGACCTGCGCGACCGCGCGCTGCTGTCGGCGCACTGGCTGTCCCACGCCGTCTGGCTCGACGGCTACGAAATCCACTAGGAGATCAGGTATGGCGCCGCAGGTGGGCGTGATCATGGGCAGCGACTCGGACTGGCCGACCCTGGAGGCGGCCGGTGCGGCGCTGGACGAGTTCGGCGTCGAGTACGAGGTCGGCGTCTACTCGGCGCACCGCACCCCGCAGCGCATGCTGGACTACGCGACGTCGGCGGTGGCCCGCGGCATCCGCGTGATCATCGCGGGCGCGGGCGGCGCGGCCCACCTGCCGGGCATGGTCGCCTCGGCGACGGTGCTGCCGGTGATCGGCGTCCCGGTCCCGCTGAAGTACCTGGACGGCCTGGACTCGCTGCTGTCGATCGTCCAGATGCCGGCGGGCGTCCCCGTGGCGACGGTCTCGGTGGGCGGCGCGCGCAACGCGGGCCTGCTGGCGGTCCGCATCCTGGCGGCGTCGGACGAGGGCCTGCGCTCGAAGATGGCGAAGTTCCAGCAGGACCTGGAGAAGCTGGTCCTGGACAAGGACGCGGCCCTGCGGGCGAAGACCGGCCACTAGCCGTCACCACGGCACGGTCTTGCCCTCGCGGTCCAGGAACTCGAGGCCGGGCCGGCCCCGCTTCGCGAGCAGGACGTCGACCACCTTCGGGACGGTTTCCTCCATGGTGAACGGCGCGTCCGGGCCGCCCAGGGCCGTGCGGATCCAGCCGGGGGCCACGAGGGCCAGCGCCCGCCCGGTCTCGGCCTGCCGGGCCGCGAAGCTGCGCATGAACATGTTCAGCGCCGCCTTGCTGCCGCGGTAGACCTCGCGTGAGCCGGCCGTGTTGTTCGTGATGCTGCCCTGCCCGGAGGACATCGCGCCGATGAGCCCGTCGGTGGGCACGAGGTCCTGGAGCGCTTCGATGACGCGCATCGGGCTGAGCGCGTTGGTGACCATGACGTCGACGAAGTCGGCGGTCGGCACTTCGCCGATCGGAGTCGCCGGGTTGTTCGTCGTGCCGGCGTTGACGAAGAGGACGTCGAGCCGGCGGCCGGCGAGCCGTTCGCGCAGGGGCGGCAGCTGATCGGGCTCGGTGATGTCGAGGTGCTCGACCTCGACGCACCCGTCCGACGCCTCCGCCAGGTCGTGCAGGGGTGTCCGGGCGGCCGGGTCGCGGACGGTGCCGATCACGTGCCACCCGCGGGCGGCGAGCTCGGTGGCGATCGCGTGACCGAGTCCGCGCGACGCCCCGACGATGAGGGCGGTCTCCATGGTCGTTCCCTTCGGTCGAGTGCCCTCCGAGTCTGTCCACCCGAGCGTCGACCACACCCGTCCGGACGGTGGATTTGTAGGATTGCCTCGATGACAGGAGCGTCGATGGCCGAATCCGTCAGTGTGCAGCCCGACGATGTGCGTCTCATCCGCGCGCTCCAGATCGCTCCGCGGGCCTCGTTCGCCTCGATCGCGGCCGCACTCGGCGTCACCGAGAACGCGGTCGGCCGTCGCTATCGGCGGCTTCGCGCCGAGGGCGTCCTGCGCGTCGCCGGCATCGTCGACCCGGGAGCGCTGGGCCAGAGCAAGTGGCTGGTGCGGCTGCGGTGCCGTCCCGGGAGCGTCGCGGCGATCGCCGACGCCCTCGCGAAGCGCGACGACGTCAGCTGGGTGGGGCTCTGCGCCGGGGGTTCCGAGATCGGGTTCGCGGTGCGGTCGCGGACCCGGCGACAGCGCGACGACCTGCTCGGTCAGCAGCTGCCGCGGACCGCGGCCGTCCTCGACATCCACGCGTCCGCGATGCTTCGCCAGTTCGTCGGCGGCCGCGGGCACTACTGGGCCGCGCTGCGGGGCACGCTGGCTCCCGAGCAGGAAGCACTGCTCGGGACCGACGAGTCGCCGTTCACGGAAGCGCCGGTCGTGGCCCGCGAACCCGTGCGCCTGACCGCCGAGGACGAGAAGCTGCTCGACGTCCTCGCCGCGGACGGCCGCGCCGCCCTGGTCGACCTCGCCGCGGCGGCGGACCTCACGCCCGGCCGTGCCGCACGTCGCCTGGAGACGCTGATCCGGCTGCGCGTCGTCCACATCGATGTCGAGATCGCGGCCGAGGCGCTCGGCTACCACGCCCGGGCGAACCTCTGGCTGCGCGTGCACCCCTCGGCGGTCAAGGATGTCGGGCGCACGCTCGCGCAGATGCCGGAAATCGCCTTCGCCGCGGCGGTTTCCGGGTCGTACAACGTCCACGCCGTCGCGCACTGCCGGGACCTCGACGAGCTGTTCGAGTTCACCTCGGACCGGATCGGCTCGCTGCCCGGGCTGCAGAGCATGGAGGTCTCGCCGCTGCTCAAGCACGTCAAGCAGGCCGGCACGCTCCTGTCCGGCGACCGCCTAGCCGGGCAGCTCGCCGATCAGCTGCTGCCGTAGCTCCCGCTTGAGCACCTTGCCGGCGGCGGACACCGGGATCTGCTCGACCACATGGATCTCGCGCAACCGCTTGTAGGGCGTCACTTTCTCGTTGACCGCGGCCATCAGCTCGTCGGCGTCCAGGGAACCGCGGGGCACCACGAACGCCACCGGCAGTTCGCCGACCTCGGTGTCGGGCCGGCCCACCACGGCCGCCGCCGCGACGCCGGGCATCGTGATCAGCAGCTCCTCCAGCTCGCGCGGGAAGACGTTGTACCCCTTGTACAGCAGCATGTCCTTCTTGCGGTCCACGATGGACAGATAGCCGTCCGCGTCGAGGATGCCGACGTCGCCGGTGTGGAGCCAGCCGTCGACCAGGGCGGCCGCCGTCTCCTCCGGGCGGTTGCGGTAGCCGAGCATGATTTGCGGCCCGCGCAGGCAGACCTCGCCCTTCTCGCCCGCCGGGAGCGGGTCTTCGCCGCCTTCGGCCGGGACGACCTTGACCTCGGTGTCGAAGATCGGCACGCCGACCGAGCCGACCTTGCGCGTGCCCGAGCGGTAGGTCGGGGAGATGACCGCGCCCATGGTCGCTTCGGTGAGGCCGTACCCCTCGGCGACGACCACGCCCGGGAACCGCTCGCGCAGCGCGTTGATCATCGCGTGGTTCATCGGCGCCGCGCCGGAGCCGATCGACTTCACCGAAGACAGGTCCGCGGTGTGGAACGACGGCGTCGCGAGCAGCGCGGCGAACAGTGCGGGCGCGCCGCCGATGCCGGTGATGCGCAGCCGTTCGGCGTCGGTGACGTACGCCGCCGGGTCGAAGCGGGAGTGCAGGACGATCGTCGTGCCGGCGATCACCGCCGCGTTCAGCCCGCCGATGATGCCCATCGCGTGGAACCACGGCGTCAGGTTGATCGCGACGCCGGTGCCCAGGCGCGTCGGCCACTCGTCCTCGCTGCCGACCTGGTCGAGGGTGACGTCGCCGTGGGCGTCGAGTGCCGGCACCGAACCGCTGCCCCAGCATGCGTGCTGCAAGGTGTTGACCACGACGTTGCGGTGGGAGAGCCGCACGCCCTTCGACCGGCCGGTGGTGCCACCGGTGTAGGCCAGGTGCGCGAGGTCGTCGTGGATCGCTACGTCGGCTTCGGGGCGCGTCTCCGGGTGGCCGGCCTGGAACGCCTCGAACTCGACGGCGCCCTCGGGCAGGTCGGCGGTGGGGTTCACGACGACGGTCAGCCGGGCCGGGATCCGGTCGGCGACGCTCGCGAGCACCCCGGCGACCGGCCCGTACGTCACGACGGCCGCGGCCTCGCAGTCGGCGAGCTGGAAGGCGAGGTCGTCCGGCGGGAGCAGCGGGTTGGCCGGGCTGAACGTCGCCCCGGCCAGCACGGTGCCGTAGTAGGCGACCGGGAAGGCCAGGCAGTTCGGCAGGTGCAGCGCCACGACGTCGCCGCGGCCCACGCCCCGCTCCCGCAGCGCGTGGGCGAAGCGGCAGGCCGCGCGGTAGGTCTCGGCGAAGGTGAGGCTGCGGCCGTCGTGGGCGAAGGCGGTCCGGTCACCCCAGCGGGCGGCGCCCGCGGCGATGAGGGAACCGACCGGGGCTTCGGGGTAGTCGAGGGAGGCGGGCAAACCGGGCGGCGTCGTCGGCGCGGTGAGCGGCATCACCCGACGGTACGAGTTGTGCGGTCAACGACACAAGGACGAGTGCGGACGCGTGCAGTGAACGAGCGCTAACATCGATGAAACCCTCCCGACGTCGTAGAGAAGGTGACCGGAAGTGACCGACGGCCTGTACCAGCTTGCCGAGGAGCACGAGGAGCTGCGGGCCGCGGTCCGGGCCCTGGCCGAGAAGGAGATCGCGCCGTACGCGGCCGAGGTCGACGAAAACGAGCGCTACCCGATCGAGGCGTACAACGCGCTGGTCAAGTCCGGGTTCAACGCCGTCCACATCGGCGAGGAGTACGACGGCCAGGGCGCGGACGCCGTGGGTGCCTGCATCGTGATCGAGGAGGTCGCGCGGGTCGACGCGTCGGCGTCGCTGATCCCGGCGGTGAACAAGCTCGGCACGCAGCCGATCATCCTGTCGGCTTCGGAAAGCGTGAAGAAGCTGGTGCTGCCCTCGATCGCGTCGGGTGAGGCTTCGGCGTCGTACGCGCTCTCGGAGCGCGAAGCGGGTTCGGACACGGCATCGATGCGCACGCGCGCCCGGCTCGACGGTGACCACTGGGTGCTCAACGGCACCAAGGCGTGGATCACGAACGCGGGCGAGTCGTCCTGGTACACGGTGATGGCCGTGACCGACCCGGACGCGGAGAAGAAGGCCAACGGCATCTCGGCGTTCGTCGTGCACAAGGACGACCCGGGCTTCTCGGTGGGCCCGAAGGAGAAGAAGCTCGGCATCAAGGGCTCCCCGACGCGCGAGATCTACTTCGAGAACTGCACGATCCCCGAGGACCGCATCATCGGCGAGCCGGGCACGGGCTTGAAGACGGCGCTGCGGACGCTCGACCACACCCGCCCGACGATCGGCGCGCAGGCACTGGGCATCGCCCAGGGCGCGCTCGACGCGGCCATCGCGTACGTGAAGGACCGCAAGCAGTTCGGCAAGTCGATCGCGGAGTTCCAGGGCGTCCAGTTCATGCTGGCCGACATGGGCACCAAGATCGAGGCGGCCCGCCACCTGGTGTACGCCTCGGCGGCGGCTTCCGAGCGTGGGGACAAGCGGGCCGGGTTCATGGCTTCGGCTGCGAAGGCTTATGCGTCCGACATCGCGATGGAGGTGACCACGGACGCGGTCCAGCTCTTCGGTGGGGCTGGGTACACGCGGGACTTCCCGGTGGAGCGGATGATGCGGGACGCGAAGATCACGCAGATCTACGAGGGGACCAACCAGATCCAGAAGGTTGTCATGGCTCGGGCGCTGCTCAAGGGGTAATTCGGCACCTTCGGAGCGGTCAAAGGACTAGCCCGGCACCCCGAAGCCCTGATTGTGACTACGGCCGGCGGTACCGCGTCAAGGCGGGAAAGATGCCTTGACCCGGCACCGCCGGCCGTGTTTTGGCTTCGGATCGGGGTGCGGGGGAGGTCTGGGTGCTCGTTGGCCTGATTTCGAGCTGACCCTCGCGTTTGCGTGAGCCCCTGGCACTTAGGTGCCGGGGGCTTTGTCATGTCCATGAGTGGCACTTTGCCTGTTGTGTGTCACTCGTAGCAGGTCACGCGCCGGAAGAAAACACTCACCGGGGGGAGTGTCCGAACAAGTTACCTGCGCGTTAAGCCTACGGTGACGCGGGTCACCATCGGTTCACAGAGAGGTGAAGCGGATGGGCGCAACGACGCGCAGGTGGCTCACGGCGGCCGTCGCCACGGTGGCGGCTCTGGCACTGGAGGCCGGGGCCGCCCAAGCGGCCGAAAAGGAACCCACCGGGCCTGTGCAGCCCAACATCCTCACGGCCGCCCTCTACTCGCTCGGTGCGCCCACCATCGCGCCGCCCGGGGCGAACGACTGGAACTGCAAACCCGGCGATGCCCACCCGAATCCCGTGCTGCTCTCCAACGGGACCACCGCCAACGCCTACGAAAACTGGGCAAACCTCTCCCAGAAGCTCGCCAACGCCGGCTACTGCGTCTTCGCCGGCAACTTCGGCGGGGCGCCCGGGAGCTTCCTGCAGACCGTCGGGCCCATCGCCGACACCACGAAAGCGCTTGCCGCCTTCGGGGACAAGATCCTCCGGGCCACCGGGCCGAGAAACTCGACGTCGTCGGGCACTCGCAAGGCGGGATGAACGTCCGGTACTGGATCAAGTACCTCGGCGGCGCCGGCAAGATCAGCCGGCTCGTCGGGCTGTCGCCGTCCAATCACGGGACCGACCTCTTCGGCCTGCTCAGCACCCTCGAAATGATCCCCGGCGTCCCCGCCGCGCTCGGGACCGTCTGCCAAGCGTGCAACGAACAGGCCGTCGGCTCGGACTTCATCACCGGCCTCAACGCCGGTGGCGAGACCGTCGACGGCATCCAGTACACCGTCATCCAGACCCGCTACGACGACGTCGTCACGCCCTACACCAGCGCGTTCCTCGCCCCGAAGCCGAACGTCAAGAACATTCTGCTGCAGAACGTCTGCGGGCTCGACTTCACCGACCACCTCGGCATCACCTACGACCCCGTCGCCCAGGGGCTGGTGCTCAACGCGCTCGATCCGGCGCACGCCAAGACGCCGCCCTGCGTGCCGGTGCCGCCCGTGATCAGCGGGCAGATCGGCTGAAGTTCGCCACATGAGACATAACCCACCGCCGGGGCGGATTTCCGCTCCGGCGGTGTCACTCTCGAAGCATGTACTGGCCGCTTCCGGCGTCCTGGACGCCCCACGACGAAGCCGAGCTGCTCGCCGGCTGGCGGCTGTGGCTCGAACTGTCCGACCGCGCCTGGCCGACGGCCGCCTGGGACGGCACGCCCGCCGGTGCCGTCGCCCAGCTGCGGGAGCTCTTGGCCGCGTGTGACGACATCGAGACGGCCTACCGCGAGACGGCGAAGACGCCGTCGCCCGGGTTCCGGCGCCTGGTGCAGGGCCTCGTCGTCACGGCGGGCACGGCGATCGGGCTCTGGTGGGACGACTTCGACCCGCTCGACAGTGAACGCGCCGCCCTGCTCCACGACGACCTCGCGCGCTTCGCCGAACAGGCCGAGCAGGTGCTGGCGCTGCTCGCGGCCAACGGCGGCTGGACCGGGCTCGACGAGGTCCGCCGCCGTCCCGGCTAGGGCTTCACCGAGGCCGACGCCGGGTTGGTGGTCCCAGTGCTCGATCCGGCGCGAGACGGTCGCGCCTCCGTGCCGGAATCGTCCCGTCACAGCGCGCGATTCCGCCGCATGGCCCAGCGGGGTACGGCGCGGAGCGGGTACTCCCAGGGAATGAACCGGACATCAGAAGGCGCCAAAGAGGGCGCGAAAGAGGGCGCGCACCGGACCGAGGCCGAAGCCGACAGAGGCGAGAAGAGCAACACCGCTCAGCTGCTCGGCCGGATCGGCATGGCCTGCTACGGCGTCGTCCACCTCGTCATCGCCTATCTGGCCCTGCAGATCGCCTTCGGGGACAGTGAGCAGGCCGACCAGAAGGGTGCGCTGCAGCAGATCGGCTCGACGGCGTTCGGCCAGGTGCTGCTCTGGATCCTCGCCATCGGCCTGGTCCTGTTCGGGCTCTGGCAGTTCCTGATGGCCGCGACCGGCTACGAATGGGTAAGCGGCGGCAAGCGCACGCGCAAGCGGATCGGCGCGGCCGCACGCGGTGTCGTCGTGGTCGTGCTTGGCTTCACCGCCTTCCGGATCGCGACCGGCAGTGGCGGCGGCGGCTCGGGGAACCAGAGCCAGCAGGAGTTCACCGCCAAGCTGCTCCAGCTGCCGTTCGGGCGGGCGCTGGTGGTCATCGCCGCCGCGGCCGTTCTCGGTGTCGCGATCGCCGCCGGGATCAAGGGCTACAAGAAGAAGTTCCTCGAAGACCTGAACACCACCGAGCTGCCGGGGAAGACCAAGCGCTGGGTCAGCTGGCTCGGCACCACGGGCTACCTCGCCAAGGGTGTCGTCTTCACCATCGTCGCGATCCTCCTCGCCATCGCCGGGTTCAAGGCTGACCCGAACAAGGCCGGCGGGCTGGACGCCGCGCTCAAAACGCTCGCCGCCCAGCCCTTCGGCACCGCGCTGCTGACCGTCGTGGCCCTCGGCCTCGCCGCGTTCGGCGCCTACTGCTTCGGCGCGGCCTGGGCCCACAAGCGCTGACGCCGGGCGACTTGCGCCAGGTATTCCTTGCGGTCCAACGGGTTGTCGTCGGTCCGCGGCCGAACCGGCGGCGGGCCCGGGTAGGGCCGGTAGTCCGCGAACTCGCTGAGGAAGACGCCTTCGCCCTGGCTGAGCGCCGGTAGTGCCTGTTCGAACACGTGGACGTGCTCGGCCGGGATCGTGCCCTGCAGCGTGCACGACGACGGCCCCACGACCGGTTCCCCGGGCACCGCGCGCAGGTCGGCGAGCTTGAGCAGTACCGCGCTGACGGCGTTCGCCGGGACCTCCAGCTCGAAGCGGTGCACCGGCTCGTGCACCCGCGTGCCGGCCTGCTTCAGCGCCGCCATCAGCACCAGCGGCGTCATCTTGCGGAAGTCGCCCGCGGCGCTGAGCGGGCTGAAGAACGCCGTGTGCGTCAGCGTGACGGCGACGTCCCGCACCGGCCAGCCGTACAGCCCCTGCTCGAGTGTGGCGTGAACGGTCTCCTCGATGGCCTTGTGGAACGCGAGCGGCAGCGAGCCCAGCTCGACCGAAAGCCCGAACGTGACGCCGGGCCCGGGTTCCACCCGCAGCCCGACCGTCGCGAAGAAGTACAGCCGTTGTTCCGGATCCAGCTCCTCGACGGCTTCCCCGCGGCCGACCGGCTTCTCGGCGTACAGGGTGCGCGTCCGCTCGAACGTGACGTCGATGCCGGCACCGTCGGCCAGCATCGAGCTCAGGACTTCCTTCTGCACTTCGCCGTAGAGCCGCACCGAAATGTCCGGCCCGTGGCGGCGGACGTCGATCAACGGGTCCTCTTCGGACAGCCGGGTCAGCGCCGTGAACAGCGCCGCCGCCTGCTCCGGGCGGACCGGCCGCACCACGGTCTCGAGGCTCGGCGGCGTGAACACGCCGTCGCGAGCGGCACCCGGTGAGCCGAGCCGGTCGCCGATCCGGACCTCCCGCAACCCGCGCACCCGGGCGACGTCACCGGCGAGTGCCACGTCGTCGCCGGCGACTTCGAGCGCGGAGACGCGGCCGGTGAGCTCGGTTTCGCCGCGGTAGAAGGAAATCCGCTGCCGCACCGCCAGGGAACCGGAGTGCAGCCGCGCGTAGGCGATCTTCTCCCCGGCCCGGCCGCGGTCGATCTTGAACACGGTCGCGTGCAGGGGTCCGTCGCCAGTGCGCTCGGTGGCCGGGAGCAGCTCGGCCATCGCCGTGACGAGGTCCGCGACGCCGGTGCCGGTGATCGCCGACCCGGACAGCACCGGGTGCAGCGCGCCGCGCGCGACCTGCCGGGCCAGCTCGGCGCGGCAGGCCGCTTCGTCGACGCGCTCGTCCACGTAGGACTCCAGGAACGCGTCGTCGCCGTCCGCCAGGATTTCGCCCAGCTCGGCCGGGAACGCGGGGGTGCTCACGGCGTCCGGTGTCCCGGCGCCGGTGACGGTGCTGAGGGCGACCGTGCGCGGCGCCAGCTTCGCGCGGACGTCGTCGAGCAGGTCGCGGGCGCCCCCGCGGTCGATCTTGTTGACGAAGATCAGGGCGGGGATGCCGAGCCGGCGCAGGGTGCGCATCAGCACGCGGGTCTGGGCCTGGACGCCTTCGACGGCCGACACCACCAGGACGGCCCCGTCGAGCACGCGCAGCGCGCGCTCGACCTCGGCGATGAAGTCCGAGTGGCCCGGGGTGTCGATGAGCGTGATCCGCGTGTCGCCGGTCGTGAACGAGGCCACCGCGGAGCGGATGGTGATGCCGCGACGGCGTTCGAGCTCGAGGGAGTCGGTCTGGGTGTCGCCGCGGTCGACGCTGCCGAGGTGCGTGATGGCGCCCGCCTCGAAGAGCAGGCGCTCGGTCAGGCTGGTCTTACCGGCGTCGACGTGCGCGAGGATGCCGATGTTCAGGGTTTTCACGGTCGTGGGAGATCCTTTGCGATGCGGGGGACAGGCCGGGCGGAACGGTCTGTCGGCGCATCGGGGTCTCCTCACGGTCGCGGACGCAGGTCAGGGCGAAGATAGCCCTCCGGCGGGGCGCGCGAAACCGGTTTTCGGGGGCCCGGTCGTCCCTGTCGGTTCCCTGTCGATCACCCTCCGGAGCTTCGATCCGGGGTGCCCGGGCCCTAACTTGGGGCGGGTCAGTTGAAAATTCACCCACCGGGGAGCTGAAACCGGATGTTCGGACGATTCAAGGACGTGGCCCTGTTGCTGGGGAGGATCGGCGTCGCGGTCGTCTTCCTCGCGCACGGCCTCCAGAAGTGGAACAACGGCATCGACGGCACCGCGAAGTTCTTCTCGATGACGGGCATCCCGATGCCCACGGTCGCCGCGGTCTTCGCGATGACCGTCGAAATCCTCGGCTCGATCGCGTTCATCATCGGGTTCCTGATGCCGCTGGTCGGCATCGGGTACGTCGTGATCTCCGTGGGCGCGCTGCTCTCGGTGCACATCGACAACGGACTGACCGGCCAGGGCGGCTACGAGCTGGTCCTCGTGCTCGCGCTCGCCGGGCTCGCCCTCGGCTTCAACGGCGGCCGGCTCTCGCTGGACCACCTGCTGTGGGGCCGCAAGCGGGCCCGCCGCGACGCCGACGTCGGCGAGCTCCAGAACGCCTGACCCAAGTCCGTGAATGTCGCATCGAGGGACTTGAAGTCCCTCAATGCGACATTCACGGCTTTCAAGCGGGGAGGTCCGCCGTGGTGCGCTCGGCGTCGCGGCGGGCGGAAAGCTTCGCCTCGTCCGCGTTGCTCACGTGGACGAGGTGCGCGCCGGCCGCGAGGGGGACGAGCAGGCCGTCGAGGATGCCCTCCGGGCCGCTCCAGTCCCGGGTGGACAGCACCCGGTCGTCCGCGCCGAGGCCGAGTTTCGCCGCGCGGGCGCGGGCTTCCGCCAGTACCTCGTCCACTGTGGACTCGAACAGGGCGGCCGTGTCGCCGGGGATCGGGAAGAGCGGGCTGTACTGGTCGCCCGCCAGCCGGGACTCGCTCAGGTAGTCGAACGCGCCGCCGCCCGGCGGCTCGGACAGACCGCGTCCCATCGGGTCCAGCGTCACGACGGCGGTCGCGGTCGCGCCGGTCGGCTCCGGGTCGTCCGGCCCGACGAACGCCACCCGCGCGCCGGCGCCTTCGGTCACGACGCGCGCCCCGCACCACCACGCGCCGAGCAGCACGCCCACGGTCTGCCAGTGCGCCGGCAACTGCACCGCCACGGCGTCGCCCGGCTCGATGTCGAACTCCTCGGTCAGCCAGTTCGCCGTCTTCGCCGCCCAGTTGGCGGTCGTCGCCACGGACAGCTCGACGCGGCTGCCCAGCTGGTCGTCGTAATGGGTGATCAACGGTTTGGCGGGCGAGGCCAGCAGCGGCCGCAGCAGCTCGTCGGTCAGGCTCATGCGGACAGGCTAAAGCGCGGACCACGCGCCGCGCCGGTTGACACCGCCACTTCGGTCTCAGTACGTTTGCTTTGCAAGCAAATACAATTTGAGAGCTGGGGGACAGCCATGACCATTCTCGTCACCGGGGCCCGTGGACACGTCGGCCGCGCCGTGCTCGACGCGCTCGTCACCGCGGGTCAGGACGTGCGCGCGTCGAGCCGCGACGCCGCCACGGTCGACGTCCCGACCGCCAAGGTGAGCGCCGACCTGGAAGATCCGTCCACGCTGGACGCCGCGCTCGACGGCGTCGAGTCGGTGTTCCTGTACACGCGGCCGTCGGGGATCGAGGGCTTCGTGAAGGCGGCCGAGGCGGCCGGCGTGCGGCACGTCGTGCTGCTGTCGTCGGGGGCGACGCTCGAACCGAAGTCCGCGCAGAGTCGCGTCGCGCGCCTGCACCGGGCCGTGGAGGAGGCACTGATCGCGGCGCCGTTCGCGGAGACACTGCTCAACCCGGGCTCGTTCGCGACGAACGCGCTCGGCTGGCGCGCGGACATCGCAGAGAGCGTCGTCCGCACGCCGTACCCGGACTCGCGGGTCGGCGCGATCCACGAGCGGGACATCGGTGACGTCGCGGCGAAGATCCTGGCGTCCGGTTCGCACGCCGGGCAGGCGCTGCAGCTGAGCGGGCCTTCGCCGATCAGCTTCCGCGAGCAGGCCGAGGTGCTCGCGGACGTCCTCGGCCGGCCGCTGCGCGTCGAGGAACTGACGCCGGAGCAGGCCGCCGAGCGGATGACCTCGCTGGGCTGGCCGCCCGAGGTGCCGCCGGAGATCCTGCGGGCGATGGAGCGGACGACGCGGGAGCCGTCCGTGGTGACGGACGTGGTGCGCGAGGTGACCGGGCACGCTCCGCGGACGTTCCGGCAGTGGGCGGAGGACCACCACGCCGACTTCGCCTGAGCTCCGTCAGTTGACGCAGGGGACTCCGTCGGAGGCTTGGCGCAGCGGTGCCGCGACGGGGGCGGCACCGCTGCTCGAGCCGCCACCCGCCGGTGCCTTGGCCGGGACCTGAGCGGCGGAGCGCCCGGCCAGGCCCGCCACGAACTCGCGGACCGCCTTCGGGTCGATCTCCACGATGCTCTGGCCGTCTTCACTCCGGCCGTTCGCCGTGATGACCGGGATCGTCGCGAACGCCAGGTCGCCCGAGGCGATGCCCTTCGCCTGCTGCGCGAACTGCAGCAGGTCGAGCCCGGGGTCCAGGGTCAGCGACCGGTGCACCGCGTCCATCAGGTCGCTCAGCGTGCCCGGGCTGGTCAGCGTGCCCGCCGAAAGCACCTGGTGCAGGGCCGAGGACAGGAACGCCTGCTGCCGCACGATCCGGTCGAGGTCACCGCGCGGCAGGTTCTTCCGCTGCCGGACGAACGACAGCGCTTCGCCGCCGGACACCGTTTGCGGGCCGCGGCGGAAGTTCGCGCCCGAGTCCTTGTCCTCGGTCGAGTGGTTCAGGCACACCTTCACGCCGCCGAGCGCCTCGGTGAGCAGGTAGAAGCCCAGCAGGTTGACCTCGGCGTAGTGGTCGACGCGCACCTGCGTGAGGTCCTGCACCGCCTGCACCAGCACCCGGCGGCCTTCGGTGTCGGAGTCGCGTTCGATCTTCGCCTGGTCACGCTCGCCCTGCGCACGCAGCTGCTGCGCGAAGTGCGCCTTCGCGATGCCGTACGCCGAGTTGATCTTCGCCTTGCCGCGGCCCGGAACGTCGGTCCACGTGTCCCGCGGCACCGACACCGCCGACGGCTTCGAACCGTTCTTCGGCACCCGCAGCAGGATCACCGTGTCGGTGTTCACCGCGCCGCTGTTGGCCTCGGTCCGCAGCTCCTTGAGCACCCGCGGCGGAAGCTGGTTGCCCTGCGCGTCCGTCCGCGCGTCGCTGCCGACGAGCAGGATGTCGTCCGCGCCGTCGTCCGCGGGCGGCGGCGCGGGCTCACCGGCGCGCGGGGTGAGCGCGTCGGTCGTCGGGACGGTGCTCTGCAGCTGGTCCTTGGTGACGTAGGCGTAGCCGCTGGCGCCGAGCGCGAGCACCGACACGAGCCCGACCGCGATCCGGCGGGTGACCCGCCCGGCCCGCCGCATCCGAGACGGCTTCGCGGCCACCGGAGCGGGTTCCGCTTCACGCGGGAACGGCGACGGCTTCCACTCGGGGTCGTCGCGCTCCGTCACCGGCTCGGTGGCCGATTCCGGCTGTTCCTGGTCGTCTTCCATCCTGGTTTACCTCCCCCGACCACCCTGCGTGCCCAGTCTAGTTGACGCAGGGAACGTCGCCCGCGGTGATCGGCGGGGCGGCGGGGGCGGAAGACACCGGGGCCGACGGCGGCTTCGGGGTCGAGCTCGGCGCACCGCCCGGGCCGGCGGAAGAGCTGCGGAAGTCCTTGCCCAGCAGCACGCGCACGTGCCCGGCGGCGACGTCCCGATCCGGCTCGGCCTGGGCGCTGGTGCCCAGCGCCTGCTTGACCAGGTCCAGCGCGGCGCTGTCGGCCGGGTTGTACCGGATGACGGTGGTGTTGCGGGTGCTCAGCTTCTGGTCGGCGGCGACCGTGAAGCCCTTGCCCGCGAGCATCGTGTGCGTTTGGCCGGCCAGCGCCGCGGCACCCGAGCCGTCGAACAGCTCGACGGTGACGGCTTTCGCGCCCGGTACCTGGGTGGCCGACGGAGCCGCCGGGGTGTCGCCGTCCGAGGTCAGCCGCGTCACCTCGGCCTGAACGGCGGCTTGGTCGACCTTCAGCACGTCGGCGCCGCCGATCACCGCGTTGCCCAGCGTGGGGATGGTGTGGAACTCGATGTTGCCGCCGGTCAGGCCGCGCATCTGCTCGGCGAACTCGGTCAGGTCCCAGCCCTGGGAGACCACCACGGACTTCTTCACCGCGGACACGAGGTCGGCGATCTTGCCGGGGCTGGTCAGGACGTCGCTCGAGATGACCTTGCGGGCCAGCCCGGACAGGAACGCCTGCTGCCGCGCGATCCGGTCGAGGTCGTAGTTGGGCAGGCCGTAGCGCTGCCGCACGAACGCGAGCGCCTGCACGCCTTCGATCGTCTGGCGCCCGCCCGGCAGGTCCACGCCGGACTTCACTTCCTTGACCGGTCCGTTGAGACAGACCTCGACGCCGCCGATCGACTTGGTGATCTCGTAGAAGCTCGCCAGGTTCACCTCGGCGTAGCGGTCGATCATGCCCGGCTTGCCGATGAACTTCTCGATCGTGGCGATCAGGTTCTTCCGCCCGGCGACCTTCGCCTGCGCGTCGGCCTGCTTGAGGTCGGTCATGCCCTGGCGCTGCAACGTTTTGTAAGTGTCCGTGTACGCGTAGACGAACGCGCTGTTGAGCTTGTGCTTGCCGTAGCCGCCGGCCAGCTCCACCCAGGAGTCGCGGGGGAACGAGAGCGCGATCGCGTGCTTCCCGTTCTGGGGGATGTGCACCAGGATCATCGTGTCGGTGTTCAGCTCGCCGTCGGAGACGCCGGCGTGCAGCATGTCCAGCACCTCGCGGGGCAGCGGGTTGCCCTGCGCGTCGGTGCGGCTGTCCTGGCCGACCAGGAGGATGTCGATGGCGCCGTCGAGCGGCTTCGCGTGCGCCTCGGTGTCGGCGAAGACGTTCGTGGTGGTCAGGCCGGTGTTCGGGTCACCGATGAAGTGCCAGCCGTACCAGGTCAGGGCCAGGATCGCGACGGAGAGCAGCGACACGACGACTTTGCCGCCGCGGCGTGCGAGGACCGCGACGCCGTAGCTCCGGCGCCCCGGGACGGGCGGCGCAGGCCATTCGGTCACGCGCTTCCTCCCCTGTGAAACCCGTGCTTCCCCCAGGGCACCCCTGTGCCTGACGACCATGACTCTACTGAGGGTGTTGTTGGACCTCCGTAGGCTGGGGGCCGATTGCCCCGGACGGGGGCCGAGGGAAAGGCGGGAAGATGCGGGTCCTGGTCACCGGTGGTGCCGGCTTCATCGGGTCGCACTACGTCCGGCAGACGCTGAGTGGCGCTTACCCCGCGCTGCGTGACGCCGAGGTGGTGGTGCTGGACAAGCTCACCTACGCCGGCAACGAGGCCAACCTGGCCCCGGTCGCCGCCGACCCGCGGCTCGAGTTCGTCCGCGGCGACATCTGCGACGCGCGGCAGGTCGCCGAGGTCATGTCGGGAGTCGACCTCGTCGTGCACTTCGCCGCCGAGTCGCATGTGGACCGTTCGATCCTCGGCGCCGCCGACTTCGTCCTGACCAACGTGCTCGGCACGCAGAACCTGCTGCAGGCGGCCCTGGAAGCCGGCGTCTCGAAGTTCGTCCACGTGTCCACGGACGAGGTGTACGGCTCGATCGAGACCGGCTCCTGGACCGAAGACCACGTGCTGGAGCCGAACTCGCCCTATTCGGCGTCCAAGGCGTCCTCCGACCTGGTGGCGCGGTCGTTCTTCCGCACCCACGGGCTGCCGGTGTGCGTCACGCGGTGTTCCAACAACTACGGTCCGTACCAGTTCCCCGAGAAGGTCATCCCGCTGTTCGTGACCAACCTCCTCGACGGGCGGAAGGTGCCGCTCTACGGCGACGGGCTCAACGTCCGTGACTGGCTGCACGTGGACGACCACTGCCACGGCATCCAGCTGGTCGCCGACGGCGGCCGGCCCGGCGAGATCTACAACATCGGCGGCGGCACCGAGCTCACCAACCGTGAGCTGACGGAGAAGCTGCTCGCGGCGGTCGGGGCGGGCTGGGACAGCGTCGAGCCGGTCGAGGACCGCAAGGGGCACGACCGCCGGTACTCGGTGGACATCGCGAAGATCGCTTCGGAGCTGGGGTACGCTCCGCGCGTGTCCTTCGAGGACGGTCTGGCCGCGACGGTGGCCTGGTACACGGACAATCGCGCGTGGTGGGAGCCCCTGGCGGACCGGGCCGCGCTGAAGAAGTAGGGGTTTTTCGTGCCGCTGACGGTGCTTGTGCCCGGGGGTTCCGGGCAGCTCGGCCGGGATCTCGCCGCGCTGGCTTCCCCCGACGTCGACGTCGTCGCGCCGGGATCGGCCGAGCTGGACGTGACCCAGGCCGGCCAGGTCCTGGCGGCGGTCGGCGCGCTGGCCGACCGCGCGCGTGAAGCGGGTTCGGCGCCGGTGGTGATCAACGCGGCGGCGTACACGGCGGTCGACAAGGCCGAGACGGACGAGGAGCGGGCGTTCGCGGTGAACGCGGACGGGCCGCGCGTCCTGGCGGCGGCCTGCGCTTCCCGCCGGGTGCCGCTGATCCACGTGTCGACGGACTACGTCTTTTCGGGCGACGCATCCGAGCCTTATGAGCCTTCCGACGAACTGGGACCGCGGTCGGCGTACGGCCGGACGAAGGCGGCCGGGGAGGACGCGGTGCTCGGGTCGGGGGCCTCGTCGTGGGTGGTGCGGACCGGGTGGCTGTACGGGCTCGCCGGGTCGAACTTCGTGAAGACCATGGTGCGCCTGGAGTCTTCCCGGGACACGCTGTCCGTTGTGGACGATCAGGTCGGTGGTCCTACTTGGACTTCCGACTTGGCGTCCGGGTTGCTGGAGCTGGCTTCCCGGGTGGCGGCCGGCGACGGGCCGGAGCGGCGGATCCTGCACTGCACGAACGCGGGCGCGGTGAGCTGGTGCGGCTTCGCCCGGGCGATCTTTTCCCGGTTGGGCGCGGACCCGGCGCGGGTCCGGCCGTGCACGACGGCGGAGTACCCGCAGGCGGCGGCGCGGCCGGCTTACTCGGTGTTGTCACCCGCTTCGTGGAAAGAAGCCTGGCTGACGCCGATGCGTCCGTGGGAAGAAGCACTGGACGCCTACTTCGCGGCCAAGTAGACCCAGACTCGAGCGCCCCAATGTGGCCTTCGGTGCGTTGAACGCAACCAAGGCGGCCTTCGGTGCGTTGAACGCAACCAAGGCCACATTGGGGCGCTTGGGGTCCGGGTCAGTGCCGGCCGGAGGCCAGCCGGTAGGCGCCGACCGTCAGCTCGGCGCACGTCCGCCACGTGAAGTTCGCCGCGTGCGCCCGGCGCGAGGCCGAGGTCGCCACCGCGTGCGGGTCCGTCACCGCCGTCCGCAACGCCTCCGCCAGCGCGTCCACGTCGCCGTACGGGACCAGGCTCGCGCACTCGCCCGCGACCTCGCGCAGCGCCGGGATGTCCGTGCACACCACCGGGACGTCCGAGGCCATCGCCTCCAGCACCGGCAGCCCGAACCCTTCGTCGCGCGAGGGCAGCACCAGCGCCGACGCCCCCGCCACCACCGTACGCAGGTCCACGTCGGACAGATAGCCGGTCTGCGAAGTCCGGGCACCCCGCGGGAACGGGCCCGGTCCGGCGAACACCAGGTCCGGCAGGTCCGGCGCCGCGTCGTGGGCGCGGGTCAGCCAGTCCAGGCCCTTGCGGGGCCCCGCTGCTCCGGCGAACAACAGGTACCGGGCGGGCAGCCCCAGCCGGGCGCGCCGCTCGTCGTCCGGTGGGCGCGCGGTGAACCACGCCGGGTTCACGCCGAGCGGCGTCACGACGATCTTGTCGCGGTCGACGTCCAGGCGCTCCGCCACCGAGTCGGCCACCGCCGCGGTCGGCGTGCAGATCACGTTCGCGCGGCGGGCACCGCGGCGGACCAGCTCCGGCAGACCGCGGTCGCTCGGGGCCAGCTCCGCCGGGTTGTCGAAGAAGGCCAGATCGTGGATCGTCACCACGCCCGCCGCGCGGAACCGGCCCGGCAGCACGAAGTTGGTGCCGTGCACGACGTCCGTCGACCCGGCGAACACCTCCACCGGCGGGAAGTCCGACCGCATCCACGCCGCCCGCAGCAGCCGCGCCGCCACCGGCATCCCGCGCGCCCGCGCGCCGTACGGGAGCACGTGCCGCAGCCGCCGCCAGCCGCGCAGCGTGAACGCCACCGCGCGCGTGTCCACCTCGGGGATCGACACCAGCTCTTCGATCAGCGCGGACGTGTACCGGCCGATCCCGGTGCGCGAGCCGAGGAGCGGGGTGCCGTCGAGGAGGACGCGCAGCGACCTAGCCACGACGGATCCGTTGCTTGGCGACCTTGAGCACGCGGCCGCCGACGCGCCGCGCCAGCTCGCCCGCCCCGCCCGCGGCGAGGTACTCGCGGACCAGGTCGACGTCGCGGCGCACCATCGCCCGGCCGCGTACCGCCGGCGTCGTCACCAGGTCCGCGGACCCGGGCAGCCGGTCGGCCGCCGGGCGCGGGTCGCGGCAGAACTCCACCAGCGGCTTCAATGCCTCCGGCCAGGTGTAGCGCTGCGCGACGACGGCGATCCGCTCGACGCAGCCCGCGGCGAACTCCTCGTCGTACAAGCACTTTTCGAGCGCCGCGGCGAGCGCGTCGGCGTCCTCGGCCGGCACGACGACACCGAGCCGTTCCGCCCGTACGAGGTCGGCGAACGAGTCGCCGTCGGTCGTCACGATCGGCAGGCCGGCCCACAGGTAGTCGAGCACCCGGGTGCGGAACGCGAACGTCGTCTCGACGTGCTCGTAGTGGGTCGTGACGCCGCAGTTCGCGTCGAGCAGCCAGTTCTGGCGCTCGTGGTAGGGCACCCACTGCTCGTTGAAGTAGACGTGCTTGCCGGTCAGCCCGAGCGAATCCGCCAGCCGGATCGTGCGCGTGCCGATGTCCATCTCGGCGACCTCGGGGTTCGGGTGCTTCATGCCGAGGAACACCAGCCGGACGTCGCCGCGGCGGCGGCGCAGCGTGTCGATCGCGCGCACCAGCGTCAGCGGGTCGAACCAGCTGTACACCCCGCCCGCCCAGAGCACGACGTGGTCGGTGCCGCCGAGACCGAGCGTCGAGCGCAGCCCCGGCCCGGTGCGGACCGGCGCCTGCGTCGGCAGTCCGAAGGGGACGACCGCCAGCAGCGACTGCGTCGTCGGGTCGGCGTCGTAGAGCCGCGGCGAAAGCCGGCCCAGCGCGGCCAGGTGGCCGAGCCACAGGTGCCGCTGCCGCTCGGACGCGCAGAGGAAGAAGTCGCCGCGCTCGATCTGGGCGTCCAGCACCCGGGTGACGCCGGCGAGGTCGGCCGCGCGCTTGTCGTCGGCGACGCCCTTGCCCTGCTCCAGCAGCTCCAGGTGCATCGGGTCGTAGAGGTCGGCGACGACGATCTTGCCGCTGTGCTCCTTCTTCAGCGACGGCGCGAGTTCGAGCACGTGACCCTGCAGCACGATGACGTCCGCCCAGGCGATCGGCGCCTCGAGCTCGCGGTGCTTGCCGGCGCTGATGCGGAACGGCGCGGGCGGCGGCGTCGCGAGCGGGTTGGTCGTGACAAGGTGGACGTCGTGCTCGGCGGCGAGGGCCAGCGCGATGTTCCACGCGCGGATCGCCGGGCCGGCCATCCGCTCGGTGAGCGCGTCGCCGGTGATCACCAGGATCTTGCGACGCTGCCCGAAGGCCTTTTCGATGCCGAACGCTTCGACGAGGATGTCGTGCGCGGCGAGGTAGCGCGGCAGCGGGTACGCGGGCTCCAACGCCTTGCGCAGCAAGGGAAGCAGGTCGGCGTCGGTGCGGACGCGGGCGGCCTGCTCGACCGCGCGCGACTCGGCCAGCGCCGGCAGCTGCTCGACGAACTGGTCGATGGCGAGGATCCCGGCGAGCGTGGTGCGCGGGATCGCGACGTCGCCGGACTCGATCGGGCCGACGCCCTTTTCGAGGTCCAGCTGGGTCGCGTCCAATTCGCCGCGGGCGGTGGCCCGGCGCACGGCCAGGGCAAGCGCCGCGGGCAACGCGCGGACCAGGGTTTCGTCGGAGAGGTTTTTGTAGAGCGCGGCGAGGGCGTTGCGTTCCAGGAGGAAGGTCTCGCGGCCGGTCTCCGGCGCGTCGACCGCGGCCATCGTGCCGTGGTGGCGGTGGTAGGCGAGCGATTCCGGCACGTACCGGACGCGCCAGCCGCGCAGGTTGAGCCGCCAGCCGAGGTCGACGTCCTCGTAGAACATGAAGAACCGCTCGTCGAAGCCGCCGAGCTCGGCGAACACGGCCGTGCGGACGAACATCGCGGAGCCGGTGCCGAACAGGACGTCCTTCGCGACCTCGTGCTCGGCCGCCGGGACGTCGGCCAGGGGCGAGCCCGCGTGGCGCTTGTAGCCCATGCCGAACCAGGTCAGGCCGCCGTCGACGAAGTCCGTGCCGGTGCCGTCCCAGTCGAGGACCTTGCTGGCGACGGCGGCGACGCGGGGTTGCGCGCGCAGCTCGGCGACCGCGGCGGAGACCCAGCCGGGCGCCGGGCGGGCATCGTTGTTGAGGAAACCGAGGACGGTGCCCTTCGCGTGCTTCGCCCCGAGGTTGCAGCCGCCGGCGAACCCGGTGTTGCGGCCGGCTTCGACGACGCGGGCCTGGGGGACCGCTTCCCGGATCCGGGCGGCTTCGTCCGAGTTGTCGACGCAGATCAGCTCGAGCTCGGGGTAGTCGTGTTCGGCGAGCGCGCGCAGGCACGTGATCGTGTCGTCGGCACCGCGGTAGTTCACCACGATCACCGAGACGAGCGGTTGCGGTTCCCCCTGCGCCAAAGCCAGCTCCTTCGTCGGGATTGCGCCAGCTTAAAGGCCGGCCCAAGCTTCCCAGACCGCGCCTCGGCCGAGCGCCGCCGCCCGGCCGATCCTGCGGCGGGCCGCCAGCGTCGCGGGGAGCCCGGCCACGACCTCGGCGAGGACGCGGCAGCGCAGGCCGAACCGGAAGTTCGGCGCGGCCGGACGGCCCGGCCGCAGCGGCAGCACCGCTGTCAACACGGCGAACTTCGCCAGCTGGTTCACCGCGACGCCGCGAGGGGCGCAGCGCAGCAGCATGAGCAGCCGGTTGCGCTCGTTCCAGCGGTGGAACAGCGGCGAACCCAGCTCGCTGCTGACGCCGTGGGCGTGCCGGACGCGGGCTTCGGGCGCCGCGACGACGTCCCACCCGGCCAGCCGCAGCCGCCACGCCGTGTCGGTGTCCTCGTAGTAGCAGAAGAACCCGGCCGGGACGCCGTGCACGCTCTTCAGCACGTCCGTCCGCAGGAGCGCCGCGCCACCGCAGAAGCCGAACACCTCGGCGGCGGGCTCGGTGAGGTCGGCACCGTGGCCGTCGGCGGTCAGCCGGACCCCGGCGGACTGCGTGCTCCCGTCGGGCCGGACCAGCCGCGACGTCGCCGCGCCGGCCAGCGGTGCTTTTTCGAGCGTGTCTTCCAGCGTCGCGAGCCAGTCGGGCTCGGGTTCGGCGTCGTCGTTCAGCCACGCCATCAGCGGAGTGTCGACGCGCTTCGCGGCGACGGCGAGCGCGCCCGCGTAACCCGTATTGCGGGGCAGGCGAATTACTTGCGGGTGCGAAGGATGGGCCGCGAGCAGGGCGGCGGTGCCGTCTTCGGAGGCGTTGTCCACCACGAGCGTCCGATGTGGACGCGTCTGCGCGGCGAGCGCGTCGAGGCAGGCGGTCACGTGCCCGGCACCCCGCCAGGTCACGACGACCACCGTGGTGGCGGGATTCGCGGTCACGTCCCGCACAATAGCCGCGTGCCCGAACTGGTCGTGCTCGCCGAGCAGCTCCTCGCGCCCGTGCCCGGTGGCACCGGGCGCTACACGGCCGAGCTGCTCCCCGCGCTCGCGAAGACCGCGCCGCCGGGGTGGACGGTGTCCAGCGTGGTCGCGCGGCACGCCGACGTGGACGCGGCTCGGCTGGAGGGCGTCGAGGGCCCGCGGGTGCTGCGGATCCCGCCGCGCGCGCTGGTCGGCGTCTGGCAGCTGGGCCTGCGCTGGTGGCCGGGCGGCGACGCGGTGCACGCGCCGACGCCGTTCGCGCCGCCGCGCGCACCGGCCGGGAAGACACTGAGCGTGACCGTGCACGACACCGTGCCGTGGACCCACCCCGAGACGCTCACCGCGCGCGGGGTCAGCTGGCACCGGTCGATGATCGCGCGGGCGGCGCGGCGGGCGTCCGGGCTGGTGGTGCCGACGCGGGCGGTCGCCGACGAGCTGGCGGTGCTGATCGACGTCGACGTCCCGGTGCGCGTGGTGCCGCACGGCGTGCGCGTGCCCGCGGGTTCGGCTCCGCTGGACCTGCCTTCGCGTTATGTCCTCGCGGTGGGCACGATCGAGCCGCGCAAGGGGATCGACGTGCTGGTCGACGCGGTCGCGGCGCTCGACGACGTGGTGCTGGTGCTCGCCGGGCAGCCGGGCTGGGGCGGCATCGACCCGGTCGCGCTGGCGGCCGAGCGCGGGCTGCCGGCGGACCGGCTGCGGATGCTGGGGAAGGTGTCGGACGCCGAGCTGGCGACCGCGTTGCGGCAGGCGAGCGTGCTGGCCGTGCCGAGCCTCGCCGAGGGGTTCGGGCTGGGCCTGCTGGAGGCGATGGCGGCGGGAATCCCGGTGGTGCACACGGACGCTCCGGCGCTGGTGGAGGTGGCGGGCGGCGCGGGGATCACGGTGCCGCGCGGCGACTCGACGGCGCTGGCATCGGCGTTGCGGGAGGTGCTGGGTTCACCCACCGTGGCGGCCGGGCTCACTCGTTCGGGTCGGGAGCGGGCGAAGGCGTTCACCTGGCGTCGCGCGGCGGAAGCGGTCTGGGCCATCCACACGCGGGCGCATGGCTGACCGGTTTGCCAGTTCCCCACCATGACGCAGGGTTGCCGCCGTACCCTGCAGGGGTGAGCGATGATCCCCGGGTCCTGATCGACGCGACCGCGGTTCCCGCGGACCGCGGCGGGGTCGGGCGCTACGTGGATTCGCTCGTCGCCGCCCTGGACGCGGACGGCGCGCGCATCACCGTCGTCTGCCAGCCCCGGGACCTGCAGCTTTACGATCGGCTGGCGCCGAACTCGCGCGTCGTGCCCGCTTCGCCGTCGACGACCACCCGCACCGCGCGGCTGACCTGGGAACAGGCGACCCTGCCCCGGCTGACGCGCCGCCTCGGCGCGGACGTCGTCCACTCGCCGCACTACACGATGCCGCTGGCCACGTCGGCGGCATCGGTCGTCACGCTGCACGACGCGACGTTCTTCACCGACGCCGTGCTGCACTCGTCGGTGAAGGCCCGCTTCTTCCGCGCGTGGACGTCGACGGCCCTCCGGCGCGCGACGTTGTGCGTGGTGCCCTCGGCGGCGACGGCCGCGGAGCTGGCCCGCGTCGGACCGGTGCGGCACGCTTCCTTGGAAGTGATTCACCACGGCGTCGACACCGAGCGTTTTCACCCACCGTCACCGTCCGAGGTGGCGGCCGCCCGTGCGGCGGTCGGGCTGGGCCGGACACCGTACGTGGCGTTCCTCGGGGCGCTGGAGCCGCGCAAGAACGTGCCGGCGCTGATCCGCGGGTTCGCCAGGGCGGTGGCCGGGCAGCGCGACGCGCCGGCGTTGGTGCTGGCCGGGCAGCCGGGGTGGGACACGCAGGTCGAGCGGGCGTTGGACGCGGTTCCGCACCGCCTGCGCGTGATCCGGGCGGGCTACCTGCCCTTCGGCACGTTGGCCGGGTTCCTCGGCGGGGCTTCGCTGGTGGCGTACCCGTCGCTGGGAGAGGGGTTCGGGCTGCCGGTGCTGGAGGCGATGGCGTGCGGCGCGTGCGTGCTGACCACGCGCCGGCTGTCGTTGCCCGAGGTGGGCGGCGACGCGGTGGCGTACTGCGGCGTCGGCGCGGGAGATGTGGCGGCGGCGATCACGGAGCTGCTCGCGGACCCGGGCCGTCGATCCGAGCTGGCCACGGCGGCCCAGCAGCGCGCGAAGGAGTTTTCGTGGGCTACGACCGCTGAACGGCACCGAGAGGCGTACGCGAAAGCCTGGTCCCGCCACCTCCGCACCCGCTGAACAGGCCGGCTCACGTACCCTCCGGGTACGCCCTGTGGGGTGGCGGGGTCGCGTTGGGTGACCGGTGGACAATGGCCGGGTGACTGAGCACTCCCGCTATGGCGACGAAGTCGGCGTCGTGACCGTGACCTACTTCTCCGAGGACACCATCGAGCGGTTCCTCGACACCCTCGAGAAGGCCACCGAGCGGGACGTCAAGGTGGTCGTGGCGGACAACGCTTCCGTCGAAGGCGCCCTCGAACGGGCCACCGCCCACCGGAACAACGTGCAGCTGCTCAGCATCGGGGAGAACGTCGGCTACGGAGCCGCCGCCAACCGCGGGGTCGCCGAGCTGGACGAGCGGTACGGCTGGGTCGTCGTCGTCAACCCGGACCTCGAATGGGAGCCCGGCTCGCTCGACACGCTGCTCGACGTCGCGAGCCGGTGGCCGCGCGGAGGTGCCTTCGGGCCGCTGATCCACGACCTCGACGGCACCGTCTACCCCTCGGCGCGGCTGCTGCCGTCGTTCGGGCGCGGCATCGGGCACGCCGTCTTCGCGAAGATCTGGCCGGGCAACCCCTGGACGAAGCAGTACCGCCAGGAGACCGGCACCCCGGTCGAGCGCACGGCGGGCTGGCTGTCCGGCTCGTGCCAGCTGATCCGCCGGGAGGCGTTCGACTCCGTCGGCGGCTTCGACACGCGCTACTTCATGTACTTCGAGGACGTCGACCTCGGCGACCGGCTGGCGAAGGCGGGCTGGCTGAACGTCTACGCGCCGTCCGCCAGCGTCACCCACGAGGGCGGGCACTCGACGTCGCAGGCCTCGGAAAAGATGCTCAAGGCCCACCACGACAGCGCCTACCGCTACCTCGCCGACCGCCACCAGGGCCTCGCCTGGAAGCCGGTGCTGGCCGCCGCGAAGCTCGGCCTCGCCGTGCGGCTGAAGCTGGAGACGCGCTAGATCCCGTCGAGCCGGCGCGAAAGGTCGGACCGGCCGTTGTTCTGCGTCACCGTCGGCACCAGCCCGGTGTCCTCCGGGTCCGGCTCCTTCAGCGGGCTCGTGATCGGCTCGGCCTGGGGACGACGGGACAGCGGGGCGGTCACCTGCGTCCCCGGTTTGTGCATCGGTGTCGTCGGCGTCGGCGTGCTCAACGGAGTGGTCGCCTGCGGACGGCGCGAGCCACCGGAAGCCTCCAGCCGCCGCGTGGGCGACGCACCCGCGAGCGGGTGGTCGTTCTCCTCGATCAGCGACGCCGGGAGCTGCGTGGTCGTGTCCGGGTCCTGGCTTCTGTCGAGGCCGTCGATGGCGGCACGCGGTATCTGCTGCGTGTTCGAGGCGTCCATCGGCGAGATGGCGCTGTCCGGCGTCACCACGAACACACCGCGCGCCTGGGCTCGTGCGAGCAGGGCGTCCGCCCGATCGCGGGGGTCCATCCCCTCGGCCTCCCGACTGACCCGGGGCCCTCTGGGGAAAGGCCCGCCTGTTTCCTGTCTAGGGTAGGCCCTCCGGGCGACCTCCGTCAGGGTTTCCCGCGGCTTGTCGCTCAGCGGTGCGTGATACAAGAGGAGATTTCCGTGACGTCCGAGGTCGAGATCGACGCCGTCGTGCTGGTCGGGGGCAAGGGCACACGACTGCGCCCACTGACCCTTTCGGCGCCGAAACCGATGCTCCCGACAGCCGGGACGCCCTACCTCAGCCACCTGTTCTCCCGCATCCGCGAGGCCGGGATCCGGCACGTCGTGCTGGGTACGAGCTACCGGGCGGAGGTGTTCGAGGAGTACTTCGGCGACGGCAAGTCGATCGGTCTGGACCTCGAGTACGTCGTCGAGGAGGAGCCGCTCGACACGGCGGGCGCGATCCGGAACGTCTACGGCAAGCTGCGCGCCGACCATGTGATCGTCTTCAACGGCGACATCATCTCCGGCTCGGACCTCGGCGAGCAGCTGCGCGTGCACCGCGAGTCCGAGGCCGACGTCACGCTGCACCTGCAGCGCGTGCCCGACCCGAGCCGGTTCGGCTCGGTGCCGACCGACGAGACCGGCCGCGTCCAGGCGTTCCTCGAGAAGACGCCGAACCCGCCGACCGACCAGATCAACGCCGGCTGCTACGTCTTCCGCCGTCCGGTGATCGAGGCCATCCCGACGGGCCGCCGGGTGTCGGTCGAGCGCGAGACGTTCCCGCAGCTGCTGGAGCAGGGCGCGCACATCCAGGGCTTCGTCGACGCGTCCTACTGGCTGGACGTCGGCACGCCGGAAGCGTTCGTGCGGGGCTCCGCCGACCTGGTGCGGGGCGTCGCGCCGACGTCGGCGCTGCCCGGGCGGCCCGGCGACTTCCTGGTGCTCGACGGCGCTTCCGTGGCCGAAGACGCCCAGCTGTCCGGTGGTTCGACCATCGGCGTCGCCGCCGTGGTCGGCTCCGGCGCGAAGATCGACGGCTCGGTGCTGTTCGACGGCGCAGCCGTCTCCGAGGGCGCGATCGTCGAGCGCTCGGTGCTCGGGCACGGTGCGCGCGTCGGCGCCGGTGCGGTGCTGCGCGGGGTCGTGCTGGGTGACGGCGTGTCCGTCGGCGCCGGCTGCGAGCTGCTCGACGGCGCCCGGATCTGGCCCGACACCGTGCTGCCGGACGGTTCCATTCGCTTCTCGAGCGACGCGTAGCGATGTTCTGGCGTCCCGCGTTCGAAGTCGACCTGGGCAGTGTCCTGGGTCCGCTGAAGCGCGGGCGCGGGTCGCTCAACATCCTGACCGACGAGCGCGGCATCACCTGGCTCGCGTCGAACACGCCGGACGGCCCGGGCACCCTCGCGCTGCGCAAGCTGACCGACGGCCGGATCGAGGCCGCGGCCTGGGGCGACGGCGCCGACCGGCTGCTCAGCGGCGTTCCCGCGCTGCTCGGCGCGAACGACGACGACTCCGGGTTCGTCGCGCACCACGACGTCGTCGCGCGCGCCCGGCGGGAAAACCCGGGGCTGCGGCTCGGCGCGACCGGTGTCGTGTGGGACTGGCTGGTGCTCGCGGTGCTGGAGCAGAAGGTGACCGGCAAGGAGGCGATCCGGTCGTGGGCCGAGCTGTGCCGCCGGTTCGGCGCACCGGCGCCCGGGCCGGGGCCGGAACGGCTGCGCGTGCCGCCGACGCCGGTGGCGCTGCGGTCGCTGCCGGACTGGCACTGGCACCGCGCGGGCGTCGACATCAAGCGCCGCACGGCGTTGCTCAACGCGGCCCGCGTCGCCGGTCACCTGGAGCGGGCGGTGGAGCTGGGCGGCATCGAAGGCCGGCACCTGCTGCGGCACGTCCCGGGCATCGGGGTGTGGACGGCGGCGGAGGTCGCCCAGCGCGCGTGGGGCGACCCGGACGCGGTCAGCTTCGGCGACTACAACATCCCGTCGATGGTCGGGAACGCCGTGCTGGGCCTGAAACTCGACGACGCGGGGATGGCGGAGGTCCTGGCGCCCTACGCCCCGCAGCGGCAGCGGGCGGTGCGGTACCTGGAGGCGGCCGGACATCGGCGGCCGCGCTTCGGCCCGCGCATCGAACTGCGCGACTACCGCGCCATGTGAAGCCCTCCGACTTGGCCTACTGCTGCGGCGGGTAGGGCGGCTGCTGGCCCGGATATCCCTGCTGCGGCGGATAACCCGGCGGCTGCTGACCCGGATAGCCGCCCTGCGGGGGGTAAGGCGGCGGCGGGTAACCCGGGTAGCCCTGCTGCGGCGGGTACGGCGGCGGCTTCGGCTTGCTCGCGTTGACGATCAGCAGCACCACTCCGGTGATACCCCCGATCACCACCACGAGGATCAGCAGCATCAGCACGCTCACCATCAGCTCTTCCCTTCGTCGAGTGCGGCGCGGGCGATCGCCAGCGCTTCCGCGTCGTCCAGGCCCAGTTTGCGGGTGAGCGCGGCGTAGCCGGCCGCGGCCTGCTGGGCGCGGCGGCGGCTCTGGTCGCCCGAAGCCGCGACGAAGCTGCCCGCCCGGCCGCGCGTCTCGATCAGCCCGGCCTCCTCCAGTTCGCGGTACGCGCGCGCCACCGTGTTCGGGGCGATGCCCAGGTCGCCCGCGAGCTGCCGGACGGTGGGCAGCTTCGTGCCGACCGCCAGCGAACGGTTGTTGATCCGCGTCGCGAGCCCGGACCGGACCTGCTCGAACGGCGGGACCGGCGAACTGCTGTCGAAGGGGATGATCACCAGCTCTGCGGACCCGCTCCCGGGCCCGGCGGCCGCTGCCCCTGCGGCGCGTACTGCTGCTGGGGCGCCGGCGGGTACCCCTGCTGCGGCGCGAACCCTGGCTGCTGCGGAACCGGCTGCGACGGCGGGAACCCGGCCTGCTGCGGCGCGAACCCCTGCTGCGGCGGATACGGCT
This sequence comes from Amycolatopsis sp. NPDC028719, assembly GCF_055565395.1. NCBI lineage: Bacteria > Bacillati > Actinomycetota > Actinomycetes > Pseudonocardiales > Pseudonocardiaceae > Amycolatopsis > Amycolatopsis sp. NPDC028719. The sequence continues at coordinate 102,298 of NZ_JBVHUL010000012.1, forward strand.
GCGGCGGCGCGGGGAACCCACCCGACGGCCCCGGCGGCGGCGCGAACCCGCCGGACGGTGGCGGGAAACCTTGCTGTGGCGGGAAGTTCGCAGCGGGCGGGAACTGCCCGCCGCCGTTCTTCATCGCCTCTTCGCGGCGCATCTTCGACACCCGCACCGCCACCACGATCACGAACACGATGATCGCCAGGATCAGCAGCCCGACGACGATGTAGCCGAACACCCCGTCGCCGCCGCCACCGCCGGAGTGATAGTGCACCCGCTCCAGGAACTGCGTAGCCATCTGGTCCTCCCTCTCCGCGCCCCAGGCTAGTGCCCGGCACCGACAGGAACGGCCGCTTTCACCAGATCGGCGAGATCTTCCGACCCCGCCGGCAGCGCGTCCACCGGCCACCACCGCAGGTCGTCGGACTCGTCGCTGCGCACCGGCTCCGCGCCGGCCGGGGCGTGCACCGCGTACCGGACGTCGAAGTGCCGCGTCGGCACGCCGAGCGAGCACGTGATCGGGTGGACGTCCAGGTGCACCGGCTCGGCGGAGATCCGCAGCCCGGCCATGCCGGACTCTTCGGTGGCCTCGCGCAGCGCGGCCTCGGCCAGCGAGCCGTCGGAAGGTTCGCAGTGCCCGCCGAGCTGCAGCCAGCGGCCGACCCGCGGGTGCAGCGTGAGCAGCACCCGCGTCCCGGTGTGGTCCAGCACCACCGCCGACGCCGTGAGGTGCCCGGCTTCGCACGAGCGGCGGCAGGCGTCCTCCCGGGCCGCGAGGAAACCGAGGAACGCCTGCCGCAGCGACTCCTGGGAACCGAGGGCGGGCCGCCACGAATCCAGCGTCGCGACGGCGTCCGCGTGCAGGGTCACAGCTCCAGCAGCCCTTCACCCGGCTCGACCGGCCCGCGCGGGTCCGGCTCGGTGAGCGGGATGCCGATCGCGACCGAGCCCAGCGGCTGCCAGCGTTCGTCCAGCCCGAGGACCTCACGGACGATGCCGGCGGCGAAGATCGTCGATCCGATCCAGCACGAGCCGAGGCCTTCGGCGGCGAGCGCGACCAGCAGCCCTTGCACCGCGGCGCCCCCGGCGACGGTGAACATCGTCTTTTCGCAGTCGTTGCGGCGGGCGTCGGGGTAGGTGTGGGCGCCGTCCGGCACCAGGAAGGGGATGACGATTTCCGGTGCCCGGTAAAGGATGTCGCCGCGGCTGAGCCGCTTCGCGACCTGCTCCGGTGTGAATTCGTCGCCGGTCAGGTCGGCTTGCCACGCTTCGCGCATCGCGTCGAGCAGCTGCTTGCGCTTCCCGCCGTCGCGCAGCCACACGAACCGCACCGGGTGCGTGTGGTGCGGTGCGGGCGCGGTCAGCGCCGAGCCCACGGCCCGCCGGATCGACCGCGGGCTCACCGGTTCGTCGCTGAACCGCCGCACCGAACGCCGCGCCGGCACCGCTTCCCGGCGGCCCTGCGCGATGGCCTCGTTCGAGCCCAGCCGGAAGAGGTCCTCCTCGAGCGGGCGGACCAGGTTCCGCGCCGTCGAGCCGTCGTCGAAGATGTCCAGACCACGGACGACGGCGACCGGCGTGCCGCCGAGCTTGCCCTTGACCAGGTCGGCGGCCCCGGCCAGCTCGTCCGCGACCGCCACCTCGGTGACGGCCAGCTCGTTGCCCTGGCCGTCCACCTCGCCGCGGTAGGCGTGCAGCACGCGCAGCCCGGACGAGCCGATCGCGGCGTCGGTCTGCCCGACCCGCCACGCACGGCCCATCGTGTCCGTGACGACCACCGCGACCTCGACGCCGAGCCGCTCGCGCAGCCCGTTGCGCAGGGCCAGGGCCGACGCGTCCGGGTCGGCCGGCAGCAGCGCGACCTCGTCGCCCTCGACGTTCGACGCGTCGATGCCCGACGCCGCCTGCACGATCCCCAGGTGGTTCTGGGTGATCACCGTGCGCGCGATCCGCGCGACCACCCGGACGGCCTCGCGCTCGACGAGCTTCCGGCGCTCGGCGTCGCGGACCTCGGGGTCGGCGGGCACCTTGACGAGCCTGCCCTCGGCCTTCGAGACGATCTTGCTGGTCACGACGAGGACGTCACCCGAGCGCAGCCAGGGCGCGGCCTCGACGATCGCGCCGGTCAGGTCGTCGCCGGGGCGGAACTCCGGCAGCCCGGTGACGGGCAGGATCTCCAGCTTGGGGGAAGCGTGGTCAGTCAACAGGGGCTCCAGCCAGTTCCAGGGCGGCACGGGCCATCGCCGCGGTCGCGTCCACATCGGACATCAGCAGGGGGACGTCGCGGACGGTCACGCCCGGCACGTCCGCCGTTTCGCCTTCCGCGATCAGCCAGCCGTCGAGCACACCGCCGTCCTTGCGGGAGCCGTAGTGCCGGCCCACCGCCTCCGCCGACGTCTCGACGCCGATCGCGGTCAGGCACGCGTCGGCCATCCCGCGCAGCGCCTTGCCGCCGATGATCGGCGACACCCCGACGACGCCCGCGGACGTCTTGCGGAGCGCGTCCCGGACCCCGGGCACGCCCAGCACGGTGCCCACCGACACGACCGGGTTCGACGGCGCGAACAGCACGGCGTCCGCGTCCTTGAGCGCGTCGAGCACGCCGGGCGCGGGCTTGGCCTCGTCGGCGCCGACCGCGACGATCGAGTGCGCCTTCGGCTCGGCGCGGTAGCGCACCCACCACTCCTGGAAGTGGACGGCCTTCTGCTGGCCCTCCTGCTCCGGGTCGTCGATGACGACGTGCGTCTCGACGCGGTCGTCCGACATCGGCAGCAGCCGGACGCCGGGCTGCCAGCGGTCGCAGAGGGCCTCGGTCACCGCCGAGAGCGGGTAGCCCGCGCGCAGCATCCGCGACCGGATCAGGTGGGTGGCGATGTCCTTGTCGCCGAGCCCGAACCACGACGGCTCGGCGCCGTAGGCCGCCAGCTCCTCCTTGACGACCCAGGTCTCGCCCGAGTGCCCCCAGCCGCGTTCTTTGTCGATGCCGCCGCCCAGGGTGTACATGCAGGTGTCCAGGTCCGGGCAGATCCGCAGGCCGTGCATCCAGACGTCGTCGCCGGTGTTGACCAGCGCCGTCACCTCGTGCTCCGACTCGGAGGCACCTTCCGGTGCCATGCCCAAAGCCGCCTTTACACCCAGCAGGAAACGGGCCCCGCCCACTCCGCCGACCACTACCACGATCTTCACGACGTCGAATCCTCGCACGAGCCGGGTGCGGGCACCCAGTACCGGTATCTGTGGTGCGGGGCGTAGCCGAGCCCCGCGTAAAGCGCGAGTGCGCCTTCGTTGCCTTCCGCGACCTGCAACACCGCCTGGCCGGCTCCGTGTTCCGCACCCCACGTGTGCAGGGCGCCCATCAGCGCCGACGCGAGCCCGCGGCGCCGGAAGGCCGGGCCGACCTCGAGGCGGCCGACGTGCAGCCAGCCGTCGACCAGGGCCCCGCGGACGACGCCGGCGGTGAGGCCGTCGATCGTCGCGACACCGTAACCGACCTTTCCGCCGGTCAGGACGCTCCGCGCGGCGTCGGTGTCCTCCCCGGGCCCGAGGGTCAGCCCCCACCAGCCGGGCGTCGGCTCATCCGCCACTTTCGCCGAGAAAGATGCGTCGGAGGGGCCGGAGGCGTCACTTTCCCTAGGAAAGATGCGTCCGGCGGCGAGCGTGGTGGTGAGGACCACGACCTCGTGGCCGCGGTGGTGGCGCGTTGCCTGGGACCAGCCCGCGGCGGCGATCGCGCGCTCGTTCGGGCTGTCTCGGATCACCTGGACCATCGGCGCGATCCCCCGATCGTGGGCGAAGTCACACACCGCACGCAGCGCCTCGGAGACGGGCCGGCCGGGGTCGCCCACGGCGAGTGCGCTGTTCGCGCGGCCGGTGAACCCGTCCGCCCAGCGCAGCCGCCAGGTCCCCAAGGGTTCTTCGACCAGTGGCGGCCATGCTCTGCTGCAGGCGATTTCGAGCGACTCGGGTGCGTTCACGGCTAGATTGTCCCCAAGGCCGTGAACGGCGCGGAACGGATTTCCGAGGAGGTGGGCCGTGGGCGTCCAGCGCAAGGACGAGCGGCACAACGAGAAGCTCGTCGACGAGATCTCCGAGGGGTTCAACCGCGCCGTGGGGGAGAAGAAGGCCGAAAGCGACGCAGGCGAGGCTCCGAAACCTCGCTTCGTCATCACCGGTGACGCCCGGGCCACCCCGCCGTCGCGCCGCCGGGAGAGGTGAGCACCCGCCATACCCGGGGTATGGCTAAGGCTTGCCTCACCAACCGAACGGGTGGCCGAACCGCGTAGTGTCGGCCACGACTGGCTGTTTGCAGAGAAAAGCAGGAGTGCGCAGTGACCTACGTGATCGCCGAGCCCTGCGTCGACGTGCTCGACAAGGCGTGTATCGACGAGTGCCCCGTGGACTGCATCTACGAGGGCGAGCGGATGCTGTACATCCACCCGGACGAGTGCGTCGACTGCGGCGCCTGCGAGCCGGTCTGCCCGGTCGAGGCGATCTACTACGAGGACGACGTCCCGGACAACTGGTCGGACTACACCAAGGCCAACGTCGACTTCTTCGACGAGCTGGGCTCGCCCGGCGGCGCCTCCAAGGTCGGCAAGACCGCGCACGACCCGGCGTTCATCAAGGCGCTGCCCCCGCAGGGCGAATGAGCCGGGTCGCGCTGCCCGACTTCCCCTGGGATTCGCTCGCCGAGGTCAAGGCCAAGGCGCAGGCGCATCCCGGCGGGGTGGTCGACCTCTCCATCGGCACGCCGGTCGACCCGGTCCCGGCCGGCATCCGCGACGCGCTCGCGTCGGTGTCGGAGATCCCGGGCTACCCGACGACGCACGGCATCCCGGCCCTGCGCGCGGCGGCCATCGCCGCCCTCGGCCGCCGGCACGGCGTCACCGGCATCGAGCCGGACGCGGTGCTGCCGACGATCGGGTCGAAGGAGGCCGTGGCCTGGCTGCCGCGCCTGCTCGGCTTCGGCCCGGGCGACCTGGTGGTCATCCCGGAGCTGGCCTACCCGACCTACGAGGTCGGGGTGCTGCTGGCGGGCGCGTCGATCCTGCGGTCCGACGGCCTGACCGCGCTCGGCCCGCAGAAGCCGGCGATGATCTGGCTGAACTCGCCGTCCAACCCGACCGGCCAGGTGCTGCCGGTGGAGCACCTGCGCAAGGTCGTCGAGTGGGCCCGCGAGCGCGACGTCGTGGTGGTGTCCGACGAGTGCTACCTGGCGCTGGGCTGGGAGACTTCGCCGTTGTCGGTCCTGCACTCGGACGTCTGCGACGGCCGCACGGACGGCCTGATCGCGGTGCACTCGCTCTCCAAGTCGGCGAACCTGGCCAGCTACCGCGCCGGTTTCCTGACCGGTGACCCGCGCCTGATCAAGCAACTGCTGGAGATCCGCAAGCACGCGGGCATGATCGTGCCGCGCCCGGTCCAGGAGGCGATGGTCGCCGCCCTGACCGACGACGAAGCTCTTTCCGCCCAGCGCGAGCGGTACGCCCGGCGCCGGCTGGCGTTGCGAAAAGCGTTGCAGGACAACGGTTTCCGCATCGACCACTCCGAGGCGGGGCTGTACCTGTGGGCGACCAGGGACGAGCACGCCTCGGCGACGGTCGAGTGGCTGGCCGACCGCGGGATCCTGGTGGCCCCGGGGACGTTCTACGGCCCCAAGGGCGGCAAGCACGTCCGCGTCGCCCTGACCGCGACGGACGAGCGCGTCGACGCCGCCGTGGAGCGCCTGAGCGAGTAGCACTGGCCCGACGGCGCCCGAAAACTGTCGGTGCTCGCGGCTGGGTTGCGCTCGTGACGACGATCGAGCTTGCTCGCTTCCGGATCGAAGACGCGGCGGTGGACCGGCTGGTGGCCGAGCGTCCGGCGATGGTCGAGGCGATGCGTCGGCGGTTCCCCGGCTGCCTCGCCGCGTACCTGACCCGGGAGGACGACGGCGGCTGGCCGGACGTCGTCTTGTGGCGCAGCCCTGCCGAAGCCGAGGAAGCGGCCCGGTCGATCGACACGGTGCCCGTGTGCGCCGCCTGGTTCCGGCACATCAGCGCGTCTTCGGGGTTGCGTCACGTCGAAGTCGTCGACGCCTGGCCGGACCCCGCCTGAGGTCCGGAGCTGTTCGGCCAGCCGCTCGAGTTCGGCCGCCGCCGCGGGCGAGGTGTCGCTGAACCCGCTGTGCACGGCCGTCGCGCTTCGCAAGAAGCGCCCCAGCACGGGCACGAGCAGCCCTTCCGGCAGAGTCCGCAACGCGGCGAACCCGCGCGGGACCGGCGGCGTTGGCAGGACGCCCAGGTTCCGCCGTATGAGGCGAAGCAATCCTCGCCGTGGCGGCCGTGGACCGCGTCGAGGTCTACAACGGGCAGCCCGTGTCCCCGGCGGCGGGCGAACCTGCCCGGCGCCGGGCGATCACGTTCCCGGCGGCGGCGATGAGCGCGCCCCTAGCAGTCCCGGCCCGTGAACCCGCGGTAGACGAACCGGGTGAGCGCTTCGATCGCTTCTTCGTCGGTCGGTGGCGTCCACCCGGGCGGCGCCGGGTCGAGCAGCCACATCTGCGCGAAGCTGTCGACCAGCTGGTACATCATCGCGATCGACAGCTCCTTGCTCGCCGGCAGCCGCATCCCGGCCGCCGTCACGTGCGCCAGGTGGCCGTAGAGGTCCGCCGCCTGGGTCGCGCCGAAGTTCGCCATCGTCCGCGCGAACGCGTCGTTGACCATCGCCGCCTGGCGCAGCGCCTGCATCGTCGACGCGTGCTCCTTGTAGAAGTCCCAGTACTGGGCCACGTGCCAGCGCACCGCCGCCGGGTCGCTGAAGTCCGACAGGTGCCCTTCGGTCAGCGCGCTTTCGTCGCCTGACGCCGCGATGTCGGCCAGGAGTGCCTCGAGCAGCTCCTCCTTGCCCGCGAAGTGGTTGTAGAACGACCCCGCGGCCCGGCCCGCCTCGGCGGTGATGTCCGTGATCTTCGTGTTCAGGTAGCCCTTCCGCGCGAACACGCGCCGGGCCGCCGCCTTCAGCGCGGTCTCCGTCTCCGCGGCCTTCTCCTTGCGGTTCACCGCCACCTCCTTGACGCCGGACGCTAGCAGTGTCATTCTGAATCAAGATTCACTGAATTTCAATTCACTGGGAGGGCGAGATGGATACACGGGTGCTGATCGCGGGGGCGGGACCGACCGGGTTGACGCTGGCCATCGAGCTGGCCCGGCGCGACGTCGCCGTGCGGATCATCGACAAGGCCGAGACGTTCTTCCTGGGCTCGCGCGGCGACGGGCTCCAGCCGCGCACGCTGGAGGTCTTCGAGGACCTCGGCGTGCTCGACGCGGTGCTCGCGGCGGGGGCCGCGCCGGTGCCGATGAAGATCCACCTCGGCGGTGACGTGGTCGGCGAGCGGATGATGTTCGACCCGGTCGAGCCGACGCCGTCGAAGCCGTACCCGACCGGCTGGTTCCTCAGCCAGTCGCACACCGAGGGCATCCTGCGTGACCGGCTGGCCGAGTTCGGCGTGCGCGTCGAGCTGAACACCGCGCTGACCGGCTTCGAGCAGGACGCCGACGGCGTCACGGCCACGCTGAGCACGGGCGAGACCGTCCGCGCGGCGTACCTCGTCGGCGCCGACGGCGGCAAGAGCTTCGTGCGCAAGACGCTGGGGATCGCGTTCGAGGGCAACACCGACGAGTCGATCCGGATGCTGCTCGGCGACGTCCACGCCGAGGGGCTCGACCGCGCGTACGGCCACTGGTTCGCGGCGCCGGAAGACCCGATGAGCGGCATGGTGTTCAGCCCGCTGCCGGGCACCCCGTGGTTCCAGTTCGGCGCGCCGCTCGGCGACGGCGAGCTGGACGCCGAGACGGCGCTGCCCGCGGTCCAGGCCCGGCTCGACGCGCTGAGCGGCGGCACCGTCCGGCTGTCCGACCTGGCCTGGTCGACAGTGTGGCGGCCGAACGTCCGGCTGGCTGCGCGCTTCCGCGACGGCCGGGTCTTCCTGGCCGGCGACGCGGCGCACGTCCACCCGCCGACCGGCGGCCAGGGCCTGAACACGGGCGTCCAGGACGGCTACAACCTGGGCTGGAAGCTCGCGGACGGCTCACCCGAGCTGCTCGACAGCTACGAGGCCGAGCGCCGCACGAACGCGGCGCGCGTGCTCGGGATTTCGACGGAGCTGCTGCAGAAGTACGTCGACGGCGCCGAGGACGCACACGAGCGCGGCGAGGACTTCCAGCAGCTGGACATCAGCTACCGCGGCGGCCCGCTGTCCCCGGCGGGGACGGGCGCGCTCCAGCCCGGCGACCGCGCACCGGACGCGCCCCTGCTCGACGCGAACGGCAAGCGGGTCCGGCTGTTCGAGCTGTTCCGCGGCCCGCACGCGACTTCGCTGACCTTCGGCGACGGTCCTTCGGAGGGGTACCGGATCTTGCCGGCAGGCAGCGTCGCGACGGGCACCGACCTGATCGACGACGGCGGCCACGCGTACGCGGCGTACGAGGCCGAGGGCGGCCGGCGGGTCGTCATCCGGCCGGACGGGTACGTCTGGTCGGTGGCCTAGTCACGACATCCCGCTGTGCGTGGAGTTGTCGTAGGTGCCGTTCGGCTTGGCGCGGTACGGGTAGCGGCCGAGCTTCCGCCCGCGCCGCACCCGGCGACCGGCCAGGACGAGGGTGGTGATGATGGCCAGGAAGAGCAGGACCACACCGCCGATGCCCAAGGTCAGTGCCGTCGCCATCGGCCCAGGTTACGGTCCGCGGCTCGGAGTGGGGGCGGCCGAAATGCCAGGAATGAGTCATTCACTGCGCCGGACGCCAGGAATGAGTCATTCACTGCGTTCGGGCTTCGGCGGCGGCAGCTCGCGGCGTCGCCGATGACTCATTCGCGGCGCGGGAGGTCCCGAATGAGTCATTCGCGACCTCGCCCGGCCGGACGGGTATGTCCGGTCGATGTCACGAGGCCGCACTTTCCCTAGGAAAGATGCGCCGTGGGGGGCCGGAGACGCATCTTTCCCAGGGAAAGTGACGACTGGGTGGTCAGGCGTGGAGGGCCCGGGCGGCGTCGTCGACCGCGGCCCAGGAGGCGCGCCAGGTCGCGCGGGCCTCGGCGCGGCGGGCCAGCTCGCGCTCGGCGATGCGGCCGGCGACGAAGCCGACCTCGCCGTCCGCCGTGTCCAGCACCGTGCGCATCCGCTCGGCCGCGTTCACCGCGTCCTGGTGGTCGCCGAGCACCGTCTGGAAGTCCTGCGTCGCCCTGATCAGCTTCTTGATCCGCTTCGCCCGCTTCTTCTTCGCCGACGTCTGGGCCAGCTCGGCGGCGTACCGGAGCTTCTTGCCGTGGATGCGCAGGGCGTGCAGGTCGTCGTCCGGCGGGTCGGCCGGCAGCGCGCGGACGGCCTTGGTGAGCTTGCGGTGCGGCTTCGCCAGCCCGGCGACCAAGTCGTGTCGTTCTTCCGCCGCCGTCGGACGGTCCCGGGTCAGCAGGCTGACCTCCCGCAGCAACGTCGAGTAGCGCGCGCTCGACAGCGCCCGGGTCAGCCGCCGCTTCGCCGCGGCGCGCTCGGTGACGAACCGGGACACCAGCCGGCGTCCGGCGGCCTGGTCGCGGACCTCGAAGTCGGCGATGACCTCGCGCAGGTGCCCGATCAGGACGTCGTAGTCCCGCACCTCGCCGAGCGACTGGCCGAGCCAGCCGAGCTCCGCGCGCACCGGCTCGGCGCCGTCCCCGACCAGCGCGCCGGACAGCTTCAGGACGCTGCGCATCCGCCGCAGCGCGACGCGCATCCGGTGCAGGTCCTCGGGGTCGGCGCCCGAGCGCGTGCCGGCTTCGTACGCGATCAGCGCGCGGATCTCCCGGTCGAGCTTGGCCCGCACGTGGTGGACCGCCGGATCCGCCGGGCCCGCGGCGACCGGGAGCTCGGGCAAGCCCAGTTCGGCCGGGGTGCGAGGCAACGATTCGGTGGTCACCTCACGAATGGTAGGTGAGGGACTCGGCCCCACCCAACGCCGTGAATGTCGCATTGACGGACTTCAAGTCCCTCAATGCGACATTCACGGACCTGCTCAGTTGGCGTGCAGGATCGAGTTCAGCTCGACGCCGGACCCCGTCCGCGGCACGACCTCGACCGCGCCGGTCGCCGAGTTGCGGCGGAAGACCGCGCCCGAGACGCCGCTGAGCTCGCGGGCCTTGACGACCTTGCCGTCGACGACGACCTTCGTCCCCGCCGTCACGTACAGCCCGGCCTCGACGACCGTGTCGTCGCCCAGCGAGATCCCGACGCCGCCGTTCGCGCCGATCAGGCAGCGCTCGCCCAGCGAGATCGTCTCCTTGCCACCGCCCGAGAGCGTGCCCATGATCGACGCGCCGCCGCCGACGTCCGAGCCGTCGCCGACCACCACGCCGGCCGAGATGCGGCCCTCGACCATCGACGCGCCGAGCGTGCCGGCGTTGAAGTTCACGAAGCCCTCGTGCATCACGGTCGTGCCGGACGCCAGGTGCGCGCCGAGTCGGACGCGGTCCGCGTCGCCGATCCGGACGCCGGCCGGCAGCACGTAGTCGACCATCCGCGGGAACTTGTCGACGCTGTACACGGTCACCGCGCCGCGCGAGCGCAGCCGCAGCCGCGTCGTCTCGAAGCCCTCGACCGGGCACGGGCCGTGGTTGGTCCACACGACGTTCGCGAGCAGGCCGAACATGCCGTCGAGGTTCTGGCCGTGCGGGCGGACCAGGCGGTGCGAGAGCAGGTGCAGCCGCAGGTACATGTCGTGCGTGTCGGCCGGGGCGTCGGCCAGCTTGCCGATCGTGGTGCGGACGGCGACGACCTCGACCCCGCGGTCGGTGTCCGGGCCGAGCAGCGCCGCGGCGGCCTCGCCGAGCAGCTCGGTGGCCTCTTCCTGGCTCAGGCGCTCGGTGCCGGCGGTGCCGCCGTCGGTCAGCTTCGGGTGCGGGTACCAGGTGTCGAGGACCGTCCCGTCGGTCGCGACGGTGGCCAGCCCGACGCCGCTGGCGCCGGTCGTTTCGGGGTTCGGGCTCTGCTCGCTCACGGCCTTCACCGTAGTCCGTAACTTCTGGGGCCAAGCCCCAGACCCCAGCCGGGGGCAAGCCCCCTGGACCCCCGAAAGACCGGGGGTGACGCGGATCAACCCGTCGTGGGCCGGGCGTCGACCTGCTTCTTCAGGCCCGACAGAGCAGCGGCGACGTCGACCAGCGCCTGCGTGCAGGGGCCACCCGGGTCGGGCACGGTCGTGCAGCCGGCGCCGCGGAACGCCTTGATGGCCGTGTCCAGCTTGTCGGCTTCGGCGACCAGCTGCGGGTCCCGGTCGTCGGCGCGCTTGCGGGCCGTGCCCGGCACGTTGGCGACCTCCGTGACGTACTTCTCACAGCCCTTCGGCAGCTGGGTGCGCGGGCTCGCGTAGCACTGGTCGGCGGTCAGCGCGGCCAGCTTCGTCGGGAGCGCGTCCGGTCCGGGCTCGCCACCCTGCTTGGGGGTCGGGCCCGCCTCGTTGCCGCAGCCGGACAGAACCAGGACCAGCAACGCGCCGCCCACGGCGACCGGGAACCTACGCACACCCCCACGGTAGCGTGCCGGGCATGAGCCTCGACCTGCACGCCGATCCCGTCGACCTGACCGCCGCGCTCGTGGACGTCTTCAGCGTCTCGGGCAGCGAGGCCGAGCTGGCGACGCTCGTGCAGGAAGCGCTCGAGAAGCACGCGCCGCACCTCGAAGTGCTCCGCAACGGCGACGCCGTCCTCGCGCGCACCCACCTCGGCCGCGCGTCGCGGGTCGTGCTCGCCGGGCACCTGGACACCGTGCCGGAAAACGGCAACCTGCCTTCGCGGCGCGAAGGCGCCGGCGCCGACGAGATCCTGCACGGCCTCGGCACGGTCGACATGAAGAGCGGCGACGCGGTGTTCCTGCACCTCGCCGCGACGCTGCCGGAGCCGAAGCACGACGTCACCTTCGTCTTCTACGACAACGAAGAGGTCGAAGCGACGAAGAACGGCCTGGGCCGGATCGAGCGCGAGCTGCCGGAGTGGCTGGCCGGCGACCTGGCGATCGTCGGCGAGCCGTCGAACGGCGTGATCGAGGCGGGCTGCCAGGGCACGATGCGCGTCGAGCTACGGCTTTCCGGGAAGCGCGCGCACACCGCGCGGGCGTGGATGGGGGAGAACGCGATCCACGCGCTGGCCGGGCCCCTGCGGCGGCTGGCGGAGTACACGCCGCGGGTCGTCGACATCGACGGGCTCACCTACCGCGAAGGCCTCCAGGCGACGTCGATCAGCGGCGGCGTGGCGGGCAACGTGGTCCCGGACGCGGCGGTGCTGACGGTGAACCACCGCTTCGCCCCGGACCGCGACCCGGAGGCGGCCGAGCGTCACCTGCGCGAGGTGTTCGACGGCTACGAACTGTCCGTTGTGGACCTTTCCCCGGGAGCGCTGCCGGGCTTGTCGGCCCCGGCGGCGGCCGAGCTGGTGTCGGCGGCCGGCGGTCGCGCGGCGGCGAAGCTGGGGTGGACGGACGTGGCGCGGTTCGCGGCGCTGGGGATGCCGGCGGTCAACTTCGGCCCGGGCGACCCGACGCTGGCGCACACGAAGCAGGAGAACGTCCACACGGCGGAGATCCGCCAGGTCACGGAGATCCTCCGCAAGTTCCTGTCCTGAGTGGCCCCAGCGCCCCAATGTGGCCTTGGGTGCGTCTAACGCACCGAAGGCCGCCTTGGGTGCGTCTGACGCACCGAAGGCCACATTGGGGCGTAGTGGCCGTCGTCACACTGGGGTCCACTGAGCTGCGGTGACACACTGTCGCCAGGGGTCACCGCAACTTTTCCCGTACGCGGGCCGTATTCACTGGTGAAGCCGCATGTCCGGGAGGACCCATGCCCAAAACCGCGAGACGGGCCGCGGCCGTCGCCGTGCTCGCCCTGGCGGTGATCGGCGCCGTGACGGCCTGTGAGCAGCAGCCCGTCGCCGCGCCCGCGGCCGGGCCCGTGGTCATGGCCATCGGGGAGGCCACTTCCGTGCCGCCGCCGCCCGACGCGCGTGCGCCCGTCACCCAGGCCGCGCCCGTCGAGGTCGCCATCACCTTCCCGCGGACCGGCTCCGGCCAGTGGATGTTCACCCCCGGCAGCGACGAGGTGGCCGGCACCAAGGGCAAGCTCATGCGGTACCGGATCGCGCTCGAGACCGACATCGACGGCGTCGGGCCGGCCGCGTTCGCCAAGGCCATCCGCGGCATCCTCGGCGACCCCCGCGGCTGGACCGGCGGCGGCGAGTGGCGGCTGCAGCAGGTCGGGCCCGACGACGACGCCGACTTCACCATCTACCTGGCCACCCCGGCCAGCCGCGACAAGCTGTGCGGCGGCTCCCCGGACGGCTACACCTCCTGCCGCAACGGCAGCAACGTCGTGCTCAACATCGCCCGCTGGGCCAACGCCGTCCCGAACTACGGCGCCCCGATCGACGTCTACCGCCAGTACATGGTCACCCACGAAACCGGGCACCGGCTCGGCCACGGCCACGAGCTGTGCCCGGGCGCGGGCCGGCCGGCGCCCGTGATGGAGCAGCAGACGCTCGGGTTGCACGGCTGCGTCCCGAACCCCTGGCCGTTCCCGAACGGCCGCGAGTACGCGGGCCCGTCCGGCGAGTACAACGACCCGATCCCGGCCGGCGACTCGTAAAGCCGTGAATGTCGCATTGAAGGGACGTCAAGTCCCTCAATGCGACATTCACGGACCTCGGCGTTACCGGCCCTGCAGGGACTTGACGTTGTCGCCGAAGGTCCAGCCCTTCGAGCCGTCCCAGTTGATCGACCAGTCCATCAGGCCCTTCAGGCCCGGAACCGACCGCCACGCCTGGGAAACCAGGCTCGGCGACATGTACCCGCCGCCCGCGCCCGGCTGGGCCGGCAGACCCGGGACCTGCTTGTCGTACGGCACGCGGATCGTCGTTCCCTGCACGACCAGGCCCTGGTTCAGGCACTGGGTCTGGACGGTGAAGCCCTGAACGGTCCCGGCCTGGTACGAATCACCCGAGCAGCCGTACATCGACCCGTTGTAGTACTGCATGTTCAGCCACCACAGCCGGCCGTTGTCCGCGTACTTCTTGATGATCGGCAGGTACGCGCCCCAGATCGAGCCGTACGTGATGCTGCCGCCGGTGACGTAAGCGGTTTCCGGCGCCATCGTCAGCCCGAAGTTCGACGGCATCTGCGCGAGCACGCCGTCGATGATCCGGATCAGGTTCGACTGCGACGCCGACAACGTCTTGATGTTGCCGCTGCCGGTCAGGCCGGTCTCGATGTCGATGTCGATCCCGTCGAAGTTGTACTGCTTCAGGATCGGCACGACCGTGGCGACGAACTTGTCGGCCACCGCGGACGAAGACAGGTCTATCCCGGCGGCCGCGCCGCCGATCGACATCAGGAGCGTCGCGCCCGCGGCCTTCGCAGCGCACATCTCGGCGGGCGTCGACACCTTGACGCCGGCGTCCATCCCGTTCTCCCACAACACGGTCCCGTCGGACCGGATCACCGGGAAGGCGGCGTTGATGACGTTGTAGCCGTGCTGTGCCATGCGGCTGTCGGTGATGGGCACCCAGCCCATCCCGGGGTGGACACCGTTCGCGGCGCCGTCCCAGTTTTCCCAGTACCCCTGGAGGACCTTGCCCGCGGGCCGGGATTTCACCGCGCACGTGTCGGCCGACACCGCCCCCTGCGCGGGGGCCGGCACGAGCAGCGGGACGGCCAGGACCGCCGCCAGGAGGGTTCCGAAGAAGCGGGTTCTACGACCGGACATACCGGCTCCCATCGTCGTTGAGGGCGAACGCGGCGTGTCCGCCCACGATAGGGAACCGGGGAAAGCGCTGACTACCTACGATCGGGTGGTCTAGACAAATTACCGAGGGCGGCACTTTCACGGGAAAGTGCCGCCCCCGGGGTGGGTCAGACGGTCAGTGTCCAGGAGGACAGGTAACCCGTGTCGGCCGGGCCGACGTCGCGCAGCCGCAGCTGCCAGGCACCGTTCGCGGCCTCGGAAGAGGCGTTGACGGTGTAGGTGGTGTCGAGGTTCGGCGTCGAGTCGCTGCTGGAGTTCTTCAGCCGGTACGCCGTGCCGTCCGGGGCGACGAGGTCGAGGACCAGGTCACCGCGGTAGGTGTGGGTGATGTGCACCTCGACCTTGGTCGTCGACGACGCGTTGCGCGCGCAGCCGCCGACGGTCGCCGTGCTGTTCACCGCAGCACCCGGGTAGTCCGGGATGGTCAGCCGCGTGCCGTTGGTCACCGGCGCGCACGACGAAGTGCCGACACCCAGCGAGAACGACGCCGTGTGGTCGACGCTCGCGCCGTCGGCCGTCACGGTGATCGGGAAGGTGCCGGTCGGCGTCGACGCGGAAGTCGTGACGGTCAGCGTCGAGGAATCGCCCGACTGGACGGTGGCCGGGCTGAACGACGCCGTCGCACCCGCGGGCAGGCCCGAAGCCGACAGCGAGATGGACTGCGCGCTGCCGGACGTCGTCGCGGTGCTCACCGCGACCTGCAGCGACTGTCCGGGTTGGACGGTCCCGGCGGTCGGGTTCAGGTTCACCGAGAAGTCGTTGCCCTGCGTCGTCGCGACGGCCAGCTTCCACAGCGCGTACCCGATCGCGTCGGAGTTCTTCTCCAGCGGCGCGTCCGGGATGTTCGACGTCGTGTCGCACGCGCGGTGGTAGCAGTTGTCGAACGCCGCACCCGCGGTGCCGCCCCACTTCTGCGCCTGCGCCGAGCTCTTGATGTCGCCGGCGCCGGTCGCCAGGCCACCGACCGGGATGCCCGCGCTCTTGAACGACGCGTGGTCGGACCGGCCGTCGCCCTCGCTGTCACCCTCGGTCTGGATGCCGATGGACGAGAAGTACTCGTCGAAGACCGCCTTGACCGAAGCGACGTCGTCGTAGACGAAGTAGCCCCAGTTCTTCGAGCCGATCATGTCGAAGTTGAGGTAGGTCTTGATCTTCGTGCGCTCGCTGCTCGGCAGGTTGTTGACGTAGTACTTCGAGCCGACCAGGCCGGACTCCTCGTCGGCCCACCAGCCGAACCGGACGCGCTTGGCCATCGCCGGGTTGGTGCGGGCCAGCGTCAGGGCCGTCTCGAGGATCGACGCGCTACCGGAGCCGTTGTCGTTGATGCCGGGGCCGGCGCTGACGCTGTCGAGGTGCGCGCCCAGCATGATGACCTGGCTCGCGTCACCCTGCGGCCACTCCGCGATCAGGTTCTGCGACTGGCCGATGCAGCTGGTGCACGTCTGGCGGGTCGTCGTGTACCCCGCGTTCTTGAGCAGGTTTTCGACGTAGGTCACGGAAGCCGCGTAACCGGCGCCGCGCGGCGAACGCGTGCCGCCGTTGTTGTTGGCGATGGCCTGCAGCTGGTTGAGGTGGGTCTTGATGTTGGCCAGCGAGATGTCCGGTGCGGCGAGCGCGGTGACGGGCGCGGCGGTGGCGGTGGCGCCTCCGGGGGCGGTCACGACACCCATCACGGCGGCCAGGGCGGTGACCCCGGCTCCGAGTCTGGTCTTCCACTTCATGGCGGTGAGTTCCTTCGATGGGGGTTGGGGAGAAGAGCCGTGAATGTCGCATTGAGAGACTTCAAGTCCCTCAATGCGACATTCACGGCTTCGGGGCGGGACTACACGGTCAACGTCCAGGAGGACAGGTAGCCGGTGTCGGCGGGGCCGACGTCGCGGATGCGGAGCTGCCACGCGCCGTTAGCGGCTTCCGAAGAAGCGTTCACGGTGTAGGTGGTGTTGATGTTCGGCGTCGAGCTGCTGCTGGAGTTCTTCAGCCGGTAGGCGGTGCCGTCCGGCGCGACCAGGTCGAGGACCAGGTCACCGCTGTAGGTGTGGGTGATGTGCACCTCGACCTTGGTCGTCGACGACGCGCTGCGCGCGCAGCCCGCGACGGTGTTGGTACTGCTGACCGCGGCACCCGGGTAGTCCGGGATGGTCAGCCGCGTTCCGTTGGTCACCGGGGCGCACGACCCGGTGGTACCAACGGTGAGCGAGAACGAAGCCGTGTGGTCGGTGCTGGCCCCGTCGGCGGTGATGGTGATCGGGAAGCTGCCGGTCGGGGTGGAAGACGTCGTCGCGATGGTCAGCGTCGAGGAGCCGCCCGACTGGACGGTCGCCGGGCTGAACGTCGCGGTCGCACCGGCGGGCAGGCCCGAGGCGGACAGCGTGATCGACTGCGCCGCGCCGGAGGTGGTCGCGGTGCTGACGGTGGTGGTCGCCGAGGCACCCGGCTGCACGGAACCCGAAGCCGGGTTCAGCGCGACGGAGAAGTCCGGCCCGCCGCCGCTGCACGACGTCGGCTCACCGGTCGCGGTGGTGACGGAGACGGCGTCCCACGCGGCCTTGGTGGCGTTGTACTCGGTGCAGCTGCCCGGGTAGAGCGCGATCGCGGCTTCGAGGGTCGCCTTGCGGGCGGCCTTGTGGTTCCACGACGAGGTCTTCTTCAGCAGGCCGTTGTAGAAGATCTTGGCCGCTTTCTGGATGCCGATGCCGGTGACCGACGAGCTGTTGCAGGTCGGGCTGTTCGGCTTGCCGCCACCGGGCGCGGAGCCCTCGGCGAGGAGGTAGAACCAGTGGTTCTGCGGGCCGGCCGCCGCGTGCACCTCGGTGCTGGGGATCGACGACGAGTAGCAGTTCGGGTCGCCGACCAGCGACGGCTGGTACATGTAGCGGATCGGACCGTCGCCGACCAGGTTGACGCCTTCGCCGACCTGGTAGTCCGGAACGTCCTTCGGGTTGTTGGCGTACGCCTCGGTGATCGCGCCGAAGATGTCACCGGTCGACTCGTTCAGGCCGCCGTTCTCGTTGCCGGAGCCGGCACCGCCCGGGGTGAACTGGAAGATGCCGTGCCCGAACTCGTGGGCGACGACGTCGATCGACGTGGCCTGGCGCTGGTTGTCCTGCGAGTGACCGAAGTGGGTCGACGAGCCGTTCCAGTAGGCGTTGACGTCGTTGAGGCCCACCGACGCCGGGTACCCGGTGCCGCTGCCGTTGATGCCGTTGCGGCCCAGCCACTCCGACAGCATCTTCCACTCGGTCTGCACGCCGAAGAGCGTGTCGACGCAGGCGGTTTCGAGGTCGGTGCCGGTGCCGTTGCCCCACGCGTTGTCGGTGCCGCTGTAGACGGAACCGCCTTCGCGGCCGCAGCTGATGCCGGTGCGGCCCGGGTCGCGCATCGTGTACGTGCTGCCGGACTGCGTCGTGTCGATGGAGACGTTGCCGACGTAGTAGCTGTTGCCGGTGCCCGCGACGTTCACCGTGCCGGGCTGCGCTTCTGTCGCTGCCTTGGCGGAGAAAGTCTTGACGTCGTCCCGCTTGTCGAGCACTGCGCCGGTGGCCGCGTCGACGAAGACGTGCAGGTTGCTCGGCGCGGTGGCGGTGCGCCCGGCGACGACGACCTCGTAGGCCAGCTTGGGGGTCGCCCCGGCCAGCACGACCTTCTCCGGCGTGCTCACACTGTCCACTGTGGGCAGTTGAGCGCGCGCGGTGGCCGCGGCCTTCGCGGCGTCGAGCGCGGCCTGCGTCCCGACGGTGATGGCCGCGGTCTCGGCGGCGCTGGTGCCGCGGACGCGCCCGGCACCGTCGGCGACGACGACCGCGTCCCCGCCCACGACCCGCAGGCCCTGGTAGGTCCGCTGGTAGGCGCCGTAGAACAGGCCACCGCCACCGGCGGTCAGCCCGACGCGCTGGAACGATTCGGCCGGTCCGCGCCTGAGCGCGTCCAGTCCCGACGCGGCGGCTTGGTCGGCCGCGCGGGCGGCGGCCACGTCCGGGGCGGCGGGCTGGGCCGCTGGGGTCGCGCTGGCCGGTGCCACCGGCAGCGCGAGTGTCATGGCGAGCCCGGCGGCGGCCGCCAAGCCCGTTCTGAACCCACGATGGGTCATCGAAGTCTTCCTTCCACGAAGGCAGGACGATGGGGTGCGGTGCGGGGAAAGGGGGACGTGTCCGGAGTGCTAACAGGAGGTATGCGTCCGGACGCATCCGAGTAAAGGATCAGCGGATCGGGGCGTCAATGCGCCGAACGGACCAACGCCGCGTTCCGGATTCGGCGGTCAATTCGTACAAACCCCGCCGGTGCTGGGGATTCGCCACGCATTCCGCACCGGAACGACTTTCGTAGGGACTGTTCCGGACACCATCCGAACGCCGGAAGATCTCGATCATCGGGAATCGTTAGTACTGCTTAAGAAAACGATGTCAGTCGGCTTCGGCGCCCAGCGCGAGCAACCCGTTCCGCAGCACGTTCGCGGCTTCTTCCGGCCGTCCGGTCTCGCCCAGGAGCTCGCTCAGCGGCCGTAAAGCGCGCGCCAGCACCGCCCGTGCCCCGAGCCCGGTGGCGAGATCGACCGCCGCGCGCAGGTACTCCGCCGCGCCCCGGACGTCTCCGCGGGCGCGAGCCAGCGACCCGAGCTGCAACCGGAGCTCCGCCGCCAGCGCCGTGCCCGCCACGACGGCCGGGCGGACCTGGTCGAGCAACGCGCCCGCCGTCTCCGGCCGGCCCGCCGCCAGGTACTCCGCCGCCAGTTCGACCGTGATCGCCGGGACGTCGGCCGGCCACGCCGTTTCCCGCGCCGCGCCGAGGTCGGCCAGCGCACCCTCGACGTCGCCCGCACGGCCGCGGACCCGGGCTCTCGCCAGCAGGCAGTGCGCCATGGCCGGGTGCAGGGCCCGTTCCTGCATCAGGTCGTAGGCCGCGGCGACCGACGCGGCCGCGTCGGCGAACCGGTCGGCCGCCAGGTGGCTGCGGCACACCTCGACGTGGCTGCGGGTCAGCTCGGCCAGCACCGCCGGGCCGCCCCGGGTGAGCCGCAGCGCCGCCTCGGCGTACTCCGCGGCGCGCTCCAGGTCGCCCTGGCGGAGGTGCCGTTCGGCGAGACACGCCCGCAGCGTCAGCAGCATCGACGGCTGCGGGTACCCGTCGCGCAGCAGCTCCGCGTGGCAGGTTTCCAGCAGGTGCAGGGAATACTGCGCCTCGCCCCAGTCGCTCAGCACCGCCGCGCGCAGCGGCACGACCATCGCGCGCACCGGCGGCGGCTCGCCCGACAACGTCGTCTCGGCCTCCGCGACGTACTTCGTGCGGGCGTCGCCGGTGGAGTACCCGGCCAGCCACAGCAACGCGATGCCCGCCTGCCGCGGCCGGTCCAGGCGTTCGGCGCGGCGCCGGATCCGCTGCATCCGCGGGGTCGCGCGGCGGGCGTCACCGGCCAGGAACCGGTCCGCCGTCTCGATCAGCTCGAGGTCCAGCTCGAGCAGCTCCCGCGGCGAGCTGCCGCCGAGCAGCTCGTCGGGGTCGATGCCGAGCTGCTGGGCGAAGAACCGCAGCGCGTCGCCGGACGGCGTCCGCGCGCCGGTCTCGACCGACGACACGTACGCCGCGGAGTACTGCGGCCCGGCCAGTTCGCGCTGCGTGAGCCCGCGCTCGGTGCGCAGCTCACGCAGGCGTTCGCCGACGCTGTCGCTCACTCGGGTCGCCTTTCCACCGGTTCAGGGTAGGCCGCGCGGCGGCGGGGGAGTCGCCCGCCGCCGCACGGCCGGGATCAGCAGGCGCCGGCGTCGCTCCACACGGCCCACGAGCCGGGCGCGCCGGGCTCGGCACCGGTCGAGTACCACAGCGACGTCCACTTGTGACCGTTGTGGCCGACGACGTCGTTGGGGACGTACGCCTTGGCGGAGTCCCACTCGGCGAGGCCGGCGCAGCCGGTCGGCGGGGTGCCGGTGCCGATGGTGAGCGAGAACTGCGCGGTGTGGTCGGCGTCGGTGCCGTCGCCGGTGACCGTCACCTGGCTGGTGCCTTCCGGCGTGGTCGCCGAGGTGGTGACGGTCAGCGTCGACGTGCCGCCGGACTGGACGCTCGCCGGGCTGAAGGTCGCCTTGGCGCCTTCGGGCAGGCCGGTAGCCTGCAGCTGGACGGCCTGGGCGTTGCCCGAGGTGATCCGGGTGGTCACCGTGGTGGTCGCGGTCTGTCCCGGTTGGACGGACGCGGACGACGGCGACAGCGTCAGCGAGTAGTCGTTGCCGGCGGGCGGCTGGCCGCTGCACGTCGGCTCACCGCTGACCGCGGCGACGCTCACGGCGTCCCAGGCGGCCTTGGTGGCGTTGAACTCCGTGCAGCTGCCCGGGAAGAGCGCGATCGCGGCTTCCAGCGTGGCCTTGCGGGCCGCGCGGTGGTTCCACGACGACGTCTTCTTCAGCAGGCCGTTGTAGAAGATCTTGCCGGCCTTCTGGATGCCGATGCCGGTGACGGTCGAGTTGTTGCACGTCGGGCTGGCGCCGCTGCCCTGGGAAAGGAGGTAGAACCAGTGGTTCTGCGGGCCCGCGGCGGCGTGCACCTCGGTGCTCGGGATCGACGCCGAGTAGCAGTTCGGGTCGCCGACCTTCGACGGGTTGTCCATGTAGCGGATCGGGCCCTGGCCGACGAGATTGACGCCTTCGCCGACGCTGAAGTCCGGTGTGTCCTTCGGGTTGTTGGCGTAGTACTCGGTCAGCGCGCCGAAGATGTCGCCGGTGGACTCGTTGAGCCCGCCGTTCTCGTTGCCGGAGCCGGCGCCGCCCGGGGTCGTCTGGAAGATGGCGTGCCCGAACTCGTGGCCGACGACGTCCATCGGCGTCGCCTGGCGGCGGTTGTCCTGCGAGTGCCCGAAGTGGGTCGAGGAGCCGTCCCAGTAGGCGTTGACGTCGTTGAGGCCGATGCTCGCCCGGAAGCCGCCGCCGGCGCCGTCGATGCCGTTGCGGCCCAGCCACTCGCCGAGCATCTTCCACTCGGTCTGGACGCTGTAGAGCGCGTCGACGCAGGCGGTTTCGAGGTCGGTGCCCGAGCCGGTGCCCCAGGTGTTGGTGCTCTTCGTGAAGATCGAGCCGCCTTCGCGGCCGCAGGCGATGCCGCGGCGGCCCGGGTCGGTCATCGAGTAGGAGCTGCCGGAGCCGGACGTGTCGATCGGGACGGTGCCGGCGTAGAAGGAGTTGCCGGTGCCCGCTTCGCGCACGTCGTCGCGGGTGTCGAGGACGGTGCCGGTGACGCTGTCGACGAAGACGTGCAGCTTGGTCGGGGTGGTCTTGTCGTGACCGCTCACGACGACCTCGTAGGCGAGCTTCGGGGCGTCCCCGGCCAGCACCACGAGCTGGGGTGTGGTGGCACTGTCTACTGTGGACACCTTGGCCTCGGCGATCCTGGTGGCCTGCTCGGCGCTGAGCGTGGCCTGGGTTTTCACGGTGATCGGCGCGGTGTGCGCGGCTTCGGTGCCGCGGACACGTCCGGTCCCGTCGGCGACGACGACCGCGTCGCCGCCGACGACCGGGAGACCGTGGTAAGTGCGCTGGTAGGAGGCGTAGTAGAGCCCGCCGCCACCCGGGGTGACTCCGGTGCGGACGAAGGCCTCCCCAGCGCCCTTCGCGAGCCGGTCGGCGCCGTCGAGGGCGGCCTGGTCGGCGGCTCGGGCGGCGAGCGCCTCGGGCGGGGTGGCGGCGGGGGCTGAGGGGTTGCCAGGTGTGGCGGTGGCCGGGATCGCCGGCACCGCGAAGGTCAGGGCTATGCCGGCGATCGCCGCCAGCCCTCGTGGGGATCTCATGGGGAAACCTTTCGGGGACGCGAGGAGTGTGCCCGCCGGAATAACTACTGTTATTGCGCCGGACGCGTCCGAGTAAAGGTTCCGCTCGCCGGTCGGTCAATGGGCCGAATGGCCCAGCGCCCGGCTTTCAAGATCATGGCGTTCCGCGCGAAACCGCAGGAAACTCGGGGGTTGCGTACTGGTCTGAACCAATTCACCAGACTTTGGTAGGAAACTTCCCCCACCCGGACCACCAGGCCCGCAGGTCCGCCGACCCTCCGGGTCAGGTGCCGGTGGCGGAGTCGAGGCCGCGTTGGTAAGCCTCGATGGCTTCGTCGAGATGACCACGTTGTCGGAGGACGTCGCCGAGGCGCAGGGACGTCGAGATCGCCGCACCGTGCAGGGACGCCCGGGTCTGGATCTCCGCCGCCTCGCGGAGCAGGCGCGTCGCCTCGGGGAGGTCGCCGCGAGACTGCGCGACCTGACCCAGCAGGCCGGTCGCCTCGCCCAGGGACTCGACGTCGCGGGCCAGCAGCGGCCAGACCTCCGACACCAGCGAAGCCGCCTCGCCGGGCGCCCCCTGGCGCAGCCGGACCTCGGCCAGTTCCAGGGTCGCCCCCGCGACGCCTTCCTCCGCGCCGATCGCCGCCAGCTGGTCACGGGCCGACGTCAGCTCCGCGCGGGCCTCGTCCAGCCGGCCGAGCCGGCGCAGCAGATACCCCCGGGCCCAGCGGCAGCGGGCCGCGTCGCGGTCGAACCCCACCGACGCGAACAGGCGGCACGCCTCGATCAGATCCTGCTCCGCCCGCTCGGGCTGCCCGATCGCCTGCCACACCTGCGACGCCTGCCGGTGGAACCGCGCGACGAAGTCCGGCCGCGTGGCCGCCCGGGCCAGGCGAAGGCCATCGAGCGCCGCGCGCTGGGCGCGGTGCAGCCCGCCCATCTCCATCAACGGGTGGATCAACGCGCTGAGCAGGCACAACTCGGCGTCGGGGTCGAGATCGGGGGAGGTCAGCGCCGATTCGACCCGCGCGATCGCCGTGCCCGCGTCGCCGCTCAGGTACCGGCAGCCCGACCAGCGGTGCACGATCATCGCCCGCAGCCACGGCGGTGCCGCGTCGCTCAGCTCCGAAGCGTGCTCCAGCTCCTTCTGCGCGCCTTCGACGTCGAACAGCTGCCACTTCACCTCGGCGAGGCAAAACCGCGCGTAGCACTCGACGTCGTCCAGGTGGTAGCCCGCGGCCTGCTTCCCGACGGCGGCGAAGCGTTCCTCGGCGGGCGCGACCCGGCCTTGTTCGAGGTCGCGGTAGCCCTCGTCGAGGGACGCGCGCAGCTCGTCGGCGACGCCGGGCGGACGGCCGAACCGCAGGTCGTCGACGCTCAGGCCGAGCCGCCCGGCCAGGTAGGCCAGCATCTCCTCCGACGGCGGCCGGCTGCCGGTCTCGACCTTCGCCAGGAAGCCCCGGTCGTACCCCGGCTCGGCCAGCTCGCGCTGGGTCCACCCGCGCTCGGCGCGCAGCCGGCGGATCCGCGCGCCGAGCGGTTCGGTCATCTCCCCACGGTAGGTCATCGGCACCGGCGCCGGGGAAACGGACATATTGACGCCCCGCCCGTGCCGGGATAGCGTTCTCGCGCTAGATAGGAAACTTTCCTAACAAAGTGGAGCCGATCATGCGCCTGCTTCCCCTCGCGACGGCGGCCGCGCTCGCCGTGCCCCTCGCCGCGACCTCGGCCGAGGCGGCGGTCACCCTGGCCGAGGTGCGCGTCGACCAAGTCGGCTACGCGCTGGGCGAGGCGAAGCACGCGTACCTGCTCGGCGGCGCGGCGGGGAAGTTCACCGTCCTCGACGAGCGCGGCCACACGGTCCGCGAAGGTCGCACCGGCGCGAGCCTCGGCGCCTGGAACACCCGCTACCCCACGGTGTTCGACCTCGACTTGTCCACTGTGGACCGACCCGGCACCTACCGCGTCAAAGCCGCCGGCGCGACGTCGCCGCCGTTCCGGATCGACACGGCGCGCCGCCTGTTCCGCCCGCTCGTGCGTGCGACCACCGAGTTCTTCCAGGCCCAGCGCGACGGCCACGACGTCGTTCCCGGCCGGCTCGACCGCAAGCCGTCGCACCTCGCGGACCGGAAGGCCACCGTCTACGCCGAGCCGAAGTTCGCCGGCGAGGGCGGCGACGAAATCGTCGAACCGCTGCAGCCGCAGGGCGGCCCAGTCGACGTCGAAGGCGGCTGGGTCGACGCGGGCGACTTCGTCAAGTTCACGTCCAACACCGCGTATTCGCTGGCCGAACTGGGTTTCGTGCTGCGCGAGGACCCCGATCCGGTGCTGGCGAAGGAGGTCCGCTTCGGCCTCGACTGGCTCGACAAGATGTGGGACGGCCGGACCAAGACGCTCTACGCCCAGGTCGGCATCGGCACCGGCAGCGAGGAGTTCGGCTTCCTCGGCGACCACGACGTCTGGCGCGAGCCCCAGGACGACGACGCGCTGGACGTCAAGCCCGGCGACCCCGCCTACTTCGTCAAGTACCGCCCGGTGTTCCCGGCCGCTCCCGCGGGCGCGCCGCTGTCTCCGAACCTCGCCGGCCGCGTCGCCGCCGCGTTCGCGCTGGGGGCGCAGATCCAGGCCCACCGCGACCCGCGCTTGGCCCGGCACTACCTGAGCGAAGCCGCGGCGGTGTTCGCGCAGGCCAAGACGGCGGACGTCGGTGAGCTCGTCAGCGCGTTCCCGCACGCGTACTACCCGGAGTCGTCGTGGGAGGACGACCTGGAGCTGGGCGCCACGCAGCTCGCGCTGGCGGCGCGGGCGTTGAACGACCCGCGCGCGAACGGCTGGGCCCGCGACGCGGCGAAGTGGGCGAAGGCCTACATCGGCAGCGACGACACGAGCACGCTGAACCTCTACGACACCAGCGCGCTCGCCCACGCCGACCTCGCCGGCCTGCTGCGCACGGGTGTCCCCGGCGCCGCGCTCGGCGTCCGCGAGCTGGCCACCGACCTCCGTCGTCAGCTGGACGCGGGCGTGGAGTCGGCCAAGAAGAGTCCATTCCGGACCGCGGTCGACGTCACCGACTTCGACGCCGCCAGCAAGAGCTTCGGGTTCGCGGCCACCGCGCGGCTCTACCAGCGCGTCACCGGCGACACGCGGTACGCGGCCTTCGGCACGCGACAGCGTGACTTCACCCTCGGCGCGAACGCCTGGGGTGTGTCGCTCGTGGTCGGCGTCGGCACGACGTTCCCGCAGTGCCCGCACCACCAGGCCGCGAACCTCGCCGGGCCTTCGAAAGTGCTGTACGGCGCGGTCGTCAACGGCCCGAACGGCGCGGGCAACTTCGCGGATCTGCCGTTCCCGGCGGGCGCGAAGGAATGCACCCGTCCGTATGAATCCTTCGACGGGCAAGGAAGTCGTTACGCGGACGACCTGAGTTCATGGCCCAGTAACGAGCCCGCCATCGACTTCACCTCCACGGCGCTGCTCGCATTCTCGCTGGCGGGCAGGTCGTAGCATGGCCGGGTGAGCGAACAGTCTGAATTCCCCGACGGCCAGTACCCCGAGCGCCCGGTCGAGCGCCAAAAGGGCCCGGTGGTGCTGCGCGGCGACCGCCGTGACCAGGGCAGCACGACCGACCAGCGGCTGCTCGACTCGCGCGGGCCCACCGACTGGGTGCACACCGACCCGTGGCGCGTGCTGCGGATCCAGGCCGAGTTCGTCGAGGGCTTCGGCGCGCTCGCCGAGGTCCCGCGCGCGGTCACCGTGTTCGGCTCGGCGCGCACCAAGCGCGACCACCCGGAGTACGAGCTCGGCCGCAAGATCGGCGGCGCGCTGGCCAACGCCGGGTTCGCCGTGATGACCGGTGGCGGCCCGGGCGCGATGGAGGCGGTCAACCGCGGCGCGGCCGAGGCCGGCGGCTTCTCCGTCGGGCTCGGCATCGAGCTGCCGTTCGAGCAGGGCCTGAACCCGTGGGTCGATCTCGGCGTCAACTTCCGCTACTTCTTCGCCCGCAAGACGATGTTCATCAAGTATTCGCAGGCCTTCATCTGCCTGCCCGGCGGTTTCGGCACGCTCGACGAGCTGTTCGAGGCGCTGACGCTGGTGCAGACCAAGAAGGTCACGAAGTTCCCGGTGGTGCTGTTCGGCAGCGAGTACTGGGGCGGCCTCTACGACTGGATCGCGAAGACCGTGCAGGCCGAGGGCAAGGTCAGCCCGCACGACCTGGACCTGCTGCACGTCACCGACGACATCGACGACGCCGTCCGCGTGGTGCAGGAGTCGTACCAGGCTTGGGAGGACACGCACTGATGAGCCGGATCTGTGTGTTCTGCGGTTCGTCGATGGGGTTCTCGCCGCGCTACGCCGAGCAGGCGGCGGCCCTGGGCAAGCTGCTGGCCCAGCGCGGCATCGGCCTGGTCTACGGCGGCGCGAGCGTCGGCACGATGGGCGTGGTCGCCGACGCGGCGCTGGCCGCGGGCGGCGAGGTGATCGGCGTGATCCCCGAGGCGCTCTCGTCGGTCGAGATCTCGCACGCGGGGCTGTCGGAGCTGCACGTCGTGGCGGACATGCACGAGCGCAAGGCCAAGATGGCGGCGCTGTCCGACGGCTTCCTGGCGTTGCCGGGCGGCGCGGGCACGCTGGAGGAGCTGTTCGAGGTCTGGACGTGGGCCCAGCTCGGCCTGCACGGCAAGCCGATCGGCCTGGTCGACGTCGACGGGTACTACGGACCGCTGGTGACGTTCGCCGACCACATGGTGACCGAGGGGTTCGTCAAGCCGGAGTACCGCGAGCTCCTGATGGTGGACGCGGACGCGGCGGCGCTGCTGGACCGGTTCGAGACGTACGAACCGCCGGCTCCGCCGAAGTGGGCCAAGGAGCCGCCGGGCATCTGACGCGGGAGGGGACCCGGCTTCAGGCGACGCCTTCGCTGGGTCGCTTGTGGTAGGTGTCCACGTACTCCTGGCCCGAGATCTCCAGGATCTGGTACATGACCTCGTCGGTGACCGACCGGCGGATCGCCGGCGAGTAGTCCTGGCCCTCGTAGCGCGAAAAGTCGAGGGGCTTGCCGAACGTGATGGAGATCTTCGCCGGCCGCGGGATGCGCTTGCCCGCGGGCTGGAGCTGCTCGGTGCCCTTCAGCGCGACCGGCACCACCTTCGCGCCGGTCGCCAGGGCCAGCGCCGCGACGCCGGTGTGGCCGCGGTGCAGCCGGCCGTCCAGGGACCGCGTGCCCTCGGGGTAGATCGCGAAGACGCCGCCCGCGTCGAGCACCTTGCGCGCCGCCTCCAGGGCCGCCAGCCCGGCCTGGGCGTTGCCGCGCTCGACCGGGATGTAGCCGAGCCCGCCGACGAACCCGGCCATCAGCTTGCCCTTGACGCCCTTGCCGGTGAAGTACTCCGCCTTGCCGAGGAACTTGACCTGCCGCGGCGTCGCGAACGTGATCACGCCGGTGTCGAGCGCGGCGCGGTGGTTGGCCGCCAGGAGCACCGGGCCCGTCGTGGGCACGTTCTCCACGCCGTGCACCTCGGGCCGGTACACCGCCCTGGCCAGCGGCCCCAGCACGAACCGGACAAGCAGCGCGATCAAGTGGTCCTCCTCCTCGGTGCGGTGACCCCCAGCATGGCACGATCGTTACCCGTGAGTTGGTTCGAGCGGCGTACGTGGCAGGAGCCCGGGTGGACGCCCGAAGACATCGTGACCGCGAAGGGTGACCGAACGGTTTCGGTCGTGCTACCGGCACTGGACGAAGAGCGGACCGTGGGTGCCGTCGTCGCGTCGGTGCGGCCACTGCTCGGGACCGTCGTGGACGAGCTCGTCGTCATGGACTCGGGTTCCACGGACGCCACCGTCGAAACGGCCGAGGCCGCCGGCGCCCGGGTGGTCCGCCGCGAGGACGTCCTGCCGGAGCTGCCGCCGGTGCCCGGCAAGGGCGAGGTGCTGTGGCGCTCGCTGGCCGCGACGAGCGGGGACCTCGTCGTCTTCCTCGACTCCGACCTCGTCGACCCGGACCCGGCGTTCGTGCCGTCGCTGCTCGGCCCGCTGGTCGCCGAAAGCGGCGTCCACCTGGTCAAGGGGTTCTACCGCCGCCCGCTGCGGCTGGAGAGCACCGGCGGCGGCCGCGTCACCGAGCTGCTGGCCCGGCCGGTGCTCTCGGCGCTGCGCCCGTCGCTCGGCGGGCTGGTCCAGCCCCTCGGCGGCGAGTACGCGGGCACGCGCGAATTCCTGGAGTCGGTGCCGTTCGCCGCCGGGTATGGCGTCGAGATCGGGCTGCTGCTCGACGCCGAAGCGCGCTACGGCCTCGACGGGCTCGCGCAGGTCAACCTGGGCGTCCGCAAGCACCGGAACCGCTCGCTGCTGCAGCTGGGCGCGATGTCCCGCCAGATCCTGGGCACGGCGCTGGCGCGCTGCGGGGTCCCGGCCGCGGACGCGCCGTTCACGCAGTTCGTGCAGGTGGACGAGGAGTGGCTGCCGGACATCACCGACGTCCGGGTCGCGGACCGGCCGCCGATGCGGGAAGTGCTCGCCCGTCCTCGAGGGTGAGGACCTCGTCGAAGCCGGCCAGGTGCTCGGGCCGGTGGGTGACGAGGACGACGGTGCCTGGCGCTCGGGCGACGACCGGGGCGAGGACGGCGTCGCCGTGCGCGGGGTCGAGGCCTTCGACCGGCTCGTCGAGCACGAGGACCTTCGGTGCCGCGAGGACGGCTCGGGCGAGGATCAGCCGCTGGCGTTGACCGCCGGAGAGCGCGTCGCCGTCGGGGCCGGTGTCGCGGTCCAGGTCGAGGTCGAGGTCGGCGGTCGCGCAGACTTCTCGTAGCTCTTCGTCGGTTGCTTGGGGCTTCGCGAGCAGGAGGTTCTCGCGGACAGTCGCGTGGAAGACGTGGGCGTCGGCGAGGGCGCCGGAGACGAATTGCGGCAGGCCGGCGTACTCGGCGAGCGGGTGGCCGTCGAGGAGCACCTGGCCGTCGGTGGGGGTTTCGAGGCCGAGGAGGAGCCGGAGCAGGGTCGTCTTGCCGGCGCCGCTGGGCCCGAGGATCCCGACGCGCTTGCCGGGCGGGAGGTCGAGGTCGACGTCCTTCAACGCGGGCGCTCGGCCGGGGTACCTGACTCCCGCTTTGCGGAGCGTGAAGTGTCCTTCGTGTACGGGCCGGGTGCCTCGCGGTCCGGCGGGTTCGGTGAGCACGGCCTTGACCCGGACGGCCGAAGCGCGGATTTCGGGGACGCGCCGCGCGGCGCCGACGAGCGGGAGGACGACTTCGAAGGTGGTCATGGCGGCCAGGGTGAGTGCGGCGGTCCAGGGCACGGAGGCGTGGCAGAGCAGCGCGACGGCGGCGGTGGTGGCGAGCTGGGCGAGCGTGCCGCCGGCGGTGAGCAGGGCGGTCTTGCCCGACGTGCGCTGTTCGCTTTCCGCGAGCTGCTCGACGACGTCGGTGGCCCGCGCGCGGGTTTCGCCCAGGGCGCCGGCGGCGACGAGCTCCCGGTGCCCGGTGACGAGTTCGACGGCCCGTTCGGCGAGTTCGGCCCGCTTCGGTGCGTCGTCTCGGGCTGCCCTTGCGGTGAGCCGGACGACCAGCCAGGGCAGCAGAACCCCGGCGACGAGCAGCCCAGCGGCAAGCGCGAGAGCGGCTTCCGCGGACGCCGTGGCGGTGACGGACACGGCGGCACTCCCGACGAGCGCGGCGACCCCGGCGGGCAGCAGCCACCGCAGGACGGCGTCCTGCAAAGCGTCCACATCGGACACGAGCCGCGTGACGAGGTCCCCACCGGAGTACCGGGTCCCGGGGACGAGGGCTTGGTAGACGCGGGCGCGAAGGGCACCGAGCCACCGGAGGACGACTTCGTGCCCGGCGAGCCGTTCGGCGTACCGGAGGCCACCGCGAAGGAGGGCGAGGGTCCGGACGGCGACGACGGCGACGGTGAGCGCTTCGAGAGGGGGTCGTTCGGCGGCGCGGAGAAGCAGCCAGGCGGCGGTGGCCATGAGAGCGAGGGCGGCGAGTTCGGCTCCGGCGCCGAGGAGGGCTGCGCGGAGGAGCCGGAAGGCATCTTTCTTCGATACGGCCCAGAAGTTCATGCCGTCACCTCCGTGCGGATCCGGCCACCCCGTAGCTCGACCACCCGCTCCGCCAACTCGACCATCGCCGGCCGATGGGCGACCAGCACCGCCGTTCGCCCAGGCAGCAGCCGCCGCGTGGCCGACAGCACCGTCGCCTCCGTCCGGGAGTCCAGCCGGGCCGTCGGTTCGTCCAGCAGCACCAACCCCGCCGAAGTGCGCGCCAACGCACGCGCCAACCCCACCCGCTGCCGCTGGCCGGCCGACAACACCTCGCCCAGCTCGCCCACCGGCGTGGAGAACCCGCCCGGCAACCCCGCCGCCACCGAATCCAGCGCAGCCGCTCTGGCCGCCGCCGAAAAGGAGACAGAATCACCCAGCGAGACGTTCGATTCCAAAGACCCCCGGAACAGTGTCGGCCGCTGCGGCACCCACGCCACGTCGGCCAGCCAGTCCGAGGGGGACAACGAACGCAAGTCCACCCCATCGATCAAAACCCGCCCCGAGGAAGGCGAAACGAACCCCAGCAGCACAGCCAGCAGCGTGCTCTTCCCCGACCCGCTGGGCCCGACCAAGGCCACCCGCGAACCAGCGGGCAACGTCAAGTCCACATCGGACAAAGCAGGAACGCCGGAGTACGAAACCGAGACTCGCGAGAAAACCACCGAAGGCGCACCCCGGCGACGACAACGAGCCCCGGACAACGCAGGAACCACCGGCACCGCGAGAGCTTCACGCAAAGCCGTCAACCCCTCCGCGGCAGCGTGGAACTTCGCCCCGGCAGAACGCAAAGGCAGGTAAGCCTCCGGCGCCAGCACCAAGATCAGCATCGCCGTCCGGGCATCGAGAGAACCCGCGAGCAACCGGAATCCGATCGGCACCGCCACCAAAGCCACCGAAAGAGTCGCAACCAGTTCCAGCACCAGAGAAGACAGGAAAGCCACGCGCAAAGTCTTCAACGTCGCATCGGCATGGGCGGAAGCCATCGAACGAACAGTCGAAGCCTGCGCGGACGCCCGCCCGAACACCTTCAACGTCTCCAACCCGCGGACGACGTCGAGGAAGTGCCCGCCCAGCTTCTTGAGCAGGTCCCACTGAGTCCGTGCGGAAGTGTGCTTTCCGACCAGGATCGCGAACACCGGGATCAGCGGCAGCGTCGCCGTCACCACCAGCGACGAGACGACGTCCGCCGTGCACAGCCGCACGATCACCGC
The DNA here is from genome assembly GCF_055565395.1 of Amycolatopsis sp. NPDC028719. NCBI lineage: Bacteria > Bacillati > Actinomycetota > Actinomycetes > Pseudonocardiales > Pseudonocardiaceae > Amycolatopsis > Amycolatopsis sp. NPDC028719. The sequence goes on from NZ_JBVHUL010000012.1 coordinate 134,083, forward strand.
GATCGGCACCACCACCGAGACGACCAGCGACGGCAGGTACCCGGTCAGGTAGCTGTCCGTCGCGTCGACACCGCGCGTGATCTGCGTGGCGACGACCCCGGCGCGGTCGGAAGCGGACTCGAGCAGCCGCCGGCGCAGGCCGGCGCGGACCGTGGCCGCGAACCGTCCACTGAGGACGCCGTGGCTCCACGTCAGCACCGCCCGGCCGGGCAGGGCCACCACCAGGAAGAGCGAAATCCCGCCGCCGGTGAGCAGCGTGGCCAGCCCTTCGGCTTGGACCAGCACGAAAAAAGCGGAGCACATTCCGAGCGCGGCCAGTACGACCAGGTACCGCCGGAGTCCGGGCAGAGCAGGCACCGATCCCCCTCAGAAGTGCAGCAGCGAGCGCTGGTCGACGGGAAGCCGGTGCACGCGCCACGTCAGCCACTGCACCGCCAGGAGCACCAGCACCGCCGGCACGGCGAACCAGGCCAGCACCTCGAACGTGCCGGACGACGTCGCCGCCTCCTCGACGGTCAGCGTGTACGCCGAGGACGCGAGGACCGTCGGGAACCGCAGCGTGCCCACGAGCAGCGCAGGGAACGCCGCGAGCACCATCGACGCGACGAGCGCCAGGCGGTACCGCCGCGTGGCCAGCCCCAGCCGCGAAACGGCCAAGGCCAGAAACGCCAGCACGACTACGCCGGCACCGAGCGCCGTGACGCCGTCCAGCGCGAAGAACCCCCACACCGTGGCGATCACGAGGAAGGCGAACACCGGCCCCGAGAAGGCCCGCGCCAGCCGCACCGCGCGGCCGGTCAGCTCCGCCGGCGCGCGCACGGCCAGGAACGCCGCGCCCTGCAGGCAGAACAGCGCGACGAACCCGAGTCCCCACAGCGCCGCGTACGGATCGAAGAACGCGAGCACGTCGGCCGTCGGCGGCAGGCCGAGCACCAGGTTGCCGAGGAACAGGCCCCACGACAACGCCGTCACCAGCGCGCCGCCGACGATGCCCGCCGTCCAGGCGCCGCGTCGCGCGTCCGGGCGGCGGCTGCGCAGCTGCATCGACGCCGTGAACGTCACCAGGCCGAGCAGCAGCGTCACGACCAGGACGTACGCCCCGGCGAACACCTTGCCCTCCAGGTGCGGGAACGCGCCGAACAGCACGCCGACCGCGGCCACCAGCCACACCTCGTTGGCCAGGAAGAACGGCCCGAGCGCGCCGAGCGTCTGCCGTCGCCGCCGCTCGTCGGCGTCGAACGCGGGCAAGAGCATGCCGACGCCGTAGTCGTAGCCGGCCAGCGCGAAGTAGCCGCAGGTCAGCAGGCCCAGCAGGCACCAGAAGAAGGTCACCATCGGTCAGACTCCGCTCAGGACGGGCAGCTCGGCGGGCACACCGGGGCCACCGACCGGCTCCGGGCCGCGCTTGGCGACACGCGCCATGAGCACCCAGTCGGCGACCGCGAGCGCGGCGAACAGCAGGGAGAAGGCGATGAAGGAGAACAGGATCTGGCCGGCGGGGACGTCCGCGATCGCGTCCGCGGTGCGCAGCTTCCCCCAGACCAGCCACGGCTGGCGGCCGAGCTCGCGCACCAGCCAGCCCATGATCGCCGCGATGAAGGGCACCGGGATCGCCGCGACCATCAGGTAGTGCAGGAACCGGGCTCGCGTGATCCAGTTCCGGACCAGCAGCAGCGTGCCGAGGATCGCGCAGGCGAACATGAGGAACCCGAGCCCGATCATGGCGCCCAGCGGCATCCCGACGACGCTTTCGTCGAGCTTGTCGGGCTGGTACATCTTCAGCTCGCCGAACTGCGCGAAGCCCTGGTTGACCACGAAGATCGAGCCGGCGAGCGCCGTGAGGACGCCGATGCGCATCGAGCGGCGGAAGAACTCGATCTCCGTGGTGCGCTTGAGGAAATGCCACGCGCTGACGCCCACCACGAAGAACCCGCCGGTCACCAGCGCGGCGCCGAGCACGTGCGGCAGCGACGCGACCAGCGCCGGGTTCGAGAACAGCGCGCCGAAGTCGTCGAGGTGCAGGGTCCCGCCTTCGAGCCGGCTGCCGACCGGGTTCTGCAGGAACGAGTTGGCCAGCATGATGAACAGCGCCGACGCGTACGCGGTCAGCGTGACCAGCCAGATCAGCGTCAGGTGCAGCCACTTCGGCAGCCGCCCGAAGCCGAAGATCCACAGGCCGAGGAAGGTCGACTCGAGGAAGAACGCGACCAGCGTCTCGATGGCCAGCGGCGCGCCGAAGACGTCGCCCGCGAAAGCGGAAAGCCCGGTCCAGGTCAGGCCGAACTGGAACTCCATCACGATGCCGGTGACGATGCCCAGCGCGTAGTTGATGACGTACAGCCGGCCCCAGAAGCGCGTCATCCGGAGCAGTTCGGGCTTGCCGCCGAGCGTCCAGCGCGTCTGCATCACGGCCACCAGCGTGACCAGCCCCAGGGTGAGCAGCACGAACAGGAAGTGCAGCGATGTCGTCGTCGCGAACTGGAGTCTCGCGATGGGAAGAGCGTTCATGTAGACAGGCTACACATAGCCTGTCTACATGTAGCCAGTCGACGTGTAGACTGCGTACTCATGAAGGCGGACACCCTGCGCGGGCACCTCGACGCGCTGCTGCTGGCCGTGCTCGACGGCCGGAAACTGCACGGCTACGCGATCATCGAGGCGCTCCAGCTGCGCAGCGACGGCGCGCTCGACCTGCCCACCGGCACCGTCTACCCGGCGCTGCGCCGGCTCGAGCGCGCCGGCTGGCTGACCAGCGAATGGGACGTCGTCTCCGGCCGCAAGCGCCGCACCTACCACCTCACCCGCTCCGGCGAGCAGGCCCTGGCCGCCGAACGCACCGAGTGGCGGGAGTTCACCACGATCATCGGGGGAGTGCTGGGCGCATGATCGACGAGTACCTGGGGGACCTCGACCGGCGGCTGCACGGCTGCGGCCGGTTCAAGGCCGACCTCCTGGGGGAGGCCCGCGACGGTCTGCACGACGCCGCCGACGCCTACCGCGCGGCCGGCTGGAGCGACGAGGACGCCGAGCGCCGCGCGGTCGCCGACTTCGGCCCGGCCGCCGTCGTCGCCCGCGACTACCAGGCCGAGCTCGGCATGCTCAGCGGCGTCCGCACGCTGTGGAAGCTCGTCATCGGCGTCCCGGCGATGCAGATCGCCTGGGACTATGCCCGGATCATCACCTTCGGCGAGTGGACGAAGATCTCCACACCGACGCCGGAGTGGTACAAGGTCGTCACGCACGTCACCCACGGCGCCGTGTTCGTCGTGCCGGTGATCGGCGTGCTCGCGCTGCTCGGCATCCGCTGGCTGAGCCGGCGGCTCGACGGCACCGGGCTCGCCCGGTTCTGCGGCGTCCTCATCGCGCTCGCGGTCGGCGTCAACCTCGCGTCGGTCGGGTTGCTCATCAGCACGACCGGGTTCGTGGACGCGTCGAGGCTGTTCCTGAGCGTCCCGTGCGCGCTGCTGATGGTCGCCTGGGTGCTGCTTTCGCTGCGGCTCGTCGTGCTCGCGAGACGTTCGTGGGGTGGGTATGCCACGATCGTCGCGTGACGACCGCGCTGATCTACCTCGTAGTCATGCTGCTGGTGGCCGCCGTGGTGTTCCTGCTCGCCGCGGTCGTGTTCGGCCGGGGTGAGGAGCTCGCCCCGCTGCCGCCGGGCAGCTCGCCGACGCGGCTGCCCGCCGAGGACATCACCGGCGAGGACCTGCAGGAGGTCCGCTTCCAGCTGGTCCTGCGCGGCTACAAGATGTCCGAAGTGGACTGGGTGATGCGGCGCCTCGGCGTCGAGCTGGACGAGCTGCGCGGCCGGGTCGCCGAGCTGGAGCAGCGTGAACGGGAGCGGGAGACCGCGCCGGAGAGCGCCCCGTGACGGACCTGATCCTTTCGGTCGACGTCCACGCGTCGGCCGGGACGACCTGGCTCGCGCTGACGGACTGGACGCGCCAGGGCGAGTGGATGCTCGGCACCGAGGTCGAGGTCGTCGAGGGCAACGGCCGCAGCGTCGGGTCGCGGCTGGCGGCGTTCACCGGGGTGGCCGGCATCGGCTTCACCGACACCATGGAGATCACCAGCTGGGAGCCGCCGGTGCGGTGCGGGGTCCGGCACCTCGGCAGCTTCGTGCAGGGGACCGGCGTGTTCCAGGTGGTGCCGAAGGGCGCGCAGCGCTCGACGTTCGTCTGGGCCGAGCACCTGCGGCTGCCGTTCGGGCCGCTGGGGCGGCTCGGCTGGCCGGTGGTGCGGCCGGCGTTCGCGCTGGGGGTGCGCCAGTCGCTGCGGCGGTTCGCGAAGTTCGCGGAGGACTATTCGGTGGGTGGGAATGAGTGAGCTGATCGGCACCGACGGCGTCCCGCGGTGCAGCTGGGGCAACTCGGCCCCGGACTACATCGAGTACCACGACACCGAATGGGGCGTGCCGCTCCACGGGCAGGACGAGCTGTACGAGCGGCTGTGCCTCGAGTCGTTCCAGTCGGGGCTTTCGTGGATCACGATCCTGCGCAAGCGGGAGGGCTTCCGGAAGGCGTTCAAGCGGTTCAAGCCGGCGAAGGTGGCGAAGTTCGGCGACGCCGACGTCGAGCGGCTGATGCAGGACGCGTCGATCGTGCGGAACCGGGCGAAGATCCTGGCCGCGATCAAGAACGCGCAGGCGATCGCTTCCCTGGACACGCCCTTGGATGACCTGCTGTGGTCCTTCGCGCCTTCTGTTCATGTCCGGCCGAAGACGATGGCCGACGTCCCGGCCATCACTGACGAGTCCAAGGCGATGGCCAAGGAGCTGAAGAAGCGCGGCTTCGTGTTCCTCGGCCCGACCACGTGCTATGCGCTGATGCAGGCGACCGGCATGGTCGACGACCACGTCGAAGGCTGCTTCCGGGCCGCCTGACCCGGAAGCAGCACCTCGCTACTTGCCCTGGAAGTTCGGCTTGCGCTTGCCGACGAAGGCTTCGACGGCCTCGCTGTGGTCGGCGGTCGCGCCGAGCGCGGTCTGGGCGGCGTCCTCGGCGGCGAGCGCCTCGTCGAACGTCGACTGCGCCGCCAGGTTGAGCACGCTCTTGATCTTCGCGTAGGCGACGGTCGGCCCGTTCGCCAGCTTCGCCGCGATCTTCTGGGCGCGGGCCGGCAGCTCCTCGTCCGGCACGACCTCGCCGACCAGGCCGAGCCGCAGCGCCTCGGCCGCGTCGACGGTCCGGGCCAGCAGCATCAGCTCGGCGGCCCGGCCGTAGCCGACCAGCCGCTGCAGCGTCCACGACGCACCCGAGTCCGGGCCGAGCCCAACGTTGGCGAACGCCATCAGGAACGACGACGACTCGGCGGCGATCCGCAGGTCACTGGCGTAGGCGAAGGCGGCCCCGGCGCCGGCGGCGGTGCCGTTGATCGCCGCGATCACCGGCTTCTCCATCGACACGATCGCCTGGACGATCGGGTTGTAGTGCTCCTTGACGGTGTGTAGCGGGGCGGGGTCACCCGCCTGGAGCAGTCCCACGTGCTCCTTCAAATCCTGGCCGGCGCAGAACGCCTTGCCGGAACCGGTCAGCACGACCGCGCGGACGGCGTCGTCGTCCGCCGCCTCGCGCAGCGCCGCGAGCAGTGCTTCCTTCAGCTCGACGGTCAGCGAGTTGTACGCCTGCGGCCGGTTGAGGGTGAGGGTGCGCACCCCGTCGGCGTCGGCGGTCAGCAGGACGTCGGATGTGGTCACGTCTTCTCCTTGCGCGGAAACATCGGTCGTCCGACAGTCTCACACCCCTCGCGGGCCGCATACCAGCACCGATACGGCGGCAAAAGATCGGTCCGCTGATGCGCCCGGCCGCTGATGAGGGACAATGGACACCAGACCCGGCTGGCTTTCACGCGAGCGCGACCCGGGCGCGCCGGTTGAGACGGAGGGAGCACGCTATGGCGGCCATGAAGCCCCGGACCGGAGATGGTCCCCTCGAAGTGACTAAGGAGGGGCGGGGCCTCGTGATGCGCGTACCGCTCGAGGGTGGTGGGCGACTCGTCGTCGAACTCTCCGCGGAAGAAGCGAAGGACCTCGGCGCCGCTTTGGCGGAGGTCACCGGCTGAGCCGACCCCTCGAACCGTCCTTCCGTCGCACCCCGGTCTCCCTTCGGAGGCCGGGGTCGCGGTTCCTCTGCGCCTGAAGGTTGCTCACTGTGCGTAATCCGCTACCCCCCGTTCCGACCAGTCTGCTCGACATCGAGGTGGCGGGCGACCTCCGCCGCGGCGCCCCGGTGGCCCGGCTGGTGACGGCACCCGCCGACGACGTCGAGTCCGAGCCGCTGGAGATCGGCGGCGTCCGGATCACCGGCAAGGCGGGCGACGTGCAGACGGTCCCTGACGGCGAAGCCCGCTGGATCGCCGGGCTGGGCGACGGCGAGCCGAAGCAGTACCGGAAGGCGGGCGCGGCGCTGGTCCGCGCGGTGAACGCGGCGCTGGCGGACGACGTCGGCCACGGGGGCAAGGCGTTCCGCGCCGTGCAGCTGGTGCTGCTGGAGGAGGCTTCCGGCGAGCACGTGACCGAGCTGGCGCTGGGGCTGCTGCTGGGCGGTTACCGGTTCAAGGTGACGGGTGAGGACCCGTCGCCGACTGTCCGGACGGTGCGGCTGGTGGCCGACGAGTCGTTCACCGCGCACGTCTCGCGGGCCGCGGTGCTGGCGGCGTCGACGGCGCTGACGCGCGACCTCGCGAACACGCCGTCCAACATCAAGACCCCGGCCTGGCTCGCGGACACGGCGGCCCGGGTGGCCGGCCCGCGCGTCGAGGTGGCGATCCGGGACGAGAAGTGGCTGGCGGCGCAGGGCTTCGGTGGCGTCCTGGCGGTCGGCGGCGGATCGTCGCGGCCGCCGCGGCTGATCGAAATGACGTACAAGCCGGCGGGGGCGGCGAAGCACCTGCTGCTGGTGGGCAAGGGCATCACGTTCGACACGGGCGGCCTGTCGATCAAGCCGGCCGACGGCATGCACGTGATGCGCACGGACATGGCGGGCGGCGCGGCGGTGATCGCGGCGATCCGCGGCATCGCGGAGCTGGAGCTGCCGGTGCGCGTGACGGCGCTGGTGCCGGCGGCGGAGAACCACGTGTCGGGATCGGCGTACCGGCCGGGCGACATCGTCCGCCACTACGGCGGCAAGACGACCGAGGTGGGCAACACGGACGCGGAGGGCCGCATGGTGCTGGCCGACGCGCTGGCGTACGGCATCCGCCGTTTCTCCCCGGACTACGTGGTGGACGCGGCGACGTTGACCGGCGCGATGAAGGTGTCGCTCGGTCTGCGCACGGGCGGGCTGTTCGCATCGGAGGACTCGCTGGCTTCGCTGGTTCGTTCGGCGGGCGAGCGCGTGGGCGAGGCGTGGTGGCGCATGCCGCTGGTGGAGGACTACGCGGAGAACGTCCGCGGCGAGTTCGGCGACGTCCGCCAGACCCCGGCGGGCCCGGGCGGCATCACGGCGGCGTTGTTCTTGCGGGAGTTCACCGAGGGGTTGCCGTGGGCGCACCTGGACATCGCCGGACCGGCGCGCTCGGAGAAGAACTACGACGACGTGGTGCCTGGTGCGACGGGGTTCGCGGCCCGGACTTTGGTGGAGCTGGCGGCTTCGCTCTGACTTTGGTGCAGCTGGGGCCTCGCTCTGACCTTTGTCCACAGGCCGGTGGGGTTGTGGACAACCGGCTGTTCGCGGCCGGTTCTGTCGCTGGGGGCCGATAGACTGGAGCGGGGACGCCCCCCAGGGACGGGTGGGGGCTGTCTGGTGGTCTCATTGCTTCGCCGCCGTCGTCAGCACGTGGTCGCGGAAGCCGGTGACCGCCGGGGTCATCGGCTCGTCCGCCCGCCACGCCAGCCCGATCGTCCGGTAGGGGCGTGGCTCCAACGGCACCTCCGCCACTCCGGCCGGGCTGCCCGGGCCGAACCGCGGCAGCAGCGCCACCCCCAGGCCCGCCGCCACCAGCCCTCGCACGGTGTCCGACTCCTGCCCCTCGAACGCGATCCGCGGCGTGAACCCCGCCGCCGCGCACAGTTCGTCGGTCAGCGTTCGGACGCCGTATCCCTGCTCCAGCAGCACGAACTCCTCGCGGGCCAGTTCCGTCATCCGCACCGACTGCCGGCCCGCCAGACGATGGCCCGCCGGAACCGACAGCAGGATCTCCTCGTCCACCAACCCCGCCGTGACCAGCGACGGCGCCGCGGGCAGCGGTGCCAGCAAGGCCAGGTCCAGCTCGCCGTCCACCAGCCGGTCGATCATCTCCTGGCGCGAGCCCTGGACCAGCGTGAACCGCACTCCCGGGTACCGCGCCCGGTGGCCGCGCAGCAGTGAAGGCACCAGCGACCGCCCGAGCAGGTGCAGGAACCCCAGCACGACGTGTCCCGACTCCGGCGCCACCTCCTCGCGCGCCAGCCGGACGCCCGTGTCCACCGCCGCCAAACCGCGCTCGGCCGCCTCGGCCAGCAGCTCCGCCGCACGCGTGAGGCGGATGCCGCGGCCGTCCGGGACCGTCAGCGGCGCTCCCAGCGCGTCGGCCAGAGCCGCGAGCCGGCGGCTCACCGTCGGCTGCGGGACGCCCAGCAGCTCGGCCGCGCGTGTGACGTTCCTCGTCTCGCGCAGCGCGACGAGCAACGGCAGGTGCGGCGCCACCTGCGCCGACAGCGAGTCATACGTCACCGCATCGATTGTGCCCGATCTGCGCATTGGAAGTATTGATTAGCTCTGCTTACTTTCATGTGGTGACTTCCACGCGCCGAGTCAAGACCGCCGTCGCCGCGGCCGGGATCTCCTCCTTCGCCCTGCTCTACGCGCCGCAGCCGGTGCTGCCGCAGCTCGCCGCGCAGTACCACCTCGACCCCGGCGGCGCGGCCCTCGCGGTCAGCGTCGCGACCGGCGCGCTGGCGATCGCCGTCCTCCCGATCGCCGCGCTGTCCGAGGTGATCGGCCGGCGTCCGGTGATCCTGACGTCGGTGATCGCGTCCGTCGTCTTCGGGCTGCTGCTGCCGTTGATGCCGACGTACCCGGCGCTGCTCGTCCTTCGCGCCCTCCAGGGCGTCGCTATCGCGGGCTTCCCGGGTGTCGCGGCCGCTTACCTGGCCGAACGCCTCGGCCGCGCGGGGGTCGCCGCCGCGGTCGGCGCGATGATCGCGGGCAACACGCTCGGCGGCATGCTCGGCCGGCTGGCCAGCGGGTTCACCGCCGGGCCGCTCGGCTGGCGCGGCGCGCTGTTCGTCGTCGCGGGCGTGGGCGCGATCTGCTCGGCGATCACGGTCGTGACGCTGCCGCCGGGGACGCGCCCGCGCGGCGACGCCCACCTTCGGTCCGTCGGCCGCGGGCTGGTCACGGCGTTGAGCAAGCCGGTGCTGCTCGCCCAGTACGCCGTCGCGCTGCTCGCGATGGGCTCGTTCGTCGCGCTCTACAACGCGGCCGGGTTCCGCCTGACCGGCGACCCGCTGAACCTGTCGCCGGCGATCGCGTCGCTGGTCTTCCTCGCCTACGCGACCGGCTCGGTGTCGTCCGCGGCTGCCGGAAGGCTGGTGGCCCGCGTCGGCCGGCGCCGCGCGCTGATCGGCGCGCTCCTGCTGACGGCGGTCGGCGCGGCGCTGACCCTGCCGGACTCCCTGCCGCTGGTCATCGCCGGTTTCCTGGTCCTGACCTGCGCGTTCTTCGCGGCGCACGCAGTCGCGAACGGCTGGGCGGCGGCCGACGCCCCCGAGAACGCACGCGGCCAGGTGGGCAGCATGTACACGGCGACGTACTACCTGGGCAGCAGCATCGGCGGCGCGGCGGGCGCCTGGGTCTACGGGCACGCGGGCTGGCCGTGGCTGATCGCAGTGGTCGCGGTGTGGCTGCTCCTGGCGGCGGCCGCGGTCGGGGTGGGTACCGCACCGGCGCGGGAGGCTCGGCGAGACCTGGTCAACGCGGGTTGAGAGGCCGTCCGCCGGCACAGCCAAGTCGGGCTGATTCACCGGCCCCGGCCTCGGAGAGCAGCCCCCGCCCATCGCTGGCGGGGCTCCGGCAAAGTCACCCAGCCCGGCTGCCCCGGCACAGGCCACTGGCGCGGCGCCTGCTGAGACGGAGGCGACACCGAACCCGGCTTCGCCGGGGTTCGGTGTCGCGAATGAGTCATTGGGGGCTTCTGGCGTCCCGAATGAGTCATTCGCGACGTCCGGACTGCGGGGCGCGGACGAGTGGGCGGGGACCCGTTGTATGGCAGCGGCGGAAGCCAGGTGGCTGAACTCGCGACTTCGCCGGCCTCAGCCCGGAGAGCAGCCCCCGCCCATCCCTGGGGGGCGTCCCCGCTCCAGTCTACCGGCGGCTCCCGACACAACCCACCGCGAAGGGCGAGTTGTCCACAACCCGGCGTGCCTGTGGACAGGTGCTCAGATCGCGGCTGCGACCAGCAGTCCGCCACCCACCGGAAGCAGCGCCGGGACCAGGCGTTCGTCCTCACGGAACGCCCGCGCCACTTCGCGCAGCGCCAGCGTCTCCGGGTCCCGGTGGGACGGGTCGATCACCCGCCCGCCGACCAGCACGTTGTGGAACGCGATGATCCCGCCGCGCCGCAGCAAGGACACGCCCAGCTCGTAGCAGCCGGGGTACTCGATGTGCGCGGAGTCGACGAACACCAGGTCGTAACCGCCCGGCGTGAGCCGCTGGAGGACGTCGAGGGCGCGCCCCACGATCAGCCGCGTGCGGCCCGGGGCGAAGCCGGCCTCGCGGAACGTCAGGCGCGCTGCCCGCTGGTACTCCGGCTCGACGTCGATCGAGGTCAGGATGCCGTCGGGTGCCATGCCGCGCAGCAGGCTCAGGCCGCTCACCCCGGCGCCCGTGCCGACCTCGACGACGGCCTTCGCGCGCAGCGTCGCGGCCAGGAAGCGCAGGGTCGCCCCCGCACCCGCGCTCAGCGAGCTGCAGCCCAGGTCATCGGCCCGTGCGCGCGCCGAAGACAGCACCTCGTCGTCGGGCAGGTACCCGTCGACGAACCCGGAGTCGGCCGGTGCGGCCGCAGGGGTGGGCGTGTTCACGCACGGAGGTTAGCGTTGGTTGTCGATAAATCCGCGCAGGCTCCCTGGTAAGCACCCCGGAAGAAGTTCTCAGCCTGCTCTCAGTCCAGTCTCACTAGAACCATAAGGAGTCCGGAGAGACTGAAATCCGAGGCCGCGGTGGAACACCGCGGCGACAGCCCGCGTTGGGTGGAGCAGACAGGAGAAACACAGATGGAGGTGCCTGCTCCCGCGATGCAGAACGCCGTTGCCGATAACGACGCCGACGCGGCTCAGCCCGTGTCCCTGGACGAAGCGGCCTGGACGCCGCCGTCCTGGGACGAGGTCGTCCGCGAGCACAGCGACCGGGTCTACCGGCTCGCCTACCGCCTGACCGGCAACACCCACGACGCCGAGGACCTCACCCAGGAGACCTTCATCCGGGTCTTCCGGTCGCTGGCGTCCTACAAGCCCGGCACGTTCGAGGGCTGGCTGCACCGCATCACCACCAACCTGTTCCTCGACATGGCCCGCCGCCGCTCGCGAGTGCGGATGGAAGGCCTGCCGGAGGACACCGACCGCATCGTGGGCGACGACCCGAGCCCCGAGCAGGTCTTCTCCGACACCCACCTGGACCCGGACCTGCAGGCGGCGCTCGACGAGCTGCCCCCGGAGTTCCGCGCGGCCGTGGTGCTGTGTGACGTCGAAGGGCTGTCGTACGAGGAGATCGGCGCGACGCTCGGTGTCAAGCTCGGCACCGTCCGCAGCCGCATCCACCGTGGTCGGCAGGCGCTGCGTGCGTCGCTCGAGCGTCGGCGCGCTCACGCTGCGGAGTCTGCGAAGGTGTCGGTATGACCGCACCCCGAGGCTGGGGACTCCCCGAATCGCACCTGCTGCCGGACGCCGTGGTCGCGTTCGTCGACGGGGAGCTCTCACACGGCGCCCGCGACCGCGCGGCGTCGCACATCACCCGTTGCGCGGCGTGCGCCGCCGAAGTACGCGCCCAGCGCCAGGCGGTCGACGCGATCCGCCGCGCGGGTGCGCCGTCGATGTCGGCGGGGTTCCTGGCGAGCCTGCAGTCGATCCCGGAGCACACGGACCTCCCGAGCGCGCCGGACAACCTGGCCATCACGGCCGACGGCCAACTGGTCGCGGTCCAGCGCCCGGACCGGGTGGCGGGACTGCGGGACACGGGGGTCCTGGGTGGTGTCGCGCCGTTGGGATCGACGGCGCCGCTGGGCCAGTCCCCGAACGTCCTCGGCGGCGGCCGTCTCAAGCGCCGCGCTGCCCAGGGCGCGGGTGTGGTTGTTTCTGGGCTGGTGCTGAGCGCGCTGGCGCTGGTGGGGACGACCGCGGACAGTGGCGACGGCAGCCCGGAGACCGGAGGGGTCGCGCCGCAGCAGGCGAATTTGCTGCCAGCTCAGATGGCGGTGCCGCAGCAGGTGGTGCCCGCGTCGACCCCGGTGAGCACGACGCCGGCAGCGGTGCCGGCGGGTATCCGCTGAGACTTGCTTCCCGCGAAGGCCGCCATTGAGGGATTCCTCGTGGCGGCCTTCGTCATGTCCGGGGCGGGTGGTCGCGTCGGGACTCGGTCCCGGCCTGGGTCCGGCGAGTCGGGCTGGCGCGGCTGGGGCGCTGTGTGAACGACGCTCCAACCGTGCGACCACGCCCTCTCGGAGGGTGTGGCGGCAATTCTGAGCACCGCCAGACCCTCGGACTGATCGGTTGGCTGGTGCGCTCGGGCCGGGGTCCGGTGTCGCGAATGAGTCATTCGGGACCTCCGACGCCGCGAATGAGTCATTCGCGACGTTCGGACTGCGTGCGCGTGGATCCGTTCCGCGGCGGCAGCAGGAGTCGGGCGGCTGACCGCGGCCTTGCCGGAACCCGGGTCCCCAACGTCTTGAATGACTCATTCATGTCATCGGACGCCGTGAATGAGTCATTCACGGCATCTCAGCGCCGCAACCAGCCCCTGCGTCGGCCCCCAGCAGACGCCTCCACAGCCTCGGGCCAGCCGCCCCTGCTCAGCCCCAGTCCCAGCCCGGAAAGCAGCCCCCACCCTTCCCAGGGGGGCGACCCCGAGTCCAGTCTATCGCCGCCCTCCGACGGAAACGCCTGATCAGCCGCTGAAGCCGCCGTTTGTCCACATTGCCCGACCCCTGGGGACAACCCACCCAAGCAACAGCCATTTCACTGGCGTACCGGCAGACTCGGAGCACTGGGCTTGGGTATCGTCACGCCCAGCCACCTGATCTTCTGCACCGGGGAATGATGACCGAGCCGAACGTGAATCCCGAGCAGCCCGGCGCGCGTGATGCCGACCGGCTGGGTCCGCGGCCGCTCGCGCGGCCGGCCGTCGATCCGGCTCAGGCCGCCGTCTTCGGGCGGCCCAGCGGGGTCGATGGCGCGTTCGACCAGCTCTACTCCCCCCAGAAGTCCAACGGTGTCCGGCTCGCGCCGCCCGCTCCCGAGTCGCTCGCCGAGGCCTTCCGGCGGCCGCCCGGGGCCGAAGGTGTGCTGCTCGAACGGCCGCGGGAAGCCACCGGTGAACCGAAAGAACAAGAGCCGCCCCTGTGGAACAGCACCAGCGATCCCTGGCGTGACCCGGGCGCCGGGGCCGTTCTCGCCGGGCCCGCGGTGCCCGCCGAAGACGAGGAAAAGCCCGCCAAACGCCCACCCGGCGCCCTGCTCAGCCTGCCCGAGGTGCTCTTCGGACGGCGCGTGCAGCCGAAGGCGCTCGCCTTCCTCGGCGTGGTCGCGCTGCTCGTCGGCGCCGTCGGCGGGCTCGTCGGCTGGTGGGTCGCCGACACCGGCAGCGAGCTCACCGGCTCCGCCACCATCTCGGAAGCCGAGGCCGCCAAGGAACGCCCGGCCGGCTCGGTCGCGGAAATCGCCAAGCGCGTCGCGCCCGCCGTCGTCTCGCTCGAGGTCTTCAAGCCCGGTGCCGACTCCGGTGAGCAGGGCTCCGGCGTCATGATCGACCCGCAGGGCTACATCCTCACCAACGAGCACGTGATCTCCTCCGCGAGCGCCGACCCGGGCGTCAAGATCACCGCCATCTTCATCGACGGCACCCGCACCGAAGCCAAGCTCGTCGGCTCCGACCAGAAGACCGACCTCGCCGTCGTCAAGGTCAACGTCACCAACCCGACCGTGCTGCAGATCGGCAAGTCCTCGGACCTGCAGGTCGGCGACACCGTGATGGCCATCGGCTCGCCGCTCGCGCTGCAGAACTCCGTGACCGCCGGCATCGTCAGCGCCCTCAACCGGCCGATCACCGCGGGCGGCGACAGTGGCGCCCCGCCGGTCACGTACGAAGCCATCCAGACCGACGCCGCCATCAACCACGGCAACTCCGGTGGCGCGCTCGTCGACGCCACCGGCGCGCTCGTCGGCATCAACTCCTCGATCCGCTCCTCCGGCGCGGACGGCGGCAGCATCGGCATCGGCTTCGCCATCCCCAGCGACTACGCGGTCAAGATCGCGAAGGCACTGATCAAGGACGGCAAGGTCCAGCACGCCGACATCGGCATCAACGCCTCGTCGACCGTCGCCGGCTCGTCCACCATGGGCGCCCAGGTGAAGAACGTCGCGCCCGGCGGCCCGGCCGCGAACGCCGGCATCAAGGAGGGCGACGTCATCACGAAGATCGGCGGCCGCCTGGTGCGGGACTCCGCCGAGATGACGGTCGCGGTGCGGGCCCACGACGTCGGCGAGGTCGTCCCGGTGCAACTGGTCCGCGACGGCGCGAGCTTCGTCGTCGACGTAACCCTGGCTTCCGACTGAGTTCCCGCGTTCGGCCTGCCGGAGCGCGGGCCGGGACGGGTACCCTGAGCGGGTAGTTTCCGAGCGGAGGTAGACGGTGTTCGACAGTGTCGGATGGGGGGAAATCCTCGTCCTCATCATCGCCGGTCTTTTCATCCTCGGCCCGGAACGGCTTCCCGAAGCGGCGTCGTGGATGGCGAAGAGCGTGAAGAAGGTCCGCGACTTCGCGACCGGTGCGCGCGAACAGCTCCGCGAGGAGATGGGCCCGGAGTTCGACCAGCTCCGCAAGCCGCTCGAAGACCTGCGCGGGCTGCGCAACTTCGACCCGAAACGCGTGGTGACGCAGCACCTGTTCGACGGCGACGCGGACCCGCTCGGCCTGAAGGGCATCACCAACGGCAGCCCGAACCTGAGCGGCTCCAACGGGACGAACGGGACCAACGGCTCGAACGGCTATTTGGCCGGCCAGACCAAGCAGCCGGAGCCGCTCAAGCCGGGGGAGCGCCCGCCGATCGACCCGGACGCCACGTAGCGCCGACGGTTGTCCCCAGCCCGGCCGTGATGTGGACAAGTCGGCCGCTGCTCGGTCATTTTCGCGTTTCCGTCTGCCACCCCCGATAAACTGGGTGCGGGGCCGGACCCCCGGAGAGGGCGGGGGCTGCTTTCTGCCGCGTCGAGGACAGCTGCGGGCACCCGCGAGATAGCCGCGCAGACCCGCGGATACCCGCGCACAGCTGCCGGCGATGGGGGAGAGAAACGGGTGAAACACCCGTTCGCGCGCCGTCTCCGGGGATTTCCCTAGTCCCCTTCATGCCCCACGACCACATGATCGTTTCACTCCTACGTTCGAGTGGGGGCGGCTGTCCGCCGCCCGCACACGAAGGGGAGACAACATGAAACTCAGATCGCTGAGCTGCGCGCTGCTCGCGCTGGGCCTGCTGGGATCGGGGCAGACAGCCTCCGCCGCCACCGAAGCCGCGTGCACCTGGAAGCCCACCGCCCTGGGCGCCGGTACCTCCGTGAGCGCGAGGGTGACGGCGACCGATGACAAGGGGAACTTCGCCGGCTGGACGCTCCCGACCGACGAGTTCGGCGAAACCCGGCGCGCCGCTTCCTGGACCGGCGGGGCCTTCACCGACCTCGGCACGGCCGGGACCTACGGCGCCGCCGTGACGGCGGAGAACCGGTCGGGTGCCGTCGCCGGGACCGCGCGCTACGCGATCTTCGGAGCCGGCTTCGACTTCGAGAAGGCCTTCAAGAGCTCCGGCGGCACTCTGGTGCAGCTGCCCTTCCCGACCTCGAGCCAGCTGCCCGCGGGCTACACGAAGTCGTCCGCTCTCGGCATCACCGACTCCGGCGACGTCATCGGCGTCGTGCGCAAGCAGAACGGCACGGGCCAGGTCCCGGTCCGCTGGCCCGCCGGCTCGCCGGAGACCGTGACGCTGCTGACCGGCCTGCCGTCGGGCATCGCCGGCGTCGACACGGACGGCTCGATCGTGCTCAACAGCGGGGACATCTGGCGCGACGGCACGCTGACCCGTCTGGGTACCCTGCCGGGCCTCGAGTTCGCCTGGCCCGAGGCCATCAAGAACGGCCGCGTCGTCGGCTACGGCGTCTACAACGGCAAGAAGGTCGGCGTCTACTGGGACCAGCAGCACGCGGCCCACGTCCTGCCGAAGTCCAGCTACAACCTCTCCAACGGCAACCCGGGCTTCACGATCAACGCCGCCGGCCTGATCCTCGGCCGGCTCGACGAGGCGAACGGCGGCGACGACGCGGCGGGCACCGGCTACGGCGTCTGGAACCAGGGCACCTTCGTCTCGAAGTTCGGTGACCTCAAGGCCGACCTGCCCGTCGTCATCGGCGACGACGGCACCGCGGGCGGCTTCCGCTACGACGCCGCGAAGCAGCACTCGACCGCGTACGTCTGGCGCTGCTCCTAAGAAAGCTCAGCGGCCGGCCGGGGTGACGTTCAGCATCATCCCGGCCAGGCCGCGCGCCCGGACCGTCAGCTTCTTCGCCATCTCCTTCAACACCACGGCCGCCGGCGCGTCCGGTGCGGTCAGCACCAGCGGCGTCCCCGCGTCGCCCTGCTCGCGCAGGCGCGGGTCCAGCGGCACCTGGCCCAGCAGCGGCACCTCGGAGCCGATCGACTTCGTCAGCGACTCGGCCACCGTCTGCCCGCCGCCCGAGCCGAAGATCTCCAGGCGGGAGCCGTCTTCCTGCTCCAGCCACGACATGTTCTCGATGACCCCGGCGACGCGCTGACGCGTCTGCAGCGCGATCGCGCCGGCCCGCTCGGCCACCTCCGCCGCGGCCTGCTGCGGCGTCGTGACGACCAGGATCTCCGCGTTCGGGATCAGCTGGGCCACCGAGATCGCGATGTCGCCGGTGCCCGGCGGCAGGTCCAGCAGCAGGATGTCCAGGTCGCCCCAGAAGACGTCGGCCAGGAACTGCTGCAGCGCGCGGTGCAGCATCGGCCCGCGCCACACCACCGGCGTGTTGCCCGGGGTGAACATGCCGATCGAGATCACCTTCACGCCGTGCGCCTGCGGCGGCATGATCATCGTGTCGACCTTGGTCGGCTTCTCGCGCGTGCCCAGCATGCGGGGGATCGAGTGGCCGTAGATGTCCGCGTCCACGACGCCGACCGACAAACCCCGCTCGGCCATCGCCGCGGCCAGGTTCACCGTGACCGACGACTTGCCGACGCCGCCCTTGCCGGACGCGACGCAGTACACCCGCGTCATCGAGCCCGGCTGCGCGAACGGGATGACCGGCTCCGCGGCGTCCCCACGCAGCGACTTCCGCAGCTCGGAGCGCTGTTCGTCACTCATGACGTCCAGCTCGACGCGCACGTCGGCGACTCCGGGGAGCTTCGCGACGGCTTCCTTCGTGTCGTTGGTCAGCGTCGCCTTCAGGGGGCAGCCGGCCACCGTCAGGTAGATCCCGACGGTGACGACACCGTCTTCGCCGACGACGACGTCCTTCACCATCCCCAGGTCCGTGATGGGTTTGTGGATCTCGGGATCTTGCACGCTCTTCAGCGCGCTGCGGACGTCATCGACGCTGGGGAGCTGCTGAGTGCTGGTCACCCCGTCCATGTTACGAGCCGGTAGGAGTGCGGTTCGGTTTGGCCTTCCGCGGCTGGACGTCGAGGTCCTCCCGGAGCCGGTCCAGCTCACTGCGCAGGTAGTCGCGCGTCGCCACCTCGCCGACCGCCAGCCGCAGCGCCGCCAGCTCCCGCGCCAGGTACTCGGTGTCGGCTTTCGTCTGCAGGGCCCGGTTCCGGTCCTCCTCCAGCGAGACGCGGTCGCGGTCGTCCTGCCGGTTCTGCGCGAGCAGGATCAGCGGCGCCGCATACGCCGCCTGTGTCGAAAACGCCAGGTTGAGCAGGATGAACGGGTAGGGGTCCCACTGCAGCGAAACCGCCGTGATGTTCAGCACGACCCAGACGATGACCAGCAGCGTCTGCCAGAACAGGTACTTCCCGGTGCCGAGGAACCGCGCCAGCCGTTCGGACAGCCGGCCGAAGGTGTCCGGGTCGATGTTCAGCCTGAACCGGTTCTGGCCGCGGGGCTGGTCGAGCCGCCGTCCCGAAGTCAGCTCAGGCACGGTCTTCCTCCAAGGTGTCGTGCAGTCCGGTCTCGCGCCAGTCTTCGGGCAGCAGGTGGTCGAGGACGTCGTCGACGGTCACCGCGCCGATCAGGTGGTCCTCCGCGTCGATGACCGGCCCGCAGGTCAGGTTGTAGGCCGCGAAGTAGCGCGTGACCTCGGCCAGCGACGCGCCCGGTTTCAGCGGCGGCAGCCCGGTGTCCACCGCGCTGGCCACCAGCTCGGCGGGCGGCTCCCGCAGCAGCCGCTGGAAGTGGACGACGCCGACGTAGCGCCCGGTCGGCGTCGCGGTCGGCGGCCGGCACACGAACACCATGCTGGCCAGCGCCGGCGGCAGCTCGGCGTTGCGGATGTGCGCGAGCGCTTCGGCGATCGTCGTGTCCGGCGTGAGCACCACCGGCTCCGGGGTCATCAGGCCGCCCGCGGTGTCGGACGAGTACTCCAGCAGCCGCCGGACCGGCGCGGACTCCTCCGGCTCCATCAGCTCCAGCAGCCGGCTCTGCTCGGCCGGGGCCAGCTCGGCCAGCAGGTCGGCCGCGTCGTCGGGGTTCATCGCCTCGAGGACGTCGGCCGCGCGCTCCTCGGCCAGGTAGGCCAGCAGCTCCTTCTGGTCGTCGTCCGGCAGCTCTTCGATGACGTCGGCGAGGCGTTCGTCGTCCATCGCGTCGGCGACCTCGTGGCGGCGCTTGAGCGGCAGGTCGCGCACGGTGGCGGCGATGTCGGCCGGGCGCATCGTGTCGAAGAGCATGAGCAGCTGGCCGGCGCCCTGGGGCTGGGCGCCGAGGTCGGCCAGCCCCAGCCCGGCCACCTCCGACCAGGGCAGCACCTGCATGGCCGCCCGGCGGCGCCCCAGCCCGACGCGCCGCTCGCGGATGGCGAGCTTGGCCAGCACCCAGTCGCGGGTGCGGGTGGGCTCCATCGCGGCGTCGACGACGGTGATCCGCGTGCCGGACCCGGCCAGCGACGCGTGCGCGTCGAGCAGCTGGCCGAGCACCAGGACCTCGTTGGGGCGCTGGTTGAACTGGCGCATGTTGACCGAGCCGGTGGCGAGCGTCACGGCGGTCGGTTCGATCGAGGTGACGCGCAGCATCGGCACGAAGACCCGCCGCCGCGTCGTCAGTTCGACGACCAGGCCGAGGATGCGGGGTGGCTGCGCGTCCAGCCGCAGGCCGGCGACCAGGTCGCGGACCCGGCCGATGGACTCGCCGTCCGGTCCGAACACCGGCAACCCGGACAGCTGAGCTGCGAAAACCCTGTTGACCGCGGCCATGCCGCTGACACTATCGGCTGGCTGCCCACGTAGCGATTTCCGGCACAGTGATGAAAGCCGGGTCGTCGCTGTCCGCTTCGAACGCTTCGAGGTCTTCGAGCATCCAGATCCAGTTCTGCACCGCTCGCACGAGCGTCCACGCGCGGGCGCGACCGGCGTCGAGCTCGTGGGAGGCGACGATCAGCGCGAACCGTTCGTCCAGTGTGGACTCGGTGAAGCGGTTCCAGAACAGCGGGATGACGCCCCACTCGAGGTCGCCGGACAGCGGCTTCGGGTCGATGACCAGCCACGGCTCCCGCGTGCCGGCCAGGACGTTCTGGAAGTGCAGGTCCTCGTTCACCAGCAGCCCGCCCGCGGACGGCCCGAGTTCGCGGCAGACCGCGACGGCGTCGTCGACGAGCCGCCGGTCGAACGGCTCGCCGAGCTCGGCCCACCGGCGGGGCAGCTCGACGGCGAGGCGTTCGGCTTCGGCGCGCACGCTCCTGGCCAGCTCCGGCGGAGCGGGCACGGCGAGGCGCCGAGCCAGCTCGCCCAGGAGCGGGACGGCTTCGCGCAGCGGGAGGTCGTCGAGCGTGCGCGCGGCGTCGAGCCGCTCCAGCAGCAGGACGCCGTCCGCGGGCGCGGACTCCAGCAGCAGCACCGCACCCCGGCCGGCCCAGGCGGCCAGGGCGAGCGGCTCGTCGGCGGATTCTTCGTCGCGCCAGCCGAGTTTCAGCACCACCGGCGTGCCGTCGGCGAGCCGCGCGGGCTGCACGACGCCGACGTAGCCGTGCATCGCCTCGCCCTCGAACGTCAGGCCCCACTCGCGGGCGTACGCGGCGGCGAGGTCCGGCAGGGCGGCCACCCAGCCAGCGGCCTCCGGGCCCAGCACCCGGGGTGCCCGGCCGGCGAACAGCGGCGGGACGCGGAGATCGGTCACCACCCCAGTCTGGTGGCCTCGTCCAGCGCGTTTCGTCCTGGTCGGCACGGGCGTACGCTGGGTTTTCAGGGGAAAACGCAACCCCGGGAGCAGCCATGGTGGTGGAGATCCTCAGCGCCGTAGTCGTCGCGGGCGGAGCCTGGCTCGCGGCCGGTGTGCGCGTCGTCAGGCAGTACGAGCGAGGGCTGGTCTTCCGGTTCGGCCGGGTGCGGGCCCGGGTCTCGGAACCCGGCCTGACGCTGCTGGTGCCGTTCGTGGACCGGATGCAGAAGGTCAACATGCAGATCGTGACCATGCCGGTCCCCGCCCAGGACGGCATCACCCGCGACAACGTCACCGTCCGGGTCGACGCGGTCGTCTACTTCAAGGTCATCGACCCGGTGATCGCGGCGGTCAACGTCCAGGACTACCGGGCGGCGGTCGGCCAGGTCGCGCAGACGTCACTGCGCTCGATCATCGGCAAGAGCGACCTCGACGACCTGCTCTCCAACCGCGAACGCCTCAACGAAGGCCTGGAGCTGATGATCGACAGCCCGGCGCTGGACTGGGGCATCCACATCGACCGCGTCGAGATCAAGGACGTGGCGCTGCCGGAGGCGATGAAGCGCTCGATGTCGCGCCAGGCCGAGGCGGAGCGGGAACGGCGCGCGCGCGTCATCTCGGCCGACGGTGAGCTGCAGGCGTCGTACAAGCTTTCGCAGGCCGCCGCGCAGATGGCCGACACCCCGGCGGCGTTGCAGCTGCGGCTGCTCGAGACCGTCGTGCAGGTGTCGTCGGAGAAGAACTCGACGCTGGTGCTGCCGTTCCCGGTGGAGCTGCTGCGGTTCCTCGACGCGCAGACGCCGAAGCCCGCGGCTCCCGCTCCCGCGCCCGAGGCCCGGCCGGAACTCCAGGAACCCGAAGCCGTGGAGGCCAAGCCGGCGGCGAACGGCCACGCGACGCCGTCGCCGCGCAGCCCCGGCGACGCGGTGCTGCCCGCCGACTAGCTCAGCCGGCCGTTGGGGTTCACCGGTTCGAGGCGTGGTCGCGGTGTCGTGAATGACTCATTCACCTCGTCCGAGGACATGAATGAGTCATTCAAGACGTCCGGGCCGCCACTCCGGCGGTCCAGGGCCGCGCCGCCTGCTCGGAACCCGGTCGAGGGCCACGTACACCGCGCTAGTTCAGCTGGCCGTTCGCGCTCAGGATGATCAGGGTGGTGAAGAAGCCGATCCACAGCGCGATCACGACGTAGCCCACGATCACGGCGGCCGTGGCCAGGCCGCGGCCGCCCGCTTCGCCGCGGTCCGTCTTGCTCAGCGCGATGTGACCCATGACCAGCCCGGCGATCGCGGTGATGCCGGAGCACAACCCGAGGATCGAGCACACCAGCGCGCCGATCGCCAGCGCGTTGTCCGGTCGGCGCGCGACGGGGACGTACGGCGGCTGGACGTAGGGCGCCGGGCCGCCGTACGGCTGGCCGTAGGGCTGCGCGTACGGCTGCTGGTACTGGTAGGCGTACGTCGGTTGCGGCTGGCCCGGCGGGACGTACGGCGTGCCGGGGATGTGCGCGGCGGGAGCCTCGAACGCGCCGGGCGGCAGGTGCCCGGGCTGCTCCGGAGCGGGCGCGGCCGGGGCGTCGGCGATCGTGGTGTCGGCGGCCGCGGTGTTCGCGGTCGTCGTGTCGGCGACCGTGCTGTCGGCCGCCGGCGGGTCGTAGTTCTCCGGTGTGTACGGCGCCGGCTCCGCGGTGGGCGGCGGGTCGTACGACACCGTCGGATCGGCCGGACGGTCCTTGTCCCCGGACGGGTCGGTCATGGCGGGTCCCCTCGATGCGTGCTGGAAGCCCACGTTAGCCGTTCGGCGGCGCCCGGCCCCGGGAGATCCGGCTACCGCGACCGGGGTGAGCGTGAGCGCCCTCATAGCAGGGTGGTGGCTTTCGGGTCATACTCACCGGTAACCCAGCGCCGGGAGCCGGCGTCGCAATTGGAAAGGGAGCCGTGATGGCCCGTCTCGCCCAGACCGCCGGCCTGACCGACGTGCAGTCGGAGATCCTCGCGACCGTCCGCTCGTTCGTGGACAAGGAGGTCATCCCGCACGCGCAGGAGCTCGAGCACGCCGACACGTACCCGGCGGACATCGTCGAGGGCATGAAGGAGATGGGCCTGTTCGGGATCACCATCCCGGAGGAGTACGGCGGGCTCGGCGAGTCGCTGCTGACCTACGCGCTCGTCGTCGAGGAGATCGCGCGAGGCTGGATGAGCGTGTCCGGCGTGATCAACACCCACTTCATCGTGGCGCACATGATCTCCCGCCACGGCACGGAAGCGCAGAAGCAGCACTTCCTCCCGCGGATGGCGACCGGCGAGGTGCGCGGCTCCTTCTCGATGTCGGAGCCGGACCTCGGTTCGGACGTCGCCGCGATCAAGACCAAGGCGAAGAAGACCGATGACGGCTACGTCATCGACGGCTCGAAGATGTGGCTGACGAACGGCGGTTCGTCGAACCTGATCGCGCTGCTCGTCAAGACGGACGAAGGCGCGGAGAAGGCACATCAGAACCTGACGACGTTCCTCGTCGAGAAGCCCGAAGGCTTCGGCGAGGTGGCGCCCGGTCTCACCATCCCCGGCAAGATCGACAAGATGGGCTACAAGGGCGTCGACACGACCGAAGCGGTCTTCGACGGCTACAAGATCGGCGCGGACATGGTGCTCGGCGAGGCGCCGGGCAAGGGCTTCGCGTACATGATGGACGGTGTCGAGGTCGGCCGCGTGAACGTGGCGGCGCGGGCGTGCGGCATCGCGATCCGGGCGTTCGAGCTGGCGGTGGAGTACGCCCAGCAGCGCAAGACGTTCGGCAAGGCGATCGCGGAGCACCAGGCGGTGGCGTTCAAGCTGGCCGAGATGGCGACGAAGGTCGAGGCGGCCCACCTGATGATGGTGAACGCGGCGCGGTTGAAGGACTCGGGCGAGCGCAACGACGTCGAAGCCGGGATGGCGAAGCTGATCGCGTCGGAGTACTGCGCGGAGGTCACGCAGGACTCGTTCCGGATCCACGGCGGGTACGGCTACTCGAAGGAGTACGAGATCGAGCGCCTGATGCGGGAGGCGCCGTTCCTGCTGATCGGCGAGGGGACGAGCGAGATCCAGAAGACCATCATCAGCCGCGGCCTGCTGCGCGAGTACAAGTCCCGTTCCTGAGGCCGCCACTTTCGCCGGGAAAGATGCGTCCGGAGGGCCTGCGGACGCATCTTTCCCGGCGAAAGTGACGTCTGGAGGCCCCGCAGACGTAACTTAATCAGGGAAAGTGCGAAGCGACTTGTCGACATGGTGACCGGTTGCCGGTGCAGTGAATGACTCATTCCTGGCGTCTGGCGCCAGGAATGAGTCATTCACTGCGTTCGCGAAGCCCGACCCGCGGCCCGGGCGAGGTGCCGGGGGTGAGCGGGGTGGGGACCGGTGGCGGCGGGAGCCGGCGGCTGAACCCGGGCCTCGCCGGGAGCGGGCGCGACCACTGGCTCCGGCCTTTCGGGGTAAGCGGCTCGCACGGTCCGGGCGTTCTTGACAAGATGGACGCCCGAGACCCACGAGTGCGCAGGTGATGATGGTGAGTAGTCCCTTCGGCGGGAACCGGGCACCCGGGAACCTGCCACGCTTGCCGACCCCGCCGACCGGCTGGCCGATCGGGTCGTACGCGACCTACGGCGAGGCGCAGCAGGCCGTCGACTTCCTCGCGGACAGCGAGTTCTCCGTCAGCGACGTCACGATCGTCGGCGTGGACCTGATGCTCGTCGAACGCGTCATCGGGAAGCTGAGCTGGGGACGCGTGCTCGGCACCGGGGCCGTCTCCGGCGCCTGGTTCGGCCTGTTCGCCGGGCTGCTGCTCGGGCTGTTCGTCAACCAGGGCTTCGCGTTGCAGCTGCTCACCGGGCTCGTGCTCGGCGTGCTCTCCGGGCTGATGTTCGCCGCCATCGGGTACAGCATGTCGCGCGGGCGGCGGGACTTCTCCTCGGCGAGCCAGCTCGTCGCCGGCCGCTACGACGTCCTGTGCCAGCCACGCTCGGCCGAGCGGGCCCGGGAGCTGCTGGCCAAGCTGGCGCTCAAGCCGCCGTCGGCCAACATCTGAGGGAAACCCTGGAAAACCCGGCCAATACCAGGGGAAAATCACGGTTCAGTCTGCGGTGGGCTGAATCGTTACCGATACTGCTTGCGGGGTGTGATCGCCCGGCATAAGTTGTCCGACACCAGTCGGGCGGCCCCGCCTTGCCAGCGTGGCGGCCCGAGCACTAGCACGTCGGGGTGCTGGCGCGGTTCGCCTCATCGCGCTGTGGTGCCCACCGGGCACCGCGGTATCCGGCGTGCACGCGGGTGAGGAGGCCTTATGGGGAAGAGGATCGGCGCGGGCAAACGGGGGCGATCGCCCGGCCGTACCGCGGTCCTGCTGGGGGCAGGGGCTTTGGTGACCGGCATGCTGGCCGGTTGCGGTTCGGGTGGCGGACTGAAGATCAACGTCTACTACGCGCCCGAAGACAGCTTCCAGAAAGTCGTCGACAACTGCAACCAGGCGGCCGGCGGTCGCTACGAAATCGTCTACAACAAGCTGCAGCGCGGGTCGGACGACCAGCGGCTGCAGATGGCCAGGCGGCTCGCCGCGGGTGACACCGCGATGGACGTCCTGGGCCTCGACGTGACCTGGGTTTCGGAGTTCGCCGAAGCCGGGTGGATCGAGGAGTGGAAGGACCAGAACAAGGCCGCGGCCTCCGAAGGCGTCCTGGACGGGCCGCTGGAAACGGCGACCTACAACGGGAAGCTCTACGCGGCCCCGAAGAACACGAACATCCAGCTGCTCTGGTACGACGACCGGATCACCCCGACCCCACCCAAGACGTGGGACGAGATGATCCAGAAGTCGAAGGAGCTGAAGGCGCAGGGCAAGCCGTACAGCATCGTCTTCACCGGCGCGCAGTACGAAGGCCTGGTCGTCTTCTACAACACGCTCGTGGAGTCGATGGGCGGCCACATCCTGTCCGACGACGGCAAGTCCGTGGTGATGGACGACGGCGCGGTCAAGGCACTGGCGCTGCTGAAGCAGATCACCGCGTCGGGGATCACCGACCCGTCGCTGACCAACTCGAAGGAGGACGACGTCCGGCAGACGTTCCAGCGCGGTGACGCCGCGTTCGAACTGAACTGGCCGTTCGTCTACGCCTCCTACGCGAAGGACAAGGCGTCGGATGTCCAGCACATGAAGTGGGCCGTCTACCCCGAGGCGCAGGCCGGTACGCCGGCCAAGACCACCATCGGCGGGTACGACCTCGCGATCAGCTCGTTGTCGGAGCACAAGCCGGAGGCGTACGAAGCGGCGTTGTGCCTGCGGAGTGCGGAGAACCAGAAGTTCTCGGCGATCAACGACGGTGTGCCGCCGACCATCGAATCGGTGTACCACAACGACACGCCGCTCGACCCGTCGAAGCCGGCGGGTGACGACAACCCGAACATGGCGATCAAGTACCCGATGCGCGACTCCATCCTGGACGCGCTGAAGGACGCCGCCGTCCGGCCGCTGACCCCGGCGTACCAGAACATGTCGACGGTGATGTCGAAGGTCCTGTCACCGCCGGCCGAAATCGATCCGAAGGCCACCGCGGACAAGCTGCGCGAGCAGCTCAACGACGCGCTCCAGTCGAAGGGAGTGATCCCGTGACCGTCCAGGACTCGAGCCCGGCGGACACTTCCGGGGCCACGGTCGCCGAGGAGGCGACGTCCCGCAAGAAGGGCAAACCCGCCCTGTCCGAAGGGAAGAAGGCCGAGCGGAAGCTCGGGCTCTGGCTGTGCGCGCCCGCGTTCTTCGTGATGATCGCGGTCACCGGCTACCCGATCGTCTACTCGATCTGGCTGTCGCTGCAGCGGTACGACCTGCGGTTCCCCGCGCAGCAGGAGTTCGTCGGCTTCGACAACTACGGGGCCGTGCTGTCCAACTCGTACTGGTGGACGGCGTTCGGCACCACGATGTTCCTGACCGTGGTGTCGGTGGCGATCGAGTTCGTGCTCGGCATGGCGCTGGCGCTGGTCATGCACCGGACGCTCGTCGGGCGCGGCCTGGTCCGCACGGTCGCCTTGATCCCGTACGGCATCGTCACGGTCGTCGCGGCGTTCTCGTGGTACTACGCGTGGACGCCGAAGACCGGCTACCTGGCGAACTGGCTGGCCGCGGACGCGGCGCCGCTGACCGACCAGTGGCCGTCGATGTTCATCATCATCGGCGCCGAGGTGTGGAAGACCACGCCGTTCATGGCGCTGCTGCTGATGGCCGGCCTCGCGCTGGTGCCGGACGACCTGCTCAAGGCCGCGGCGATGGACGGCGCGAGCGCGTGGCAGCGGTTCACGAAGGTGATGCTGCCGGTGATGAAGCCGGCGATCCTGGTGGCGCTGCTGTTCCGCACGCTCGACGCGTTCCGGATCTTCGACAACATCTACGTGCTCACCGGTGGTGCGCAGGACACCGGGTCGGTGTCGATGCAGACCTACGACAACCTGGTCAAGGGGCTCAACCTCGGGATCGGGTCGACGATGGCGGTGCTGATCTTCATCACCGTGGCGATCATCGCCTTCATCTTCATCAAGGTGTTCGGCACGGCCGCACCGGGTTCGGACGACGGGGGTAAGCGCTGATGGTGATGGGAACCGTCACGACGGGCCGCAAAGTCAGGTGGGGCCTGGTCGACATCCTCGTGCTGGTGTTCGCGCTGGTGCCGGTGCTCTGGGTCGTCTCGCTGTCGTTCAAGACCAAGGACACGCTGACCGACGGGTCGTTCATCCCGCAGTCGTGGACCTGGCAGAACTACGCGGACATCTTCCAGACGTCGGAGTTCCTGCTGGCGCTGGTCAACTCGATCGGCATCGCGATCATCTCGACGGTGATCGCGGTGGTGCTGGGCACGATGGCCGCGTACGCGATCGCGCGGCTGGAGTTCCCCGGCAAGCAGCTGCTGGTCGGGCTTTCGCTGCTGATCGCGATGTTCCCGCAGGTGTCGCTGGTGACTCCGCTGTTCAACATCGAGCGGAACCTCGGGCTGTTCGACACCTGGCCCGGCCTGATCCTGCCGTACATCACGTTCGCCCTGCCGCTGTCGATCTACACGCTTTCGGCGTTCTTCCGGGAAATCCCGTGGGAGCTGGAAAAAGCGGCGAAGATGGATGGCGCGACGCCGGCCCAGGCGTTCCGGAAGGTGATCGCGCCGCTGGCCGCGCCGGGTGTGTTCACCACCGCGATCCTGGTGTTCATCTTCTGCTGGAACGACTTCCTGTTCGCCATCTCGCTGACGTCGACCACGGCGTCGCGCACGGTGCCGGCGGCGCTGTCGTTCTTCACCGGGTCCTCGCAGTTCGAGGACCCGACGGGACAGGTGAGCGCGGCCGCGGTCGTCATCACCATCCCGATCATTGTGTTCGTGTTGTTCTTCCAGCGTCGCATCGTGGCGGGGCTGACCTCCGGTGCGGTGAAGGGGTAGTCATGGCTGAAATCGTCCTCGACAAGGTGTCGAAGAAGTACCCCGACGGCGCGCTCGCGGTGTCCGAAGTGGACATCACCATCGCCGACGGCGAGTTCATCATCCTGGTCGGCCCGTCCGGCTGCGGGAAGTCGACGACGCTGAACATGGTGGCGGGCCTGGAGGACATCTCCTCCGGCGAGCTGCGCATCGACGGCAAGCGCGTCAACGAGAAGGCTCCGAAGGACCGGGACATCGCGATGGTGTTCCAGTCCTACGCGCTCTACCCGCACATGAGCGTCCGGGAGAACATGGCGTTCCCGCTGCGGCTGGCGAAGGTCGACGACAAGACGGTGCGGGCGAAGGTGGAGGAAGCCGCGTCCATCCTCGACCTCAACGCGCACCTGGACCGCAAGCCGGCCAACCTCTCCGGTGGCCAGCGGCAGCGCGTCGCGATGGGCCGGGCGATCGTCCGGAACCCGAAGGCGTTCCTGATGGACGAGCCACTGTCCAACCTGGACGCCAAGCTCCGCGGCCAGATGCGGACGTCGGTGTCGAAGATCCAGAAGCAGCTCGGCACGACGACGCTGTACGTCACGCACGACCAGACCGAAGCCATGACCCTGGGCGACCGGGTCGTGGTGCTGCGCGGCGGTTTCGTGCAGCAGATCGGCTCGCCGCAGTTCCTCTACGACAACCCGGCCAACCTGTTCGTCGCGGGGTTCATCGGCTCGCCGTCGATGAACTTCGTGCCGGCCACGCTGGAGAACAACGAGCTGCACAGCCCGCTGGGCACCACGCCGCTCACCGACCGGGTCCGGCGGCTGGTGGAGAAGGCGGGCGCGCCCCGCGAGGTGCTGGTCGGCATCCGGCCGGAGCACTTCGAGGACGCGGCGCTGGTCGAGGCCGGGCAGAAGACGGGCGGCGGCACGTTCACCGCGCACATCGACGTCCTCGAGTCGATGGGTTCGGAGAAGTTCGCCCACTTCACGCTCGAAGGCGAGACGGCGACCTCCGCCGAACTCGCCGAGCTGGCCGCGGACAGCGGTTCGGCCGACGTCCCGGGTTCGGAGTCCCAGATCGTGGCCCGCCTGTCGGCGGAGTCGTCCGCGAAGGAGAACTCGGACCTCGAGATCTGGTACGACGCGGACAAGATCAAGCTGTTCGACCCGTCCAACGGCAAGAACCTCACCTACGAGGACTGAGCCGCAGGTCCGTGAATGGCACATCGAGGGACTTCAAGTCCCTCGATGTGCCATTCACGGCTTTCAGGGGTGCAGGGTCGGGCGGTAGACAAGCTCCTGGATGTTGCCGTCGAGCGTCCGGGTCTCGAGGAGCTCGAGGTCGAAGTCCTCCGCGCCGGCGAAGATGGGCCCCTCGCCGGTCTTGCCGGTGATGACCGGGTAGAGCGTCACCTGGACGCGGTCGACCATGCCGGCGGCCAGCAGCGCGCGGTTCATCGCCAGGCTGCCGTGCGAGCGCAGCGGCACGTCGGATTCCTTCTTGAGCCGGGCCACGACGTCGACGGCGTCGCCGCTCAGGATGGTCGCGTCCGGCCAGCCGAGCGGGTCTTCGAGGGTGTTCGACACCACGGTGGCCGGCAGGTTGTGCAGCCGCGCCACCCACGGGTCGAGGTCGTCCTCGGGAACGGCGCTCAGCATCTCGGCGGTCATCCGGAACGTGGTGGCGCCGAAGACGATCCGCTGCTCCTGCTCGTACTGGGCGAGGCGGTGCGCGAGCAGCTCGGGGCCCTGCTTGCCCCAGTAGCCGCCCCAGTCGCCGTGGTGGTCGCCGAAGCCGTCGAGGCTGCAGAAGACGTCGAACGTGTAGATCGCGGTCATGGTGAAATCTCCTTTTCAGTGATTTGCCGAAGCCAGGCGTGCTCGCCGAGCCTCCAGGAAGGTGCGTTCGGTTTCGTTGCCGGCCAAGGCGATCGCCTCGTCGTAGGCGGCGACCGCTTCGGCGGTCCGGCCGAGCCGGGTGAGGAAGTCGGCCCGGGTGGCGGGCAGCAGGTGGTAGCCCGGCAGGTCCAGGTGTTCGATGGTGGCCAGCGCCAGCGCCGGGCCGTGCACCTCGGCGACGGCGACCGCGCGGTTGAGCGCGACGACCGGCGACGGGTTCTGCGCCAGCAGCTGGTCGTAGAGCGCCAGCACCTGCGTCCAGTCGGTCGACGGCCCGTCGGTGTGCACGGCGTTGATCGCCGCCTGCAGCTGGTACGGCCCCGGCCGGTTGCGGAGCAGGCACCGCCGCACCAGCGCGTGCCCCTCGGCGATCAGCTCCCGGTTCCACCGCGACCGGTCCTGCTCCGCGAGCACCACCAGCTCACCCGAGGGGCTCACGCGGGCGGGCCGCCGGGCTTCGGTGAGCAGGAGCAGCGCCAGCAGCCCGAGCACCTCCGGCTCGTCCGGCATCAGCTCGGCGAGCGCCCGCGCCAGGCGGACGGCGTCGGCGCACAGGTCCGTCCGCAGCAGCTCCCCGGACGTCGACGCGTAGCCCTCGTTGAAGATCAGGTACAGCACGGTGAGCACCGAGGCCAGCCGGCCGGGGAGCTCGGCGGCGTCCGGCACCCGGTAGGGGATGCCGGCGTCGCGGATCTTCTTCTTCGCGCGGACGATCCGCTGCGAGATGGTCGCTTCCGGCACGAGGTAGGCGCGCGCGATCTCCGGCACCTCGAGCCCGCCGAGCAGGCGCAGGGTCAGCGCGGTCCGCGCGAGCGGCGAGAGGGCGGGATGGCAGCAGGTGAAGATCAGGCGGAGCTGGTCGTCGCGCACAGGTCCCACCTCCTCCAGCTCGTCGGATTGGTGCAGCAGCAACGCCTGCGCGTGCCGGGCTTCGCGGGTGGACTCCCGGCGCAGGCGGTCGATCGCCCGGTTGCGGGCGGTGGTCACGATCCACGCGCCGGGGTTCGGCGGCAGCGCTTCGTCCCACTTCGTGACGGCCACCGCGAACGCGTCCTGCACCGCTTCCTCGGCGAGCCCGATGTCCCCGAGGAGGCGCGTCAGCGTGGCCACGCACCGGCCGTACTCCGCCCGGTAGACGCCGTCGAGGTCCATCAGCGCCGGCGCGAACCGTCGTCGAACGGACGCACTTCGATCGGCTGCTCGCAGGCCAGCGAGCACTTCTCGGCCCAGATCAGCGCCTGGTCGAGGTCGTCGGCCTCGATCACCCAGAACCCGCCGAGCTGTTCCTTCGTCTCGGCGAACGGGCCGTCGGTGAGCGTGGTCGTGCCACCCGGCGTGCGGACGACCGTGGAAGCGTCCGAGTGCTGCAGGCCGCCGACGAACACCCACACCCCGGCGGCCTTCATCTCGTCGGTGACCTTGCCGGTGCGGGCCAGCTGGGCCTGCACGGCTGCTTCGGACTCCGGCGGCGCGCTCTCGTCGAGCTGGACGGCCAGCAGGTACTGCTTCATCTCAGGCCCCTTCCTCCGGGTCGACCGCTCGTTGCCGGTCTCTCACCTTGGCTACGAACCGGCTCGCCGCCGTTCGACAATCCCCGGAGAAAAGTTTCGAGAAAAGGTGCCGGGCTACGCCACGGGCAATCGCGGGAGGATCGCGTTCGCCGCGGTGCGAGCCAGCGCGCACGTGCCGTCGCCGGCCGTGCCCGCCGTCTCCACCACGCTGAGCTCCGCCAGCTCGCGACGGCCCGGCAGGCCCCGTGCCGGCTGCGTGGTGTCGACCAGGCAGAACGCGCCCGCCACGCGGACCCGTGCCTCGCGCCCGCCCACCGGCTCGGCGGGAGTCGCCGGCTCGTCGGTTTGCACCGTCAGCTTGAGGCTCACCTTGCCGCGGATGCAGCTGTGCCCGGACAAGCCGGTCGTCGGCCGGCTCCCGGCGCCCGCGACGGCGTCGAGGTCGGGACTGTCCAGCATCGCGCAGGGCGCCACGAGGCCCCACGAGCGCTCCGGGAACGTCAGCCGCCGCACCTTGTTCGCGGTGACCGCGGTCAGCACCGAGCCGACCGCCGCGTCCGCGACCCCGCAGCGGGCGGCCTGGTCGGCGCCGCTGTCGGTGACCGAGAGGTCGAGCCGGTTGCCGTCGGCGAAGGTGATCGCGCGGGTGCAGGCGCTCTGGTCGTTGAACATCGACTGCTGCACCGCGACGCCGTCGGGCACGGCGCCCTCGTAGGAGTAGGGCTTGATGTTCGGGTCGGAGTCGAAGGCCAGCGGCCCGACGAGGATCGTGCGCCCGCCGGCGTCGGCCCGGCACTTCTCGAACGTCGGGGTGACGACCGCGCCGGGTGCGACGGCGGGCACGTCGAGCAGGCTGCAGTAGTCGACGGTCTCGAAGTCCCCGAGCGCGGCCGACGCGGTCAGCGGCGTCGGCCCGGACGACGGTTCGGGAGCGGCCTGGGTCTTCGCGCACCCGGCGGCGAGCAGGGCGCAGAGCATGGCGACGACCAAGGACTGCAGACGCGGGTACACGGTGTGCAAGTATCACCGCATCGAGCGGAAAAGCCAGCCCTGACGGGGACATCTCTCATTGTTTTTCGCGCCCGGTCACGAGAACGCGCTGGTCACCGGATTCCACGCCGGTTTCCCGGGTTTCGCCGGGCCTGCCGAACGATTTTCGCTTTTGCCGTCCCCTAAGGGAAGGATCCTTCCCGCGAGCGATGCGGAAGCGGGTACTCCGGTGGTGAAGTGGAGATATCGGAAGTTCTCCGAAGCACGAGGAAAGGGAAAGACGATGAGCGCACCGGTCACCACCCGACGGCTGTCCCGTCCCCGCTACGGCCGCATGATCGGCGGTGTGTGCGCGGGTCTCGCCCAGCGATGGGGCATGAAGACCAGTACGGTGCGGCTGCTGGCCGTGCTGTCGTGCCTGCTGCCCGGGCCGCAGTTCGTGGCCTACCTGATCATGTGGGCGATCATTCCGTCCGAGTGACGGCGGTGGTGACGGTGCCGAGGAAGCCGCGCCAGGCAGAGGCGTCGACGGCGAAGTGCGGGCCGGAGGGATCCTTCGAGTCCCGCACCGCCACGGCGGGTGGAGTGAAGGCAACTTCGACGCAAGCGGTGTTTTCCCCGCCGCTGTAGCTGCTCTTGCGCCAAGCCATTTCCACAGCTCACCCCTATGCGCTCAGCTGATCCGCGAGCCGGAGAAGTCGCTCGCAGGTCTCATTCTCGCCGAGAGCAACCTTAGCAAGAGTGCGGAACTGCCTGGATAGCTGGGCAATCTGGGTTCCCTTGACCAGCTGCAGGTTCCCGGCGGCGTGGTCAACGTAGCCGAGGTCGCTGATCGTGTCTTCCGGAAAGCTGAGGATCGAGAAGGCGCCACGCAGGCCGACGTGGGGCCCCATGTCCGCCGGGACGATCTGGACCCGCACCCGGGGCAGCTCGGTCAGCTCGAGGATGTGCAACACCTGGGACACCAGCACGTGCGGCTCGGCGACCCGGCGCACGAGTGCGGTTTCGTCGACGATCGCGTCCAGGCTGAGCGGATTCTCGCCCCGCAGCCGCTCACAGCGGCGCATTCGCACGTGGAGCTGGTGGTTGCGTTTCCGGGTGCCCAGGTCCGCGAACAGCGCACTCGCGTATTCCTCGGTCTGCAGGAGCCCGGGCACGTACGCCAGCTCGAAGTTCCGCACCGAGACCGCCTCGGCCTCCAGCGCCGGATAGCTGTTGACCGACACCCCTTCGATCCGGTTCTGGTTGGGCCGCCGCGCCTCTCGCGCGATCTCGACCAGCTCCGCCAGATCGTCCTCGGGCACGCGGTAGAGCTCCGCCATCGCCCGGGCGTGCAGCGGGTGGATCGCCCCCTGCCCCTTCTCCAGCCTCGACAGCGTGCTCTTCGAGATGTCGAGGTCTCCGCCGGCCTGTTCCAGCGTCAGGCCCGCCTTTTCTCGCCAGGCCTTGAGCTCCCGGCCCAGCTGCAGCCGTCGAATCGCCGGAACGCTGTAATACGCCAACCCGCGCACCTCCCCGTCGCCATGATCGCGCGGGCAGCAGTGTCCGGGCGGGAGGGCGGCGCCGGGATCCCGCGCCGATCACCCCATCAGGGGCGCCAGCAGGACATCGCTTCGTCGACTTCGTCCACGTCGAGCGGCGGGTGTGGCAGCTCCGACGGCTTGCCGGGCTGCGCGCGCAGCCCGTCCAGGAGCATCGCGAGGCAGCGGCGCCACAGGTCCGGCTCCACCGCGGACGTGAACTCGATCGCCGAGCCGACCATCATGTGCAGCAGGGGGATGTCGGTCGGGGAGAAGTCGGGCCGCAGGCCGCCCGCCTCCTGGGCCCGTTCGACGAGCCTTGTGATCAACGGCACCATGCGGGCCTTCGCGTCGGCGACGTGCTCGTGGCCGAACTTGTTGGACAGCATGATCTCGCGGAGCCCGCGGTCGCCGGAGTGGAGTTCGATCGACTTCCAGGTGAAGTCGACGAACGCCTGCCAGGCGTCTTCGGCCTTCAGCGCTTTCTCGGCGAGGTCGCCGATCTCCTCCATCCGCTCGGCGAACATGGCCTCGACCAGGTGTTCCTTGCTGGGGAACCGGCGATAGACCGTGCCGACGCCGAGACCGGCGTGGTGGGCGATGTCGTCGAGCGTGGCCTCGAGGCCCCGGCGTCCGAAGACTTCGCGGGCCGACGCGAGGATGCGGCGGCGGTTGAGTTCGGCGTCGCGCCGCAGCGGCCGCGCCGGTGCGGCGGGACCTGCGTCCCGTGTCATGCGTCCCAGTCTACCAATGAAGTAGAGGCACCTTCTCCGGTTCTTGTGTACCTTGGGTCGCGTAAGGGGAGATACCTACTCCACATAGCTTCCTGATCACTCCCAGTGAGGGGACACCCATGTCCGAATCCACGCTCGTCGTCGCGCCGTCGGGGGACGCGCGCGCCGCCGACAACCCCCACCACGCCAGACGGTGGCTGATCCTGGTGATGATCGGCCTGGCGCAGCTGATGGTGGTGCTGGACGCGACCGTCGTGAACATCGCGCTGCCGTCCGCCCAGGTCGACCTGGGCTTTTCCAACGACGCCCGCCAGTGGGTCGTCACGGCTTACGCGCTCGCGTTCGGCAGCCTGCTGCTGCTCGGCGGGCGGCTCGCGGACCTCTTCGGCCGCAAGAACGCCCTGCTCGTCGGCCTGGCCGGCTTCGCCGCCGTGTCCGCGCTCGGAGGCGCGGCGACCAACATCGAAATGCTGCTGATCGCCCGCGCGGCGCAGGGCGTGTTCGGCGCGCTGCTCGCGCCGGCCGCGCTCTCGCTGCTCACCACGACGTTCACCGACCCGAAGGAACGCGGCCGCGCGTTCGGCGTGTTCGGCGCCATCGGCGGTGGCGGCGCGGCGGTCGGGCTGCTGCTCGGCGGCGTGCTCACCGAGTACCTCGACTGGCGCTGGTGCATGTTCGTGAACATCATCTTCGCCGTCGCCGCGTTCGTCGGCAGCTCCGTCCTCCTGAGCAACCAGAAGGACGCCGGCCCGCGCCCGAAGCTCGACCTGCCGGGCACGGTCACCGCGTCGGCCGGTCTGTTCGCGCTGGTCTACGGCTTCGCGAACGCCGAGTCGGACTCGTGGTCGGCGGTCTCGGTGTGGGGCTTCCTCGCGGCCGGCGTCGTGCTGCTGGGCGTGTTCGTGTGGCTGCAGCAGCGCGTCTCGCACCCGCTGCTCCCGCTGCGCGTGCTGCTGGACCGCAACCGCGGCGGCTCGTACCTGGCGATGTTCCTGCTGGCCATCGGCATGTTCGCGATCTTCCTGTTCCTGACGTTCTACGTGCAGCAGAACCTGCAGTTCACACCGATCCAGAGCGGCCTCGGGTTCCTGCCGATGGTCGCGACGCTGATGCTGGCCGCCACGACGGCGACGGCGGTCCTGCTGCCCCGCTTCGGCCCGCGTCCGCTGGTGCCGACGGGCATGGCCATCGCGGCGGTCGGGCTGTTCTGGCTGAGCGGCATCGGTCTCGACAGCACGTACGCGTCCGGCGTGCTCGGCCCGCTGCTGGTGATGGGCTTCGGCATCGGCCTGGCGATGGCGCCGGCGATGAGCGTCGCGACGTTCGGCGTCGAGGCGCGCGACGCGGGTGTCGCGTCGGCCGCGGTCAACACGATGCAGCAGGTCGGCGGCTCGATCGGCACGGCGCTGCTCTCGACGCTGGCCGGTAACGCGGCGACGTCGTACCTCGCGGGCAAGGTCCCGACGCCGCAGCTCGCGGCCGAGGCGTCGATCGAGAGCTACACGACGGCGTTCACCTGGGCCGCGGTGATCTTCGCGGGGGGTGCGGTGCTCAGCGGCCTGCTGCTGCGCCCGGGCGTTCCGAAGGGCGAAGCCGCCCCCGGTGCCGTGCACATGTGATTTCGCTTGAACCTTCCCGGCCCTCCGCGCACTAGTAACACTGAGAACGTGCGAAGGAGGGCCGGGTGGGGGCGTCGAGAGACCTCGATTTCAGCGAGTACTTCGCCGCGCGCGTGCAGCGGTTCCGCCGGGTGGCCTTCGCCTTCTGCGGTGACTGGCACGCGGCCGAAGACCTGGTCCAGGCCATGTTCGTGCAGCTGTACCGGCGCTGGCGGCGGGTGCGCCCGGACACCGTCGACGCGTACGCGCGCCGCATCCTGCTGAACCTGTTCCTGGCCGGCCGGCGGACCTCGGGCCGCGAGTACGTGACGTCCGTGGTGCCGGAACGGGAGTCGCCGCCGGGCCGCGACACCCCCGTACGGCTCGACGTCGAACGCGCGCTGGCCGATCTCACGCCGCGGCAGCGCGCGATGGTCGTGCTGCGGTTCCTCGAAGACCTCCCGGTGGCGGAGGTCGCTTCGCTGCTCGGCGTCGCCGAGGGCACGGTCAAGTCCCAGACGGCCCGCGGGGTCGAAGCCCTGCGCGCGGTCCTGCCCGCGCCGACGGCGGAGGAGCGGTGATGGAAGACGTCCGGACCGCGTTGACGGCCTACGTGACCGAAGGCGAGCCCCCGCTGGGTCTCTCCGAAGACGGCGTGCTTTCGGCGGCCCGCCGATCGCGCCGGCAACACCTGCTCACGGGCGTGGTGGCGCTCACCGTGGTGGTGCTCGCGCTGGGCCTGGCCGTGGTGGTGCTGCCGCACCGGGATCCGGTGGCCGCACGGCCGTGTCCGTCGGCGTCGGACACGCGTTCGGCGCTGGTCGACCGGTTGAGCTGTGTCATCGGCCACGCCGTCCGGTCGATGCTCGACCCGGATGCGCAGATCACACGCCTGACGATCCCGGGGGAGGTCCCGCCGGAGGACCCGTTCCACCTGATCGCGGACCCCGCCGGGGACGCGCCGCGGGACGCGTTGTTCCACCTGGGGGTCCGGGTGACCGACGCGCGGGGTTCCGGCTCGGTGTACGTCGTGATCGTGCCCAGCGCGAACTCGGGCGGGCCGCCGTGCGAAGAACCGGGGGAGATCCTCTGCCGCCGGGAACAGACACCTCAGGGCGTGTTGTGGCTGTCGACGCTGCGCTCCGGCGACGTCTTGACCCACCGCGTGGCACTGGCCACCCCGGACGCGGTCGTGCAGTTTTCGTCGAACAACAGCGGGGTGCTGGAGCGCGCGGGCGTGAGCCTCCCGGCCCAGCGCCCCGAGCCGACGCTCACGCTGGATCAGGTGCGGCAGCTGGCGTTGACCTCAGGGCTGGATCTCTAGCGCCCCAATGTGGCGTTGGTTGCGTCAGACGCACCCAATGTGGCGTTCGGTGCGTCTGACGCACCGAACGCCACACCGGGGGGCTTTCGGAACGGAG
>NZ_JBVHUL010000012.1:171764-205704 GCF_055565395.1 Amycolatopsis sp. NPDC028719
CGGGTGTTAACCTGGGGGCGGATTCCCAAGCCCCCCAGGTTGGGTGTGGTGAAGGAAAACACACCAAGTTGGTTTTCCGTCCCGCAAAAAACACCAAACCCCACGTGGGGCCGCTTCAGGAGCGGCGGGAACGGAGCGTCTCGATCACGTCGTCGTCCCAGCGGTGCGTCCGGATCAGGCGGTAGCGCTCCGCCGCCACCCACATGTACGCCTCCGCCTCGGTGCGCTCGCCGATCAGGTCCGCCTGCCGCAGCATGCCCACCACCGGGACGAACTCCTCGTCGAACCAGCGCTGCGCGATGCTCGCCCGGTCGCAGAACTTTCCCTCGTCCTGCATCAGCCGGAAGCCCCACGCCTCCACGTGTTCGCCCAGCTTCGCGTAGTCCCACGGGTCCGACACGATCACCGACGCCCGCGCGTGGCCGGTCAGCGGCACCCGCTCCAGGAACAGCCGCCGGTAGTCCTTGACGATCAGGTCGCCGCGGTGGCGGATGCCGCTGGGATCCAGTTTGGTCCGGACGACCGTCACCGACGCCTCTATTGTGGACAGTCCCTGGGCGATCGCGACCGAGACCCGGTGGTGGCCGTCGATGATGAAGTGCAGCTCGCCCACGCGGTACACCTCGATCGGCGGGATCTCCTCGCCGCGGCGGGCCGCCAGCGCCAGGCGTTCCCAGCGCTCGCGGACCCGGCCGGACGTCGGGCGGAAGCGGCGGTCGAAGTCGCGGCTGCGGTCGACCGTGCCGGCGATCGAGTCCAGCTTGATCACCCGCAGGCCGATCCGGCTCTCGCCGAGGTAGCCGAGCGCCTCCACCACCTCGTGGAACGGCAGCATGATGTTGACGTCGTCGGGCTCGCGGCGCAGCCACGTCGAGAGCCGCGAGAGCACCTGGCCCCGGCGCGCGCGGAGGAAGTCGTTCTCCGCGTCGGCGCGGGGGAACCCCGTCTCTTTCATGAGAACTCCATGATCCGGTGGCCCACCACGTTGCGGATCCGGGTTTCGCCGACGACCCGGTCCGGCACCGGCTCGCCGTGGGGGTGGATGTGCCCGTGCAGCAACCACTTCGGGCGCAGCACGTCGATCGTCCGGTGCAGGCACGCGAACCCGCGGTGCGGCGGGTCCGCCCGGTCGCCGAGGTCCAGCGGCGGCGAGTGCGTCAGCAGGATGTCGACGTCACGGCCGTCGCGGCGGCGCCGCCACTTCGCGCGCCGCACCAGGCCACGGGCCCGGCGGGCCTGCTGGCGCTGCGTCCACTGGTTCGGCCCGTCGTTGTAGCGGATCGAGCCGCCGAGCCCGGCGACCCGGAGCCCTGCGACGTCGACGACCCGGCCGTCGGCGTTGATCCCGCCCGCCGGGCCCGGCCAGGCCGTGGGGAAACCGTCCTTCATGGACAGCCCGCCGTAGCGCGTGTAGCCGCTCAGGTCCGGGTCGTGGTTGCCGGGCACGAACACGCACGGCGCGTCGAGCGCGCCGGCGAGGAACGCGAGGTAGTCGTAGGGGAGGTCGCCGGCGCCGATGACGAGGTCGACGGCGCGGCCGCGGACCGCGTCGGTCCACAGCCGCTCGTCGACCTCGTCGGAAACGACCAGCGCTTTCGGCACGCACCCAGGGTACGGCGTACCGGCGTCACTTCATGCCGTGCGCGAACCCCGGGTCGGCGACGATGACGAAAGTGATGACGACGATCCACAGCACGCTGAGCGCGAGCGCCCAGAACTTCAGGTTGGACAGCATCCGGGACATGGCGGTTCTCCGAACATTCCGGTGGGGAAGAGGGGGGACTAGAGCCAGCCGTTCTTCCGGAATATTCGGTACAGCAACAGGCAGATCGCCAGGATCACCGTGATCACCAGCGGGTACCCGAACTTCCAGTGCAGCTCGGGCAGGTAGTCGAAGTTCATCCCGTAGATGCCCGCGATCATCGTCGGCACGGTGATGATCGCCGCCCACGACGTGATCTTGCGCATGTCGGTGTTCTGCTGCAGGGAGATCTTCGCGACCGTCGCGTCGACCAGGGTGGACAGCAGCTCGTCGAACGCCGCGACCCGCTCGGACACGGTCGTGAGGTGGTCGGCGACGTCGCGGAAGTAGGAGCGGACCTCGTCCGGCACCAGCCGCGTGTAGCCCTCGGCCAGGCGCTGGACCGGCGTGGCCAGGGGCATCACCGCCCGGCGCAGCTCCAGCACCTCCCGCTTCATCAGGTAGATCTGCTCGGCGCTCACCTGCGACCGGGGCGCGAAGACCTGCGCCTCCATGACGTCGATGTCGTTCTCGATGCGGCCCGTGACGTCGAGGTAGTGGTCGACGACGTGGTCGGCGATCGCGTGCACGACCGCGGCCGGGCCGAGCTGCAGGCGCTCGGCGTCGTCGTCGAGCTCGCGGCGCAGGCGCGCCAGGCCCGAGTGGTTCCCGTGGCGGACGGTGATCACGAAGTCCCGGCCGAGGAACACCATGAGCTCGCCGGTCTCGACGATCTCGTTCGCCGTGGTGGGGGACTCGTGTTCGACGTACCGGACGGTCTTGACCACCAGGAAGAGCGTGTCGTCGTAGCGCTCCAGCTTCGGGCGCTGGTGTGCTTCGAGGGCGTCCTCGACGGCGAGCTCGTGCAGCCCGAAGGTCTCCGCGATGCCCTGGATCTGCTGGGAGTCGGGCTCGTGCAGCCCGATCCAGACGAAGCCCTCGTGGCGCTTGCGGACCTCTTTGATCGCTTCGATGTGCGTCCAGCGGCCGGGAAGGCGCTCGCCCGCGACGTACACCGCGCAGTCCACGACGTACGCGGACAGCGGCACCGGGACCGGGCGGACGGGGACGGCGCCCTTGTTGCCGCGGCCGCGAAGGCCGCCGAGCGAGGGAATGGCAGGCATGGGATCTCCTGGGCGTCGTGCGATGGTCGTGCGAGACGACTGACCAGGGGCGGAACGCGTCCGCCCGGCGACACCAGCGTTCCCGGGAAAGGGCCTACCAGGAGATGAGCCGGCCGGCGGGTGTGGTGGGAACGCTGGGAGTACTAGGGAGCGGACTATCGCCACTACTCATCGGGGTTCCTCACCTCCTTCGGGCCGGGTGCAGCGCGGTTGGGACTGCAGAGTGGTGGGGCTCGCGTTGACGCACGAGAACCAATGGTTGAGGGTACTCCTCACTACGGATGCGTGTCGTACCAGGCTCACGCGGTGTTACGCGGAAGAGGAGAAGACGAGTGCAGTTCGGCCGGTACTACGAGGAGTTCGAGGTCGGTGCGGTCTACAAGCACTGGCCGGGCAAAACGGTCACCGAATACGACGACCACCTCTTCTGCCTGCTCACCATGAACCACCACCCGCTGCACCTGGACGCGCACTACGCCGGGGAGACCACCGACTTCGGCAAGAACGTCGTGGTCGGCAACTACGTCTACTCGCTGCTGCTCGGGATGTCGGTGCCCGACGTCTCGGGCAAGGCGATCGCGAACCTCGAGGTCGAGTCGCTGAAGCACGTCAAGCCGACCTTCCACGGCGACACCATCTACGGCGAGACGGAGGTGCTGGACAAGACGCCGTCGAAGTCCAAGGACGACCGCGGCGTCGTGTACGTCGAGACGCGCGGTTACAAGCAGGACGGCCTGATCGTGTGCACCTTCCGGCGGAAGGTGATGGTGCCGAAGCGCTCCTACGGGGAAACTCGGGGCGGGGAGCAGCCGGGCCGGCCGGTGCCGCACGAATGAGGCTGTGTACACGGATGAGGCGCTGATGGACCTGGACCGCATCAAGGAAGTTCTCCGCACGTTCGCGGAAGTCGAGGCACGTGGCGTCTCGCCGCTGTACGAGCACCTGGCGCTGCAGGCGGCTTCGGACGACGACGTCGCCGGGCTGCTCGCCTCGGCCCGTGACGGCGAGGTGCGCGGGACGCTGCTGATGGCGACGGCGCACCGGCTCGTGCAGGCCGACCCCATCCACCCGCTCTCGCGGTACTACCCGTCGCTGGGCGGCTTCGACGGCGTCGACTCGGAGACCTGGCCGCTGTTCCGGTCGTTCCTGCTGGAGCGGGCCGAGAAGGCCCGGGCGCTGATTTCGTCGCGGTACACGCAGACGAACGAGGTCCGCCGGGCCGCGCTGCTGTACCCCGGCGTGGCGCGGGCGGCGAAGGAAGCGGGCGGGAAGGTGTCGCTGCTGGAAGTCGGCTGCAGCGCCGGGCTCCTGCTGGGCCTGGACCGCTTCGGCTACCGCTACCAGTGCGACGGCGGCGAGCAGCTGACGGCGGGCCCCGCGAAGACCCCGGTCGGGCTGCACTGCGCCCTCGACCTGGCGCCCGGCGCGGTGGCGCCGAAGCTGCCGAAGAAGCTGTCCGTGCTCGACCGGGCCGGCCTGGACCGCGCCCCGGTGGACCTTTCAGACGAGGACGAGCTGGCGTGGCTGGAGGCGTGCGTCTGGGCCGACCAGCCGGACCGCATCCGCCTGCTGAGGACGGCGGCGGCCGAGCAGGCCAAGCACCGGCCCCGGCTCATCACCGGCGACGGCGTCGACGACCTGGCCTCGGCGGCTTCGTCGCTGGAGGGGCCGCTGGTGGTGGTGACGAGCCACGCGCTGGCGTACTTCCCGGCCGAACGGCGTGCCGAGTTCGTCGCTTCACTGGCTTCGCTGGCGGCTTCGCGGCCGTTGTGGTGGGTTTCGGAGGAGTTCTACGGCGCAGGGTTGGAGCTGGTGCTGCCGGGGCGTGATGACCTCGCCGGCGGTGACGGCTTGGCGACGCTGGGGCTTGTGCGGTGGGAGGGCGGGAAGGCGGAGGCCCATGCCTTGGCCCGGACCGCGCCGCACGGGCAACGGATGACCTGGCTGCCGCTCTGACGTGCCGTGAAGGCCTCCTTACCGGCTCTCAGGGCCATCAAGGGGGCCTTCACGGCTATCGGGCCCGCCGGAGGTGCCGTAACCGGGGTCGGCAGTGATGGGGACGGCTCACGCCGGGCTCGGGTCTTTCCCGCACTTCGTCGGGCCGCGCCGATCCGCTGGAAGCGGGGAGGCCCCAGGGAGGGTGGGCTGGTGTCGGGGACTTCTCGACGGTGTCCTGAATGAGGCATTCAGGACCTCCGAACCCCTGAATGACTCATTCAAGACACCGGACCCGGCCCTTTCAGCCTCGCGGGAGCGCTTTCCAGTCGCGGAGCGTGACGTAAAGCAGGTCCACCAGTTTCCCGGCGGCCTCGAGCCTCGAAAGGTCTGCCGCATCGGCCCAACGGGCGTCCGAAGCGTCGTCACCCGCCGTGAGGACTCCGCCGGCCACCGTGCACCAGTAGTCGTGGATTTCGTACGGCCCGCGGGTCACGGTTCCGACCAGTGTGCCGGGAATCACGTCGAGTCCCGTCTCCTCGAAGAGCTCCCTGACTACGGCCACTTCGTCCGTTTCGCCCGGTTCGACTCGGCCACCCGGCAGAGACCATTGCCCCGAACCGGGGTCGTTCGCACGCCGGATGAGCAGCAAGCGGCCATGTGCGTCGAACGCGATCCCGCCCACGCAGCGGATCGTGGCGTCCCCGGGTGCTCCCATGTCCCCAACGGTAGACGTGACCGACTTGAAAACCGATGTCCTGTACACGGAGAGTAGCCATACGGTACACTTCGGACCGCGTGCTGCCCCAAGCGCGGGACTTACCTCCCGCGTGCCTGTTCAGTGCGGTACAACGTAAAAGTCAGGATTTCTGCTGTTGTCCGGTGTCACCGTAAGAGACGGGATTTGATCGCGGTGAACGTGAAGAAGATTGCGGGCCTCGCCGGTATCGCGTTGGTGCTGTTCTTCGTCATTGCCCAGCCGGGTCAGGCCGCTGGCCTTGTCGGCAACATCGTCGACTTCCTCCGGGACTCGGCCGAATCGGTGATCACCTTCGTCAGCAACGTGTTCAAGG
The DNA here is from genome assembly GCF_055565395.1 of Amycolatopsis sp. NPDC028719. Lineage (NCBI taxonomy): Bacteria > Bacillati > Actinomycetota > Actinomycetes > Pseudonocardiales > Pseudonocardiaceae > Amycolatopsis > Amycolatopsis sp. NPDC028719. The sequence goes on from NZ_JBVHUL010000012.1 coordinate 177,638, forward strand.
GCTGATCGCGGGGCTACCCTCGAACCATGTTCGCGCCTCGCGATCCCGACGAGTACCTCCTCGACACCGAGCGGCGGGTCATCCGGATCCGCCGCCACTGGGCGGTGCTGCTGTGGGACACCTTCGAAGCGGCCGCTCTGCTGGCCGTCTGCGTCCTGGTGTCCTACCTGCTGCCACCGGCGCTGTACATCGGCCAGAACCTCCTCTGGTACGTCGCGCTGCTCGTCGTGCTGCGGTTCGCCTACGTGGTGATGGAGTGGTGGGTCGAGCGCCTGGTGGTCACCGACAAGCGGTTCGTGATGACCACCGGGGTGTTCACCACCAAGGTGCTGATGATGCCGATCAGCAAGGTCACCGACCTCAGCTACGTGCGCACCGCCACCGGCCGCATGATGGGCTACGGCACGATGGTCGTCGAGTCGGCCGGCCAGATCCAGGCCCTCAACAAGATCGACTACCTGCCGCGTCCCGAAGAGTTCTACGACACGATCTCGGAGCTCGTCTTCGGCGACAAGCAGAAGCAGGCCGAGCGCTTCTCGATGATCAAGGCCCAGCGGGCCGCCCGCGGCAAGAAGCCCGTCGGCTGAGCCGTCCCCGGCGAGGGTGTGACCGAGCGCATCGTCGACAATGGACCCGATGCGCATCGACCTGCACGCCCATTCCACCGCTTCCGACGGCACCGACTCGCCGGCCGGGCTCGTCGCCGCGGCCGCGAGAGCCGGGCTCGACGTCGTCGCGATCACCGACCACGACACCACCGCGGGCTGGGCTCCGGCCTCCGCGGCCATCCCACCAGGCCTGACGCTGGTTCCCGGCGCCGAGCTCTCGACCGTCTCGATCGACCCCGAGACCGGCCGCCAGATCAGCGTCCACCTGCTGGCCTACCTCTTCGACCCGACGTCCGAACCCGTCGTCACCGAGCAGACCCGGCTGCGCGTCGAGCGCCGCACGCGGTTGCGCCGGATGGCCGAACGGATGGCCGCCGACGGCCTCCCCGTCGACGCCGACGAGATCTTCGGCCTCCTTCCCGAGGACTCGCCGCCCGGGCGCCCGCACCTGGCCCAGGCGCTGGTCCGGGCCGGGCTGGTCAAGTCCGTCGACGAGGCCTTCGCCGACTACCTCAGCCCGCGCCGCGGCTACTACGTCGCCCGTCGCGACACGCCGGTCGAGGAGGCCATCGACATGATCGCCGCGGCCGGCGGCGTCACGGTCATCGCGCACCCCTTCGCCTTCAGCCGCGGCGCCACGATCAGCGAGGACACCCTCGCCGGCCTGGCCGCGCACGGGCTCACCGGCGTCGAGGCCGACCACCCCAACCACGACGCGCCGACGCGGGCCCGCACCCGTGAGCTGGCCGGTGAGCTCGGCCTGCTCGTCACCGGGTCGAGCGACTACCACGGCACGAACAAGACGATCGCGCTCGGCGAGTGCACCACCGACCCCGCGCAGTTCGAGGAGCTCGTTTCGCGCGCCACGGGGTTCCAGGTCGTGAAGAGCTGACATGGCCATCGCCGACTTCTTCGACGCGAAGCTCTTCATGAGCGCGACGATCACCCTGGTCGTCATCATGGACCCGCCCGGCACCGTGCCGGTGTTCCTCAGCCTGGTCGGCCGCAAGCCGCTGGCGACACGGGCGCGCGCCGCCCGCCAGGCCGTCCTGGTGTCGCTGCTGGTCATCAGCCTGTTCGCGGTCGCCGGTCAGGCGATCCTGGCCTACCTCGGCATCGGCATCCCCGCGCTGCAGGGCGCCGGCGGCCTGCTGCTCCTGCTCATCGCGCTGCAGCTGCTCACCGGCAGTGGTCACGAGCCCGAGGCGGCCGCGGAGGACGTCAACGTCGCGCTCGTGCCGCTCGGTACGCCGTTGCTGGCCGGGCCCGGCGCGATCGCCGCGACCATCGTGTTCGTCCGCCAGGCCGACGGGCACATCGGCGCGTACATCGCCCTGGCGCTGGCGATCGTCACCACGCACTTCGTGATCTACATCTGCATGCGCTACTCCGGCGTCGTCATCCGGCTGATCAAGGAAAGCGGCATCACGCTGCTGGCCAAGGTGGCCGGCCTGCTGCTCGCGGCCATCGCCGTGGAGCTCGTCGCGAACTCCGTCCGGGGCTTCATCGCCGGCGGCAGCTGACCCCGCCTTTCGGGTTGTCCTGCCGGACAGGAACCGCCGGCTTCGTTGACATCGTTGGCACCCCTGCCGCAGATTGAACCTCAGCTCAGCGATTGAAACGATTCAAACGCCTTGCGGAGGCCTCGATGAAGTGGCTCAGAGCAATCCTGCCGGTCACGGTCCTGGTGGCGAGCGGCGTGGTCGCGGCGCCGGCGGCGACCGCCCTGCCCGGCCCGGGTTGGCAGAAGTACGTGGTCGCGCCGCCGAGCCGGGACGTGCGGCCGGTGAAGGTGCTGTCCACCACCGGCGACGTCACGAACCCGGATGGCCTGCTCGGCCGCGGCGTCACGACGTTCAAGCGGCAGGCGCCGCCGCCGAAGCCGGCTTGGCCCGCGGGGACCACGGCGGCCGCGTCGTCGTTCCACGCGCCGAACAACGGCGGGAACGGCCAGCCGCGGACGTACGCGCCCGGCAACGCCGTCGACGGCAACACCGACACCTTCTGGAACGACGACACGATCGGCGCCTACCCGGACGTCCTGACCATCACCTCGGCCGCGCCGGTCGCGCTCCCCGGCGTCACCGTTCTGTCCAGTGTGGACGGTGTGCCGCAGGACTACACGGTGGAGGTGCTGGACGCGGGCGCGTGGCGGGTGGCGGCTTCGGTGAGCGGCAACACCGCTGTCCAGCGCGCTGTCGCGTTCGACCGGCCGGTGACGACCGTGCAGGTCCGGATCACCGTCACCAAGGACCAGAACACGCCATCGGGGGAGTTCAGCCGCGTCACCGAGGTCTGGCCCGGCCTGGTGGCCGACCCGCCGGTGCCGGTCGCGGTGGTGGACTTCGGCAAGGTCGTCGCGGGATACCCGAAGATTTCGTTCGCGGGCGCGTCGGCGAACCACCCCGGCATCCGGGTGTCGACCTCGGAGACCCAGCAGTACCTGGGCGAACGTTCCGACTTCTCGCGCTCGGACTTCTCCGGCGGACCGGGCAGCGACCAGATCGCCGTGCCGGCGACGCCGATGGTCTGGCGGGACACGAAGGGCTGCGCTGCCGGGACCCAGGTGTGCGCGGACGGCCTGCGCGGCTTCCGCTACCTGCGGATCAGCCTCGACGCGCTGGCGTCGGACGCGCCGCTCACCCAGCCTTCCGGTGAGGTGCGGATCAACGGCGTTTCGCTCGACTTCACGCCATTCCTCGGGACGCCGGACACCTACCGCGGCTGGTTCGAGTCGTCGGACGCCGACCTGAACCGCTACTGGTACGCGGCGTCGTACACGAACGAGCTGGGCATGGACACCTTCCGCGAGTCCGATGTGGACCCGCGCGGCGCGTTCTCGCCTTCGCTGGACGGGAAACTGGTGCTGCACGACGGCGCGAAGCGCGACCGGGACCCGTACGTCGGCGACGTCGCGGTGTCCGGGCTGACCGAGTACCTGACCCACCAGGACGGCACGGCGGCGCGCAACGTCCTCGCCGACCTGGCCGACCACCAGCGGGCGGACGGCTGGATCCCGCCCGCGTCGATCAACGACTACACCTTGCCGCTGTTCGACTATCCGCTCTGGTGGGTGACGTCGAGCTGGGACTACGTCCTCTACACGGGCGACACCGCGTACGCGTCTTCGTACTACTCGCACCTCGTGAAGACGCTTGATGCGTGGTATCCGTCGGTCACCGATTCGCGCGGGTTGCTCGCGAAGGGCCTCAACGGCACTGGTGGCTACGGCGACTACGCGTTCCTGCCGCGTACGGGCGAAGTGACGTACTACAACGCGTTGTACGTCCGGGCGCTTCAGGGCGCGGCGGGTCTGGCGCGCGCGACGGGGCACGCCGCCGACGCGGATCGCTGGCTTTCGCGCGCTTCGGGTGTCGCCTCCGCCGTGAATGCCTACCTGTGGGATCCCGCGGCGGGCGCGTACCTCGACTCCGGGACGGGCGCGGTCCGTCACGGCCAGGACGGCAACAGCCAGGCTGTTCTGGCTGGTATCGCGTCGCCGGCGCAGGCCACTTCGGCGCTGGCGCGGCTCGCGGCGGGCGCGTTGCCGTACGGGAACCCGTTCATGGACAACGACACTCTGGTGTCTGATGGCACGAAGCGCGTGTATGCGTTCACGTCGTTCCCGGAGATCCAGGCGCGATTCCGGACCGGGCAGCCGGATTCGGCGATCGACCAGATCAAGCGGATGTACGGCTGGATGGCTTCGCACGACCCGGGCATCACGGCGTGGGAAGGCATCGGCGAGGGCGGTTCGCACTACGAGCAGGGGTACACGTCGGCCGCGCACGGCTGGTCGACCGGCGTCGTGCCGGCGCTGACGAACGAGTTGCTGGGCGTCTCGCCGACTTCGCCGGGCTTCGCGACGTGGACGGTTTCGCCGCACCCGGGTTCCGTTTCGTGGGCGCGCGGAGCGGTGCCGACGCCGAACGGCGCGTTGTCGGCTTCGTGGACCCAGCAGGGTTCGGTGTTCTCGTTGACGGTGACGGCGCCGCGGGGGACGTCCGGTTCGCTGGTGGTCCCGGCCGGCCGGCTGGTGCTGCTGGACGGCCGCCCGATGCGGGCCGCGGCCGGTGGGTCCCTGGCGGTCGGCGCCGGGACGCACACGGTCCTGGTGGTGCGGTAGGCCAAGTCCGTGAATGTCGCATCGAGGGACTCTGAGTCCCTCGATGCGACATTCACGGCGTTCCGGGTCCGGCGCGGAAAGTGTCGGTGACATTTGGGGCTTCGCCCCAGGTCGGGGGCTCCGCCACCCGAACCCCCGGAAAAACTGTCGGTGACATTTGGGGCTTCGCCCCAGGTCGGGGGCTCCGCCACCCGAACCCCCGGAAAAACTGTCGGTGGTGGTGCGTAGCGTGGGCGGCGTGAAGGAGCAGATGGGGTTCGACTTCGGCGTCGCGCAGCCGGTGCGGCTCACGAAGGTGTCGCCGGCGCGGCTGGCCACCTTCGACGACTGCCCGCGCCGGTACCGGCTCGCGTACCTCGAACGGCCGACCCCGCAGCGCACCGGGCCGTGGGCGCACAGCACACTCGGCGCGGTGGTGCACAACGCGCTGCGGGCGTTGTTCGACCTGCCGGTGCTCAAGCGGGTGCCGCAGCGGGCGGTGGCGCTGGTGGCGGAGTTCTGGAAGGACGCGGGCTTCGAGAGCGAGGAGCAGGCGGCGCGCTACCGGGCGCGGGCGAAGGGGTGGGTGGCGGAGTACGTCGAGGACAACGACGTCAGCCACGACCCGGTCGGACTCGAGCGGTGGGTGTCGGCGCCGGTGAGCCCGGCGCCGGGGGAGAAACCGTCGATGATCATCGAGGGCCGCGCGGACCGCATCGACGCGCGCGAGGGTGCGCTGGTCATCGTCGACTACAAGACGGGACGGCGGCCACCGGACGAGTACGAGGCCCGGGCATCGCAGGCGCTGGCGCTGTACGCGGTGGCGGCGGCGCGGACGCTGCGGATGCCGTGCACGACGGTGGAGCTCCACCACCTCCCGACGGGCACGATCGCGGCGGCCGAGCACACGCCGGAGAGCCTGCGCAGGCACCTGCAACGCGCCGGCGAGACCGCCGCGGACCTGAGGCTGGCCACGGATACCCTGGACGCGGGCGGCGACGAGGACGTGCTGTTCCCGGCCCGCCCGGACCGCCGTTGCGCCTGGTGCGACTTCAGGCCGAGCTGCAAGGCGGGGCAGGAAGCGGCCCCGCAGATGCAGCCCTGGGACCTGCTCGCGCCCTGACCGGGAGGAAAAGTGGCTTCACCGGACACCGACGAACTGTCCACGGTGCCGATCCCCGCGGGCGCGCCCGAGGCTGAGTCCGTAGCTGAGGCTCGGGCGGTTCCGCGGCAGCAGACCGAGCCGCTCGGTGTGGCCGAGGCGCAGGACGCTGCGGGGCAGCGGACCGAGCCGCTGGCTGTCGAGCCGGACGCGGCGGAGGCGCAGACGGTGCCTCAGGACCGTGTCGAACCAGAACGCATCGAGGCCGCGGATACCCCTTCGACCGATGCCTCGCCGGAGGCAGCTGAACCGGGCAAGCCGCGCGGCCGCTGGTGGCGCGGATTCACCGGCTCACTCGCCGCCGGCCTCACGGTCCTGGCGATCGGAGTTCTCGCGGTCGCGGTGATCGACCTGAACACAGGTGCCCCGGGCCCAGGCGCGGTGCTGCTGATCGGCCACCCGGTGGCGGCGGTGCTGGCGTTGCTGGCCCAGCGGGTCGCGGACCGCCGCAACGGTGTGCCGGCCGCGGGTGCGGGCGTGGCGGTTGTGCTCTTCACCGTCTCGGCCCTGACCCTCTTCTGGCTCACCTGAGCCCGAAGCGGGGGTTCGCCCGCGTGATGCCTCTCCAATCACGCGAGATGCCCGCGCAGACACGCGCAAAGCCCGCCCGATCACGCGAGTGCGCAGTGCCGGAACGGCGAACTCGCGTACCGGGACGGTCGGTTCGCGTGACCGAGTCCGGGACTCGCGTGACGGAAGCCGAGACTCGCGTGACTGGGCCCGGAACTCGCGTGATTGAAGGCCGAACTCGCCGAGCCCTACTTCAGGGCCGTCAGGGTGTCGCCGCGTTCTTCCAGCAGGACCGGGCCTGCCGCGCCCAACCGGACCACCCCTGTGTACCCGCGGCGATCCACCCCCACCGTGCGGATCGTCGAGCCGTTGTCCTCGTTCAGCACGGCCAAGCCGCCCTTGATCGGGACCACCAGCTGCGTCGCGAACAGGATTCCGGGCCCCGAAGCGCTGCTCAACGTCCACCGCGGCGAAAGGTCGTCACGCGACAACGCCATTACCTTCGACCCGCTGAACCAGTACAGGTTCTGCGTCGTCTGGGTGGTCGCCTCGACGCCCGCGGGGGGATCGGCCGCCAGGTCGGCGGCCGGGACGTCCAGCGGGTACGCCGCGCGCTGGGAACCGTCGCCGTTGTAGATCACCAGGAGCTTCTGGTCCGGCAGGACCACCGCCGTCAGGTCGCCCGACATCGCGATCACCCGGGCCCGTTTGCCCGCCAGCACGCTGCTGAACGCCACCGACGGCTCGTCGTCCTTCTCCGGTGCCGCCTTGTAGACCGTCAGGCGGTCGGCCGGGTCGCCCGGGCAGCGCTCGATCACGCCGACCTTGCCCGACGCCGCCGCGACCGTGCCGTACGTGCAGCCGGTGCGGGGCTGCTTGCCCGCGTTGACCAGCGCCGGGACCTGGCCGTACTCGGCGCTCTGCACCAGGTCGTCGCGCCACGTCGTGAGGAGCTTCTTGCCCGTCGCCGTCACGTGCGAGCCGTCGCTCACCAGGCGCGTGCCCAGCTCCGCGTTGCCGTTGCGCTGCGCCGTGATCCGGCCGGTGCCCGGGTCGAGCTGCGTGACCTCACTGCAGTTCTCGGTCTTGTGGTAGACGGCGTTCAACCGTCCCCACGTCTCGTTCACCGTGCACAACGGCAGGTCACGCGTGTAGTGCCAGCGGATCTGCCCGGTCAGCGGGTCGCGGGCGGCGACCTCGCCGCCGTCCGCCGTCGCCACCGAATCGCCCGCCACCACCGGGACCGGCGTCGCGCCGCTGCGGGCGCTCCACACCTCGGCCAGCGAGCCCGGCACCTTGTCCGGCGCCGCGGGCAACGGCGGAGGGGGCGCCGCCTCGGTCCGGTCGGTCGCCGCGCTGTCGCTCGTCACGCCGATGACCAGCGCGACGGCGACCACGGCGACCGCGACCAGTGCCGCGATCACCCGGTCCCGCCCGCGGTTCCAAGGCGAGCGACGCGCCTTGACCCGCGGGGCGGGCGGAGTGCTTTCGACGTCCTCGAGGACGTCCTCCGAGCCGTAGTCAGGGGTCTCTTCAGGCGCGTTTTCAGGCGCCTTCTCGACGTCGCTCACGTGCCCGGACCCCCGCGCTCAGGTTCAGTCTGCCGACGCAGGTGTATCAGACGTCGCGGCGGGACGGCGACGGCGGCGCCGCCGAGCGGGCCGCTCGGCGTTGTCGCCGGCTTCCTTCTCGGTGGCCGGGCCGGTCGCTTCCGGCGCGGTGCCGCGAGTGCGGCGACGCGTCCGGGTGCGTCCCTCCGAGGCGGAAGCGTCATCCGGCGAAGAAGGGGCAGCGGCGTTGTCCGCGGCCTCGGTCGCCTGCGAGCCACCGCGGGTCCGCTTGCGCGGGGTGCGGTTGCGCTTGCGCGGGACTTCTTCCGAAGCGGCGGCAGCGTCGTCGGCCTTGCCGCGGCCACGCGGGCCGCGGCGCTTGCCGCCCAGGTCCTCTTCCTCCTCGGCGGCCAGGCCGGCCCGGGTGCGGTTGGCCAGCGGCAGCCGGCCCTTCGTGCCCTCCGGGATGCCCAGGTCGGCGTACAGGTGCGGCGACGACGAGTACGTCTCCACCGGCTCCGGCTTGTCGAGACCGAGGGTGTCCGAGATCAGCTTCCAGCGCGGCATCTCGTCCCAGTCGACGAGGGTGACGGCGACGCCGGTCCGGCCCGCGCGGCCGGTGCGGCCGATGCGGTGGACGTAGGTCTTCTCGTCGTCCGGGCACTGGTAGTTGATCACGTGCGTGACGTCGTCGATGTCGATGCCGCGGGCGGCGACGTCGGTCGCGACCAGCACGTCGACCTTGCCCGAGCGGAACGCGCGCAGCGCCTGCTCGCGCGCGCCCTGGCCGAGGTCGCCGTGCACGGCGGCGGCCGCGAAGCCGCGCTCGACCAGGTCGTCGGCCACCTTCTGCGCGGTGCGCTTGGTGCGGCTGAAGATCATGGTGAGCCCGCGGTCCTCGGCCTGCAGCACGCGGGCGATCACCTCGGGCTTGTCCATCGAGTGCGCCCGGTAGACGAACTGGGTGGTGCGCTCGTGGATCGCGCTCGCGTCGTTTTCCTCGGCGCGGATGTGCGTCGGCTGGCGCAGGAACGTGCGGGCCAGCGTGATGATCGGGCCGGGCATGGTGGCCGAGAACAGCATGGTCTGCCGCTCGTCCGGCACCATCCGCAGGATGCGCTCGATGTCGGGCAGGAAGCCCAGGTCGAGCATCTCGTCGGCCTCGTCGAGCACCAGGCCGCGGACCTTGCCGAGCACCAGGTGCTGCTGCTCGGCCAGGTCGAGCAGGCGGCCCGGGGTGCCGATCACGACGTCGATGCCCTTGCGCAGGGCCTCGATCTGCGGCTCGTACGGGCGGCCGCCGTAGATGGCCAGAGTGCGGATGCCGAGGTGCTTGCCGGCGCCCTTGAGGTCGTTGGCGACCTGGATGCACAGCTCGCGGGTCGGCACCACGACGAGCACCTGCGGGGTGCCGTCGCCCGGCACCTGCACGCGGTGCAGCAGCGGGACGCCGAAGCCCAGCGTCTTGCCCATGCCGGTGCGGGCCTGGCCGATGAGGTCGTCGCCGGCCATCGCGAGCGGCAGCGTGAGCTCCTGGATCGCGAAGGTCCGCTCGATGCCGGCCTCGCCGAGGGCCTTGACGATCTCCGGCTTGACGCCGAAGGACGCGAAGGTCGGGGCTTCGGGCTCGACCTCGACGCCCGCCTGCAGCGGGTGGGAGGTGTCGAGCGCGGCCGGGCCGGTCTCGCTGTGTTCCAGCGCGACGGCGGGGGTCAGTTCGGTTGTGGGAATTTCTGCGGTCAGGGTGATCGCCTCTCTCGTGACCAGCGCGCACAGCCGTCGGTCCGCTCGACACTCGACCGGGAGTAAACCCTGGTCCCTGGCGCTGAACTGGAGCGCGGAACCGGTCCGTCCCGGGAATGCCGGAAGAGGCGTGCACGCACATTGCAGTACGTCGGCAAGCCAACGTGACCTGCCTGTTCCCGACGCCGGTATGGCGTACGGAAGCTTCTATATCATTCGCAGTGTACCTGGTCAGCAGTTTTTCGACAGTACCCGGCACGCCGGAACCCGTGTGATCGGTCTCGTCCCGACACGCCCGGGCGCTTCGGCGATACCCTGCCCCCGTGACCGAGCCGAAAGAGATCTCAGAAGGCGTAGTCGACCTTCTGGGTGTGATCGCCTACCTCGAACTGTCCGCGTTCGACCGGATGGCCGAAGACGCGCGCAGTGCCCCGACCCTGGCCGGGCGGGCCGCGCTGGCGCAGATGGCGGCCGCGGAGATCGGTCACTACGGCCTGCTCGCCCAGCACCTGGCCGGTCACGACGTCAAGATCGAAGACGCGATGACGCCGTTCGTCGCCCAGGTCGACGCCTGGCACGCTTCGACCCGGCCGAAGTCGTGGCTGGAGTCGCTGGTGAAGGCCTACGTCGGCGACGGGCTGGCCGCCGACCTCTACCGCGAGATCGCCAGCTGGCTCGACCCCGAGACCAAGGACCTGGTGCTCACCGTGCTCGCCGACACCGGGCACTCGGCGTTCGCCGAACGCGAAGTCGCCGCCGGCATCGAAGCCGACCCCAAGACCCGCGACAAGCTCGCCCTGTGGGGGCGCCGCCTGCTCGGTGAGGCGCTGACCCAGGCCCAGTACGTCGTCGCCGAGCGCGACGGGCTGGCCGAGCTGATCATCGGCGGTTCCGGGGACCTCTCCGGAATTGCGGCGCTGTTCCGGCGGTTGCAACAAGGGCACACGAAGCGCATGCAGGCGCTCGGCCTGGGCTGACCGGCGATGGAGTACCCGGAAGTGACGACGCGGTCGAGCGCGGACATGCGCCACCGGAACGAGCCCGTTCGGTTAGCCTTGCCGAGCACATCCCTTACGAATTTCCAGCGGAGGTCCCACGTGGAGGTCAAGATCGGCATCAAGGACACGCCGCGCGAGCTGGTGGTGTCCAGTGGCCAGTCTCCCGAAGAGGTGGAGAAGCTGGTCGCCGAGGCCCTGACGGCCGGTGACGGGCTCTTCCGCATCAACGACGAGAAGGGGCGCAAGTACATCGTCCCCTCCGACCGCATCGCGTACGTCGAGATCGCCCCGTCCGACGTCCGCAAGGTCGGCTTCGGCGTCGGCGACTGACTCGTCTCGAACGGACGAAGGCCACCCCGGGACGTTCCGGGGTGGCCTTCGTGCACTCCGGGTTTTCGATCCGGTGACCGGGTTCACCGGATCGAACGGTCCTCCTTGGTGTGTCGCGATTCCGCCGCCTAGCTTCGGCTGGCGATCCGGCGCCACGGGGCCCGGACGGACCACTCCGGGAGCAACCAGGATGACCACTGTCGAGCCGATGGCCGGCGACGTGGCGGATCTCGTGCGGAACACCCTCGCCGCGCACAAGTCGATGTTCCTCGCGACGTCGGGCAGCGACGGCCCGTGGGTCGGCGGGGTGTACTTCGCGGAAACGGGGCCGTTCACGCTGAACCTGGTGCTCGAGGACCGGGGTCGCACGCTGGCCGCGGTCCGCGAGCACCCGGTCGTTTCGGTGGTGGTCTCGACGGGCTCGCCGATGCAGCCGTTCCTGCAGGCGCAGGCCCTCGCGGAGGTCGTCCCGGCCGACGACGAGGCGCTGGTGCGCTCGCTCCTGGTCGCGAAGGTGCCGGAGGCGGCGCCGTTCCTCGACGCGCCGGTCACGGCGATCCGGCTCAGCGTCCGCAAGTGGCGGGCGACGGACATCCCGAACGGCTGGCTGCCGGGCCGCGAGCTGCCCGGCCCGCGCACCCCCTGAGCCGGCCGGTGCGGCCACCGCGCGGGGTGGCCGCACCGGTTCACGGCTTTCAGGCGTTGAGCTCTTCGAGGGACGTGGGGACGTGGAACGGCGGGGTGCTGGTCCCCATGACGCGGTAGCGGCCCCACGGGTCCGGGTCCGACAGCTCGCCGGTCGCCGTGTACTCGCCGGCCTGGATGGACACCGGCTTCTTCTTGCCGCCCGCCAGCTTCGTCAGCTCCTCGTTCACCGCCACCCGGCCGTACCAGCGGTAGAAGCCGTCGATCGGCTGGAAGTAGCCGCGCAGCTCGACCGTCACCGGCAGGGACACGCCGTCGACCTCCAGCGTGGCCGGACCGCTGTAGCCGTCTTCCTCGTGGTCGCTCATGACGTCTCCTCGCGCGCATCGGATTCCGTGCGGCCCAGCTGGACCACCTTGTTGGCCTCCAGGGGCAGGTTCGGGTCGATGACCACGCCGTTCTGGCGGGTCAGCCCGTCGATCGCCGCCCAGATGATCTGCGTCAGGTACTCGACCACCGCGTCGCGGCCCATCGACCGGCGGTCCAGCCACCACTCGCCGGTGTTCTGGACCATGCCGACGATGCCGTGCGCCCACGGCTCGGCCGCGCCGGAGTCCATGTTGAACATCCGCATGTAGTCGCCCAGCAGCGCCGTCAGCGCCGTCGCGATCAGTTCCTTGTCCTCGGCCACGACGTCCGACGACACCGGCTTCTCCGGCCGGCCGTGCGCGAGCAGCCGGTACAGGTTCGGGTGCTCCTCGATCACCGTGAAGAACGCGTCGAGGGCCATCCGGATCCGCGGGACCGGCGCGAGCTCGGCGTTGATCGCCGGGATCAGGCGCTCGAAGAGGATCTCCGTGCCGCGCTGGCCGAGGGCCACGTAGAGGTCGGCCTTGTCGTCGAAGTGCCGGTACAGCACCGGTTTCGTGACACCGGCCTCCGCGGCGACGTCCTCCATGCCGAGGTCCGGGCCGTGGGTGTCGAGCGCCCGCAGCGCCGCCTCGACGAACTCCTTGCGCCGCGCGATCCGGTGCTTGCGCCAGCGGTCGCGCCGGGCGTCGCCGGTCGCCCCTTCGTCGCGGGCGGACGGCTTGCCGGAGCGCTTGACACGTTCGATCACGAGGCTCATGCTACGCACAGGTAACTGTTACCTCAAGTTACACATTGCGGAAGGGGTGTCGGCAATGACGCGGACGCTGAAGGAACCGGATCGCGAAAAGACCGCGGAGCGGCTGCTCAAGTCGTCGGCGAACAAGTTCTACGACCCCGACGTCGACATCGACTGGACGGCGCCCCTGGTCGAGGGCAAGCGCTTCATCCTCGACGAGCGCTCCTCGCTCTACGGCACCGAGCTCTGGGACAAGCTGACCCCCGAGCAGCGCATCGAGCTGGGCAAGCACGAGGTCGCCAGCGTCGCGACGACCGGGCTGTGGTTCGAAATCCTCCTGATGCAGATGCTGCTCAAGGAGGTCTACGAGCAGGACCCGACGTCGGCGCACGCGCAGTTCGCCCTCACCGAGATCGCCGACGAATGCCGGCACTCGACGATGTTCGCGCGGATGGCGTCGCGGATCGGCTGCCCCGCCTACGGCCCGGTGCCGTGGCTGCGGAGGCTGGCGAAGCTGATGCCGACGATCTCCTACGGCCCGGCGCGCTACGGCGCGATCCTGGTCGCCGAAGAGGTGCTCGACCGGCTGCAGCGCGAGCAGATGAACGACGACGGCGTCCAGCCGCTGGTCCGGATGGTCAACCGGATCCACGTGCTGGAGGAGGCGCGGCACGTCACCTTCGCCCGCGAAGAGGTCACGCGCGGCATGGCGAAGCTGTCGAAGGCCGAGATCGCCTACCAGCAGTTCATCATCGCGCTCATCTCGTACTTCGTGACGCGGGCGTTCATCAACCCGAACGTCTACAAGGCGGTCGGCATCCGGCCGCGCGACGGCGTCGAAGCGGCCCTGAACAACCCGCACTGGCAGGGGACGATCGCGTGGGCGGGGGAGAAGATCATGCCATTCCTGGAGGAGTCCGGCCTGGTCGGGCTGCCGGGGAAGTACTTCTGGCGCAAGTCGTTCCTGCTCCCGGCGGGCCGGTGACCACCGCGTCGCGGCTGCGCGACCCGTCGATCGAGCACCGGTTCGTCGCGAGCGACGGCGCCGCGCTGCACGTCTCGCAGTCGGGGCCCGCCGACTCGGCGGTGACGCTGGTGCTGGTGCACGGCTGGACGCAGGACCACCGGACGTGGGACTTCGTGCTGCCGCACCTCGACCCCGGCGTGCGCGTCCTGCGCTACGACCTGCGCGGCCACGGCGGCTCGGCGCACGCCCGCCCGGGCTCGGCGACGATCGCGCGGCTGGCCGACGACCTGGCCGAGGTGATCGCCGACCGCGTGCCGGAGGGGCCGCTGGTGCTCGCCGGGCACTCGATGGGCGGCATGACGCTCATGGTGCTCGCCGAACGGCACCCGCGGCTGGTCGCTTCACGGCTTGCCGGAGCGGCGTTCGTCGCGACGTCGTCGGGGGACATGGACAAGCTGACGTTGGGGTTCCCGGGCCTGGTCGGCCGGGGCGTGACGCGCTTCGAGCCGCGGGTCGCCCGCCTGCTCGCCCGGCTGCGGTCGGACACGCTGCGGCTGCGGCCGGGGATGGTCCGCTCGGGTGCCCGGCGGCTGGTGTTCGGGCTTCGCCCGGGACGCGAGCAGGTGGACAGCGTCGTCGAGCAGCTGCTGGCCGCGCATCCGGCGAGCGCGGGGCTGTTCCTGGACGCGATCGCGGCCCACCGCGGCGTCGGCGGCCTGGGCGCGCTCTGCGACGTCCCATCGGTGGTGCTGGCGGGGGAGAAGGACCGGCTGTGCCCGCTGGCGCACGCGAAGGTGATCGCGGACGAGCTGCCGCACGCGGAGTTCGTCCGCTACCCGGGAGCGGGCCACATGCTCCCGCAGGAACGCCCCTTCGAGGTCGCGCGCCGCATCAACGCGCTGCTTCGCACGGCCGCCCTCGTTGACGCCCGGTAAACAATGCATCTTTCCTAGGGAAAGTTCCGCTTTCGGAGGCCGAAAACGGAACTTTCCCGACGAAAGTGGCGGCGTTGGGCCGGGTCAGGAGTCCTTGAGGGGGAAGCCGCCGCCGATGCCTCGCCAGGCCAGGTTGGCCGTCAAGGCGACGGCCTCCTCACGGCTCATCGACTGGTGGTGCTGCAGCCAGAACCGGGCGCTGACCTGGCTCATCCCGACCAGCCCGACCGCCAGCAGCCGCGCCTTGTCCTCGTCGAGGCCCGCGTCCGCCGTGATCGTGTCCGTGATCGCGTCCACGCTCGCCGACGTCGCGCGGTCGACCGCTTCCTGGACCGCCGGCTCGCCGCGCAGGTCGGACTCGAACACCATCCGGAACGCGCCCGCGTCGTTGCTGACGAAGTCGAAGAACGCGCCGACCGTCGCCGGGACGCGCTGACGGTTCTCCGTCGTCGAGTCCAGTGCCGTCTGCACGCGCCTCACCAGCTCGTCGACGTGACTCTCCAGCAGCGCGATGTACAGGTCCAGCTTGCCGGGGAAGTGCTGGTAGAGCACCGGCTTGCTGACACCGGCCACTTCGGCGATCTCGTCCATCGCGGCGGCGTGGTAGCCGTTCTCGGCGAAGACCCGCTGTGCCGCCGCGAGAAGCTGGGCCCGCCGTTCCGTCCGGGGCAGGCGCACCCCGCGCTGCTGCAGCCGCGTCATCTCCGTCATGCCCATCCTCCCGTCATCGTCCTTCGACGGGCGGGGTCGCCACCGCGTGAAGTCGTCCTGAAGATTACTCGCCGGTATGTATGCCTTGCCAAGTGTCGGGCATCCTGGACCCGTGAACACCGCCGCGACCACCCGGGCGCCGCTGACCCACGTGCCCCTTTCGACCAGGGAATTGCCGTCCCTGGAGCCGATCCTGCCGCCCTGGCCGGCGACTTTCGAAGAAGTCGGCACGGCGCGCCTGCACGTCCGCCGCACACCGGGTCCGGACGGCGTGCCCGCGGTCTACGTCCACGGCCTCGGCGGCTCGTCGACGAACTGGACCGACCTGGCCGCGCTGCTCGCGCCGGTCGCCGGCGGCACCGCGCCCGACCTGCCCGGCTTCGGCTACTCGGAGCCCGAGAAGGGCTTCGACTTCAGCCTCCGGGCGCACGCCGAGGTCGTAGGGCGGCACATCGAGGACGTCGGCGCGCCGGTGCACCTGCTGGGCAACTCCATGGGTGGCGCGATCGCGCTGATGATCGCCGAACGCCGGCCCGAGCTGGTCAAGACGCTGACCTTGATCTCGCCCGCGATGCCGGACCGCCGCCCCGACCCGCGGCGGCTGTCGGACCCGCGGATGGCGCTGGCCTACCTGCCGCTGGTCGGCGCGCGGGTGCGGGCGCAGCTGGCCGCCCTCGGCCCGCGGGAACGCGCCGCGCAGGTGATCAAGCTGTGCTTCGCCGACCCGTCGCGGTTCCCGGAGAGCCGGCTGGACGAGCTGGCCGAGGAGCACGGCGCCCGCGCCGGGTTCACCTGGGCCAACCCCGCCATGGCGCGCAGCACGTTCGCGATCTTCCGGGCGTGGTCGACGCTCGGGAAGGCGTCGCTCTGGTCGTCGGCCCCGCGGGTGCAGGCCCCGACCCTGGTGGTGTGGGGCCGCGAGGACCGCATCATCTCCGTGCGACGCGCGATGCGGACGGCCCGGGCGATCCCGAAGGCCCGCCTGCTCGTGTTGCCGCGAACCGGGCACGTCGCGCAGATGGAACGCCCGGTCGTCGTGGCGAAGGCCGTGCTCGGCATGTGGGAGCACGTGGAAGCCGGGACTTGGTAGCCCGATCGGGCGGCAACAACCCCCGGGTGGACCGCCAGTCGCCGATAACGGTTCGGTGGCGCTGTGGCACCCTGGTGCGGTGGACCGGGTGAAGCACGACGCGCGAGGCGAAGATCGGCGGGCTCCCCACCGCGCGTCGGCGCGACGCGCGCCGGAGCCCGGGGACTCCCCGCGGACCGGTCAGTACCGCCCGGCCCGGCAGCCGGCCCAGCGCGTCGGCGAGGACCGCTACCGCCCCGGCGGGCGGCGCACCAGCGCCGAGCCGCTGAGCGCTTCCTGGAAGCCGCACGTCGAGACCCCGCGCGAGAAGCCGGAGCCACCGAAGGCCGGCGGCTTCGCGAAGTTCACCAAGACCTACGGCTGGCGCGTCTACGCTCTGCCGATCCTCGTGGTGCTGACCGTGCTCGTGGTCGTCAACACCGCGAACAGCCCGGCCGAGCCGATCGCCGAACAGGGCACCCCCGCGGGTGTCGAGTCGGCGGGCGGCGACGCGGCGGGCGGCGCGATCGACGGCAACGGCGAGCAGGCCATCCCGGAGAACCCGGCCACGCCGGTCGACCTCAAGGTGCCGACCGCGGACCTGCCGAACGGCATCCCGTTCACGCAGGCGGGCGCCGGCAAGTGGCACGTCGTGCCGGGCAGCGGGCCGAAGGTCGGCACCGGGAAGCTGTACACGTACACGATCGAGGTCGAGGACGGCATCGACCCGGCGAGCTACGCCGGTGACGACGCCTTCGCCACCGCGGTCGAGGGGACGCTGTCCAATCCCACCCAGGGCTGGACCTGGGACGGCAAGATCGCGTTCCAGCGCGTGGACGCGAACTTCCCGAACCCGACCTTCAAGGTGAGCCTCACCACGCCGGAGACCACCCACCGGCCGGACGCCTGCGGGTTCCAGATCAAGTTCGAAGCCTCCTGCTACCGCAAGAGCCTCGGGCGCGTGCTGATCAACCTGGCCCGCTGGGTGCGCGGCGCGAAGGCGTACGGCGCCGACATGACCGGGTACCGGCAGTACGCCATCAACCACGAGGTCGGGCACGCACTGGGCAACCAGCACGTCGGCTGCGGCGGCACCGACCAGCCGGCGCCGGTGATGATGCAGCAGTCCTTCGGCGTCAACGACGACTACGTGTCGATGCTCAACGACATCCCCGGCGGCGACAAGGGCAAGGTCGCCAAGGACGGCCGCATCTGCAAGACCAACTCCTGGCCGAACCCCACGCCCCAGTAGCTCGGAAAGCGGTGGGTTGTCCCACCATCCGGACGCGGGAAGGTCTATTTGCCTGCGCGCGTTGTGCATAGTGGGATGGACGCGATCCGCGCGAGATGGAGGACCCGATGTCAGCACTGCCGCCGCTCGTCGAGCCGGCTGCCGAGCTCACCAAGGAAGAGGTGGCCCGGTACAGCCGTCACCTGATCATCCCGGACGTCGGGGTGAACGGGCAGAAGCGGCTCAAGAACGCGAAGGTCCTGGTCATCGGCGCCGGCGGCCTCGGCAGCCCCGCGCTGCTGTACCTGGCCGCGGCCGGGGTCGGCACGCTCGGCATCGTCGACTTCGACGTCGTGGACGAGTCGAACCTGCAGCGCCAGGTCATCCACGGCCAGTCCGACGTCGGCAAGCTCAAGGCCGCGTCCGCGCAGGAGTCGATCGCCGAGATCAACCCGCTGGTCAAGGTGCACCTGCACACCGACCGGCTGGACTCGTCGAACGCGCTGGAGATCTTCGGGCAGTACGACCTGATCGTCGACGGCACCGACAACTTCGCCACGCGCTACCTCGTGAACGACGCCGCGGTGCTGCTGGGCAAGCCGTACGTCTGGGGCTCGATCTTCCGGTTCGAGGGCCAGGTCAGCGTGTTCTGGGAGGACGCACCGAACGGCAAGGGCCTCAACTACCGCGACCTCTACCCGGAGCCGCCGCCCCCGGGCATGGTTCCCTCCTGCGCCGAGGGTGGCGTGCTGGGCGTGCTCTGCGCGTCCATCGGCTCGATCATGGTGACCGAGGCGATCAAGCTCATCACCGGCATCGGCGAGACGCTGCTCGGCCGCCTGATCAGCTACGACGCGCTGGAGATGAAGTACCGCGAGGTCAAGATCCGCAAGGATCCGGAGACCCCGAAGATCACCGGGCTGATCGACTACGAGGCGTTCTGCGGGGTGGTGTCCGACGAGGCCGCGCAGGCCGCGACGGGCAGCACCATCACCCCGGCCGAGCTCAAGGCCAAGTTCGACAGCGGCGAGAACTTCGCCCTGATCGACGTCCGCGAGCCGCACGAGTACGAGATCGTCAACATCAAGGGCGCGACGCTGATCCCGAAGGACCGCATCCTCTCGGGCGAGGCGCTGGCGGAGCTGCCGCAGGACAAGCCGATCGTCCTGCACTGCAAGTCGGGCGCCCGGTCCGCGGAGGCCCTCGCCGCGCTGCACGCGGCCGGCTTCAAGGACGCGACGCACCTCGGCGGCGGGGTCCTCGCCTGGGCCAAGCAGATCGACCCGAGCCTGCCGACCTACTGACAGTGGTGGTCCGTGAAGGCCTCCTTGTCGGCTTCTTGAGCCGGTAAGGAGGCCTTCACGGCATTTCGGGCACGCCGCAAAACCGTGCGTGACCAGCGCGTCTTCTCGAACGTGGGCCACTCGGCCGGGTACCGTCACCAGTTGTGCGGACAATCCTCGAACGTCCTCCGGCGCACGTCTGCGCGGCTTTCGGCGGCGTTGGCGACGCCGCGGAGCCACTGCCGGATTCGACGGCCTGGCACTGCGGCGACCTCGTGTTCAAGCCGGTCACCGACAAGGCCCGGACCCTGTGGACGGCCCGCGCGCTCGACTACGTCCACGAACCGGGCCTGCGGGTCGCGAAACCGGTCCGCTCCAGCGACGGCCGCTGGATCGTCGGCGGCTGGACGGCGTCCCGGTTCGTTCCCGGCACGCCGGAGCACCGCGGCGACGCGTCGGTGCTGGCGGCGGTGAAACTGCACCGCGCGACCATCGGCCTGCCCCGCCCGGACTTCCTCGCCGGCCGGCGCGACATCGACGCGGTCGCCGACCGGGTCGCGTGGGAAGAGCTCGAGGTCCCCCTGGAAGAGACGAAGGGCGGCCGCTGGTTCGAGGTCCTCGCCGGCGCCCGCCGCCCGATCAGGCTGCCGCTGCAGGTCGCCCACGGCGAGCTCCTGGCCGGGCTGCTGTTCGACGGCGACGCGGCCCCGGGCGTCGTCGACTTCGTCCCGTACTACCGGCCGGGCGAGTACGGCGCGGCGATCGTCGCGGTGGACGCCCTGGCCTGGGGCGGCGCGACGCGCGAGCTGCTGGAGCGGTGGGCGCACCTGCCGGAGTGGCCGCAGCTGCTGCTGCGCGCGGTGCTGTTCCGGCTGGCGTCCAACGCGCTCAACCCCCGGTCGACGCAGGCGTCGCTGGACGGCCTGCGAGCGGCCGCCCGGGAAGTCAGCGGCGTGCTCTGAGCAGTGTGACCCGCCCCACGAGCGGTTCCGCGTTACGCGGGCGTGAACGGCACCGGCCCGAGCCGGGCACGGCACCTCCCGCTGGGCCGAATCCCTGTTGGGACGCGACGCGGCCGCCACCGGGATCATCGCGGCAGCGCACCGGGGCCGCGTCCGCGGACCGCCATCTCACCGCCGGGGCCGCGTGACTTCCGCTGCAATGTCAACTGCCTGAAACATTCGGTCGAATCCGGTTAACACGGCCTCCTTAGCGTCAGGGCAATCCCGAACGCCGAGGAGGTGCCCGTGCCGCAGGTCGACACCCACTGCCCGTACTGCGCGTTGCAGTGCGGCATGACCCTCGACGGCGCCCGCGTCACACCGCGGGACTTCCCGGTGAACGCCGGCGGCCTGTGCCAGAAGGGCTGGACCGCCGGCTCGCTGCTGACCTCGCCGCGGCGGCTGACCACCCCGATGATCCGGGTGGACGGCGCGCTCGAGCCCGTCAGCTGGGACTTCGCCCTCGACTTCGTCGCACGCAGGCTCCAGGACCTCCAGCGGGACCACGGCCCCGACGCCGTCGCGATCTTCGGCGGCGGCGGGCTCACCAACGAGAAGGCCTACCTGCTCGGCAAGTTCGCCCGGGTCGCGCTCGGCACCTCGCAGATCGACTACAACGGCCGCTTCTGCATGTCCTCGGCCGCCGCGGCCGGGATCAAGGCGTTCGGCGCGGACCGCGGGATGCCCTTCCCCGTCACGGATCTCAAGAACGCCGACGTCGTGCTGCTCGCCGGGGCGAACCCGGCCGAGACGATGCCGCCGTTCACCCAGCACCTGCGCGGCACCGACCTGATCGTCGTCGACCCGCGGCGCACCCCGACCGCCGAGCTGGCGAGCCTCCACCTGGCCCCCGCGCCCGGCACGGATCTCGCGCTGGCGCTCGGCATCCTGCACGCCGTCGTCGAAGGCGGCCACCTCGACCAGTCCTATGTGGACGACCGGACCGGCGGCTTCGCCGAGATGTGGCGGATCGCCGCGTCGTGGTGGCCGGAACGCGCCGAGCGCGTCTGCGGGGTTTCGGCCGCGGACATGCGCCTCGCCGCCGCCAAGCTGGCCGCCGCCCGCAACGCCTACGTCCTCACCGCCCGCGGCGCCGAGCAGCACGCCACCGGCACCGCGACCGTCGGCGGCTGGATCAACCTCGCGCTCTCCCTGGGGTTGCCGGGCCGGCCGGGCTCCGGTTACGGCTGCCTCACCGGCCAGGGCAACGGCCAGGGTGGCCGTGAGCACGGCCAGAAGGCCGACCAGCTGCCCGGCTACCGCAAGCTCGACGACCCGGCCGCGCGCGAGTACGTCGCCGGTGTCTGGGGCGTCGACCCGGAGAGCCTGCCCGGACCCGGCCGGTCCGCCAGTGAACTCCTGGAAGCGCTCGGCCAAGAGAATGGGCCGAAGGCGCTGATGGTGTTCGGCAGCAACGTCGTCGTGTCGGCGCCGCGCTCGCAGCGCGTCCAGGACCGGCTGGGTGCCCTGGACTTCCTCGTCGTCGCGGACTTCGTGCTGTCGGAGACCGCGGCCATGGCCGACGTCGTCCTCCCGGTCACGCAGTGGGCCGAGGAAGACGGGACGCTCACCAACCTCGAAGGCCGCGTCCTGCTGCGCCGCAGGGCCCTGGACCCGCCGGTCGGCGTCCGGTCCGACCTGGACGTCCTCAACGGCCTGGCGAACAGGCTGGGGCAGCCGGAGAACCGGTTCCCCAGTGACGCCGAGACGGTGTTCGAAGAGCTGCGAATCGCGTCCAAGGGCGGGATCGCCGACTACTCCGGCGTCAGCTACGAGCGGCTCCGCAACGGTGAAGCTCTGCACTGGCCGGTCCCGGAGAACGACCACCCCGGCACCCCGCGGATGTTCCTCGAGTCGTTCGCCCACCCGGACGGCCGCGCGCGGTTCGTGCCGGTCGAGCACACCGGCCCGGCCGAGCTGCTGGACGACGAGTTCCCGCTGCAGGCCACTACCGGCCGCGTGCTGCAGCACTACCAGTCGGGCGCCCAGACCCGGCTGATCGACGAGCTGAACGACGTCGTCCCGGAGGCGTTCGTCGAGGTGCACCCGGACACGGCGAAGCGGGCCGGGCTCGAAGAAGGGGACCCCGCGAGGATCCGGTCCCGGCGCGGCGAGACCGTCGCGAAGGTGCGGTTCGTCCAGAGTCTCCGGCCCGACCTCGTCTTCGTCCCGTTCCACTTCCCCGGTGAGCAGCGCGCGAACCTGTTCACCAACCCGGCACTCGACCCGGTCTCCCGGATGCCGGAGTTCAAGGTTTGCGCCGTTTCCCTGTCTACTGTGGATGGTGCCGCATGAGCCCCCGTGAAGTCGTCATCGTCGGGTACGGCATGGCCGGTGCCCGGCTGGCCGACGAGATCCGTCGCCGTGACCCGATCGCCGAGCGGGTCCGCTTGACCGTGCTCGGTGCCGAGAAGCACGCCGCCTACAACCGGGTGCTGCTGTCCGCCGTCGTCGCCGGCGGGATGAGCGCCGAGAGCGTCCGCCTGCACGACGACGAATGGGCCGCGCGCCACAACATCGACCTGCGCCTCGGCGTCGACGTCACCCGCATCGACCGCGAGAAGCGCTGTGTCGAGCTCGGCGACGGATCCACAGTGGACTACGACGCGCTCGTGCTCGCCACCGGCGCGAACCCGTGGATCCCGCCCGTCGAAGGTCTCGAAGCCGGGCCGGGCGTGGTCGCGTTCCGCAGCCTCGACGACTGCGCCAAGATCCTCGACGCCGCCCGCTTCGGCGCGCCGGTCGCGGTGCTCGGCGGTGGCCTGCTCGGCCTCGAAGCGGCCCGCGGCCTGGCCGGGCGCGGCAACCAGGTGACCGTCGTGCACCCGCTCGGGCACGTCATGGAACGCCAGCTCGACGCGGCCGCCGGGCACGTGCTGGCCCGGCAGCTCACCGACATGGGCGTGACGTTCAAGTTCGGCGCCACCGCGGCCCGCTACCTGCCCGGCGACGGCCTCAAGCTCGACGACGGCACGCTCGTCCCGGCCGACCTGGTCGTGGTCGCCGCCGGTGTCCGCGCCGAGACGAGCCTGGCCGTCGACGCCGGCCTCGACGTCGACCTGGGGATCCTGGTCGACGACGTCCTGCGCACCAGCGACGGCCGCATCCACGCCCTGGGCGACTGCGCGCGCCACCCGGGCGCCCCGGCCGGGCTGATCCAGCCGGCGTGGGAGCAGGCCGGGGTGCTCGCCGACGTCCTGACCGGCACGAACGCTGCCGCCCGCTACCGCGGCACCACGGCGGTCACCCGCCTCAAGGCGCGCGGCATCGACCTCGCCGCGCTGGGCGAGACGCAGCTCGAGGCCGGTACCCCGGACGCCGAGGTGCTGACCTTCAACGACCCCACCGGCGGGCGCTACGGCAAGCTCGTCGTCCGCGGGAACCGCGTCACCGGCGCGATCCTGCTCGGCCTGCCCGACGCGGCCGCGTCCATCACGCAGTTCCACGACCGTGGCACGCCGCTGCCCGACGACCGCCTCGGGGTCCTGCTGGGCCGCGCGCTGCCCACCGGCAGTGCCCCGGCGGCCAGCCCGGCCGACCTGCCCGCGGCGGCGGTCATCTGCCGCTGCAACAACGTCACCAAGGGCCGGCTGATCGAGGCCTGGAAGGCCGGGGCCACCGACACTCCCGCACTGGCGCGGGCCACGCGAGCCACGACGGGCTGCGGCGGGTGCACCGACGCCGTCGGCGGCATCGCCAACTGGCTCGCGGCGCAATGACCACTCGAACCCGCACTGAGGAGAACACCGTGGCACACCAAGGAAAGCACTGGATCGAGCACTGGGAACCGGAGAACGAGGAGTTCTGGGAGTCGACGGGCAAGAAGGTCGCCCGCCGCAACCTCTGGTTCTCCGTGTTCGCCGAGCACATCGGCTTCTCCGTCTGGACCCTGTGGTCGGTCATCGTCCTGTTCATGGGCAAGGACTTCGGCTTCTCCGCCGCCGACAAGTTCCTGCTCGTCTCGACGCCGACGCTGATCGGCGGCCTGATGCGGCTGCCCTACACCTTCGCCGTGGCGAAGTTCGGCGGTCGCAACTGGACGGTCGTGTCCGCCGCGCTGCTGCTGATCCCGACGATCCTGGCCGCGGTCGTGCTGCACCCGGGGACGTCACTCGGCACGTTCCTGCTGGTCGCGGCGCTCGGCGGGGTCGGCGGCGGCAACTTCGCGTCGTCGATGACGAACATCAACACCTTCTACCCGGAGAAGCACAAGGGCTGGGCGCTCGGCCTCAACGCCGGTGGCGGCAACCTCGGGGTGGCGGCCATCCAGCTGGTCGGCCTGCTGGTGATCGGCACGGCGGGCGCGACCGCGCCTCGGATCGTGCTCTTCGTCTACATCCCGCTGATCGTGGTCGCGGCGGTGTGCGCGTACTTCTACATGGACAACCTCGCCACCGTGAAGGGCGACACCAAGGCGATGCGCGAGGTCGTCAAGGACCCGCACACGTGGGTGATGTCGTTCCTCTACGTCGGCACGTTCGGCTCGTTCATCGGCTACAGCTTCGCGTTCGGCCTGGTGTTGCAGAACCAGTTCGGCCGCACCCCGCTGCAGGCGGCCGCGGTGACGTTCCTCGGCCCGCTGCTCGGCTCGCTCTCGCGGCCGGCGGGCGGCTGGCTGGCCGACCGGATCGGCGGCGGCAAGATCACCTTCTTCACGTTCGTCGGGATGGCGCTGGCCACGGTCGTGCTGATCCTCGCGTCGACGTCGAAGTCCCTGGCGCTGTTCACGGTCGCCTTCATCGTGCTGTTCGTGCTCACCGGCGTCGGCAACGGGTCGACGTACAAGATGATCCCGGCGATCTTCCGGGCGAAGGCCCGCACGGCGATCGCGAACGGCGCCGAGGAGGCGGCCGAACTGCTCAAGGCGCGACGGCTGTCGGGTGCGCTGATCGGCCTGGCCGGCGCGATCGGCGCCGAAGGCGGCCTGTTCATCAACCTGGCGTTCCGGCAGTCGTTCGCCGACGCGAAGAGCGGCGTCCCCGCCTTCATCGGATTCCTGGTCTTCTACGGGCTGTGCTTCGCCGTCACCTGGGCGGTCTACCTGCGCAAGCCCGCCGAACAGCCCACGAGTGAGCGCGGTCTGGCGCTCGCGGGAGCGGAGGTCTGAGATGCCCACCCTGGTCGTCGCCGGACACGGCATGGTCGCCCACCGGCTCGTGGAGGCGGTGCGCGCGGAAGACCCTTCCGGCAACTGGCACATCGTCGTCCTGTCCGAGGAGCCGCGCCCGGCGTACGACCGGGTGGCGCTCACGTCCTACGTGGACACCTGGGACCCGGCTTCGCTCGCGCTGCCCGGTTCGGATTACGCGGGTGACCCGCACGTCGACCTCCGGCTCGGTGAGCCGGCGGTTTCGGTCGACCGGGACGCTCGCACGGTCACCACGGCGTCCGGCGCCGTCGTTTCCTACGACGCGCTGGTCCTGGCCACCGGCTCGCGGCCGTTCGTACCGCCGGTGCCGGGCCACGACCTGGCCGGCTGCTTCGTCTACCGGACCATCGAGGACCTCGACGCGATCCGCGCGGCGGCGGTCGACAAGCCGGGACGCGGGCGCCGCTCGGCCGTCGTGATCGGCGGTGGCCTGCTCGGCCTGGAAGCCGCGAAGGCGCTGCGGGACATGGGACTTTCCCCGCACGTCGTCGAGATGGCACCGCGGCTGATGCCGCTGCAGGTCGACGAAGGCGGCGGGTCGCTGCTGCGGCGGCTCATCACTTCGCTGGACGTGACTGTCCACACGGGAACGTCCACCGACGCCATCGAGGCCGACGGCTCGCGGCTGGTGGCGCGCCTGGGCAACGGCACCGAACTCGACGTCGACCTCGTCGTGTTCTCCGCCGGCGTCCGGCCGCGCGACGACCTGGCCCGCCAGTCGGGTCTCGAAGTGGGCCCGCGCGGCGGGGTGCTGACCGACGCTTCCTGCCGGACGAGTGACCCGGCGGTGTACGCGATCGGGGAGTGCGCGGCGGTCGACGGGCGCGTGTACGGCATCGTGGCGCCCGGGTACGCGATGGCCGAGATCGTCGCGGCCCAGCTCACCGGCGGTTCCGGCGAGTTCCCGGAGCCGGACACGTCCACGAAGCTGAAGCTGATGGGCGTCGATGTGGCGTCCTTCGGCGACGCCCACGCAAAGACCGAGGGCGCGCTGGAAGTCGCCGTCAACGACGCGGTCGCCGGCACCTACAAGAAGCTCGTGGTCACCGACGACGGCAAGACCCTGCTCGGCGGCGTGCTCGTCGGCGACGCGACCGAGTACAACACCCTGCGCGCGCTGGTCGGCCGTCCGCTGCCGGCCGAGCCGGGCGCGATCCTCGCCCCGGCCGGCGGCGGTGCCGCGGTCGGCGTCGACGCGCTTCCGGACGCGGCGCAGATCTGTTCGTGCAACGCGGTCTCGAAGGGCGCGATCACCCGCGCGGTCCACGAGGACGGCTGCGACACCGTTCCGAAGCTCAAGGCGTGCACCCGTGCCGGCACCGCGTGCGGCTCGTGCGTCCCGCTGCTGGGCAAGCTGCTCAGCGCCGCCGGCGTCGAGCAGTCGAAGGCGCTGTGCGAGCACTTCCCGCAGTCGCGCGCGGAACTGTTCGAGATCGTCCAGGCGACCCGCATCACGACGTTCAGCGAGCTGATCGCCCGCTACGGTTCGGGCAGCGGGTGCGCGATCTGCAAGCCGGCGGTGGCGTCCATCCTGGCCACGCTGGGCAACGGCCACGTCCTCGGCGGCGAGCAGATGACGTTGCAGGACACCAACGACCGGTACCTGGCGAACCTGCAGCGCAACGGCACGTACTCGGTCGTCCCGCGGATCCCCGGCGGCGAGATCACGCCGGAGAAGCTGATCGTGATCGGCCAGGTGGCCCAGGACTTCGGGCTGTACACCAAGATCACCGGCGGTCAGCGGATCGACCTGTTCGGGGCCACCGTGGACCAGCTGCCGCTGATCTGGCGGCGGCTGGTCGACGCCGGGTTCGAATCGGGGCACGCGTACGGCAAGGCGCTGCGCACGGTCAAGTCGTGCGTCGGGTCGACGTGGTGCCGCTACGGCGTGCAGGACAGCGTCGGGCTCGCGATCGAGCTGGAGCTGCGGTACCGCGGGCTGCGGTCGCCGCACAAGCTCAAGTCGGCGGTCTCGGGCTGTGCGCGGGAATGCGCGGAGGCGCGCAGCAAGGACTTCGGCATCATCGCCACCGAGAACGGCTGGAACCTCTACGTCGGTGGCAACGGCGGCACGACACCTCGGCACGCCGACCTGCTGGTGTCCGATGTGGACACCGCGACGTTGATTCGCACGATCGACCGGTTCCTGATGTTCTACGTGCGCACGGCCGACCGGCTGCAGCGCACGGCGCCGTGGATCGAGGAGCTCGACGGCGGCCTCGACCACCTGCGCGCGGTGATCGTCGACGACTCGCTCGGCATCTGCGAAGACCTCGACGCGGCGATGGCCAAGCACGTCGACAACTACGCCGACGAGTGGAAGGGCGTGCTGGAGGACCCGGAGAAGCTGGCCCGGTTCACCTCCTTCGTCAACGCGCCGGGCACCCCCGACCCGGCGATCTCGTTCCGCTCGGAGCGCGAGCAGAAGGTGCCGGTCATGCTGGGTGTCCCGGAGGTGCGGCGATGACGACGTCGATCGAACGAACCTGGACGGCGGTCTGCGCCGCCGAGGCGGTCCCCGAGTACACCGGGGTGGCGGCGCTGCTCGACGGCGGTGTGCAGGTGGCGATCTTCCACCTGCCGGGCGACCGGTGGTACGCACTGTCCAACTGGGACCCGTGCAGCGGCGCGGCGGTGCTCTCGCGCGGCATCGTCGGGGACGCGGGCGGGGTCCCGGTCGTCGCGTCGCCCGTCTACAAGGAACGGTTCACGCTCGACAGTGGACAGTGCCTGGACGCCGAGGACGTCTCCGTTCCGGTGTACGAGGTGCGCGTGCGAGAGGGCGTGGTCGAAGTGGAGAGCCCGTGACCGGTGTTCTCCCGCTGACCGGGTTCGTGGTCGGCATCACCGCGGCGGGGGGGGGGGGGGGGGGGGGGGGGGGGATGGGGGGGGAGGGGGGGAGGGGGGGGGGAGGGGGGGGGGGGGGGGGGGGGGGGGGGGGAGGGGGAAGGGGGGAGAGGAA
>NZ_JBVHUL010000012.1:205712-316937 GCF_055565395.1 Amycolatopsis sp. NPDC028719
ACTCCCCCCCCCCCCCCCCCCCCCCCCCCCCCCCCCCCCCCCCCCCCTCCCCCCCCCCCCCCCCCTCTTTCTCCTCCCCCCCCCCCCCCCCCCCCCCCCCCCCCCCCCCCCCCCCCCGCTACTGGTGCGCAAGGGGGCGAGTGTCCGCTACGGCCCGGCGATCCGGATCGTGCCGCTGACCGACGACAGGGAGCTGCACCGGGCGACGGCGTCGTTCCTGGAGTCCCACGTGGACGCCGTCGTGGCGACGACGGGCATCGGTTTCCGCGGCTGGCTCGAAGCGGCCGAGGGCTGGGGCCTGGGTGACGCGCTGCTGTCGCGCCTGTCGTCGTCTTCCCTGCTCGCGCGCGGCCCGAAGGTGACCGGCGCGATCCGGGCGGCGGGGCTTTCGGAGGCGTACTCGCCCGCGTCCGAGAGCAACGCGGAGCTGTTGCAGCACCTGCTTTCCACGGACGTGTCGGGCAAGCGGATCGCGGTGCAGCTGCACGGCGAGCCGCTGCCGTACTTCGTGGACGCGCTGCGCGCGGCCGGGGCGGAGGTCATCGAGGTCTCGGTGTACCGCTGGGTCGGCCCGGCGGACCCCGGCCCGGTGGACCGGCTGCTCGACGGGGTGCTGGACGGGTCGATCCACGCGCTGCCGTTCACGAGCGCGCCGGCGGTGGCTTCGCTGGTGGCGCTGGCCCGCCGCACGGGCCGGCTGCCGGGGTTGATCTCGGCGCTGTCGGGCCCGGTCGTCGCGGCGTGCGTCGGGCCGATCACGGCGGGTCCGCTGGCGGCTCTCGGCGTACCGACGGTGCAGCCGCACCGGGCCCGGATCGGAGCGCTGGCCCGGACGGTGTCGGAGACACTGCTGGCGCGGTCGCCGCGGTTCTCGGCGGGAGGGTTGTCGATCGAGCTGCGCGGCCAGTCGGCGGTGGTGGACGGCGAGTGGCGTGAGGTGGCACCGGCGCCGATGGCGTTGCTGCGGGCGCTGGCGGCTTCCCCGGGTCGGGTGGTGTCTCGGCGCGAGCTGATCTCGGCGTTGCCGGGCGGCGGGGAGGAGCACGCGGTGGAGACGGCGATCGGCCGGCTGCGGACTTCCCTGGGGGGCGGGAAGGTGGTGCAGACGGTGGTGAAGCGCGGCTACCGGCTGGCGGTGGACGCCTGAAGCCGGCGCCTTCGGTTACCTGTTGCCGGTGGCGGCCGACGCAGTGAATGACTCATTCCTGGCGCCGGACGCCAGGAATGAGTCATTCACTGCGTTCGAACCGAGCCGCCGGTGGAGGCCTGAGTTGTGCACAGGTTTCGGCGGATGTGGACAACTTCGCGGCTCGGCCCGGTTCGCGCGTTTTTTGTCCGGCCGCGGCGATACGCTGGACAAGGGCACGCCCCCCAGGGAGGGCGGGGGTCTGGTCCGGGCCGGGCAAGGCGCCTCAGCCGACCCAGGTGACCGTGTGCTTCTCGAATCCCCGCGCCGCCGCCACCCGCGACGCCTCGGCCTCGGCCTCCTCGCGGATCCCCGGGCGCAGCGGGTCGAACGCCGTCACCGTGAACGCCAGCTTCGCGCCGCTGCCCTTGGTGCGCCACGTGCCCGCTATGTCGCCGTCCGCCAGCAGGACACCCGGGTTGCCCAGCATCTTCCAGACTTCTTTACGCCGCGATGGATCCGGGACCAGCAGCGCCTTGTCGCGCGCCTGGATGAACGGGTCCAGCGGTGGCAGCAACCGCACGACGTCCGGCTCCGGCGGGTTCTCCAGAGCCGTCAGCCGGTCGGCGGGCAGGTACCGCGTCTTCCCCTCCACCTTCACCGGCGCCAGGTCCGCCGGCCACGTCTTGTCCACGACCGCTCGCGCCGTCCCCACGAACTCCGCTGCCTCACCCGGCGAGGCCGGGCCGTTGAGCCGGAGGTACGACTCGACCACCGCGGTCGCCGCGGCGACGTCCGGGGTCTTGCGCATCCGGCCGCGCCCTTCGAGGGGCGCCAGGGTCGCCGGCGTCGCGCCGGCGACCAGGCGGACGCCCGCGTGCGGCGCCGCGATGCGCATCAGCTGCTCCTGGATGTGCGTCGCGTTGCAGCCGCGGCACCAGCGGGAGAACTCCGGCGGCAGCTTCTTCGTCACGGCCGCCGAGGCCGCCCCCTTCGTCATCGGTTCCTTGACCACCGCACGGAGGGCGGCAGCCGCCGTGAACACCACTTCGGCCGCCGCGAGCCCGGTCGCCGCCAGGTCCTTGCGCTGCCACAGCATCCGGGCCAGCGCGTCCGCGTCGTCCAGGGGCACCAGCGCGCGCGTCACCTCGGCGAGGTCCAGGTGGTAGTGCGGCGCGCCCCGCAACGTCCACGCGAGCACGAGCCGCGGGTCGTCCACCGGGGACACGGGTTCGCCGAGCCGGGCCACGAGGGCGAGCAGCGCGGTGTCGCGCATGCTGTCCTGCAGCCCGGCCCGCACGACCGCGAGGCCGGTGACGTCCCGCGCGGTGCGGTGCAGCCCGTGCTCGGCGATGCGGTAGGCGAGTACCTGACGACGGTCCACGTGCGACTCCTAGAACGTGTACTCGAAGGTGTACCCCATCTTCTCCTCACCCATCGTGCCGCCGACGGTGCCGCTTCCGGTGAGTCCCGCCAGCGCGCCGGTGCCCGAGCCCGGCACGACGCTGAACGTCGACGCGATGCCCTGCGCGTCGAACGTGAACTCGTGCTTCACGACGAACGTCCCTGCGCGGCCGTCCACCTTGCCTTCGAAACGCTCGAAGCTCGGCGACGTCGTCGTGCCGCTCTCGTAGCCCTCGCCCGCGTAGTACAGCAGGAGATCGCAGACCGATTCACCCTCGATGACGCCGTCGTAGGCCATCGCGGCGTGCGCGTAGGCGACTCGCGGCCCCCCTTCGCCCCCGCTGACGATGTTCTCTTCCCAGTTCTTCATGGTGAATGCGTTCATGGGAACCACCCTGCCGGGCATACCTGTCAGCTTGTGTCAGGTATTTCTGCCAAACTGACCTCCATGCGCGCCAGCCGCCTCCTGTCCGTCCTGCTCCTGCTGCAGAACCGCGGCCGGATGACGGCGGAGGAGCTGGCCGAGGAGCTCGAGGTCTCGGTGCGGACGGTCTACCGGGACATCGACGCGCTGTCGGCGTCCGGCGTCCCGGTGTACGCCGATCGCGGCCGGACCGGCGGGTATCGCCTGGTCGACGGCTACCGCACCCGCCTCACCGGGATGACCGAGGAGGAGGCCCAGTCGCTGTCGCTGGCCGGGCTGCCGGTGGCCGCGGCCGAGCTGGGTCTCGGCACCGTCCTCGCCGCCGCCCAGCTCAAGCTGTACGCCGCGTTGCCGCGGGAGCTGCGCGACCGCGCCGGACGCGTCGCCGAGCGGTTCTACCTGGACGTCCCCGGCTGGCACCGGGGCATCGAAAGCCTGCCTGCGCTGTCGGCGATCGCCGACGCCGTGTGGTCGTCGCACCGGATCCGGATCCGCTACGAACGCTGGGGGCAACGCGTCGTCGAGCGGGACGTCGAGCCGCTGGGCCTGATCCTCAAGGCGGGCAACTGGTACCTCGCCGGCCGCTGCGAGGGCACCGACCGCACCTACCGGATCTCACGGGTGCTGGAGCTTACGGACCTCGGCGAGGAGTTCGAGCGGCCCGCCGGGTTCGACCTCGCGGCGTACTGGCAGGCGTGGTCCGAGCAGTTCGAACGCCGGATGTTCCCGCGCGTCGCCGTGGTGCGGCTGTCGCCGCGGGCGCAGGCTCTCGTACCGTTCTACGCGGGATCCGTCGGCGCCCGCGCATTGCGCTCGGCGACCGGCGAACCCGACGCGGACGGCTGGCTCACCGTGGAGCTGCCGGTGGAGCCGGGCGAACCGGCCATCGGCGAGCTGTTGCGGTTCGGGCCGCACCTGGAGGTCCTCGAACCGGCGGACCTGCGGGCCGAGCTGGCCGAAGCGATCGAGCGGATGGGTGCGATCTATGGGTGAGCTGAGCGGGATCGCGATCGGCGTGACGGCCGAACGCCGGGCCGAGGAGTTCATCGGCGCCCTCGAACGCCACGACGCCGACGTCCGCCACGCGCCGACGATCACCATCGTGCCCCTGGACGCCGACCCCGAGCTGCACGCGGCGACTCTGAAGACGGTGATGTCCCCGGTCGACATCACGGTCGTGACGACGGGCGCGGGCTTCCGCGGCTGGCTCGACGCGGCCGAAGGGTGGGGCCTCCGGCAGCCGCTGCTCGACCGCCTGCGGGAGTCACGGATTTACGCGCGCGGACCCAAGGCGGTGGGTGCGGTCCGCGGCGCCGGCCTGCGGGAGACGTTCTCGGCCGAATCCGAGTCCAACGCCGAGCTCTTCGAGGCCGTCGCCGCGGCAGGCGTGCTCGGGCAGCGGGTGGCCGTCCAGCTGCACGGCACGCCCGCCCCGGAGTTCACGGCGCCGCTGGTGGAGGCGGGCGCCTGGCTGGTGGAGGTGCAGCCGTACCGGTGGTACTCGCCGCCGGACGTCACCCCGGTGCACGACCTGATCGACGCGGCCGTGGCCGGTGAGCTGGGCGCGCTCGCGTTCACGAGCGCCCCGGCGGCGGCGAACTTCCTGACGCTGGCCCGCGACTACGGCCGGTACGACGAGCTGCTGACGGCGTTGCGCGGCCCGCTGGTGGTGGCGTGCGTGGGCCCGGTGACGGCGGCGCCGCTGGAAGAAGCGGGCGTCGAGACGCTGCAGCCGGAACGGCAGCGCCTGGGCGCCCTGGTGAAACTGCTGGTCACGACGCTCGGGACGTAGCTTTCAAGCGCAGTCCTCGTCGGCCGGGACTTCGCCTGCTTCGGCCGCGCGGACCGCTTCCCGGCTCGCCGCCTCCTCGCTGATCCCTGCGCGCCAGTAGCCGGTGAAGCAGATCCGTCGCTTGTCGACCTCCCGCTCCCGCACCAGGTGCCGCCGCACCAGCTTCACGACACCCGCTTCGCCCGACACCCACGCGTACGGCGCTCCGCCGGGGAAAGTCGCCGCGCGCACCGCGTCCAGCAACGCCTCTCCCCGCGAGCGCGACCCGCGAAGCAGCCAGTGGACTTCGACCGCTCCGCGCGTCTCGAACGTCTGGCGCTCTTCGCGCTCCGACACCTCGATGTACGCCGAAACGCGCGTGCCGGCCGGCAGCCCTTCGATGATCGCGCCGATCGCGGGCAACGCCGTTTCGTCGCCGACCAGCAGCTGCCAGTCGGTGCCGGCGGGCACGTC
The DNA here is from genome assembly GCF_055565395.1 of Amycolatopsis sp. NPDC028719. Taxonomy (NCBI): domain Bacteria; kingdom Bacillati; phylum Actinomycetota; class Actinomycetes; order Pseudonocardiales; family Pseudonocardiaceae; genus Amycolatopsis; species Amycolatopsis sp. NPDC028719. The sequence continues at coordinate 210,912 of NZ_JBVHUL010000012.1, forward strand.
GTACAGGCCGTGCGGGCCGAGGAACGCCACGCGGTCACCCGGTGTCACCCGCGACGCCCACGCCGAGGCCGGGCCGGTGTCGCCGTGCAGCACGAAGTCGACGTCGATCTCCGCCGACGCCGGGCGGTGCGCCCGCACCGTGTACGTGCGCATCGGCGGCCGGACGTCGTCGGGCATCGCCAGGTACGTGCGGTACCACGACATGACGTCGGAGCCGGTCTCCGGCAGCTCGGGCGCTTCCTGGCCGGGCTGCGGGAAGAAGACCTTGACGTACTGGTCGGGCGCCCCGGCCGGGACTTCGCGGAAGCCGGCCGCTTCGAAGGTCACCCGCACCATGTGTGGCGTGATCGGCCGGACCGCGGTCACCTGGGCCCGGTGGTACGTCAGGGCCGGTCGCTCCACCTGCGTCGTCATTAGGCGAGGCGAACCTAAGGATCAGGGTTCAGAACAGTCCCTCCTCATCGGGATCTTCGTCACCGTCCGGTTTCCAGCGGTACTTCCGCAGGTCGACGCGCTGGCCGTCGGCCAGCACGCCCTCCGCGCGCAGCCGCTCCAGCTGGTCGTGCACCAGGTGCGGCGCCGGCGTCCCGTTCGCGCGCAGGATCCGGTGCCACGGCAGGTCGTGCCCGTCCTCGGCCAGGATGGCGCCGACCATCCGCGGCGAGGGCGCGCCGGCGAGCGCCGCGATGTCGCCGTACGTGGCCACCGTGCCGGCCGGCACCGACTCGATGATCTCCCGCACGCGCTCGTGCAGAACGTCGTCCATGCCACCACTCTGCCGCACGGGTACGACACAGTGAGGCTTATTCCGCCGTCGGCCGACGCGAGCCGCGACTCCGGAGGCGAGTTACGGTCCGCAGCGCCGGCCTAACCGAAATAAGCCTCATTTCGTAGCCGCCCGCCGCACGCACAGGCACCTTCACCGAACGCGCCGCCGTTAAGGTGTGCCGGTGCCACGCCGGTTACTCCGGTCGTGGTTCCATCGCTGGGTGAACGCGAGGCGAACGGCGCAGGCGGACGCGCGGCTGGTCCGCACGCCGATCGCCGACGCACCCACGTTCACCTGGGACGAAGGCGCCCGGCGGGTGCTTTCCGCACCCGGGGGTTTCCGCCGCGTGCTCGGCGGTCCCGGTACCGGCAAGACGGCGCTGCTCGCGTCGGCCGCCACCCGCCGCATCGCCGAGGGCGCCGACCCGGAGAGCGTGCTGGTGCTCACGACGTCGCGCAAGGCCGCCGACGCGCTGCGCGCCGACATCACGCGCCGGCTCACCTTCGACCCCGACCAGGCGCGGCCGCTGCCCCGGACCGTCCGCGAACCCCTCGTCCGCACGGTCCACTCGTACGCCTACTCGCTGCTGCGGCTGGAAGCGATGGCCGAGGAGCTCCCGGCGCCGCGCCTGCTCGCCGGTGCCGAGCAGGACGTCGTCGTCCGCGAGCTGCTGGCCGGCGACCTCGACGAGGGGGCCGGGTACTGGCCCGAGCAGCTGCGGCCCGCGCTGATGGTCCCCGGGTTCGCCGAGGAGCTGCGCGACCTGCTGATGCGCGCCGCCGAGCGCGGGCTCGGCCCGGAGGACCTCGCCGAGCTGGGCCGCCGCCGGGGCCGCGAGGAGTGGATCGCCGCCGGGCAGTTCTGGGCGCAGTACGAAGAAGTCACGCAGCTGCAGGGCGCGGGCGGCAACGCGCTCGGCGTGGCGAGCGCCCCGGCGCTGGACGCCGCCGAGCTGGTCACCTCCGCGCTGCTCGCCCTGGAGGACGACGACGAGCTGCGCGACCGCGAGCGCACCCGCGTGCGGCACCTCTTCGTCGACGACGCCCACCACCTCGACCCGCTGCAGACCAGCCTGGTCCGGATGATCGGGCACAGCGCGGCCGAGTTCGTCGTCGCCGGCGACCCCGACCAGAACGTGTTCTCCTTCCGCGGCGCCGACGCGAGCCTGTTCGCCGACGCCGACCCGGACGGCAGCCGGACCGTCACGCTCACGACGTCGCACCGGCTCGCCCCGGCCGTCCGCCTGGCGGTCGCGAAGATCGGCGCGACGCTGCCCGGCGCATCGCAGCATCGCAAGATCGTGCCGCCCGCGGGGGCTTCCGGGGGGAACGTGCGGGTCCGCGTGATGCCGACACCCGCCGCCGAGGCCAGCTGGATCGCCGACCAGCTCCGCCGCGCGCACCTCATCGACGGCGTGCCGTGGTCGGAGATCGCGGTGCTCGTCCGGTCGCCCGCGCGGACTTTCCTGGTGCTGCAACGCGCTTTGCGCGCGGCCGGCGTCCCGATCGGGTCGGCGACCGAGGAGCTCCCGCTGGCTCGGCAGCCCGCGGTGCGGCCGCTGCTGGCCGTGCTGAAGCTCGCGCCGTCGCCGGAGCTGCTCGACATCGACCTCGCCGAGATGCTGCTGTCGTCGTCGCTCGGCGGCGCGGACCCGTTGGCGCTGCGGCGGTTGCGACGCGGTCTGCGCCGGCTCGAGCTGGCCGGTGGCGGGCAGCGCTCGAGCGACGAACTGCTCGTGGAAGCGTTGCGCGGCGGGGACATCCTCGTCGGGCTCGCCGATGCGGAGGCCGAACCGGTGCGGCGCGTCGGCGCGTTGCTGCGCGTCACGCACCAGGCCGTGGCCCGCGGCGATGGCGTCGAGCAGGTCGTGTGGCAGCTCTGGCAGGAGAGCGGTCTTCAGGAGAAGCTGCTGAAGCAGGTCGAACGCGGGGGGTCGCTGGGCGCGCAGGCCGACCGCGACCTCGACGCCGTCGTCGCGCTGTTCGACGCGGCCGGCCGGTACGTCGACCGGCTGCCTCGCGCGAGTGTCGCGTCCTTCGCGGATTATCTGGGCGCGCAACAGATCGCGGGGGACACGCTCGCGCCGGCCGCGGTCCCGTCCGACGGGGTTTCGCTGCTCACCGCGCACGCCGCCGCCGGTCGCGAGTGGACGGTCGTGGCCGTCGCCGGCGTCCAGGAAGGCGCGTGGCCGGACCTGCGGCTGCGCGGATCCGTGCTGGGCGTGGAACGGCTGAAGGACCTGATGTCCGGAGTGGACGATGACGCCGTCTCCCAGACCGCGCCGATCCTCGCCGAAGAACGGCGCCTGTTCTACCTCGCGATGAGCCGGGCGAAGCAGACGCTGCTGGTCACCGCGGTGTCCGGAGAGGACGAACAGCCGTCGCGGTTCCTCGACGACCTCGAGGCGAACGGCGCGGACGACGGCGGTCTCGACTCGCGGATGAAGCCGCCCGGCCGGTCGCTGGTGCTGGCCGAGCTGGTGGGCGAGCTGCGCGAGGTCGTCTGCGACGACAAGGCCGAGCCGGCCCGCCGGCGTCGGGCCGCGAAGCAGCTCGCGCGGCTGGCCGAGGCGAAGGTGCCAGGCGCGCATCCGTCCACTTGGTACGGCCTGCTGCCGGCGTCCACCGACGAGCCGGTGCACCGGCCGGGTGACCTGATCCGGATCTCACCGTCCACAGTGGAAATCCTGACGAAGTGCCCGCTGCGCTGGATGATCGAGCGCCACGGCGGCAGCGACCCGGCGCAGCTGGCCGCGGTGACCGGCACGCTGGTGCACGGGCTGGCGGAGTCCGTCGCGTCCGGCAAGACGGACGCCGAGCTGCAGGCCGCGCTGGACGAGGCCTGGGTGCGCGTCGACGCGGGTGCGCCGTGGTTCTCCCGGCGCGAGCGGCGGCGGGTCGAGCAGATGCTGCAGAACTTCGTCACGTGGCTGGAGCGCAGCCGGGCGGAGCTCAAGGCGGCGGGTGTCGAGCAGGACATCGAGGTCGAGCTCCCGGCGGGCGGCGCCGACGAAGTCCGGGTGCTGCTGCGCGGGCGGGTCGACCGGGTCGAGCTGGATTCCGAGGGCCGCCCGGTGATCGTCGACATCAAGACGGGCAAGGTCCCGGTGTCGGGGGCGGACGCGGAGGCGCACCCGCAGCTGGCGGCGTACCAGCTGGCGGTGCTGCTGGGCGCGATCAAGGGCAGCAACGAGCCCGGCGGCGCGCGGCTGGTGTACGTCGCGAAGGCGAACAACAAGACGGGCTCGACCGAGCGGTCCCAGCCCCCGCTCGACGAGGTGGGCGGCAAGCAGTGGCTGGAGCTGGTCCGTGACGCGGCGGCATCGGCGGCGGGGCCGGATTACCAGGCGCAGGAGAACCCGGACTGCGACCGCTGTCCCGCGCGCGGGTGCTGCCCGCTGCGCCCCGAGGGCAGGCAGGTGCCGGGCCCGTGACCGACTCGACCACCGCCGCACTTTCACGTGAAAGTGCCGCTTTGTCCCGCAGAGCCGCACTTTCACGTGAAAGTGCGGCGCCCGGGTTTCGCGAGGGGGGCGCGTGAGTCCGCTCGTCGTCGCCAATCCCGTCGAACCCGCCGAACTCGCCGACGCGCTCGGCCTGCACCGGCCGACTCCCGAGCAGGCCACCGTCATCGCCGCGCCGGTCGAACCCTCCCTCGTCGTCGCCGGGGCGGGGGCCGGGAAGACCGAAACCATGGCCGCGCGGGTCGTCTGGCTCGTCGCCAACGGGATCGTCAGCCCCGACCGCGTTCTCGGCCTCACCTTCACCCGCAAGGCCGCGCGCCAGCTCGGGGAACGCGTGCGCGCGCGGCTGCGGCGCCTGGCCGGGTCCGGGCTGCTCGACCGGCTCGACCCTTCCGGCGGCCTGCGGTCCACTGTGGTCGCCGGCGAGCCGACCGTCCTCACCTACCACGCCTACGCCGGGCGCCTGCTCTCCGAACACGGCCTGCGCCTGCCCGTCCAGCCCGGTGTCCGGCTGCTGTCCGAGACGTCGTCGTGGCAGATCGCGCACCGCGTCGTGTCCACTTGGGACAACGAGCTGGACACCGACCGCGTACCGCCGACCGTCACGGCGGACGTCCTGCAGCTCGCCGGCGAGCTGGGCGAGCACCTCGTCTCCACCGAGCAGCTCGCCGAATACACCACGTGGATGTGCCGCGTCATCGAGAACGCGCCGCGCGCCAAGGGACAGCGGGCCGCGCTGCCGCAGAAGCTCACGGAAATCATGGCGGCGCAGCACTTCCGGCTCGCGCTGCTGCCGCTGGTCGAGGAGTACCACCGGCGCAAGCGCAACGAAGGCGCGCTCGACTTCGCCGACCAGATGTCGCTGGCCGCCCAGCTGGCGAGCAACTACCCGTCGGTCGTGCGCGGCGAGCGTGAGCGCTTCGGTGCCGTGCTGCTCGACGAGTACCAGGACACCGGGCACGCCCAGCGCGTCCTGCTGCGGGCGCTGTTCGGCGGCGTCGAGAACCAGCCGATGCCGGTCACCGCGGTCGGCGACCCGGCCCAGGCGATCTACGGCTGGCGCGGCGCCAGCGCGGCCAACCTGCCCCGCTTCACCACGGACTTCCCGCGCCACGACGGCGAACGGCTCGTCCCCGCCCACGACTTCGGCCTGCTGACGAGCTTCCGCAACCCGCCGGAGATCCTTGACCTCGCCAACGCCATCGCCGAACCGCTGCGGGCCCGCGGCCTCGGCGTCGAACGGCTCCGGGCGCGCGAAGGCGCCGGGCCCGCGGACATCGCCTGCGCGCTGCTGCCGGACATCCGCGCCGAACGCGACTGGGTGGCCGACGCCCTCGCCCGGCGCTGGCACGCGAAACAGGAGGAGACCGGCAAGCCGCCGACCGCCGCGGTGCTCGTGCGGCGCCGCGCCGACATGGCGCCGATCGCCGCCGAACTGCGGGCGCGCGGGCTGCCCGTCGAGGTCGTCGGGCTCGGCGGGCTGCTCGACGAGCCCGAGGTCGCGGACCTCGTTTCGACGCTCAAGGTGCTCGCCGATCCGTTGTCGGGCAGCGCGGCGGCCCGGCTGCTGACCGGCGCGCGCTGGCGGCTCGCGGCCGCCGACGTAGCCGCGCTGTGGCGGCGCGCGGGCGAGCTGTCGAGCCCGGAAAAGCCGGACGCGCCCGAACTGGTCGTCGAACGCGTCGAGCAGGCCGGGCTGATCGACGCCATCGACGAGCCCGGTTCGCCGGAGCGGTATTCCGAAGAGGGCTACAAGCGCATCCGCCGGGTCGGCTGGGAGCTGTCGGCGTTGCGGCGGCGGCTCGACCAGTCGCTGCCGGAGCTGGTCGCCGACGTCGAACGCACGATGCTGCTGGACGTGGAATCATTGGCGCGCCAGGGATCCGCCGGGCGCGCGCACCTGGACGCGTTCGCCGAAGTCGTCGCCGACTACGCCGAGACGGCCCCGACGGCGACCCTGTTGTCCTTTGTGGACTATCTGAACACTGCCGCGCACGCCGAAGACGGGCTCACGCCCGGCGAGGTCGAGGTCGTGCCGGACCGCGTGCAGGTGCTCACCGTGCACTCGGCGAAGGGCCTCGAGTGGGAGGTCGTCGCCGTCCCGCACCTGGTGCAGGACGTCTTCCCGGGCCGGCGGCGGTCGTCGTCGTGGCTGCGGACCGCGACGTCGCTGCCCGCCGCGTTGCGCGGTGACTCGCAGGACCTGCCGGAACTGCGGATCGCCGACGGCTACGACCGCAAGGAAGTCCAAGAAGGACTGGAGCTGCACGAGGCCGGGTTCGTCGAGCGGGAGCAGTCGGAGGAACGGCGGCTCTGCTACGTCGCGCTGACGCGGTCCGAGCACGCGCTGATCGTGTCCGGGCACTGGTGGAACGAGAGCAGCAGCCGGTTCAAGGGACCGTCGGAGTTCCTGACGGAGATCGGCGACGTCCTGCGCGAGACCGGTGTCGGGCAGCTCGCCGAGTGGGCGCCGGAGCCGGCCGCGGAGGACGAGAATCCGCTGGTGTCGGATACGCGGACGGCGCGCTGGCCCGTCGATCCGCTGGCCGACCGCCGCACCGGCGTGCAGACCGGGGTGGAGCTGGTGTCCGAGGCACTGTCCTCTTCGGACTCCTCTTCGGACGATGGAGAGTCCGAAGAGGATGACCCGGACGGCTGGCTGACCGACACCGACGTCCTGCTGGCGGAGTGGGCGCGCAAGGACGACCGCGTCCGGCGGGTCCCGCTGCCGTCGAAGCTTTCGGTGAGCCAGCTGGTCGCTCTTGCCGACGACGCCGACCGGCTCGCGACGGACCTCGGCCGCCCGCTCCCGATGGAGCCCAACAGCTTCGCCCGCCGCGGCACGGAGTTCCACGGCTGGCTGGAGCGCCGGTTCGCGGGCGACCAGCTCATCGAGATCGACGACCTCCCGGGCGCGGCCGACTTCGGCGAGGCGCCCGACTCGGACTTCGAAGAGCTGCGGGAGGCGTTCGAGGCGAGCGAGTGGGCCACGCGGGTCCCGCACGCGGTGGAGGTCACCTTCTCGTCCGACGTCGAGGGCATCACCCTGCGCGGCCGCATGGACGCGGTCTTCCGGCATCCCGACGGCTACTGGGAAGTGGTCGACTGGAAGACGGGCTCGGTCCCGCCGGAGTCCCGGCTGCCGGTGCTGGCCGTCCAGCTCGCGGCGTACCGGATGGCGTGGGCGGCGCTGAAGAACGTCCCGGTGGAGCAGGTCCGCGCGGCGTTCCACTACGTCCGCGCGAACCGCACGATCCGCCCGGCCGACCTCCTGGACCCGGAAGGCCTCCGGCAGCTCCTCCGAGACATCCCCGAGGCGTGACCCGCGGGGCATTACGTGTGTCTGGAGGGGCATCACTCGTGATCAGGAGGGCATCGCCGTGATGCCCCTTCAATCACGCATGATGCCCGCTCAATCACGGGTGATGCCTCTTTACGCGCGGTCGCGGACGCGGAGCGGAAGAAGCGTCCACCGCCATCTTCACGTTCCCCGGGAAGACTCCGAGGAACATCAGCGCCGCCGCTGAACCGCCCAGCCGGCGGGTCCGCGGGACCGCCAGCGCGACCCCCACGGCCAGCTCGGCGACGCCCGATCCGTACGTCCACGCCCGCCGGGATCCCGGGAGCGAAGCGGGAATCAGCCCGTCGAACGGCTTCGGCACGGCGAGGTGCAGGACGCCCATCGTGCCCAGCACGCCGGCCAGGAGGTGCGCGGGCCGTTGTGCGGCAGCCATGGCCTTCATCGTTCCACGCGGCGGCCCGCCACCCGGTTCGGCTATCCTCCGGGCGTGAGTGACGCTCGACACCTGCCGCTGGGAGCCGGTGCATGAAGGCCCTGAGGCGGTTGCCGCTCGGCAGTCTCACCGATCGGCCGGACCACGAGCTCGTCGGCGTCCTGCGGATGCCCGAGCTGACGGTCAGTCCCCTCCGCTCCATCCTGAAGCGGGTCGTCGGCGCGACCCTCGCGCTGTTGCTGACGGTGATCATCGTCTACCTCGACCGCGACGGCTACCGCGACGCCAACGGTGACGGCCTGTCCCTGCTGGACAGCCTGTACTACGCCACCGTCTCGCTCTCGACCACCGGCTACGGCGACATCGCGCCGGCCACCTCGTCCGCCCGGCTGGTGAACGTTCTGGTGATCACCCCGCTGCGGGTGCTCTTCCTCATCGTCCTGGTCGGGACCACCCTGGAAGTGCTCACCGAGCGCTCCCGGCAGGCGTTCAAGATCCAGAAGTGGAGGACGAAGGTGCGCGACCACACGGTCGTCGTCGGGTTCGGCACCAAGGGCCGGTCCGCCGTCAACGCGCTGCTCGGTGACGAGAACATCGCCCCGGGGCAGATCGTCGTCGTCGACACCGACCAGCAGGCCCTCGACGCGGCGAGCGCGCTCGGCCTCGTCGCCGTGCACGGCTCGGCCACCCGCTCCGACGTCCTGCGCGTCGCCGCGGTGCAGCACGCGCGCGCGGTCGTCGTCGCCCCGAACCGCGACGACACGGCGGTGCTCGTCACGCTCACCGCCCGCGAGCTGGCGCCCAAGGCGCACATCGTGGCGTCGGTGCGGGAGGCGGAAAACGTCCACCTGCTCAAGCAGTCCGGGGCGGACCAGGTCGTCGTCTCCAGCGAGACGGCCGGGCGGCTGCTTGGCATGGCGACGTCGACGCCGCTGGTCGTGGACATCATGGAGGACCTGCTGACGCCCGAATCGGGCCTGGCGATCGCCGAGCGCCCGGTCGAGCCGGCGGAGGAGGGCGGGTCGCCGCGGCACCTGTCCGACCTCGTCCTCGGCCTGGTCCGCGACGGCGTCCTCTACCGCATCGACGCCCCGCAGGCCGACGCCATCGAACCGGGCGACAAGCTGCTCTACGTCAAGAAGGTCACGCAGACGGAGAAGATCGAGCGGTAGGTCCACTTTCGCCGGTGACCGGAACCAGGGCGCCTGGGTTTTGCCCGCCGGATCTGGAACCATGGCGAAGTGCCCCCGCGATCACTCGATCTCAAGTGGCCCACGGTGGCGATCCCCGCCGCGGCGGGCGTGCTCGTGGTACTGCTCGCCTGGCTCGCCGGCCCGGGGCTGCTGGGCATCTCCAACGACGACCTCGGCGCCCCGGTGACGGCCGAGGTCACCAAGCCCGCGCCGTGCGACCGCCCGGACGCCGTCGAGACCGTGAAGTTCACCATCGCGGGCAAGACCCACCAGGGCACGCTGAACGGCTGCGGACACGGCCAAGGCGAGCGCGTCGACGTCGGCGTGCCGGAAGTGCTGCCGGACCAGGGGACGGTCACCGTCCGCGCCGCGGACACGTCGGCGGGCGCCTCGGACGCCCGGCGCCCGATCGGGATGGCCCTGCTGGTGTTCGCGTGCTTCTCAGGCGGGATGTTCGTCTACCTCTGGCTGAGCATCCCATTGCGGCCGAAACCGGCGGCGAAGGTCAGCTGACCTCGGACGACGGCGCCGCGAAGGTGTTGCAGTCGGCGATCCGGTTGCTCGTCGCGCCCGCCCGCCACCACGACGCGTAGTGCGCGTTCGTCCCGTGGTCGTGGCTGCGGGACGTGTTGTCGCCGCGGGTCTCCTGGTCGTTCCACGCCTTGTTGTACATGTCGCGGCTGATCGTGCCGCCCTGGTCGACGTGCGCGCCGAGGAACATGCCCGAGAAGCACTGGGCCTGCAGTTCCTTGCGCCGCGACATCTCCAGCCCGGCGGGGCTGTTCTGTCCGGCCTCGTAGATCTTCTGCCAGGCCGCGTCCATCAGGCCGGCGACCTCCTGGACGTGGTGGCCGTACTCGTGGGCGAACAGGGCCAGGTAGACGCCGGGGTTGTTGCCGTACTGGTCGGTCTGCAGCCCGCGGAACGGGACGTACAGGTTGTTTTCGCAGTAGTACGCGGCGGTCGCGATGCCGACCTGGATGGTGCCGCACTCGGTCTCGAAGCTGGCGCCGGTCGGGAAGTGCAGCGCCGGCGGCGTGAACGGCAGGCCGTAGGCGGTGAGGAACGGGCCCCACGCGGCGTCCAGGCACTTGCTGGCCGCGGTGAAGAACGCTTCCGCACCCGCCTGCGTGCTCTGCCAGGTCGGCAGCGTGCAGACGCGGTTTTGCAGACCGGCGTTCGGGTCCTGCAGGATCGGGTGGTCGGCCAGCTTGAGGATCTTCTGCGGCCCGGTCGCGCTCGGTGCCGACGTCTCGGACGGCGGGCTCGACGCCGAAGCCGGGGCACCCGCGCCGCCGGGCTGCGGCTGCGAAGGGACGTCCTGGGACGACGGAGCATCCCGGAAGTTCGGGTTGGCGAGGGGTGTCTCGGCGCGGTTGAGCACGACGATCGCGACCAGCCCGAGCACCAGCACGGCCACCGCTCCGAGGCACACCCCGATCACTGCCGCCGGAGACCGGCGTCGCGGCGGGGACACGGTGTGCGGACGGCCCAGCCAGGGAAGATCCGGTTGCGCATCCGGCACCGGCGGCGGCTGGACGGTTCCGCGAGGCGGTACCCGGCCGTGGGGCGGTTGCGTCACTGGGCAGTCCCGAAGGGTCTCGGTACGGACCGGGGGTACCCGATCCCGCGGTTCAGCATATCGGGGGAACGGGGCCTCTCGCACCCGTCCGTGCGCACGGCGTTACCGCGGACGGACGTCACCCCAGGTCTGGCCGGGTGCGACCGGCTCTGAAAGAGTGTCGGCAACCAGGTACTGCAGGCGAGGGGCTTCGATGACAGACACCGGTGGCGCGCCCGGCGGCCAGGGCGACGACACGCCGACGCCCAGCCAGGGCGTCCCGAAGATTCCCGCACCCGGATCGGGTGATGCGCAGCCGGCCGAAGACCACTCCGCGTCACCGGCGACGCCGCCGCGCGGGTGGCAGCCGCCGGACGCCCAGGCGGCTCCGGGACCGGCGACGCCCCCGGGCTGGGAGCGCCCGCCGGGCTGGCAGCCGGAGGCGCCACCGCAGTTCCCCGGGCAGCAGCAGTACCAGCAGCCTTATCAGCAGCCGCGGGGCTGGAGCCCGCACGGGCTCGGCAAGCCCGGCGTGATCGCGCTGCGGCCGCTCAACATCGGCGACATCCTCGACGGCGCGATCACCGCGATCCGCCGGCACCCGCTGCTGATCCTCGGCATCGGCGCGGTGATGGCCGTGGTCACGGCCGCGATCACGTTCTTCGTGCAGAAGTTCGTCCTCGCCGATCTGCAGGATCTGGCTTCGACCGCCGAACTCGGCCCGGGCTCGACCGACGAGGAGGTGGCCACAGCCGCGTTCGGCGCCCTCGGCGACATACTGCTCGCGCTGGTGCCGACAGCCCTGCTGACCACGTTGTTCATGGCGGTGGCGAACGGGTTGCTGGCCGCCGTCATGGGCCGTGCCGTGCTCGGGCGTGAAGTGACCTTCGCGATCGCCTGGCGCGAGGTACAGCCGCGGCTGCTGCCGCTGCTCGGAGTCGGGCTTCTCTACGCGATCGCCACGACAGTGGGCGGCTTGCTGTGCTTCGTGCCCGGCATCATCGCCTACGTGTACTGGTCACTGGCCAACCCGGCGCTGGTGCTGGAGCGCGGCACGCTCCGGGAGGCGTTCTCGAGGTCGGCCAAGCTGGTCAAGGGCGCGTTCTGGCGGGTGTTCGGCATCCTGCTGCTGGCGGGGCTGCTCGAATGGCTGGTCAGCACCATCATCCAGATTCCGTTCAACGTCGGCAGCGGCCTGTTCGACGGACTCTTCAACCCGTCGCGGGTGGTCGTGCCCGGCACCGGTGACCTGCTGCTCCAGGCGGCCGGCCAGATCATCTCGGGCACCATCACCATCCCGTTCGTCGCGCTGGTGACGGTGATCGTCTACCTCGACCAGCGGATGCGCCGCGAAGGCATGGACATCGAGCTGGCCCGCGCGGCCGGCGTGCAGCCGCCGCAGGCATGGTGACGCTGGTCCTCACCAACGTCCCGGTCGACATCGACCGGGACGCTGCCCGCCGCGCGGCGGCGGAAGAACTGACCGACCCGAAGTACCAGGACGCCAAGCCGAACCTCCTGCAGCAGATCGGGCAGTGGCTCGGCGAGCAGCTGGAGAAGCTGCTCAACGGCATGTCCTCGGTCGTCCCGGGCGGGATCTGGGGTGTGCTGCTGGTCCTCGTGGTGCTGATCGTGCTCGTCGTCGTGGTCCGCCTGCGCACCGGCAAGGTCGCCCGCGCGGCCCGGGCCGGGGGGACGGTGTTCGGCGGGAAGCGCCGAAGCGCCGACGACTACCGCCGCTCGGCCGCCGAAGCCGCCGCGGGCGGGCGGTACGGCGACGCCGTCCGCGACCGCTTCCGCGCCGTCGTGCGGGCCCTCGAAGAACGCGCGCTGCTCGACGCCCGCTCGGGCCGGACGGCCGACGAGGCCGCCGCCGAAGCCGGGGTCCTGCTGCCGAACGTCGCCGCGGAACTGCGGGAAGGCGCGCGGCTCTTCGACGACGTCCACTACGGCGGCCGCGAAGGCACCGAAGCGGCCTATCGCACGCTGACCGAGCTGGACGAACGCTGCCGTCGTGAACGTCCCGTCGCCATGGCGGGCTCGTGAGCACCTCGGTTTCGCCGGACGTGCGCCGGATCTGGCGCGGTGTCCGCATTCCGCTGGCCCTCGTCGCCCTGATCTTCGCCGCCGGCGCCCTGCTCCTGCTCGGGCGCGGCGAGCAGACCCACGGCGCGCTCGAACCCGGCTCGTACGAACCCGGCGGCGCCCACGCGCTCGCGCAGCTCCTGCAGGACCAGGGCGTCGACGTCCGGACGGCACACACCGCCGCCGAAGCGGACGACGCGATCGCCGAAGACGCGACGCTGCTGGTCACCCAGCCCGACCTCGTCCCGGCGAAGCGGCTCGACGCGCTGCGGCAGCACGCCGCGGACGTCGTGCTCGTGACCCCGGGAGCGCCGACACTGCGCGACTCGCTGCCGCTGGTGCACCCGGTCGGGCAGAGCGACCTCGGCACCCTCAGCCCGCAGTGCACGGTCGCCGCGGCGGTCGCGGCGGGCGACGTCACCCTCGGCGGCATCGGGTACGCCTCGCCCGGCGCGCGGTCGTGCTACCCCGGCGAAGACGGCGGCGGCACGCTGCTGCAGCTCGCCGATTCGGGCGGCCTGACCACGTTGCTCGGCTCGTCGGCACCGCTGACCAACTCGCGGCTCGCCGACCAGGGCAACGCGGCGCTGGGGCTGCACCTGCTCGGGCAGCACCCGAAGCTCGTCTGGTACCTGCCGTCCACGGCGGACCCGGCGCTGGACGACACCCGCAAGTCGATCTTCGAGCTGATCCCGGACGGCTGGTACTACGGTGCCGCGCAGGCGTTCATCGCCGTCGCGCTGCTGGCGCTGTGGCGGGCGCGCCGGCTCGGCCCGGTCGTCACCGAGCCGCTGCCGATCGTCGTGCGCGCGGCCGAAACCGCCGAAGGACGCGCCCGGCTGTACCGCCGGGCGAAGGCCGCGGGACACGCGGGCGAAACGCTGCGGGAGGCGGCGCGGAGCCGGCTGCGGACCGCGCTGGGCCTGCCGCGCGACGCCGACGCGGCGGCGCTGGTGACCGCGGTGAGCACGCGTACCGGCCGGCCGGCCAACGACGTCGGCGCGGTGCTCTACGGCCCGCCGGCGGCGGACGACCCCGCGCTGGTCCGGCTGGCCGGCGAACTGGACCAGGTGGAACGAGAGGTGGGGCGATCTTGACCAGCGAGAACGCGAGTGGTGCCCGGGACGCGCTGATCGCGCTGCGCGCCGAGGTCGGCAAGGCCGTCGTCGGCAACGACGCCGCGGTCACCGGGCTCATCCTGGCGCTGCTCTGCCGGGGGCACGTGCTGCTCGAAGGCGTCCCGGGCGTGGCGAAGACGCTGCTCGTGCGGGCGCTCGCCGCGTCGCTGAGCCTGGAGACCACGCGGGTGCAGTTCACGCCGGACCTGATGCCCGGCGACGTCACCGGCTCGATCGTCTACGACGCGCACAGCGGCGAGTTCTCCTTCCGCGAGGGGCCGGTGTTCACGAACCTGCTGCTCGCCGACGAGATCAACCGGACGCCGCCGAAGACGCAGTCGTCGCTGCTGGAGGCGATGGAGGAGCGGCAGGTTTCGCTCGACGGCAAGACGCGGCCGCTGCCCGACCCGTTCATCGTGATCGCCACGCAGAACCCGGTGGAGTACGAGGGCACCTACCCGCTGCCGGAGGCGCAGCTGGACCGCTTCCTGCTGAAGCTGACCATGCCGGCGCCCTCGCGTGAGGACGAGATCGGCATCCTCTGGCGGCACGCGCAGGGCTTCGACCCGCGCAACCTCGCGGCGGCGGGGCTCAAGGCGGTCGCGGGCGCGCCGGAACTGGCGGCCGCGCGGGAAGCCGTGGCCCGCGTGACGATCGGGCCCGAGGTGATCGGGTACGTCGTCGACCTGTGCCGGGCGACGCGGCAGCTGCCGTCGGTGCGGATCGGCGTTTCCCCGCGTGGCGCCACGGCGTTGCTCGCGGTGACCCGGGCCTGGGCGTGGCTCGCCGGACGCGACTACGCGACCCCTGACGACGTCAAGGCGCTCGCGCGGCCGGCGCTGCGGCACCGCCTGGACGTGCGGCCGGAGGCCGAGCTGGAGGGCGTCACCGCGGACGGCGTGCTCGACCGCGTGCTCGCGTCCGTGCCCGTGCCGCGCTGACATGGCCGTCACCGGAAGGCTCGGGCTCCTGGCGCTGTTCGGCGCGCTGGTGGTCGGGCTGCTCGTGCCGTCGACGACCGGGATCCTGGCGGTCGGCGGGGTGTTGCTGCTGCTCGTGGTCGCCGATCTCGTGCTGGCCGGAGGCGTGCGGTCGCTGACGTTTCAGCGGTCCGGCGCCACGTCGGTGCGGCTCGGCGAGCCGTGCGAGGTGACGCTGGTCGTCGCCAACCCCGGTGGCCGCCCGGTGCGCGGACAGCTGCGTGACGCGTGGCCGCCGAGCGCGGGCGCCGAGGACCGGCACGTCCTGCGCGTCCCGGCGGGGGAACGCCGGGCGCTGGTGACTTCGCTGCGGCCGACGCGCCGCGGTGACCGGACGGCGGCGCGGGTGACGGTCCGGTCGGTCGGGCCGCTGGGGCTGGCCGCGCGGCAGGGTTCGCACGAGGTGCCGTGGACGGTCCGCGTGCTGCCGCCGTTCCACAGCCGCAAGCACCTGCCCTCGCGACTGGCGCGGCTGCAGCAGCTCGACGGCCGCAGCGCGGTGCTGATCCGCGGGCAGGGCACGGAATTCGACTCGCTGCGCGAGTACGTGATCGGCGACGACGTCCGCTCGATCGACTGGCGAGCGACGGCGCGGGCGGCGGACGTGATGGTCCGGACCTGGCGCCCGGAGCGCGACCGGCACGTCGTGCTGGTGCTGGACACGGGCCGCGTGTCGGCGGGCCGCGTCGGCGACGCCCCGCGCCTGGACGCGGCGATGGACGCGGCGTTGCTGCTGGCAGTACTGGCTTCCCGGGCCGGTGACCGCGTCGACCTGCTGGCGTACGACCGCCGCTTGCGGGCCGCCGTGCAGGGTTCGTCGGGGGCCGCTTTGCTGTCGTCCTTGGTGAACGCGATGGCGCCGATCGAGCCTTCGCTCGTGGAGACGGACGCGCGGGGGATGGTCGCGGAGGTGCTCCAGCGCACCCGCCGCCGTTCGCTGGTGGTGCTGCTGACCGGCCTCGACGCGGCGCCGCTGGAGGAGGGGCTGTTCCCGGTGCTGAGCTCGCTGACCGCGCGGCACGAGCTGATCGTGGCGTCGGTGGCGGACCCGCGGGTCGCGGAGATGCTCGCCGGCCGGGGTGCCGCGGAGGCGGTTTACGACGCGGCGTCGGCGTCGCGGACGACGGCGGAGCGGCAGCGGGTGACGGAACGCCTGGCGCGGCACGGGGTCGGCGTGGTGGACGCGGTGCCGGAGGAACTGCCGCCGGCGCTGGCGGATCGCTATCTGGCGCTGAAGGCGGCCGGGCGGCTCTAAGCCGCTTCGGGCAGGGCGTCCCCGGCGTCGCGCGCGTCGAGGTCGCCGACCTCGCCTTCCTTCGCCGCGCGGCGGCCGAGCGTGAAAACGTAGACCAGGAACGCGATTTCGACCGCGACACCGATTCCCACCCGGACCCACGTCGGCCAGCCCGACGGCGTCACGAACGCCTCGATCAGCCCGGACACGAACAGCACGCACGCCAGCCCGAGCGCCATCACGACCACCGAGCGGCCCTGCTCGGCCAGCGCTTTCGTGCGAGAGCGGCGGCCGGGGTCGACCACCGTCCAGCCGAGCTTCAGCCCGGTGCCCGCCGCGATGAACACCGCCGTCAGCTCCAGGAGACCGTGGGGGAGCAGGAGCCCGATCATCACGTCGCCGCGGCCGGCCGCGCTCATTGCGCCGATGATCAGCCCGGCGTTGAGCGAGTTCATCCACAGCGCGCCGATCACCGGCAGGCCCAGCGCGACCCCGAGGAACAGGCAGGTCGCCGCCACCCAGGCGTTGTTCGTCCAGACGCGCGCCGCGAACGACGTCGCCGGGCCCGTCGAGTAGTAGCTCTCGGCCTCGCCGCCGGGCTTGGTCAGCTGGTTGAGCTCGTCCGCCGACCCGATCGACGCGCGGACGTTCGGGTCGCGCGCCACCCACACGGCGATCACCGCCATCACTGCGATCGACACCAGCGCCGCCGGGATCCACCAGCGCCGCGAAAGGTACACGGCGGCGGGGAAACGACGCGTGAAGAACAGCGCGACTTCGCGCCACGCGGGGTTGTGCGACCCGGAGATCGCGCTCCGCCCGCGGGCGACCAGCCCGGACAGCCGGCTCACCAGCGCCGGGTCGGGCGCGACCGAGCGCGCGATCGACAGGTGCGTCGCGGTCCGCTGGTAGAGCGTCACCAGCTCGTCGGCCTCCGCCCCCGTCAGCTTGCCGCCGCGGTGGGTCAGCTCGCCGAGCCGGTTCCACTCCGCCGAGTGCGTCGCGACGAAGACGTCCACATCCACGAGGTCAGCCTATCCGTCGCTAGGCTGGGCCGGGTGCACGAGGAATCCGAGCTGGTCACCGGCGAAGCCGTCGTCCTGGACCTGCACGTCGCCAAGCTCGCGAGCCGCGCGCTGGCGATGGTGCTCGACGTCCTCGTGCAGTTCGCGCTGCTGCTGGGCACGTTCTTCGTGCTCACGCTCACCGTGCCGGGCGAGGACGAGTCGCTCGCGCTGACCCTCATCCTGGTGTTCCTGGTGCTGATCATGGTCGGCTACCCGGTGCTGTTCGAGACGCTCTCGCGCGGCCGTTCGCTGGGCAAGATGGCAGTGGGGCTGCGCGTGGTGCGCGTCGACGGCGGGCCGATCCGCTTCCGCCACGCCCTCACGCGCGGGCTCGCCGGGTTCGTCATCGACTTCTGGGCGCTCGGCGTCTTCGGGGCGGTGGCGGTGATCGTGTCCCTGTGTTCGTCCGACGGCCGCCGCGTCGGCGACTTCCTCGCCGGGACGCTGGTGGTCCGCGACCGCGCGCCGGAAAGCGTGGCCTACCCGGCGATCGGCATGCCCCCGGGCCTCGAGGGCTGGGCGGCCCGCCTCGACCTGACCCGGCTCCCGGACGACCTCGCGCTGGCGAGCCGTCAGTTCCTGGCGAGGTTCGGCCAGCTGGCCCCGGAGGCGTCGCACGCGCTGGGCTGGAAGCTGGCGCAGCAGGTGGGCAACGCGCTGGGGACGCCGGTGCCGCCCGGGGTGCCGCCGTGGGCGTTCCTGGCGGCGGTGCTGGCGGAACGGCGGAACCGCGACCACGCGCGGGCGGTGCGGGCCTACGCGGCCCAGGTGGCGGCGGCGCGGGGGCAGCTGCCTTCGGATCAAGCGGGGTACGCGGCCACGGGTGGGCCGGTTTACGCGGCTTCGCAGGCTCAGCCTTCGCCGTGGTCGGCTGCCCCGGCGGGGCCTTCGCTCTCGCCGGCTGCCCCCGGCCCGGCTGCCGCTGCCCCGGCTGCCGCCGCGGCCGGGCCGGGCTCCGCCGGGCCGGGCTCCGCCGGCTCGGCGGCCGAGGCGGATCCGCCGACTCCGCCGTCCGGAACTCCGGCCCCTCCCGCCGAGAACCCCTTCACCCCGCCGAGCTGACCCGGGTTTCAAGCGCCCCAATGTGGCGTTGGGTGCGTGGGGCGCACCGAACGCCACGTTGGGTGCGTGGGGCGCACCGAACGCCACGTTGGGTGCGTGGGGCGCACCGAACGCCACGTTGGGTGCGTGGGGCGCACCGAACGCCACATTGGGTGCGTGGGGCGCACCGAACGCCACATTGGGGCGCTAGGAGACGTCGGCCGAGGCCGCGAGCCACGTGTTGCACTGCTGGTTGCGGTTCTTGGTCGCGCCGTGCTGCCACCAGGAGATGTTGTGCCTGGCGCTGCCGTGGTCGCGCTTGCCGTTGCGGGCGTAGTCGTCGCCGCGGTCCTGGGCGTTCCAGGCCTCGTTGTAGATGTTCTTGTCGACCGATCCGCCGGAGACCGACGCCGAGCCGAGGAACATGCCCGAGAAGCACTGCGCCTCGAGCTCCATCCGCCGGGACAGCTCCAGGCCGGCCGCCGAGTCGGCGCCGGCGTCGTAGCGCTGGCTGCCGTACGCCTCGGTGATGCCGGCCAGGTTCTGCACGTGGTGGCCGTACTCGTGGGCCAGGATCGACAGGTACGGCCCGGGGTGGTTGCCCCACGAGTCGATCTCGATGCGGTCCATCGGCATGTAGATCGTGTCGTTCGAGGAGCAGTAGAACGGCGTGACGCCGGTCGTCGTGCCCCCGCTGCCGCACGGCGTCGACGACTCCGACAGCGACCGCGGCACCGACAGGTTCGGCGACCGGAACGGCAGGTCCACGGCGCCGAGCATGCGTGACCACATCGCGTCGAGGCAGGCGATCCCGGACTGGAAGAACCGGGTCGCGCCGGCCTGGTCGGTCGCCCAGCGGCTCAGCGAGCAGGGGACGTTCTGCAGTCCGTAGTCGGCGCTGGCGAACAACGGGTTGTTGCCGGTGGCGACGACCGAACGGGGACCGCGTGGGGTTTCGGACGTGCGGGTCGTGCGCTCGGTGGTTTCGCTGGTGGTCGTCCGTTCGGCGGACGACGTGGTTGCGGTGGTCTCGTCGGCGGAGGTGGTTTCGTAGGTGTCCGAGGGGTAGGTGCTGGAGTACCCGGCGTCGGCGACGTGCCGGGTGTTGCCCCCGATCAGCGCGATGGCCGCGACGAGCCCCCCGACGACCGCGACGATCCCGATGATCGCGACAGCCACGATGACCCCGGTGTTCGACTTCTTCGCGACGTAGGGCCGGTAGCCGGGCGCGAACCGGGGCCCGAAGGGAGCGCCGGGAGGCGGGCCGGCGTAGGTGGGAGCGAAGACGGGCGGGGCCGCCACGGCCGGCGGCGGAAGCGGCGCGCCCGCCGGGAAGCCGCCCGGGCGCGGGTAGGCACCGGACGGCGGGCCGTGGGCGGGAAAGCCCTGAGTGCCTTGTGGACCCCGAGGCGGCTGGCCGGGGAACTGCGGCGGCTGCCCGCCGGAACGCTGCGGTGGCCGCCCGGGCGCACCGGCGGGTCCGTGCGGACTTGATCCCGGGCCGCGCGGCGCCTGCCCCTGTTGTCCACCCGGTCCCTGCCCCGGCCGACCCTGCGGCAGCGGCCGAACCCCAGGCGGCGGCAACGGCCGGGCCCCCGGCGGCGGCAACGGTCCCCGCCCCGGTGGCGGCACCGGCCGCCGCGGGTCGTGCGGACCAGAGCCAGGACCAGAGCCAGGACCCTGCGGGCCTTGCGTCATGAAAGCGGAACCCCCCGTGCGATTTCCCCGTCGGAAGCGACGTACCTGCGGAGATCTCGCCGTTCCGGGCGTCAGCATAGAGCGGGTGCTCTAGGGTGTGGTGCTGTGTTGAGCAAATGGGGGACAGCGGCCGCGGTCGCCGCGATCGCCGTGCTGACCGCCGGGCCCGCCGCCGCACAAGGGCCTTCCGCCGGGCCCGTCCTGCCGAACGCACCCTCCGAGCAGGCCAAGAAACCCCAGCGGCTGAACGGCCAAGACATCCAGCCGCCCGAAGGCCCCACCGCCGACGTCGCCCTCAAAGTCCTCCGCGACGGCTCGCTCCAGGTCACCGAGAAGGTCACCGTCCCCGGCGGTAAGCAGCTCACCTCGCGCGTCCCCCTGAAAGTCGCGGCCGGCGACGACCAGGACCGCGTCTTCGAAGCCAGGGACATCAAGACCGAGGGCGCCGCCACCAGCCAGCTCACCGGCGACCAGCTCGTCCTCACTTTCACCGGCGGCACCTCGACCGCCACGTTCACCGTCGACGGCGCCATCGCCGACCAGAGCGGCCGCCAGCAAGCCCGCTGGCAAGTCGCCAGCGGCTTCGACACCCCGCTGGAAAAGCTCACCGCCTCCTTCCTCGCGCCGTCGCCACGGCTGTCCCCTGTGGACTGCTTCGCCGGCCCGATCGGCTCCAGCCAGCGCTGCACCCTCGCCGAACTCGACCACACCGGTGTCGTCCGCCTCGAACAGAACGACGTCCGGCCCGGCGACCGCGTCGACCTCCTCGTCGGCCTCCCCGCGAACACCGTCCCGGCCAACGCGAAGTTCGCCGACGTCGGCCTCTTCGCCACCGCCTTCGCCTTCACCCCGCTGACCGGCATCGCTTTCGCCCTGCTGCTCGTCTTCCTCATCGCCGGCGGGATCCACGTCCAGCGCCGCCGCAAGGAAGACGCCGGCGCGCTCACCACCGCCACCGGCCCGGTCGAGGTCCTCCTGCGCGACGGCGACCGCGTCTTCTTCGCGAGCCCCGACGGCGTCCTGCCCGGCCAGGTCGGCACGGTCGTCGACGAGACCGTCGACGTCGTCGACATCAGCGCCACCGTCGTCGACCTCGCCGTCCGCAACTACCTCTGGCTGGCGGAAGTACCGGGACAGGACTGGCAGATCGCCCGCCGCAACCCGCCGGACGAGCACCTGCACGACTTCGAACGCGCGGTCTACGAGACGCTGCTGCCGGCCGGCACCGACGCCGTCCTCGTGTCGCAGCTGCGCGCCCGCGGCCGGCTCGACCTGCGCAAGATCAGCGACGCGATGTACGCCGACGTCGTCACCAAGCGCTGGTTCTCCCGCCGCCCCGACACCGCCCGCGGCCGGCTGACCTGGCTCGGCGCCGGCATCTTCGCGCTCGGCGCGGCCGCCACCGCGGTGCTCACCTTCACGCTCGGCGAAGCGCTCCTCGGCGTCGCGGTCGCGCTGGCCGGGCTCGCCGTCGCCGCGGCGGCCGCGCTGCTGCCCTCGCGCACCGCGCGCGGCCGGGTGCTCGTCGGCCAGGTCCGCGGCCTGCTCGACTACCTCCACACCGCGAAAGCCGAGGACATCCCGCCGGCCGACCGCGAGATGGTGTTCTCGCGCTCCCTGCCGTACGCGGTCGTCCTGGGCGACACCGAACGCTGGCTCGGCGCCTTCGCCGCGCTCAACCCCGCCTCCGACGGTTCGGCCGGGCTCTACTGGTACGGCGGCATGGAGTCCGATCAGGACTTGCGCCGCTTCGGCACGCACTTCCCGTCGTTCCTGACGGCGCTCGACGGGCTGCTCACCGCGTCCGCCCGCGCGTCCCGCTGACCGTGCTCGCCGGAGCGGTCCTCGCACTCTTCCTGGTCGCCGGGCCGGGGGACGAGCCGCCGCTGCCGACCGTGCCGCAGAGCGCCGAGATCCAGCTCAAGGTCGAGCGCGACGGCTCGCTCTCGGTCGCCGAAGCGATCTCCGTGCCCGACGGCGTCACGATGGACCGCCGCGTCCCGCTGCGGGTCGCCGCGCCGCACCACCGCGACCGCGTCTACGGCGTCCGTGACGTCGTCCTCGAAGGCAGCGGGAACGCCCAGGTGGACGCGGACGCGTTCACCGTCCGCCTCACCGCCGGCACGTCGATCGTCCGATACACAGTGGACGGTGCGGTCGCCGGGAACCGGGTCACCTGGGAGTTGGCCGGTGGCTGGAGCACCGACCTGAAGTTCATCCGCGCCTCCTTCGCGACGCCCGACATCCCCACCGCCGTCGACTGCCTCGCCGGGCCGCCGGACTCCGACTTCCCGTGCGGCGCCGCGCAGATCGACCACGCCGGGCTGACCCGGTTCAGCCAGCAGAACCTCGCGGCGGGCGAGCGGATGACGACGACCGTCGAGCTGCCCGCGGGCACCGTCCCGGAGAACGCGGAACTCGTGCCCGCCAAGACGATCGCCGGCGCGTTCGTGCTCACCGCCCCGGTCGGCTGGGCCTGGACGGGCTTCGGCGCGTTCCTGCTCGCCGCCGCGGCCTGCGTCGCGTTCGCCCGACGGCGGAGCTTTCCCGTGAAAACTCCGCCCCCAGGTGGGAGCTTTCTCGTGAAAGCGACGGGTGAGTTCGCGTCGCCGGAAGGGGTGCTGCCCGGGCACGTCGGAGTGCTGCTGCACGGCCGCGCCGGGGCCGCCGACCTGGCCGCCACCGTGCTCGACCTCGCCGTCCGCAACTACCTCTGGGTCAGCGACGGCTCCCGGCTGACCCGTCGCAACCCCGCCGACGAGCACCTGACGCCCTTCGAGCGTGCCGTTTTCGAAGCCGTCCTGCCGGCGGACGGGCCGGACTCGGTGACGCTCGCCGAACTGCGGCAGCGTCACGTCGAAGTCCCACGAGCCGAACTGGACGCCGACGTCGTCCGGCGCGGCTGGTTCGCGACGGGCCGGCTCCGGCGCGCCGGGACCCGGGTCGTCTTCTACGGCGTGTTCCTGACGATCCTGCTCGCGCTGACCGCCGGGTACGCCCAGCTCGGCGTCATCCTCGCGCTGGCCGGGGCCGCCGCCGTCGCCGCCTCGGCCGCGCTGCCCGCGCGCCGTCGCGCGGGCGCCGAGGTCGCACGACGGCTCCGCGGTATCGCTGACCAGCTCGCCGCGACGCGGGCGAAGGACTTCGACAAGCCCCAGCGCGAACTGGTGTTCTCCCGCGGCCTGCCGTACGCGTTGGCTCTGGGCGAACAGGGGCCGTGGGTGGCCGCTTTCGAGGGCCTCGAACACCCGCCACCGGTGTACTGGCACGACGGCGAGATCCGCCCTGACCAGGCCGGATCCTTCGCGACGGCGCTCGCGGGCACGTTCGCCGGTGCCCGCCGCGGGCGCCGGCTCGCCGTGGTGGCCGCGGACACCGGTTCTCACCCGCCAGCCGGGAAGCCAGGAGGCGCCGAGCCGTCGTAGGGTGGGGCCATGGCCGATCCCGAGCTCGTCCGATACACCCTCGACAACGGTCTGCGCGTGGTACTGGCACCCGACGCGACCGCGCCGGTGGTCGGCGTCAGTGTCCACTACGACGTGGGCTTCCGCTCCGAGCCGGAGGGGCGCACCGGGTTCGCGCACCTCTTCGAGCACCTGATGTTCCAGGGCTCCGAAAGCTTGGAGAAGCTCGCCCACTTCCGGCACGTGCAGTCCAGCGGCGGCACCTTCAACGGGTCGACGCACCCCGACTACACCGACTACTTCGAGGTGCTGCCGAGCGCCGCGCTGGAGCGCGCGCTCTTCCTCGAAGCCGACCGGATGCGCGCACCGAAGCTGACCGCGGAGAACCTCGCGAACCAGATCGACGTCGTCAAGGAAGAGATCCGCCTCAACGTGCTGAACCGGCCCTACGGCGGGTTCCCGTGGATCACCCTGCCGCCGGTCCTGTACTCGACGTTCCCGAACGCGCACAACGGTTACGGCGGCTTCGAAGACCTCGAGAGCGCCACGGTCGACGACTGCGCGGCGTTCTTCGACACCTACTACTCGCCGGCGAACGCGGTGCTGACGGTGGCCGGCGACTTCGAGGTGGGCAACGCCAAGAAGCTGATCGAGGACCACTTCGGCGACGTCCCGCACCGGCCCGCGCCGCAGCGGCCGTCCTTCGCCGAGCCGCTGCCGACCACCGAGCTGCGCGGCGAGGTCGAAGACCCGCACGCCCCGCTGCCCGCGCTCGGCATCGGCTACCGGATGCCGGACCCGATCAACGACATCGACGGCTACCTGGCCTACCTCGTGCTCGCCGGCGTCCTGACCGACGGCGACGGTTCCCGCCTGCAGCAGCGGCTGGTGCACAAGGAGCCCCTGGTCGTCGACATCGGCGCCGGCGCCGGGCTGTTCGGCCCGTTCGAGGCCCGCGACCCGGACACGTTCACCATCACCCTGATCCACCCGCACGAGGTGCCGCGCGAGCGCGTGCTGGCGGCGCTGGACGACGAGCTCGAGAAGATCGCCGAGAACCCGCCGGACGAGCAGGAGCTGCGGAAGGTCACCGCCCGCTGGACGGCGAGCCTGCACTCCGAGCACGACCGGCTGGTGTCCCGGACGCTCGCGCTCGGCTCGTTCGAACTGCTCTACGGTGACGCGTCGCTGGTGTACCGGCTCGCGGACCGGATGTCCGCCGTCACCTCGGAAGCCGTGTCGGCCGCGGCGAAGGCGCTGCGCCCGGACGCGCGCGCCGTGCTGGTGGTCAAGCCCGCTTCGGAAGGGAACAACGAGCAGTGACTTCTGCAACGCACCGCACGGCCGAGGAGATCGGCCGCACCACGCGGGGCCCGCGCCCGCTGCCCCCGCTGGGCGAGCAGCGCGCCGCCGGCGACCTGTCCCATGTGGACACCGAGCTCTCGAACGGCCTGCGCGTGCTGGCCGTGCGCAAGGCGACCGTGCCGATGGTCGAGGCACGGCTGTGGATCCCGTTCGCGGGCGACGACGCGCTGCACCCGGCCACGTCCGAGGTGCTTGCCGAGACGATCCTGACCGGCACCGCGCGCCGCAACCGCATCGAGATCGACGCCGAGCTGGCGCTGATCGGCGGCGACATCGGCGCCGGCGTCGACCCGGAACGCCTGGTGCTCACCGGATCCGCGCTCGCCGAGAAGCTGCCGACGTTCCTCGACGTCCTCGGCGACGTCCTCACCGGAGCGACCTACGCCGACGACGAGATCGCGCGCGAGAAGGAACGGCTGGTCGAGCGGATCGCCGTGTCGCGCACGCAGCCGCGCACGATCGCGCGGGAGGCGCTGCAGAAGCACCGCTACGGCGACCACCCGGCCACGCGCGAGGTCCCGAAGGCCGAAGACGTCGCGGTCGTGACGCCCGAGCAGGTCCGGGCGCTGCACCAGGCGTCGGTGCTGCCGCGCGGGGCCGTGCTGGTGCTCATCGGTGACATCGACCCGCAGGCTGTCGTCGGCGAGCTCGAGAAGGTGCTCGGGGGCTGGGCGTCCGACCGGTCCGCCGTGCGGCTGCCGCCGCTGCCGGAGCTGACCGGCCCGAGCGTGCGGCTGGTGCCGCGCGCCGGGGCCGTGCAGTCGCAGATCCGGCTTTCGGCGCAGACCGTGCCGCGCACCGACCCGGGCTACGCGGCGCTGCAGCTGGCGAACCTGGCCTACGGCGGGTACTTCTCGTCGCGGCTGGTGGAGAACATCCGCGAGAACAAGGGGTACACCTACTCCGCGCACTCCGGGTTCGAGTTCACCGACGGCACCGCGGTGGTCAATGTCGACGCGGACACCGCCACCGAGGCGACCGCGCCGGCGCTGCTGGAGACCCGCTACGAGCTGGGCCGCCTCGGCCAGGTCCCGCCGGCCGGCGACGAGCTGGAGTCGGTGCGGCAGTACGCGATCGGCTCGCTGCTGACGTCGACGTCGTCGCAGTCCGGGCTGGCCGGCCAGGTGCTGGCGCTGGCCTCGACCGGCCTGGGCCTGGAGTGGCTCATCGAGCACCCGGCGCGGGTCGCGGCGGTGACCGCCGACGAGGTGGCCGAAGCGGCGCTGAAGTACTTCACCCCCCAGCGGTTCACGGGCGTGGTGGTCGGGGACGCGGCCGTGCTGGAACGCAAGCTCCTCGCGCTCGGCGACGTCGTCGTGGGTGAGCCGGCCTGATGTCCGTCCCGTTCACCCTGGGTGACCTGCCTACCCTGTCGCGGTCCACTGTGGACCGTCAGGAGGGCTTGCGCACCAACCCTTCGCGACTGGTGTCGCGCTGGGCGGACGCCCGGGTCGTCCTGCTGGACGACACCGGGCGCACCCCGGTCGTCGAGGGCTCGTCCGTGCTGGCGTTCCGGAAGGCGATCGACTTCGGCTCGGAGCCGCCCGCCGACGCGGTGTTCCTCGGCGAGTGGCAGGACACCGACTACTGGTCGCTGCCGGGCGGCCCGTCGGGTGACGCCGGCACGGTGAAGATGGCGGGCAGCTGGGGCTTCGTCGAGGAGGTCCCCAGCGCCGACGGCGAGATCTGGGTCGAGCTGCGCGGGTACGGGGACCTGCTGGACGACACGTCGGCGGGCCTGTTCACGACGGCGCAGGCACTGCGGAACTGGCGTCGCCAGGCGAAGTTCTGCACGCGCTGCGGCCACCCGACGGAGCTGATCCAGTTCGGCTGGGCGAGCAAGTGCACGAACGACGGCCGCGAAGAATACCCGCGTACCGACCCGGCGGTGATCTGCCTGGTCCACTCGCAGGAGGGCGTCAACGGCTCGCACGTGCTGCTGGCGCGCCAGCCGATCTGGCCGGCCGGGCGGTATTCGGTGCTGGCCGGGTTCGTGGAGGCGGGGGAGTCGCTGGAGGCGTGCGTCCTGCGCGAGATCCGCGAGGAGGTGGGGGCGGTCGTGTCGGACGTCCGCTACCTCGGGAGCCAGCCGTGGCCGTTCCCGCGGTCGATCATGCTGGGCTTCACCGCCCGGGCGGACCGGTCGTTGCCGCTGGTGCCGGCGGACGGCGAGATCGAAGAGGCACTGTGGGTGTCGCGCGACGAAGTGCGGGCGGCGTTCGCGAACAGCACGGTGCGGGGCGAGGGTTCGAAGCCGACGCCCATCGCCGGCGGTGCGGCGGAGATCATCCTGCCGGGCAACTCGTCCATCGCCCGCGTGATGCTCAAAGCCTGGGCCGACGCGGAGGAGTGAAACTCGTTGGCGCTCGCCCGGCCGCTGCTGCTAACCTCGCGGCGGCCGTGCGAGCGAACGAGGAGGTGGTACCCGTGAACGTTACGACGTGGGTGCTCCCCTCCGGGGTCACGGCTGGGCGATAGGTCGTCCGGGAGCGCCGTTCAAGCGCACTCCCGAAAGGCACGACCATGCGATTCACGACCGAACAGCGCCTCGGCGACGACGTCCTCGAGCGCGAGTTCACTCTCGGCGACATCCCCGGCATCCTGTGGACGCCCGCCACGTCCGCACCGGTCCCGCTGATCCTGATGGGCCATCCCGGTGGACTGGGCAAGATGTACCCCCGGCTGGCGGCCCGCGCCCGGGCCGCCGCGGCCGAGGGCTACGCCGCGGCCACCATCGAGCTTCCCGGCGGCGGTGACCGGCCCCGGCTCCCCGCCGTCGACGAGGCCCGCGCCGACCTGCGCCGGGCGATCCAGGCCGGCGAGCCGGTCGGCGACGAGATCGTCGAGCGGCTCGTCCTCCCGCTCGTCGACCAGGGTGTCCCGGAATGGCAGGCGACCCTGGACGCCCTCCTCGCCCTGCCGGAAATCGACGGCCCGGTCGGCTTCTCGGGCGGGGTGCTCGCCATCGCCGTCCGGCTCGCGGTGGTCGAGCCGCGCATCGCGGCCGCCGTGCTGTTCGCCGGCAGTTTCGTGCCGCGCAGCATGCTCGACGAGGCCCGGCAGGTCACCATCCCGCTGCTGGTCCTGCTGCAGTGGGACGACGAAGGAAACGACCGGCAGCTGGCCCTGGACGTGTTCGACGCCCTGGGCTCCAAGGAAAAGACGCTGCACGCCAACATGGGCGGGCACACCGGCATCCCGGCGTTCGAGGGGGACGACGGGAGCCGGTTCTTCGCCCGGCACCTGAAGTAGCGGGCTACGGCCAGTAGGGCGTGGCTCGCTGAGCCGCGTCCGCGATGGCCGGTCCGTCGAGGAGGGCGGCGGTGCGGTCGAGACCGGCCCGCCGCCACTCCACCGAGAACTCGAAGGGGCCGGCCGGCAGCGGTGAAAGTTAGAGCTGCCGGTCGCCCCGGTAGTGGCGGTCGTCGTAGCTCGCGCCGCCGCCGATCTCGGTCAGGGAACCCTGGCTGACCCGGAACTGCAGGCTGTCGTCGGAGGGGCCGTGGAACCCGCCGGCGTGACTTTCGCCGATGCCGTCCCAGGTGGTCTGGTCCAGCGACCCCCGCCGGACGCTGAGGTGCAGGTGCAGAGCACAGCCGCCCGGATAGGCGACGACGTGCTGAAGCGCGACGACGGCGAGGTCCGTCCGCGCGACGAACCGCGCGATCGGCACCGGGCAGCCGAGCACGTCCCACGGCGGAACGGTCGAGGTCATGTCTCCAGCGTCCTCGTCGCCGCAAGCGGAAGTCCCGTTCACCGGTGTTTCCGCCACGTGGCCCAGCGCGCCCCCAAGCGTTACCTGGCCGTTTCCGGAGGCCGTTGACGGCTGTGCTCCGGCTCACTACAGTCCTGCGAAACCGTCTGTAAAGTATCCTAATTAAGTCGGGAGACGACGAGTGCGAGCCGGTAGCCCGCGGATGCTGCGCGAGATCAACGATCGCGCCGCCATCGAGGTCCTCCTGCGTGAGGGCCCGCTCACGCGCGCCGAGCTCGAGCTCGCCATCGGGCTGTCCAAGCCCGCCACCGCACAGCTCATCACCCGGCTCGAGCAGGACACCCTCGTCGTCAAGGCCGGAGTGCGCGGCGGCGGACGGGGTCCCCGCGCCCAGCTCTGGGCGGCCAACGGCGCCCTCGCCTTCGTCGCCGCCGTGGACCTCACGCCGCACGTCGCCGACTTCGTCGTCGCCGACGTCGCCGGGATCGTGCTCGCCGAGTACCGGACCCCGCTGCCCGTCCACGCGGGCGCCGACGTCGTCGGGACCTTCGGCGAGGCCCTCAGCCACGTCGCCGGGGAAGCCGGGATCACCCGCGACCAGCTCGCCCACGTCGTGATCGGCGCGCAGGGCGCGTTCGACCCGCGGACCGGCCTGCTCTCCTCCGCCCCGCACATCCCCGGCTGGCTCGGCTTCGACGTCCCGCAGAAACTCAGCGACGACCTCGGCGTCGACGTCCTCATCGAGAACGACGTCAACCTCGTCGCCGTCGAGGAGATGAGCGTCGGGCAGGCCCAGGACGTCGACGACTTCGTCATGGTGTGGCTGTCCGAAGGCGTCGGCGGCGCGGTCGTGATCGGCCGCCGGCTGCTGCGCGGCGCCACCGGCGGGGGCGGCGAGATCGACTGGATGCGCGTGCCCGACCCGGCCACCGTCGACACCGGCGACGTCTGGCCCGAGGCCGGCGCCCGCTTCGGCAACCTGGTCGACTCGCCCGCCGTCTGCCGCCTCGCCGCCGCGCACGGCATCACCGCCGGAACCGCGTGGGACGCCGTCACCCAAGCCGGAGATCGGCACCCGTTCCTCGACGACCTGGCCCGGCGCGTCGCCGGCGGCATCGCCAACCTCGTCGCGGTCGCCGACCCGCAGCTCGTGCTCCTCTGCGGCGACACGAGCCGCGCCGGCGGCGAGAACTTCGCCGCGCTGGTGCAGGAAAAGCTGCACGAGCTGGTCCTGCCGCGCACGCCCGTCGGCTGCGCTTCGGTGCAGGGCAACGCCGTCCGCGCCGGCGCGCTGCAGTCCGCGCTGGCCACCGCCCGTGAGGACGTCTTCGGCGTCGTCACCCCCACGCTCCTCGGGTCGCGCAGGCCCGCGGTCGGAGAGCCACTCGGCAAGACCCCGGAGGCCCTCCCGAACACCCGTTCCGCCCCGTCCCCAACCGAGTAGCCCAACCGATGAGGAGGAGGGCCATGCCCCCTACCACCCGGACCCGCCGAGGCGCCCTGTCAGTGGCCGTCGCCGCGGCGTCCGTCCTGCTGACGAGCGCGTGCTCCGGCGCCGCCGCCCCGAGCGGTGGTGACGTGGCCGCCGCGCCCGGCAAGGACGACAAGCTCACGATCACCGTGTACTCCAAGTTCACCGACCGCGAGTACGGCGTGGTCACCGCGGGCCTGAACAAGCTCAAGGCGAAGTTCCCGAACATCGAGATCAAGCACGAGGGCAACCAGGACGACGACAAGCTCACCCAGTCGATCCGCGGCGGCAACCCGCCCGACGTCGCGATCTCCTTCTACACCGACAACCTGGGCGCCTGGTGCTCCACCGGCAGCTTCCAGGACCTCAAGCCCTACATCGACCGCGACAAGATCGACCTGAACCAAATCCCCGAAGCCGTCCGCAACTACACCGAGTACCAGGGCAAGCGGTGCGCGATGCCGATGCTCGCCGACGTCTACGGGCTGTACTACAGCAAGGACATGTTCGCGGCGAAGGGCGTCACGTCGCCGCCGAAGACCACCTCGGAACTGTTCGAGGCCACCAAGAAGCTCACCGAGTTCAACCCGGACGGGTCGATCAAGGTCGCCGGCTTCCTGCCCTCGATGCCGTTCTACGCCAACCAGGCCCAGTACTGGGCGCCGAACTTCGGCGCGCCGTTCCTCGGCCCGGACGGCAAGTCGGATCTCGCCACCAACCCCGGCTGGAAGGCGATGTTCGAGTTCCAGAAGCAGCTCATCGACTTCTACGGCGGCCACGACAAGGTCGAGCAGTTCAAGGCCGGGCTCGGTGACGAGTACTCCGCCGACAACGGCTTCCACAAGGGCAAGCTGGCGATGATCTACGACGGCGAGTTCCGCACCGCGTTCCTCAAGGACCAGGCGCCGAACGTCAACTACGCCACCGCGCCCGCGCCGGTGCTCGACACCATGGCCGACCACTACGGCGGCGGCTTCACCACCGGCACGATCATCGCGATCCCCAAGGGCGCCAAGAACCCCGGCGCCGCGTGGGAGCTCATCAAGCAGGTCACCCTGGACACCGACACCCTGGTGGACATGGCCAACGGCCTGAAGAACGTGCCCAGCACCAAGGCGGCGCTCACCTCGCCGAAGCTGGACCTGCAGCCGCAGTTCAAGACGTTCCTCGACATCTACGACAGCGGCAAGCTGGTGGCCAACCAGACCACCCCGATCGGCGACGCGCACCTCAAGGCGGTCAACGACTTCGCCGAGAAGTGGCAGGCCGGTTCGGTGCCCGATCTGACGGAAGGCCTGAAGAAGGTGGACGCGCAGATCGACGACGAGCTGAAGCAGAAGGGCGCGGGCGGATGACGACGCTCGCCGAAAAGGCTTCCCCGTCCGCACCTGCGAAGGTGCGGGCGGGGGCCCGCCGGGCCAAGCGCCGCCGGACCGTCTTCTTCTTCATGGCCCCGGCGTTCCTCGGGTTCCTGATCTTCTTCGGCTACCCCCTGATCGCCACGGTCTACTACTCCTTCACCCGGTACGACCTGATCAACCCGCCGCAGTTCATCGGGTTCGACAACTACGTCCGGATGTTCACCTCCGAGCCCCTGGTCGGCACGGCCGCGTACAACACGCTGTGGCTGGTGGTCGTCCTGACGGTCTGCCGGGTGACGTTCTCCCTCGGCATCGCGTCGGTGATCTCACGGCTCAAGTCGGGCGTCGGGCTCGTCCGGACGCTGTGCTACCTGCCGACGCTCGCCCCGCCCGCGGCGGCGACGCTGGCCTTCGTCTTCGTGTTCAACCCCGAGTTCGGGCCGGTCAACCGGTTCCTGCGGCTCGTCGGCATCGACGGCGGGCTCTGGTTCAACAGCCCGGCGATGTCGAAGCCCGCGCTGACGCTGCTCGCGCTGTGGGGCTCCGGCGAGCTGATGATCATCATCCTGGCCGCGCTGCTCGACGTCCCGACCGAGCAGTACGAGGCCGCCGAGCTCGACGGCGCCGGCCCGGTCCGCCGGTTCTGGCACGTCACGCTGCCGTCGATCTCGCCGGTGCTGCTGTTCGGCGTGGTCAACTCGATCATCTACGCGTTGCAGTTCTTCACGCAGGCGATCGTCGCGGCGTCCGCCTCGGCGGGCACGGCCGACGTCGCCGGCAACTCGAAACTCATCGGGGCGCCGCAGAACTCGACGCTGACGTACCCGATCTGGCTGTACGTGCAGGGTTTCCGCTACTTCAACATGGGCTACGCGGCCGCGATGGCCGTGCTGCTGTTCATCGTCAGCGCCGCCTTCACGTGGATTCTCGTGCGGCAGCTGCGCAAATCCCAGCACCAGGAGGAGGGGGCATGACCGCACTGGCCGAAGCGCCGCAGAAACCGGCGGGCGTGCCGCCGCGGGTGCGGTTCAAGCGCAACTGGGACAAGCGGCTGTCCTACATCGCGACGCACGCGATCGGGATCGCGCTCGGCGTGATCTTCATGCTGCCGCTGCTGTTCGTGTTCCTCACCGCGGTGATGAAGAGCGACCAGGCCATGACGGCGAGCCTGTGGCCGTCCGAATGGCACTTCGAGAACTTCGTGACGGTGTTCAAGAAGGCGCCGCTGCTGGAGTACTTCGGCAACAGCCTGCTGTATTCGGCCCTGGCGACGGTGGGCGCGCTGCTTTCGGCGATCCCGGCGGCGTACGCGCTGGCGAAGCTGCGGTGGCGCGGGCAGAACCTGTTCTTCATGCTGACCGTGGCGGCGATGCTGCTGCCGCCGCAGGTCACCATCGTGCCGCTGTACGACCTGTGGGTCCGGATGGGGCTCACCGGCACGCTGGTTCCGCTGATCGTGCCGTACTTCTTCTTCGACGCGTTCTCGATCTTCCTGCTCCGGCAGTTCTTCCTCACCATTCCGAAGGACTACCTCGAAGCCGCGAAGATCGACGGCTGCAACGAGTTCCAGGCGATGGTCCGGGTGCTGATCCCGATGGCCAAGCCGGGGATCGCGGCCACCGCGATGTTCTGCTTCCTGTTCACCTGGAACGACTACTTCGGTCCGCTGCTCTACACCGGCGAGAACCAGGACCACTGGCCGCTGTCGCTGGCGATCGCGTCCTTCCGCGGCATGCACCACGTCGAGTGGAACATGACGATGGCGGCGACCGCGCTGATCATGGCGCCGGTCATCGTGCTGTTCGTGTTCGCGCAGAAGTCGTTCGTCAAGGGCATCACATTCACGGGAGTCAAGGGATGAAGCTGGCAGTCGTCGGTGGCGGGTCCACCTACACGCCGGAGCTGATCGACGGGATCGCCGGTCGCCGGTCCACTTTGGACGTCGACGAGATCGTGCTGGTCGACCCGGACGCCTACCGCGTCGAGGCCGTCGGCGGGTTCAGCCGGCGGCTGCTCTCGCACGCCGGGCACCCCGCGCAGGTGCGGACCACGCAGTCCCTGGAGGAGGGCGTGGACGGCGCTTCGGCCGTGTTGATCCAGCTGCGCGTCGGCGGGCAGCGGGCACGGCGCTCCGACGAGACGTTCCCGCACGTCTGCGGCTGCGTCGGGCAGGAGACGACCGGCGCCGGCGGGCTCGCGAAGGCGCTGCGCACGGTGCCGGTGGTGCTCGACATCGCCGAGCGCGTCCGCAAGATCGCCGGGGACGACACGTGGATCGTGAACTTCACCAACCCGGTCGGCATCGTCACCCGCGCGCTGCTCAACGAAGGCCACCGCGCGGTCGGGTTGTGCAACGTCGCCATCAACCTGCAGCGCCAGTTCGGGAAGCTGCTGGGTGTCGGCGCGGACGACGTCAAGCTCGTCCACACCGGACTGAACCACCTGAGCTGGGAGCGCGGCGCGCTCGTCGACGGCGTCGACCGGCTGCCCGAGCTGCTGGATCAGCACCTGGACTACCTGTCCAACGAGGTCAGCGTGCCCGAGAAGTGGCTGCGGCGGATGAACGTCGTGCCGTCGTACTACCTGAAGTACTTCTACGCGCACGACGAGCAGGTCACCAAGCAGCGCACCGAGCGGCCGCGCGCGGACGTCGTGTCCGACGTCGAGGAAGAGCTCCTGAAGATCTACCTCGACCCGGAGCAGAACACGAAGCCGGAGTCCCTCGAAAAGCGCGGCGGGGCGTACTACTCGGAAGCCGCTGTGCAGCTGGTGCATGCGCTGACCGCGGGTGGCCCGGCCGAGGAGCACGTCGTGAACGTCCGCAACGACGGCACCTTCCCGTTCCTGCCGGACGACGCCGTCATCGAGTCGCGATCCACTGTGGACTCCTCGGGCGCTGTGCCGATCGCGCAGCCGCCGGTCGAACCGCAGTTCTCCGGGCTCATCGCGGCGACGACCGCGTACGAGTTCCTGGCGCTGGAAGCTGCGGTCAAGGGTGGCCGGGACCGCGTGGCCGATGCCCTGCTGGCGCACCCGCTGGTCGGCCAGTACACCAAGGCCGACACCCTCGCCGATTCGCTGGTGCAGATCAACCGCGAGTACCTGCCCTGGGCGCGCGGATGAAGCCTGCCATCATCGCGATCGACGGCGGCAACAGCAAGACCGAGGTCCTGGTGGTCTCGGAAGACGGCGTCGTGCTGGGGAAGTCGCGTGGCCCTGGTGCGTCGCCGCAGAACATCGGCGTCGCCGCCTGCGTCACGGCGCTGGAAGGCCTGGTCCTGGAAGCGTTTCCGGGGTTCGGCGAAAGGCCGTTCGCGGTCCACACTTCCGCGTACCTCGCCGGGCTGGACTTCCCGCGCGAGGAAGAGGCGCTGCACGCGGCACTGGCGGCGCGCGGGTGGAGTGACACCCTGACCGTCGGCAACGACACCCTCGCGCTGCTTCGGGCGGGCAGCGCGGGGGTGGGCGTCGCCGTGGTGTGCGGCGCCGGGATCAACGGCGCCGGCGTCGGCCCGGACGGCCGTGTCCACCGCTTTCCCGCGCTGGGCAAGATCTCCGGCGACTGGGGCGGTGGCTACCGCCTCGGCGAGGAGGCCCTGTGGTGGGCCGTGCGCGCCGAGGACGGCCGCGGCCCGCGGACCGCGTTGATGCCGGCGGTGGCGGCCTACTTCGGCAAGCCGACGCTGCTGGACGTCGTGCAGGGGCTGCACTTCGAAGAAATTCCCGCCGCCTCGATCCACGGGCTGTGCCCGCTGCTGTTCGAGGTCGCGGCGGCCGGCGACGAGGTCGCGTCGGACATCGTCACCCGGTTCGTCGAAGAGGTCAGCGTGTTCGCGGCGGTGATCCTGCGGAACCTCGAGCTGACGGAGGAAGCGCCCGAGATCGTCCTCGGCGGCGGGGTGCTGACCGGGATCGGCGCGCCGGTGATCGCGGAGATCGAACGCCGGTGCCTCAAGGTCGCGCCGCGGGCGGTGGTCCGCGTCGTCGACGTGAACCCCGTGGTGGGGGCGGCTTTGTTCGGGCTGGACACGCTGGGCGCGTCGGACGCCGCGAAGGCGTCGCTGAAGGCGGCGACCCAGCGCGCATAGACCTGGTGGCCTGCCTCGAAGCGGCGCGAGGCAGGCCACCAGACCCGTTCACGGCGCGGGGACCAGGATTTCGCCGGTCTCCAGCAGGGACTTGAGGTCCGAGAGGATCCAGTCCCAGCCGCCGCCCGCGTTCTCGCCCGGGCCGGCGTTGACGTCCTCGTGCACGCCGCTGACCATTTCGCCGGTGAGCGGCGCGCCGGTGACGTCGTGGGTGACGGTGAGCCTGGTGCCGGCGGTCTTCGTCGCCTCGATGTCGTAGGTGAGCGTCGTGTACGGCTCGGCGGACATCTCCTCGGGCCCCATGAGCAGCTTCCAGGTGATGACGAGCTTGCGCGGCGGATCGACTTCCAGGACCTCGCCGTCGACGAGGTCACCGGTGAACCCGGCGTCGATGAACTCCTGCGTGGGGCGGGTGCGGTGCTTGCCGCCGACCTTGAGGTCGAAGTCGGCGAGGCCGGTGTAGCCGTACTTCCGCGTCCACTCGGGCTTGGTGATGGCCTCCCAGACGCGTTCCGGGGTGGCCTTGATGTAGACGCGGTGGACCTGCACGGTGGTCGTCATGGTTCTTCGCCTTCCAGTTCGTTCTTGAGGTCGAGCAGGGCGGTGACGTGGCGTTCGGTGTACTTGTCGATCCACCGGTCGTGGATCTGCCGGATGGGCACGGGGTTCAGGAAGTGCCGCTTCTCGCGGCCTTCCTTCCGCGCGACGACGAGCCCGGCCTCTTCCAGGAGCTTCAGGTGCTTCATGACGCCGAAGCGGGTCATGTCGACCTGGGTCTCCAGCTCGGTGAGCGTGCGGCCGTCGCGCTCGAAGAGCAGGTCGAGCAGGAACCGGCGGGTCGGATCCGCCAGCGCCTTGAACACCAGGTCGTCTTGCACCCACCCAACATAGGTGACCAAAAGGTCACATGTCAACGGGCCAAAAAGCCGTGAAGGCCTCCTTACCGGCTTCTTGAGCCGGTAAGGAGGCCTTCACGGCTTTGCGCTAGACGACCAGGGAGAGGGGGAGGATCAGGGCGATCGCCACCACGGAAATCAGCGTCTCCATCACCGACCAGCTCTTCAGCGTCTGGCCGACCGACAGTCCGAAGTACTCCTTGACCAGCCAGAACCCGGCGTCGTTGACGTGCGAGAAGAACAGTGAACCGGCGCCGATCGCGAGCACCAGCAGTGCACTGTGTGACGGGTCCATGTCCGCGGCCAGCGGTGCCACGATGCCCGCCGCCGAGACCGTCGCGACCGTGGCGGAGCCCGTCGCCAGGCGGATCGCCACCGCCACCAGCCAGCCGAGCAGCAGGGGCGACAGGTTCGCGTCCTTGGCCAGGCCGGTGATGACGTCGCCGACGCCGGCGTCGACCAGGGTCTGCTTGAACCCGCCGCCCGCGCCGACGATCAGGATGATCCCCGCGATCGGGCCCAGCGAGTCACCGATCACAGTGGACAGCCGCGAGCGGTCGAGACCCGCCGGGCGGCCGAGCAGGACCATGCCCACCAGCACCGCCACGAGCAGCGCGATCAGCGGGTCGCCGACGAAGTCCAGGATCTTGCGCGCCTCGCTTTCCTTGGCCAGCAAGATGTCCGAGAGCGCTTTCGCCAGCATGAGCACGACCGGCAGCAGGACCGTCGTGAGCGTCGCGGCGAAGCTCGGCCGCGGCTTGTCCGGGTCGGCGCGCTCCGGGATCAGGCGCTCGGGCGGCTGCGCGTCCGGGACCAGCCGGGCGGCCACCTTGCCGAACAGCGGGCCCGCGATCACCAGCGTCGGGATGCCGACGAGCAGCCCGAACGCCAGCGTGATCCCGACGTTCGCGTTCAGCGCGCCCGCCGCGGCGAGCGGGCCCGGGTGCGGCGGGACCAGGCCGTGCAGCACCGAAAGCCCGGCGACGGCCGGAATCCCCAGCAGCATCAACGGCTTTCCCGTGCGCTTGGCCGCCAGCAGCACGACGGGGATGAGCATGACGAGCCCGATTTCGAAGAACATCGGCAGCCCGATCAGCGCCGCGACCAGCGCCATCGCCCACGGCAGCGCGGCACCGCGGGCCTTGCCGAGCACGGTGTCGACGATCTGGTCGGCGCCACCGGAGTCGGCCAGCAGCTTGCCCAGCATCGCGCCGAGGGCGATCAGGATGCCGACGGACGCGACCGTGCTGCCGACGCCGTTCGAGAACTTCTTGATCACGTCGGCGATCGGCATCCCGGCGGTCAGGCCGAGTAGGAGCGAACCGATTACCAGCGACAGGAACGGGTGCAGCTTCACCTTCGTGATCAGCACGACGATGACGGCGATCGCGACGAGGGTCGCGGCGATGAGGCGGGTGTCGTGGCCGGTCCAGGCGGCCGCGAGAACGGTGGTCATGCGTGCTCCCGGAAGGCGGTCAGTGCGGCTTCGGTGATCTCCGCGGGCGTGTCGCGGATGTCGAAGATCGCGCCGGGCTCGTCCGGCTCGAGGGGTTCCAGGTCGGCGAGCTGGGAGTCCAGCAGCGACACCGGCATGAAGTGACCCGAGCGGGACTGCATGCGTTCGGCGAGGATCTCGCGGTCGCCGTGCAGGTGCGCGAACCAGACGTTCCCGCCGGTCCGCAGTACGTCGCGGTACCGGCGCTTGAGCGCGGACGACGTCACGACGCCGCCGGACGCCTGGTGCTCGCGGATCCAGCCGGCGATGGCTTCGAGCCAGGGGGCGCGGTCCTCGTCGTTCAGCGGGTGCCCCGCGGTCATCTTGTCGATGTTGGCCTGCGGATGGAACGTGTCCGCTTCGGCGTACTCGACGTCCAGCGCCCGCGCGAGCGCCGTGCCGATCGTCGTCTTGCCGGAGCCTGACACCCCCATCACCACGATGACGGTCATCCGCACCTCCCACTTCGTTGTGCCCAGGTGAGTCAAACTCAAAAGTACTACTTATTCAAGATGAAGTACTACTTAATCGAATCAGGTGGTTAGGTTGGCCGGGTGAGGCATGAGCAGGTATTGGACGCCCTCGGCGCGTCGATCGCGAACGGAGCGCTGACGCCCGGCACCGTTCTACGCTCCGAAGAGCTCCAAGAACGCTTCGGCGCTTCGCGGACGGTGGCGCGCGAAGTCGTCCGCGTGCTCGAGACGATGCGGCTGACCAGCAGCAAGCGCAGGGTCGGGGTGACGGTCCGGGAGCCGGCGGAATGGAACCACTACGACCCGCGGCTGATCCGCTGGCAGCTCGACGGCCCCGCGCGCCCGGCGGCGCTCGCGACGCTGAACGAGCTGCGCTCGGCGATCGAGCCGTGCGCGGCCCGGTACGCGGCCCTGCGCGCGACGCCGGAGGAGCGCGGCCGGCTCGGCGCGCTGGGGGAGCGGCTGGCGCGGACGGCCCGGGCCCGCGACCTCACGACGTTCCTCGAGTTCGACATCGCGTTCCACGACCTGCTGCTCGGCGCGTCCGGGAACTCGATGTTCGCGCAGCTGTCCGAGGTCGTCGCGGAGGTGCTCACCGGGCGGACCGGGCACGGGCTGATGCCGCCGGAGCCGCAGCCCGAGGCCGTGGCGCTGCACCTGGAGGTGGCCGCGGCGGTCGCGGCCGGGGACGCGGACCGGGCGGAGCGGGCGATGCGTGACATCGTCGTCCAGGCGCGTGAGGAGATCGCGGCGCTGGTCGAGTAGGGCTTCGGCTCGTCCGGGGTGGGGTGGGTTCCGGGGGCGAGTAGCCTGCTCGGGAACTGGACTTTCTTCTGCCGGGGGGCACGGGTGAGCGCGGCGCGCGCGATCGGACTGGTGTTGGGCGTGGCGGCCGACGGCGCCCTCGGCGACCCGCGCCGCCGGCCCTCGGTGACGGCGTTCCGCCGTCTGGCGCCGGGCCGGGGTGCCGCGGTCGCCGGCGCCGCGGTGGCCGCCGGTCTGCTGCTCGAGCGCGCCGGCCGCGGCCGCCCGCTGGTGCAGGCATCGGCGACGGCGGTGACGACGTGGGCGGTGCTCGGCGCGGCCGGCCTGGCCGTGCAGGGCACGGAACTGGCCCGCGACCTCGAGGAATCCCGCTTCGACCCGGCGCGCGCGACACTGTCCGAACTGGACCCGCGCGTGGCCGACGGCCTGGAGCTGGTGGGGCTGTCGCGGGCCTCGGTGGAGACCCTGGCGGAGAACACGTCCGACGCGGTGGTGGCGCCCCTGGTCTGGGGCGCGGTGGCGGGGGTCCCGGGCCTGCTCGGCGCCCGGGCGGTGAGCCTGCTCCGCCGGGCGCGCGCAGGGCGCCGAGGACATTGGGCGATCGACCGGCTCGACGAGCTGGTCCACCTGGTCCCGACCCGCGTGGCGGCGGGCCTGACGGTGCTGGCGGCCCCGGTGGTCGGCGGCTCGGCGGGAGGGGCATGGCGGGCCTGGCGCCGCGACACGATCGCCCACCCGAGCCCGAACGCGGGCCGCGTGGAGGCGGCGTTCGCGGGGGCGCTGGAGGTCCGCGTCGGCGGCCGGACGGTGTACCCGCACGGGGTGGCGGAGCTGCCGGTGCTCGGAGTGGGGCGGAACCCGGACGCCGGGCACGTGACGCGGGCGGTGGAGCTGTCCCGGGTCGTGGGGTGGCTGGCCGCGGTGACGTCGGTGGTTTTGGCCGTGGTGGCGGGGTTCCGGCGCCGGTCCCGCTGACTCAACTGCGGCGGCGGCGCAGCTGCGCCAAGGCTCCCGCGTCCAACCGTCCACCGCGGTCCGCCAACCGAGCCCCGATCCGCGCCCGGTCCTCCGCCGTCTTGTTGCCCCCGAACTTGAACTTCGCCCGCACTCCCGTGATCGTGAACTCGATCCCGCGGATCCCCGGCAGCAGCCGCCGGTCCGGCGACTCCGGCGAAGCACTCACCGTCGCCCGCGCACCATCCGTCTCGAAGTGGCGCAACTGCTTCTCCAGCAACGCAGCCTTCGCCGCCGGATCGTCGACCAGCCGCACATCGCCCTCGAGCTGCACCGTCGCGTAGTACGACGTCGGTACCCCGAACGCCGGGTCCGCCGCCGTGTTCCAGTCCGCGCGGATGTACGTGTAGTCGTCGACCACCGTCAGCAGCGCTCGGGGGTGTTCCTCCAGCAGTGGCCAGATCGGGTTCGGCCGGGCCAGGTGGGTCACCACCGTGTGGTCGCCGTCGAACGCGAAGTGCGCCGGCGTCACCACCGGCAGGTCGCGGCCCGCGCCGCCGGCGATCAGCTGGCCGAAGTCGCGCTCCGACAGCCACTCGCGCCACTCGGCGTCGTCGGCGGCGTCCCACGGGTGGATCAGCATGACCCCAGTCTCACGTCCGCAAGTGGCCCGGAAGAAGGGCCAATAACGAGCTATTTCTGATGGCCACTTTCGGCGAGTTCGTCTTCGGCGAGGATCTCCGCGACGGACTTCCGGCGAGTCGAGGAAGGCTCCGACGAAGTGACCAGCGCACCGCCCGGCTTCAGCTCACGCACGGTGAAGTACAGCCAGCCCAGCAGCGCCATCGCGCCGAACGCGATCCACTGCAGCGCGTACGACAGGAACGGCCCCGAGTCGGTCTGCGGCAGCGGCAGCGCGCCCAGCACGCCGGGCTGGCCGGTGTCGAGCTGAAAGTACCCCGGCCGGATGTCGAGCTTCCCGGCCCGCGCGACCACCCGCGAGTCGACGACGTAGCTCTGCAGCTGCCCGCCGGTCGACGCGTCGGCGAAGGCGTCCCGGTTCTTCGGGTCGGTCTCGTCCACGCGCGCCCGGGCCGTCACGGAAACCGTCCCGGCCGGCGGCGGCGCGTACGGCAGCACGCCGGACTTGCTGTCGAGCCGGACGTACCCGCGGTCGATCAGGACGACCGTGCCGTCGGTGGTCCGCATCGGCGTCAGTACCTCGAAGGCGCCCTCGCCCTGGACCGTCCGCAGCCGCGCGACGACTTCCTTGTCCGCGAGGTACTGGCCGGTGATCGAGACGAGGTGCCACTCGGTGTGCTGGTCGGGCTCGCTCCCCGGCGGCAGCAGTTGCGCCAGCGGCAGAGGCGGTGCGGTGAACGACGCCTCCAGCGCGGAGTTCTGCTGCTCGCGTTCGGTGTTGCGGCTGAACTGCCACGGTGAAAGCAGCGTGAAGCAGCAGATGGCGAAGGTGAACACCACCACCGTCAGCGCCAGCCACCCGGGCTTGAGCAGGAACCGCAACCGCACCCCACCACGGTAGGCCGTGCCCCGCCCGGTCCGCCCGCCGACCTCCGCCCGCTGTGACTTCTACCCGCGCGAACGCACCCAATCCAGCAAACCGGGCACCGAGCGTTCGATCATGCCGAGGACGTCTTCGAAGCCGTCGTCACCGCCGTAGTAGGGGTCCGGGACCTCGGCGCCCTCGGGGGCCGACGGGTCGAACGACCGCAGCAGCCGCACCTTCGCGGGATCGCCGACGCGGGCGCGCAGGAACTCCGCGTGCCCTTCGTCGGCGGCGAGCAGCAGGTCGGCACGGAGGTCTTCGTCCGAAACCTCGGAGGCGACGTGCGCGGTGGGGTAGCCGTGCGCCTTGAGCGTCGCGCGGGCCCGCTTGTCCGCGGGTTCCCCGGCGTGCCAGGGACCGGTGCCGGCGCTGGAGACGCGGACGGCGTCGCCGAGGCCCGCGTCCTCGAGCCGCGCGCGGAAGACGAGTTCGGCCATCGGGGAGCGGCAGATGTTGCCGGAGCAGACGAAGACGAGGTGCGACACGTCCTGAGCGTAACCGGCCGGTTCACCCGGTCACCCGCTCACTCGGCGGTACCCGCTGCCCCGCGCGGCCACTTAGCGTCGTTTCCGCGAGGACGCGAACCGGAAGGAGAGCGATCATGCACGGGTGCTGCTCGAAGTGCACCGGACAGGGCTGCGGCTGCTGCGGCAACTGCAACTGACGCTCAACCCGGCGCTCGCGGCGGCGGCGGTGGACCCGCCGCCGGAGCGCCCCCTAACGAGTGATGCACGTCGCTGACGTGGCCTCACCCAAGGCACGCGCGTGCAGGACGTCGAAGCGGTGCACGACGTCCGCCACGCCCGCCGCCACGAGCTGGCGCGTCGGGCACGAGCGGGCCTTCCGCACACTGAGCGAGGAGCTCAGCTCGGTCAGCAGGCCCGTGTTCAGCCGGTCGATCACCGGACGGATCTCGCCGAGGTCCGGCTTCGTCGACGGTGCCTGCGACGGGTGCGCGTCCCAGCGCGCGTACAACCCGCGCTGGACCATCTTGTTCGCCTCGATCTGGGCGCGGAAGAACCGCACCGCGTCCGCCGGGTCGAGGCCCAGCTCCGGCGCCCGCGCCGCCACCGAGTCGTAGATCTGCTGCTCGCGCACCGGGTCGTCGATCGGGGACGGCGTGCCGTACTTCGCCGCCGCCACCTGGTCCGCGATCGCGACCCGCTGGGCCGCCAGATCCGTCAGCTGCCACAGCGACGAGCTCGAAGCCGAGGCCGGGATCGAAGCCAGGAAAAGGC
The DNA here is from genome assembly GCF_055565395.1 of Amycolatopsis sp. NPDC028719. Lineage (NCBI taxonomy): Bacteria > Bacillati > Actinomycetota > Actinomycetes > Pseudonocardiales > Pseudonocardiaceae > Amycolatopsis > Amycolatopsis sp. NPDC028719. Next base: position 253,647 of record NZ_JBVHUL010000012.1, read on the forward strand.
CGGACACCACCGCGAAGAGCACAGCCAGTACTCGCATGGCCCGCGACCGTACATGCGAAGATCCCCGGGTGCCCGCGCTTTCCGAAATCATCACCGTCCTGGAGCAGGCCTACCCGCCCGCGCTCGCCGAGTCGTGGGACGCCGTCGGCCTCGTCTGCGGCGACCCCGCCGAGCAAGTCACGAGCGTGCTGTTCTGCGTCGACCCGGTCGAGGAGACCGTCGACGAGGCCGCCGACCTCGGTGCGCAGCTGATCGTCGCGCACCACCCGCTGCTGCTGCGCGGCGTGCACGGCGTCCCCGCGGACACCGCCAAGGGCTCGCTGGTGCACCGGATGATCCGCACCGGCACCGCCCTCTACTGCGCGCACACCAACGCCGACTCCGCCGACCCCGGCGTCTCGGACGCCCTCGCGGCGGCGATCGGGCTGCGCGTCACCGGCCCGCTGGCGCCCAACGAGGACGGCGTCACCGGCATCGGCCGCCTCGGCGAGCTGCCCGAAGCCGAGCCGTTCGGAACGTTCGTCCAGCGCGTCGCCGACGCCCTGCCGGCGACCGTGCCCGGCGTGCTCGGCGCGGGGGACACCGACCGCCCGATCCGCACCGTCGCCGTGTCCGGCGGAGCCGGGGACTCCTACCTGAAGCAGGCCACCGCGGCCGGCGTCGACGCCTTCGTCACCGCCGACCTGCGGCATCACCCCGCCGGCGAGCACCTCGCGCACCCGGGCGCCGTGCCCGCGCTGGTCGGCCTGACCCACTGGGCCAGCGAATGGCCGTGGTGCGGGCAAGCCTCGGCGGTCGTGGCGCAGGCGTTTGCGGGTAACGTCGACATCTGCGTCTCCACGCGGTGCACCGACCCGTGGAACGTCCGCGCCGAGCGCACATCGATTTAGAGGAGCACCGTGAAGGCCGAACCCGCCGTGCAGCGCCAGTTGCTCGAGCTCGCCAAGGTGGACGCCGAGCTCTCGCGCACCGCGCACCGCCGTCGCACCCTGCCCGAACTGGCCGAGATCGACGCGGGGGAGAAGACCGCCCGCGAGCGCCGCGACGCGCTCGTGTCCGTGGAGACCGCTTCGTCCGACCTCGACCGGGAGATCGCCCGGCAGGAGAAGGAGATCGAGTCGGTGCGCGCCCGCGAGGACCGCGACCGCAAGCTCCTCGCGTCCGGGTCGGTCAACTCGAAGCAGATGACCGACATCGAGCACGAGCTGCAGACCCTGCAGCGCCGGCAGAGCGCGCTGGAGGACGACCTGCTGGAGCTGATGGAGCAGCGCGAGGCCCTCGGCCTGGACGCGCAGCGCACCGGCGCCGAGGTCGACAAGGCCGAGGCCGAGGTCGCCGCCGCGATCGCCCGCCGCGACGAGATGTTCAAGGACCTCGACACCACCCGCGCGCGCCGCGACGAAGACCGCGCGAAGCTGCTGCCGCGCTTCCCGGAGCCGCTGCTCAAGCTGTACGAGCGCGTCCGCGAGCACAAGGGCATCGGCGCCGCACTGCTGCGGTCCCGCCGGTGCGGCGCGTGCCAGCTGGAGATGGACCGCAACACGATCGCGGAGATCAAGGCCGCGCCGGAGAACGACGTCATCCAGTGCGAGAACTGCGGGGCGATCCTGGTCCGGACCCTGGAGTCGGGTCTGTGACGTCGCATGTCATCGTCGAAGCCGACGGGGGTTCCCGGGGCAACCCGGGCCCGGCCGGCTACGGCGCGGTCGTCAAGGACGCCGCCACCGACGAGGTCCTGGCGGAGCGCAAGGAAAGCCTCGGCGTCGTCACGAACAACGTCGCCGAGTACAACGGCCTGATCGCCGGGCTCGCCGCCGCGGCCGAGCTCGGAGCGTCCACTGTGGACGTCCGGATGGACTCGAAGCTCGTCGTGGAGCAGATGTCCGGCCGCTGGAAGATCAAGCACCCGGACATGCAGCCGCTCGCCGAGCGGGCCAAGGAGCTGGCCGCCGGCTTCTCCCGCGTCAAGTACCAGTGGATCCCGCGCGCGGAGAACTCCCATGCGGACCGGCTCGCGAACGAGGCCATGGATGCGGCCACCGGAAAGCCCGCCGCCGGCAAGCCCGCGCCGAAGCTGCCGACCCGCCGCCCGGACCGCGCGGCCGTGGCCTGGACCGGCGCGAAAGGCACCCCGACCCGGCTGCTCCTGCTGCGCCACGGCCAGACGGAGATGTCGGCGCTGCGCCGCTACTCCGGCCGCGGTGACGTCCCGCTGACCGAACTGGGCCGATCGCAGGCCGCGGCGGCGGCCAAGCGGCTGGCCGCGACCGAGGGCCTGGTCGTCGACGGCGAATCCGTCCCGATCATCTCCTCGCCGCTCACCCGCACCAAGCAGACCGCGCAGGCCGTCGCCGACGCGCTCGGCGGCCGCGTCGAGACCCACCCCGGCCTCATCGAGACCGACTTCGGTGACTGGGAGGGCCTGACGTTCGCCGAAGCGGCCGAGCGCGACCCCGAACTGCACGGTTCGTGGCTGGGCGACAGCTCGGTCCCGCCGCCCGGCGGGGAGAGCTTCGACGTCGTGCACCGGCGCGTCCGCAAGGCTCGTGACGAGCTCATCGCCGAGCACGGCGGCCGGACGTTGGTGCTGGTCAGCCACGTGACGCCGATCAAGACGCTGCTCCGGATGGGCCTCGACGCGGGCCCGCAGCTGCTGTTCCGGCTGCACCTGGACCTGGCGTCGCTGTCGATCGTCGAGTTCTACCCGGACGGCAACGCTTCGGTCCGGTTGGTCAACGACACCTCGCACCTGGCCTGACCGGCGGCAATGTGGGGTGGATCACGCTCAATGCCGACGCGTGGCGGACCCCGCATGGGGTATTGGCTACAGTGTCCCGACCGCGTCGCCGCGGTGGCGGATCCGCTGGGTCCACTTCATGGGGCGCCGGCTCGCGCGTATCCCACCGGCAGAAGCCTGCGGGCGGAACAGTGACGAGGACATGACGGCTAGCGCACTCACCGAGACCTCCCCGAGCGACGTCCCCGAGGACCCGGCACCCGCGACGACCACGCGGGGCTGGGGCGCGCGGCTGGCGCCGGTGCTGGCCGTGCTCGCCGGCGTCGCGGCGGTCGCCGCCCACGCCACGCGGTACGGCCACTGGATCGTCGACGACGCCGCCATCACCTTCTCCTACGCCCGCAGCTTCGCCGACGGCCTCGGCCCGGTGCTGCAGCCGGGCGCCCCGCCGGTCGAGGGCTTCTCCGACCCGACGTGGATGGTGCTGCTCGGCGTCGGCAAGCTCGTCGGCCTCTTCGACCACGGCCTGCTGTTCGGCCTGCCCGACTACGTGCTGTTCCCGAAGCTGCTGGGCCTGCTGTTCACCGGCGGCATCCTGACCGCGTGCTACATCGCCGCGAAGCAGGTCTTCACGCGCTTCGCCTGGCTGGTCACGCTGGTCGCGGGCCTGACCCTGGCCACGGTCCCGTCGTTCGTCATCTGGGTCGTGTCCGGCCTGGAGAACTCGCTGTTCGCGTTCGCGGTCGTCACGCTGGCGGTGACGCTGTTCGTCTCGGTCAAGCGCGACAAGCTGCTGACGCCGAAGGTCGCGCTGTGGGCGGGCGTCCTGGTCGCGTTCGCCGCGCTGACCCGGCCGGAAGGGCTCATCTACGCGGGCGCGTACCCGCTCGCGGCGCTGTTCCTGCTGCGTGGCGGCCTGTTCTGGAAGAGCTTCCGCCTGGCGCTGCTGTCGGTGGCGGCGTTCGCCGTGCCGTTCGGCGCGTACGTCGTCTGGCGGTACTCGGAGTTCGGGCGGCTGCTGGCGAACCCGTCGGTGGCCAAGCAGCAGGGCCTGCCCGGTTTCGACGCCGTGAAGCGGCCGTTCGAGCTGGCCGGCTACGCGGGCTGGGCGGGCGTGGTCCTGCTGGCCTTGGTGATCGCGTTCGCGCTGGTCAAGGCGCCGTGGCGGCGTCCGCTGATCGCACTGCTGGTGCCGCTGGCGCTGGGGATCGTCGCGTACGGCGTGATGGTCGCCGACTGGATGTACCAGCACCGGTTCGCCAGCCCGATCTGGCCGCTGGCGATCATCGCGGGCACGTTGTCGGCGGGCGAGCTGCTCAAGCACCGCCGGGCGCTGCTGCGGATCGGGATCGTCGTGGTGCTGGTGGGGGCGTTTGTCCCGTCGGCGATCGGGTTCGCGCAGGCCGCGGACAAGTTCGCGAAGAACCCGAACATCACGGCGTGCCTGGTGGCCGACCGCTTCGGCCGCGGGTTCAACACCTACGCGGACATCCTGGGCATCCAGAAGGCGTCCCTGCTGCTGCCGGATCTCGGCGGTTCGTCGATGACGAGCCGGCTCGAGCTGGTCGACATGGCAGGCCTGGTCAACAAGCCGATCGCCGACCTGGTCCACGACAACGACCTGGCCGGCCTGCGCGACTACGTGTTCGACACGGTGAAGCCGACGTTCATCCACTCGTGGGGCCCGTGGGCGGCCGGCAACGGCATCGCGCTGGACCCGCGGCTGGACCGCGACTACGTGCTGATCTACAGCTCCCCGATCGAGGGCTTGCGCAACGGCGACTGGGTCCGGCGCGACGCGGTGACCGACCCGGCGAAGCTGAAGGCGGCACAGGACTACGCGGCGAAGACGATCCCGGCGGTGGCGGCGGACCGCTTCGGCGGCCCGCTGGACGACTGCGGCGCGACGATGAAGCCGGGCCAGACGATCACGATGCCGGGCTGAGTCCCGCAACTCGCGAGATCCGGTTCTGATCACGCCGGTTGCGGGTTACGTCACCAGGCCCAGGCTGAGCCACAACACCCCGGTCGCCGCCACCAGGCACAGCGGCGTCGTGATCGCCCCCAGCGCGTGGAACGTCTTCGCCGACGGGTGCTCCGGCAGCGTGCGGCGCCACAGCAGCGTCGCCAGTGAGCCCAGGTAGCTCGCGTTCGGGCCGATGTTGACCCCCAGCAGCACCGCCAGCAACACCCCCGGCGCCGGGTGCGGGCCCAGGACCGACAGCAGGATCAGCGTCGCCGGGAGGTTGTTCACCAGGTTGGCCAGCAGGGCCGCCACCCCCGCCGCCACGAGCAGGTCGGCCAAGCTCGTCGAGGACGGCAGGACGTCGCGCAGCAGGCCACCGAGCAGGTGCTCCGAGACCGCCTCGACCACCACCGCCAGGCCCAGCACGAACAGGCACAGCTGCGGCGCCGCCTCCGTCAGCAGCTGCCACGGCCGGATCTTGCCCTGCGCCAGCGCCCGGGTGCCGAGGATCAGGGCGGCCAGCGCCGCGATCCACACCGGCTCGACGTGGCCGAGCGGCCCCAGCGCGAAGCCGGCGAGCGTCAGACCCAAGATGACCAGCGAGAACGTCGGCGTCTCCAGGTGCTGGGCCGGCTCCGCCGTCGAGCGCGGCCGCAGGTCGGCGGCGAAAAACCGCAGGAACACCACCAGCTCGATGGCGACCGTGACCAGCCACGGCAACGCCATCGCCGCCGTGAACCCGGCGAACGTCAGCCCCGACGCGCCGAACGCCAGCAGGTTCGTCAGGTTCGACACCGGCAGCAGCGTCGACGCCGAGTTCGCCAGGTGCGCGCACGCGTAGACGTGCGGCCGGGCCGGGAGGCGCAGGCTCGTCGCCGTGGCCAGGACCACCGGGGTGAGCAGGACGACCGTGGCGTCCAGGCTGAGGACCGCGGTCACCCCGGCCGCCGCGGCGAAGGTGAGCACCAGCAGCCGCCGCGGCCGGCCGTGGCACGCCTCCGCGAGCCGGTTGCCGAGCCAGGTGAACACACCGTCGACACTGGCCAAAAAGGACACGAGGAGAATCGCGGCCAGGAAGCCCAAAGTCGGCAGGATCTCGACGGCCCGGGCCCCGGCCGCTTCCGGCCGCACGAGCCCGAGCAGGAGCGCGACGCCCGCCGCCGGCACCGCGGCCACCGCTTCGGGCCAGCCCCGCGGCCGCACGATCGCGAAGACCAGCACGGCGGCGAGGAGCGCCAGGCTTCCCGCTCCGGCCCAGAAGTTCACGCTCCCACGCTAATCGACGCCCGGCGCGGGCCCACCGGGGGCGCCCCCGGTTTCCACGCTACCGGAAGGCACCGACAATTCCGCGAGCCCGGCGGCGGCCGCTCGAGCGTGGGCGGGTTTTGTCGGTGCCCTCGAGTATCGTGGAAAACGGGGGGGGCGCCCCGGCGGGCGGCGGTCAACCGGGCAGGTCAGACGCCGAGCGGCTCCGGGGTGGCCGCGCCCCGCGCCAGGTCCTGCTCCTTCGCCCGGATCACCGGCAGCACGTGCTTGCCGAAGTGCTCGACGTCCTCCAGGTAGTGCAGGAACCCGAGCAGCAACAGCGAAGCCCCGCGCTTCTTGTACTCGATCGCCCGGTCGGCGATCTGCTCCGGCGTGCCGATCAGCTTCGTGCGGAAGCCGTCGTTGTACTGCACCAGATCTTCGAACTCCGAGTCGGCCCACATGCCCTTCGAGTCCGAAGTGGACTTCCCCGCCTGCGCCACGGCCGACCGGAAGCCCTCCACCGCCTCGACGTTCGCCTTCGCGACGATCTCCTGCAAGACCGCGCGCGCCTCGCTCTCGGTCTCGCGAGCGATGACGAACCCGTTCAGTCCGAATCGGACAGTGCGCGAGTTCTCGGAAGCGTAACCGCGAACCTCCGAGACCTGCTCGCTGAAGCCGTCGAAGTCCTTGCCGTTGCTGAAGTACCAGTCCGAGACGCTGCCCGCGAGCTTGCGCGCCGCCGTCGAGTTGCCGCCCTGGAAGATCTCCGGGTGCGGGGCCGCCACCGGCTTCGGCTTGATGTCGAAGTCGTGGATCCGGTAGAAGTCGCCGCGGAACTCGGCGTGGTCGTTCGTCCAAAGCTCGCGCAGCACGCGGATGAACTCCTCGGACCGCCGGTAGCGCTCGTCGTGCTCCAGCCACGGCTCGCCGAGGCCGGTGAACTCGCCCTTGAACCACCCGCTCACCACGTTGACCGCCGCGCGGCCACCCGAAATGACGTCGGCGCTGGCGATGAACTTCGCCAGCACGCCGGGGTGCCACAGTCCGGGGTGGACGGCCGCGATCACCTTGAGCCGCTGCGTCGCGAGCAGCAGCGCCAGGCTGAACCCGGTGGACTCGTGCTGGTACGAGGCGCCGTAGCTGGCCGTGTACCGCACTTGCGAAAGCGCGTACTCGAACCCGCTGTTCTCGGCGAGGACGGCCAGATCCCGGTTGTACTCGTAGCCCCAGTCCGTCCGCTGTTCGATGTCGGACGTGACGAGGCCACCACTCACGTTCGGGACCCAGTAGGCGAATTTCAACGGCTCTTCGAGGGACATGGCCCGAGTAGAGCAACGACGCCGGAGCCGGTCAACGCGCGTCCACGCGGTGGGAACTCACCCGCCGCGGTGGGATTTCGCCAGCGCGCCACCGAGTTCCGCGCGGCCGGGGATGCCGAGCTTGCGGTACGCGCCGGACAGGTGCAGCTCCACGGTCCGCCGCGTGAGGTGCAGCGCGGTCGCGATCTCCCGGTTCGTCAGCCCCTGTGCGGCCATGACGGCGACCCGGTTTTCCTGCCGCGTCAAGCCGTGTTCGTTGTCCTTGGCCGGTGTCAGCGCGCGCCGCGCCGAACGCAGTTCCTCCGCCGCGCGCCGGGCCAGCGGACGCGCGCCGCAGTGCTCGCTCAGCTCCACCGCCTGCCGCAGCGTCTCGATGGCCTTCTCGGACTGACCGTGCCGGGCGTGCAGCGTGCCGAGCTCGGTCAGCGCCGCCGCCAGCTGCAAGCGGGCCGGCGACGACTTGAGCGTCGTGATCGCCTTGTTCAGCGCCCGCTCGGCTTCGTCGTCCTCGCGGACGAGCCCGAGCGTCGTCAGCGCCGTGCCCAGCGGCCGCGCCGCGCCCCAGCGCGTCGAGGCGGTCATGTCCTCTTCGGCCAGGCGGGCCGCGTCTTCGGCCTGGCCCAGCGCCAGCGCCGCCCGCGCCGCGTGCGCGCGCCACGGCACGAAACCCGGGAACCGCATGCCGTGGTGCGCGAGCCGGCGCCCGCAGCTGAGCAGGTCCTCGAACCCGAAGCGCGTGTACCCGGTCGCGACGCGCAGGCGGCCGCGCGCGTACAGCAGGTAGGTGTGGGTGAACAGGCCCTGGCTCGCGACGAAGTCCATCCGGTCCAGCAACGACGTCGCCGCCTCGAACCGGCCCAGGTCCACCCAGCACTCGACGAGCTTGGCCGCGCACAGCACGCCGACCGGGCACGTCGTCGTCCCGCCGCGCTCGTCGAAGCGGCGCAGCAGCGACTCGAAGTGGACGCTCGCCCGCTGCAGGTCGCCGCTGGCCTGCAGCGCGATCCCGCGGGCCAGCGTCGGCAGCGCGCCGTGCGGCACGTGCACGTCCCACGGCTCGCGCTCGACGTCGAGGACCCGGCACAGCCGGTCGACGTGCGCCGGCTCGTCCGCGAGCACCGCCGTGGCCAGGGTGAAGAAGTAGTGCTGCTCGAAGAGGTCGCCGTCGTCGCCCGTCATGGCGGCCGCGAAGTGCCCGACGGCCTCCTGCGCCGACTCGCCGCTGCGGACCGCGTCCAAGGCCAGTAGCGCCGACCGGCTGCGCTGCGCCGCGGGTTCGGTCAGCGGGGCCCACTGGTCCTCGAAGTCGCGGAACTCCGGCGGCGGGCCGAGCCGGCTGCCGGCCTCGGCCAGGTACGTCATGCACAGCAGGGGCCACACGGCGTCCGGGCCGCCGGCGTCGAGCCGCGCGGCGATCTGGCCGGCCGCGCTGATCGCCAGCCGCGCGTCCTGGCCGCCGCACAGCGACAGCAGCATCGCCGACGCGATGAACGCGGCCGTGTCGCGGTTGCCGATGGTGTCGACGGCCTCGCGCACCCGCTGCGCCGCGGCGGGCGGGTCGAGCTGGAACTCCGCGTGGGCCAGCTGCAGCAGCACGGCCACCCGGCGCCCCGACGTCAGCCGCTCTTCCAGCGCCCGTCGCAGGTACCGCGCCCCCAGTTCGGGACGTCCGGAGAACACCGCGTCGCGCGCGCTCAGCCGCAGGACGTCCACGCCCCACGGGATCCGGATCGACGTCGCTTCGAGCAGGTGCGCGGCGACGCGCTCGGCCGCCGCGCCGGTCTCGGACAGCAGCTTCGCCGCCCGCGCGTGGTTGACCGCCCGCGTGGTCTTCGGCATGTCCCGCAGCAGGGAGTTGCGGACGAACGGGTAGGTCAGCGTCGGGGCGTTGCTGTTGTTCAGCACGTGCAGCCGGACCATCGTGTCGATCGCCTGCAGCGCCTCGAGCTCGTCGACGCCGGCGAGCTGGGCCAGCAGGTCGAACCCGGCGTCCTCGCCGAGGATCGCAGCGGCGTGCAGGATCGCCGGTGCGTCCGGGAACTCGTGCATCCGCGTGTGGAGCACCTGCCCGATCAGCGACGACCCCAGCTCGTGCGGGTCCGCGCCGGGCAGCAGCCGCGGCCGCAGCGCGTTCAGCAGGTACGGGTTGCCGCCGGTCGCTTCGCGGCAGGCAGTGGCGAGCTCGCCCTGGGCGAGCCCGAGGATCTCCGCCGCGGCGGCGTCGCCGAGGCCGTTGAGGGTGATCGTCGCCGGCGTGCAGCCGGCCATCTCCAGCAGCGCCACCTCGCGGTGCGGCGGGTGGCCGATCAGGGAGGTGAGTATGATCAACACCGGCAGGTCGAGCACGCGGTGCCGGATGTAGGCGAGGCACCGCATCGACCAGGCGTCGGCGAGGTGCACGTTGTCGATGCCGAGGAACAGCGGGCCGCGCTCGGTCGCGTCGCGGACGAGGCCGAAGAAGTGCTCGAGCGCTTCGCTCTCGCCGGCCGGGCCGCACTGCTCGGCGAAGCCCGGACGCGGGACACCCGGCTCGTAGAGCGCGTCGGCCAGCTGGCGGGCGAGCCCGCCGGGCAGGTGGCTCTCCAGCCGCGACCCGGTGGCGATCGCGACGGTGAAGCCGGCGTCCGCGGCGAGCGCGGCGGCGGTGTGGAGCGTGGCGCTCTTGCCCATGCCGAACTCGCCGACCAGCACCGCGCTCGCGGCCGTGCCGCCCAGCGCGAGGGGGAACAGGCTGGTCAGGCGGCTGAGCTCGGGCTCGCGGCCGGGGAGCCGCGGGGCGGGGCGCTTCGGTACCGAAGGCCCGCTGACGGGCTGCTCGGGATTTACTTCGGTATCCACCGTAAAGACTTTCATGTTGGGTTGGGGCAGACTACTGGAAACCGGCTGACCACGGGAGATCCCGCAGGTCATGGCCGGTACCGGTCACCACCTGAGCAGGGGAGACGATGGACGCAGCGGATGCGAACCAGGTCCTCGCGGTGGCCGGCCGGGCCGCGCAGCCGATCGTCACGGCCATGCCCACCGCGAGCAGCAGGAGCGCCCCGGCGGCCGGACCTTCCCGGCCGGTGAACACACACGGCTTCCGGCGCCGGGCCGCGCCGCCGCTGGGCGGCGGGTAACCCGGGCCGGCCGCGCCCGACCGCGGGGAAGACCCGGTGGCCGCCGGGTCGCCGGAGGCCGGCGGACCACCGCCGCCCGGCAGGTAGCCCAGCCGGGCCGCCTCCGCCAGGGCCGCCGACACCGGCCGGAAGCCCGTGAGCAGCTCCTGACACCGGGGACAGCCGGCCAGGTGCGTTTCGAACTCTTCCGCGTCGTCGAGGACGCCGAGCTCGTAGGCCGCGGCATCGCGGTGCTCCCGCCTCATCGCACCGCCATTTCGCCGAGTGCCTTCCGCAATTGCCGCATCGCCGTGTACAACCGCGATTTGACGGTTCCCTCGGGAATTCCCAGAATTGTCGCGGCCTGCCGGACGGTGTTTCCGGCGAGGTAAGTGACGGTGATGACGGACTGATATTTCTCATCCAGTTCCGACAATGCCCGGCTGATCGTCAGTGCGGCTAACGAACTGTCCGCGCGCTCGGTGGACTCGGCGTTTTCCGGGATCTCCAGAGCGACCTCCTGCGGGCGGACCCGGCGATTCCGCCAGCCGTCGATGACGATCCGGCGCGCCACGGTGAGCAGCCATCCGCGCAGCATTCCGGGCTCGCGTTCGAGCGTGCCGGAGTGCTGCCACGCGCGGATCATGGTCTCCTGCACGACGTCTTCGGTCCACTGCCGGTCGTGGTTCGTCAGGGCCAGTACCTGCGAAAACAGGGTGGCGCGGAAGTCTTTGTACAGCAGCGGGACGAGGTCGTCCGCCGTGTCGGGGCGCGGTTGCACCGCCGTGGCGGACGAGCTGGAGCCGACGTGGCCGCGACTTTCTCTGCCCGGTGCTTCCATAAAGCTCGCAACCTCACCTGACTGGCGGACTGTGGGGCCTCCGGAGCGTAGCGCAAAAACACTTGATAGGCCATCTGCATTAGTTTCCGTACCCCATTAGCGGCGGGGTACGAACCGGCCGGTTCAAATTGTGTCTTGTGATGTACGTCACAGTCTCTAAAAGGTGACGGAGAGAACCGGTGAACGCCGTTCTTCCGTAACTCCCGATAAGACCTCCTTCGCGAAGGGAAAACGGGGATGCCGCTCCGATTCGTGGCCTTGTTCGCCGCCACGACCGCGCTCGTGCTCGGCTGTGCCCTGCCCGCCTCCGCCGGCGAACTGCAGCAGGCCGACCGGACCCTGCTGGCGCGCCTGAAGCAGCACACGCTGTGGGCCATCCCGGCCGGCCGGCTCGCCGCCGACCGCGCGACCAACCAGCGCGTGCGCGCGGTCGCCGTCCGCATCGCCGACGACCAGGCCCGCCTCGACGTCGCCCTGCGCGCGGTCGCCGACCGGCTCGCCATCTCGCTCCCCGCCGGGCCCACCGAGCAGGAACGCGGCTGGGCCGCCGAGCTCTCGAAGGACTCCGGGGACGCGTTCGACCGCACCTACGTCAACCGCCTGCGCGCCGAGTACGGCTCCCTCTTCGGGCTCGCCTCCGACGTCCGCGCCGGCACCCGCGACGACGACGTCCGCGCGTTCGCCCAGACCGCCGTCGACACCGCGCTCGGCCACTTGACGCTCCTCGAGAGCACGGGGCTCGCCGAGACCACGTCGCTGCTCGTCTCCGCCACCGAAGACGGCACCGACGACACCCTCGGCGGCGGGAACCTCGCCCTCGGCGCCGTTTTCGTGGCGTTCGCCGCCGTCGCCACGTTCGGCCTGCTCCGCCTGCTCGGAACCCCCGGCAGGACCTCGCCGCGCACCCGGAGGTAAGCCCGCCCATGTCCCCGTCCGCCGCGCTGCTCCCGGTGTCCCCGCACGACACCGGGATCGCCGAGGCCGCCGCGCTGTCCGGCCGCCTCACCTACCTCTGCATGTGCCTGACGCTGTGCTGGGGCGTCCTGGCCGCCACCGGCTGGGTCCGCCGGTTCAGCGGCCAGGACGCGCTGCGCGCCGGCCACGTCCTGCTCGCCGCGTTCACCCTCGCCACCGGCACCGTGCACGGCCTGACGTTCCTCTTCCTCGAGGACGACCCGTTCGGCGCCGCCGACCTGCTGCTCCCGTTCTACGACGGCACCCCGCGCCACGCGCTCGGCATCGCGGGCCTCGAGCTCGTGCTCGCCGTGTCGATCACGGCGGGCCTGCGCCGCGGCGCGCGCGAAGGCCGGTGGCTGCGCTTCCACCAGTTCGGCTACCTCGCCATCGGGCTGCTCGCCGTGCACGCCTGGCTCGGCGCCGTCTCGAGCGGGCACCTGTCGGTCGTCTGGCTCGCCGGGATCACGCTGCTCGTGCCGCCGGTGCTCCTCTCCGCCTTGCGGGTGCTGCCCGCCGCCGCGCTCGCCCGGGCCGGGCTGATCGCCCCCGTGCCCGAAGAGCCCGAGGTCAGCGCGCTGCGCGTCGACGTCGACAGCCACCGCTGCCACTCCTACGGCATCTGCCAGTCCGAGGCGCCCGGGGTCTTCCAGCTCGGCCACGACGGGCAGCTGGAGTACGAGAAACGGCCCGGAGCCGGGGAAGCACCGAACGTCCGCGCGGCCGCGCGCGCCTGTCCCATGCGAGCCATCCACCTGTTGGGAGCCACTTCGTGAGCGAACGCATCGTCATTGCCGGAGCCGGCCTCGCCGGCCTGCGGGCCGCCGAACGGCTGCGCGAGCTCGGGTTCGACGGCGAAGTCGTCGTCCTCGGCGCCGAGCCCGACATCGCCTACCACCGCCCGGCGCTGTCCAAGAGCCTGCTGACCGGCGCGGTCAGCCGGGCCCAGACGCTGCTCGCCGATCCCCTCGAGGTCGACGCCGAGTGGTACTTCGACACCCCGGTCACGGCTCTGTCGCCGAACCGGCAGGTCGTCCACCTCCGCGACGAGGAGGTCCGCTACGACGGCCTGATCATCGCCACCGGCGTCGAACCCCGCCGGCTGCCCGGCGCGCCGCACGGCCACCCGCGGGTCGTCGTCGTCCGGACCCTGTCCGACACCACGGCGCTCCAGCGCGCGCTCGCCACCGGCTCCGGTCCGGTCGCCGTCATCGGCGACGGCTTCATCGGCTGTGAAGTCGCTTCGAGCCTGCGCGAGATGGACCGCGACGTCGTCCTGATCGGCCGGTCGCGGGCGCTGCTGGCCGACGTCCTCGGCCCCGACATCGGCGACTGGCTCACGGCGCTGCACACCGCCCACGGCGTCCGGCTGGAGCTCGGGACCACCATCCGCCGGTGGCACCCGGGGACGACGTCGGTCGGGCTGGAGTTCGCCGACGGACGTGCCCTCGACGTCGCCTGCGTCGTGGTCGCCGTCGGCAGCGTCCCGGCCGTGTCCTGGCTGCGCGGGGCGAAGCTGCCGCTGGACGACGGCGTCGTCTGCGGCCCGACCTGCCACGTCGTGGGCTCGGACACGATCGTCGCGGCCGGCGACGTCGCCCGCTGGCCCAACCTCCGCTACGACGCGACGCCCCGGCGTGACGAACACTGGCTCAACGCGGTGGAGATGAGCCGGGCGGCGGCCGAGAACCTGCTGGCCGGGCCGGCCGGCTCCCCGGCGTACACGCCGGTGCCGCGGTACTGGTCCGAGCAGCACGGCGTCCGGATCCAGGTGGCCGGCCGGCCGATGCTCGGGACGGACACGGTGCTGCTGGAGTCGCCGGTGGCCGGCACCCGGCCGATCACGGGCTCCGTGCGCGACGGCCGGCTCGTCGGGCTCATCGGCCTCGACAGCCCGGCCGCGGTGCTGCACTGGACGGCCGAGCTGGCCCGCCGGCGCCCGGCGCCGTCGATCGTGCCGCCCCAGCGGCCGCCGGAACCGGAGCGCCCCCGACACCACAGCCGGGCGGCAGCCGGGTACTGAGGTCGCGGTCAAGCTCCCGGCAGGCGTCCGAGCCCGCCGCCGGGCGGCCGCCCGGCGCTCGGCTACCATCTCTCCCGCGGACGAGCAGGCAGGGCGGTCGCGGGCCGGGGCGACCCGGCTCGAGGAAAGTCCGGACTCCACAGGGCAGGGTGGTTGCTAACGGCAACCCGGGGTGACCCGCGGGAAAGTGCCACAGAAAACAGACCGCCACGGCCTGTGTGCTTCACGAGGGCCGGGGTAAGGGTGAAACGGTGGTGTAAGAGACCACCAGCGTCCCGGGTGACCGGGGCGGCTGGGTAAACCCCACCCGGAGCAAGGCCAAGAGGAAGCCCCCGGGCTTCTGCGCAGGCGTTCGAGGACGGCCCGTCCGAGCCTGCGGGTAGGCCGCTGGAGCCTGCCGGCGACGGCAGGCCGAGATGGATGGCCGCCGCCCGGCGAGCCGCGAGGCGACCCGGGAACAGGATCCGGCTTACATGCCGGCTCGTCCGCCCCACGCGCTGAAGGGCACCTTCCTCGCATCTGATGCACCGAAGGTGCCATTCAGCGCGTCAGACGCACGGAAGGTGCCTTTCAGTGCTCCCTTCCCGGCGTGGTTACCCGGTAGTAGGGTGCCGCTATGGCGGGTGACGAGAAGCGGTTCAAGTCGGCCTTCGATTCCTTGCACGCTCTGGCGTACTTCGCGCCCGAAGTGGACCAGGCGCTCACCGGCATCGGGCTGCGGCCGGGGCGGATGCCCTACTTCGCCGGCCGCTCGGCCGCGATGGGCCCGGTCGGGCCCGAGGTCGTCGCCGCCACCTTCTACAACTTCAACCCCGAGGTCGTCGCCCGCGTGATTCCGCGCGCCTGGACCCTCGCGACGCCGGAGCAGGTCCTCAAGGCCCGGCTCGAGGGCGTCGACGCGGCCCTGACCCGGCTCCTCGGCGAAGGCGAGCTCAAGAGCGACCAGGTCGTCGAGGCCGCCGAGCTCGCCCGCGAGGCCACCGCCGGGTGCACCGCCGAAGGACGTCCTCTCTACGCCGCGCACGCCGGGCTGGACTGGCCCGAGCCGCCGCACCTCGCGCTCTGGCACGCCATCACGCTGCTGCGCGAGCACCGCGGCGACGGCCACATCGCCGCCCTCGTCCTCAACGGCCTGAGCGGCGTCGAAGCCCTCGTGACCCACGTGGCCACCGGCGCCGGGTTCACCCTCGACGCGGCCAAGCTGACGCGCGGCTGGAGCGACGAGCAGTGGGCCGCCGCCGAGCAGGGCCTGCGCGACCGCGGGATCCTCGACGGCGACGGTGCGCTCACCGCCGAAGGTGTCGCGCTGCGTGACCGCGTCGAAGTCGCGACCGAGGCCGCCGCGACGGCGCCGTGGGACCACCTCGGGCCGGCGAAGCTGGCCCGGCTGGAGGAGCTCGGCCGGGACCTCACCCGCCGCGTGGTCGCCGCCGGCGCGTTCCCGGCGGGTATTTTCGCTCAGCGTCGCGCTTGAGGTCCAAGATCACGCTATGTAGTGAAACTCGTGTGAGGTTTTGAGCGCCGTGTGACGGACGGCCGGACCGGTCAAGATCGACATGTGTGCCGACCGGCCGAAGCACCGTCACAGAGCGGACTCGCGCGACGGGGCCGTTCGGGTCATGTCACACTGTCTCAGGCCGCACGACGGCCACGGCGCAAGTACCCACAGTGAGCAAATCCCGGGCAATGGGGTGAGTTCGTCAGCACACTGAGAAGTATGGGTGCCCGGGCTTTAACCCGAGGGCCCTTGCCGCGATGATGGTGGGCGTGGAGTTTTCGTTTACCGTGGCCGCCACACCGGTTGACAAGCCAGCCGTCATCTACGCAGCGCGCTTTGACCACTACCCCTCGTAGCCGTCATGATGTTGTTCGAAGCACCGCCTGAGCCAGAGCCGCGCGGGCCCCACCGCGCACCGGGAGTAACGCGATGATGACCTTGACCACCCTCGACACGCTGGCCGCCGGCGAGCTGGGCACGGGAAACGTGCGCCAGTGGCTGCTCGACAACGTCATCCCCCTGGTGCTGCTGGCCGTTGCTCTCCTGCTTCTGTGGCTGGGCGGCGGCAAGGGCGACAACGCCGGTGTCATGCGGCGGCTCGCCGGCGTGGTCATCGCGCTCGCCATCATCGGTCTCGCGGTCAGCGGCGCGGGCGTGAACGTGGGCCAGTGGATCGCCGGCCTGTTCACCGGCTGAGGCGGCGGCGTGCGCATCAGGACCGATGACGAGGTCTACCGGGTCGACGCCGTGTGGCTCGGCCCGCCGAAAGCGACTTTTCCCTGGAGAGCCCGCTACGTCGCGTGGCTCATCGGCATCCCGGCGTTCTTCGTCGTCCTCGGCGTCGAACGCTGGGCGGGGTGGAGCTTCGGGTTCTTCTCGACGGCGTGGGCGTTCGTCGCCACCATCGTGATCACCCGGCTGCTCACGGCCAAGATCAGCCACGAGCGTCCGCTGGGCACCGTGGTTTCGATGGCCGGGCGCGAGCTCAACACCCCCCGCGAACGGACCACGGGCACCGGCGGCGCGGTCAGCGCCAGCCGGGTCCGGGTACGGGCCGAGCGCCCGCTGCCGAAGCACCGCCGGAAGCGGCAGTACCAGCACCACGGCGGGCCGCCGGGTGCGATCCAGGGAACACCACGAGCGCGCCGGAGCCGCGGCAACGCGGCTCGGGCCGGGAGGTAGTCGTTGTTCGGTCGCGGCGGTAGCCGAGGAAAACGGGGTCGGGACGCACACTCGGGCGCATGGCAGCCGCCCGAGCAGGTCCGCGCGGCGCGAAACGGCTCAGGGGGCGGCAACGGCCGCCGCCTGACCGGTGAGCAGGCGATCCCCGCCTATACCCCGTCGATCGCGGTGCGCAGCATCGACGGGCACCTGGTTCGCACGGGCGTCGAAGTCTACGCCTGGTACCGGCTGGCGCCGCAGCGCTGGTCGTTCCGCTCGGACTCCCAGCGCCGCGACCTCGTCGCGGCCATCGCCGGGCAGTACGCCGAGCTGCAGGGCCGCTGGCTGCACCTGCGCGTGACGAACCGGCCGTACCCGATCCGGATGTGGGCCGAGGCGCACGTCTACAACGCCCACGGCCGCCCCGGCGACGTCCCGGGCGCGCTGTCGTTCGACGACTACCTGATCGGCGAGCAGCAGCAGCTCATGGGCCGCTCGATGGCCGAAAAAGAGGTCTACCTGGGCGTCCAGGTGCAGACCCGGCGGATGGTCGACCGCGCGGTCGAGCGGGCCGCGCCGGTGCTGCGCAAGATCCTGCCCGAGGCCGTCGACGCCGAGCTGACCGCGCTGGACTCCGAGGTCGAGCACCTCGACCAGGTCATCGGCAGCGCCGGGCTGGAAGGCCGTCCGGTGCACGCCGAAGAGATGTCCTGGCTGATGCACCGCTCGTGCTCGCTCGGCCTGCCCGCGCCGCGGAACATGCCCGCCGTGCCGGGCGCGGCCTGGGAACCCGAAGACCTGGCCAGCTTCACCGACGCCGCCGACTACTACGCCGACCCGTACGCGCCGACCGTGACCGTCCGCGGCCGCACCGGCTCCAACGCCGGCGTCTCACGGCACCTGGCGATCCTGACCGTCGGGCAGATGCACGGCCTGCAGATCCCCGAAGTCGACGACCCGTGGATCCAGCACGCCGACCGCCTGCCCGCCGCGGTCGAAGTCTCCGCGCGCATCTACGTCCGGCGCCCCGAGGAAGTGGCCGGCGAGCTCCAACGGCAGATGAACAAGGTCCGTTCGCAGGTCAAGCACTACACCGACGAGCACGAGCTGGAGCCGCCGCAGTCGCTGTCGCGCCAGGCCGGGCGCGTGCTGGAGATCGACGACGAGATGACGTCGGGCTTCACCGCGCTCGCCACCCGCGTGCGCTCGTGGTGGCGGCTGGCGGTGTCCGGCCCGACCGAGCGTGACGCGCTGCGCCTGGCCCAGCAGCTGCTGGACCTCTACAAGCCGAAGATCGCCATCGAGCACCCCGAGGCCCAGTACGCGCTGGCCCGCGAGTTCATCCCGGGCGAGCCGCTGGCCTCGGCGGCGTACATGCGCCGCGGGTCGGTGGTCTGGGCGGCTTCGTCGGTGCCGACGGCGACGGCGGAGGTCGGCGACCGCCGCGGCATCCTGCTCGGCGAGACGTGCACGGCCACGCGGCGCCCGGTGGCCTGGGACCCGTGGATGGCCCAGGAGATCCGCGACGGCTCCGGCCTGACGGCCATGGTGGCGGGCCTGGGTGGCGGTAAGTCGTTTCTCGGCGGCGGCATCGTCTACAAGACGCTGCGCGCGGGCGCGAACTGGACGATCCTCGACCCTTCGGGTCCGCTGTCCCGTCTGTGCGACCTGCCGGAGCTGCGGCCGTACGCGCGGCCGATCAACCTGCTCAACGCCCAGCCGGGGATCCTCAACCCGTACCGGGTGGTCGCCGAGCCGCTGATCGAGCACTTCATGGACGAGGACGACCCGGAGCGGTCCTGGCGCCGCGAGAAGGCCCTGGCGGGCGCGACGCGGCGTCGTCTCGTGCTGGATGTGTTGACGGGTGTCCTGCCGTACGAGGTGTCGCGCATGGCGCAGACCCGGATCGTGCTGCTGCGCGCGGTCCGCACTGTCGGCGGCCGGTTCGACGCCGACCCCGGCCAGGTGATCGATGCCCTGCGCCGGGATTCTTCGGAACACCACGAGCACGCCGGCGTCGTCGCGGACTTCCTCGACGAGATGCGCGAGCGGATGGCGCTGCTCATCCCGGAGTCCGACGCGGACCCGTACTCGGAGACGCGCGACGACCGCCTGACGGTGCTGACGATGGCGGGCCTGACGCTGCCGAAGGACGGCGTCCCCCGCGAGTACTGGACGGATGCGGAGTCCCTCGGCGTCGAGATGCTGAACCTGGCGGCGTGGCTGACCCAGCGGTCGGTGTACGAGAAGCCGAAGGAGATGCGCAAGGGCGTCTGGATCGACGAGGCGTTCTTCCTGTCCGAGGTCCCGACCGGGCGTGTGCTGATGAACCGCTTCGCGCGTGACTCGCGCAAGTGGAACGTCCGGGTGCTGCTGTCGTCCCAGATCCCGGCGGACTTCCTGAAGATCCAGGGTTTCGTGGCCCTGCTGGACTCGGTGTTCGTGGGCCGCCTCGACGACGACGACGCCCAGGCCGACGCCCTGCGGCTGTTGAAGGTGCCGGTCGGGGTGGGGTACGAGCAGGTGGTGGCGGCCCTGGGCCGTCGTCCGGGTTCCCAGCAGCGAGGCGTCGAGCGCGACGTCGAGCCCCGCCAGTTCATCTTCGGCGACGGCGCGGGCGGGGTCGAGCGCATCCGCGTCGACTTCTCCGGCCCGCACCTGGACCACCTGAGGGCGGTCATGGACACGACGCCGGGTTCGAAGGACGCGGCGCCTTCGCGTCGCCCGGGCAACGAGCTGGCGCTGCCGGTCACGGAGGAGAAGAAGCCGTTCGTGGCGTCCCCACCGGAGGACGACATCGAGCTGGAGCAGGACTTCGAGCTGGCGGCGGAGCTGGAGGTCGGCCTGGCCGACGAGAACCTCCTCGGAGCCCCGGACCCATTGGCGACCGAAACGGGCGAAGTGGAGGGCGGAGTCTCCCCGAACGGCCAGAACGGCCAGAACGGCCACGGCGGCCAGCAGCACGCCCGCACGGGTGGAAAGGGCGGCACCGGCCGGGACGCCGCATGAACACGGCGCTGACGCTGGCGGTCCTGCTGACGTTGGCCGCGGGGTGGCAGTCGCTCAAGCGGCGGATCAAGGAAGGTCCGCGACCCGGGCGGCGCACGCCGGGGCGCAAGGCGACGATGTTCGCCGTCATGCTCGTGCTCGGGCTGCAGGCGATCGCGACCGCCCCGGCGGCGAGCGCGGCGGCCTGCGGCGAGGCGCCCAACCCCGAACGCCCGGGAGCGGGCATGGTCGGCGCGATCGACCCCGCGGAAGGCCACGGCGAGGCCGGCAGCCCGTACGTCGACTACAGCTACGCCGGGTTCGTCTGGAACACCTTCGAGACGAACTGCTCCGGGATCAACCTCACCCCCGCCGGGTCCACTTTGGACACCTGGGGTGGCAACCAGCTGTTCAACCTGGGCAAGAACATCGTCGGCGCGACGAACTCGCTGCACTACACCGTGCTCGAGGGCGGGCTGCTCAACCCGCTGTACAGCGCGGTGAAGTCGGGCGCGGAGAAGGTCTACAACAACATCTACGCCCAGCTCTTCGGGCTGGTCGCGCTCGTCATGTCGATCATGTTGTTCCGCAACATCTGGCGCGGCGACCTCGCCGCGGTCAGCAAACGGGCGCTGTACGCGCTGGCCGGCGTCTGGCTGGCCGCGTCGTCGCTGGCGATGCTGCGGTACTTCGACCCGATCGACAAGGCGATCGTCCAGACCACGACGAACATCCAGGCCGGGTTCGTCGACGACTCCAACGACCGCGTCATCCGGCACGTCCTGCCGACGAACCTGCACAACGAGATCGTCTACAAGAACTGGATCCGCGGGGAGTTCGGCTCGCCGACCGCGCCGCAGGCCGACCAGTTCGGCCGCCCCTTGCTGGACGCGCAGGCGTTCACGTGGGCGCAGCTGCGCAACGGCGACGACGGCAACCAGGGTGTCATCGACGGCAAGAAGAACGCCTACAAGGACATCTCCACCAAGCTCGGCCCCGCGACCGGCTACTTCACCGGCGAGGCCGGCGGCCGCACCGGAGCCGGCTTCCTCTCCCTCGGCCAAGCCCTCGTCTACTCCCTCTTCCAGCTCCTGGCCAAGGCGTCGGTCCTCCTCGCCCAAGTCCTGATCCGCCTCTTCGCGCTCACCGCGCCGCTGATCGGGCTCGTCGCCCTGCTGCACCCGGAGATCCTGCGCCGCGTGCTCAAGGTGGCCGGCGGGGTGGCCTTCAACCTCGTCGTGCTCTCGGTGCTCGCCGGGGTGCACGCGCTGCTGCTGCAGGCCATCTTCGACGCCGGCAACTCGCTGAACATGCTCACGCAGATGGTCCTCGCCGGGCTCATCACCGTGCTGCTGTTCATGGTCGGGCGGCCGGTCCGGCGCCTGTGGCAGATGGTCGAGATGTCGGTCAGCATGGTCGGCGCCGCCGTGCCGTCGCCCGGGGGCGGGATCTTCTCCCGCTTCAAGCGCAACCGCAACGGCCCGACGCCGCAGGACGAGTTCTGGCAGAACGTGCGCGACACCGACGACGTCGTCGACGGCGAGCAGCGCGGCCCGCTCGGCGCCACCGCCGGTGGTGGCCGGTTCCGGCCGGAGGCCACGATCTTCGCCAACGCCCAGCGGCTCGACAACACCTCGGGCGCGGGCCGCCCGGCCGCCGCCTGGTCCGGCGCCTGGCCGGGGGCCATCAACGGCGGCCCGGCAGGGGCGTTGCCCGCGGGCGGACGCCCCGGTTCCCCGGTGTACGGCCAGTACAACCCGGCCAACGGCGACCCCGGCGACTACGTCGTGGTCGGCGCGGGCGGCCGGCCGACGCTCCGGCGCGAGGAAAGCCGGCGCGTCGACACCTCCCCGGTCGCCGACCGCCGCTGGACCGACGAGCCCGAGCCCGTCGTCGTGCCGTCCGACCTGCGCACCCCCGAATCCGGCTTCAACGACTACACGCCGCAGGACGTGCCGCGGACGCCGGGCGTGCGGGCGCAGCCGCGCCGCGTCGACCCCGAGGTCGTCGCCGGCAAGCCGGTCTTCGTGCTGTACCGGCCTTCGCGGGGCATCGAAGTGCGCGAAGAACCGCGTGACACCGACCAAGTCATGGGGCGGTGACCGATGCCGATCCGCACCAACCGCGGCCGCGCCGCGGTCTACCGCCGCCTGTGGGGCTGGCCGCTGCGCTCGCCCCGCCACCTGATGGGGACGCTGGTCTTCCTGGCGATCCTCGTCACCGCGCTCGGCATCGTGCTGCCCAAGGCGGTCGGCAAGCCGCAGGCCAAGGCCTCGCCCGCCACCGGCACGACCACCTCCGTCACCGCGACCGCGCCGGGGGTCGCGGCGCCGGTGCCGACGTCGAACCTGCCGACGCGGCTGTCCGCGCCGCTGGCCACCCCGACGACGGCGGCGCCGAACGGGGACGCCGTCCGCGTCGCCAAGGAGTGGGCCGCGGCCTGGGTCGACCACCCGGCCGGGATCACCTCCGACCAGTGGCTGGCCAAGCTGAAGCCCTTCACCACCGAGGAGTACCTGCCGGTGATGGCGTCGGTCGACCCGGCGAACATCCCGGCGACGAAGGTCACCGGTGAGCCGGTCGTCGGCACGTCGTACACCAGCTCGGTGCAGCTGACGATCCCGACCGACGGGCCCAAGCTGGCCATCACGGTCGTGAACACCAACGCCGGCTGGCGCGTCGCCGACTACGACCAGGCGAGCTGACCGTGCGGCGGCTGGGGTTGTGGCTGGGGCTGGTCGTGTTCGTCGCGATCGGCGCCCTGGTCGTCACCGCCGTCGCCGCCAAGGTCGTCATCGACAACCAGCAAGCGCAGGCCCGGGGCGTGTCGCTGATGAGCTGCGACGCCTCGGTCGGGCCGACTCAGCCCGGCGAGGGCGAGCGCGGCACGGTCGACGCGTCGAAGCTGGACGACGAGCAGAAGGGCACCGTCGCGCTGATCATCACGATCGGCAAGCAGCGGTCGCTGGCGCCGCGCGCGTGGCAGGTCGCCATCCAGGCCGGGATGACCGAGTCCGGGCTGCACAACCTCACCTACGGTGACCGCGACTCCCAGGGCATCTTCCAGATGCGCCCGTCGATGGGCTGGGGCTCGATCTCCGAGGTCACCAACCCGACGTACGCGGTCAACAAGTTCTACGACGTGCTGCTGGCGGTGCCGGACTGGGAGAACAAGCGCCCGGGCGACGCCGCGCAGGCCGTCGAGCGGTCGGGCTTCCCGGACCGGTACCACAAGTGGGAGCCGATGGCGGCGACGCTGGTGGAGAACGTCGGCCAGGTCGTCGACGTCGTCGCCTGCGGCACCGGGATGGGACAGCTGCTGCCGCCGAGCCAGGCCGCCGGGAAGGCGATCAGCTTCGCGCTGGGCGAACAGGGCAAGCCGTATGTGTGGGGCGCCACGGGCCCGAATTCGTACGACTGTTCGGGCCTGATGCTGCGGGCGTACGAGTCGGCCGGGATCATCCTGCCGCGCGTTTCGCGCGACCAGTACCACGCGGGCGCGCTGCTGCCGGTGCGCGACGCGCAGCCCGGTGACCTGCTGTTCCTCGCCAACGACCCGTCGAACCCGGACACGATCCACCACGTGATGATGTACCTGGGCGACGGCAAGATCGTCGAGGCGCAGCAGACCGGCGTCCCGGTGCACACGCGGCCGTTCTCGTTCGACGAGGCCGAAGTGGTGCCGCAGGCGGTCCGCCCCGGCGTTTAGCATGGGTCTCGAGGGCCTTGACACGAATCGGCCGATTCACCGACGTCGCGGCGCTTCCACGAGCAGGTGGCCGCGTACTGGCAGAGGATGAGCACGTGGGACGCAAATTCGGCAAGCGAGGCAAGCCCGGCCCGGGCGAGCCCCAGGACCCGGCGGCGCTGTTCGGCGCGCCCCAGCCGCCCCGGCAGTCGGCTCGCCCCGCGTCCAGCACGCCCCTGTCCGACCAGCTGAGCCAGGGCTACCCGGGCGTCGACGCGGGGTACGTGGTGCTGCCCCGGTCGCTGGCCGAGGGGATGTCGCTGCCGTGGCAGCACCAGATGGCGGCGTTGCTGGCCCAGTTCCACGCCGAGCACGCTTCGCTGGCGTGGCCGATTTATCGAGTGGTGCCTTCGCGCTACGAGAGGCTGGCGGACCTCGACGAGGAGCAGCTCGCGGAGGCGGGTTACCTGGTCGAGATGGACGCCGACGGCGAGATGGTCTACCGCGAGCGCAGTGGCCGGAAGGTCGAGGACCCGGAGAACACGTCGGTCCTGGTGTCGTCCCTGGACCCGATCCCCAAGCCGGCGGCCAGGCCGTCGCCCCCGCCTCCGGGAGCGCGGCCGCCCGGCCAGGCGCCGGCCCCGATGAACATCGGCCCGGCCCCGGTGTGGCGGACGGTGCCCCAGCCGCCCCCGCCTGAGCAGCACGTGCCGCCGCCCGGTCGGTCGGGGTCGAGTTCGGCGTGGGGCCAGGGACGTCCCCAGGAGGACCGCGAGTGGTCGGAGCCGGACTTGCCGGGCCCGGCGAAGGCTCGTCACGCGGCTCCGGAGGCTCCGGAGCCTCCGGCTGTCGAGGCCCGGGGCGCGCATGCGGCGGTCGAGGCCGGCTGGAAACGACCTGAGCCGGCGGTTGGCCCGCCGACGTTTGCTACCTCGCCGGGGATTTCCGCGCAGGTGGGCCGGTCGGTGGAGCCCGGGGTTCCCGGGGAGACCGGCTTGCGACAGCCTGAGGTGGGCCGGTCGGAGTTGCGTCCGGACCCAGGGGCGCCTGAGCGGGCGCCGTTCGCTGAGTCCGCGCCTGGGCCGGTTGAGAAACCTGCGGTGGCCCACCAGCCGGCGCCTGAGGCGGAGGCTTTGGAGTCTGCACCGCGGCCGGCCGAGCCGGAGCGGAGGAACGTGGTCGAGGCGGCGGGGTCTTCGCCGGAACCGGTCGAGACTGATGGGGGCGAGGCGCCGGAGTTGCGGGATGGAGCCGCGGCGACGGTGCCGGATGGTACCGCCGAGTCTGCGGCGGCGGTGGAGTCGAAGTCCTGGGAAGCGGTCCGGCCGGAGGCCGCCGGACCCCGGGATGCGAATTCGCCTGCGCCTGCCGAAGCCGGGTCACGAGGTCTGGTTCAGCCGGAGGTAGCCGAATCGGCGCCGGCCGAAGTCGAGGCCCTGAGTGAGGTTCGGCCTGAAGCGGGTGAGCCGGTGGCGGCTGAGCCCGAGGCTCCGGATGCCGTTCAACCGGAAGCGGCTGAATCTGCGGTGGCCGAGCAGGAGTCTCAGGGTGCCGTTGAGCCGGAAGCGGCTGGACCTGCGGTGGCTGAGCAGGAGTCCCGGGGTGCCGTTGAGCCGGAAGCGGCTGGACCTGCGGTGGCTGAGCAGGAGTCCCGGGGTGCCGTTGAGGCGGAAGCAGTTGAGTCTGCGGTGGCTGAGCAGGAGTCCCGGGGTGCCGTTGAGGCGGAAGCGGCTGAGTCTGGGGCGGTCAAGCACGAGCCGCGAGATGCGGTGCAACCGGAAGCGGTTGAACCGGCCGTGGCCGACCACGAGTCACTGGAAGCGGCTCAGTCCGAAACGGCTGTGCCTTCACCGGCTGAGCCCGCGCCGGAGGAGGTAGCCGAGCCCGAAGCAGGTGCGCCTTCGCCAGTTGATGTTGAGCTGCGTGATAGCGCGGAGTCGGAAGCTGCTGCGGTGCCCGCTACGGAACCGCCGAATCCGGAGGCGGCCGGCGTGCAGCCGCAACCGTCTGCTGTCTCGCAGCCGGAACAGTCGGCCTTCCCGTCTTCGTCGACGGCCGCATCGCAGGTGCAGTCACCCTCAGCCCAGGAGCCGACTGCTGCCGGTGAGCCGCAACCGCCCGTTGAGCCGCAGCCGCAGTCGCCGGCTACCGCCGGGCAGTCGCCTGCGGTACCGCAGAGCCAGCAACAGCCGCCGACCTTGCCGCACTCGCTGGCTACGGCTCCGCCACTGCCAGCGGGATCGCCGTTGTCGGACCAGCCGCCCGCTGCCGGTGCGCAGCCACTGGGCCAGCAGCAACCTACTGATTCGCAGGCGCCGGACCAGCCAGAACCGCCGGCCGCGCAGCCGTCGTCGGCCCAGCCACAGTCGCCCGCCGGGCAGCGATCTGCTGGTTCGCAGGAATCGGCCCAGCCGCAACCTGCCGCGCAGCAGGCGCCGGTTGAGCAGCAGCCGGCACCGGTTCAGATGCAGTCGGCTGCTGGGCAGTCCGAGTCAGCAGGCCAACAGCAACCGCCCTCCAGCGCCCAGCAACCGGCCCCGCAGCAGTCCACTGCCGCTTCGCAGCCGTTGGGCCTGCAGCAACCTCCCGGTTCGCAGGCCCCTGCCGCGCAGCAGCCTGCCAGTTCGCAGGCACCGGTCCTACAGCAGCCGCCTGCCGCGCAGCAGCAAGCGCC
Organism: Amycolatopsis sp. NPDC028719; assembly: GCF_055565395.1. Taxonomy (NCBI): domain Bacteria; kingdom Bacillati; phylum Actinomycetota; class Actinomycetes; order Pseudonocardiales; family Pseudonocardiaceae; genus Amycolatopsis; species Amycolatopsis sp. NPDC028719. The sequence goes on from NZ_JBVHUL010000012.1 coordinate 279,842, forward strand.
TGCCGCGCAGTCGCCTGCCGGTTCGCAGGCATCGGCCCCGCATCAGCCCCCGGCTCCGCAGCAACCTGCCGCGCAGTCGCCTGCCGGTTCGCACGCACTGAGCCAGCAGCCGCCTGCCGCGCCGCAGCAGCCCCCGGCTCCGCAGCAACCTGCCGCTTCGCAGATCCCTGCCGCGCAGTCGCCTGCCGGCTCGCACGCACCGGGCCAGCAGCAGCCTTCCCAGCAGCAGCAGCAGCCTGCCGCGCCGCAGCAACCTCCGGCTCCGCAGCAGCCGCAGCCGCTGTCACCGATCCACCACCAGCCACCCGCAGTTCAGCCCCCGCCGGCCCAGCAGCAACCGCCCGCGGCACAGCAGCGACCTACCGGCCCGCCCGTCAACTCTCCCTGGGCCCCCACCCCGCCGGCACGCTCCAAGCCGGTCTTCCCCGGCCCGGAGTCCACCCCCCAGCCCCTGCCGACCCGGCACGCGGCCCCAGCCCGCCCGGTCTTCCCGGGCCCCGGCACCATGCCCCCGGTCCCGCCGACCCCGGGAAACACCGCCCCTCCCGTCTTCCCCGGCCGGGACACCGCCCTCCCGCAACCCTCGCGACAGGAACCCCCCACCCCGCCCCGGGGCACGCCCCGCGGCTGGTTCGACGAGTTCACCGACCAGCCGCCGCCGGAAAACGCCGAAGAAAGCCAGGACTTCGGCCCCACCGGGACGCCGACCGAGATCCCCTATCGGTACAAGCGCTGACAACCCGGCCCGGTGGTGCGAACCTAGGACCATGTCCAACGACCCGAACCCGGACCAGGGGTGGTACTACAACACCCGCACGAAACAGGTCGAGCACCTCGAACGCGGCCGCGGCATCGACCTGCTCGGCCCGTACCCGGACGAGGCCACCGCCCGCCGGGCGCTCGACATCGCCAAGGAACGCACCCAGCAGGCCGATGCCGCCGACGCCGCCTGGAACGACGACTAGACCGACAGCCCCGGGCCCAGCACGAACTCCGGGTCCACCTGGGAAGCCAGGCTGTCGCCCGCCCACGCCGCCGCGTTGCGCAGGTGGAACTCGACCGCTTGACGCTGGTAGCGCGCCCAGTCGCGCTGCTCCGCGTCCACCGCCGAGCGCATCGACGACAGTGTCGCGAGGTTGCGCGGCTCGAGCTCGGTGATCGGCCGGGCCGTGCCGCGCTCCGCCGCGCGCACGTGGCGGGAAGCCGACATCCAGCCCAGCAGCGCGTCGCCGACCTGCTCCTGCAGGAACTCGACGTCCTCGGCGTCGGTGACCTTGTTGCCCACCACCACGAGCCGCACGCCGAAGTCGCGCGCGTAGTCCGCGTACTGCCGGTACACGCCCACGCTGCGGACCGTCGGCTCGCACACCATGAACGTCACGTCGAACCGCGTGAACAGCCCCGACGCGAACGCGTCCGCACCCGCGGTCATGTCCATGACGACGTACTCGCCCTCGACGTCGACCAGGTGGTTCAGCAGCAGCTCGGCCGCGCCCACCTTCGAGTGGTAGCACTTGACGCCCAGGTCGTCCTCGTCGAACTGCCCGGTGACGCCGAGCCGCACGCCGCCCAGCTGCCGGAAGCACGCGTCGAACACCGGGTTGTCCTCGAACGGCCGGACCAGCCGCGACCCGCGTCCCGGCGGCGTCGTCTTGATCATCGACGCGGCGTCCGGGATCCGCGGGTTGTCGCCGCGCAGGTAGTCCTTGATCAGGGTCATGTTGTCGCCGAGCGTCGGCCAGGCCAGCGCTTCTTCCTCGGACGCGCCGAGCGCCACGGCGAGGTGCTGGTTGATGTCGGCGTCGATGGCCAGCACCGGCAGGCCGGCGTCGGCGAGGTACGCCACGAACAGCGACGACAGCGTGGTCTTGCCGCTGCCGCCCTTGCCGACGAACGCGATCTTCACGGTCGGAGCCCTTTCTGGAAATGAAGACGGTTTTCATTATTGCGGAAGCCAACGTACACCCGACCGGCCCACGCCCGATCGGGCGATCACAAGGCCCTTCGAGGGTTAGGGTTGGGGGGTGCCTCCCCTCGTGATCAGGACACACTCGGCGGGCGGGGACTTCGGCCCCCTGCGTGCCGAGTTTTCGCTGCCGGAGTCGTTCGGGCCCGAGGTGCTGGCCGAGGCGGAAGCCGCGGTGCTCGACCCGCTCGCGAGCGCCGGGCCGCGCGAGGACGCGACGGACCTGCCGTTCGTCACCATCGACCCGCCCGGCTCCAAGGACCTCGACCAGGCGATGGTCGTCGAGCGGACCGCGCACGGCTTCCGCGTGCACTACGCGATCGCCGACCTGGCCGCGTTCGTCCCGCCGGGCGGCGCGCTCGACCGCGAGTCGCGCTCCCGCGGGCAGACGCTCTACCTGCCGGACGGCAACGTCCCGCTGCACCCGCCGGTCCTGTCCGAAGGCGCGGCGAGCCTGCTCCCCGGCGAGATCCGGCCCGCGGTGCTCTGGACCATCGAGACCGACGAAGCGGGTGAGCCGACCGCGACGCGGGTGCGCCGCGCGCTGGTCCGGTCCACCGAGCAGTTCGACTACGAGACGGTGCAGGCCGCGCTCGACGCCGGCAACCCGCACCCGTCGGTGGCCGCGCTGCCGGAGCTCGGACGGCGCCGGCGCGAGCTGGCCGTCCGTCGCGGCGCCGTCGAACTGCAGCTGCCCGAACAGGAGATCAGCGGCGACCCGGACGGCGGCTGGGTGCTCGCCCGCCGGCCGCGTACTGCCGTCGACGCCTGGAACGCCGAAATCTCGCTGCTCACCGGCATGGCCGCGGCCCGGATCATGATCGACGCGCGGGTCGGCGTCCTGCGCACGCTGCCCGACCCGGAGCCCGAGGCCGTCGACTGGCTGCGTCGCTCGGCCGAAGCGCTGGGCATCACCTGGGCGCGCGAGACGACCGTGTCGGAGTTCCTGTCCCGGCTGGACCCCGGGCAGCCGGCGTCGATGGCGCTCTACGCCGACACGACGCGCCTGCTGCGCGGCGCGGGTTACACGGCGTTCGACGGCGAGCTGCCGGCGTTGACCACGCACGCGGGCATCGGCGGCGCGTACGCGCACGTGACGGCACCGATCCGGCGGCTGGTCGACCGGTTCGCGACGGAGATCTGCCTCGCCGTTTCGGCCGGGCGCGAGGTGTCGGAATGGGTGCGGGCGGCGCTCGCGGACGTCCCGGAGCGCATGACGGCCTCGGACACCCTCGCCGCGAAGGTCGAGCGGGCGTGCATCGACCAGGTCGAAGCGTGGGTGCTGGCCGAGCACATCGGCGGCGAGTTCAGCGCGGTGGTGCTGCGTGCGGACGAGAACAAGGCCGAGATCCTGGTCGAGGACCCGACGGTGATGGCGAAGTGTGCGGGGGAAAAGCTGACGGCGGGGGAGCGGATCGGGGTCCGGCTGACCGCGGTCGACGTCGAGAAGCGGAAGGTGTCGTTCGAGCGCGCATGAACCTCGTCGACGATCTCGGGGAGCCGGTGCCGTTGAGCGGCCCGGCTTCCCGCGTGGTCTCGTTGGTGCCGTCGCTGACCGAGGCGGTCGAAGTCAGCGCGCCCGGCCGGCTCGCCGGCGCCACCGACTACTGCACGCACCCGTCCACTTTGGACGTCCCGCGGGTCGGCGGGTCGAAGTACCCGAAGATCGACGACGTGCTGGAGCTGGCCCCGGACCTGGTGCTGGCCAACTCGGAAGAGAACCGCCCCGAGGACGTGGAACGCCTGCGCGCCAACGGGATCCCGGTGTGGGTGATGGCCGCGTCGGCGTCCGTGCCCGCCGCTTTGGGCTCACTGCGCCGGATCCTCACCCAGGCGTACGAGCTCGAGGAGCCGGACTGGCTGGTCGAGGCCGAGGACCTTTGGCGCGACGTCCGGCCGGTGCGGTTCCACGCGGTCGTCCCGGTGTGGCGCAAGCCGTGGATCGTCCTGGGCCGCGAGACCTTCGGCGGCGACGTCCTGCGCCGCGTCGGCGTGGCGAACGTCTACGCGGCTTCCGGGGAGCGGTATCCGAGGCCGGACGTCGAGGAGCTGCGGGCGCACTTCGCGGCGGACGCGGACCTGCTGGTGCTGCCGGACGAGCCGTACCTGTTCACGGCGGAGGACGGCCCGGACCACTTCCCGGACGCGCGGTACGTCCTGGTCTCGGGCCGCCACCTCACGTGGTACGGGCCATCACTCGTCGAGGCCCACGCGGCCCTTACAGCGTCAATCCCGTCAGGACCGTGACCCGCTCCTCGGTGAAGTCCGCCATCGCCGACGCCGGGCCTTCGCGGCCGACGCCGGAGTCCTTCACCCCGCCGTAGGGCATCTGGTCCGCGCGGAAGCTCGGCACGTCGCCGACGAGCACCCCGCCCACCTTCAAAGCCGCCGACACCTCGAACGCCGTCGGCAGGTCGCGCGTGAACACCCCCGCCTGCAAACCGAAGCGCGACGCGTTGATCCGCTCGACGCCCTCGGCCACCGAAGCCACCCGGACCAGCGAAACCACCGGGCCGAACACCTCCTCGGCCAGCACCGACGCGTCCTCCGGGACGTCCGCCAGCACCGTCGGCTCCACCGTCGCGCCCGAACGACCGCCGCCGGTCAGCAGCGTGGCGCCGGCCGAGACCGCGTCGGCGACCCACGACTCGACACGCGCAGCCGCGTCCGCGTTGATCAGCGGCCCGACATCGACACCCTCGGCGCGCGGGTCGCCCGTGCGCAGCGCCTGGACCTGCGCGAGGACCTTGTCGGCAAGAGCGTCGTAAACGTCAGCGTGCACGTACACCCGCTGCACCGAGATGCACGACTGTCCCGCCTGGTACATCGCGAACGTCGCGATCCGCTGCGCCGCGAAGTCGAGGTCCGTCCAATCGGGACAGACGAGCACCGCGCCGTTGCCGCCCAGCTCCAGGGCGACGTGCTTGCGCGGCACGCGGTCGCGGATGGCCCAGCCGACCGGCACCGAGCCGGTGAACGACACCACCGGCAGCCGCGGGTCCTCGACGAGGCGAGACGACGTCTCGTTGTCCACCGGCAGGATCGACCACGACCCGGCCGGGAGGTCCGTCTCGGCGAGGATTTCACCGAGCAGCAACGCCGTCAGCGGCGTCGCCGGCGCGGGCTTGAGCACGATCGGCGCGCCGGCCGCGATCGCCGGGGCCACCTTGTGCGCCACCAGGTTCAGCGGGAAGTTGAACGGCGTGATGCCCAGGACGGGCCCGCGGGGGACCCGCCGGACCAGCGCCAGCCGGCCGGTGCCGCCCGGGTCGGTGTCGAGCCGCTGCAGCTCACCCGAGAAGCGCCGCGCCTCCTCGGCGGCCCAGCGGAACGTCGACACCGCGCGCCCCACCTCGCCGCGAGCCCACTTGAGCGGCTTGCCGGACTCGGCCGTGATCAGCTGTGCGATCTCTTCGGACCGTTCGCCCAAGGTCCGGGACACGTGGTCCAACGCCCCGGCGCGGACGTGCGCGGGCAGCGTCGCGAACTCGCCGGCGACGTCGTGCGCGGCCTGGACCGCGGCCTCGACGTCCTCGGCCGAAGGCACGAAGTGGGAGCCCGCCTCGGAACCGTCGAAGGAGTGGCGGACGAGGGCTGTCGAACCGCCGGTCACCGGCTTTCCGGCGACCCAGAAGGGGAAGGTCATGCGCGAGCCTCCGTGCGGACAGCGTGCTCGAGGACCGCGAGGCCCTCGTCGAGCAGGTCGTTGGACAGGGACAGCGGCGGCAGCAGCCGGACGACGTTGCCGTAGGTACCGCAGGTCAGCACCACCACGCCGGCCCGGTGACAGGCCGCCGCGACGCGCTTGGTCAGGTCGGCGTCCGGTTCGGTGGTCCCGGGCTTCACGAACTCCGCGGCCAGCATCGCGCCGCGCCCGCGGACGTCGCCGATCACGCCGGTCTTGTCAGCCAGCGCACGCAACCGTGGCAGGACAACGCCTTCGATGCGCTTCGCCGACGAAGCGAGGTTCTCGGTCTTCATCGTTTCGATCGAGCCCAGTGCGGCCGCGCAGGCGATCGGGTTGCCGCCGTAGGTGCCGCCGAGACCACCCGGGCCGACGGCGTCGAGCAGGGAAGCGCGGCCGGTGACCGCCGAGAGCGGCAGGCCGCCCGCGATGCCCTTGGCCGTCGCGATCAGGTCCGGTACCACGTCTTCGTCGGTGGACGCGAACCAGGAACCGGTGCGGCAGAAGCCCGTCTGGACCTCGTCGGCGACGAACACGACGCCGTTTTCGCGGCACCACGCCGCGATCGCGGGCAGGAAGCCGCGCGCGGGCTCGATGAACCCGCCTTCGCCCTGGATCGGTTCCAAAACAACTGCGGCCACCTGGTCGCCGCCGATCTGCTTCTCGATCCGGTCGATCGCCAGCGCGGCCGCTTCGGGGCCGGACAGGCCGTCGCGGTACGGGTACGAGCCGGGTACGCGGTAGACCTCGGGCGCGAACGGCCCGAAGCCGTGCTTGTAGGGCACCGACTTCGCGGTCATGCCCATGGTGAGGTTGGTGCGGCCGTGGTAGGCGTGGTCGAACACGACGACGGCCTGGCGCCCGGTCGCGACGCGCGCGATCTTCACGGCGTTCTCGACGGCCTCGGCGCCGGAGTTGAACAGCACCGACTTCTTCGCGTGGTCGCCCGGCGTCAGCTCGGCCAGCGCCTCGCAGACCTCGACGTACCCCTCGTACGGCGTGACCATGAAACAGGTGTGGGTGAACCAGCAGGCCTGCTTGCGGACGCGATCCACCACGGCCGGTGCGGAGTGCCCGACGTTGGTCACCGCGATGCCGGAGCCGAAGTCGATCAGGACGTTGCCGTCGGCGTCGGTGAGCAGGCCACCGCTGGCGGACGTGACGTAGACGGGCAGCACCGAGCTGACCCCGGCGGCGACGGCGTTCGCGCGGCGCTTCTGCAGCTCGCGCGAGACCGGGCCGGGGATCTCGGTGCGCAGCGTGCGCTGCCGGGGTGCCGGGGCCTGCGGCTCGGCGGTGGTGCTTGCGGTCACGGCGTGCTCCTGCGGACGCGGGTGGGTGGACGTCCTCAGGATGAGCGGTCGCGGGACGGCCGTCAGGTGGCCTTTCTGGTCAGTTCGGGGCGTAGAATTGGCCGTTATGGCACTCACGCTCGCCGGACTCGCCGCCGACCGCCCGCTCGGGCTGCGCGTGCTGACCGGCGACGATCTTCTGGATCGCCCGATCGGCTGGGTGCACCCGACGGAGCTGACCGACCCGCAGGCGTTCCTCGAAGGCGGCGAGCTGCTGCTGACGACCGGGCTGGCCCTGGACGAAGAGACGTCGCCGGCCTACGTGCGCCGGCTGGTCGACGCCGGGGTGGCGGGACTCGGCTTCGGCGTCGGGCTGAGCCACGAGTTCGTCCCGGCCGCGCTCGTGGCGACCGCGGCCGAGGTGGGGCTCCCGGTGCTGGAGGTGCCGCGCGAGACGCCGTTCATCGCGATCACCCGCGCGGTCTCCCGGGCGGTGGCGGCCGACGAGTACGCCACGACGGTCCGGATCGGCCGCGCCCAGCAGGAACTGACCCGCACGGCGGTCGGCAAGGGCGGGCCGGCGGGAGTGCTGCGGAAGCTGGCGAAGCTCGTTGACGGCTGGGTGCTGCTTTTCGACCGCACCACCATCACCGAAGCGGCTCCGTCGGGTGCGCGTGCGTACGGCCCTTCGCTGCGCGAAGAGCTGGAGCGCCTTCGCACGGGTACGCGAGTGGCGCCGCTCGACGGCCAGGAAGTCGTGCTGCAGACCCTGGACACGAGCGCGCGCCGGGTGCTCGCGGTCGGGGCGTCGCTCGACTCGGCGGGGCGGCACATCGTGAACACCGCGGTCTCGGTGCTTTCCCTGGCGCTGGAACAGGATCGCGCTCAGGCGGCGGCGCGGCAGGCGCTGCGGTCCGGGTTGCTGGAGCTGCTGGTGGGCGGCCAGGCCGAGCTGGCGCTGCGGGTGCTGGCCGAGACCGGCGGCGAGCCACCGCGCGCGCCGTGGTCGGTGGTGGTGTTCGCCGGGGCGCCCGCCGCGCGGCGCAAGCTGCTCGACGCGCTGGAGGGCGAAGCGGTGTTCGCGGCGCGGCGCGGCTCGTCGGTGGTCGTGATCGGCCCCGCCGATCCGGCGGCGGAGGCCGCGGCGCGGATCGGCGGCCTGCACGGCGGACTGGCGGGCCCGGTGTCCACAACGGACTTCGCCGCGGGGCTGGAGCAGGCGGAGCTGGCCGCGCAGGCGGCACTGGCGGAGGACAAGGCCCTGGTGTCGGCGGCGGAACACACGGGCCGCGGCCTGTTGTCGCTGATCGAACCCACGGTGGCGCAAGCGTTTGCGCGCGGGATGCTGGCGCCGGTGCGGGAGCACGACGAGACGGGCCGCGGCGATCTGGAGACGTCGCTGCGCTGCTGGCTGGAGCACCACGGTCATTGGGACGTCGCGGCCGTGCGCCTCGGCGTCCACCGGCACACGCTGCGGAACCGCATCAAGAAGGCCGAAGAGCTGCTGGGCCGCGATCTCGACTCACCCGGGGTACGCGCGGAACTCTGGGTCGCGCTCCAGACCTGACCCGCTCGGCTACCCGGTCACCAGGACGATCGGTGAGTCCCCGCAGCGGCGCAGCACCGGGCTCGGCTCCGCGCCCGCCGACCACCACGCCGGGACGTCGGCCTCGCGCACCAGCGACCCCGTCGGCTGGCGGACGCTGTTGGACACGATCACCCGCCCCTGCGCGTTGAGCAACGCCGCTCCGCGCCCCAGTGACCGCAGCCGGGGACGCACCGCGCGCTCGAACTCGCGCACGTACACGTCCGCGCCCACGACTCCCGCGAAGGAGCCGGCGAGGAGCACCGGGATCGTGAACGTCAGCGTGTACTCGTCGGTGCACAGGTAATCCACGTACGGGCCGTTGATGTGCCGCCGCCCGGTGTCGCGCGGGACCGTGAACCACGACTGGCGCGTGTAGTCCAGGAAGTTCTCCGCGCCCGGGTCCAGGCTGATGAACAGCTGCGACGGATCCGAAGCGGAGCCCGTCCACCACTCGAAGCCGAACTCCGAGTCGGACAGCACGTGCGGCGCGCTGACGAAGCCCGCGCCGACGACCAGGCCGCCGAGGGCCTCGGTGACCTGCGGCCGGATCCGGTGCAGCGCCGCCGCGGAAGGCGTGTCCGCCAGCACCGACTCGGCCGCCGCCAGCAGGGGCTTCAGCCGTTCGAAGACCCCTTCCACCAACGCCGAGACCTGCTCGACGACCTCGTCGCCGGCCAGCGTGCGGGTGTCGTTCACGGTGCTCACCTCGATGCGCGGAGTAATGCGGAGTTTAGGGGGCGAGCAGGTCCAGGTGCACGTCCGCGAGCCGGTCGAGCGCGCCGAGGATGTGTTCCTCGGTGAGCTTGCGGGCCAGCTCGCCGTCCGCGGAGGCGATCGCCGCGGTGATCGCCGCGTGCTCCTCGTGCGGGTGGGCGCCGAGGGGCAGCCACAGCAGGCCGCCGCGCTCGCTCTGCAGGTGGAGCTCCTCGTGCGTCAGCCGCGGTGACTGCGCCGCCGCCGCGACCTCCAGGTGGAACTGCCGCTCCGCCCGCGTGAAGTCGATGCCGTGCGCCGTGCGGAGGTCGTCGGTCGCCAGCCGCAGCCGGGCGACGTCCTCGGGTGAGCTGCGTTCGGCGGCCAGCTTCGCGGCGGCCCCGGCGATCGCCAGGTAGTGGTCGCCGACGTCGCGCAGGTCCGACAGCGACACTTCGCGCAGCCGCGAGCGCCACTCGTCCGGGGGCGGGTTGGCCGGCGCGCGGACGAAGCTGCCGCCACTGCGCCCCCGCCGCGTCTCGACCAGCCCCTGCTGCCGCAGCGCCACGAGCGCTTCCCGCACCGTCACGGTCGAGACGCCGAACTGCGCGGCCAGGTCGGCTTCGCTGGGCAGCTGCTCCGCGTCGGCGAGCAGGCCGAGCGTGATGGCGTCGGCCAGCCGCGCCGCCACCGCTTCCGCCCGCCCGACCTGGCCGAGCGGCGCGAACATGGCGGACCGCGCGCTGTGCGACATGCCCTGACGCATCGTGATCCTTCGCCCGTCGAGTACCCGTTCGCACCAATCTTGCCTGATCCTCTTGTCCTATTACATATGGACTTATATGTTTTAGCTCCGCCAGCACCGAGGAGTCACCGTGCATGAGCTGAAGCACTACGTCGGCGGCGCGTACGTCGAGTCCAAGTCGGGCCGGACGGCGGAGATCGTCGACCCGGTCACCGGGCGCCCCTACTGCACCGCGCCGATCGCCGGCCCCGAAGACGTCGACAACGCGCTGCAGGTCGCCGCGACCGCGTTCGAGACCTGGCGCGCGACGACCCCGGCCCAGCGCCAGCTCGCGCTGCTCAAGCTCGCCGACGCGCTGGAAGCCCGCGCCGAGGAGGTCGTGGCCGTCGAGTCGGCGAACACCGGCAAGCCGCTCGCGCTGACCATGGCCGAAGAGATCCCGATGATCCTGGACCAGGTCCGCTTCTTCGCCGGGGCCGCGCGCGTCCTCGAAGGCCGGGCCGCGGGCGAGTACCTGGAAGGCCACACGTCCTTCGTCCGCCGCGAGCCGATCGGCGTCTGCGCGCAGGTCACCCCGTGGAACTACCCGCTGCTGATGGCCATCTGGAAGATCGCGCCCGCGCTCGCCGCCGGCAACACGGTCGTGCTCAAGCCGTCCGACACGACCCCGGCGTCGACGCTGCTGCTGGCCGAGATCGCCGGCGAGTTCCTGCCGCCGGGCGTGTTCAACGTCGTCTGCGGCGACCGCGACACCGGCCGCGCGCTGGTCGAGCACGACATCCCGGCGATGGTGTCGATCACCGGCTCGGTCCGCGCCGGCATCGAGGTCGCGCGCAGTGCGGCGAGCGACGTCAAGCGCGTGCACCTGGAGCTGGGCGGCAAGGCGCCGGTCATCGTCTTCGCTGACGCCGACCTCGAAGCGGCCGCCGAGGCCATCGCCGTCGCGGGCTACTTCAACGCGGGTCAGGACTGCACGGCCGCCACCCGGGTGCTGGTCGCCGACGAGGTGCACGACACCTTCGTCGCGGCGCTCTCCCGGCAGGCCAGGAGCACCAAGACCGGCAAGCCGGACGACGAAGACGCCGCGTACGGCCCGCTCAACAACGCGGCCCAGCTGGAGAAGGTGGCCGGCTTCATCGACCGGCTGCCGGAGCACGCGACCGTCCACTGTGGAGGACATCGTGTGGGCGACGAAGGCTACTTCTACGAGGCCACCGTCGTCTCCGGGCTCAAGCAGGACGACGAGATGAGCCAGAACGAGATCTTCGGCCCGGTCATCACCGTCCAGCGGTTCTCCGACGAAGCCGAGGCCCTGAAGTCCGCGAACGGCGTCCAGTACGCCCTCGCGTCGTCGGTCTGGACCCGCGACCACCAGCGCGCGATGCGCCTGGCGGCGAAGCTCGACTTCGGCTGTGTCTGGATCAACACGCACATCCCGCTGGTCGCCGAAATGCCGCACGGCGGGTTCAAGAAGTCCGGCTACGGCAAGGACTTGTCGCTGTACGGGCTCGAGGACTACACCCGCGTCAAGCACGTGATGAGCGCTCTGTGAGGCTGGCGATGCCGAACCAAGCACCTGCCGAGACGCGGGAGGACCCCGCGCCGTCGAGCGAGACCACGGGGCCGGCCATCCGGCTTTCCGGGCTGCGCAAGCACTTCGGCGACGTCCACGCGGTCGACGGCGTCGACCTCGACATCCCGCCCGGCGAGTTCTTCTCGATGCTCGGCCCGTCCGGCTCCGGCAAGACGACCGTGCTGCGCATGATCGCCGGCTTCGAGCTGCCCACCGAGGGCACGATCGAGCTCGACGGCCGGGACGTCAGCCGGCTGGCGCCCTTCGAGCGCGACGTCAACACGGTGTTCCAGGACTACGCGCTGTTCCCGCACATGTCCGTGCGGCAGAACGTCGAGTACGGCCTGCGCGTCAAGGGCGTCCCGAAGCAGCAACGCCGGGAGCGGGCGCTCGAGGCGCTGGAGACCGTGCGGCTGGCGGACTACGGCCCGCGCAAGCCCGCGCAGCTGTCCGGCGGTCAGCGCCAGCGCGTCGCGCTCGCCCGCGCGCTGGTCAACCGGCCCAAGGTGCTGCTGCTCGACGAACCGCTCGGCGCGCTCGACCTCAAGCTGCGGCAGGCGATGCAGCTGGAACTCAAGCAGATCCAGCGCGACGTCGGCATCACGTTCGTCTTCGTCACCCACGACCAGGACGAAGCGCTCACCATGAGCGACCGCATCGCCGTGTTCAACGACGGCAGGATCGAGCAGGTCGGGCCGCCGGAAGAGGTCTACGAGCGCCCCGCCAGTGCGTTCGTCGCCGGGTTCGTCGGGACGTCCAACCTGCTGGGCGGGCGCGGCGCCGAGTCCGTGATCGGCCGGCCGGGGCTGTTCAGCATCCGGCCGGAGAAGATCCGCATCGACGGCGAGCTGTCCGAGCCCGCGGCGGTGGGGGAGACCAGCGCGACCGGCACGGTCACCGACGTCGTCTACGCCGGGGCGACCGTGCGGTACGCCGTCGCGCTCGACGCCGGCGGACAGCTCTCGGTCGTCCGGCAGAACACCGACGGCGCTTTGGCGGACGGCCGCGTCCGGCTCAGCTGGCGGAACGAACACAGCTTTCAGGTCCAGTAGTCCTCGAAAGGGATGCCATGAAGAACAGGAAGACGCGGCTTGCCGGGGTTCTCGGCGCCAGCCTGCTGTTGGCTGCATGTGGCACATCGGGCACGAACTCCGCCGCGCCGCCCGGCGCGCAGGGGTTCACCCCGCCGAAGCTGGAGGCGCTCAAGGCACTCGGCCAGCCGGAAGGGCAGCTGAACGTGCTGGCCTGGCCGGGGTACGCGGAGAACGGCTCGAACGACCCGAAGGTCAACTGGGTCACGCCGTTCGAGCAGCAGACCGGCTGCAAGGTGAACGTCAAGCCGTTCGGCACGTCCGACGAGGCCGTGACGCTGATGAAGACCGGACAGTACGACGTCGTCTCGGCTTCGGGTGACGCGTCGCTGCGGCTGGTCGCCTCCGGGGACGCCGAGCCGGTGAACACCGCGCTGGTGCCGAACTACGCCGACGTCCAGCCGTTCCTCAAGGACAAGTCGTGGAACAGCGTCGGCGGCGTCTCCTACGGCATCCCGCACGGCTGGGGCGCGAACCTGCTGACCTGGCGCACCGACAAGGTGACACCGGCGCCGACGTCGTGGTCGGTGATGTTCGACGCGAACTCGCCGTACAAGGGCAAGGTGATCGCCTACGACTCGCCGATCTACATCGCCGACGCCGCGCTGTACCTGATGGCGCACCAGCCGGACCTGGGCATCAAGAACCCGTACTCGCTCGACGACAAGCAGTTCACCGCCGCGGTGAACCTGCTCAAGCAGCAGCGTCCGCTCGTGTCCGAGTACTGGTCGGACTACCTCAAGGAGTCGCAGGCGCTGAAGAACGCCGACGCCGTCGTCGGCACCGCCTGGCAGGTCACGGTCAACCTGACCAAGGGCGAGGGCGCGCCGCTCGAGTCCGCCGTGCCGAGCGAGGGCGCGACCGGGTGGTCGGACACCTGGATGGTCGCGGCGAAGTCGGCGCACAAGACGTGCGCGTACAAGTGGCTCGACTACATCATCAGCCCGAAGGTCAACGCCCAGGTCGCCGAGTACTTCGGCGAGGCGCCGGCGAACACGAAGGCGTGCGCGGAGATGACGGACAAGACGCTCTGCGACACCTACCACGCCAACGACGCGGCCTACGCGTCGAAGATCGCCTACTGGACCACCCCGATCCCCCAGTGCCTCGACGGCCGCACGGACGTCAAGTGCAAGGACTACGGCGAGTGGACGAAGGCCTGGACCGAGATCAAGGGCTGACATGACCGCGTTCTCGGCCTTCTTCTACCGGAAGCCCAGGCTGCGCTTGGGCTTCCTGCTCTCGGCCCCGCTGCTCTGGCTCGGCCTGGCCTACCTGGGCGCGCTGGCCGCTCTGTTCGTCACGGCGTTCTGGCACACGGACACGTTCACCGGCCAGGTCGCCATCGAGTGGTCGCTGGACAACTTCAAGACGCTGTTCAGCGACGCGGTCTACCGCACGATCACCTTCCGCACGGTCGGGATCGCGGCGCTGGTGACGGTGATCGACGCCGTCGTCGCGTTCCCGATGGCGTTCGCGATGGCCAAGCTCGCTTCGCCACGCGCGCAACGGATCCTGGTGATCGCGGTGATGACGCCGTTGTGGGCGAGCTACCTGGTGAAGGCGTACGCGTGGCGGTCGATGCTGTCCGGCAACGGCGCCCTGAGCCGGCTCTCGCCGGGCTACGGCGTCACGGCCACGATCATCACGCTGTCCTATCTATGGCTGCCGTACATGATCCTGCCGATCTACGCGGGCCTGGACCGGCTGCCGGATTCCCTTGTGGACGCTTCGGGCGACCTCGGCGCGAAGTCGTTCCGGACGTTCCGGTCGGTGATCCTGCCGCTGACGTTCCCGGCGATCGTGGCGGGCTCGATCTTCACGTTTTCGCTGTCCCTGGGCGACTACATCGCGGTGAAGATCGTCGGCGGGACGTCCCAGATGCTCGGCAACGTCGTCTACGACAACATCGGCGCGGCCAACAACCTGCCGTTCGCGGCGACGGTGGCGACGGTGCCGGTCGTGATCATGCTCGTGTACTTGGCCGCGGTGCGCCGCACCGGCGCGTTGGACAACCTCTAGGAGCCTTTCATGCGTACCTCCCGGGTGGTGCTGTGGACGGCGCTGGGGCTCGGCCTGGCGGTGATCTACTTCCCGTTGCTGGTGGTGCTGCTCAACTCGTTCAACGCGGACACGACGTTCGGCTTCCCGCCGACCCGGTTCACGCTGGAGTGGTGGAGCCGTGCTTCGTCGAACGAAGGCGCGTTGAACGCGTTGTGGACGAGCGTGGAAGCGGGACTGGCAGCCACGGCGATCGCGCTGGTGCTGGGCACGATGGCGGCGTTCGCGTTGCAGCGCTACCGGTTCTTCGGGCGCAACCCGGTGTCGCTGCTGATCATCCTGCCGATCGCGCTGCCGGGGATCGTCACGGGCATCGCGCTGAACAACGCGTTCCGGACGATCCTGGGCATCGACCTCGGCCTGCTGACGGCGATCATCGCGCACGCGACGTTCTGCATCGTGGTGGTGTTCAACAACGTCGTCGCGCGCCTGCGCCGGATGGGCGGCAACCTCGAGGAAGCGTCGATGGACCTCGGCGCGACCGGGTTCACGACGTTCCGCCTGGTGACGTTCCCGATGCTGCGCTCGGCCCTGCTGGCGGGCGGGCTGCTGGCGTTCGCGCTGTCGTTCGACGAGATCATCGTGACGACGTTCACCCTGGGCACGGGCATGGAGACGCTGCCGATCTGGATCTACAACAACCTGTTCCGGCCCAACCAGGCCCCGATCGTGAACGTGGTGGCGGCGGTGCTGATCGTGGTGTCGACGGTCCCGGTGTACCTGGCCCAGCGCCTGTCCGGCGACACGGCGTCCGGCGGACGGCTCTAGTGCACTGACCGGATCGTGCCGCCGTCCACGCGGATCGTCGCGCCGCTGACGTAGGCCGCCGCCGGGCTCACCAGGTAGCCCACCGCGGCCGCGATCTCCTCCGGGCGGCCCAGCCTGCCGACGTCGTTCGGGACCAGGTCCTGGGCCGCCCGGCGTTCGATGTCCGCCCACGACGTGCCCCAGCCGTGTTCCGGGGCGATCGAAGTCAGCAGCTCGCGCACCGAGTCGACGAGGATCGCGCCCGGGGACACCACGTTCGACGTCACGCCCGTCCCCGCCAGCTCCCGCGCCAGGGACACCGCCAGGTTGTGCCGCGCCGCCAGCGTCGCCGTGTAGTGCGGTTGCATCGCCATCGGCTGGATCGCCAGCCCGCCGCCGATCTGGACCACCCGGCCCCAGCCGCGCGAGCGCATGCCCGGGACGAACCGGTGGATCATCCGGACCGCCGACACGACGTTCGCTTCGTAGGTCGACGCCCAGGCCTCCGGCGTCGCGTCGGTCCACCCCAGGTGGTCGTACGAGCCGGCGTTGTTGACCAGGATGTCGACGTCGCCGGCCGCGGCGGCCACGGCGTCCGCACCGGCGTCGGTCGACAAGTCGCCGATCGCGACGCCCACCGCGCCGATCGACGAAGCGATCCGCGAAGCCCGGTCGGCGTCCCGGCCGTGAACGACCACCGAAGCGCCTTCGGCGGCCAGCAACCGCGCGATCGCTTCGCCGAGACCCGCGCTGGAGCCGGTGACGAGAGCGCGTTTACCAGCGAGTTCGAGTTCCATGAACCACCTTCCGCAGAGGTATACACCTGTAGACTTAGTGCAAGTCTACACTCGTATACATGAGACCTCGCAACGCCGCCGCGACCCGGGAAGCGATCCTGAACTCGGCGCTCGAAGCCTTCACCCGGGCCGGGTACGACGCCGTCGGCGTGCGCGAGATCGCCGAGTCCGCCGGGGTCACCGCGATGCTCGTCAACCGCTACTTCGGCTCGAAGGAAGGACTCTTCGCCGAGGTCGTCGAAGCCGCGATGACCGAGCGGACCGTGCTCACGGACGACCCGGCGACGCTCGCCGCGGACATCGCGGCCGTGCTGGTGCGCCGGACCGCGCCGGACGCCGGGCGGCTCGACCCGTTCCTGCTGATGCTGCGGTCGGCGCCCAACCCGCGCGCCGCGGAGATCCTGCGCGCGGGCATCGAGCGGCACGTCGAGAAGCACCTCACCGACGTCCTCCCGGCGGAGAAGAACGCCGAGGGCCCCGCGCTGGTGCTCGCGGTGATCGCCGGCTTCTGGGTGATGCGCACGCTCATCGGCAGCACAGAGCTCGCCCGCGCCGGCGAAGCGGTGCTCAGGGCCAAGCTCGAAAAGGTCTTCGCGGTGCTACTGGCGGAATGAGTCCGTCGCCGCTCGCAGGGCGGCCAGCACGCCGGGGTCCGTCACGGCGTGCCCGGCGCCTTCCAGCAGCTTCAGTTCCGAACCCGGCCACGCTCGGTGCAGCTCGTACGCGGTGACCGGTGGGCACACCGTGTCGTAGCGGCCCTGCACGATCACGCCCGGGATGCCGGCGAGCTTGCCCGCGTCGCGGATCAGCTGCCCGTCCTCGAGCCACGCGCCGTGGCGGAAGTAGTGGACCGCGAGCCGCGCGAAGGTCAGCGCGAACGCCGGTTCCGCGTACTGGCGGACGAGGGACTCCTGGGGCTGCACGGAAACCGTCGCGCCTTCCCAGGTGCTCCACGCGATCGCCGCGCGGTGCCGGACCTCCTCGTCCGGGTCGTTCAGGAGGCCGCTGTACGCGGAGAGGGGATCGTCTCGCTGCGAGGCCGGGAGCGGGGCGAGGAAGGCCTCCCATTCGCGCGGGAACAGGTTCGCGGCGCCGCCCCGGTAGATCCAGTCCAGTTCGCTCCGCCGCACGGTGAACACGCCGCGCAGGATGATTTCGCTGACGCGCGCAGGGTGCGTCTGCGCGTAGGCGAGGGCGAGGGTCGCGCCCCACGAGCCGCCGAAGAGCTGCCAGCGCTCGATGCCGAGCCGCTCGCGCAGGGCCTCCATGTCGGAGACCAGGTGCCACAGGGTGTTGGCGGTGAGGTCCTCGGCGCCCGGCGTCGACTGTCCCGACCCGCGCTGGTCGAACAGGACGATCCGGTAGGCCGCGGGGTCGAAGTGCCGCCGGGCCATGGGTGCGATCCCGCTGCCGGGCCCGCCGTGCAGCACCACGACGGGCTTCCCGGCCGGGTTGCCCGCCTCCTGGCACCGGATCCGGTGTCCGTCCCCGACGTCGAGGAATCCTTCGGCCCGCGCGGGAATCGGCGGGTAGAGCTCGTCCATGCCGTTCACTGTGCCGGAGGGTCCTGGCCGCCGTCCCGACACCCCGCCGCCAGAGGCCGGGACGACGACCAAGAAAGGTGGGAGCCCGCCCCCGCCGCCGGGCTGAGCGGGCTCCCAGTCAGTGGGGCTCGGACGTCCTGCGGCTGAGGTCCGGGCGAGGAGGAACGGCGCCGTCGGGGTGGTCACGACGGCCGGTGGTCCGCACACGCATTTCCGTCCTCCTCGTCGAGGTTGCGAAGCTTCGTCGTGGCGGCGACGGGCTAAACGCTAAGCCAAGGTCCGAACGTCAGTCAAGAACATGATTGAAGTTCATATACGTGAACGCCCGCTGAGAGGACGCTGAGCGTGGCCGTGCCCCTTGCCGGTGCTTAACGAATGGGCCGGTACGTTCCGGTGTCGGGGTTTCGAAAAGTGGCACGGAAAGGCTCGGAATGTCCGCGGTGACCTATTTCGAGGCGATTGTCGTCGGCGCCTTGCAGGGGGTGTCGGAATTGTTTCCGGTGTCCAGTCTCGGCCACAGCATCCTGCTGCCCGCCTGGCTCGGCGGGTCGTGGCAGCGGGACCTGAGCATCGGGAAGGATTCGCCGTACCTCGCGGTGCTCGTCGCGATGCACGTCGCCACCGCGCTCGCGCTCGTGCTGTTCTTCCGGAAGGACTGGGTGCGGATCATCGGCGGGCTGTGGACGTCGCTGCGCCGCCGCGAGGTCCGCACGCCCGACCAGCGGCTGGCGTGGCTGCTCGTGCTCGCCACGATCCCGGTCGGGCTGGCCGGTCTGCTCTTCGAAAGCCTGTTGCGCGACTACCTCGGCAGGCCGGTACCGTCGGCGATCTTCCTGGCGCTCAACGGCGGAGTCCTCTACGCCGCCGAGAAGTTCTCCCGGAAGAAGCCTTCGGCGGACGAGGACACTGTGGACTTCTCGACCGAGGAGACCCTGGTCATGCGGGCGATTTCGGTCGACGAGCGGACCGACGTCCGGCTGGCGAAGCTGCGGGTCGGCGAGGCGGTCCTGATCGGCGCCGCGCAGATCCTCGCGCTGCTGCCGGGCATCAGCCGCTCGGGGATCACGATGGTCGCCGGACTGCGCCGAGGCCTCGGCCACGAGGACGCCGCGCGCTTCGCGTTCCTCCTTGCCACGCCGGTGATCCTCGCCGCGGGCGTGCTGAAGCTGCCGACGCTGTTCGCCCCGGAGAACCACGCTTCACTCGGGCCGGCCCTCGTCGGCAGCGTCGTCGCCGGGGTCGCTTCGTACATTTCTGTCCGGTTCCTCACCGGGTACTTCGAAACGCGCACGCTGACCCCGTTCGCCATTTACTGCGTCGTTGCCGGAATCGGCAGCTTGATCTTCTTCGCGGTCTGACGTGCCGCTGACGTTCGACGCCCCGGCGGTCCTCGTCGTGCTCGTCCTCGGCGCGCTCTACGTGCGCGCCGCCCACCGCCGCGGCTGGCCGCCGGGCCGCACGGCGGCGTTCCTCGCCGGCCTGGTCACGATCGTGCTCGTCACGTGCTCGCCGCTGGCCGTCTACGACACGACGTTCTTCTGGGTCCGGGCGGTCCAGACCACGACGTTGCTCATGATCACGCCCCTGCTGCTGGCGCTGGGCTCACCCATCCGGCTGCTGCTCGACACCGTCCCCGCCCGGTGGCTGCGCGAGCACGGCCGTGGCAAGGCGGCGCGGGCGCTGACGTTCCCGCCGGTCGTCACGCTCACGCTGGTCGTGCCGGTGCTGGTGCTCTACCTGACCCCGCTCTACGACCTCACCCTGCGGTCCTCGCTCGCCGACGGCCTGGTCCGGCTCGCGCTCGTGCTCGCGGGGTTCGTCTACTTCTGGACCCGGCTGGGGCTCGACCCGACCCCGCGGCGCGACCCGCACCTGGTCTCGGTGTGGATCGCGTTCACGGAGGTGATCTTCGACGGCGCGCTCGGCCTGGTGCTGTGGCTCGGCCCGCTGCTGGCGCCGGCGCACTACGCGGCCGCGCACCCGGGGCGGGGGCCGGACCCGCGCACCGACCAGATCATCGGCGCGGGCGTCCTGTGGATCGGCGGCGACGTCGCCGGGCTGCCGTTCGTGGTGGCGCTGTTCGTCCGCTGGGCCCGCGACGACGAGCGGCGCGCGAAGCAGATCGACGTCCAGCTGGACGAAGAAGCCGCTTCGGGCGCCGCCTCGACATCGGGCCTGTGGTGGGAAAACGACCCGGGGCTCGCCGAGCGGTTCAAGCGCCGGTGACCGAGGTTCTCAAGCGCCCCAATGTGGCCTTGGTTGCGTTGAACGCACCCAAGGGGCCCTTCGGTGCGTTCAACGCACCGAAGGCCACATTGGGGCGCTCGCGGTCAGTCGTGGAAAGCGTGCTCCGGCGCCGGGAACTCGCCGCGGCGGACGTCCTCCGCGAACGCCGTCGCCGCGTCCTGCAGCACCGACGCGACGTCGGCGTAGCGCTTGACGAACCGCGGTGCCTTCCCGCGCCGCAGCCCGGCCATGTCCTGCCAGACGAGCACCTGCGCGTCGCAGTCCGGACCGGCGCCGATGCCGACCGTCGGGATCTTCAGCTCCGCCGTGACGCGCTTGGCGGCTTCGGCGGGCACCATCTCCATGACCACCGCGAACGCCCCGGCCTCCTGCAGCGCCAGCGCGTCGGCGAGCAGCACGTCCGCCGCTTCGCCGCGCCCCTGCACCCGGTAGCCGCCGAGGTTGTGTTCACTCTGCGGGGTGAATCCGATGTGGCCCATCACCGGCACGCCGGCCGACGTCAGCGCCTCGACGTGCGCGGCGAACCGCCGCCCGCCTTCGAGCTTCACGGCGTGCGCGCGGCCCTCCTTCATGAACCGCACCGACGTCTCCAGCGCCTGCTGCGGCGAGAGCTGGTAGGAGCCGAACGGCAGGTCGGCGACCACGAGGGCCCGCTTGACCGACCGCGTGACCGCCCGGACCAGCGGCAGCAGCTCGTCGACCGTCACCGGCAGCGAGGTGTCGTAGCCGAAGACGTTGTTGGCCGCGGAGTCGCCGACGAGCAGCACGGGGATCCCGGCCTCGTCGAACAGCGCGGCGGTGTACATGTCGTACGCGGTGAGCATGGGCCACGGCTCGCCGCGTTCCTTGAGCTCGCGCAGGTGGTGGACGCGGACCTTCCGGCCCGGCGCCGGTTTGGCGGCGGGTCCGGTGCCGTAGGGGGCGGGTTCTTCGGCGCTGGCAGACATCGTCGTCGACCGTCCTTCCCTCGAGGCCTCGGTGAGGTCCCCGGGTCGTGGAGCAGAGGCGTCTCAAAGCGTGACACGCCCCCGGACCGGCCCCAACCCCGTGCGACCAGCTTCACACCCCCGGGTAGCAGGGGGCGTCAGCCTTCAGGTTGATGCCGGGGGACAACCAACCTGTGTTCACTCACGTCAAGAAGAGGGCATGACGACCGACCGGCCGCGAAAGGCGACGAAAGCAACGATGGGAACCCTCGCGAGCACACGCCCGCGCCTCCCCGCCTGGAAGGCGAAAGCGGGCGGCATCGTCGCGACCGTGGTCCAGCTGGCCGCGGTCTTCTCGGTGCTGCTCCTGTTCACCAACGGCCCGCACGGGCACCTGCTCAACGGCATCGACATGGCCTTCTCGAGCCTGAGCGTGCCGACCAGCGCGAGCCTGGTGATGGTGCTGCTGCTGGTGGTGCTGGGGGCCGCGCTGCGCCGCCGCAAGAAGGCCGCGCTGTACACGCTGGTGCTGTTCCAGGTCGTCGGGCTGGTGCTCACCCTCGCCCTGCAGGCGACGCTGCTGTGGTCGCCCGAACTGCTCTCGCTGGGGTCCAAACAGGTCCGGCACATCCCGGTCCAGCTGTGGGCCCTCACCGTGGCCGACGTGCTGTCGGTCGCGCTGATCTTCTTCCTGCTCGCGCTGCGCAAGGCGTTCCCCGCCCGGCTCGCGCCGAGCGCTTGGCGCGACGGCCTGGCCATGCTCTTCGGCGGGCTGGCGGCCGTCATCCTCGTCGGCTGGGGACTCGCGGAAGCGTTTCCCGGCCACCTCGGCGACTCGTGGGAGCGCTTCGCCTGGGTCGTCAACCACGCCACCGGTGAGAACCTGCAGCTGCGCCGGATCGGCGTCGGCGAAGGGCCGGCCTGGCTGGACGTGCTCATCGACCTGAGCGCGACGGCCGTCGCCACCGCCGCGTTGTACATGCTCTTCCGCGGCGTCCGCAGCCGTCGCCTGCGGACGGACGAAGAAGAGCTTCGCGTGCGCCGGCTGCTCGCCCAGCACGGCGAAGACGACTCCCTCGGCTACTTCGCCACCCGGCGCGACAAGAGCGTCGTCTTCTCGCCGAACGGCCGCGCGGCGGTCACCTACCGCGTGCTCGGCGGCACCAGCGTCGCCAGCGCCGACCCGGTCGGCGACCCCGAGGCGTGGCCGGACGCCGTCCGCGCGTGGCTCGACGAGACACGCACTTACGGCTGGACACCCGGCGTGCTCGGGGCGAGCGAGCGCGGCGCGAAGGCGTACACCGACGCCGGCCTGCGCGCCCTGGAGATCGGCGACGAAGCGGTGCTCGACATCCGCGAGTTCAGCCTCGCCGGGCCGGAACGGCGCTCGGTGCGCCAGGCCGTCAAGCGCATCCAGCGCGTCGGGTACACCTCGCAGGTCCGCCGCCACAGCGAAATCCCCGACGACGAGATGGCCGAGCTGCTCGCCCGCGCCCAGGCCTGGCGCGGCGCCGAGACCGAACGCGGCTTCTCGATGGCGCTGGGCCGGCTCGGCGACCCGAGCGACGGCCGCAGCGTCATGGTCGAGGCCTACGACGCCCACGGCGAGCTGCGCGGCCTGCTGTCGTTCGTCCCGTGGGGCCGGCGGGGCCTCTCCCTGGACCTCATGCGCCGCGATCGCGACGCGGAGAACGGCCTCAACGAGTTCATGATCGCCGAGGTCGTCGCGGCCGGGCAGCACCTGGGCGCGCAGCGCATCTCGCTCAACTTCGCGATGTTCCGCGCGGTCTTCTCCGAGGGCGAGCGGATCGGCGCCGGCCCGGTGCTGCGGGCGTGGCGCGGCGTCCTCAGCCTCGCGTCGCGGTTCTTCCAGCTGGAGTCGCTGTACCGGTCCAACGCCAAGTACGGGCCGGACTGGGAGCCGCGGTTCCTCTGCTACTCCTCCGCGCGCCGCCTCCCGCGCGTCGGCATCGTCGCGGGCGCGCTCGAAGGGTTCGTCCCGACCGGACGGTCGCGGGCGCTGCGGCTCGAGACGGTCGGCGACGACTTCGTCGCGCGCGTCCGGGAGATCGAGGAGTCCGCGGCGGTCCCGGCGGCGAAGCAGGCGCGGCGGCCTGAGCAGGTCCGCGTCCGCATGGCCAAGCTCGCCAAGCTGCGCGAGGCCGGCATCGACCCGTACCCGGTCGGGTTCCGCCGGGACGACCACATCGGCGACGTCGTGGCGAAGTTCGGCGACCTGCGGCCGGACAGCGCGACCGGCCACCGCGTCCGGATCGCCGGGCGCGTGCTGGCGATGCGCACGCTCGGCGGGCTGTGCTTCGCGCGCGTCAAGGACTTCAGCGGCGAGATCCAGCTGATGCTGGAGGCCGGCGAACTCGACCTCACGGGCTGGCGGACCGGCGTCGACCTCGGCGACCACGTCGGCGTGAGCGGCCAGGTCGTGACGTCGAAGCGGGGCGGGCTCTCGGTCCTCGTCGACGAGTGGACGGTCACCGCGAAGTGCCTGCACCCGTTGCCGGACAAGCGGAAGGGCCTCACCGACCCAGAGACGCGGGTGCGGCAGCGCTACCTCGACCTCGCGGTCAACCCCGACTCGACGGCGATGCTGCGCCTGCGGTCCACAGTGGTCCGCGCGGTGCGCGATCGGCTGCACCACGCCGACTACCTCGAGGTCGAGACCCCGATGCTGCAGACGGTCCACGGCGGCGCCAACGCCCGGCCGTTCGTCACGCACATCAACGCCTACGACATGCGGATGTACCTGCGGATCGCGCCCGAGCTGTACCTGAAACGGCTGTGCGTGGCCGGCGTCGAGCGCGTCTTCGAGCTGAACCGGAACTTCCGCAACGAAGGCGTCGACGCGACGCACAACCCCGAGTTCACGATGCTCGAGGCGTACCAGGCGTACGCGGACTACGACACGATGCGGACGCTGACGCGTGAGCTCGTCCAGCACGCGGCCGAAGCGGCGTACGGCGCCCAGGTCGTGCGCAGGCCCGACGCGGACGGCAAGGTCGTCGAGCACGACATCTCCGGCGACTGGCCGGTGATCACCGTGCACGACGCCGTTTCGGCGGCCTTCGGGGAGCGGGTCGATTCGGGGACTTCGGTGGCGGACCTGCGCCGGCTGTGCCTCGCCGCGGGCGTACCGGTGGGGGAGGACCCGAGCCACGGCGACCTCGTCCTCAAGGCGTTCGAGCACCTCGTCGAGGGCGCGACCGTGCTGCCGACCTTCTACACGGACTACCCGACCGACGTCTCGCCGCTCACCCGCCAGCACCGCGAGGACCCGCGGCTGGCCGAGCGCTGGGACCTCATCGCGTTCGGCTCCGAGATCGGCACCGCCTACACCGAGCTGACCGACCCGATCGAGCAGCGGCGGCGGCTGGAGGCGCAGTCGCTGCGCGCGGCGAGCGGCGACGTCGAAGCGATGGAGCTGGACGACGATTTCCTGCTGGCCCTCGAGCACGGCATGCCGCCCACCGGCGGGCTCGGCCTGGGCGTCGACCGGCTGCTGATGATGCTCACCGGAGCCTCCATCCGCCAGACGGTCCTCTTTCCCTTCGTCCGGCCGCAGGCATAACGCTTCGATCGATCTGATCACGGTGATGCGGCCCAGGGGGCCCGGGTCGCTTAATGTGTGCCACGTGCGCACGGCTCGGATCGCCTCGGCCCTCCTCATGGGACTGGCCGTGCTGGCGTATTCGGCATGGCTGCTGGAATTCTTCCTGCCGACGGGCGTCTCGCCGGTGCACGACCCGGTCGAGGCGCTGCTGAGCGGCCCGCCGGTGTTCCGCGTGCTGCTGGCCGTCTCGGGGGTCGCGTTCCTGCTCGCCGGGCCGCCGCTGCACCGGCTCGGCCCGGTCCACTGGACGGCGCGGCTCAGCTCGATCTCGGTGAGCGTGTTCGGCCTGGTCGCGCTGCTGCAGGCCGCGTACCCGGAGCAGAGCGTCCTGCTCTCGTCGCTGGCGACCGTCGTGCTCACGGTCGGCGTGGTCAGCCTGATCCTGTGGTGGCCGCCGGGCTGGCGCGCGTTCGCCGTCGCCGGGCTCGTGGTCGTGCTGGTCACCTGGGCCGCCCTCGTGCTCGCGCGGCAGCTGGACACCGCCGAAGGCGTGGTCAGCCGGGTCGAGCAAGGGGTGCGCGCGGTCCTCTACGGCCTGGGCGGGGCGTACGCCTTCATCAAGCCCGCGCCCCGACATGCGCCTCGAGGCGGCTGAGCAGCTCCAGCAGCGTCTTGCGCTCGGCCGGGTCGAGCACGCTGAACGTCTCGTCGGCGTGCCCGTGCTGGATCTCTTCGATCTCCTCGAGCCGGGCGCGGCCGGCTTCGGTGACGGCCAGCAGGCTCGCGCGCCGGTCGGTCGGGTCCGGCTCGCGCCGCAGCAGGCCGTCCCGCTCGAGCGCGTCGACGGCGGACGTGATCGCCCGGCCGGTCACGCCCAGGCGGCGCCTGACCTCGCCCATCCGCGGCCGGTCGCCGAGCAGGTCGACCATCAGCAGCAGCTGGACCTGGGCCGCCGGCCAGCCCCGCTTGGCGTAGGGCGCGCCCGCGTACCGGCGCAGGACGTGCGTGATGCGCCGCAGCGCGTCGGCCAGCTCCGCCCCGGTGGGGATGTTCTCGGTGGACACTTCGCCAACTGTAGAAGTGCGCCCGAATTGTCGGGGGGAGGTGGGAGGATCCCGGCAACGAACGCGAAGGAGCTGATCTCGATGGCGGGAAACGTGCCCCCGGTGGCCGACGAGCGTGACGGGCTGCTGCGGTACCTGGAGCAGCAGCGGCACGTGCTGAAGGTGGCGGCCCACGGGCTGACGGACGAGCAGGCCCGGCTCACGCCGACGAAGAGCTCGCTGTCGGTGGGCGGCCTGGTCAAGCACGTGGCCTCGACGGAGGACGGCTGGATCGACATCCTGCTGCGGTTGCCGCAGAAGCCGTTCGACCAGGCGATGGCCGAGTACCAGGACGCGTACAGCCTGGGGCCGTCGGAGACGCTGGCCGGCGTCTTGGCCCGCTACGACGAGGTCGCGGCCCGCACGGCGGAGGTGATCGCGGGGATCGAGGACCTCGGCCAGGCGGTCCCGGTCCCGAAGGGCGTGCCCTGGTACCCGCAGGACGTCGAGGCGTGGTCGGTCCGCTGGGTCCTGCTGCACCTGATCGAGGAGACGGCCCGCCACGCGGGCCACGCGGACATCATCCGCGAGCACGTCGACGGCGGCACGGCGATCCCCCTGATGGCGGCGGCGGAGGGCTGGCCGGAGACCCCGTGGATCAAGCCCTGGACCCCAACCCCCCACCCCGCCTGACCCCCAGGCCCCCAGGCCGACCGCCTGGGTACGCGAGCCGACCCTCCAGGTACGCGTCGTCCGTTCGCGACCCCGGCCCCGGCCCGGCGGCGACGTCCGCCGGGCCGTGTCGACCCTCGAATCACGTGAGTTGACCCTTCCGCGCTCGGACCGGGTCAGAACAGGGTCGGCTCGTCCGCCAGCGCGCCTTCGATCACGAGCATCCGGCGTTTCGTCGCGACCCCGCCCCGCCCCGAAAACCCGCCGTCCTTCCCGCCCGCCGCCATGACCCGGTGACACGGCACCACGATCGGGAACGGGTTGTTCCCCATCGCCTGCCCGACCGCCTGCGCCGACCCCGGCATGCCCAGCCGGTGCGCGATGTCGCCGTACGTCAGGGTCTTGCCCGGCGGGATCGTCCGCGCGATCTCGTACGCGCGGCGGTTGAACTCCGGGACGCCCGTGAAGTCCAGCCGGACCGAAGCCAGGTCCTCACGCGCGCCGGTCAGCAGTGCGGTGATCCCGTCGATCGCCGCTCGGACCGGTGCCGGCGGCCGGCTTTCGACGGCGTCCGGGAACCGCTGGGCCAGCCGGGCGCGCAGGCCGGCCGCGCCGCCGTCGGGCAGCGACGTCCCGGTCACGACGTCGTCCCGCCACGCCAGCCCGCACGGCCCGAGCGCCGTGTCGAACACCGTGAACCCCGTTGTCATGCGATCAGCCTACGACCGAAGAGGGGTACCGCGGAGACGATTGATCGCTAGGTTCGCTTTGGGTGGTTTGCCGAGTTCGAGGAGGCTTTCGGTGCGACGCGCGATCCTGGTGGCAGCGGTCCTGCTCGGCATCATGACACCCGCGACAGCGACAGCGGACCCGCTCGTCATGCCGCACGTCGTCGTCGCCCACAACACGTGGTGGGCCGAATGGACCGTCCACAGAGCGGGCGGCACGGTCGTCGCGAGCTACCCGCAGATCGGCGTCGTGGTCGCGTACACGGCGAAGGACGACTTCGCCGCGAAGGTCCGAAGGACACCTGGCATCGACGCTGTCGGCGCGACGCGCACCGCGAAGATCCCGAAGGAGTTTTTCGCGCCCCGCAAGGATGTCCGCTACACCGGGCCGAACTCGCCGAACTCCGGCCAGGTCCCGCCCGAGGGCACCGCGTGGGACGCCCCGGCGCTGCACCTGCCCGAAGCGCACGAGGTCACCGAAGGCAGCAGGCGCACCGTCGTCGGCGTGCTCGACGTCGGCGTCGACGACACCCACCCGGACCTGAAACCGGCCTTCGACGCGAAGGACTCCGTGTCCTGCCTTTCCGGCTGGGCCGACCGCAGCCCCGGCGCCTGGCGGCCGACGCTCGACGGCCACGGCACGCACGTCGCGGGCACGATCGCCGCGGCCCGCAACGGATCCGGCGTCGTCGGCGTCGCACCCGGAGTCCGGATCGCCGCCGTGAAACTCGCCGAACTCGACGACACCGAGACGGCCGAAAGCATGGTCTGCGGGTTCGTCTGGGCCGCCGAACACGGCTTCGCGATCACCAACAACAGCTACCGCTCGATCCCGTGGCGCTACAACTGCGACGACCAGCCCGACCAGGCCGCGGCCAAGCTCGCCGTCGGCCGCGCGGTCGCCTACGCCCAGCGTCGCGACGTCCTCGTGGTCGCCTCCGCCGGCAACGCCGGGATCAACCTCGACACGCGCTCGGTCGACCGCGAAAGCCCGGCCGACAGCACCCCGGTGGAACGCCCGATCGACCCGACGTGCACCCGCCTGCCGCACGAGCTGCCCGGCGTCGTCGGCACCGGCGCGCTCGACGAAAACGCGCTGAAAGCGAGCTTCTCCAACTACTCGGCGACGCGGATCAGCGTCGCGGCCCCCGGCGCACGCGTCTGGTCGACCTGGCCGAACGGCGAATACCGCTCGGCGAGCGGGACGTCGATGGCCGCACCGCACGCGAGCGGCGTCGCCGCGCTGATCGCGAGCGAGCACCCGCGCTGGGGTGCCGAACGGATCAAGCGCGCTCTCTACGAGACGGCGACGCCGCTCCCGTGTCCGGACACCGTCTGCAAGTCGACAAAGCAAGGCACGACCTACTACGGCCACGGGATGGTCGATGCGGCGAGCGCCGTCGGCGCGGGATGATGGCGCGGTGCTCGATCACCTCCTCTACGCCGGGCCGGACCTCGCCGAGGCCGTCGCCCGCGTCACCGAACTCACCGGCGTCACGCCCGCGCCCGGCGGCAGCCACGTCGGCCTCGGCACCGCCAACCACCTCGCCGACCTCGGCGCCGGCATGTACCTGGAGGTGATCGGCCCGGACCCGGCGCAACCGGAGCCCGAAGCGCCCCGGCCGTTCGGCATCGACGACCTCACCGAGCCCGCGCTCGTCGCGTGGGCAGTCCGCACCACGGACCTCGACACGACGATCGAGAACGCCCGCGCCCACGGCTTCGACCCGGGCGACGCGCGGGAGATGTCCCGCGAAACCGGCGACGGCGAACTGCTGCGCTGGCGGCTGACCCCACCGAGCACCCCGGGCACGCTCCACCCGTTCCTCATCGACTGGGGCAGCACCCCGCACCCGACGACGCGCGGCCTGCCGTCCCTGCCGCTGCTGATGGTGACGGGCACGCACCCGGACCCGGACTCGGTCCTCGCGGTGACGGACGCGCTCGGCCTCGAACTGCTGGTCCGCCGCGCGGACAGGGCGGGCCTGACCGCCGCTCTCCGGACCCCGGAAGGCCGTCAGGTCGCGCTCAGCTGAAAAGCCGTGAAGGCCTCCTCACCGGCTCAAGATGCCGGTAAGGAGGCCTTCACGGACTTCAGGCCTTGCCCTCGCGCCACAGGTTGGTCATCGGCAGCCGCCGGTCCCGGCCGAACGCCTTGAACGTGATCTTCGTGCCCGGCGGGTACTGGCGCCGCTTGTACTCGGCCTTGTCGACCATCCGCACCACGCGGTCGATCGTCTCCGGCTCGAACCCCGCCGAAACGAGGTCCGCGTAGCCGCGGTCGCCCTCGACGTAGTCGTCGAGGATGTCGTCGAGCAGCGCGTAGTCCGGCAGCGAGTCGGAGTCCATCTGACCCGGCCGCAGCTCGGCCGACGGCGGCTTCGAGATCGAGTTCTCGGGGATCGGCGGGGTTTCACCGCGCTTGACGGCTTCGGCGTTGCGCCACCGCGCCAGCTGCCACACGTGCGTCTTGAAGACGTCCTTGATCGGGGCGAACGCGCCGACCGCGTCACCGTAGATCGTGGAGTACCCGACCGCCAGCTCGGTCTTGTTGCCCGTGGCCAGCACCAGATGACCGTCCAGGTTGGACAGTGCCATGAGGAGCATGCCCCGCGTCCGCGCCTGGATGTTCTCTTCGGCCAGCCCCGTCAAGGAAAGCTGCTCGACGTACACGCGGACCATGTCCTCGACCGGCTCGACGCGGTAGTGCGCCCCGATGCGCCGCGCGAGGTCGGCCGCGTCGTCCTTCGAGTGGCCCGACGAGTACTGCGACGGCATCGAGACGCCGTAGACGTTGTCGCCGCCCAAAGCATCGGCGGCCAGCGAAGCGCAGACCGCCGAGTCGATGCCGCCGGAGAACCCGAACGTCACCGACGTGAACCCGTTCTTGTGCACGTAGTCCCGCAGCCCGACGACCAGCGCCGACCACACCTCGGCCTCGTCCGACAGCGGCTCGCTGATCACCGGCTCGGCGGTCGGCTCGTAGGCGGGCAGCGGGTCCGAGCTCAGCACCCGGCGCCGGACGTGCAGGCCGTCGAGCTCGCCGTCGCCGGCGTGGCCGCCCGCGGTGAGGTCCATGTCCAGCACGAGCAGGTGCTCGACGAACTGCGGCGCGCGCGCCAGCACCGTGCCGTCGGCGCGGACGACGAGCGAGTCTCCGTCGAAGACGAGGTCGTCCTGGCCGCCGACCTGGTTGGTGTAGACCAGCGGGGCGCCCGCTTCGGCGGCGCGGCGCGCGATGAGCGGCAGCCGCTGCTCGTCCTTCGACCGCTCGTACGGCGACGCGTTCGGCGCCACCACGAGGTCGACGCCGGCGCGGCCCAGCGCCGAGATCGGGCCGCCGTCCTGCCAGATGTCCTCGCAGATGACCATGCCGATGTCGAGCCCGTGGAACCGGACGACGTCGAGTTCGGTGCCCGGCTTGAACCAGCGGTGCTCGTCGAACACGCCGTAGTTCGGGAGGTGGTGCTTGAACTGCCGCGCGACGACCTCGCCGCGGTAGAGCGCCGCGGCCGCGTCGCGCGGGCCGACTTCGTCGAGGTCGAGGTAGCCGATGTAGGTCAGAACTTCGCCGCAGCCGGCCTCGTCGAGGCGGCGCGCCAGCGACTCGACGCCCTGCCGGGAAGCGGCGGCGAAGGTCTTGCGCAGCGAAAGGTCCTCGACGGGATAACCGGTCAGGGACATCTCGGGGAAGACGACGACGTGGGCGCCGGCTTCGGCGGCCCGGCGGGTCCAGGCGACGTGCAGGTCGGCGTTGCCGTCGAGGTCGCCGACGGTGGGGTTGACCTGGGCGAGCGCGATGCGCAGTTGCGGCATACGGCCATTCTGACGCACGGCCACCCGGCCGGCCGAGCGAATGTGGGCGAAACGCCACGGCCGGTTTCCGGCCGCGAGTAGGTTGCCGCCGACCGGACCAACCGGACAGGGAGAGCCGTGACGTACCCGCCGCAGCAGCCGGGCCAGTACCCGCACCAGCAGCACCCGGGCTACCCGCCGCCGGGCTATCCGCAGCAGTACGGCGGGATGCCGCCGAAGAAGGGCAACGGCCTGCTCATCGGCCTCATCGCGGGCAGCGTCGGCTTCCTGCTCGTGGTGATCTTCGTGATCACGGGCTTCTTCGCGCCGGGCTTCCTCGTCCCCGACGGCCGGCCGGCTTCGCGCGGCACCGACGGACCTCCGCTCGACCTCGACTCGGGCAGCGTCGTCGCGGGCAAGTTCATCCTCGCCGTCCTGGGCGACGACGCGACGGGGGCCCGCCAAGCGGCGTGCGCGTCCGCGGAAGGCGTCGTCGCCAGTGCGGTGAGGACGCTCGGCAGCCGCAACGCCCAGCTCAGCGCGGGCGCGCCGAGCCGGGCCGGAGCGGACGAGATCCGCGTCCCGCTGACGGGCACGATCGGGCGCGAGCCGGTGCAGGGGGAGCTGCGGGTGCAGCGCATCCAGCAGACCTACTGCATCTCCGGGATCACCGTGCCGTCCTGAAACGCGAACCGGGGGCCTCCGCGAACGGAGACCCCCGGCTTCGGCGAAGAAGGCTACTTCCGCTTGATCATGCTCCGGACCTTCTTGATGGTCTGCTCGAAGTCGGAGTCGAACGGGTTGTCGTGCACCAGGTAGGTCCACGTCGTGTTCGCCCGCCGGACGCCGGCCTCGCCCAGGTCGATGCCCTCGTCGGTCAGCTCGGCCTCTTCGAGCGTCTTCGCCGCCCGCGTGTCGGCCTCGTTGATGATCTTGTGGAACTCCGGGATCGCCGCGCGGTGGAACTCGTCCAGCGGCGTCTCCCGCGCCAGCGCCCGGAGGTGGATGCTCTCGCGGACGTCGGTCAGGAACGCCAGGTGGTCGGACCACAGCTGGTCGACGTGGAACAGCAGCACCTCGCGGCACATCTGCTCGAGCTTGTCCTGGTCGTCGAGCTTTTCCTTCAGCTCGCCGAACTTCTCCGGGTGCGCCTTCTCCAGCTGCTCCGCCGCGTACGCGGTGCGAAGCACCTTGTCGCGGTGCACCAGCAGGTCACGGCGCTGCCGCTCGATCAGCCGCGTGTAGCGCCACGTGTTGCGGTGGATCTCCAGGTCGACGCCCTCGGCGACGCGCTGGGCGTGGTTGAGCTGCCGCAGCGCCGCGCTGTCGGTGATCTCGCCGGTCTCTTCGTCGTCGACGATGCCCTCGGGCACGTCCGGCGCGTTCGACAGCACCAGCTCGTCGTTCAGGCTCGCGAAGAAGATCGCGCTGCCCGGGTCGCCCTGCCGGCCGGAGCGGCCGCGCAGCTGGCCGTCGAGCCGGCTCGACGGGTACCGCGCGGTGCCGATGACGTGCAGCCCGCCCAGCTCGACGACCTCTTCGCGGGACGCGCCGTCGGTGCCGCCCAGCCGGATGTCGGTACCGCGGCCCGCCATCTGCGTGGACACGGTGACCGCGCCCTTCTTGCCGGCCTCGGCGATGATCGCGGCCTCTTCGGCGTCGTTGCGCGCGTTGAGCACGACGCACTCGAGGTCGACCTTCGCCAGCTTCTCGGCCAGCTCTTCGGACTCGGCGACGTCCTGGGTGCCGACGAGGATCGGCCGCCCGGTCTCGTGCACCGTGCGGATCTCTTCTTCGATCGCCCGCAGCTTCTGCGACGGCGATGCGAAGATCCGGTCTTCGAGGTCCTCGCGGATGTTCGGCGTGTTCGGCGGGATGACCGCGACCTCGAGCTCGTAGAACTCGCGGAGCTGCTCGGCGACGGCGACCGCGGTGCCGGTCATGCCGGCGACCTCGGGGTAGCGCGCCAGCAGCGCCTGGACGGTGATCGAGTCCAGGATCTCGCCGCGGTCGGTCGCGGTGACCTGCTCCTTCGCCTCGACGGCCGCCTGCAGGCCGTCCGGCCAGCGCTGCAGCTCGGCGACGCGGCCGCGGGCGGCGTTGATGAGCTGCACCTTGCCGTCGCGGACGAGGTAGTCGACGTCGCGGGTGAGCAGCGCGTGCGCGTGCAGGGCGACGTTCACGGCGGGAAGCCGGTCCGACGCCGTCTCGCCGTAGAGGTCGTCGACCTCCAGGCCGAGCGACTTCGCGACGACGGACGCGCCGGCGTCGGTCAGCCAGGCGTTGCGGCCCTCGCTGTCGGTCTCGTAGTGCAGGTTGAGCCGCAGCCGCCGGACGACCTTCGCGACCTCTTCGTCGGCGTCGGTGTGGTCGATCGAGCCGGCCATCACCAGCGGGACGCGGGCCTCGTCGACCAGCACCGAGTCCGCCTCGTCGACGATCGCGACCTCGGGGTCGGGCTGGACCAGGTCGTCGACCGAAGTCACCAGCCGGTCGCGCAGCACGTCGAAGCCGATCTCGGCGACGGCGCCGTACGTGACGTCCTTGGCGTAGGCCTCGCGGCGTTCCTCGCGTGAGTGCGAGGGCTCGACCCACCCGACCGACACGCCGAGCAGGGCGTACACCGGGCCCATCCACTCCGCGTCGCGCCGGGCCAGGTAGTCGTTGACCGTGACGACGTGCACGCGCTTCCCTCGGATCGCGTAGCCGGCCGCGGCCAGCGCCCCGGCGAGCGTCTTGCCCTCACCGGTCTCCATCTGCACGACGTGCTTGCTGAGCAGGCCCATCGTGCCGAGCACCTGGACGTCGAACGCGCGCTCGCCGAGCGCCCGCCGGGCGGCCTCGCGCCCCAGCGCGCACACCTCGACCAGCTGGTCGTCGCCGAAGGCGGTGTCCTTCAGCTTCTCGCGGAGCTTGCCCGCCCGCTCGGTCAGCTCCTCGTCGGAGAGCTTCTCGAGCTCGGGTTCGAGCTTCTCGACCGCGGGCAGCAGTGCTTCGTAGCGGGTCAGCTCGACGCTGCCCGGCCGCTGGATGATCCGGCGGAGCTTCTTGCCCACCCGGCTGATCAGTGCTGCCACCCCTGGTCTCCCGTTCTCTCTCGCTCGACCGGCCTTCCACCACCCAACGCGATGGTGGTGCGTTCGAGTTCCGCGGCCGGATGGGACGATCCAACCGTGTTCCCTCATCCCAGCGCCAGGTCCGGTCGTCTCCGGATCACCGCAATTGCGACATCCGTGCTGATCGCGGCCTCGCTGGCCGCCTGCACGTCCACCGGCAAGCCGGAGGCGCCCGCGCCGACGACCGAGTCGCACCCGCCGTCCGGGCCCGTCCCCGCCGGTCTGGAGCGGTTCTACGGCCAGAGCCTGAGCTGGGGCGACTGCGCACCTTACGCGACGTCGGAGGACGCGCGGTCGGCGTTCCAGGCGAAAGACGTCCAGTGCGCCCGGCTGACCGTGCCGCTGGACTACGCCAAAGCGGCCGGCGACACCATCACGCTGGGCCTGCTCCGGCACAAGGCGACCGACGAGGGCTCCCGGATCGGGTCGCTCGTGGTCAACCCCGGCGGGCCGGGCGCGTCAGGCATGGTCGCGGCCGCCGGCCTGGTCAAGCCGACGACGAGCACCGGCCTCGGCAAGCGGTTCGACCTGGTCGGCTTCGACCCGCGGGGGATCGGCGCGAGTCAGCCGGCCATCCACTGCCTCACCGATCAGGAGCGCGACGCCGACCGCGCCGACGACAGCGAGACCGACGGTTCGCCGGCGGGCGTGCTGAAGCAGGAAGCCCAGGAGAAGGACTTCGCCGCGAAGTGCGCCCAGCGCACCGACGACGGCACCGGGATGCTGGCCAACGTCGGCACCCGGGACGTCGTGAAGGACCTGGACGTCCTCCGCTCGGTCCTCGGCGACGAAAAGCTCACCTACCTGGGCTACTCCTACGGCACCCGGATCGGCTCGGCCTACGCCGAGGCGTTCCCGAAGAACGTCCGCGCGATGATCCTCGACGGCGCGGTCGACCCGGAGCAGGACGCGGTCGAGTCGCTGGTCGCCCAGGGCCAGGGCTTCGGGACGGCGTTCACGCAGTTCGCGAAGTGGTGCACCGCCCAGCAGGACTGCGCGCTCGGCCAGGACGCGAACACCGCGGTGAAGGCGTTCCAGGACCTCGTCCGCCCGCTGATCGACTTCCCGGTGCAGGTCGGCGACGGCCGCAAGCTCTCCTACGAGGACGCGACCACCGGCGTCATCCAGGCGCTCTACCAGGAGAGCCTCTGGGACACGCTCAACACCGGCCTGAACGAGCTGAGGCAGCAGCGCGGCGTGACGCTGGAGAAGCTCGCGGACATCTACAACGAGCGCGACACCGACGGCAAGTACGGCACCACGCAGGACGCCTTCACCGCGATCCGCTGCGTCGACGACCCGCGCGTCACCGACCCGGCCGTCATCCTCAAGGCGCAGGAGGAGTACGTGAAGGTGGCGCCGTTCCTCGACGACGGCCGCCCGGCTTCGGCGGCTCGTGACGCCTGTGCGTTCTGGCCGGTGCCGAACACGTCGGAGCCGCACGTGCCGAGCGTCGAAGGCCTCGCGAAGACGCTGGTCATCTCGACGACCAACGACCCGGCGACGCCGTACCAGGCCGGCGTCAACCTCGCGAGGGGCCTGAAGGGCGCGCTGCTCACCTTCGAGGGCACGCAGCACACGGTGTTCCTGCAGGGCGTGAAGTGCGTGGACCAGGCGGGCACGGACTACCTCCTCGACGGCACGGTGCCGCCGGAGGGGACCCGGTGCACCGGGCAGTAGGTCTGACCGCCCTGGCGGTGCTGCTGGCGGCGTGCACGAGTGCTCCGGCGCCCGTGCCGCCGCCCGCTTCCCGGCCGCCTGACCCGGGAAAGTTCACTCGGCAGCAGCTCGCGTGGAGTCCGTGCGGCGATTCCCTGGACTGCGCCCACCTGACCGTGCCGCTGGACTACGCGGCGCCGGACGGACCGGCGATTTCGGTCGGCCTGCTGCGCCACAAGGCCACGAAACAGCGGATCGGCTCGCTGGTCGTCAACCCGGGCGGGCCGGGCGGCTCGGGCACGTCGACGGCCGCGGCGCTGGCCAAGTCGCCGGCCGCCGCGCCCCTGCTCGACCGCTTCGACCTGGTCGGCTTCGACCCGCGCGGCGTCGGCACCAGCGAACCCCGGATCATCTGCCGCACCGACGCCGAGCAGGACGCCGACCGTGCGTCCGACATCGAAAGCGACATGTCGCCCGATGGGGTGAAGAAGCAGCTCGCCGAGACGACCTCGTACGGCGCGAAGTGCGCCGAAGCGACGAAGTACGGCAAAACGCTGCTCGCGAACGTCGGCACACGAGACGTCGTACGCGATCTCGACGTCCTTCGCGCCGCGCTCGGCGACGAGAAGCTGACCTACCTCGGCTATTCGTACGGGACGCAGATCGGCGCGGCCTACGCCGAGGCGTACCCGCGCAACGTCCGCGCGCTGCTGCTCGACGGCGCCGTCGACCCCGCCCAGGGCCTGGTGAACTCGCTGGTCACGCAGGCCGCGGGCTTCCAGGACGCACTGAACGAGTTCGGCAGGTGGTGCGCGTGCCCGTTCGCCGGCCGTACCGAAGCGTTCCAGCGGCTGGTGCGTCCGCTGAGCACGAAGCCCCTCCCCGCGGGGAACCGCAAGCTGTCGTTCGAGGACGCGATCACGGGCACGTTCGCGGGGCTCTACTCACGCGCCGACTGGCCCGCGCTGAAAGCCGCGCTCGCGCAGGTGGCCGAGGGCAACGGGCGGACCCTGCTGGCCTTCGCCGACGACTACTACCGCCGCGATCACGACGGGCACTACGCGGGCGCGGTCGACGCGTACTTCGCCGTCCGCTGTGTCGACCACACCCGCGTCACCGACCGGGCCGCGATCGACCGCGCGCACGGGGAGATGCTGGCCGGCGCGCCGTTTCTGACCGGCGGCACGCCCGACACGAGCGAACTGGACATCTGCTCGACCTGGCCGGTCCCGCCGACGTCGGCCGAGCACGTGCCGCGCGTCGAAGGGCTGCCGAAGACCCTGGTCATCTCGACGACGCACGACCCCGCGACGCCGTACCAGCAGGGCGTCGACCTCGCGAAGTACCTCAAGAGCGCATTGCTGACCTACGAAGGGGTCCAGCACACGGTCTTCCTCGGCGGCAACGCGTGCGTCGACCGCGCGGGCATCGGCTACCTGATCGGCGGCACCGCCGCCGACGCCCGCTGCTAGCTGTATTGCCCCGTGAGGTTGGGGACGCGACTGGCGGGTGATTGGCCTGCGAGTGCGGTGTGTCCGCGGTGGTGATTGTAGGTATGCAGCC
>NZ_JBVHUL010000013.1:0-197579 GCF_055565395.1 Amycolatopsis sp. NPDC028719
CGTGGCCAGGGTGCGGGCCGCGGCCCGTCCGAGGCTCAGCGGTGCCTGGTCGGTGTCCACCGGGTCGGTGACAGTCACAGCGAGAACCACCCAATTCATTTCGTAGGCCGGGATTGCCCAGGACTGGCAACGAAAATCAACATAGCAACGGCCTCCGCGTGCACAATGACACGATCGGGTCCCGACGGAGAACCACCTGTTCGACGCTCGACCATTTCGGACATTGTGCCGCCCTGGACATCACCCGCTGTTCCAAGTCGTCACCCGGTCGGGAAAATTCCTGGCTCGTAAGGGGAATCCGTCGTCGCGGTGGGGAGTGGTACGGGTGCCCCGGCGTCGGTGAACTGCGCCGAACCGGCTATGGTCGCGGCCTGGGTGAGGCCACTCGGATGAATCGAACAATGATCGGTTGTCCGCTCGGAAATGGGTGGCTAACTTGGGCGATCCGGCGGTGAATCCGTCTCATGGGAAAGGACGTGGATGAACATCTTCGTGGCCGGCGGGCTCTGGGTGGCCGGCGCGGCCCTCGTCGGGGGCGTGATCGCGTACCTGGTGCGTCGCTTCGGCTGGGACGAGGGACGGCCGGACAACAACGACGCGGCGGGTCAGGTGTTCACCATCGTCGGCGGGCTGCACGCCGTGCTGGTCGCGTTCGTCCTCATCTCGCTGTTCGACTCGGTCGGCGGCGCGACCCAGGACGCGCAGACCGAAGCGGACAGCCTGATCGCGGCGACGTGGGCGGCCGACGCACTGCCGGCCGAAACGAAGGACCGCGTGCACCAGCTCGCGGTCGCGTACGCGCGGACCGTCGAGCAGCAGGAGTGGCCACGCCTGAGCGACGGCGGTGAAATCCCGGCCACGGGCTGGACGCAGCTGGACCAGATGCGCCAGGCCGTCGCGGCCGCCGAGGTCGACGGCGACTGGCAGATCGACCGCAAGACCGAGGCGAGCAACCAGCTCTGGGCGGTCTACCAGGCCCGCACCCAGCGGCTGAACAACGCGGGCGGCGGCGGGGTCGGGGCGGTCGTCTGGTTCGCGCTGATCCTCGGCAGCCTGATCACGGCGGTCCTGCTGCCCAACCTGTTCGGCGGCACGCGGCTGGCCGCGCACGTCATCATCGTCTCCACCCTGGCCGGCACGATCACGTTGCTGCTGTTCGCCATCTACCAGCTGCAGAACCCGTTCAGCGGGGGCGCGAGGATCTCGCCGGAGGCGTTCACGGGCGCGCTGGAAAGGCTGGCTTGACCGGCAAGAGGGCCCGCTGGGCGGCGATGCTCGGCGTGGCCGCGGCGGTCTCGGCCGTGCTGGCGGCGACGGGCTGGCTCGCGCCCGCGTCGTCTCGCCGTCCGGCGGCCCAGGCCCAGGAGACCTGCACGATCCTGCAGGCGGAGAACGAACGCGACGGCGCGCCGACGACGTTGCGGCTGCTGTCCCTGCCCGACGGCGCGACGAAACGCCTGACCCAGGTGGGATACTGGATCAACGCGATGGGGTACTCCGCCGCGCAGGGCGTGGTGTACGGCGTCGCCGACGGGACGCGCCGCGGCCGGTACGAGCACGGTGCGCACGCGGTGCGCATCGACGCGTCGGGCACGGTGACGGACCTCGGCGTGGTCGGCCGCGCGGGCGCGCAGCGTCCGGTGTGGAGCCAGGTCACCGGAGCGACGGCGGGCGCGATCGCCGGGAACCGCTGGTACGTGCGGCAGGACAGCGATCTGTACACAGTGGACATCGACCCGGCGTCCGCGGACTACGTGCGGGTGGTGCGCCGGACGCCGTTGCGGCCGGTGTCGCTCGCGGTGGGGGTGGACGACTTCGCGTACGACTCGGCGTCGGGCCTGTTGTACGGGGTGTCGACGACGTCGCGCGGGGACGATTCGGTGGTGACGCTGGACCCGTCGACGGGGAAGGTCGCGGTGGTGCCGGGGCTGCGCTTCCCGCGCGGGGGCGCGTACGGGTCGGTGGTGCTGGGGCCGGAAGCGATCTACGCGACCGCGAACCGGGACGGGCACCGGAGCGTGACGTACCGGTTGCCGCGGGACGGTTCGGGCCCGGCGGTGGAAGTGTCGACCGGACCGGCGCTGGTGAGCGGGGACGCGGCCGGGTGCATCGCCGAGGCCGCGCCGCCTCCGCCGCTCCCGCCTCCTCCCACGACCACCTCGGAATCCCCGGCTCCTTCCGTGCCGCCGAATTCGTCTCCGCCTCCGTCGATACCTCCGAATTCGCCGCCACCACCTTCGACGACGCCGACCACACCGGAGCCTCCGCCACCGCCGCGGCCGCTACCGGTCGAGCAGGCGGTGGCGCCGGCCCCGACCCCGGCACCTACCGCGGCCCCGGTGGTCACGCCCACGCCGAGAGCTGTGGAGCCGCCCCCGGCCCCGCCCCCGTCGAAGCGGCACGCCCAGCCGACGGAGAAGCCGGAGCCGGTGGTCGAGGGCACGGCGGTGAAGACGCAGGAGAAACGCCGCTGGGGCCTGACGGCGCTGATCCTGGTCCTGGGCGGCGGCGCAGCGGTGGCCCACGGCCGCCGGCACCGCTGACCCCCGGGTCGTGAGTGGGAAACAGTGTTCTGACCCGGTTTCCCACTCACGACCAGCCGCGGCAGACCCGCTGACCGCAGGGTTGGGCCGTCGCGCCGCAGCTTGGCCGGGATCGCCCCGACCCCGCCGAGGCGATCTGCTCGGGCGGGCAACCGCCGATCCGCCCGGGCGAGGCGACCGCCACACCCTCCGGCGCCACCGTTGACGCCCCGGCCTCCTCGAAGCCAACCCCCCGTCCACTTCGGCCACGAAGACTCCCTCTCCGGCGCGGTCCACGCGCCGGAGAAGGAGAAACGGGATGAAGCGGGTACTGCGCCGTTGGTTACCGAACCGACCACAGTCACGGCCGGATGGCTTTCGTGGCAATGGCACTTACCGCTCGAGGGCCGGCCTGCTTTTGGTCGGTTCAGTAACGCCGGCCCTGGTCGCCGGGGTGCTGGCACTGCCGCTGGCCGCCGGTCCGGCGGAAGCGCACGACCACGGGCCACGGGCCGCGGACGACCACCTCCGCACCCACGCCGGGCGGACCCTGACCGCCGGTCTGCTGGGCAACGACCGCGGCACCGCCGTCGTCCGGCACACCGCCGCCGCGCACGGGAACGTCGACCTCGCCGCCGACGGCACCCTCCGCTACACCCCCGCGCCCGGCTTCACCGGCCGGGATTCCTTCACCTACACCGTTTCCGACGCCGTCAAGCTCTACCCGACCAGCCTGAAACCCCTCGCCACCATCGGCGGTGTCCAGCTCAAGGGTGGCGCGTACGGCTCCGCGCTCACCCCCGTACCCGGCGAAAAGGACGAGTTCTACGGCCTCACCGACCGCGGCCCGAACGTCGACGCCCCCGATGGCGGCAAGATCGAGCCGCTACCGGCGTTCACCCCCGCCATCGGGAAGTTCCGGCTCCGCGCCGGGAAGGCCGTGCTGGAGAAGACCGTCCCGTTGCGCGCCCAGGACGGCACCCCCTACAACGGCCAGGTCAGCCCGCTCGCCGACACCGGCGAGAAGATCGTCGACCTGGCCGGGAACGTCCTGCCGAAGTCGGCGAACGGTTACGACTCCGAAGGCCTCGTCGCGCAGCAGGACGGTACCTTCTGGGTCTCTGACGAGTACGGCCCCTTCCTCACCCACTTCGGCCGCGACGGCCGCGCGCTCGAGCGGCTTTCACCCTTCGACGGCTCGCTGCCCGCCGAGCTCAAGTACCGCGTGCCCAACAAGGGCATGGAAGGCCTCGCGCTGACCCCGGACGGCCGGACGCTCGTCGGCGTCATGCAGTCGGCGCTGCAGCAGCCGGACCTGACGAAGAAGCCGGGCAACGTCACCACGCTGCGGATCGTCACCGTCGACTTGCGCACCCGCGCCACGCACGAGTACCTCTACCTGCTCGACGACCCGGACACCACCGGCACCGCGGTCAGCGAGATCACCGCGCTCTCGGCGACGCGCTTCCTGGTGGACGAGCGCGACGGCAAGATGGAGCCCGGCGCGTACAAGAAGCTCTACGAAATCGACCTGGCCGGTGCCACCGACGTCGGCCCGCGGGCCGCGGGGTACGACGCGCTCAGGGGCGGCCTGCTCGTCGGCGGGAAGAGCATCGACGCCTACGTCGGTAAGGACACCACGGCCGAGGCGACGAAGGAGCTCGCCGCCGCCGGGATCCGGCCGGTGGCCAAGAAGCTGTACCTCGACCTCGGCGCCCTGGTCACCGGCCTGGACCCGAGCGGCGGCTTCTTCGGGCACGACAAGGTCGAGGGCGTCGCGACGACCGATGGCGGCCGCACGGTCGTGATCGGCAACGACAACGACTTCGGCATCGACGGCGTGACGAACGCGGCGCCGCCGTACGCGCTGCACCCGAAGACGCTGCCGGACGGCCGCCAGGACGACGGCGAGTACCTCGTGGTCGACACGACGAAGCTCCCGGCGGCGACGAGCACCGCGACGGTGACGATCGACGTGCGCTAGTACTTGAACTGGTCGACGTTGTCGGCGGTGATGAGCAGTGGATCGCCCAGCAGGACGGTCTTCGACGCGGCGTCGTACTTCACCGCCGGCAACTCCAGGCTCACCTTGTTGAACGCGCTCAGCGGCTTGCCGTCGGCGACCTGCTTCGCCGTCCACGCGGTCAGCCAGCCGAGCGACTCGACGTTCCACAGCACCGACTCCGAGCACGAGCCGTCGAGCAGGAACGGCTTGATCGACTGCGGCGTCCCGACACCGACGGTGAACACCTGTCCGATCTTCTGCTGTTCGCGGACCGCCTTCGCGACGCCGGGCGCGGAAGTCGTGCACTCGCCGACCAGGCCGGTGAGGTCCGGGTGGCGGGTCATCAGCTGCTTGGCCAGGTTCGCCGCGGTGTCCTGGTCCTCACCCGCGTACACGGTCTCGACGACCTGCGCCTTCGGGTAGTGCGTGGCCGTGTACTCCTTCTGGACCGAGATCCAGGTGTTGAGGTTCGCCGCGGCCGGGCCGCACGAGACGATCGCGTACTTGCCGGTGCCGCCGGTCCGCTTCATCAGCGCGTCGGTGAGCGCGGCGCCGATGCCCTCGGCGCTGGCCTGGTTGACGAACACCTCGCGTTGCGTGCCGGGCGCGTCGGTGTCCGATGTGAGCACGTGGATGCCCTTCGCCCGCGCCTCCGCGATGGCCGGGGCGAGCGCGGCGGGGTCGTTCGGCGCGACGACGATGACGT
Organism: Amycolatopsis sp. NPDC028719; assembly: GCF_055565395.1. Classification (NCBI taxonomy): domain Bacteria; kingdom Bacillati; phylum Actinomycetota; class Actinomycetes; order Pseudonocardiales; family Pseudonocardiaceae; genus Amycolatopsis; species Amycolatopsis sp. NPDC028719. The sequence goes on from NZ_JBVHUL010000013.1 coordinate 5,234, forward strand.
CGAACTTCTGCGCGATGAGCTGGCGCATGATGGTGACCTGCGCGGCGGGGTCGACGGTCTTCGGGCCGACCGTGGACCATTGCACGCCCAGCTGCTTCGCCGCTTCGAGGCCGCCGGCGTTCATCGCCTGGAAGTACGGGATGCCGTCGATCTTGGGCACGAACGCGATCCGCGTCGCAGTCGGCGCGGGGGCGCTGCCCAGCTGTTCCGAGCAGCCGCCGAGCGCGAGCGCCGCACCCAGCAGCAGCGTCGCGACCAGCCGGGACGTCTTCGTCGGCCCTCGCATCCCCACCCATTCCTCAGGACTTTCGAACGGTCTGCGCATGGTGGAGACCAAAGGGGAAGGTAGGGCTCCGCGTAACGGTGGTCAACGGGATGTGCGCAAAGGGTTACGGAAGCGAGTTCTACTCCGTGGGTTTCTGGCGGGATTCGCCTGGTCGGCGGTATCGACCACCGAAAGTAATTGTCATGTGACTAAAAGTCACCGAGGGAGGTGGCGGCCTCCCTTGGCGCCTGCGTCAGACGCCGGAGAGGTCGACGGCGCGGTCCACCTTCTGCCGGTCGAGCACCCGCAGGATGCCTTCCAGCAGGTAGTAGTCGGCGTAGGGGAGCGACACCTCGATGCCGTCCTCGGCCGGCCGGTTGCGGGTGCAGCGCGCGACGCTCGCCTCGGCCCGGGTGGACTTCGTCGTGAGACACGTCTGCGAGATCGCCGAGAGGATGCGCAGCGCGCTGTCCCGGTACTGCGAACGGTGGGTGATCTCCGCGAGGTCGAGCAGACCGCAGGCCATGATGACGCCGGCGGAGGCGTCCTTGATGTCGTTCGGGGCCTGCGGCGCGAGGTAGTCCCACACCGGCACGTGGTCGGGCGTCAGGTGGGCCAGCGCGAAGTCCGCGAGTTTCCGGGCGGTGGCCAGGAACTCGGCGTCACCGGTGCGGCGGTGGATCGTCGTGAACCCGTAGACGCCCCACGCCTGCCCGCGCGACCAGCACGACGCCGGGCTGTAGCCCTGCACGGTGCCGGGCCCGACCGGCGCGCCGGTGACCGGGTCGAAGTCGAAGACGTGCGGGGTCGACCCGTCCGGGCGGACGAAGTTCTCCTGCGCGGTCTTCGCGTGCGCCACGGCGATTTCGAGGTACCGCGGATCGCCCGTCTGCTTGCTCGCGAAGGCCAGCAGATCGAGGTTCATCATCGTGTCCATGATGACGCGGCCCGCGTCCTTCGGGTCGCTCAGCGCACCCCAGGCGCGGATGAACCTCCCGGCCGGGTTGTATCGCTTGATCAGCGACGACGCGGCCTGCACCGCGCCGGCCCGCCACTTGTCGTCCCCGGTGAGCCGCCACGCGGTCACCCACGACGGGTAGAAGAGGAAACCGAGATCGTGCGTACCGGTGTCGTTCTGGCGCGGCGCGAGTTTCTCCGCGGACGCCAGGGCGAGGGTCTTGAATTGTTCGTCGCCGCTGTACAGCCAGGCCAGCCACAACTGGCCGGGCCAGAATCCGCCGACCCAGTCGCCATTCTGCGAATAGGTCCATTTCTCGAACTTCGTGCCGACCGGAAACGCGGTGACGCCGGGGGCGACCGCGCGGAGCTTGGCCACCGCGTAGTCGGCCGCTTGGCGGAGCGTCCGGGTGACGGATGCCTGGTCAAGGGGGGTTGAAGTGCTTGCGGCCGCGGCCGTGGAGGTGCTGGCGCTCGCCGCCACCGCGGCGCCGGCCGCGGTGGTCAGCAGGGTTCTCCGGGTAACGCTCACAGGTGCCCGCCATTCCGTGTGGGGAAATGTTCCAGGTGCCCGGAAGTTTTTCACAACGGAGTGGCGCTTGTACACCCGGCGGATAGTTGTTCACGGTTGTGAATTGATGTCCCGCTCGCCGGGATATCGGCAGGGATGTCATGAACGGCTCTTTCCCCGCGTCCGGTGTCGGGGTCCCGGCGAAGTTGCGTTCAGCAGCCCGGCGTCCGGCCCCGCGATCCGAACGCCGAGCGCTGTGATCGCAGTGAATGACTCATTCCTGGCGCCAGGCGCCAGGAATGAGTCATTCACTGCATCGGGCCCGGATCCGCTGCCAGCGCCCTCCCACGACCCTGGGCCGCAACGTCACATGCGGTGAAGGCGCCCTTCAACCCACGCCTGTCGGTGGATCCGGGTGGGGCGCGGGAAAGGGCGAAGGCCCGGCGGGGGACGCCGGGCCTTCGCTTTTTTCGCGGGGGTGAGGGCAGTCAACCACGCGAACCTCGGGGCTCACTCGAGCCGCTGGTCAGCACAGGGGCGCGACCGGTTCGTCGGAACCCGTCTGCAGGTACGTGTCCGACACGTAGTTGCCCGGGCCGATCCGGTCCCAGATCGTGCTCGTGCCGAACGTGCCGGTGACGCTGTCGCCCAGGACGTAGCACTCGATGTTCACCTTGGCGTAGTTCGCTGCGATGCCCTTGATCGCCGCCGAGGTGCTCGCGCTCGCCCGGACGTTCATCGGGTCGCCCGCGGTCTTCACCGTGCCCGTCGGGCCGGTGCCGGTCCACAGGTACGTGACGTTCACGTAGCCGTTGTCCGACATGCCGAGGCCGTCCCAGAACACGCCGTCGGCGAGGTCGATGCCCGCCGGGTTCTGGACCGTGCGGCCGGAGTCGTCCTTCTTGCCGTTGTAGCCCTGCAGGTACGCGGCCTGCGCTTCGGGCGTGCCCTGCGGAAGGTCCTTGAACTCCGACCGGACCGACGCCGGGTTCCAGTAGTCGTCGCGCTCGTTCCACGGGCCGATCTCCCACACCGGCGCGTACTCGCACTTGCTGCCGTCGGTGCGGCACACCTTCGCGGTGTAGTTGCCGGTGCCCTTGGGGGACACGGACTTGCCCGACGGGAACGAGACGAAGTGGTCGTGGCTGACGATCTGGTGGCCGTTGGCGGTGGTGCCGCCGACGAGCCCTTCGCGGGTGCCGTACACCTTGTAGGTCAGCGGCGTCGTCGCGGCCAGCGCGTTGACCTGCGGAGCGCTGTCCGCGCTGAGCGCGACGCCGCGGACCGACGGGCGGACGCCGTCGGTGGTGCTGTGCAGGCTGACGCGCACCTGCACGGAGCTGACCGTCGTCTTGAACGTGATGCCCGCGGGCGTCCACTCGGTCCAGTCGTCCGCGCCGGTCCGGCCGCGGACGTCGACCTCGACGCTGGTGCCCTTCGGCGCGTCGGCGGTCAGGTCCGCGCTGACGCGGTTGGCCGGCGTGGCCAGCGCGTGCTCGGCGGTGATGAGGCTGCCTTCGCTGCCGGCCACCACCCGCGCGGTTCTGTGCCAGGCGGCGTCGGCCAGCGTCAGCGTTCCGCCGGCGGCGGCGACATTGACGTCATCAGTGTCCACGGTGGACAGATCGGCGGTCCAGGTGGTGTTGATGGCGGCCTCGGCGGGGGCTCCGGCCAGCGCCGTCACCGCCCCGGCGGCCAGAACCGCCGCGGTCACGCGGCCGGCTTTCTTGATCCGGATCATCCCCGGTTCTCCTCTCGCACTCGTTCACTCGAACGTGGCGAAAGACTGGCGGGGCGGCGTACATGATCCGTACAAGCATCAGGCGGAAGCGATGTGCGGCGGCTCCTCCACCGAGGTCACGGGCTCCGGCGGCCGCGACGAAAGCTCGCGCCAGATCGCCAGCGCGCGCTCCGAGTAGTCCCGGGACCGTTCCGGCTGCGACAACGCCCGGTGCAGCTCACCGAGCAGCTGGGACACCTCCGCTTCCGACCGCCGGTCACCGTTCCGGCGGTGCACCGAAAGCGAGTTCACCAGCAGCAGCTGAGCGTGTGCGAAATCGCCGCTGTGCAGGCACAGCTCCCCGAGGTTCTGGTTGGCATAACCGACACAGTGGTCGTCACCCAGTTCGGTGAAGATCGCGATCGCCTGGTCGACGTGCTCGCGGGCCGCGGCCAGGTTGCCCTGGTGCTGGAACAGCAACCCCAGCCGCTTGTACGCGTGCGCCTCGCGGTGGCGGTCGCCGATCGCCGCCGACAGTTCCAGCGCGTCGGTGAACCAGCGCTTCGCCGCCGCGTAGCAGCCGCGCGACATCCAGACCGCGCCCGCGCCGAGACGAGCCACCGCTTCGCCGTTCGGGTCGCCTTCCTCCGCGAACAGCTTCAGCGCCTCGTGACAGTGGTCGAGCGCCAGGCCGTCTTCGCCGTTGATGCGCAGGATCGTGGCCAGCCCGGTCAGCGCGATCGCCACGCCCTGCGCGTCGCCGACCCGCTCGAACAGGGCCTTCGACTCGGCGAACGCCACCCGCGAACCGGCGTACTCGTCCTGGTAGAGCAGGTACTGGCCGAGGTTGCGCTGCACGATCGCCTCCGCGCGCAGCGAACCCGTCCGGCGGGCCGCCGCCAGGGCGATCGTGTGCGTGCTGTGCCAGTCGTCCTGGTGCCCGCGCAGGTCGAAGTACGGCGTCAACGCCGACGCCAGCTGCCAGGCCAGGTCGTCGAAGCCGTGCTCGGCGGCCAGCGAAACCGCCGCGACGCTCGTGTGCCGTTCGGCGGCGAACCACACCGCGGGGTCGTCCGGCAGCACGTGCGCGGGCACCGCCGGCCGCGGCAGCTCCTCGTCGCAGTACATGCCGAAGAAGTGCAGCGGCATCCGGCGCGCGGCTTCGAGTGCCAGCGCCAGGTACCCCTCGAGAACACGCCGAAGCGCCGCGCGCGTCTTCGCCGCGTCACTCTGCTCCGCCAGCTCCACCGCGTACACGCGCAAGAGGTCGTGAAGCCGGTAGCGCGGCTGCCCGGCCGAATCGGACCCGACGAGCTCGACGAGGTGGCCGTCGACCAGCACGTCGAGGACGTCCTCCGCCTCACGGCGGCCCAGCACGGCCGCGACCGCCCACGCCGGGAACTGCACCGGCCCGAGCAGCCCGAGCCCGCGGAACGCCGTGGCCGCCGACATCGGCAGCAGGTCGTAGGACAGCGTCACGCTCGCGCGGACGGCGAGATCGCCGACGCGCAGCTCGTCGAGCCGGCGGCGCTCGTCGCGCAGCCGGTCGGCCAGCAGCCGCAGCGTCCAGCCCGGCCGGTTCGTCAGCTTCGCGCCGGCCACCCGGATCGCCAGCGGCAGGTGCCCGCACTGACGCAGGATCGCCGCGGCGCTCTCCGGTTCGGCGGCCACCCGCTCGGCGCCGACGATGCCCCGCAGCAGCCGCGCGGCTTCGGCCTCGGGCAGGAGGTCGACGTCGACCGGCGTCGCCCCGGGGAGCCCGGGCAGCCGCAGCCGGCTGGTCACCAGCACCGCGCACGCGCCGGCCCCGGGCAGCAGCGGCCGGACCTGGGCGGCGCTGCCGGCGTCGTCGAGCACGATGCACATCCGGCGCCCGGCCAGCCGCGAGCGCAGCAGCGCCGAGCGTTCGGCCGGTTCCCGCGGCAGGCCGGCGTCCGGGATGCCCAGCGCCCGCAGCAGTTCCGCGAGCACGCCCATCGGTGCCCGCGGTGACGACGACGTGCCGGCCAGGTCGACGTGCAGCTGGCCGTCGGGGAAGTCGTCGCGCACGGCGTGCGCGACCCGGACGGCGACCGCCGACTTCCCGACGCCGGGGGCGCCGGAGAGCACGACCACCGCGGGCGTCCCCGAGTCCGCGCGCTCGCGCATCAGGCCGACGACCTCGCGGATGACGTCGTCGCGGCCGGTGAAGTCCGGCAGGTCGAGCGGCAGCTGGCAGACCGGGACGAACTCCGCCGGGCGCCCGGCGGGCACGCTTTCGGTCACGAGCGTCGCGCGCAGCTCCCGCAGCCGGGCGCCCGGTTCGGCGCCGAGCTCCTCGCGCAGCACCCGCTCGGCCGATTCGTACGCCTCGACGGCGTCCGCGGTCCGGCCGGCGGCGCGCAGCGCGACGATCAGCTGTGCCCAGAGCTCTTCGCGCAGCGGGTGTTCGGTGACCAGGCCGCGGAGTTCGGCGACGGCCTCGCCGCCGCGGCCGAGGTCGATCCGCGCCCGCAGGCGCTGTTCCTGCACCGACAGGCGGAGTTCGGCGAGCCGGGCGACGCTCGCGCCCCAGCTGTGGTCGTGCGGGAGTCCTTCGAGGACTTCGCCGCGCCACAGCGCTTCGGCGCGATCGAGCAGCTTGAGAGCGCTTTCGGCGTCGCCTCGATCGAACGCTTCGCGCGCCTCACCGGCCAAGGCCGTGAACGCGAGGTGGTCCAGTTCTTCCGGCGACGCGGTCAGCAGGTAGCCGGAGGCCCGGCTGCTGATCCGGTCGCCGAGGCCGGGATCGGTCTCGGCGAAGCGTCTGCGCAGCGAATGGACGTACGTGCGGATGTTCGCCGCGGCCGAGCGCGGGGCCGATTCCGGCCACAGCACCTCGACCAGCACGTCGGCGGACACGACGACGTTCGGCTGCAGCGCCAGCGCGGCCAGCAGCAGCCGGGGCTTCGGACCGCCGAGCGGGATCACCCGTCCGGAAGCGGTGACCTCCAGCGGACCGAGGACGCGGATGGTAAGCGAGGTGGCCTCAACCTGCCCGATGAGTTCCCCCATAGCCGGATGCTAGGGCGCGTCCGACCTCGCGGGCTAGATCCATTCGGAGTGTCTGCGCACGCCGGGACGCTTTGTACGCGTCGTGTACGAGCCGGGGTCACGCTCCCGCCATGAAGCGTTCGAACCTCCGGCGGATGGCCGGATCAGTGATCGTCCTCGCGACGGTCGGCGCGCTCGCGGTGGGTGGCGCGATCGAGGCGTCCGCCGCGGCGACCGGCACCGTCAAGACCGCCGGCGACCCGCTCAACGTCCGCCGGGCACCCACCGCGGGAGCCACGGCCGTCAAGACCGTCGCGAACGGCGCGTCGGTCACCATCGACTGCCAGATCACCGGTTCCTCGGTGACCGGGACCTACGGCACGAGCACGTTGTGGGACTACGTGCCCGCGCTCGGCGGGTACATCTCGGACACCTACGTCTACACCGGTTCGGACCAGCGGATCGCGCCCGACTGCGGCGTCGGCTCGGGCAGCGGCCAGTGCGCCGACGCCTGCGCGGGCGAAGGGCAGTACCGCTCGTCCGACTCGCACTTCCTGGTCTACGACACGGACGCCGACGGCTACTCCGCCGTCGTCGCGTACTGGCTCAAGGGCGGCGCCGGGCCGTTCTACGTCTGGAACTCCACCGGCGAGGGCACGAAGGTCGACAAGGCCGTCACGGTCCCGCACGGCGGCTGGGTGTTCTACAAGGTCTGCGTCGCCAACTACACGACCGCCAAACCGGACCTGAAGTCCTGCTCCGACGGCATCACCGACTTCGCGGCCTGACCGCGGCTCCCCTTCCCCCGAAAGGCATTTCCGACATGGTTCAGGTCAACCGGCGCAAGGTCCTGCTCGGCGGGCTCGCCGCGGTCACCGCCACCGCGGCGTCGGCGGCGCTGCCGTCCTGGGCGAACGCCCGCACCACGGCGGCCGCCCCCGCCGTCCACGACCCCTTCCAGCTCGGCGTCGCCTCCGGCGATCCGCTTCCCGACAGCGTGGTGCTCTGGACGAGACTCGCGCCCGCGCCGCTCAACGCCGACGGCTACGGCGGCATGCCGGACGCCACCTACGCGGTCGAATGGGAGATCGCGAACGACGAGGCGTTCACCTCGATCGTGCAGAACGGCTCGGTGAACGCGGTCCGCGCGTCCGCGCACAGCGTCCACATCGAACCGGTGGGCCTGCAGCCGGCGCGCGAGTACTTCTACCGCTTCAAGAGCTCCGGCTACATCTCGCCGGTCGGCCGCACGCGCACCGCGCCCGCCGCCGGGGCCACGGTCAACCAGCTCAAGTACTGCTTCACCTCCTGCCAGCACTGGGAGGAGGGCTACTACCACGCGTACAAGGGCGTCGTGGCCGACGATCCGGACCTGGTGCTGTTCCTCGGCGACTACATCTACGAGAAGAAGTCGGGCCGCGCCGCGGCGGAGCGCAACCCGCGCAGCCTCGCCGTCGCCGACGACGCGACCACGCTCGCGCTCTACCGCGCCCGCCACGGGCAGCACAAGACCGACGCCGACCTGCAGGCCGCGCACGCGATCGCGCCGTGGATCGTCGTCTTCGACGACCACGAGGTCATGAACAACTGGAACGGCACCACCTCGCCCGCGCCCGCCGTGCGCAAGGCCGCCGGGTTCCAGGCGTTCTACGAGCACACCCCGATCCGCTCGACCGCGAAGCCGAACGGCTCGTCGATCCAGCTGTACCGGCAGTTCGTCTGGGGCAACCTGGCCCGGTTCCACATGCTCGACACGCGCCAGTACCGCAACGCCCAGGTCGCCGACCCGTCCGGCGACGCCGGCCCGTCCTGCACGGACATGCGCAGCACCTCGCGCAGCATCCTCGGCAGCACGGAGGAAGCCTGGCTGCTCAAGCAGTTCGAGTCGCACCCGGCCACCTGGGACTTCCTCGGCCAGCAGGTCTTCTTCGCCACGCGGGACGGCGACGGCAACAAGGCCACCTGCGAAAGCCCCGACTCCTGGCAGGGCTACGAGGCCTCCCGGAACCGGATCCAGCAGGGCTGGGTCGACCGGAAGGTCGCCAACCCGGTCGTGCTCACCGGCGACGTCCACCGGCACTGGGCCGCCGACCTGCGGCTCGACTACTTCGACCACAGCGACCCGCTCATCGGCTCGGAGCTGGTCACGACGTCGGTGACCAGCAACAGCGACACCGCGAGCCCGCCGAGCGCGGCCTGGCTGGCGAACAACCCGCACGTCAAGTACTGCAAGGGCGAGCGCGGGTACGTCCGCGTCACGACCACGCCGGCGCAGATGCGGGCGGACTTCATGACCACCTCCGACACGAGCGTCTACGACCCGGCGTCGGTCGTGATCAAGAACGACGTCAGCTACGTAGTGCAAGCAGGACGGCCTGGCCTGCAGAAGGCCTGACACCGGGGCGCTACGCTGAGTGACGTGACCGAAGAACTGGGCCTGCGCGAGCGCAAGAAGCTCCGCACGCGGGCGGCGATCTCGACGGCGGCCATCGGGCTCTTCACCGAGCGCGGGTTCGACGCCGTCGGGGTCGCCGAGGTGGCGCGGGTGGCCGAGGTGTCCAAGCGGACCCTCTTCGCCTACTTCCCGACGAAGGAGGACCTGGTGCTGCACCGGTTCGCCGACCACGAGACCGACGCGGCGGACGTCGTCCGCGCCCGGCGGCCCGGGCAGGGCGCCCTGTCGGCGCTGCGGGAGGCGTTCCTGCGGGGGCTCGAAGAGCGGTCGCCGGTCACGGGCCTCTGCGACGAGCCCGCGGTGCTCGAGGTGTTCCGGCTGGTCACCGGCACGCCGGCGCTGGTGGCGCGGCTGGCCGAGTTCACGTCCGCGGGGGAGGCGGCGCTGGCCGAGGCGCTCGCCGAGGCCGGTGTCCCGGCCCTCGACGCCGGGCTGGCCGCCGCGCAGATCGCGGCCGTCCGCCGGACGCTGGCCACGGCGAACATGGACGCGGTCGCGGCCGGCGTCACCGCGGCCCGGCGGCACCCGGAGGCCGTCGCGGCGGCCGAACGGGCGTTCCACCTGCTGACGTCCGGCGTAGGATTCGCTTGAGCCGCCCGGATCATGCCGGATTCATGGTCCGGACCATGACGAACGCACGTTTTCGGCGGGCTCCTCGAAGGTAGACTGCGAAAATCCCGAAAGGACACCGGTGTCCGCCCGGTGTCCCCACCGCTTTCCGTCCACACGAACGCCGGGGGGACCCGCGTCCCACTGGGGGTGGCGCGGGTCCCCCGGGTTACGGTGCCGTCGGGCTTTTCCGGCGATCTTGACACCCCGCTAGCGGGACTCGTACGCTGAGTGTTCCGCCGTCATGCCGAGCGTTTCTCGATTCATGACAAAGGCGGTTCACGGTGAAAAGATTCCTGCTGATCTCCTGCGCGGTCGTGGGACTGGTAGTGGCCGGTTCCGGCGTCGCCACCTCCGCGCCCGGCGGCACCGTCCGTTTCACGTCAGGGAACCGCACGGGCACGTACGACCCGAAGACGGTGACACTCAAGGCGAGCGCGTCCGCGAGTGACCACAGTGGACAGGCGGCGAGCGACGGCGATTACCTGACGTACTTCGACAGCAACAAGACTCTCCCGGTCACCCTCGACTACGACCTCGGGTCGGCGAAGAAGGTCCTTTACCTCGGCGTCAACCAGCGGGAGGACTCGGTCAGCTACGCCCGGTCGGACACCGAACAGTCCGCGCGCATCAAGGCGTACCAGGTGTTCGTGTCGGGCGACGGCAAGAACTGGGGCAGCGCGGTGAAGTCCGGCACGCTCCCGAGTCACCGCGGCGTCCAGTTCGTCGACCTTACCGCGGTGACGGCCAGGTACGTCCGCCTCCGCCTGACAAGCACGTACGCGGCATCGAGCGACAGCACGCGCTACAGGCGGCTCCGCATCGACGAGACCTGGCTGGGCTCGGACTACGCGACGGCGGCGGGCTGAGCGAGGAGGTCCAGGGTCAGCGCCGCGGTCCAGCCGAACGACCGGGCACCGTGTCCGGCCCCGGTCAGCGGGTCGACGTACTCCGCGAAGTCCGTCCGCGCGGCCGTCGAGACGAGGTCGTCACGCAGGTGGCCGGCCAGCGCGTGCTCGCCGTGGCGCAGCAGCCCCTGGCGGACCAGCCAGCCGACGTTGGCCCACGACGGGCCGCGCCAGTAGCGGCCCGGGTCGAAGTCCGGTGCGGTCAGGTCGTGGCTCGGGATGCCGTGCCCGCGCCCGAGCCGGAACCGGGGCCCGGTGGCCGTCGCCAGCAGGGCCGGGGCGGCGGCCAGGTCCGGCAGCAGCAGCGGCAGCAGGCCCGCGCACGTGTGTGCGCGGGTCAGCGAGCCGGTCCGGACGTCGCGGGCGAAGAAGAAGTCCTTGTCCCACAACGTTTCCTGCATTGCCTTCGCGACGCGCGCCGCGGACTCGCGGTGCGTGGCGGCGGCCGCGGGCAGGCCCAGCTCATCGGCGATCTCGGCCAGCGCCAGTTCGGCGTCGGCCAGGATCGCGTTGAAGCCGGGGTCCTCCACGACGAAGTCGCCGAAGTCCTGGTAGCCCCGGTCGCGGTAGTCCGCGGCGAGCCGGACGTACCGGCCGTAGTCCTCGTCGCTCGGCCGGTCGGCGGCGTCGCCGTGCTGCAGGTCGCGGCGGACGAACCCGGCCGACGGCGTGACGCGGGCGAGCGGGCCGTCCCAGGCCGGGCTGTTGTCCATCCCGGACTCCCACGGGTGCACGATCGCCGCCAGCCCGCGCCCGCCGGCGTCCCGCGACACCCGCAGGTACTCGTGCCAGGCCCGCAGCTTCGGGTACAGCGTGGCGAGGAACGTGCGATCGGGCTCGGTCTCGTGCACCGCCAGCACCGCCCGCGCGTGCACCGGCGGCTGGACCAGCCCCGACGTCCGCCGCGCGCGCCAGAAGTCCGGGCCCGGGAAGTACGCCTCGGGCGGGGTGCCGGGGTTGAAGAGGATGTGCGGGACGCGGCCGTCGCGCCACTGCGCGGAGAACAGCGTCAGCAGTTCGCGACGCGCTCGCGCGGGGGACAGGTGCCGCAGGCCGAGTGCGATGAACGCCGAGTCCCAGCTCCACTGGTGCGGGTAGAGCGAGCGCGACGGCACGGTCGACGAGCCGAGCCAGTTGCCGTCCAGGACAGCCGCGGCCCGTCCCCATGTTACGTCCATATGTCCAATCTATCTCCGACTTGTGTATTGTCAATGGACAGAAGTCCGAGGGAGGGCGATGACGACCAGCGCCGGCGAGCTGTTGCAGCTGGTCAGGACCGGGCAGGCGACCACACGCAAAGCCCTGCTCACGCGCAGCGGGCTGTCCCGCACGACGCTCACCGCGCGGCTGGACCGGCTCCAGGGGGCGGGCCTGCTGGCCGAGGGCGGCCAGGAGGATTCGACCGGCGGCCGCCCGGCCCGGCAGCTGCGGTTCGACGAGCGGCACGCCGTCGTCCTCGCCGCGAGCGTCGACACGATGCACGCCGAGGCCGCGCTCACCGACCTGGCGGGACGCCGGCTGGCCCACCGCGCGGGCGACCTGCGCGTCGCCGACGGGCCGGAGCCGGTGCTCGGCCGGATCGCGGAGTGGTTCGGGGAGATGCTGGCCGGGGTGGACCGGCCGGTGTGCGGGGTGGGGATTTCCGTGCCGGGCCCGGTCGAGCCCGGGCGCGGCCGCGTCACGCAGCCGCCGATCATGCCCGGCTGGGACGGCTACCCGATCGACGCCCACCTCGGGGTCCGCTTCGGCGCCCCGGTGCTGGTCGACAACGACGCGAACCTGATGGCGCTGGGCGAGCACCGCGCCCGGTACCCGGACACGGCCGCGCTGGTCGTGGTCAAGGCGTCCACCGGGATCGGCGCCGGCATGGTGATCGGCGGCGAGGTGTACCGCGGTATCGACGGCGGGGCGGGCGACATCGGGCACGTCCGGCTGCCGGGGCACCCGGACGCGCGCTGCCTGTGCGGCTCGCTCGGCTGCCTGGCGGCGGTCGCCGGCGGCGGTGCGCTGGCCGCCCGGCTGACGGAGCTGGGCCTGCCGACGACGTCGGGTTCGGGCGTCCGTGAGCGGATCCTGGCGGGCGAACCGGCGGCGGTGCGGCTCGCCGAGGAGGCCGGCCGCGAGGTGGGGGAGGTACTCGCGACGCTGGTCTGCGTGGTCAACCCGGGCGTGCTGGTGATCGCCGGCGACCTCGCCGAGCCGCATTTCGTGGCCGGTGTCCGCGAAGTGCTCTACCGGCGCGCACTGCCCCGCTCGACGCGCAACCTGCGCGTCGAAATCGGCGGCCGCGGCGAAGCGCTCGCCGGGGCGGTGGCGATGGTCGTCGAGGCCGAGTTCGCGCCCGCGGCGGTGGACCGGCGGCTCGAAGCGCGCGCCTGACGGCCGAACTGCCGTCACCGGCGGACTGTCCCGAGTGGACGGAGCAACCGACTTTCGTAGGTGGTGGCCGACCAGCTCGCGTGTTCCGCAATACGGGCACGAACCGGACTTACCTCTCATCGGGTATTAATCCTCGCGTAATCCGAGCGACAAATCGGATTTCCGTACCACGCGCCGGGACCCGTGAATTCGCGACCAGATAACGGTTCCGCAAGTACTTCCCCGCGAGCGGAACACCGATCTAGTCTCGTCCGGTGTTCCAGGCCCATTTCCTGGGGGCCGCTTTCGAAGAGGGAGATTTCTGTGCGAAGAAGCTCCACCCTGCTCCTTTCGCTCGCGGTGGTGGGCGGCCTGACCGGCGCCCTGCCGGCGACGGCGTCCGCGCAGGGGCGTCAGGACATTCCGCAGTCGCACCCGTTGTGGGCGAACGCGCAGGCGAAGGTCGCCGACACGGCGCCCGCGTCCAAGCTGAGCTTCCGGGTCTACCTGAACCAGCGCGACAACGCCGGCGCCGAGGCGCTGGCGCAGGCCGTGTCCGATCCGGACAGCAAGACCTACCGGCAGTACCTCAGCCCCGAGCAGGTGCGGGACCGGTTCGCCGCCGGCGACGCGACGGTGAACGCCGTCAAGTCGTGGCTGACCGGCAGCGGGTTCAGCATCGGTGACGTCCCGTCGAACCGCGCCTACGTCGAGGCCACCGGCACCGCCGGCCAGACGCAGAACGCGTTCGGCGTCAAGCTGGGCAAGTACAAGGTCAAGGGCCAGACCCTCCGCGCCGCCGACAAGAACCTGTCGGTGCCCGCGAACCTGGCGGCCGACGTCCTCGGTGTCGTCGGCGTCGACCAGGCGACCAACCTGTTCAAGCCGGACCACGCCACCGGTTCCGGGACGCCGTCCGACGTCGCGCCCGGCCCCGGCTTCCGCAACGCGCGGCCGTGCAGCGCCTACTACGGCGAGAAGGTCGACACCACCGACCCCGCCTACAACGGCCAGCACCTGCCCTACGCCCCGTGCGGCTACACCCCGGCGCAGCTGCGGTCGGCCTACGGCGTCGACAAGGTCGGCGCGGACGGCAAGGGCACCACGATCGCCATCGTCGACGCGTTCGCCTCGCCGACCATCTACGCCGACGCGAGCACCTACGCGAAGAAGAACGACCCGCAGCACCCGCTGAAGCAGAGCCAGTTCAAGCAGCACGTCTTCCCGGCGAACCCGGTCCTCGAGCCGCCGGACCAGTGTGACGCGGCGGGCTGGTACGGCGAGGAGACGCTCGACGTCGAGGCCGCCCACGGTCTCGCACCGGGCGCGGACATCCTGTACGTCGGCGGGGAGTCCTGCGAGGACAACGCCCTCGACGTGGCGCTGAACTACGTGATCGCCGGCCACAAGGCCGACATCGTGTCGAACTCCTACGGCGACACCGGCGAGGACATCCCGGCCGACGAGGTCAAGGTGTTCAACCAGATCTCGCTGCAGGCGGTGCTCGAGGGCATCGGCGTCTACTTCTCCTCGGGTGACAACGGTGACGAGGTCGCGCGCCTCGGCACGCCGTCGCCGGACTTCTCCGCCTCGGCGCCGTGGATCACCGCGGTCGGCGGCACGTCCATCGCGATCGGCAAGGACGGCAAGCGGATCTTCGAGACCGGCTGGGAGACCAGCAAGTCGACGCTGACCAACGGCGTCTACGGCCCGGCCGCCTACACCAGCGGTTCCGGTGGCGGCACCAGCCGCCTGTTCGAGCAGCCCTTCTACCAGAAGGGCGTCGTGCCGGACGCGCTGTCGACCAAGAACCAGGTCGGCCACAAGAAGGGCCGGGTCGTCCCGGACATCTCCGCGGTCGGCGACCCGAACACCGGCTTCCTGGTCGGCCAGACGCAGACCTTCCCGGACGGCGCCTACTACGACCAATACCGGATCGGCGGCACGAGCCTCGCGTCGCCGGTGTTCGCCGGCATCATGGCGGTGGCCGACAGCTTCGACCACTTCCACCACGGCTTCATCAACCCCGTGATCTACAAGCTGACCTCCCGCACCGCGGCGATCAGCGACGTGAAGCACGTGGATGCCGCGGTGGAGCGCGTCGACTACGCGAACTCGGTCGACGCTTCGGACGGCCTGCTCACCTCGGTGCGCACGCTCGACTACCAGGGTCTGACGATCCACACGACCCCGGGCTACGACGACGTGACGGGTCTCGGCACGCCCAACGGGCTGCTGTTCCTGTTGCTCGTCTAGCAGCAAGGTCCGTGAAGGCCTCCTTACCGGCTTCTTCGGCCGGTAAGGAGGCCTTCACGGCTTTCCGGGGGTCTCGGCGAGCGGGATGACCGCGCGGACCGTCGTCCCGCCGGCGTCACTGCGGACCTCGAGCTCGCCGCCGAGGGCCTGGACGCGGTCGCGGAGCCCCGCCAGGCCCGTGCCGCCCTCGACGTCGGCGCCACCGACGCCCGGGTCGGTCACCTCGACCCGCAGCTGCGTCCCCTCGACCGCGATCCGCACGTCCACGTGGTCGGCCTCCGCGTGCTTCAACGCGTTCGTCAGCGCCTCGGACGCCACGAAGTACGCCGTCGCCTCGACGGCCGCGTCCAGCCGGGGCACCGCGCCCACCGCGAGCGCCACCTCCATCGGGATCCGGTCGGCCAGCGAGCGCACCGCCGGGACCAGGCCCGCTTCGGTGAGGATCGCCGGGCGGATGCCGCGGGCCAGTTCGCGCAGCTCGGTGATCGCGGTCTGCAGCTCGTCGACCGCGCCGGACAGCAGCGCCCGGACGTCCGCCGGCAGCGCACCGCCGTAGCGCCGGCCCGCCATCCGCAGCAGCAGCACCACGCTGACCAGCCGCTGCTGAGCGCCGTCGTGCAGGTCGCGCTCCAGGCGGCGGCGCTCCTCGTCGCCCGCCGCGACGAGCCGGGCCCGCGACGCCCGCACCTCGGCCAGCCGCCGCTCGAGCTCCGCCGTCAGCCGCTGGTTGTCCAGCACCAGCCCGGCCGCCGCGTTCAGCGCGTCGATCGACCGGCTGTCCTTCCACACCTCGTCGTCCTGCACCAGCGCCGCCAGGCCGGTGCCGTCGCGCTCCAGCAGCAGCCGGATCATCTCCGCGTTGCCGACGTGGGCCCGCAGCACGCCGGCCAGGAACGCCAGTGGCCACAGGCAGAACAGGACCCGGTAGACCTGCAGCAACGGTTCCGACAGCGGGTGGCCGTCGCCGAGCGCGGTGCCGGCCCCCGACGCGAGCGCGCCGGACAGCGCGATCGTGAGCACCGGCGACAGCAGCCGCCGCTGCGGCGCCCCTCCGGTCAGCCACCGGTGGAGCAGCACGACGATCACCCCGGCGCCGATCGCCGTGGCCGCGAGCTCCAGCACGCGGACGGAAACCGCCGGCAGGTCACGCGGGTCGTCGCGGGCCAGGAGTCCGAGCAACCCCAGGCCGCACGCCACCAGGTAGGACGCGGCGACGAGCAGCCGTTCCCACCGCGACCGGAGCTTCCCGTGGGGAAAGGCGAGCACGAGGTGCGCGATCACCGGGCCGGCGGCGGCGCGCAGCGGCACGGCGATCGCGTGCAGCACCGGGTCCCGGGCGAACTGCAGGTCTTCGAGGAAGACCGCGACGCCGGCGAGCGCGAGGAGCACGCCGATCGGGTTCGCCGGGCGCCGCACGTGCGCGACCGCGCCGGCGAGCAGGAACAGGAACCCCGTCGCGGTGCTGAGCGCTGTGTCGAGCGCGGAGTGGGACCCGTCGGCCGCCTTGAGGGTCGACGTCGTGACGCCGAGCGCGAAACCGGCGGCCAGCAGGCCGGTCATCGCGAGCGTCCGCGGATGCTGGACCACGCAACCCTCCCGGTGGCCTCGCCGGGCAATCCTGGCGGGTGGGTACGGCGGTCCGGCAACGGCCAACCGTGATTCGCCCGTTCGGGCCGTCGCGTTACACCACGCGGGTGCGCTTTAGGGTGAGCGGGACAGGAGGCAGCACATGAACGGACTGGGTGCGGAGGTCTTCGGCGGGCGCATGCCCACCGGAGGCCGTGACCTGGCGATCGAAACCCACGGCATCGCGCCGGTGCCGGAGGGCAACCGGTTCGGGCGGCCGTGGCGCCTGTTCAGCGTGTGGTTCGCGCCGAACCTGACCATGACGGCGGTGTTCACCGGCACGCTCGCCGCGGCGTACGGCCTCGGGTTCTGGACGGGCCTGGCCGCGATGCTCGCCGGCACCGTGCTCGGGTCGCTGCCGGTGGCGTACCTGTCCACCTGGGGGCCGCGTACCGGCACCGGCCAGCTGCCGCTCGCCCGGCTGCCCTTCGGCGGCGGCGTCGTGCTGCCGGGGCTCGTCCAGTGGCTCGGCTCGATCGCCTGGGACGCGCTGGTCGGCCTGTTCGGCGGGGAGGCACTGGCCGAGCTGACCGGGCTGCCGTTCTGGGCCGCGGTGCTGATCGTGCTGGTGCTGCAGTGCGCGCTCGGCGTGTTCGGCTACGCCCTGATCCACCGCGTCCAGGCGGTGATGAGCGTGCTGCTGGTGCTCGCGTTCGCCGCGCTCGCCGTGAAGGTCCTTTCCGGACACCGGATCGCGACCGCCGACACGGCCTCGGGCGCCGACCTGGCGGGCAGTGTCGTGCTGTTCACGACGATCACGCTGTCCTTGGCGATCTCCTGGGCGCCCTACGCCTCGGACTTCAGCCGCTACCTGCCGGCCGCGACGTCGTCGCGCTCGGTGTTCTGGGCGACGCTGCTCGGCCTGACGGCGTCGTACGCGATCGGCGAAGGCCTCGGGCTCGCGTTGGGTTCGTCGCTGGGTGACCAGACGGCGCCCGGGGTCGCCGCCTTGCTCGGCGGCGGATTCCTGGGCGCGCTCGCGCTGGCGGTGATCGCGCTCGCGGCGGTTTCGTCGAACGCGATGAACGACTACAGCGGCTCGCTGGCCCTGCAGACCGTCGGGGTCCGGCTGCGGCGCCCGGTGTCGGCGGTGGTCGTCACGGTGCTCGCGTTCGCGCTGATCCTCTGGATGCACAGCGGCGACCTGTCGGCCAAGTTCCAGAACGTGCTGCTGTTCGTCAGCTACTGGATCCCGCCGTTCCTCGGCGTCGTCATCCCGGACTGGCTCGCGCGGACCCGCCGCGGCCGGCGCGTCGACGTCCTGGCGGCCGTTTCCGTGCGCCCCTGGGCGGCGCTCGTGGCGTTCGTCGTGGGGTTCGGGGCGGCGGTGCCGTTCATGAACACGTCCCTCTACACCGGACCGGTCGCGTCGGCGCTGCACGGCGCGGATCTCGCGTACTACGTCGGGCTGGTCGTTTCGCTGGCAGCGTACTTCCTGCTGCGCGGCCGGGCTTCGGTTGACATCGAGTAATGTAGAGGTTTGACGATGGTGTGGTACCCCTCGAAGGAGGAACCATGCCAACCGCACTCGTCACCGGTGCGTCCGCGGGTCTGGGCCGAGCCCTGGCCGCCGCCCTGGTGAGTCGCAAGTGGACAGTCATCGGCGACGGCCGGGACGCGGCCGCTTTGGGTTCGGCCGCGCACGAGATCGGCTTCACGGCCGTCCCCGGCGACGTCACCGACCCGGCCCACCGCGCTGCACTGGCCGACGCCTGTCCTTCCCTGGACCTGCTCGTCAACAACGCGAGTTCCCTGGGCGTCAGCCCGCTGCCGTCTCTGGGGAGCTATCCCCTGGCGGAACTGGAAAACGTCTACCGCGTGAACGTCTTCGCGCCGCTCGCCCTGACGCAGCTGCTCCTGCCGGCTCTTTCTCGCGGCGCGATCATCAATGTCAGCTCGGACGCCGCCGTCGAGGCGTACGAAGGCTGGGGCGGCTACGGCTCGGCGAAGGCCGCGCTCGACCAGGTCACGGCCGTGCTCGGCGCGGAGAACCCGGACCTCGCGGTGTACGCGGTCGACCCGGGGGACCTGCGCACGGCGATGCACCAGCGCGCGTTCCCGGGCGAGGACATCTCCGACCGGCCGCTGCCGTCGTCCGCGGTCCCGGCGTTCCTCCGGTTGCTGGACGAACGTCCGCCCAGCGGCCGCTACCGGGCGGCGGACCTGCTGGTGAGCGCATGAACATCCGGTTCGACCTGCCGGACGAGCTGTCGGCCTCGGCCCCGCCCGAGGCGCGCGGCCTGGCGAGGGACGAGGTCCGCTTGCTGGTCGCGTCGCCTGCGGGCGTCCACCACACGGTGTTCTCGTCCCTGGGTTCGCACCTGCGCCCCGGGGACCTGCTGGTGGTGAACACGTCGGGGACGCTGCCGGCGGCGGTCGACGCGGTGCGCGGGGGACGTCCGGTGGTCGTCCACTTCTCGACGGCGCTGGATGACGGCACGTGGGTCGTCGAGCTGCGCGCGCCCGGGGGGCCGTTGCTCGATGGCCGGCCGGGGGAGCGGCTGGAGCTGCCCGGGGGAGCGTCGCTGACGCTGGTGGCTCCGGCCGCGCCGGGCAACGCGCGGCTGTGGCGGGCGGAGGTGTCGGTCGAGGGGTTGGCTTTCCTCTCGGCGGCGGGTCGGCCGATCCGGTACGGGTACGTGCCGCGGGAGTGGCCGCTGTCGGACTACCAGACGGTGTTCGCCCGCGAGCCGGGCAGCGCGGAGATGCCCTCGGCGGCGCGGCCGTTTTCCGCGTCGCTGGTGACCCGCCTGGTCACGGACGGCGTGCTGTTCGCGCCGTTGGTGCTGCACACGGGGGTGTCTTCGCCGGAGGCAGGCGAGCCACCGCAGGCGGAGCGGTTCCGGGTCCCGCCGACGACGGCGGCGCTGGTGTCCTGGGTGCGATCGCGAGGCGGCCGCGTGATCGCGGTGGGCACGACGGCGGCCCGGGCCCTGGAGTCGGCGCCGGAGGGCGCGGCCGAGGGCTGGACGAACCTGGTCCTGGGCCCGGACCGCCCGGCGCGAGTGGTGGACGGAATCATCACGGGCCTGCACGCACCGGACGCATCCCACCTGCTGTTGCTGGAGGCAGTGGCGGGAAGGGACTTGGTTCAGCGCGCGTACGACGCGGCGGTGGAGCGCCGGTACCTGTGGCACGAGTTCGGCGACGTGTCCCTGCTCCTGCGCCGCTGACCGAGCGCCCCAATGTGGCGTTGGTTGCGTCCAGCGCACCGAACGCCACATTGGGTGCGTTGAACGCACCGAACGCCACATTGGGGCGCTAGCGGCGCACCGGCTCCTCGCGCCGCCGTGACCGGAGCAATCCCGTCACCGCCACCACCGCGATCCCCAACCCGACCCCCGTCACGATCGAAGCCACCAGGGTCGCCTCGCCCGTGACCAGGCCGAACGCCCCGCCCAGGTACACCGGGATGCTCACCGCCACCGGCAGCCAGTTGCGCAGGGAAAACGCGCGGTCCGACGCCAGCCACAGCACCAGCGTCACCGCCGCTCCCGTGAAGACCGGGATCGCCCAGACCACCAGGCTGGTCACCGTGTCCATCCCGAGCGACCTGAACCACTCGAACGTCGCCTGGCCCATTCCGATGAACAGCACGACCAGCGCCACGCGGACGCCGGTGGCTCCCTGGCCCCGTCGGCTCGTCATGTTCCCTCCCGAATCCGTCGTCACCTGTACCACGTCCGGGTGATGCGACGGGTTGCCCAAACCGCCCATCCGTTTCAGATGCCGGGACCATCCCCCGTCGCCCATAGGCGCAAGCGGCTCCCGATGTCAAGAAATCTCACCGGGTTTCCCGAGATGCGGATGGCTATGCGCCCTGGTGGGTGACCGTGCGAACCTCGCCCCGACACCGACCTCCGAAAGGCGACGCCGACGTGCGCACCCACCACAGAACCCGCTTCCTGGCCTCGGCGCTGGCCGCCCTGACCGTCGTGGGCGTGCTCGCGGGCTGTTCCCGCGCCGCGGAGAGCACCACTGCCCCGGCCGCGAACGCCGGCGCGGCCGGTGAGGTGCGGCTCGGGTTCTTTCCCAACGTCACCCACGCGCCCGCGCTGATCGGCGTCAAGAAGGACTTCTTCGCCCAAGAACTGGGCTCGACGAAGCTCACCACCCAGACGTTCAACGCGGGCCCCGATGAGGTCAACGCGCTGCTGGGCAACTCGCTCGACATCGCCTTCATCGGCTCCGGCCCGGCGATCAACGCCTTCACCAAGTCCAAGGGCACCATCCAGCTGGTCTCGGGCGCCGTCTCGGGCGGCGCGCAGCTGGTCGTCAAGCCCGACATCACCAGCGTCGAGGGGCTCAAGGGCAAGACCATCGCCACGCCGCAGCTGGCCAACACCCAGGACGTCGCGCTCAAGAAGTTCCTGGCCGGCAAGCAGCTGACCGACCAGGTCAAGATCACCAACCTGGACAACTCCAAGACGCTCGACGCCTTCAAGAAGGGCGAGCTCGACGGCGGCTGGCTGCCCGAGCCGTGGTCCTCGCGGCTGGTGCTCGACGCCGGCGCGAAGGTCCTCGTCGACGAGAAGAGCCTGTGGCCGGGCGGCCGCTTCCCGACCACGGTCGTGATCGTGCGCAGCGAGTTCCTGCAGCAGCACCCGGACACCGTCAAGGCCGTCCTGAAGGGCCAGCTGGCCGCGATCGACTGGGCGAAGGCCAACCCGGCGGACGCGAAGACCGTCGTCAACGGCGCCCTCAAGGAGCTGGCCGGCAGCAGCCTCAGCCAGGGCGTCATCGACCGCGCGTTCTCCGGCATCGAGCTGACCACCGACCCGATCCCGGCCGAGTTCCCGCAGCTCGCGCAGGACTCGGTGACGGCGGGCGTGGTCAAGTCGGCGGTAGCGTTGAAGGGCTTCGCCGACTTCGGTCCGCTGAACGAGGTCCTCAAGGAGAAGAACCAGCCCGCCGTGAACGCTCCCGAACTCGCCAAGTGATCCGGAGAGGCAGCCTGCGATGACCACGACCCTCCCGACCGGCCGGAGCAGCTTCACCGGCGCGACCGCGGTCCGGCTCGACGGCGTCCGCAAGACGTTCGGCCCGGCCGGCCGCGCGGTCGTCGCGCTCGACGGTGTCGACCTCACCGTCGCGCCCGGCGAGTTCGTCTGCCTGCTCGGCGCGTCCGGCTGCGGCAAGAGCACGCTGCTGAACCTGGTCGCGGGGCTCGACGCGCCGTCGGCGGGGAAGATCACGCTGAACACCTCGCGGCCCGCGGTCATGTTCCAGGAGGCCGCGCTGATGCCGTGGCTGACCGCGGCCCGCAACGTCGAATTGCCGCTGCGGCTGGCGGGCTTCGGCCGCGCCGAGCGCCGCGGAAAGGCCGCCGAGCTGCTGGACCTCGTCCGGCTGAACGGCGCGGGCGGCAAGCGCCCGCACGAGCTGTCCGGCGGGATGCGGCAGCGGGTCGCGCTGGCCCGCGCGCTGGCCGCGACCCTGCGCGTCGGCGGCGACCCGGAGCAGGCGCTGCTGCTGATGGACGAGCCGTTCGCCGCGCTCGACGCCATCACCCGCGACGTCCTGCAGGGCGAGCTGCTGCGCGTCTACCGCAGCACCGGCACGTCGGTGCTGTTCGTGACTCACGACGTGCGCGAGGCAGTCCGGCTCGGGCAGCGGGTCGTGCTGCTGTCGTCGCGGCCGGGCAAGGTCGTGCGCGAGTGGACGGACGTGCCGCTGGCCGACGCCGAGGAGCTGACCGAAGAAATCACCGGGCACCTGCGAGAGGTGATCAGCACCCATGCCGCAGCTTGACCGGTCCGAAGTGGACGCCGCGGCCGACCTGGACGCGGTCGGCGCCGGACTGGACTCGCTCGATACCCCGGCCGGCGACCGCCGCCCGGGCTTCTGGAACCGGTTCGCCTGGGGCTTCCTGCCGCCCGTCGGCGCGCTCGTCCTGCTGATCGTGGTCTGGCAGGTCCTGTGGGCGGCGGCGTTCTGGTCGGAGGCCCAGCTGCCCGCGCCCCTCGCGGTGTGGGACGAGTTCTGGAGCCGCGTCGTCGACGGCCAGGTGTTCGGCTTCGTCTGGACGTCGGTCCACCGCGCCGCGCTCGGCTTCGTCGCCGGCGTCGTGATCGGCACGCCGCTGGGCCTGGTCGTGGCGAAGGTCCGCGTGGTCCGGGCGGCGATCGGGCCGCTGCTGACGGGGCTGCAGAGCCTGCCGTCGGTGGCGTGGGTGCCGGCCGCGATCCTGTGGTTCGGCATCAACGACGGCGCGATCTACTTCGTCGTCCTGCTCGGCTCGGTGCCGTCGATCGCCAACGGCCTGGTGTCCGGCATCGACCAGATCCCGCCGATCCTGCCGCGCGTCGGCCAGGTGATGGGCGCGAACCGGTTCTCGTCGGCCCGGCACATCCTGCTGCCCGCGGCGCTGCCGGGGTTCCTGGCGGGGCTGAAGCAGGGCTGGGCGTTCTCGTGGCGCTCGCTGATGGCCGCGGAGCTGATCGCGTTGTCGCCGCAGCTGGGCGTCGGGCTCGGCGCGTACCTGAACCAGGGGTCGTCGCTGAACAGCATCGAGACGGTGATCGCGGCGATCTTCCTGATCCTGCTGGTCGGCATCGGGATCGAGCTGCTGGTGTTCCGGCCCCTGGAGCGCGCGGTGCTGCGGGCCCGCGGGCTGACCGCGTCGCTCTAGCTCACCCCACCGCGACCTCGAGCGAGAGCTGCTGGAGCAGCTGCAGGACGTCCGGCCCGGGGTTCTCCCGCTCGTAGGCCTCGACGACCTTGACGAACCCCATCAGCAGCCCGCGCATGATCGCCTCCTGGCGCTGGGCCAGCTCGCCGACGGTCGTCGAGGTGTACTCGAGCGCGCCTTCGAGCAGCTCGGGGTAGCCGCTCGTGCCCGGCTCGCCGCCCTCTTCGAGGTTCTGGCGAAGCCGGTAGACCGACGCCAGCAGGCCGATGCCGGTCTGCACCAGGTCAGTGTCTTCCATCACGAGAGCATGGCACGGGCTCCGCGGACCCGCCCCCTGGTGAAGCCGGAAACGACGCGACCCCGGACCGTGGGCCCGGGGTCGCGTCGTTCGTTCATTCGCAGGACAGGTCAGCGGCCCCGGCGCCCGCCCGCGCGGGTGCCGGACGAAAACGCCGCGGCGCCACCGCTCGAGCCGGAGCCCGCGCGGCGACCGCCCGAAGCAGCCGGGGCACCGGAGCGGCGAGCGCCGCCCGTAGCCGCCGGAGCACCGGACCGCCGCGAACCGCCCGAAGCGGCTCCCGACCGGCCCGAACCCTGACGCTCCGACCGCGGCTGCTGCGACTCGTCGCGCCGCGCCTGGCCGTTCGCCCGGGAACGCTGTCCGCCGCGGTTCTCCTTCGGCGTGGCGGGAGCGCCCCGCCGGCCGCGGCCCGAACCCGGTGCCGCGCCGGTCGCCGAGACCTTCTTCGGCCGGTCGTCCACCGGCGGCCGCTTCGGCGACGCCGTGAACGAGCGCTCACCCGGGGCCAGCTCCGCCAGCAGCGGGTGACCCGGGCCGAGCTGGGTCGTCGTCGGCTTGATGCCGGCCTTGCGCGTCAGGTCGCGCACGTCGCGGACCTGCGCGTCCGTCATCAGCGTCACGACCGTGCCGGACGCGCCCGCGCGCGCCGTGCGGCCCGAGCGGTGCAGGTACGCCTTGTGCTCGACCGGCGGGTCCGCGTGGATGACCAGCCGGACGTCGTCGACGTGGATGCCGCGCGCCGCGATGTCCGTCGCGACCAGGGTCTTCGCCGCGCCCGAGGAGAACGCCTCGAGGTTGCGCGTGCGCGCGTTCTGGCCGAGGTTGCCGTGCAGCTCCACCGCCGGGACGCCGGACGCCACGAGCTTGCGCGTCAGCGCCTTCGCGCGGCTCTTCGTCCGCGTGAAGACCAGCGTGCGGCCCGGGGCCGCGGTCAGGTCGACCAGCACCGGCAGCCGGTGGGTCTCCTCGAGGTGCAGCACGTGGTGCTCCATCGTCGAGACCGGCGACTGCGCCGAGTCGACGCTGTGCGTGATCGGGTCGTTCATGAAGCGCTTGACCAGCACGTCGACGCCGTTGTCCAGGGTCGCGGAGAACAGCATCCGCTGCCCGCGCGACGGCGTGGCGTCCATGATCCGGCGCACCTCGGGCAGGAAGCCCAGGTCGGCCATGTGGTCGGCCTCGTCGAGGACGGTGATCTCGATGGCGTCGAGCTTCACGTGCCCGGAGCGCATGTGGTCGGCGAGCCGGCCGGGGCAGGCGACGACGATGTCGACGCCGTCGCGCAGCCGGGTGATCTGCGGGTTCGCCGAGACGCCGCCGAAGATCGTCGTGGCCTTGAGGCCCAGCGGCTTGGCCAGCGGCAGGATCGACGCCTCGATCTGCGTCGCGAGCTCCCGGGTCGGCGCCAGGATCAGCGCGCGCGGACGGCCCGGCTTGCGCCGCGTCGGGCCCGCCGAGAGACGGGCCAGCAGGGGCAGCACGAAGCCGTAGGTCTTGCCGGAGCCGGTCCGGCCGCGGCCGAGCACGTCACGCCCGGCGAGGGTGTGCGGCAGGGTCGCCGCCTGGATGGGGAAGGGCTCGGTCACGCCCTGGGCGGCCAGCGCGTCCACGATGGTGGTGGGCAGGCCGAGTTCAGCGAAAGTCGTCATAAGTGCATGCGGGCGCACGCGCGCCCTGGTCTCCGTTACCTGAGAAGGGTTGTCCTGCCCGGCGCAGACCGGTCAACGGCCGCGGCGCGTGGTAGTCGACAACAGCAGCGGGCCGAGGCAGAACTGAGCGGCCCGCAAGATCAGTGTAGCCGGTCGGGGTGACGTACCCCCAGTGAGATTGCCCGCACTCTGGGAGCCTTGCTAAGTTACCCGTCGGTAATCGAGGAGGCTCACCCCATGCTGCTGAACCCGCACGAGTACGACCCGGCCCACTTCGACGCGGAAACGCGCCGGTTGCTGCGGGCGACCATCGACTGGTTCGAGCAGCGGGGCAAGGCGAAACTCACCGAGGACTACCACGCCCGCACCTTCTACGCGGACTTCCTCGAGTTCGCGGGCAAGGAAGGCCTGTTCTCGACCTTCCTGACGCCGGCCGCGAACGCCGGCGGCAACCCGGACAAGCGCTGGGACACCGCCCGCGTCGCCGCGCTGTCGGAAATCCTCGGCTTCTACGGCCTGAATTATTGGTACCCGTGGCAGGTCACGATCCTCGGGCTCGGCCCGGTGTGGCAGAGCGGCAACTCCGCGGCGCGTGAGCGTGCGGCCGCCGCCCTGGACGCCGGCGGTGTCGGCGCGTTCGGACTGTCCGAAAAGGACCACGGTGCCGACATCTACTCGTCCGACCTGGTGCTCACGCGCGACGGTGACGGCTACCGCGCGACCGGCTCGAAGTACTACATCGGCAACGGCAACTGCGCGCGCACGGTGTCGGTCTTCGGCCGCATCGACGGCGTCGAGGGCCCGGACCAGTACGTCTTCTTCTACGCCGACTCCGAACACCCGAACTACCACGTCGTCAAGAACGTCGTGCCGTCGCAGATGTACGTCGCCGAGTTCCGGCTCGAGGACTACCCCGTGCACGCCGACGACATCCTGCACGTCGGCGCCGAGGCGTTCAGCGCCGCGCTGAACACGGTCAACATCGGCAAGTTCAACCTGTGCTTCGGCGGCATCGGCATGGCGACGCACTCGCTGTACGAGGCCATCACGCACGCGCACAACCGCGTCCTGTACGGCAAGCCCGTGACGAACTTCCCGCACGTGCGGCGCGAGTTCGTCGAGGCCTACGCCCGGCTGACCGCGATGAAGCTGTTCTCCGACCGCGCCGTCGACTACTTCCGCAGCGCGAATGCCGAAGACCGCCGCTACCTGCTCTTCAACCCGATCACCAAGATGAAGGTGACGACCGAGGCGCAGAAGGTGATCGGCCTGGTCGCCGACGTCGTCGCGGCCAAGGGCTTCGAGGCCGACACCTACCTCGCGATGTCCAAGAACGACATCGACGGCCTGCCCAAGCTCGAGGGCACGGTGGCGGTGAACCTCGCGCTGATCGCCAAGTTCATGCCCGCGTACCTCTTCGCGCCGCAGGAGTACGCGCCGGTCGGCACCCGCACCGACGCCGCGGACGACGAGTTCCTCTTCCGCCAGGGCCCGGCGCGCGGGCTGTCGAAGGTCCGGTTCCACGACTGGAAGACCGCGTACGCCGAAGCCGCGGACATCCCGAACGTCGCGCTGTTCACCGAGCAGGCGGGCTACTTGGTCAAGCTGCTGACCGAGGCCGCGCCCGACGAGGCGCAGCAGGCCGACCTCGACTTCGGGCTCGCGCTGACCGAGCTGTTCACGCTCATCGTGTACGGCCAGCTGATCCTGGAGCAGGCGCGGATCACCGGCCTGGACACCGAAGTCGTCGACCAGATCTTCGCCGTGCTGGTGCAGGACTTCAGCGCCGCGGCGGTCGATCTCAACGGCAAGGCGAGCTCGACGGAGGCCCAGCAGGCCATCGCGCTGGCCGCGCTGCGCAAGCCGGTGGTGGACGCCGAGCGCTTCGAGAACGTCTGGACGCGGGTCCGGGAGCTCTCCGGGGTCTACGCTATGCACCCGTGATGGCCAGGAGATATCGGCTCGGCGTGACGCGGAAAGCCGCGAACGTGGTCGTGAAGGCGTTGCTGGAGCGCGGGATCCCGATCACCGGGAGCACCGGGTACCTGCTGACCACCCGGGGGCGCAAGAGCGGCGCCGACCGGACCACGCCGGTCAACGTCCTCGAGGTCGGCGGCGACCGCTGGCTCGTCTCGCCGTACGGGCAGGTCGGCTGGGTGCACAACCTGCGCGCCGACGCCACCGCCCGGCTGCGGCGCGGCCGCACGCGCGAGACGTGGACGGTCGAGGAGGCCGACGCCGCGACGGCCGGCCCGGTCCTGCGCGCGTACGTCCGCAAGATCCCCGTGACGGCGCCGTTCTTCGACGCGAAGCTCAGCGACGCGGCCGAAGCCTTCGCCGCGGAAGCCGATCGACACCCGGTCTTCCGGTTGGCAAGATCAGGAGCGTGAACCGAGAGCGGGCGGCGGAGCTGATCTGGGACGCGTGGCGGACCGGGAAACGCCTCGAGGGGCTGCCGGACGACGCCCGCCCGCGCGACGCCGCCGAGGGCATGGCCGCGCAGGCGGCGCTCGCCGAGCTGGCCGGCCCGGTGTCCGGCTGGAAGATCGCCGCGACCACCGCGTACGCCCGGCAGTACCTCGACGTCCCCGGGCCGCTGCCGGGCGTGATGTTCGAGCGGTTCCGCCACGCCGAGGGCGAGCCGGTGCCGGCCGACACGATGACCATGGGCGTCGCCGAGCCCGAGTTCGCCTTCCGGCTCAAGGCCGACCCGGGCCTGTCGCCGTCGCTGACCGCGGTGCTCGACGCCGTCGACACGATGTTCCTCGCGCTGGAGATGCCGGACAGCCGCTACACCGACCACCAGCACGCGGGCGGGCCGCAGCTGCTGGCCGACGTGGCGTGCGCGGGCCGGTTCGTCGAAGGGCGCGGGGTGCCGGGCTGGCGCGACCTCGAGCTGCCGCGGCAGGCGGTCGTCCTGCACGTCGACGGCGAAGAGTTCTCCCGCGGCAGCGGCAGCCTGGTACTCGGCGATCCGCGGCTGGCGCTGCACTGGCTGGCGATGGAGCTCGCGCGTCACGGCCGCTCGCTGCGCCCGGGCGACGTCGTCACGACCGGGACGGCGACCCCACCGTGCCCGATCCACGCGGGTGGCCACGTCGGGGCGGACTTCGGCGCGCTGGGCAGCGTCGAGGTCCGGTTTGCCGGTGAACGGTCCACGCCACCGCCGTCATGAGCCCTCGCCAGGGTGAGTTCCGCGCCGGGTTCCTGGCGCTCGCCGCGGTGGTCCTGGTCCTCGACGCGGGATTCTGGTGGTTCGCGCACGCCCAGCACCGGACGACGGCGCGGATCGGCTTCCTGGTGGCGTTCGTGCTGCTGCTGGCGCTGCTCGCGGTGGCGGCGGGGCTGGTCCGCTGGGAGATCGCGGCCCCACTGGGCGCGGCATCGACATCAGGCCTGTTCTTCGTCGGCGCGTCGGCGATCTTCAGTGTCGGCTTCGGTTTTTTGCTGGCGGCGGTGATCGAGGCGGCGTTGGTGCGTCGGCTGGTGCTCGACGCGTCCCCGGTGGGCTGGCGCGGCGGCACCGGGCTGATCAGCTCGGCGGCCGCGGTGGTGCCGGCGGTGCTGTTCGCGGTCGGTCTGGCCGCGCTGCGCTGAGCCGTCTTGTCGGTGCACCCGGCCACGATGCTTCTTCCGCTTCGACGGGTTCCGCCGGGAAGCCGACGACGACTGGCCGTTCCGGCCTGACCTCAGAACAACCGCAGAGAGATCTTTGCAAAGCACTCTCTGCGGTCTAGGGTGGCGGCATGACCAGGGATCGCCGGACCGAGTCGTCAAGCCCGATCGACGCGCGGATGCTCCGGGCGCTGGCCCACCCCCTGCGGATGCGCATGCTCGACCTGCTGCAGGCGGACGGTCCCGCCACCGCCACGGGGCTGGGAAAGCGGGTCGGCGAAAGTTCCGGAACCACGAGCTGGCACCTGCGCCAGCTGGCCGAAGCCGGCTTGGTCGAGGAAGACAGCGAACGCGGGAACAAGCGCGAACGCTGGTGGCGCTCCGCGCAGGAGACAACGCGGATGCGGGCCGCCGACTTCATCGGCGACCCGGACCTCGCCGGCCCCCTGGACATGTTCCTGCGGTCCGTGATCGAGCAGCGCTACCAGGCGGAGTCGCGGTTCGTGAGCGAGCTCCCGCGGTGGACGGAGCAGTGGTACGACAAGGCCGTCTTCGGCGACGCGAGGTTGTCCCTCACGCCCGAGGAAACGGTGGCGATGAGCGACGAGATCGACGCGGTGATCGACCGCTACCGCCGCGACGCAAGGCCGGGCGACCACAACGTGATCGCGCACTGGTCGGCGTTCCCGTGGCAGGCGCAACCCGAGGAACCCGGCACATCGAAGTCCGAATGAGGGGGACGAACGTGGTGCACTGCCTGATGGCGGAAGACCTGGTCCGCGAACGAGAAACCGAACTGAGAGGGGTAGCGGCCCGGGTGAACCGCCCCCGCCGCCCGGGAACGCGGCGGCAACGCCTCGGCTGGCTCCTCGTCGAAACCGGCCTGAGGCTGGCAGCCAACCGGCCCCACCCCCGCCACTCCCAGGGGGGAACGTCCCGGCTCCAGTCTATCGCCGCCCGCTGACGAAACCTCCGGAAAAGTCACAGGCCGGCGGAGTTGTCCACAACTCCGCCGGCCTGTGGGTAACCAGGTTCTACTTGCCGAACCCCGCCCGCCGCAGCGCGTCCGCCATGGAGCCGCTGCCGCCGGAGCCGGAGCCGGAGTTGCCGCCCCGGCCACCGCCGCCGCCGGAACCGCCGCGCTGACCGCCGCCGCCCGAACCGCCGCGACGCTGACCGCCGCCACCGCCGCCGCCCTGGCCGCGGTCACGACCGCCGCCACCGCCGCGGTTGCCGGCGGGCGCTCCCGGCTCGTCGTCCAGCCGCAGCGTCAACGAAATCCGCTTCCGCGGCACGTCGACGTCGAGCACCTTGACCTTCACGATGTCGCCGGGCTTCACGACCTCGCGCGGGTCCTTCACGAAGTTCTTCGACAGCGCCGAAACGTGCGCCAGCCCGTCCTGGTGCACCCCGACGTCGATGAACGCACCGAACGCCGCAACGTTCGTGACGACGCCCTCCAGGCGCATCCCCGGCTTGAGGTCGCCGATCTTGTCCACGCCCTCGGCGAACGTCGCCGTCTTGAACGCCGGGCGGGGGTCGCGGCCCGGCTTGTCCAGCTCGGCCAGGATGTCCGTCACCGTCGGGAGACCGAACGTCTCGTCCACGAACTCCGACGCCTTCAAAGACGACAGCGTCCGCGTGTTGCCGATCAGCGACCGCAGGTCCGTGCCCGTCTTCGACAGGATCCGGCGCACCACCGGGTACGCCTCCGGGTGCACCGACGACGAGTCGAGCGGGTCGTCGCCGTCCGGGATGCGCAGGAAGCCCGCGCACTGCTCGAACGCCTTCGGGCCGAGGCGCGCGACCTCCTTCAGCGCCATCCGGGAACGGAACGGCCCGTTCGTGTCGCGGTGGGAGACGATGTTCTCGGCCAGCCCCGTCGTGATGCCCGAGACGCGGGTCAGCAGCGGCGCGGACGCCGTGTTGACGTCGACGCCGACCGCGTTCACGCAGTCCTCGACCACCGCGTCGAGCGAGCGGGACAGCGAAACCTCGGACAGGTCGTGCTGGTACTGCCCGACGCCGATCGACTTCGGGTCGATCTTCACCAGCTCGGCCAGCGGGTCCTGCAGCCGCCGCGCGATCGAGACCGCGCCGCGCAGGGAGACGTCCATGTTCGGCAGCTCCGCCGAAGCGAACGCCGACGCCGAGTACACCGACGCGCCCGCCTCGGACACGATCGCCTTCGTCAGCTTCAGCTCGGGGTGCTTCTTGATCAGCTCGATCGCGAGCTTGTCCGTCTCCCGCGAAGCCGTGCCGTTGCCGATCGAGATCAGGTCGACCTTGTGCCGCGCCGCCAGCGCCGCGAGCTCGGCGATCGACTGGTCCCACTTGTTCGCCGGCTGGTGCGGGTAGATGACGTGGGTGTCGACGACCTTGCCGGTCGCGTCCACGACGGCCACCTTGACGCCGGTGCGGAAGCCCGGGTCGAGGCCCATCGTGGCGCGGGTGCCGGCCGGCGCGGCGAGCAGCAGGTCGCGCAGGTTGGCCGCGAAGACGCGCACGGCGTCGTCCTCGGCCGCCTGGCGCAGCCGCATCCGCAGGTCGATGCCCAGGTGCAGGAGGATCTTGGTGCGCCACGCCCAGCGGACGGTGTCGCCGAGCCACTTGTCACCCGGCCGGCCCTGCTGCGTGATGCCGAACTTCGCGGCGATGCGCGTCTCGTAGTCGGTCGGGCCGACCTGCGGCTCGTCGGTGGGCTCGTCCGGCGACATGGTGAGGTCGAGGACCTCCTCCTTCTCGCCGCGCAGCATCGCGAGGATCCGGTGCGAGGGGAGCTTGGTGTAGGGCTCGGAGAAGTCGAAGTAGTCGGAGAACTTCGCCCCTTCCTCCTCCTTGCCCGCGCGGACCTTGGCGACCAGGTGGCCCTGGCTCCACATCTTCTCGCGCAGGTCACCGATGAGGTCGGCGTCTTCGGCGAAGCGCTCGACGAGGATCGAGCGGGCGCCGTCGAGGGCCGCCTGCGCGTCCGCGACGCCCTTGTCCGCGTCGACGAACACGGCGGCCGCGGCCTGCGGGTCCGTCGTCGGGTCGTTCAGCAGGCCGTCGGCCAGCGGCTCGAGCCCCGCTTCGCGCGCGATCATGGCCTTCGTGCGGCGCTTCGGCTTGAACGGGAGGTAGATGTCCTCCAGCCGCGACTTCGTGTCCGCGGCGAGGATCGACGCCTCGAGAGCCTCGTCCAGCTTCCCCTGGCTGCGGATGGACTCGAGCACGGCGAGCCGGCGCTCGTCGAGTTCCCGCAGGTAGCGCAGGCGCTCTTCGAGCGTGCGCAGCTGCGCGTCGTCGAGCATGCCGGTGACTTCCTTGCGGTACCGCGCGATGAAGGGCACGGTCGAGCCGCCGTCGAGCAGGTCGACGGCGGCCTTGACCTGTCCTTCGCGCACGCCCAGTTCTTCGGCGATCTTCTGCTCGACCGACACGCTCACTGCAACACGCTCCTGCTTCGCCCTCTGGTGGATCCGATCGTCCCATTCTGCCGTTCCGACCACCCCGACTTTCGGATGGGGCTCCTTGACAATCAGATTGGTCTAGTCCATTTTGTGGTGACCTGCCTCACGACCAGTGGAGGTCGCCCCGTGGTCCCCCAAGCCCGTCTCGCTCTCTTGTCGTTACTTTCCGCGGTCGCGCTGTGTCTCGGCGTGACTTTCGTCCTCGCCGGGAGCGCCTCGGCCGCCAACATCCTCGCCAATCCCGGCTTCGAGTCCGGCACCTCGGGCTGGACGTGCACGGCGGTGCCGACCGCGGTGAGCACCCCGGTCCACAGCGGCAGCCGCGCCCTGAGCGCGACGCCGACGTCGTCGGACAACGCGCAGTGCTCGCAGACGCTCACCGTCTCGGCGAACACGGCGTACAAGCTCTCGGCGTGGGTCCAGGGCAGCTACGTCTACCTGGGCGTTTCCGGTTCGGCGACGACCAGCACGTGGACGCCGGGCACCAGCGGCTACTCGCAGCTGTCGCTGAGCTTCACGACCGGCTCGAGCACGTCGCTGACGGTGTACCTGCACGGCTGGTACGGCCAGCCGACGTACTACGCGGACGACGTCAGCCTCGACGGCCCAGGCACCCCGCCGACGACGACGCCGACCACGCCGACCACACCCACGACTCCGACGACGCCGCCCACCACGACGACGACCACGCCGCCGACCCAGAGTGACCTGCCGAAGCACGTCCTGACCGGTTACTGGCAGAACTTCTACAACGGCGCCAAGGCGCTGAAGCTGGCCGACGTCCCGACGAAGTACACCATCATCGCGGTGTCGTTCGCGGACGCCACGGGCACGCCGGGCGCGGTGAGCTTCACGCTCGACTCGGGCCTGTCGTCGCAGCTCGGCGGCTACACGGACGCGCAGTTCAAGGCGGACGTCAAGACGGTCCAGGCACGCGGCCAGAAGGTCATCATCTCGGTCGGCGGCCAGAACGGCACGATCAGCGTGAGCGACTCGTCGTCGGCGAACAACTTCGCCAACTCGATCAAGTCGCTGATCTCGAACTACGGCTTCGACGGCGTCGACATCGACCTCGAGAACGGGATCAACGCGACGTACATGGGCCAGGCGCTGCGCACCATCTACAACGGCGGCGGCAAGGTCATCACGATGGCGCCGCAGACGATCGACATGCAGTCCACTTCCGGTGGTTACTTCCAGCTGGCGCTGGGCATCAAGGACATCCTGACGATCGTCAACATGCAGTACTACAACTCCGGCACGATGCTGGGCTGCAACGGCAGCGTGTACGCCCAGGGCACGGTCGACTTCCTGACGGCGCTGGCCTGCATCCAGCTCCAGGGCGGCCTGCGCGCGGACCAGGTGGGCCTGGGCCTCCCGGCGTCGTCGCAGGCAGCGGGCGGCGGCTACCAGGCACCGGCCAACACGGTGTCGGCGCTGAACTGCCTGGCGCGCGGAACGTCGTGTGGCAGCTTCAAGCCGTCGACGACGTACCCGGCCATCCGCGGCGCGATGACGTGGTCGATCAACTGGGACGCGTCGCAGGGGTACGCGTTCGCCAACACGGTCTCGGCGGGGCTTGCGGGCCTGCCGTGACCGTGCGCTGAGGAAGGCCCTCCCGGAAGCGCGGTCCGGGAGGGCCTCTTCACGCGCTCAGTTCGCGCCGCAGCTCTTCGACGTCGGCTTCCGCCGCGAGCAGGAGCGTCTGGAACGGGATCCCGGCGTTCCGCGGGTTCCCCAGCGGGTTCGCCCACTCCCGTGAGGCCCGCCCGAGGATCCCGAAGAGGGTTCGCCGGGCTTCCGCGTCACCGGAGAGCAGCTTCGCCGGCTCCTCGATGACGACCAGGTACCGGTCCGCCGGCAGCCAGTTCAGATCGCGCAGGCAGTCGGAGAGGGCGTCCCAGTTCCAGCCGAAGTACGCCGGGAACCGCAGCGCGTCCGAGAACTGGCCGAACAAGTCGTCCTCGCCCCGCGCGGCGGCACCATCGATCCGGGCCACGGCGACCACCCCTTGCGGCGGGACGGCGCCGGTCACCGCGATCTTGTCGTCCTTGTCCAGCACGGTCAGCCCGGGCTCGTTCCACATCGGGACATTGTGGCCGGTCGCTCTTCACTTCTCGTAAGTCGTGACGTCGAAGCTGACCTTCGTCGCGCTCGCCGAGGTCAGGACGACTGCCGCGAATCGCCCGTCGGAGGTCTTGACGCAGTAGCCCTGTCCGGCCGTCAGGTCGTCGAGTGGGTAGCGGCCGTTTTCGTATCCGGTCTCGTCTCGGCACGAGTCGTAGCTGCCGATGGTCGAGGCGGGGAGCTTCACGGTCGTGCTCCAGCCGACGTAGCCGAAGTCGCGACCGTTGAAGCTCAGGTCGTTCTTGCCGGTGAAGGAGCCGGTGGTGCCCCACTGCGGATCCGACGCGGGGCTGTCGAGGTCCACCGTGAATCGCGCGCGATGCTGACGTTTCCGTGGTGCCGCTCCGGCTGACCGGCCGGTGCCGAGGCGGTGACGGATGCGGCGGTGGTGCTCGGCCGGGACGTCTGCTGCCGCAGGCTGCTGATCTCCTGCTGTGCCGAAGTCAGCTGGCTGCCTCGGTCGGCGGCGGTCGACTGGGCGAGGCTCTTTTCGTGGTTGGCGTTCACCGTGAGCAGGGTCAGCAGGCTGGCGGCCACCGTCAGCAGGCCGGACACGACTGCGAGGATCTGGCCGGCGGTTTTCCACTTCTCCTCGGAGCGGCGGAGCGGCGGGGCGGTGGGCTCTCGGTTCTGCGGTCACGGGCGACGGTCACTTTCCGGCCCTCCGGTCTTCTCGGGGACAGGCCACGGCCTTCCGGCCGGTTCACCTGCCCTGAGTCGTCGGGAGACCGCGAACTGCTACACCGGCGTTATCGGTAACCGCAGGGCTCCCGGCGCCTCCGACGGGACCACCGGGTTCTTCGGCGCCACCGCCGCCACCCGCTGGTACGGAGACCCCAACGCCGGCCGCGGATCCGCCTCACCGAGATTCGGCCAGAACGCCATCGCCCGCTCGGCCTGGGCCGTGATCGTCAGTGACGGGTTCACCCCGAGGTTCGCCGAGACCGCCGACCCGTCCACCACGTGCAGGCCCGGATACCCGTACACCCGCTGATAGGGATCGATCACCCCCGACGAAGCCGAGTCCCCGATCGTGCAGCCTCCGATGAAGTGGCCCGTGATCGGGATGTTCGCCATGTCCGTCCAAGCCCCCTGCGGCAGCCCGCCGATCTTCGCGGCCACCCGGCGCGTCACCTCGTGCCCCGCCGGGATCCATGACGGTGACGGCGATCCCGCACCCTGGCGGGTCGTCATCCGGCGGCCGAACAAGCCCCGCTTCGTGTACGTCGTCACGGAGTTGTCCGAAGTCTGCATCACCAGCAGCCCGATCATCCGCTCCGACCAGTGCCGCGGACTGTGGATGCGCAGCAGGTCACGCCGCGAACGCCACAGCTCCCGCAGCCCCAGCACCCAGCGCCGGCGGCCCGGCTGCCCGTCCACCAGCACCGTCGCCATCAGGCCCATCACGTTGCTGCCGCGCCCGTACCGCACCGGCTCCACGTGCGTCACCTCGTCCGGGTGGATCGACGACGTGATCGCGACACCGCGCGTGTAGTCCGTGTCCGGGCGCAGCGACCGCGCCGCCAGCACCGCCTCCGAGTTCGTGCGGGCCAGCAGTCCCAGGCGGGGTGACAGCGAGGGCAGCGTCCCGTTGTCCCGCATCCGGTGCAGCAGCCGTTGCGTTCCCAGAGCCGCCGCCGAGAACACCACCTGCGTCGCCGTGAACGTCCGGCGGGAACGGCGGCCCGTGCGCCGCGTGTCCACCGCGTACCCGCCGGGAATCGGCCGTACCGAGATCGCCGTCGTGAGAGGGTGTACCGAAGCGCCTGCCTGCTCCGCCAGGTACAGGTAGTTCTTCACGGTCGTGTTCTTCGCGCCCACCCGGCACCCGGTCATGCATTCGCCGCACAGCGTGCAGGAGGACCGCAGGGGACCGGCGCCGCCGAAGAACGGGTCCACCCCGGACTGTCCGAAGTAGACGCCCACCGGCGTGCGGCGGTACGTGTGCCCGATGCCCATGTCCTCGGCGACGTCCTGGAGCACGCGGTCCGCGGCCGTCGTCGCCGGGTTCTCGACCACGCCCAGCATCCGTTTCGCCTGGTCGTAGTACGGCGCCAGCTCGTCCTTCCAGTCCGTGATGTGCGCCCACTGCGGGTCGGCGTAGAACTTGTCCGGCGGCTCGTACAGCGTGTTCGCGTACACCAGCGAACCGCCGCCGACGCCGGAACCGCTCATCACGAACGTGTTCTTCAGCAGCGTCAGCCGCTGGATGCCGAAGCAGCCCAGCGCGGGCGCCCACAGGTACTTCCGCAGCCGCCACGACGTCTTCGCGAACTCGTCGTCGGCGAACCGGCGGCCGGTCTCGAGCACGCCGACGCGGTAACCCTTCTCGGTCAGCCGCAGCGCCGTGACGCTCCCGCCGAAGCCCGAACCGATCACCAGGACGTCGTAGTCCATCACGCCACCACCCGGAAGTCCGCGACGTCGAGCCGCCGGGTCCGGCGGTCGTACTCGGTGACCAGGCCCGGCCAGTTCGTCGTCACCCGGCCGTCGGCCTGCCGGTACCAGCTCGTGCAGGCGCTCCACACGCTGTCGCCCAGCCGCTTCTGCACCTCCGTGTCGTAACGCTCTTCGACGTCGGCGCGCACGTCCACATAGGACACGCCGGGTCGCGAAAGCTGTTCGGCCGCCTGGCGGATGTAGCGCGCCTGCCGCTCGATCATGTAGATGATGGACCCGGCGCCGAGGTTGGTGTTGGGGCCGTAGACGCAGAACATGTTCGGGAACCCGGGCACGGCCATGCCCAGGTACGCCCGCGCGC
Source organism: Amycolatopsis sp. NPDC028719 (assembly GCF_055565395.1). Classification (NCBI taxonomy): domain Bacteria; kingdom Bacillati; phylum Actinomycetota; class Actinomycetes; order Pseudonocardiales; family Pseudonocardiaceae; genus Amycolatopsis; species Amycolatopsis sp. NPDC028719. The sequence continues at coordinate 42,447 of NZ_JBVHUL010000013.1, forward strand.
CGCCGGCCCAGGCGTCCCGCAGCGACCGGCCGCCGAGGCCCGTGACGTCCATCCGGCCGAGGAACTCCGTCGCGGCGAACCCGGTGCCGTAGACCAGGACGTCCGCCTCGAGCTCGGTCCCGTCCTCGACGCGCACGCCCCGCGGCGTGATCGACGAGATCCGCCGCGTCTCGACGTCGACGTCCGGCTGCGCCAGCGCGGGCAGGTACTCGTTGGTGAACAGGATCCGCTTGCAGCCCAGGGGATAGGCCGGCTTGAGTTTCGCGCGCAGCTCCGGGTCCTTGATGTGACGACGCCGCAGCTGCGCCGTCCGCAGCTCGAACATCTTCGCCAGCACGGGGTGCTTGGTCATCGCGTACGTCGCGTATTCGGCGAGCAGGAAGATCCGCAGCCGGCCGAGCAGCTGCGTGGGCGGCAGGTGCTCGAACAGCCAGTGCTGCCAGCGCCGGTAGGCCGGGTCGGACTTCGCCATGACGTACGGCGGCGTGCGCTGGAAGACCGTGACGTGCTTCGCGTGCTTGCGCAGCTCGGGCACGAACTGGACCGCGCTGGCGCCGGTCCCGATGACGGCGACGCGCTTGCCGGCCAGCTCGACGTCGTGGTCCCAGCGCGCCGAGTGGAACGCGTCGCCGGCGAAGCTCTCGCGGCCCGGGATGTCGGGCAGCACCGGCCGCGACAGCTGGCCGACGGCGGGCACGAAGACGGTGGCCTCGTACGTTTCGCCACCGTGGGTCTCGACGCGCCAGACGCCGCGCTCCTCGTCGAACGCGGCCCCGGTGACCTCGGTCCGGTACCGGATGTGCGGTTCGAGCCCGTACTTCGTGATGACGCGCCGCAGGTAGGCCAGGATGTCCGGCTGGTAGGAGAACCGCTTCGGCCAGCGCGGGTTCGGCTCGAACGAGTACGAATAGAGCGGCGACGGGATGTCGCACGCGGCACCGGGGTAGGTGTTGTCCCGCCAGACGCCGCCGGGCTCGGCCGCGCTCTCCAGGATCGTGAAGTCGGTGAACCCGGCCCGCTTCAGCTCGATCGCCGTCCCGATACCGCCGAACCCGGTGCCCACGATCAGCACCGATGGCCCCTTCGCCGAACTGCTCATGCGAAAAAGCTACGCAGCGGACGCCTGTGACAACAGGCCACGAACGGTCACTCGATCGAGAATTCCGGCCAGCCCGTCACGCGGGCGGGTGAACGCGCACCTCCCGGGTCTCCGCGCCGGGCTCCGCCCAGGTCAGCAGGCGGCCGGCGGTGCTTTCCAACGCCGCGAGGTCGCGCTTCGCCAGCTTTTCGAACGGCGACAGGTCGACGGCCGCCGCCTTCTTCGCCTTCGTGATCTCCCAGAAGCCGCGTACCTGGCCGCCGACCAGCAGCGTGCCCTTGACCAGGCCGTTCTGGGTGATGACGCGCTTGCGGTAGTCGTCGGAGATCACCCGCGTCCGGTCCGCGTACGAAAGGATCAGCTGGTCGAACGGCCCGAGCAGCCGGGGCGGCGCCGGGACGTCCTCGTCCGGCACGGACAGCTCCGGCAGGTCCAGCAGCTCCCGGCCGTCCTCGTCGCGATACCGCCGGAGGTCCATCGACGAAGCCACCTCGCCGAGGCGCGTGATGCCCGCCCACGCCTGCACGTCGGCCACCGTCGCCGGCCCGAACGCCCGCAGGTACCGCGAAATGAGCGAAGCAGGCGAAGGCGCGGGGAGCGGCGCGCCCACCCACTCGTCGAGACACGCGTACGTCGTCTGCCCCGCCTTGCCCCAGATCGCGCGCGGCGGCGTCTGGACCAGCGGCAGCCGGCCCCGCGCCAGGTGCGTGAGGGACGCCGGAGCGCGGTCCGGCCACCGCCGCGCCAGCTCGGCTCCCAGCGCCGTGCTGGACAACGTCGAAGCGGCCAGCAGCTCCCGCGCCGCCGAGGCCACTTCGACGTGGTCGAGGTCGGCCAGCTCTCGGGCGTGCTGGGTGTTCGTCTTCAGGTCGCGGTCGTAGAGCACCTGCACCACGGGCCGCCACGCCAGCGCGTCCGCCGCCGTGACCAGGTGGACCGTGCCGCGCATCAGCGCGATCCGCACCACGCGCCGCTCCTCCAGCAGCGAGGCCAGCTCCTGCGGCTCGAACCCGCGCAGCCGCGACCACAGCGCGTAGTACGGCGGGAACGGGGCCTGCGCCTGCAGTCCGGCCAGGTGCGCCACGGCGTCGTGGGCGGACATGTCGGCGGGACGCAGCAGCAGCTGGCGCTCCAGCGTCGCGCGGTTCACGGCCCGCCTGCTCAAGGTCTCCACGCCGTCACTTTAACGATCACCCCGGACAGTTCCGGTCCTCGATTCGACGCCCGAACGGCCGTCATCCATACTTCCGGCCATGGCCGAGCTCGCCGCGCCCGCCGTCGGGGACTGGGACTTCCCGCGCGGCACGGCGAGCATCGAGCTGATGACCCGGTTCGCCGCCGACCGCGACCTGCCAGCCGGGAGGCTCCTGGCCGCGACCACGCTGTCGCCGGAGCTGCTGGCCGACCCGTCGGTGCAGGTCGACGCGCGTCAGGAACTGGCCGTCGTCCGCGCTCTGGTCGAGCTGGACGGCTCGGACGCCACGGCCCTGGAGCTGGGGCGGCGCTACCGCGTCACCACCTTCGGCATCTTCGGGTTCGCCTGCATCAGCAGCCCGACCCTGCGGGACGCGATGTTGTTCGCCCTGCGCTACTTCGACCTCAGCTTCGCCTTCTGCATCCCGCACGTCGAGCTGGAGGACGGCCGGCTGACGCTGGAGCTCGACGACCGCCGCGTGCCCGCCGACGTCGCCCGCTTCCTCGTGCTGCGCGACCTGGCCGCGATCTTCTCGGTCATGCGGGACCTGCTGCCGGAGATCGTGCTGGACGACCTGACGTTCCGGCACGGTCCGTCCACAGTGGAGCCTTATCGGGCGGCGTTCGGGGTGGTGCCGCGGTTCGGCGCCGACGCGTGCCGCGCGACGCTCGACCCCGCGCTGCTGACGCTGCCGCTGCCGCAGGCCAACGAGCAGACCGTCGCGCTGTGCGCCGCGCAGTGCGAAGCGCTCGTCGCGCGCAAACGCCGGCGATCGGGCATCTCGCAGCAGGTCCGGGAACGGCTGGTCCGGCTCGGCGGGGTCGACGCCGGGATGGACGAGATCGCCCGCCAGCTGACGCTCAGCACGCGCACGCTGCGGCGGCGGCTCAGCGAATCCGGCACCAGCTACCGCGCGCTCGTCGACGAGGTCCGCCAGGCGCTGGCGGAGGAGCTACTAGACACCGGCGTTCTGTCGGTCGAGGACGTCGCGTACCGGCTCGGGTACGCCGAGGCGTCCAGCTTCATCTACGCGTTCAAGCGCTGGACCGGGATGACGCCGGCGGCGTTCGCCCGGCGCTTCCGGGCCGCTCGGCAAGCACCGCCGGGTAGGTGAGCTTCAGCAGGTTGAGGATCGAATCGGTGAGAAAGGTGCGCAGCGCCGCGCGGTCGAGCGTGCCGCGGATCAGCCATTCGCGCGACGCGGCCCGCAGCATCCCGCCGAACGACCGGATCATCGCACGCAGTTCCTCGCGGCCGTCGGTGACGTCGGTCATCAGCGCGGCTTCGAGCACCCGGTCGGCGGCGATCTCGTCGGCCTCCAGCATGATCCGCTCGATCTCGGGGTCGCGGCCCGCGGACTCGGGGCCGATCACGGTCAGCCAGGCGTCGCGGTTGCGGTCCACGACGTCGATCCACCGCTCGACCCCGATCGACAGCCGGTCTTCCATCGTGGTGTCCGGCAGCGCTTCGGTGACCGGCGCGGGCACGATCATCAGCTGCCGCACCACTTCCAGGTACAGCTCGCGCTTGCCGCCGAAGTAGTGGTTGATGAGCGGGCGCGCCACCCCGGCCGCCTCGGCGATGTCCGATGTGGACACCGACGCGTAGCTGCCCGCGCCGAACAGGCGCCGCGCGGCGGCGAGGATCTCCGCCCGCCGTTCGGCCGGTTCGAGGCGGCGTCGCCGCGGCCGGGTCCCACTGGTCATCCGCTCAGCCTCGCGGGGGATCGGCACGCTGTCAACAAGTAGTTGACTTCTCGTCAAGAGAGTGGCTCCGGTGGCGGGCAACGGGTGTTTCGCGCCGTCCTTCGTCGTTACGCAACCGGAACAACCCACCGGTAACTTCCCGGCGTCCGGATGCGACGAGACGGCAGGGACCCGCGACCGGGCAGGGAGCAGATGAGCGAAGAAGACGCGCCGATCCGGCCGGCCGGGCGTTGGGTGAGCGTCCGCCTGCAGCATCGCCACGTCAGCTTCGACGAGTGCTTCGAAGCGGACGAACCCCTTCCCGACGGGGACTGCGCGGACGAAGAGTCGTTGTCGTACTCGGGAATCGTGATCACGGGCTACGACGAGGGGTCGAAGGTGTCCGAGCGCTGGCTCCCCCTCGGTGTCGACCCGTCCGAAGCGGACGACGAGCGCTTGATCGAGCAGCTGCGCGAAGCCCTTCTCTGGCAAGCGGGGCGTCCGCCCCAGAATGCGGAGGACTGAACCGGTCGTGAGTGAGAAACCGGGTCAGAGCACTGTTTCTCACTCACGACCCGGTGCGCAGGCCTTCGAACGCCACCTTGCACACGGTGTCCGCCACTTCGGCCGCCGACGAGCCGCGGCGCGGTTTGTACCACTCGATCAGCGAGTTGACCATGCCGAAGATCAGCCGGGCCGTCACCGCCGGGTCGACGTCCGGGCGGATGTCGCCCTCCGCTTCCGCCTGCTTCACCAGGTCCGTCACCAGCAGGTCGAACTCGCGCCGGCGGGCCAGCGCCGCCCGCTCCACCTTCGTGTTGCCGCGCACGCGCAGCAGCAGCGTCACGAACGGCAGCCGGTCGGCGAGCACCAGCACACTGCCGCGCACCAGGTGCTCCAGCCGGTCGATCGCGCGCCCGTCCAGTTCGGTCGTTTCCGCCGCGACCGCGAACAGCCCGTCCAGCGCCCGGTCCACTGCCAGCCGCAGCAGTTCTTCCTTGCTGGGCACGTGGTGGTAGATCGCCGACTTCGTGATGCCGAGCTTGCGGGAGAGGTCCTCCATGCTCGTGCCGTCGTACCCGCGCTCGTTGAACAGCTTCACCGCCACCTGCAGCAGCGATTCGAGGTCGTAGCCGGGCCGCCCGCGCCGGGGCGTCGTCACGGCTTGTCCCGCCGGTCGATGATCCGCCGCATCTTGCCCATGGACCGCTCCAGGGTGTCCGGGTCGACGACGTCCACCGACACGGTCACGCCGACGCCGTCCTTCACGCCGGCGATCAGCGAAGCAGCGGCCTGCTCCCGCGAAGCGGCCGAAGCGTCGTGGCGCGCCTCGACCAGCACGGTCAGGTGGTCGAGCCGCCCGCGCGTGGACCGGACGAGCTGGAAGTGCGGGCTGAGCCCGGCCGTCCGCAGCACGATCTCCTCGATCTGCGTCGGGAAGACGTTGACCCCGCGCAGGATGATCAGGTCGTCGGTGCGGCCGGTGACCTTGTCCATCCGCCGGAACGCCGGGCGCGCGGTGCCGGGCGACAGCGCCGTGAGGTCGCGGGTGCGGTAGCGGATGATCGGCAGCGCCTGCTTGGTCAGCGACGTGAACACCAGTTCGCCGGTCTCGCCGCCGCCGAGGACGTGCTCGTCGAAGGGGTCGATCACCTCGGGGTAGAAGTGGTCCTCCCAGATGTGCAGGCCGTCCTTCGTCTCGACGCACTCCTGCGCGACGCCCGGCCCCATCACCTCGGACAGCCCGTAGATGTCGACGGCGTCGATCGCGAACCGTTCCTCGATCTCGGCGCGCATCTGCTCCGTCCACGGCTCGGCGCCGAAGATGCCGACCTTCAGGGAACTCGCCCGCGGGTCGACGCCCTGGCGCTCGAACTCGTCGAGCAGCGTCAGCATGTACGACGGCGTCACCATGATGACCTCGGGCCGGAAGTCGGTGATCAGCTGCACCTGGCGCGCCGTCATGCCGCCGGACGCCGGGATCACGGTGCAGCCCAGCTTTTCCGCGCCGTAGTGCGCGCCCAGCCCGCCGGTGAACAGGCCGTAGCCGTACGCGACGTGCACCTTGTGCCCGGGGCGGCCGCCGGCGGCGTGGATCGACCGGGCCATCACCGTCGCCCAGGTGTCGATGTCCTGCTCGGTGTACCCGACGACGGTGGCCTTGCCGGTGGTGCCGCTGGAGGCGTGGATGCGCCGCACCTGGTCCTGCGGCACGGCGAACATGCCGAACGGGTAGTTCTCCCGCAGGTCCTGCTTCGTCGTGAAGGGGAACTTCGCCAGGTCGGCGAGTTCTTTGCAGTCGTCCGGGTGGACGCCGGCCTCGTCGAACTTCTTCATGTACGCGGGCACGTTCGTGTACGCGTGTCTGAGTGTCCACTGCAGACGTTCGAGCTGGAGCGCGGCCAGCTCGTCGGCGGAGATGTTCGCCTCGATCATGCTTCGCCTCGTTTCGCGGAGAGGACGCGGCTGCGGCCGCGGAATTCGGCGACGACCTCGGGTTCGCCGGGGGTCTCCCGGTGCACGGTGACGTCGTAGATGCCGTTGCGGCCGTAGCGGGTGCGCTCGGTGGCCGTGGCGACGAGGTGGTCGCCGAGCCGGCCGGCCGCGACGAAGGAGATCTCGGCGCCCGCGGCGACCGTCACCGGCCCGTGGGTGTTGCAGGCGCAGGCGAAGGCGGTGTCGGCGAGCAGGAAGACGTACCCGCCGTGGGCGATGTCGTGGCCGTTGACCATCGCGCGGGTGATCGTCATGGTCGCCACGGCCCGGCCGTCGCCCGCTTCGACCAGCTCGATGCCCAGCGCGCGCGAAGCCTCGTCGGCGGCGAACATCGTGTGGGCGGCGTTGGTCATGCGCTCGCTCTCCTGACTGACCGAATGGACGGTCACCTCGCGGTGTCGCTCAGTAAAGGCAGTGGTCGGGGCCGTGTCAAGCGCCGAGGTCTTCCGATCTTCGAGTCCGGCGGCTACCATGCGATTAACTGAACGTCCGGTAGGTAATTCGGCGAGAGGGACCTGATGGCACTGCTGCGCAGCTACGTCTCCGGGAGCTGGCACACGGCGGCGGACGAAGGTGTCCCGCTGCACGACGCGGCCACGGGCGAGGAGGTCGCCCGCATCTCCTCGGCGGGCGTCGACTTCGCGGCCGCGCTGGAGTACGGCCGCGCTGTCGGTGGTCCGGCGCTGCGCGAGCTGACGTTCCACCAGCGCGCGGCCCTGCTGAAGGCGCTGGCCTCGCACCTGCGAGAGCACCGCGAGGAGCTGTACGCGCTTTCCGCGCGCACCGGCGCGACGCTGGGTGACTCGAAGTTCGACATCGACGGCGGCATCGGCGTCCTCTTCAGCTACGGCTCGAAGGGCAAGCGCGAACTGCCGAACGACACCGTCTACGTCGAGGGTGCCGTCGAGCCGCTCTCGCGCGGCGGCACGTTCGTCGCCCAGCACATCGCGACCCCGCTGCGGGGCGTCGCGGTCCAGATCAACGCGTTCAACTTCCCGGTGTGGGGGCCGCTGGAAAAGTTCGCGCCCGCCTTCCTCGCCGGGGTGCCGAGCCTGGTCAAGCCGGCCAGCTCGACGGCGTACCTGACCGCGCGGCTGGTCGAGCTGATCATCGAGTCCGGCATCCTGCCCGAGGGGGCGCTGCAGTTCGTCGCCGGCAGCGTCGGCGACCTCCTGGACCACGTCACCGCGCAGGACCTGGTGTCCTTCACCGGCTCGGCCTCCACCGCCCAGAAGCTGCGCGCGCACCCGGCGATCGTGCGGAACTCGGTGCGGTTCAACGCCGAGGCCGACTCGCTGAACTGCTCGATCCTCGGCCCGGACGCGGTGCGCGGGACCACGGAGTTCGACCTGTTCGTCAAGCAGCTGACCTCGGAGATGACGGTCAAGGCGGGCCAGAAGTGCACCGCCATCCGCCGCGCGTTCGTCCCGGCCGCGCTGCTCGACGACGTCGCCTCCGCCGCATCCGAGCGGCTCGCGAAGGTCACCGTCGGCAACCCCACGGCCGAGGGCGTCCGGATGGGCGCGCTGGCCAGCCTGGAGCAGCGCGAAGAGGTCCGGCGGTCGCTCAAGGCGCTGCTGGACGCCGGGAGCGTCGTGTTCGGCGACCCCGAAAAGGTCTCGGTGGTCGACGCCGACGCCGAGCGTGGCGCGTTCATCTCGCCGGTGCTGCTCAAGGCGGACCCGGAGCGCTCGGAGCCGCACGAGGTCGAGGCGTTCGGCCCGGTCTCGACGCTCATGCCGTACACGTCCACCGAGCAGGTCGTCGACTTCGCCGCGCGCGGTGGCGGCAGCCTGGCGGGGTCGATCGTCAGCGCCGACAAGGAGTTCGTCCGCGAGGTCGTGCTCGGCGCGGCGCCGTTCCACGGCCGGCTGCTGGTCCTGGACGCCGACGACGCCAAGGAGTCGACCGGGCACGGCTCGCCGATGCCGCAGCTGGTCCACGGCGGTCCCGGCCGCGCCGGCGGCGGCGAGGAGATGGGCGGCATCCGCGGCGTCCTGCACCACATGCAGCGCACCGCCGTGCAGGGCTCGCCTGCGGTTTTGAGCGCGGTCACCGGCCGCTGGGTCACCGGCGCGCCGCGCACCGAAGGCGACGTCCACCCGTTCCGGAAGTCCCTGGCGGAGCTGCGCATCGGTGACTCGGTCGTCGCCGGGCCGCGCACGGTCAGCCAGGAGGACGTCGACCACTTCGCCGAGTTCACCGGCGACACGTTCTACGCCCACACCGACCCCGAAGCCGCGGCGGCGAACCCGCTGTTCGGCGGGATCGTCGCGCACGGCTACCTCGTGGTCTCGTTCGCGGCGGGGTTGTTCGTCTCGCCCGAGCCGGGCCCGGTGCTGGCCAACTACGGCCTCGAGAACCTGCGGTTCCTGACGCCGGTCAAGGTCGGCGACTCGCTGACCGTGACCCTGACCGCCAAGCAGATCACCCCGCGGATCGACCAGGAGTACGGCGAGGTCCGCTGGGACGCCGACGTCACCAACGGCGACGGCGAGTCCGTGGCCAAGTACGACGTCCTGACCCTCGTGTCGAAGGAGCAGCCGTGACCGCCACTGTGTCGCTGGAAGAACACTTCGAGCACACCATCGAGCGTGACCAGCGCATCGAACCGCGCGACTGGGTGCCCGAGGGCTACCGCAAGACGATGATCCGGCAGATCGCGCAGCACGCGCATTCGGAGATCATCGGCATGCAGCCGGAGGGCAACTGGATCACGCGGGCGCCGTCGTTGCGGCGCAAGGCGATCCTGCTGGCCAAGGTCCAGGACGAGGCCGGCCACGGGCTCTACCTGTACTCGGCGGCGGCGACGCTGGGCGCCGACCGCGCGGATCTGACCGACAAGCTGATCACGGGAAAGCAGAAGTACTCGTCGATCTTCAACTACCCGACGCTGACGTTCGCCGACGTCGGCGTGATCGGCTGGCTGGTCGACGGCGCGGCGATCTGCAACCAGGTGCCGCTGTGCCGGTCGTCCTACGGGCCGTACGCGCGGGCGATGATCCGCATCTGCAAGGAGGAGTCGTTCCACCAGCGGCAGGGTTACGAGCTGCTGATGACGATGATGAAGGGCACTTCGCAGCAGCGTGAAATGGTCCAAGAGGCCGTGAACCGCTGGTGGTGGCCGTCGCTGATGATGTTCGGCCCGCCGGACGCCGATTCGCCGAACACCGCGCAGTCGATGGCGTGGAAGGTCAAGCGGCACACCAACGACGAGCTGCGGCAGCGCTTCGTCGACATGTCGGTGCCGCAGGCTGCCGCGCTGGGTGTCACGTTCCCGGACCCGGACCTGCGCTGGAACGCCGAGCGCGGGCACTACGACTTCGGCGCGGTCGACTGGGACGAGTTCAAGAACGTGTTGAAGGGCAACGGCCCGTGCAACGCTTCGCGGATCGCGCACCGCCGTCGTGCGCACGACGAAGGTGCCTGGGTCCGCGAAGCCGCGGTCGCGCACGCGGCCAAGAACGAGGAGCGCAAGTGACCGACCTGACTGCCGAAGGCGGCCACGGGGCCGTCCCGCTGGAAGGCGTCCCCGCCGCGCCGGGCCCGGTCAAGCACGACTGGCCGCTGTACGAAGTGTTCGTCCGCGGCAAGCGCGGGCTGAACCACGTGCACGTCGGCTCGCTGCACGCGGCCGACGACCGGATGGCGCTGCACCACGCGCGTGACCTCTACACGCGCCGCAACGAAGGCGTGTCGATCTGGGTGGTCCGCGCGTCGGACATCACGGCGTCGTCACCGGACGAGAAGGACCCGTTCTTCGCGCCGAGTGGGGACAAGGTCTACCGGCACCCGACGTTCTACGACATTCCCGAGGAGGTGCCGCACATATGAGTTTCGACAACGTCTACGAGTCGCTGACCGAGGAGAACGACGCCCGCTGGGCGTTCGGCACCGGCTTCGAGGACCCACTGTCCGGAGTGGACACCTCGGTGCCGTCCGGGGTCGACGGTGCCGCACTGGCCGCCTACTGCCTGATGCTGGGCGACGACGCGCTGATCTTCTCCCACCGGCTGCAGGAGTGGTGCACCAACGCGCCCGAGCTGGAGGACGAGGTCGCCATCGCGAACATCGCGCTCGACCTGCTCGGCCAGGCGCGGCTGTTGCTCGCGCGGGCCGGCAAGGCCGACGGTTCCTCGCGCACGGAGGACTCGTTCGCGTTCTCCCGCGTGGAGAACGAGTTCCGCAACGTCCGGCTCGCGGAGCTCGGCGGCGGGCACTTCGGGCACCTGATCGCGCGGCTGTTCGTGTTCTCGACGTGGCGCCTCGCGCTGCTGCAGCGGCTGGTGCCGTCGGTGGACCCCGTGCTGGCGGCGATCGCGGACAAGGGCGTCAAGGAGGTGACCTACCACCGCGACTACGCGGCGCAGTGGCTGGTCCGCCTCGGCGACGGGACGCCGTTGTCGCACGAGCGGATGCAGGAAGGGCTCGACGCGGTCTGGCCGTACGTCGGGGAGCTGTTCCGCACGCACCCGGTCGAGCTGGTGGACGCGGCCACGCTGCGGCCGGAGTTCGATGCGGTGCTGGACCAGGCGCTTTCCGCGGCTGGTTTGGTTCGGCCGTCGACCGGCGAGCTGGCCGGGGTTTCGGGCCGGACGGGCCGCGACGGCGTCCACACCGAGCAGATGGGGTTCCTGCTGGCGGAGCTGCAGAGCGTCGCCCGGGCGATGCCGGACGCGAAATGGTGACGGCGGAAGCGGTCGCCGCGACGGTGACCGACCCCGAGCTGCCGATGCTGACGCTGGCCGACCTGGGTGTGCTGCGCTCGGTGTCCGAAGTGGACGGCCGCGTGGTCGTCGCGATCACGCCGACGTACACGGGCTGCCCGGCGATGGACACGATGCGCGACGACCTGGAGCACGCGCTGGTCTCGGCGGGCTTCGCGGACGTCGAGATCCGGACGCAGCTGTCGCCGGCGTGGTCGTCGGACTGGATTTCGCCTTCGGGGCGCCGGAAGCTGGCGTCGGCGGGCATCGCCCCGCCGGGCGCGGCGCCGCGGCGGTCGGGGCCGATCCCGCTGACGCTGTCGGCGCCCGTGTCGCGGGTTTCTTGCCCCCATTGCGGGTCCGAGGACACGGAAGAGCAGTCCCGCTTCGGTGCGACGGCGTGCAAGGCGCTGCGGCGCTGCCGTGCGTGTGCCGAGCCGTTCGAGCAGGTCAAGGAGATCTGAGGTGGCGTTTCACCCCCTGAAGGTCGCGGACGTCACGCGGTTGTGCGAGGACGCGGTCGCGGTGACGTTCGACGTGCCCGATTCCTTGGCCGCCGAATTCGCGTTCGAACCGGGTCAGTCGCTGACGCTGCGCCGATCGGTGGAGGGCCGCGACGAACGCCGCTCGTACTCGATCTGCGCGGCGGCGGGCACGGCACCCCGGGTCGGCGTCCGGCTGGTCCCGGACGGGTTGTTCTCGTCCTGGCTGGTGAACGAGGTCCGCCCGGGCGACACGATCGAGGTGGCCACGCCCACGGGATCGTTCACGCCGGACCTGTCCGCCGGCGGCCACCACGTGTTGATCGCGGCGGGTTCGGGCATCACCCCGGTGTTGTCGATCGTGTCGTCGCTGCTGCGCTTTTCGACGGCCACGGTGACGGTGCTGTACGGCAACCGCCGCACGGACACGGTGATGTTCGCGGACGAGCTGGCGGACCTGAAGGACCGGGCGCCCTCGCGGCTGGAGCTGATCCACGTGCTGTCCCGCGAGCCCCGCGAGGCGGAGCTGTTCACGGGACGCCTGGACGTGCCGAAGCTGCGCTCGTTGTTCTCATCGTTGATTCCGGTGTCCTCTGTGGACCATTGGTGGCTGTGCGGCCCCTTCGAGATGGTTTCCGGCGCCCGTGAACTTCTGGTTTCGCTCGGCGTCCCCGCTTCCCGGGTGCACCAGGAACTGTTCTACGTCGACACACCACCCACACCGGTGGAGCACCTCGACCCGACGGTGGCGGGCGAGTCGTCGGAGGTCCGCGTGGTCCTGGACGGCCGCGCGTCGACGACGACGTTGCCGCGGACGTCCTCGGTACTGGACGGTGCCCAGCGCTTCCGCCCGGACCTGCCGTTCGCGTGCAAGGGCGGGGTGTGCGGCACGTGCCGGGCGCGGGTCACGGAGGGCAAGGTCGACCTGCGGCGCAACTTCGCGTTGGAGGAGGCGGAGGTGGAGGCGGGTTTCGTGCTGACATGCCAGTCTTACCCGGTCTCGGAGACGATCACGGTCGACTTCGACGCTTGAGGCCCTGGTTGTCCACAGGCCGGCCGACTTGTGGACAACCGTGCCGCCCAACGGCTTTTTCCCGAGTTCCGTCGGGTGGCGCCGGTAGACTTGGCCTGGGGACGCCCCCCTGGGAGCGGCGGGGGCTGCCTGCCGGGTTGCGGTGTCTTGAATGACTCATTCATCTCATCCGACGCCAGGAATGAGTCATTCAAGACGTTCGAGCCGCCGCCACAGCGATCCAGCGGGCGCCCTTTCACCTTCGCGAGGACCTCACTGGGAGCGGCCGGGCCTGTTTACCAGGTGGCTGTGCGGCCAGCGGTACGCCGCCGCAGCGATCCAGCGGCGCCATTTCGCCTTCGTGAGCACCTCACTGGAAGGGCCTGCCGGCGGCCGCGAGGTCAGCGGGCACGCCGCCGTCGGCGGCCGGAAGAGAGCAGCTCGGTCTTTTCTTACTCGGGCGAAGCCGGGGTCTTTCGGACTCGCCTGCCCCGGGCCGCGAGGTCAGCGAATACGCCGCCGCCGGCGGCGAGAGCGTGACTCGGTCTCTTCGCCCGCAGGCTCGGTAGCCGGGTCAGTCAACCCCAGCATCTCCGCCGCCAGCTGCTGCGAACTCGCGAACATCCCCGTCGGCGCCTCACTCGCCCGCCGCAGCGCCGCCGGGCGCAGGCGGTTGTAGCCCCGGACCGTCACCGGCCTCCGGGGCCGCAGCTCGTACGCCTTCTCCTCCGAAAGCTCCGAAGCCAGCTCGCGGTCCACCAGGATCGTGCCCGGGCGGGCCACCGAGGTCAGGCGGGCCGCCAGGTTGACCACCGAGCCGTACACGTCGCCGAAGCGCGACAGGATCCGGCCCGAAGCCATCCCCGCGCGGACCGCCGGCAGGCTTTCGTCCGCCGATGTGCGCTCCGTCAGCGCCAGGGCGATCTCCGCCGCGTCGACCGCCGCGTCCGCGACGAACAGAACCTCGTCGCCGATCATCTTCACCACGCGGCCGTGGTGCTCGGCGATCGTCTCCGCCGCGAGCAGCTCGAACGCGTCGAGGACCCGGCTCAGCTCCTCTTCGTCGATCTGGCGCGTCAGGCGCGTGTAGCCGACCATGTCGACGAACCCGACCACTTCCGTGCGCGCCTCGACGTTGTCGCCCGCCGCCGCGAACGCTCGCCCCGCGTACGCCGCCAGGTGGCGGCGCCAGACGAAGTTCTGCACCCGCTCGAGCTCCGGCAGCAGCCGGTCGACCAGGCGGGCCACCTGGCGCTCGCTGCGGCCCAGCTCCGGCTGCTCCTTGACCAGCTCCCAGAGCATGTCGACCTGCCACTCGGCCAGCCGCGACAGGTGCTGCCCGAGCGCGCGCGTCACCGACACCTCGATGCTCGGGTCGATCAGCCCCGACTGGACCAGCTGGTCCGCCGTCCGCATCGCCTCGACGTCCGCGTCCGTGAAGACGACCTCGTCGTCGCGCACCGTCGCGAACCCCAGGGCGCGCCAAAGCCGGCGAGACCGCTCTTCGGGCACGCCGGCCTTCTCGGCCACTTCGAGCCGCGTGTACTTCCGCCTGCCGCCGAGCAGGACGCGTTCGAGCCGCTGCTGGAGCTCTTCGCTCGAATCGGCCACGTGCTCAGGTCGTGTGGACGATCAACACGTCCACGCCGGACTTGCGCGCCACCTCCGACGGCACCGAGCCCAGGATCCGGCCGGCGATCGTGTTCAGCCCGCGGTTGCCGACCACCAGCAGGTCGGCCTCGCGCTCGTGCACGACCTTGCGCAGCGAGTCGACCGGGTCGCCCTTGACCGCGACCGTGTCGATCTTCTCCGCGCCGGCCCGCACCGCCCGGTCCCGCGCGGACTGCAGGGTGTCCTCGGCCGGGGCCGAGCCGACGACCTGGTACGCCTCGTCACCGAGGACGTCCTGGGCCTTCTCGACGTCGGTCTTGCTGGCCGGGTAGAACGCACACGCGATGACGAGCGTGGCGCCCGCGTCGCCGGCCACCGCCGCCGCGCGGTCCACCGCCGCGAACGAGGACTCCGAGCCGTCCGTGCCCACCACCACGGTCCGATATGCCGCACCCATGCGCAAAACCTCCAGGTGATCCCGCGTGAGCTGGGACGATGGCCGGTCGGGATCGACCGCGCCGCCTCGTCCGCGCCCGTGTCGGGTGGAAGGTTACTCGCCAGTCGCTTTTCGCGCTCCGCTTGGCCGCGGAGTGGGCTTCGGGGCGGGCTTGGGCGACTGCTTGGGGGCCTGCGGCGGCTTCGGGACGTCCGACGCCTTGATCCGGATCGTCTCCTCGACGTCGCCCACCGGCTTCGTCTTCCCGGTGTCGGCGTCGGCCTTCAGGTCGTCCGCCTTGAGATCGGCCGTGACGTCGGCGGGCACCTTCACCTCGTCGCCGAGGACGGTGTGCGCCTCGGCCAGCACCGCCCGCGCCGCGCGGACCTGCTCGGCCAGCCCGCCGCGCACCTTGCGCAGGGCGTCGACGCGCTCGTTGGCCTGGGTGATCCGCCGGTTCGACTCCTCGGTCGCCGTCGTCACGCGGCGCCGCGCCTCGTCGGCGGCCTCCGCGAGCCGGGCGTTCGCCTCGTTGATCGAGTCCTGACGGCGCTTGTTCGCGTCCGCGACCGACTCCCGCTGCCGGCGGTCGATCTCGGCCCTGGTGGTCTTCTCCTCTTCGAGGATCTTCGCGCGGATGTCGGCGGCGTCCTGCGTCGCTTCCTGGACGCGGCGCGCGGCCTCGGCCTTGCTCGCCGCCTCCTGCTCGGCCAGCACGCGCATCGCCTCGGTGCGGCGCGAGGCCATCGCGATCTCGAAGTCCTCTTCGACCTTGGTGCGGCGGTCCGCCGACTCGGTGTCGAGCCGCGTGCGCTCCGCCTCGGCCTTGTCGGTGATCTCCTTGGCCTGCGCGCGGGCGTCCTCGAGCACCTTGCGGTGCTCCGCCTCCATCTCCTTGCGGCGCAGGTCGAGCTCGGTGAGCAGCTGCTCGTAGCGGGCGCGCATGGCGCTCGCGTCCGTCTCGGCCTTGGCCCGGATGTGCCCGGCCTCGGCCTCGGCGCGGGCGCGCGTGTCGGCGGATTCGTCCTGTGCGAGGCGCAGCATCCGCTGCAGCCGCTCGGACAGGCCTTCGACGCTCGTCGGCGGCTGGGCCAGCCGGTCGACCTGCCCGCGCAGGTCCGCGATCTCGCCGCGCGCGATCTCCAGCTGCCGGGCGAGGTCGCCGGCCTGCGCGATGGCGGCGTCCCGATCCGCAGTGAGCATCTTGAGGTCGGCGTCCAGCCGTTCGAGGTGCTCGTCGACCTGTGCTCGGCTGTACCCGCGCTTCGCCACGTCGAAGCCGGCTCCCAGCGGCACAAGCTCCCGTTCATCGCCAAGGCTCATGCGCCTACCGTAGTCGCAGTCCGGTCACGGACGGGTGAGCACCCGTACCGTGCGCCGAGCGCGCCGTGTGATGCGGCGAAGGGAACTGGCCGGATCCGGTCGTACCGCGGTGGATTCCGACGCCGGGAGCGGAGCCGCCCCCGGCGTCGTCGTGGATCAGGCGCCGCGGAAGGCGTTGATCCCCTCGATGTGCTTCGCGCGCTTCTCCTCGTCGCGGACGCCGAGGCCTTCCTGCGGGGCGAGGGCGAGCACGCCGACCTTGCCCTGGTGGGCGTTGCGGTGCACGTCCAGCGCGGCCTGCCCGGTGTCTTCGAGCGAGTACGTCTTCGACAGCGTCGGGTGGATCAGGCCCTTCGAGATCAGCCGGTTCGCTTCCCAGGACTCGCGGTAGTTCGCGAAGTGGGAGCCGATGATCCGCTTCAGGTTCATCCACAGGTAGCGGTTGTCGTACTGGTGCATGTACCCCGACGTCGACGCGCACGTGACGATCGTGCCGCCCTTGCGCGCGGCGTAGACGGACGCGCCGAACGTCTCCCGGCCCGGGTGCTCGAACACGATGTCCGGGTCGTCACCGCCGGTCAGCTCGCGGATCTTCGCGCCGAAGCGCTGCCACTCCTTCGGGTCCTGCTCAGTGTCGTTCTTCCAGAACTTGTAGTCCTCCGCGCTGCGGTCGATGATCAGCTCGGCGCCGAGCTTGCGGCAGATCGCCGCCTTCTCCGGGCTGGAGACGACACACACCGGGATCGCGCCGCCGTTCAGCGCGTACTGCGTCGCGTAGGAGCCGAGGCCGCCCGAAGCGCCCCAGATCAAGACGACGTCGCCCTGCTTCATGTCCGCACCGTTGCGCGAGACCAGCTGGCGGTAGGCGGTGGAGTTGACCAGGCCGGGGGAGGCGGCTTCCTCCCAGGTCAGGTGGTCCGGCTTCGGCATCAGCTGGTTGGCCTTGACCAGCGCGATCTCGGCGAGGCCGCCGAAGTTCGTCTCGAAGCCCCAGATCCGCTGCTCGGTGTCGAGCATCGTGTCGTTGTGCCCGTCCGGGCTTTCGAGCTCGACGTTCAGGCAGTGCGCGACGACCTCGTCGCCCGGCTTCCAGTTGTGCACGCCGACGCCGGTGCGCAGCACGACGCCGGCCAGGTCCGACCCCACGACGTGGTACGGCAGGTCGTGCCGCTTGGCCAGCGGCGAGAGCTTCCCGTACTTCTTGAGGAACTTGAACGTGGGGATCGGCTCGAAGATCGACGTCCACACGGTGTTGTAGTTGATCGCGCTCGCCATCACGGCGACCAGCGCCTCGCCCGGCCCCAGCTCGGGGACGGGGACGTCGTCGACGTGCAGCGACTTGCGCGGGTCCTTGTCCCGGCTCTCGAGGCCCTCGAACATGTCGACTTCGTCGGCGCGCACGGTCACCCCGCGGTAGCTCTCGGGCACGGGCAGGGAGCCGACCGCGGCGGACTCGCCGTTCAGGATGGCCTGCTGGATCTCGCCGAGCTGCGTCATCGGTTCCTCCGCGGAGATGGGGGTCAACGGCGTTGGCGGCAGAAATTACTCGCCGGTAACTCGCGCACACAACTGTACGAGACGGACAGCACGATTACACGACGAACTGTGACCGATCAGTCTTGACCGGCTGGCCAGTCAAGCGGATCATCGGCAGTGGGAACACCCACCCGACCAGCAGTTTCACCGACGGAGGTGAGCACGAATGAGTGAAGTCTCTACGCGCGCCTGGGCCCGGCCGCACGATTGGGCCGAGGTCGTCATCGGGGTTGTCGCCGCTCTTTCACCCCTTTGGCTGAGCACGGACTCGACCGCGATGTGGACGATGGTCGTCCTGGGCGCGTTGATCGCACTCGACGGCCTGGTGTCGCTGGCGATGCCGGGCATGGTCTACGGCGAAGGCATCCAGATCGCGCTCGGCGTGCTGTTCTTCATCGCGCCGTGGGTGATGGGATACACGGAGTTCAACGGCGCTTCCTGGACGTCCTGGATCGCCGGGGTGCTGACGATCATCGCCGGCGCGGCAGCCATGCCGGTCGCGAACGCCGCGCACCGCACCGCCGGCCAGCACTGACGGTTTCGACAGCCTTGGAGGCACCGGAATGACCGAGGATTCGGCGAAGGAGCGCATCCTCTGCGCCGCCGAGGCGCTCTTCGCCGAGTCCGGCTTCGACGCCACCCCGACCTCTCGCATCGCCGAGCGGGCCGGGGTGCCGAAGGGGCTGGTGCACTACTACTTCCGGCACAAGGCGGACCTGCTCACGGCGCTTGTCGAGCGGCTGCCCGACGAGCGCATCGAGCCGGCCGTGGTCGTCGTGCCCGGCGACCTCGTGGGCAGCCTGCGGCGGCTCGTCCGCGAACTAGACCACCGCTTCAGCCGATCGCTCGGGCTCTCGCACCTGCTGTGGCGCGAGGCGGACACCCACCACGTCGTCCGCGACGCCCTCCACGAGCGCTTCCAGGTGCTCGTGCGCCAGGTCCACGCGGTGATCCTGGCGGCAACGGGCGGCGGCGTACCCCCGGCCGACGTCGACCGCGCGTCGGGCCTGCTGGCCCGCGCGGTCAGCCACCGGCACGCCACGGCCCGCCATTCCGACGACGACCTGCCCGCCGAGTTCGACGGCGAGCTGACGTTCATCGCCGACGCCCTCGCGTCGAAGACGGCGCCGGCTTAGGCGCGGGGCCGCTGCGGCCGCACCGGTGTAGCGGTCGCCTGGGCCGCGCCTTGCGCGGCGGGTGGCGGATGCGCAGCTCCGGGCTCGTGGGCCGCGTACCTTGCGCGGAGGACGCGGATACGCAGCTCCGGCTCGTGGGGCGCGTACCTCGCGTGGAGGGCGCGGATCCAGGGCTCCGGCTCGTGGCCTCGCACTTCGTGCGGAGGGCAGCCGATCCGGGGCTCTTGGGGCGCGGACCTCGCGCGGAGGGCAACTGATACGCAGCTCCGGCTCGTGGGGCGCGGTCCGATGCCGGTGCGCGGCGCGGGGGAGTGCCGTCGTCGGATTGCTGTCCCGGCCCCCCGCCCCGCCCGCCCCCACTCCCTCCCGCCGCTCCGCCCGCCTGGTTGTCACCGGTGTGCGCCTTGGCCGCGCCGGAGTCGTTTCGCCGGAACGGGATCGCCGTCAGTGCGCGGCGCCGTCCTTGGCCGGCTCGACCAGCTCCACCAGGACGCCGCCCGCGTCCTTCGGGTGGACGAAGTTCACCCGGCTGTTCGACGTTCCGCGCTTCGCCGCCTCGTACAGCAGGCGCAGGCCCTGCTCGCGCAGCGCCGCCGCCGCCGCGTCCACATCGGACACGCGGTACGCCAGCTGCTGCAGCCCCGGGCCGCTCTTGGCCAGGAACTTGCCGATCGCCGAGTCGTCGCGCAGCGGGGCGAGGAGCTGGATCTGCGTCTCCGTGCCCGCCGTGCCGGGCGCGCGCAGCATCGCCTCCCGCACTCCCTGCTCCTCGTTCACCTCCTCGTGCGCCACTTCCAGGCCGAAGTGCGCGCGGTGGAACTCGATGGCCGCGTCCAGGTCCGGGACCGCGATGCCGACGTGGTCGATGGCCGTCACGAACGGCCGCAGGGCGTCATTCATGGGGGCAGGATAGGGCGCTCCGGACTGGCGTCGACCCCGAATCGTCGCGTGCCCCGCCTCACACTGGCTCCATCAAGAAGCCCACCCTCCGGGTATGGTCGGAAAAACTGCCCATGCGCCGAAGCTTGGAGGACGCCGTGTCCGGTTCCGTGATCCTGGGTGCCGCCCGTACGCCGATCGGGCGCCTGCTCGGGTCCCTCAAGGACTTCTCGGGGGCGCAGCTGGGCGGGGTCGCGATCAAGGCGGCCCTCGAACGCGCCGGAGTCGCCCCGGACGCGGTGCAGTACACGATCATGGGCCAGGTGCTGACCGCCGGCGCCGGCCAGATCCCGGCCCGCCAGGCCGCGGTCGCCGCGGGCATCCCGATGAGCGTGCCGGCCCTGACGATCAACAAGGTCTGCCTGTCCGGCCTCGACGCGATCGCGCTCGCCGACCAGCTGATCCGGGCCGGCGAGTTCGACATCGTCGTCGCCGGTGGCCAGGAGTCGATGACCCAGGCACCGCACCTGCTGCCGAAGTCCCGCTCCGGCTTCAAGTACGGCGACACGACGCTCGTCGACCACATGGCCTACGACGGGCTCTTCTGCGCCTTCGACCAGGTCGCCATGGGCTCCTCGACGGAGAAGTACAACTCCCGCTACGGCGTCACCCGCGAGCAGCAGGACGCGTTCTCCGCCCGCTCGCACCAGCGCGCGGCCGAGGCGATCAAGAACGGCTACTTCGCCGACGAGATCGCGCCGGTCTCCATCCCGCAGCGCAAGGGCGACCCGGTGGTCTTCGACACCGACGAAGGCGTCCGCGCCGACACCACCGCCGAAGGCCTCGCCAAGCTGCGTCCCGCCTTCGCCTCCGACGGCACCATCACCGCGGGCTCGGCCTCGCAGATCTCCGACGGCGCCGCCGCGGTCGTCGTGGCCAGCAAGGCGAAGGCCGAGGAACTCGGCCTCACGCCGATCGCCGAGATCGGCGCGCACGGCGTCGTCGCCGGCCCGGACGCGAGCCTCCACGAGCAGCCGTCGAACGCCATCCTCGCCGCCTTGGCGAAGGCGAACCTCGGCACCGGCGCGCTCGACCTCGTCGAGATCAACGAGGCCTTCGCCGCGGTCGGGCTCGTCTCCACCGAGAAGCTCGGCCTCGACCCGGAGAAGGTCAACGTCAACGGCGGCGCCATCGCGCTCGGCCACCCGATCGGCGCTTCCGGGGCCCGGCTCGCCGTGCACCTGATCCACGAGTTGCGCCGCCGCGGTGGCGGGCTCGGCGCGGCCGCGCTGTGCGGTGGCGGCGGCCAGGGTGACGCCCTCCTGCTGCGGGTGCCGACCGCGTAAGTGGCCGGTGCACTGGACCTCGACGACCTGGTCGGCCGCGCGCGGGACGGGCAGCCCCGTGCCGTCGCGCGGCTGCTGTCGCTGGTCGAGGACGCCCATCCCCGCGTCGCCGAGATCGCCCGGGCGCTGACCCCGCACACCGGGCGGGCCCGGATCGTCGGGCTCACCGGCCCTCCGGGGGTCGGCAAGTCGACTTCGACGTCGGCGCTGCTCACCGCGTTGCGCGCGGAGGGCAAGCGGGTCGGGGTGCTC
The DNA here is from genome assembly GCF_055565395.1 of Amycolatopsis sp. NPDC028719. Classification (NCBI taxonomy): domain Bacteria; kingdom Bacillati; phylum Actinomycetota; class Actinomycetes; order Pseudonocardiales; family Pseudonocardiaceae; genus Amycolatopsis; species Amycolatopsis sp. NPDC028719. The sequence continues at coordinate 63,641 of NZ_JBVHUL010000013.1, forward strand.
GCGATCGACCCGTCTTCGCCGTTTTCGGGCGGCGCGCTGCTCGGCGACCGGATCCGGATGACCGAGCACGCCACCGATCCCGGCGTGTTCATCCGCTCGATGGCCACGCGCGGGCACCTCGGCGGGCTGTCGTGGGCGACCCCGCAGGCGGTGCGCGTGCTCGACGCCGCCGGCTTCGACGTGGTGCTGATCGAGACCGTCGGCGTCGGACAGTCCGAAGTGGACGTCGTGAAGCTGGCCGACACCACGGTGGTGCTGCTCGCGCCGGGAATGGGCGACGGCATCCAGGCCGCGAAGGCGGGGGTGCTGGAGATCGCCGACGTCTTCGTCGTGAACAAGGCCGACCGCGAGGGCGCGGACGCGACGGTGCACGACCTCAAACAGATGATTTCGCTGGCGCGCCGAGAGATCCGGGGCGCGAGCTGGCGCCAGCCGATCGTGCGGACGGTTGCGGCGAAGGGCGAGGGCGTCGACGAGGTCGTGGGGGCGTTGGCCGCCCACCACGACTGGCTGGTGGAGCACGACGAGCTGGCCCGGCGCCGGATCGCGCGGGCGCGCGACGAGGTCGAGGCCATCGCCGTGCGCCGGTTGCGGGCCGAGCTGGCCGACCTGCGGGGCGGGGGACGGCTTGCCGGGGTCGCCGAGCGCGTCGTGGCGCGGGAGATCGACCCGTTCGCCGCCGCCGACGAGCTGATCGCGGACCTGCGGAGCTGAGCTACCGCCGTTGGTGGGCTGGGAACTCGGCCCGCGGTGGGGGATAGGCCGGGAACGGGTCCGGAGAATCAGGCCTCGGCTCAGGGTGAGCCGATCGCGGAGCCCGGAGACGTGGAGCCGGCTGGTGGTGGGCTGGTTGTGGAGTGCGGAGATGCCGCGGTCGGCGAGCCACGCGCGGATCCGGCTGGTGGTGAGGCGGTTGAGGAGCGCGGAGATGCCGCCGTTGGCGGGCCAGGCGCGGATGCGGCCGTGGTCGCCGAGTGCGTGCTGGATCCGGGCGAGCGTCGAGGTCACAGCGTCCACGGCCACTCCCCGGCGAGGTGCGCGCGCAGCAATGCCGCGTGGGACAACGGCTTCGTCAGGTCCTCGACCTGGCTGTTGGTGGTGTAATCGAGCAGGACGATGTCCCGCTTCGCGCTCGTTTCCCGGAGCTCGGTGACCAGGTCGGCCAGCCTGTTTTCCAGCACCCAGCGGTAGGACGGCAGGTAGATCCGTCTTCGAGCCTGCTCGTACGGCAGCAGTTCGGTGCCCGCGACACCGGCGCGGTGGCCGACCACTTCGCCGTACTTGCGGACCGTGCGCTTCAGGCCCCTCATCGACTTGATCCGGAGCTTCCCCTCGTCGATTCCCCTGCCGCGGAAGACTTTCAGCGCCTGCCGGATCCCCTCGACCGACGCGCTCTCGACCCCCGGGGAGTACGGCACCGGGATGCCGCCGTGCGGGTAGAACGGGCTGAACCGCACCCACGGCTCCGGCCCGCGCGACGTCACGTCCACGACCATCGCCTCCGGAAACCTTGCCACCACTGCGTTTCTCCTGCGGTTGACCACGTGGACCGTCATGTCTCCCCCTTTGCCGGGCGGCGCTTTGCCGCGTGATGGCCATCGTGCTCCGGGGGTCCGACAATTTCCGGGGTCCGGCCGCCGAGGTTCACCCGACCGGCTGACATGGGCGACTTTCGCCGGTTCTTGTTGTCGGTGCCGCGCCCTAGACTGCGGGGCGCTCCGGAACCGGGCGATCACTGGGAGGGCGTGCAGAATGAGAAAGACACTCGTCACCGCGCTGGCGGCAGGGGCGTTGTTCGTGGCCGGCAACGGCGTCGCCACCGCGGCCGAGGCGCCGCCGCCGAAGACGACGCACGGGCCGTGCCAGTACACCGAGACCCCGGACGAACCGGCTTCGCGGCCGGTGCCGCTACCGCCCGACCCGCGCCACACGCCGAGCCACGGCAAGGTCGACGTCGCTGTCCCGACCAGCCAGGGCGCGCTGCCGCTGCGGCTCGACCGCGCCAAGGCGCCGTGCACCGTACAGAGCTTCCTGCACCTGGCGCGGCACCGGTTCTACGACCACACGGTGTGCCACCGGCTCACCTCGTACCCGACGCTGAAGGTCCTGCAGTGCGGCGACCCGAGCGCGACCGGCGAGGGCGGCCCGGGCTACAAGTACAAGGACGAGCTGCCGGTGGACCTGCCGCCGTCGCCGACCGACCCGACCGGGGCGCGCAAGGTCTACGCGCGCGGGTTGCTCGCGATGGCCAACGCGGGACCGGACACGAACGGCTCGCAGTTCTTCGTCGTGTACGGCGATTCCGCGCTGCGGCCGAACTACACGGTGTTCGGCACGGTCGGCGCCGAAGGGCTGAAGACCCTGGACCGGGTCGCCGCCGGTGGGATCCAGCCGACGGCGGACGACCCGGCGCCGGTCGACGGGACGCCCGTGCTGCGGACGGAGCTGCTTCGGGTCCGTCCGGACTGCTGGTTCTGACAGCGGACGCGGGCCACTCCCGGGCTCGGGGGTGGCCCGCTCCGGGCATCACGTGTGATTGACGGGGCATCACACGTGACTGGAGAGGCATCTCGCGTGATTGAGGGGGCATCACGTGTGATTGGGGGCGGGACTTGGGGATAGGCGGGGGTGGGTTAGGTGGTGATTTCCCAGAGGGCCTCCACCAGCGTTTGGGTTGCGCCGGCGAACGCGTGTTTCGGGGTTGCCGCGTAGCCGACTATCAGGCCGCCGGGGCGGCCGGCGTCCATCCAGTAGCCGTCTTCCTCCAGGCCCTCGATGCCGATCGCGCGGCGGCGGCAGGCCGCCAGGGCCGTCGCCTCCGACGGGCCGTCCGGCGGGAGCATCAGCAGCAGGTGCAGGCCCGCCGCGATGCCCTGCGGGCGCACCGAGTCCGGCAGCGCCGCCAGCAGACGAGCGCGGCGGGAGCGGTACTCCGCCCGGCTGCGGCGGACGTGCTGGTCGTACGCGCCCGAGTCGATCAGCTCCGCCAGGGCCAGCTGGTTCAGCACCGCCGGGCGCGACCCGCTGTCGGCCATCGCCGCGCGGACCGGCTCCACCAGCTTGCGCGGCAGCACCAGCCACGCCAGCCGCAGCGCCGGGGCCAGGGTCTTGCTCGCCGTCCCCGCGTACACCACCCGCTCCGGCGCCAGCGCCTGCAGCGCCCCGACCTGCTGGCGGTCGAAGCGGAACTCGCCGTCGTAGTCGTCCTCCAGCACGAACGCGCCCGAGCGGGTCAGCTCGGTGCGGCGGTCCGGGGCCAGCGTGACGCCGGTCGGGTACTGGTGCGCCGCCGTCACGACCACCGCCGGACTGTCCAAAGCGGACACGTCCAGGCCGTGTTCGTCCACCGGGACGCCGACGACCCGCTGGCCCTGCGCCGCCGCGATCGAGCGGTACATCTCCAGGGACGGGTTCTCGAACGCCGTCTCGTGGACGCCCAGCTCGGCAAGGACCCGGGAAATCACGGCGATGGCGTGCGAAAACCCGTGGCAGACCACGATCCGCTCCGGATCCGCGACCACCCCGCGGGCCCGGGCGAGGTAGCCGGCGAGCGTGTCCCGCAGCTCGGGGGCGCCCAGCTCCGACCCGTAGCCGAACGCCGACGCCGGGGTCCGCAGCAGGGCCCGGCGGGTCGCGGTGATCCACGCCTGGCGGGGGAACGCCGTCAGGTCCGGACGTCCCGGCCGTAGGTCCCAGCGCGGGGCCGGTTCGCGCGGTGCCTGCCGCGGCGCGGACTGGGGCAGCGAGCCCGCCGTCGCGACGCGGGTCGGCGCGCCCTGGGCCGTGCGCAGGTACCCCTCGGCGGCCAGATCGGCGTACACCCGGGTGACCGTGCCCCGAGCGATGCCCAGGTCATGGGCCAGGGAACGGGTCGACGGCACCGCCGCGCCCGCCTGCCACCGGCCGTCGCGGATGGCCGCGCGGATCGCCGCCGCGAGGCCGCCTCGGCCGGTCGAAGGCACCCAGTCGAGGTGGACGTCGAGCCCGGAACTGGACCACGAATCCGTCATGCCACTGGACCATACCCGTGGACCAGTTGGCGCTAGCGTGGATGGCATGACGAAGCGAATCGGACTCGGGCGCGCGCCCGAGATCTACCAGGCGATGGCGAACCTGCAGGCCGAGGTGAACAAGGCCGCCGCGAACGCGGGCGTCGACCCGAAACTGCTCGAGCTGGTGAAGATGCGGGCCTCCCAGCTCAACGGCTGCGCGTACTGCCTCGACATGCACAGCCGCGACGCCCTCGAGCTGGGCGAGTCGGTGCGCCGGCTGCTCGTGCTCGACGGCTGGCGCGAGACGGACCTGTTCACCGAAGAGGAAGAGGCCGCGCTGGTCCTCACCGAGGCGATGACCAAGCTGTCGGCGACCCAGAGCGTGCCCGACGACGTCTACGAGCGGGCGACGAAGGTGCTGACCGAGGACCAGTACCGCGCGATCGCGTGGGAGGTCATCGCGATCAACAGCTGGAACCGCATGGCCGTCACCAGCCACAGCCCGCTCCCGAAGCGCGACGCGTGACCGCCGCCGCCCTCAAGGCGCTGCACGTCCCCGGCAAGCCGCTCGTGCTGCCGAACGCGTGGGACGCCGACACGGCCCGGCTCGTCGAGGCCGCCGGGTTCCCGGTCGTGGCGACCAGCTCGATCGCCGTGGCGTCTGCGCTCGGCTTCCCCGACGGCGAGAAGGCTCCGGCCGCGGAGATGTTCGCCGCGGCGAAGCGCATCGCGAAAGCCGTGAACATTCCCGTCACCGTCGATGCGGAGTCGGGCTACGGCCTTTCCGGCGCCGAGCTGGCCGGCCGGCTGCTCGACGCCGGCGCCGTCGGCTGCAACTTCGAGGACACCGACCACGCCACCGGCGGCGTGCGGCCGGTCGCCGAGCAGGCGGAGCGGATCGCCGCCCTGCGCGCGGCGGCGGGAGACGGCCTGGTGATCAACGCCCGGGTGGACTCCTTCCGTGGCATCGACCCGGAGGACCACCTCGTCGACGGCATCGCCCGGGCGAAGGCCTACCTCGAAGCCGGCGCCGACTGCGTCTACCCGATCCACCTGCGCACTCCCGAAGTGCTGGCGGCGTTCGTGCGGGGGGTCGGCGGCGCCGTCAACGCGCCCGCGTGGCCGGGCAGCCCGGGCCTGGGCGGTCTCGCCGAACTGGGCGTGGCGAGGATCTCGCTCGGCGGCGGGCTCTGGCAGTACGCCCGGAAACACTTCGAAGCGACCCTCGCGGACGTCGCCGCGGGGAAGCTGCCCTACTGAATGGCCGAAGGCCGCCGCGAGGGTGACTCGCGACGGCCTTCGGTGTTTCGGGGACCGTCAGTGCGCGACGGCCTTCTCGGCGCCCGCGCCGGTCAGGGAGCGGACCTCCATCTCGGCGTACTTCTTCGCGTCGTGCTCCTTGGACAGGACCGTGCCCAGCCAGCCCAGGATGAACGCGGCCGGGATCGAGACGATGCCGGGGTTGCTCAGCGGGAACCAGGCGAAGTCGGCGTTCTTGAACATCGACGTGCTCTTGCCGGACACCGCCGGCGAGAACACGATCAGCACGATCGTGATGGCCAGGCCGCCGTAGATCGACCACAGCGCGCCCTGGGTGTTGAACCGCTTCCAGAACAGCGAGTAGAGGATCGTCGGCAGGTTCGCCGAGGCCGCGACGGCGAAGGCCAGCGCGACCAGGAACGCGACGTTCTGCCCGTTGGCCAGGATGCCGCCGCCGATGGCGAGGATCCCGATCACCACCGCGGTGATCCGGGCGACCTTGACCTCCGAGTCCGGCGACGTCTTGCCCCGCTTGACGACGTTCGCGTAGACGTCGTGGGCGAAGGACGCCGACGCCGTGATCGTCAGGCCGGCGACCACCGCGAGGATCGTCGCGAAGGCGATCGCGGAGATCAGGCCCAGCAGCACCGGCCCGCCCAGTTCGAGCGCGAGCAGCGGAGCCGCGGAGTTGACCCCGCCCGGCGCCTTCTTGATCGTATCCGGCCCGACCAGCGCACCGGCGCCGTAGCCCAGCACCAGCGTGAACAGGTAGAACACGCCGATCAGGACGATCGCCCAGACCACCGAGCGACGCGCGTCGCGGGCCGTCGGCACCGTGTAGAAGCGCATCAGGACGTGCGGCAGCCCCGCCGTCCCCAGCACCAGCGCGATGCCGAGGGACAGGAAGTCCAGCTTGGACGTGCCGGTGGCGCCGTACTGCTTGCCCGGGCCGAGCAGCGTCTCCCCGGCCTTGCCCGCCTTGTCGACGGCGGCCTGCAGCAGGCTGGAGAAGTTGAAGTTGTACTTGCCGAGCACCCACAGGGTGATCACGAGCGCGCCGACGATCAGCAGCGCGGCCTTGATGATCTGCACCCAGGTGGTGCCCTTCATGCCGCCGATCAGGACGTAGGCGATCATGATGATGCCGACCACGGCGATCACGAGTGCCTGCGCGCCACCGCCTTCGACGCCGAGCAGCAGTGCGACGAGACCGCCGGCCCCGGCCATCTGCGCCAGCAGGTAGAAGAAGGACACGGCCAGCGTCGACGTCGCGGCCGCGGCCCGCACCGGGCGCTGCTTCATGCGGAACGCGAGGACGTCGCCCATCGTGAACTTGCCGGTGTTGCGCAGCAGTTCCGCGACCAGCAGCAGCGCGACGAGCCACGCCACCAGGAAGCCGATGGAGTAGAGGAAGCCGTCGTAGCCGTTGATCGCGATCGCGCCGGCGATACCGAGGAACGACGCAGCCGACAGGTAGTCACCCGAGATCGCGATGCCGTTCTGGGGACCGGTGAAGGCGCGCCCGGCGGCGTAGTAGTCGGACGCCGTCTTGGTGTTGCGGCTCGCCCGGAACACGATCACCAGCGTGATGACCACGAAGGCGGCGAAGATCAGGATGTTGAGGAGCGGGTTGCTGCCTTCCACGCCCGCGGCGATGGTCGTCGTCATGCCTGCTCCTTCGTAGAGTCGCCTTCGATGTCCTCACGGATCTTCTCGGCGACCGGGTCCAGCTTCCGGTTCGCGTACCGGACGTAGAGGCCGGTGATCACGAACGTCGAGACGAACTGCAGCAGGCCGAAGATCAGGCCGACGTTGATGTTGCCGAACACCTTGGTGCTCATGAAGCCGTGCGCGTAGTCCGCGAGGAGCACGTAGAGCAGGTACCAGAGGAGGAACACCGCCGTCATCGGGAAGACGAACCGGCGCAGCCGGCTGCGCAGCTCGCGGAATTCGGTGCTTTCGTGCGCTCGTTCCCAGATGGTTTCTGACGTGTCCGGGGGCCCGCCGCCAGTGTCGGTCGTGCTCATCGCTGCTCCCTGCGACGTTGCGGAAAGTGACCTGCGACACCGTAGGGACGGGTGAGTCTGGTGTGAAGATTCAGCGGTTCAACAGCCGGGCCAGACGACGAACGGTTGACGAACGGTCGCGGGGTCCCGCTGAACGGGGTTCGTCCAGGTGCAGGCGCAGCATCGCGGCCGTCGACCAGGCGGGTGGCCTGCCCCGCAAGGAGACCAACGCCATTACGCCGAACGCCAGCGGTACCGACCAGGGTGCCGGTTGCTGCACCAAGATCGCCACCCAGCCGTGCAGCTCCGGGCCGGCGAGGGCGAACAGGATCGAGCCGGACGACGCGACGAGCCCGGTCAGCACGCCCGCGATCCCGCCGGCCGCGGTCAGCCGCGGCCACCAGATGCCGAGCACGAGCAGCGGGCAGAACGTCGACGCGGCGACGGTGAAGCCCCACGTGACGAGCACCCCGGCGTCGAGCTCGGCCGACCGCAGCGCCAGCAGCACCATGATCGCGGCGACGCCGAACACGGCGATCCGCAGCCGGCGCAGCCCACCGGGGACGAGGTCGTGCGCGATCGCGCCGGACATCACCAGCAGCAGGCCGAGCGACGTCGCCAGGAACGCGGCGAACGCGCCCGCGGTCAGCAACGCCGTGAAGAGGCCGCCGGCCCAGCCACTGTCCACTTGGTACGGCAGCGCGACGACCACGGTGTCCGTGGCGCCGGAGAGGTAGAGGCCCGGCACGAGGACGCGGCCGAGAACGCCGTACACCCCGGGGAAGAGGTAGAAGATGCCCAGCAGGGCCACGGTGATCGCGGCGGTGCGGCGCGCGGCGCGGCCGTCCGGGCTGGTGTGGAAGCGCATGAGCACGTGCGGCAGGCCCATCGTGCCGAGCATGGTCGCGATGAGCACCGCCCACGTCCCGAGCAGGGGATAGCCCTGGTCGCCGAGGTCGAGCAGCGGGCGCTGCCAGTCGCGCCCGCCGAGAGGCGCGCCGCCGCGGACCGCCGGGACCGCGGTGCCCGCGCCGAACACGACTTCGTCCTGGCTGCGCGCGATGAACTCGCCGGGGGGCAGGGTTTCCGCGACGCCGTTGCGCCGCACGGCGGTCGGCTCGCGGATCTCCATCGTGACCTCGACCTCGAACTTCACCGGTGTTGCGCGGGCGAAGTGGGTGAACTCGACCGGGTTGAGGGCGTCGGTGCGGTTGACGGCGCCGGCCTGCAGCACCAGCCAGATCGCCGGAATGAGGAACAGCAGGAGTTTCAGCACGAACTGGAACGCCTGCACGTACGTCGCCGCGCGCATCCCGCCCAGGGCGAGGGTGATGCTGACCGCGGCGCCGGCCAGCACGACGCCGACCCAGTACGGCGTGTGGCCGACCGCGGTGAGCACCAGGCCGGCGGTGCGGAACTGCGGGACGACGTAGATGGTGCCGATCACCAGCACGACGACCGCGGTGAGGCGGCGCAGCGCGGGGGAGTTGAGGCGGGCTTCGGCGAAGTCGGGGACGGTCAGCGCGCCCGAGCGCCGCATCGGCGCGGCCACCAGCACGAGCATCGCGATGTAGCCGGCGGTGAAGCCGACCGGGTACCAGAGCGCCCCGATGCCGTCCTTGACCACGAGCCCGGCGACGCCGAGGAAGGACGCCGCGGACAGGTATTCGCCGGAGACGGCGGCCGAGTTCACCAGCGGGGAGATCCGGCGGGACGCCACGAGGAAGTCCGACGTCGTGCGCATGGCGGCGACCCCGCGGACGCCGATGAGCAGCGTCATGAGCACGACCGGCGCGACGGCGAGCGCGACGCCCACTAGCCGGCCCCGCTACCGAGCGCCCCAATGTGGCGTTCGGTGCGTCCCACGCACCCAACGCCACAATGGGTGCGTGGGACGCAACCAACGCCACATTGGGGCGCTGGGGGCCAGGGGGAGCCGCGGGTCACTGGTCGTCCTCGAGGCGCTCGGCGCGGCGCAGCTGCCAGCGGGCCAGGACGGCCATCGCCGGGTACGGCAGGACCGCGATCATCAGCCACGACACCGGGATCCCCAGCAGCCGCACGGTGTCCAGGCCGGGGAAGAGCGCGAACACTCCGGGCAGGCCGAGCAGCAGCGCGAACATGAGGACGAGCGCGGGGACACCGCGGCGGCGCTGGGCGCGGTACAACGCCGTCGCGCGCTGGGTGTCGCCCACGGGGAGGCGGGGCTGGCGCCAGCGGTGGCGGGACCGGCGCCGGGCGTGCGCGAGCCGCGTCTGGGGGCTCGTGACGGCCACGCGCCGGATCTTGCTCATCGCGAGCCCGGTCCGAGCTGGCCGCGCTGGGCGGCTTCCAGCAGCCGGTCCCGCAGATCACGCGCGTGCCGGCGGCTGACCGGGACGTCGCCCGCCTCGGTGTGGGCCAGCAGCCCACCCGCGCTGTCACTCCGCAGCTCCAGCACCGCCCCCACCGAGAGCAGGAACCCGCGGTGCACCCGGCTGAAGCCGGTGCCCTCCCAGTACTCCTCGAGCCGTGAGATCGGCATCCGCACGAGGTGCACGCCGCCGCGGGTGTGCAGGCGGACGTAGTCGCCGTGGGCCTCCACGAACAGCACGTCGTCACGGCGGACGTACCGGGTGCGCCCGCCGGACTCGACCGGGAGCGCGGCCATCGCGTCCGGGGTCGTGCGCGACGACGGCGTCGCGTTGCGCGTCACCTTCGCCAAGGCGGCGGAAAGCCGCTCGGCGCGGACCGGTTTGAGCAGGTAGTCGACGGCGCCGATGCCGTACGCCGTCACCGCGTGCCCGTCGTGCGCCGTGACGAACACGATCACCGGCGGTTCGCTCAGCTTCGCCAGCAGCCCGGCCAGCTCGAGCCCGTCGAGACCCGGCATCGAGATGTCGAGGAACACCGCGTCGAACCTGTCGGCCTGAAGCAGCCTCAACGCCTTCAGCGCGTCAGCCGCGCCGACGACTTCGCCGACTTCGGGTGCTTCGCGCAGCATGGTGCAGAGTTCGTCCAACGCGGGCGCCAAGTCGTCGACGGCGAGGACGCGCAGCCCGGTCACGGCAGCACCCCCGCCTGGAACCGCGGCACCCGGACGATCACCCGGGTGCCCGCCCCGACCTCGGTCTCGACGGTCAGCCCGTACCAGGCGCCGTAGACGTCCCGCAGTCGTCTGTCCACATTGGCCAGTCCGAGCCCGGCGGGGTCGTCCTCGCCGGTGCGCCCGGCCAGGATGTCCGCCGCGCGCTTCGGGTCCATGCCGACCCCGTCGTCCTCGACGAAGATCACGCAGTCGTTCCCTTCCGCCTGGCCGTGCACCTGGACCAGCCCGGTGCCCGACCGCGGCTCGATGCCGTGCCGGATCGCGTTCTCCACCAACGGCTCCAGCACGAGGTAGGGCACCGCGACGGCGAGGATCTCGGGGGCCACCCGCACCTGGACGCGCAGCCGTTCGCCGAGCACCGCCCGCTGCAGCGCCAGGTACGTCTCGATCGCGCGGAACTCCTCGGCGACCACCGTGTACTCGCCGTGCCGCGCCAGGCTGTAGCGCGTGTAGTCGGCGAAGTCGAGCATGAGGTCGCGGGCGCGGTCGGGGTCCGAACGCACCAGCGACGCGATGACGGTCAGCGCGTTGTAGACGAAGTGCGGCGACATCTCCGCCCGCAGCGCCCGCAGTTCGGCCTGCGCCGCCTGGTCCGCCGACGCCTCCAGGCGGCCCCGCTCCAGAGCCTGGACGACGAGGTCGGCGGCCTGGCCCGCGACCGCGTCCCGGACGTCGCCGACGACCAGCAGCGCCCCGGCCAGTTCGTCGTGGACGTGCAGCGGCAGCACGAGGACGTCCGGCGCGGAGCCGGGTTCCTCGGTGTGGAGGACGCCGTCGAGCACCTTCGCGACGACCGCGTCCGGCCCCGGCCGCCCCGACCAGAGCAGCGAGCCGGACAGGTCGGTGAGGCCGAGGCCCGGGAAGCCGAAGAGCCGGCGCAGGCCGTGCGCGGCGCGGCGGGCCCGGGTGCCGGAGAGGCCGTCGCGCAGGTCGCCGGTGATCCGGCGGGCGGCGGCGAGCACCGGCAGCGGGTCGGCGCGGGACGCCGGGCGCAGGTGCACGGTCATCGGGCCTCCCCTCGGCAGCGGTGTCCAGGGCACCAGATCCTACGGCTATCCGGGTTCCTCGCGGTCGGCCAGCACCTGGGCGTGGCGGCGGAAGCGGCGCCAGGTCCGGTAGTCGTCGATCCCGGTGACCTTGGCGGGTTCCGGCACCCGCGCCAGCAGGCTCGCGTCGGCCGGGTAGGGGCGGTCGGGCAGGGAGATCCAGCCCGTCGTGCGGGTCTCCTTCACCGCCACCCGCACCGGCCGGAACGTCGTCGGATCGAGCCCTTCGCTGTGCCGGACGACCTCCTCGAAGAACCACGCCGACGTGATCAGCCCCAGCACGCCGGGCGACGCCTTGAGCGCCTCCTTCAGCGGCGCGGCGTCCAGGAGCCGGAACGCGTGGTTGATCGACGGCGCGGTGACGCCGTGGTCGTCGTAGGCGATCTCGCCCGCGTGCAGCGCCATCCGGAGCCGGATCCGGGCGCCGGGGTGGTGGGTCAGGTTGTGCCGGTGCACCGCCACGGCGAGCGCGTTGGGCAAGAACTCGACGAAGAGCCCTTTCGGGATGTCCGGCGGGGCGAGGACGAAGACGCCGTCTCCGCAGTCCTCGTTCCGGCAGGCGGCCCACGGGACGCCCGCGTCGTCGAACGCCCGGCAGAGCGCGCGGTACAGCCCGTCGCGCAACGCCAGGCGGTGTGGTGTCGTCCTGGTCCGGTCGCCGTAGCCCTCGACGTCCACGGCGAAGATCGTCCGGTGCACGGCCGATCGTTCGTAGTTCATCGCACCCTCCCTGCGATCATGCATGTGTAGATGCATGTGCAGATGAGTGTGACGCGGGACACCCGTCCGGCGGAACCGGGCGTGCGGTGAGCGGTTCACCGGCCGCGGTGACCGGCAGTGTGCGATCACCAGGGGTGAATACGCTGGTCAAAGCCCTGCGAGCGACGCGCACACCGCTCGCAGGGCTCTGACGGACGGGTCAGCAGGACTGCTTGTAGAAGTACTGCGAGTTGGCGTCCATGTCCGCCTTGGTGATCGAGTGCAGCTCCGCGGTCAGGTTCCGGGTCACCGGCTTGCCCTCGATGGCCGCCACGGCCTGCTGGACGCCCTGGGTGCCGATCGAGGCCGGGTCCTGGGCGATCAGGGCCTGGTACTGGCCGTTCTTGAGGCCCTCGACCTCCGACGGGCTGGCGTCGAAGCCGATCAGGTTCACCGCGCCGACCTTGCCCGCGTTGCGCAGGCCGGTCGCCGCGCCTTCGCCGGTGTTGAGGTTGGTCGCGAAGACCCCGATGAGGTCCGGGGTCGACGACAGCGCCGCCGTCACCTTCGACGCTGCCTGGTCGGGCTCGTTCTGGGTGAACTGCACGCCGATCGACTTCAGGTTCGGGGTGTTCTTCAGCTCGTCCTCGAAGCCCTTCGCACGGGCCGCCGTGGTGGACGTGCCGGCGATCGTGTCGAGCACCAGCACCGACCCGCTCTTGCCGTTCGCGAGCTTGGCCATCGTCTGGGCCGCGAGCTTGCCGCCCGCGGCGTTGTCGGAGGAAACGGACGACGCGGCCACGCCCGTGTCCTTCAGCGACGTGTCGACCTCGACGATCTTCGCGCCGCGCGCCTTCACCTGCTGGATCGGCGCGAGCATCGCCGTGTCGTCGGTCGGGGCGATGAGCAGCGCGGCCGGCGGGTTCGAGCCGAGCGCGTTGACGAGCTGGGTCTGCATCGCCGCGTCGAACTTCTGCGGGGCCTGCGTGGTCAGCTCGTAGCCGAGCTTCTTCGCCTCGGCCTGTGCGCCGCACTGCAGCGAGATGTAGAACGGCTCGGCCTGCACGCCCGGGATGAGCGCCAGCTTCTTCGAGCCGGCCGAGTTGGCCTGGCTGTCGCCGGACCCGGTCTGCCCGACCGTGCCGGACCCGCACGCGGTGAGCAGCGCGGCGGCCGAGGCCAGCGCACCGACGGCCACCAGAGTCTTGGAAAGGTTCATGACACAAGCACCTCTTTGTACTCGGGGACTCGGGGAACTCAGCGGGAGTTGCGGCGACGGCGGCGCCGCTGGTCGAACCAGACGGCGGCGATGAGCACCGCGCCGACGGCGATCATCTGCCAGAAGTCCTGGACGTGGGTGATGTTGAAGCCCTTCTTCAGCACCGCCGGGATGAACACGCCGATCACCGTGCCCAGCACCGTGCCGACGCCGCCGAAGAGGCTCGTCCCGCCCATCACGACCGCGGCGATCGCGTTGAGGTTGTCGGTCGTGTGCGCCGAGATCGTGGTCGACGCGTAGTACGCGAGCGAAAGGAACCCGGCGATGCCGGCCAGGAAACCCGTCAGCGTGTACACCTTCAGCAGGTGCGCGGTGACGCCGATGCCGGCGCGCCGCGCGCCTTCGGCGTTGGAGCCGACCGCGTAGGTGTAGCGGCCGAACTTCGTGGTGTGGAGCAGCCACGCGCCGACCAGCGTGATCACCACGGCGACGATGACCAGGTTCGGCACCACGCCGAACGAGGTGCCGTAGCCGAGGGTCTGGTTGAGCACGACGGGCACGCTGCGCACGTCGGACCCGTTGTTGAGCAGGTACGCCGCGCCGAGCGCCGCACCCATCGTGCCGAGCGTGACGATCAGCGGCGGGATCCCCGCCACCGCGATGAGGAAGCCGTTGATCAGGCCCCACACCGTCCCGGCGACGACCGCGGCGATGAGGCCCACGGTGATGACGCCCCAGCCGGCGCTCGACGCGTTGCCGCCGGACATCGCCTCCATCACCTTGCCGGCGACCATGCCGGCGAAGATCAGCACCGAGCCGACGGACAGGTCGATGCCGGAGGTGATGATCACGAACGTCATCCCGACCGACAGCACCAGCAGCACCGCGGTCTCGATGAGCAGCGTCTGGAAGGTGAACAGCGTCGCGAACTCGCCGGGGGCGATCGCGCTGAACACGATGATCAGCGCCACCAGCACGAGCGCGATCCAGAACGTGTTGGCGCCGACGAGCCGCTTGCCCAGCGGGCGCTTGCCGAAGCCCGCTTCGGGCGACTCCTGGATGTCCTTCTGAGCCGGGGTCGACACGGTCACGCGGCCTCCTCTTGCACGAGCGCGCCGGTCATCGCGGCGACGAGGTCCTCGAGCTTCGTGTCCGACCCGGTGAACCGGGCGACGCGCTTGCCGAGCCGCAGCACCTCGACGCGGTCGGCGACCGACAGCACCTCGGGCATGTTGTGGCTGATCAGCACGACGGCGATGCCCTTGTCGCGCACCTTCTTGATGACGTCGAGCACGCGTTCCCGCTGCACGACACCGAGGGCCGCCGTCGGCTCGTCCATGAACACGACCTTCGACGCCCACACGACCGACCGCGCGACCGCGACGCTCTGGCGCTGGCCGCCCGACAGCGAGCCGATCGGGACGTCGGTGCTCTGCAGCGTCACGCCGAGGCGCTGGAACTCCTCGACGGCCCGGCGCCGCATCTCGGCCTTGTCGAGCATGCCGAGCTTGCCGAGGATGCCCTTGCGGTGGATTTCGCGGCCCAGGAACAGGTTCGCGGCCGGGTCGAGCTCCGGCGCGACGGCCAGGTCCTGGTAGACCGTCTCGATGCCCAGCCGGCGCGCGGTCGTGGGCGAGTCGAAGTGCGCCTCGGCGCCGTCGAGGAGGATCTTCCCCGACGTCGGCTGTTCCGCGCCCGAGAGGCACTTGACCAGAGTGGACTTGCCGGCGCCGTTGTCGCCGATCAGCGCCGTCACCTCACCCGCGCGCGCCTGGAAAGCCGCGCCGCGCAGGGCTTCGACCGACCCGTAGTGCTTCGTCAGGTCGACCGCTTCCAGCAGGATTTCGCTCATCCGTGCCTCTCTTCCGGCGCCGGTGGCCGGCAGCGGATCACCGTCGCCGTGCCGGACAGCTCGGTCTGGCCGGCGTCGAACGGCACGACGTAGGTGTCGCCCTTCGCCAGCGCGTGCTCGCCGCCGTGCTCGGTGCGCAAGGTGCCTTCGCCGTCGAGGACGACGAGCACCGCGAACGACGGGTCGAGTGACAACGTTGTCGGCTTGTCCGTGCGCAGCTGGTCGGCTCGGAAGAACCGCTCCGATCCGCCGGCCAGCAGGTCCACGGTGGACGCGCTGTCCGCCGCGGTGCGCTTGATGATGGTCTCCAGGCGCCCGGCGTCCCAGCCCGACGTGTCGAGCGCCTCGATGGCGGTGTCGAACCCGATCCCGAGGTGGCCCTTCTCCGGCGACTCGAGGAAGTCCCGCCACTCGATGGTGAGCGAGAAGTCGGTCGGCTGCTGCAGTTCGACGACGAACACGCCCTCGCCGATCGCGTGCGGCAGCCCGGCCGGGATGTAGACGGTGTCGCCCGCGGTCACCGGGACGCTGTTCAGCGCGCCCAGCATCGACGGCACGTCCTGCTCCCGCGTCCACTCGGACACCGTCGCCTTGGACAGCGTCTCCTTGAAGCCGGGGTAGACGCGCGGGTCGTCGCCGTAGGTGCCGACCACGATCCACGCCTCGGTCTTGCCGAAGTGCGAGTCGAAGTGCTGCTTCGCGAAGGCGTCGTCCGGGTGGAAGTGCACGGGGAGCCGCTGGCCCGCGTCGAGCAGCTTGACCAGCAGCCCGGTCGACGTCCCGAGCGCCTCGACGTGCTTGGCGCCGAGCCAGCCGTTCGGGTTCGCCACGACGGCGTCGCGCAGCCAGGCGCCGTCCGGGAGCCGGGTAAGGCCGTTGGTCTCCTGGCCGAACATGGTGCTCACCGAAGCGACCCAGTCCTCCGGGCCGAACTTCTTGTCCGAAGACGCGCCGCGCAGCGCCGCGATGGCGTCGCCCCCGCGGTAGAACTGCGGCGGCTGGTTGGCGGGGAGCCGGATCGGTTCGAGGGTCACGGGGCGACCTCACCGGAGCCGCGGGCGACGAGATGCACGGGCAGGACTACCTTTCTGGGCGGGGACTGATCTCCTTGGACGCGGGCGAAGAGCAGCTCGGCCGCGGCGTGGCCGAGAGCGCTCACGTCGTGCGCGACGACGGTGACCGGCGGGTCGAGCAGGTCCGCCAGCTCGAAGTCGTCGAAGCCCACCATCGCCGGGCGCTGCTCGGCGTGGGCCAGCGCGCGCAGCACGTGCACGGCGACCCGGTTGTTGCCGGCGATCACGGCGGTGGCCGCGTCCGGGCCGTGCATGAGGCGCTTCACCGCGTCACCGATGTACTCCTGCGTCGGCGTCCGCATGGAGACCAGGGACTCGTCGTAGGAGATGCCGTTGCGGACGCAGCCCTCGCGGAACCCGCGCAAGCGCTCGGCCGCGGTGAAGATGTCCGGGCTGTCGCCGAGGAACGCGATCCGCCGGTGGCCGTGCTTCGCCAGGTGGGTGACGGCTTCGATGGTCCCGCCGAGGTTGTCGACCAGCACGGTGTCGGCCACGATGTCGCCGGCCGGGCGGTCGATGAACACCACCGGCGTGCCCGCGCGCATCTCCGGCACCAGGTAGCCGTGCTGCAGGCCGGCCGGGACGACGAGGATGCCGTCCACCCGCCGCGCGCAGAACTCCAGCACGAGCTCGCGCTCGCGGTCGGAGTTCTCCTCGGACGAGCCGGTGAGCACCTGGCGGCCGAACGACGTCGCGATGCGTTCGACCGCGCGGTTCAGCTCGGAGTAGAAGGGGTTGCCGACGTCCTCGACGATCAGCCCGATGGTGCCGGTCGTCGACCCGCGGCGCAGGTTGCGCGCGCCCAGGTTGCGCCGGAAGCCCAGCTGCTCGATGGCCGCCATGACCCGCTCGGCGGTGTCCGGGTGCACCGCGGGTTCGTCGTTGACCACGCGCGAGACGGTCTTGATGCTCACGCCCGCCAGCCGGGCCACGTCGCTCATCGTGGCTCGCCTGCTCGCGGTGCGCGGAGCGCCGTCCCGGTCCCGGCCGGGGGGAGACAACGTTGTCATAGTGCACGGGATTGAACGCCACCCGCCGGTGGCTTGTCAACGGTCTCTGCGTGGATTGTGCCGATTCGGCTACCGACGTCGTAGGACAGATGGCTGATGACGCTGTCCGGAAGCGGACAGGTCTTGACGGGAACCCTTGACGACTTGGTGAGCCGCTGCCCAAGGTGACCCGGTTCGACCGACTGCGCGACAAGGTTGTCATGACACCGTTTCTGGTCGCGCTGATGAGGTGAAAGGCGATGGCCATGGCGCAAGCGCGCTTAAGAGCCGGTTTGACCTTCCTGGCACTGGCGGTGACGGCAGCGGTGGCTCCCGCTGTCCCCGCCGCGGCGGCCCAGGCGACGGATTTCGCGAAGTGGGTCAACCCCTTCGTGGGCACCCGTCCCGGCGGCGCCGACCACGGCACCGGGGGCGGTGCCGGCAACACGTTCCCGGGTGCGGTGGCGCCGTTCGGCATGGTCCAGTGGAGCCCGGACACCGTGAAATCCCAGCCCGGCGGGTACTTCTACGACGACGACGCCCTGACCGGGTTCAGCCTCACGCACCTTTCGGGCGCCGGCTGTTCGACCTATCAGGACATCCCGTTCATCCCTTATGTCGGTGAAGTGACGACTTCGCCGGCGACCGATCCGGCGCACTACACGTCGAAGTTCTCGCACGCCAACGAACACGCGACGGCGGGCGCCTACGACGTCACGCTCGACGGCGGCGCGAAGGTCGAGCTGGCCGCGACCCAGCGCACCGGTTCGGCGCGGCTGACCTACCCGGCGGGCGCGTCCTCGACGCTGCTGGTCAACACCTCCGGCTCGGTCAACGGCACCGACGACGCGTCGATCACCATCGGCAAGGACACCATCAGCGGCTGGGCCACGAGCGGCCGTTTCTGCGGGGCGCGGAACAGCTACCGCGTCTACTTCTCGGCCAAGTTCGACACGCCGTTCGCGTCCATCGGCACCTGGAAGAACGGGGCCGTGACGCCGAACAAGGCCGCGGAAACCGGCGGCGCCAAGGCGAAGGTGGCGCAACCCAACGGCGTCGACGCGTCCATCGCGCGCACCACCACGGCCAAGCAGCAGAACACCACCGTGTCCGGACCGGGCAGCGGCGGGTACGTCACCTTCGCCAACCTCAACGGCGCCCAGGTGAACGTCCAGGTCGGACTGTCCTTTGTGTCCGTCGACGGCGCGAAGGCGAACTTGAAGGCGGAGAACACCGGCAAGTCCTTCGACACCGTCGCGGCGGGCGCGCGCAAGGCGTGGAACGCGCAGCTGGGCAAGATCGCCGTCACCGGTGGCTCCGACGCGGACATGACGACGTTCTACACCTCGCTGTACCACTCGCTGATCCAGCCGAACGTCTTCTCCGACGTCAACGGGCAGTACATCGGCTTCGATGGCCGGATCCACACGGCCGACAAGGGCCACGCGATGTACACCAACTTCTCCGGCTGGGACATCTACCGCTCGGAGATCCCGCTGCTGGCGACGATCGACCCGAAGGAGACTTCGGACATCGTCCGGTCGATGATGGCCTACGCCGAGCAGGGCGGCTCGTGGGACCGCTGGACGGTCGCCAACGACTACACCGGCGTCATGAACGGCGACCCGTACCACATCATCGTCTCCAGCGCGTACGCCTTCGGTGCCCGTGACTTCGACGCCCGGAAGGCGTTGCTGCTCATGATCAAGGGCGCCACCCAGCCGACCCAGGGCTACACCGAGCGGCCGGGCCTCGACGACTACCAGAAGCTGGGTTACGTGCCGGGAGCCGGCGCGGACACCCTCGAATACACCAGCGCCGACTTCTCCATCGCCCAGTTCGCGAAGCGGCTCGGCGACAGCGCGACGTACACGACGTTCATGAAGCGCGCGCAGAACTGGCAGAACCTCTACAACCCGGGCACCGGCCACCTGCAGCCGCGCAACGCGGACGGCTCGTTCGCCGGCACCTACGACCCCGCCAGCTCGCAGGGCTGGGTCGAGGGCAACGGCGCGCAGTACGAGTGGATGGTGCCCTACGACCTCGGCGGCGTCGTGACGGCGTTCGGCGGGAACACCGCGACCCAGTCGCGGCTGGACACCTTCTTCACCCAGCTGAACGCGGGCACGCAGGAACCGTACGCCTTCATGGGCAACGAGCCGAACTCCAACGCGCCGTACGTCTACTCGTACGCGGGTGCCCCGGCCAAGACCCAGTCGATCGTGCACCGCTCGATGGACGAGCTGTACAACCCGCGTCCCGAAGGCCTGATCGGCAACGACGACCTCGGCCAGATGTCGGCCTGGTACGTGTGGTCCGCGCTCGGCATCTACCCGGAGATCCCGGGCCGCGCCGAGACGCTGCTCGTCACCCCGCGCTTCGAGCACGCCGTGCTCACGACCGGCTCGGGCAAGAAGGTCACCATCAACGCGCCGGGCACCGGCGACTACGTGGGCAGCCTGAAGGTCAACGGCGGCGCGGCTTCGAAGGCGTGGCTGCCGGAGGCGCTGATCTCCAGCGGCGGCACGCTGGACTACACGCGCTCCGCCACGGCGACGGCGTGGGGCAGCGCGACGGCCGACGCACCGCCGTCGTTCCGGGAGCAGGAGAAGCCCAGCCTGTCCTTCGTGGACCCGGCACGCGCGGTGACGCCCGCGGGGTCGACGTCCTCGGCGTCGGTGGGCGTCCAGGACCTCTCCGGCACCGCCCGGACCTGGACCTACAGCGCCGGCAGCGTCGACGGGATCACGCTGACCCCGGCGTCGGGCAGCATCGCCGTCCCGGCGGGCGGCAAGGCACACGCCGACCTGACGGTTTCGGTTCCGGCCGGGCTGGCCGACGGCGCCCGCCGCATCCCGGTGACGTTCTCGGCACCGGGCGTGGCTT
The DNA here is from genome assembly GCF_055565395.1 of Amycolatopsis sp. NPDC028719. NCBI lineage: Bacteria > Bacillati > Actinomycetota > Actinomycetes > Pseudonocardiales > Pseudonocardiaceae > Amycolatopsis > Amycolatopsis sp. NPDC028719. The sequence goes on from NZ_JBVHUL010000013.1 coordinate 83,751, forward strand.
CGACGCAAGCGGTGCTGACGGTGCTCGTGGCCCAGCCGAACAGCTGGCTCGCGACGGTCGACAACGCCGGGATCTCCCCGGACTCCGACTCGTCGGCGGCCAACTTCGACGGCGGCGGCTGGAGCTACTCGGCCGACGCCCTGGCCGCGGCCGGCGCCACCCCGGGCGGCACGGTGACCAGTGACGGCATCAAGTTCACCTGGCCGTCGTTCCCGGTCGGCGACCCCGACAACGCGGTCGCAAACGGCCAGACGGTGAACGTCACCGGCACCGGCACCCGGCTCGCGCTGCTCGGCTCCGGCTCGAACGGCAACGCGCAGGGCACGCTGACCATCACCTACACCGATGGCAGCAAGTCGACCGCGACGATCGGGTTCTCCGACTGGACGCTCGGGGGCGGCGGCGCCCAGCCGTCGTTCGGCAACCGGATCGTGCTGTCCACGCCGTACCGCAACGCCGCGGGCAGTGACCCGCAGCAGATCCGCACGATGGTCTTCGGCACCAACCCGATCACCCTCGACGCGGGCAAGACGGTGGCCAGCGTGACGCTGCCGTCGAACGTCAGCGGCGGCGTGCTGCACGTCTTCGCCATCGCCGTCGGTTAGCAGTTGTTCTGCCGTGAAGGGCACCTTCAGGGACATCACGTCCCTGAAGGTGCCCTTCACGGCATGTCCCGAGGAGGAAGCTCAGTGAAGAGCAAGGTCCTGGTGGGCGCGCTGGCGCTCGCCGTGGTGGCGACGGGGGTGAGTCCCGTCGTCGCGGAAGCGTCCGGTGGGGATGCCCTCGACGCCGTCAACACGTTCATCGGCACGCAGGACGAGGGGAACACCTTCCCCGGTGCCTCGGCGCCGTTCGGGATGACGCAGGTCAGCCCGATCACCTCGCACTACGCCGGCTACCGCTACACCGACACCGCGATCCGCGGCTTCGGGCACTTCTTCCTGTCCGGTGCGGGCTGCTGGGAGCAGGGCGGCCTTGTCTCGACGCTGCCGACGACCGGCGAGATCGGCCCCGGCAAGGCGTTCGACACCACGAAGGCGGCCACCTTCGACCAAAAGCTGTACGCGGCGCCGTTCACCCACGACGGCGAGGTCGGCAAGCCCGGCTACTACAAGGTCCACCTGACCGGCTACGGCGGTGTCGACGTCGAGACGACCGCAGCCACGCGCGCGGGTGTCGAGCGGTACACGTTCGCGAAACCGGGTGATGCCAACGTCTTCGTCAACGTCGGGCAGGCCAACGACAAGGAGCCCGTGACGGGCAGCAGCATCCGCGTCGTCGACGACCGGACCGTCGAAGGCACCGTGGAGTCGCAGGCGTTCTGCGGCGGCAAGGCCTACACGACGTACTTCACGACGAAGTTCGACAAGCCCTTCAAGTCTTCGGGCACGTGGTCGCCGACCGGTGGCACCCCGGGCAGCCGCGAGTCGAGCGGCGGCGCGGGCCTGCGCGGCGCGTGGCTGACCTTCGCGGGCGGCGGCCAGGTCACGGCAACCACCGCCATTTCCCAGGTGGACGCGCAAGGCGCGCGGGTGAACCTGGCCGCCGAGCGCATCCGGTCCTTCGACGCGGCCAAGGCCGACGTCCAGCGCACCTGGCGCAAGGAACTGTCCAGTGTGGACATCAAGGGCGGCTCGACCGACGATCGCACGGTGTTCTACACCTCGCTCTACCACGCGCTGCTGCAGCCGTTGACGGCGAACGACGCCGACGGCCGCTACTACGGCTTCGACAAGAAGATCCACCGCGCGGTCGGCTGGACCTACTACGACTTCTTCTCGCTGTGGGACACCTACCGCACGCAGAACCAGCTCCTCGCGCTCCTGAAGCCGGACCGCGCGAAGGACATCGCGAAGAGCATCCTCGCCATCCACGACCAGGGCGGCTGGCTGCCGCGGTGGGCGTACGCGAGCCAGGAGACGAACACGATGACCGGCGACCCGGTCACGCCGTTCCTGGTGGACCTCTGGCGCTTCGGCGCGCTCTCGGGCAACGAGATGCACGCCTACCAGGCGCTGCTGCAGAACTCGACGCAGATCCCGCCCGCGTCGTCGCCGTTCCAGGGCCGCTCCGGCAACGCGAGCTACCAGCGGGACGGCTTCGTGCAGTACGACCCGGACTTCCCGAAGAAGGGCCAGGACACCGACCCGAACCACGGCGCATCGGCCACCCTGGAGTACGCGCTCGGTGACTGTTCGCTGTCGGTCATGGCCGCGGCGCTCGGCAAGAAGGACGATGCGGCGGCGCTGGCCGCGAAGGGCCGGACCTACCGGACGCTCTGGGACGAAACGCAGACCGACCGCGGTTTCACCGGCTTCTTCCGGCCGAAGGTCGCGGGCGGCGACTGGTTCACTCCCGCGGACAAGCCGTACAGCCCGCAGAGCCAGGACGGCTTCCACGAGGGCACCGCCTGGCAGTACCAGTGGCTGGTCCAGCAGGACGTGCCCGGGCTGACGCAGCGGATGGGCGGCCCGGCGGCCACCGGCGCGCGGCTCGACGACTTCTTCGCCTATGACGAGCTGGTGAAGAACCCCGCGACGGCGGTCCGTGAGAACTGGGTCGTCGGCCCGTACGACTACTACGACCAGTTCCGCTACAACCCCAACAACGAGCCCGACCTGCACTCGCCGTGGATGTACGCGCTCACCGGGCAGCCGGCGAAGACGTCGACGGTCGTGCGGGCGGCGCACACGCTGTTCACCAATGCGCCCAACGGCGTCACCGGGAACGACGACCTCGGCACGATGTCGGCCTGGTACGTCTTCAGCGCCCTCGGTCTTTATCCCGCCGTCCCAGGGACTGGGAATTTCGTGCTGAACGCGCCGCGGTTCGCGAAGTCCGTGCTGCACCTGGAGAACGGGCGCGACGTCACGATCAAGGCGCCCGGCGCGGACGGCTCGAAGCTCCAGTACGTCTCGGGCCTCGAGGTCGGCTCGAAGGCGAGTGACCGGGTGTACGTCAACGTGGACCAGCTGAAGCGGGGCACGACGCTCGGCTTCCGCCTGACCGCCGACGCCGCGGCGGCCACGTGGGGGACGTCACCGTCCTCCGCACCGGTTTCGCCCTGCGCGGAATAGGCGCGGACGCTCACGGCCGTGGTTCAGACCACAGTGGACCACGGCCGTGAGCATCGTCACGGGCCCCGGTGTTCCCGTGAGGGCCATCACGCCTCACACTGGGTATCAGCACGTCCGACAGCGCCGTTGACGTCCACAGGCAGTCCGCCGTGGACGGTGCGTCGGGCGTTTTTTGCGCAACAACCACAGTGGTGAGACCCCACAGGAGGAAGAAGTGTCCAGCAAGGCCGCTCTAGTGTTCCGCGTGGCCGCAGTAGCCGAAGCCCTGTCCTGGGCGGCGCTGCTTGTCGGGATGTTCCTCAAGTACGTCGTGCACTCCTCCGGCGAGGGCGGCGTGCCCGTCATCGGCATGGTGCACGGCGTGATCTTCGTCCTCTACGTGGTCGTCTCCCTGTCCGTGGCGAAGCCGCTCGGCTGGCGCCCGAAGACGCTGGTCCTCGCCCTGCTCGCGAGCATCCCGCCGCTGTTCACCTGGCTGTTCGAGAAGTGGGCGCTGCGCAACGGCAAGCTCGACGGCCCGCAGCGGCTGTCCCACGGCGGTGTCGGCCTGTTCCAGGTCCAGGAGCCGGTCGCCGTCTGATGCCGGAATGTGAGAAAGGGCCCGCGCTCCGGCGCGGGCCCTTTTCTCGTTCGCGGCTATTCGGTGAAGTCGCCGGCCGCCCGGCGCACCTTCGTCAGCAGGTCGGTGAGCTGCTCGGTCTGCCGGTCGGTGAGCCCGGTCAGCCCGAAGCCGATGTCGTTGACGGCGACGGTCGCGGACTCGCGGCGCTTGCGGCCTTCGTCGGTGATCTCGACGAGCGTCGTGCGCCGGTCGGTCGGGTGCGGGACGCGCTTCACGAGCCCGTCGCGCTCCAGCCGGTCGACTATGTTGGTGACACTGGTGGGGTGCAGCTGGAGCCGCTCGCCCATCACCCGCATCGGCAGGCTGGCGGCGCGGGCGAAGGTGAGCAGCACCAGCGCTTCGTACCGGGCGAAGGTCAGGCCGTGTGGCTTGAGCGCACCGTCCACCGCGGACTGGATGATCTGCTGGACCCGCATCACGCCGGTGACCGCGGCCATGGTGCCGGAGGGCCCGATCCGGGCCTCCCAGAGCTGTGCCGCGCGGGCGATCGGGTCGAACGGCAGCGGACGGTTCATGACACGCGAAGTTACCAGCGGGTACCGGCGGGTGTCGCCCGACCGGCGGAAAGAACACCGAAGAAGGGACTTCCGACATGATCGTCGCGTTCAGCGTGAGCCCGTCCGGCGGGGAGCCCGACGGCGGGGTCAGCGAAGCCGTCGCCCGCGCGGTGAAGGTGGTCCGCGAGTCCGGCCTGCCCAACTCGACCAACGCCATGTTCACGAACGTGGAAGGCGAGTGGGACGAAGTGATGGACGTCGTGAAGCGCGCGGTCGAGGCCGCGGGGGAAGGCTCGGCGCGGGTCGGGCTGGTCCTGAAAGCGGACATCCGCCCCGGCTTCTCCGACCAGCTCGAGGCCAAGGTGGACCGCATCGAAGCCCACCTCCGCGACGCCTGAGTCTCCAGCGGGGTCAGGGGAGTGGCGGGGTGAAGGCCACCGTCCAGCGGCCGTCTTCCGTCGTCACCGTCAGCGGGTAGCTGAACGGCTTGCCGTCGCCGAGCGCGCCCGTCACCGTGGCGCGGGACGGCGCCGCCGCGTCCGGACCCAGCTCCACCCGCACGTCGTGGACGCCTTGGTCCGCCAGCACCGTGACGTAGTCCTTCGCGAAGTCGTCGCCGCCCGATCCCGGGTAGTCGAGCAGACCGGCGAAGGCGTCGGCGTCGTGTCCGGACAGCGCCGACACGAGCCGGTCGCGCAGCTCCGCGGGCGAAGCGGCGCCCGGGTCCGGTTCGTGCACGATGAGCAGCGTCACCGCGCCGATCCAGACGACGGCGGCCGCGACGGACAGGCCCACCTTCACGTCACGCCGGATGTGCACCCGGCGAGCCTGCCCCAAGCGGCGCCGTCCTGCCAAGCGGACCGGCCGGGGCACCCGGTGAAACCATCCGGCCCGCGTGCCAGGATGGAAGCGTGACACAGCCACGCGGATCTGCAGCGAAGTCAGCGGCCCTGTCCGCCGCCCTTTCCGGCGCGGTCGACCTGTCCGCGCTCAAGGCCCGCGCCGAATCGGCGCAGAGGCAGCCGGCCCCGTCGGCCGGCCCGCCCGGTGGCGACGCGTCGCCGCCCGCCCCGGGTTCGTCCGAGGCCGTGATCGATGTCACCGAGGCCACTTTCCAGGCCGAGGTCGTGGAGCGGTCCCTGCACCAGCTGGTGATCGTCGATCTGTGGGCCGAGTGGTGCGGCCCGTGCAAGCAGCTGTCCCCGGTGCTGGAGCGGATGGCCGCCGAGTCCGGCGGTGCCTGGGTCGTCGCGAAGGTCGACGTCGACGCGAACCCGCGCATCGCGCAGCTCTTCGGTGCGCAGTCCATCCCGACGATCGTCGCCATCGGCGGCGGCCAGCCGGTCGACGCCTTCTCCGGCGCGCTGCCCGAGCCCGAGATCCGCAAGTGGATCAACGCGCTGCTCGACGCCCTGCGCGACAAGCTCCCGGCGATCCGCGAGGCCGAGGCCAACGGCGGCGGCCCGGTCGAGGAGCCCGAGGACCCGCGCTTCACCGAGGCGGAAGAGGCCTTCGAGCGGGGTGACTTCGCCGCCGCCCAGGCCGCCTACGAGCGCATTCTCGACGTCGAACCGGCGAACGAGCTGGCGAAGAACGCCCTGGCCCAGGTCAAGTTCACCGCCCGCGCGGAGAACGCGGACCCCGAGGCGCGCGCGAAGGCCGACGCGGACCCGTCGGACCTGGCCGCTCAGCTCGACGCGGCCGACCTGGAGATCGCGGAGAACAACGTGGAGGCGGGCTTCAAGCGCCTGATCGACACGGTCCGCCGCACGGCGGGCGACGACCGCAACAAGGTCCGCGAGCACCTGGTGGCCCTGTTCGACCTGTTCGACCCGGCCGACGACCGCGTCATGAAGGCCCGTCGCGACCTGGCCAGCGCCCTCTTCTGAGCAAAAGCCGTGAAGGCCTCCTTACCGGCCACAAGAGCCGGTAAGGAGGCCTTCACGGCTTTCAGGCGTACTGCTTCGAGCAGACCGAAGATCCCTCGAGGTATCCGCGGCGCAGCGATTCGACGCGGTCGAAACCGCTGTCCGGGCGCTTCCCGTTGACGTCCGCCGACACGAGGCTCTCCGGCTGCAGCAGGTCCGCGATCGCCTCGTCGAGATCGCCCGCCGACAGGCGCAGGTCGCCCGGCCGGTTCGTGAACGCCGCCCACGCACCCACCAGGCACGCCGTGCGCAGCCCCGCGTTGGCGTTGTCGATCGACGCGCCGACGCCCTTCTGGATGCCCAGCGCGTACCGCGAAGCGACCTCCGAGAACGCCGCGAAGTCCCCCATGCCGCCCGGGTCCTCGCCCTTCATCTCGGCCTCGCGGTCGATCGGCTGGGCCAGCTGCGACAGCTTCGCCAGGTCGATGCTCACCGTGTTGTCGGCGGGGCAGTACGACGCCGGCGGCGTGGTCTGGCAGCTGCCGCCGTCGGTGATCTCCGGCGCGGCCACCCCGGCGCCCTTGAACGCCTCGTCGAGGCTCTTCTTCAGCAGGTCGACGGCCTGGTCGTTGAACTTCGCGTCGCCCTTGCCGGTGTCGCCCTTGTCGAACGGGCGCTCGGTGAGCCGGGCCTTGACGTTCTCGGTGTTCATCGCCGCGCACTCCTTCGGGCCCTTCTCGAACCCGGTCTGGAAAGCGAAGGTGCGGTCGAACGCCGTGCCGTGCGCGCCGCGGTCGGCGCCGCTGGTGCCCGCCTGGTCGCGGATCAGGAACATCGCCGCCATCACCTGGTTCAGGCCCTCGGACGTCGACACCCGGTAGTACTTGCTCTTGTCCTCGGCGACCCAGCGGAAGTAGCCGCCGGCGAAGCAGTCGGCCTGCTGCTCCTTCACGACGGTCGGGGTGCTCTTGGTCATGTTGGCCTTGTCGCCGAGCCGGTACTGGACGGCGTGGCCGAACTCGTGCGCCAGCACGACGACCACGGACATCGGCCCGAACCGCTGGCGCAGCATCGGCAGCAGCACCCCGCGGTCCCACGCCACCGAGTCGTCGACCGAGCAGTAGAACGCGTTCACGAGCTTCTTGACACTGCCGCAGCCGGTCTTCTCGGTGTCGGTCTGCGAGTCGTAGGACAGCAGCGACTTCACCGGCTCGAACTGCTCCCCGAAGTCGGCGGGCAGCCGCTCGTTCCAGTACGTCTGGACGTCGTCGATCGCGGCGGTGGCGAGCTTGTCGTCTTCCCCGCCGTCGGCGTTCTTGACGTCGATCGTCGGCGTGGGCGCGTCCGGCTTGAGGCCGCTCTCGAAGTGCGTCACCGGCAGCCCGGCGACCGACCCGGCGCCGGTGTCCTTGGCGGGGTCGCCCGTGGCGCCACCCTTGCTGTCGCACCCGCTCACGGCGACCGCCGCGACGGCCAGCAACGCGACCAGCGCGCGCCGTCCTCCCCCTCGGATCATTCTGTTCACTCGCTCTCGTGCCCACCCGGTACCCGACGGGCAGGACCATACCCAGGGCATACGCGGAGCGTGCACGTTATCCCCGAACTACTCCCTGCGCAGGCGAGACCTCGGCCCGATATCGTCGCTTCCCATGCGTGCAGTCCGCCGGTTCACCGTCCGCGCCAGTCTCCCGGAGTCGTTGTCCGGCCTGGGCGCGCTGGCCACCAACCTGCGCTGGACGTGGCACCCCCCGACGCGCGACCTGTTCGCGTCGATGGACGCCGAGCTGTTCAACGCCGTACGCGACCCGCTGCGGATGCTCACCGCGCTGCCGCCGTCGCGCCTCGACGAGCTCGCCGTCGCCGACGACTTCCTCGAACGCGCGAGAGCCGCGGCCGAGGACCTCGACAAGTACCTCTCGGAGCCGCGCTGGTACCAGCAGCGTGACGACGCCGACCTGCCGCCCGCGGTCGCCTACTTCTCGATGGAGTTCGGCGTCACCGAAGCGCTGCCGAACTACTCCGGCGGCCTCGGCGTGCTGGCCGGTGACCACCTCAAGGCCGCGTCCGACCTGGGCGTGCCGATGGTCGGCGTCGGGCTGCTCTACCGCAACGGCTACTTCCGGCAGTCGCTGTCGCTCGACGGCTGGCAGGTCGAGCACTACCCGGTGATCGACCCGAACGCGTTCCCCCTCGAACTGCTGACCGTCGGCGGGCGCCCGGTGCTGATCGGCGTCGCGATGCCGGGCGGGCGCGAGCTGTGCGCGCAGATCTGGCAGGCGCGCGTCGGGCGGGTGCCGCTGCTGCTGCTCGACACCGACACCGAGGCCAACGACGAGGACCTGCGCGGCGTCACCGACCGGCTCTACGGTGGCGACGCCGACCACCGGCTGCGGCAGGAGATCCTGGCCGGCATCGGCGGGTTCCGCGCGGTCCGGAAGTACTGCGAGATCACCGGCCACCCGCAGCCGATGGTGTTTCACACGAACGAGGGACACGCGGGATTCCTCGGGCTCGAACGCGCCCGCGAGATCGTGCAGGCGGACGGCCTCGCGTTCGACGAGGCCATGCCCGCGGTCCGGGCCGGGACGCTGTTCACCACGCACACCCCGGTCAGCGCGGGCATCGACCGGTTCCCGGTGGACCTGGTGCAGCGCTACTTCAACGACGGACGCCTGGTGCCGGACATCGACCCGCGCCGCGTGCTCGCGCTCGGCGCCGAGGACAACCCCGGGCTGTTCAACATGGCGCACATGGGCCTGCGGCTGGCGCAGCGAGCGAACGGCGTCTCCCAGCTGCACGGGCGCGTCACGCGCAAGATGTTCTCCCGGCTGTGGCCCGGGTTCGACCACGACGAGGTACCGATCTCGTCGGTGACCAACGGCGTCCACGGCCCGACGTGGGTGGCCCGGGAGCTGAGCACGCTGCTCGGGCGCGAGTGGGGTCTCGACGTCGGCGAGGGGCCGCTCCGCGACGGCGTTTCCGACGCCCAGCTGTGGGGGCTGCGGCGCGAGCTGCGCGAGAAGCTGGTGCACGAGGTGCGCCGCCGGGTGCGCGCGGCGTGGCTGCAGCGCGGCGCGTCCCCGCTGGAGCTGGGCTGGGTGGACTCCGTGTTCGACCCGGACGTGCTGACCGTCGGGTTCGCCCGCCGCGTCCCGACGTACAAGCGGCTGACGCTGATGCTGCGCGACCCGGAGCGGCTGCGCACCCTGCTGCTCGACGAGCAGCGCCCGATCCAGGTCGTCGTCGCCGGGAAGTCGCACCCGGCCGACGAGAACGGCAAGCAGCTGATCCAGCAGATCGTCCGGTTCGTCGACGGCGCGGACGTGCGGCACCGGATCGTCTTCCTGCCCGACTACGACATGTCGATGGCCCGGTACCTCTACCGCGGCTGCGACGTCTGGCTGAACAACCCGGTGCGGCCACTGGAAGCGTGCGGGACGTCGGGGATGAAGTCCGCTTTGAACGGTGGCCTCAACCTCTCCATCCGCGACGGCTGGTGGGACGAGTGCTACGACGGCAGCAACGGCTGGGCGATCCCGACCGCGGACGGCGTCACCGACCCGTTGCGCCGCGACGACCTCGAGGCCGCGGCGCTGTACGAGCTGCTCGGCCAGCAGATCTCGCCGCTGTTCTACGACCGTTCGCCCGACGGCGTCCCGACCGGCTGGCTGTCGATGGTGTGGCACACGCTGGAGACGCTCGGCCCGCGCGTCCAGGCGTCGCGGATGGTCCGCGAGTACGTCGACAACGGCTACCTGCCGGCGTCCCGCATGGTCGCGGCGGCGACCGGCGACGGCTACCGCGGTGCCCTGTCGCTGGCGGACTACCGGACCAAGCTCGAGGTGTCGTGGCCGCGGCTGCGGATCTTCGACTCGGAGCTGCTGGTGGAGGCGACCGAGCCCCTGGTGGTCGGCACGGAGGTGACGATCCGGGCGCGCATCGACCTGGCCGGGCTCGATCCGTCCGAAGTGGACATCCAGGCGGTGGTCGGCCGGGTCGCGGACGACGACGAGCTGCGCGACGCGGTCACGGTCCCGATGACGGCGGACGGCATCGGCGCGTTCGCGGCCCGGCTGAAGCTGCCGCGGCCGGGGTCGGTCGGCTACACGGTCCGGGTGCTGCCGAAGCACGGCCTGCTGGCGGCCCCGGCCGAGCTGGCGCGCGTGGTGCTGGCCTGAGCTGGAGTCACTCCGGGAAAACCGGACTGACCTGGAGTTACTCCACCTCGCGGCGGCCGGAAATCACGCCGCGCTCGGCCGTGAGCCGCGTTAGGTTGGACGCATGCGCTTCGGAATCTTCGTCCCGCAGGGCTGGCGGCTCGACCTCGCCGGCATCGACCCCGCGGACCACTGGAAGACCATGCTCGGCCTCGCGAAGCACGCGGAAGCCGGGCCCTTCGAATCGATCTGGGTCTACGACCACTTCCACACCGTGCCGGTGCCGACCGAGGAGGCCACGCATGAGGCCTGGTCGCTGATCTCCGCGTTCGCCGCCGCGACCGACACCGTGCGGCTCGGGCAGATGTGCACCTGCATGGGGTACCGGAACCCGGCCTACCTCGCGAAGGTCGCCGCGACCGCCGACCTCATCTCCGGCGGCCGCGTCGAGATGGGCATCGGCGCCGGCTGGTACGAGCACGAGTGGCGGGCCTACGGCTACGGCTTCCCCGGCGCCGGCGACCGCCTCGGGCAGCTCGACGAGGGCGTGCAGATCATGCGTGACCTCTGGACCACCGGGAAGTCCACTCTGGACGGCAAGCACTACCGCACCGACGGCGCGATCCTGCGCCCGTTGCCGCCGCAGGAAGGCGGCCTCCCGCTGTGGATCGCCGGCGGCGGCGAGAAGAAGACCCTCCGGATCGCCGCGAAGTACGCGAAATACACGAACTTCGCCGCCGACCCCGAGACGTTCACCCGCAAGTCGGAGATCCTCGCGCAGCACTGCAAGGACGTCGGCACCGACTACGACGCGATCGTGCGCTCGGCCAACCACAACATCGTCCTCGGCGAAACCGAAAAGGACGTCCAGGACAAGCTGGCCTGGCTGCGGTCCCACCTCGGCAAGTACATCGAGGCCGACGCGGTCGAGCGCTGGGCCGGCAACTTCGAGAACAGCCCGACCACCGGCACACCGGAGCAGGTCACCGAGAAGCTCGCCGCGATGGGCGAGCTGGGCATGTCGTACGCGATCTTCAACTTCCCGGAAGCCGCGTACGACCGCTCCGGCATCGACCTGTTCACCGAGAAGGTCGCGCCGGCGCTCGCCTAAGGCACCGCCGGGCTGCCGCCGGTCTGCACGGGCAGCCCGGCGGCAGCCCACGCCCGAAAGCCTCCTTCGAGGTCGGTCGCGTTCGCCAGCCCCAGCCGCTGCAGGTCCGCCGCGGCCAGGCTCGACGAATACCCCTCGTTGCACAGCACGACCACCGTCGAGCCGGCCGTCACGCCGGGCAGCCGCCACTCGCTGTCCGGCGCCAGCCGCCACTCCAGGTGGATCCGCTCGACGACCACCGAGCCCGGGATCTCGCCCTCGGCCTGGCGGTTGGCGAAGGGGCGGATGTCGACGAGCAGCGCGCCCGCCTCCTGCAGCTCGCGGGCCCGGGCCGGGCCGACGCGGGCCAGGCCGGAGCGGGCCTGCTCCAGGAACGAATCGATCGCGCTCATCCGTGGACGATAGCGGGCAGCGGCGGGATTTCGGCCGGGACGTCGGCGAGTGTCGCGTACTCCCGCGTCGGCACCAGCGGCGGCGAATACGCGTGGACGCTCGCCGCCGGCACGTCACCGATGCCGGTGACCTGGTGGGCGCGACCGGCGCCGAAGCCGATGCCTTCGCCGGCGACGTGCGTACGCCGCCGGATCGGGCCGCCGGGGTAGCGGTACTCCTCGCCCACTTCACCCTGCAGGACGGTGAACGAGCCGGCCGCGCCGCCGTGGTCGTGCGGCTTCGTGTGCTGGCCGGGCAGCCACGACAGCAACCACAGCTCGACGCCGTCGGTCAGGGCCAGCCGGGCCCACCAGCGCCGGTCCTCGTCGAACCGCAGGATGCTCTGGACGCTCGCGGTCAGCTCGGTGGTCACGGTGGCGGTCAGCTCGGCCAGCTCACGCGGCGTCCACAGCAGCCGCGACGGGTGCAGCAGCTCGGGCAGCAGCGGATCGGTCAGCTGCGGATGGATCTCGACGGCGGGACGGATGATCGAAGTGGTCAACGCGGGTGCTCCTCGGACGCGAAGGTGATCGGGACCGGACCAGCGCGGTACCGCACCCGCACGCGCCGGGACGCGTCGGATCAGCGGAGCCGCGCCCGCGTACACCCGGCCGAAGCGACGAGGAGCAGGTCGATCGCACGACGGCGCCAGAACGAGCCCCGGGTGACCGGGGTGGCGTGCACGTCGGCTGACATGGTCGCGATCCTGCCACAACCGCGTGGCGCACGGCACTTCCGGCGTGCGCCGTTCCACGTCGTGGACGCGCTCCGACCAGCCGGATCGCCGTCTCACCCGGGCGGGTGCGCACGCGCGCGCGACGGCAGACAGAATGGGCTTCGTGAGCGAGCCGATCCAGTCCAGCGAACTTGACGACCTCGTGGTCCGGATGGCCGGTGTCGGCGTCCGCCGGGGGACCAACGACCTCCTCGCCGGCCTCGACTGGGCCGTGGAACTCGACGAGCGCTGGGTGGTGCTCGGGCCGAACGGCGCGGGCAAGACCACCCTCCTGCGCCTCGCCGCGGCCGAACTGCACCCGACCACCGGCGAGGTCGACCTGCTCGGCGAGCGGATCGGCCGGGTCAACATCTTCGACCTGCGCCCCCGCATCGGCTTCACGTCCGCGGCCATCGCCCAGCGCGTGCCCGGCGACGAGCTGGTCAAGGACGTCGTGGTCAGCGCCGGCTACGCGGTGCTCGGCCGCTGGCGTGAGGAATACGACACCCTCGACACCGCCCGCGCGACCGAGCTCCTGGACGCGATGGGCATCGGCAACCTCGCCGAGCGCACCTTCGGCACGCTGTCCGAGGGGGAGCGCAAGCGCGCGCTGATCGCCCGCTCGCTGATGACCGACCCGGAGATGCTGCTGCTCGACGAGCCGGCCGCCGGCCTCGACCTGGGCGGCCGCGAGGATCTCGTCGCACGGCTCTCGGCGCTGGCCCTGGACCCGGACGCGCCGGCTCTCGTGCTGGTCACGCACCACGTCGAGGAGATCCCGCCCGGGTTCACCCACGCGCTGCTTCTCCGCGACGGCCGCGCGGTGGTGTCCGGCCTGGTCGACGACGTCATCACCAGCGAAAACCTGTCGAAGACGTTCGACCAGGACCTCGTCTTGGAGCGCTCCGGCGATCGCTTCTTCGCCCGTCGTCGCTAAGCTGTCGCTTACCGACCGGTAGGCTCCATTGAATGGCCTCTCACCCGGTAAAGAGTGGCTCGAGGCGAAGGCGATTCGTCAACCGAGGAGGAGTGACGTGGGAGAGTTCGTAACCCTCGAGGTCAAGGACGGGGTCGGCACGATCCGGCTCGACCGGCCGCCGGTCAACGCCCTGAACGCCCAGGTCACCGCCGAACTCGCCGAGCTGGCGAAGGAGGCCACCGAGCGCGACGACGTCCGCGCGGTGATCCTCTACGGCGGCGAAAAGACCTTCGCCGGCGGCGCGGACATCAAGGAGATGGCCAGCCGCACGTACCCCGAGATCGCGAAGTTCGGCGCCAACCTCACCGGCACCCTCGCGGCCATCGCGAACATCCCGAAGCCGGTCGTCGCGGCCATCACCGGGTACGCCCTCGGCGGCGGCCTCGAACTGGCGCTGACCGCGGACCGCCGGGTCGCCGGCGACAACGTCAAGGTCGGCCAGCCCGAGATCCAGCTCGGCGTCATCCCCGGCGCGGGCGGCACCCAGCGCCTCGCCCGGCTGATCGGGCCGAGCAAGACCAAGGACATCGTCTACACCGGACGGTTCGTCAAGGCCGAAGAGGCACTGCGGCTGGGCATCGTCGACGAGGTCGTCGCCCCCGACGACGTCTACGCGGCCGCGCACAAGTGGGCGGCCCAGTTCGCGAACGGCCCGGCCGTGGCGCTGCGCGCGGCGAAGGCGGCCATCGACGGCGGCCTCGACACCGACCTCGCGAACGGGCTCAAGCTCGAGTCGCACCTGTTCGCCGCGCTCTGGGCGACCGAAGACCAGCGGAACGGCATGAAGTCGTTCATCGAAAACGGGCCCGGCAAGGCCACTTTCGAAGGGAAATGACGCCTTGACCGACGTGAACGACCCGGCCCCGAACCCGCACGCCACCGCCGAAGAGGTCCAGGCGGCCTACGCCGACCCCAAGCTGGCGAACGTGCTGTACCACGACTGGGAAGCCGGCACCTACGACGAGAAGTGGTCGATCTCGTACGACGAGCGCTGCATCTCCTACGCCACCGACGTGTTCAACGCCGTCGCGGGCGACGACGGCCAGCCCTACCAGCACGCCATGGAACTGGGCAGCGGCACCGGCTTCTTCCTGTTGAACCTCATGCAGGGCGGCGTCGCCAAGAAGGGGTCGGTCACCGACCTCTCGCCCGGCATGGTGCAGGTCGCGCTGCGCAACGCCGAGAAGCTCGGCCTCGACGTCGACGGCCGGGTCGCCGACGCCGAGCGCATCCCGTACGACGACAACACGTTCGACCTCGTCGTCGGGCACGCGGTGCTGCACCACATCCCGGACGTCCAGGCGGCGTTCCGCGAGGTCCTGCGCGTGCTCAAGCCGGGTGGGCGGTTCGTCTTCGCCGGCGAGCCGACGAAGATCGGCGACTTCTACGCCCGCAAGCTCGGCCAGTTCACCTGGTTCCTGACGACCCGCGTGACGAAGCTGCCCGCGCTGAGCGGCTGGCGCCGTCCGCAGGAAGAGCTCGACGAGTCCTCCCGCGCCGCCGCCCTCGAAGCTGTGGTGGACATCCACACGTTCGACCCGTCGGAGCTGGAGGCGTGGGCCCGCGGGGCCGGTGCGCAGGACGTCCACGCGGTCACCGAGGAGTTCGCCGCGGCGCTGGCGGGCTGGCCGATCCGGACGTTCGAAGCCGCGGTGCCGCAGGAGAAGCTGACCGTCCGCTGGCGGCTGTTCGCCTACAAGCTGTGGCTGCGGCTGTCCGCTGTGGACAAGAAGCTGCTGTCGAAGGTGCTCCCGCGTGAGCTGTTCTACAACGTGATGATCACCGGGACCAAGCGGCCGTCCTGAATTGGGATATTCGTTCAGCCTCGGCGACGTCGCCTATCTGCGCTCCGGCGCGGGGACGGCGGCGCTCGCCGAGGTCTCGGCGCTGCCGCTGACCGACCGCATCGCGTCGGTCGCCCAGGTGCGCCGTCTGGTGGGCGACGAGTTCGCGGCCGCCGTCCTGGAAACCGTGCTGCTGCGCCGGAAAGCCGCCGGCAAACTGTCCGGTGACGGCTGGCTGTTCACCTCGGACGCGCTCCAGCAGGCGAGTGCGTCGCCGGTCGCCCGGCACCGGGCGGCACGGCTGGCAGGGCTCGACGTCCACGACGTCACGTGCTCGGTCGGCGCCGACCTCGTCGAGATCGCGCGGGTGGCGCGGCGCGCGCTCGGGTCCGATCTGGACCCGGTACGGCTGGAAATGGCCCGGCACAATGGGATCACCGCGGGTGTCGCGTTCGGACTCGTCCGCGCGGATGCCCTGCGCCCGGTGAGCCGCTCGGGTGTCGTCGTCGCCGACCCCGCGCGTCGTGACTCCGCGGGACGCCGGGCGTGGAAACCCGCGGACTTCGCCCCGCCGCTGGACGGGCTGATCGACGCCTACCCCGGCCGCGCGCTGTCCGTGAAGTGCGCGCCCGGCCTCGACTTCGCGCTCACGCCGTGGGCCGAAGAGGTCGAGCTCGTGTCCCTCGACGGCCAGGTCCGGGAATCCTGCCTCTGGCGGGGGCTGGGCACCGGCGTCACCCGGCGGGCGACGGTGCTGCGCTCGGACGGGACACAGTGGACGGTCACCGACGCCGAACCGGACGAACTGCCCACCCGGGAGCCGGGGGAGTGGATCGTCGACCCGGACGGCGCCGTCGTCCGCGCCGGGCTGGTCCGCCACTACGCGGCCCGCCACGGGTTGTGGCAGCTGGACGAACGCATCGCGTACCTGACCGGCGACGCACCGCCACCGGGCGTGCGCGCCTTCCGCGTCCTGGAACACGGGCCCTACAGCGAAAAGTCGGTGAAAGCCGTCCTCAAGCGACACGACGTCGGACGGCTGGAGATCCTCGTACGCGGCCTGGACGTCGACCCGGATGCGTTGCGGCGGCGGCTGAAACCCCGTGGCGCCGCTGAAGCGTCGGTGGTGCTGACGCGCATCGGTCGGTCGCCGGTGGCTTTCCTCTGCCGCGCCGAAAGGTGAACGGAAACTTTCGAGGGGTGGAACTCCGGGTGAACGTGACGTAGGTTCCCCGAGTCGTCAAGTCTGCACTGGAGGGTCGCCGTGTCCGGAAAATGGTCAGGTCTCGTCAAGCTCGCCGCCGCCGCGGCCATCGGCGCCACGGTCGCCTCGGGAGCCACCGCGCTGGCCGGCTCGGACGACGCCACCGCCGCGCGCTCGAAGGAGCCGGCCAACATCGGCCAGGTCAAGAACGACGTCAAGGCCTACTACGGCGACTACCTCGACGCCGCCGGCAAGCATCACTACTCCGACACCAGCCGGTTCGTGAAGGACACCAACCGCGTGGTCACGGACGCGAAGCGCTACCTGCAGCAGCAACTCGGCCGCGTGAAGAACCCGGCGATCGTGCTGGACGTCGACGACACCGCCGAGGTCACCTACGGCTGGGAGGCCGACAACGACTTCGGCTTCGACCCGGTCAAGCAGCAGCAGGCCATCGACAACGGCACGTTCGACGCGAACAAGCCGGTGCTGGAGCTGGCCAACTGGGCCGTGCAGCACGGCGTCAAGCTGTACTTCCTGACCGGCCGCAACGAGCTGCAGGGCCCGCAGTCGCTGAAGAACCTCGCCAACGAGGGCTATCCGGCCCCGGCCGGCGCGTTCTTCAAGCCGAAGGTGACCGCGCCGGACTACCTGCCGTGCGGGCTGACCTGCAACACCGTCCAGTACAAGTCCGGCACGCGGGCGCACATCGAGGCGACCGGCGCGAAGATCGTGCTGAACGTCGGTGACCAGTTCAGCGACCTCGAAGGCGGCTACGCGCTGCACCCCACCAAGCTGCCGAACCCGATGTACTACCTGCCCTGAGGTGGAATAACGGCCGGGCCCGGAGTGCTGCTCCTCCTAAGAGAACTTTCTCGAGGAGCTGACATGCCGGAGAAGAAGGTACTGGTACCGGGCCCGGACCACCCGATCACCGTCGAGCCGACCCGGGCGCGCGTGGTGGTCAAGGTGGGCGGGCGGGTCGTGGCCGACAGCCGCAACGCGCTGACGCTGCAGGAGTCGACGTACCCGGCGGCGCAGTACATCCCGCGGGCGGACGTCGACTTCAGCGTGCTGGAGCGGACCGACCACGAGACGTACTGCCCGTACAAGGGCGAGAGCAACTACTACAGCCTGAACGTCGGTGACGTGAAGGCCGAAAACGCGATCTGGACGTACGAGAAGCCGTACGACGCGGTCGCGGCGATCAAGGACCACGTCGCGTTCTACCCGAACGTCGTGGACTCGATCGAACTGGTCGAGGACTGACCTGGACCTCGATCTGCTGAGGACGTTCCTGGCCGTCCACCGGGCAGGATCGCTGACCGGTGCGGCGCCGTCGCTGGGCTTGTCCCAGCCGACGGTGACCGCGCAGGTCAGAGCCCTCGAAGACCAGCTCGGGCGGCAGCTGTTCGTCCGGCGCGCCCGCGGGGTCACGCCGACCCCGGCGGCCGACGAACTGGCCGCCCGGATCGCGCCGCACGTCGACGCGCTTTCTTCGTTGACCGTGGGCGAGGTCGACCCCTTCGCCGCACCGGTGCACCTGGCCGGGCCCGCCGAGCTCACGACGTCGCGGGTGCTGCCCGCGCTGGCCGGTTTGGTCGCCTCCGGGCTGAAGCTGCGGGTGACGTTCGGCCTGGCCGACGACCTGCTGGCGGGTCTCGCGCAGCGCCGGTTCGACTTGGTGGTGTCGACGATCCGGCCGCGCGGCCGGGGCCTGACGGCGACCCCGCTGACCGACGAGGAGTTCGTCCTGGTCGGCCCGCGCGGCTTCGCTGGCGATCCTCGTACCGCGCCGCTGGTGGCCTACGCCGAAGACCTGCCGATCATCCGCCGCTATTGGCGTTCGGTGCTGGGCGTGCGGCCGTCGTCCGGGCCTGCCGTCGTCGTCCCGGACCTGCGTGGCGTCCTGACGTGCGTGCTGGCCGGGTTCGGCGTCAGCGTGCTGCCGCGGTACCTGTGTGCGGCCGAGCTGGCTTCGGGCGCGCTGATCGCTTTGCTCGACCCCGAGGAACCGCCGATCAACACGCTGTTCGCGGTCACTCGCGCCGAACCCTGCCGGGCGGGGCCCGCGGCGGTGCGGGACGCACTGCTCGCGGACGCCGTCCGATGGTGAGTCAGCCGGTGTATCCGGCGAAGATCTTCGCGAACTCGTACTTCGCCTGCGGCACGTTGGTGCACTTGTAGAGCGCGCCGGTGCACGCGTTGGCGTCGCGGCCGGCCTCCCAGAACGACAGCATGCCCAGGTGGACGGTCTTCGCGAAGGCCACCAGCGCCTTCGCGTCCTTCTGGTAAAAGATCTCGTTCTGCGAGTCGTTGACGCCGATCATCGGGGTGACGCCGATCTTCTTCCACGCCGCCGCGTCGCTCAGCCCGTAGAGCGACTTGAGCTGCGCCTGGGTGGCCTTGGCCGCGGAAATCGCTTTCGCGCCCTGGTCGCCCGCGCCCTGGTAGTAGTCCATCGCCATGATGTTGACCAGGTCGAGGTTCACGCCGGCGTCCTTGGCGGACTTGACGACGTTGAGGCCGTCCGAGGTGAGGCCGGTGGGCAGCACTGGCAGGGTCAGCGAGATCTTGAGGCCCGGGTTGCTGTTCTGGAGCGTTTTCAGAGCCTGCGAGCGCCGCGCGATCGTCGTGGGGTCGGCGATGGCCGCGCCTTCGATGTCGAAGTCGGCGTACTTGAGGCCGTACGCCTTGACGACGGCGTCGTACTCGGCCGCGACCTGCGCGGACGTGCTGCACGCCTGGGCCAGCTCGATGCCGGACGCGCCGCCGAAGGAGATCTTGACGTCGCCGCCGGCGTCGCGGATCTTGGTGATCTCGTCCTTCTGCCAGGCGGTGCGCGGGTCGTAGGCGCCGAACCAGCTGGCTTTGCAGCCGTAGGAGTTGACGAAGGCGAGGGTGAAGCCCTTGACGCCGCTCGCGGCGGACATCGCCGACAGGCTCGGGGTGGGCCACGCGCCCATGTCGACGTAGGGCCCGACGGGGATCGGCGACCCGGCGGCGGCTTCGGCGGGAGCGCCGGTACTCATGAGCGCGAGGCCGGCCAGCCCGGCCAGCAGGGAACGGAGACGCATGGTGGAACCTCCACGACGACGAGCGCGGCGGCGGGGATTTCCGGACATGATTGGTATAGACCTTTAAGGTGGTCCGGACCATAGGCCGAACGGGCTACCCTGTTTGTGACCCGCGGTGATCGGTGGACGGGCCACCTAGACTCGGGCGGTGCTGATCACCACGGAACGGCTCACGCTCCACCAGTGGGCCGAGGAGTACTTCGACGGGTTGTTCGCGCTGGCCCAGCTCCCGGAGACGGTCCGGTACGTGGGCACGGGCGAGCCGTGGACCCATGAGTACACACTCGCCAAGCACCAGGCGACGCTCGCCCATTGGGCCACCCACGGCTTCGGCTGGTTCGCGGTGTCGACGGCCCCGGATTCGTTCGACGGCGTGGTATCGCTGGTCAGCCGCAGCCCCACGGAGTCGGGCTTGGGGTTGCCGGCGGTGGAGATGGGCTGGTGGATAGCACCATCGGGCTGGGGCCGGGGTTATGCGACCGAAGCGACGACAGCGGTGCGCGACCACCTCTTTTCGGCCGGGCTCGCGGATCGGTTGATGGCGGTGTACGAGCCGGTGAACAAGGCCTCGGCGCGGGTGGTGGAGAAACTCGGATTCACCCCGCACAGCCGGTTCACGCTGGACGGACGGGTCGAGCAGCGGGCGGTCCTGGACCGCCCGCATTGACCTTCCACAGCCCGGTTCGATTGTGGACAACTCGGCTGCCGGGTCGGTGTCGCCTCCGCGGGCTGTTCGGCCTCGCAGCGGGATTTGCCCAAGGTGCCACGCCCGTGGCTTGCGCCGGGGCGGCTAGGCCGGGCGACTTCCCTGGAACCCTGCCAGGGAAAGGCAGGGGCGGCACGCCGCCGATCCGGGAGCACTGTCCGTTGTAAGCCGGAGTCGGGCATTCCCGAGGTGACGCGGCCGGGTCGACGCGGCGGCGGCATCCCGGACGTCATGAGCGACCCTTTCACCTCGTCCGGCGAAGTGAAAGAGTCGTTCACGACACCACCATCGCGCGACACCGCCAAGCCTCAGCCAGGCAGCGTGGCCCCGACTTTTCCGGCACCCGGCAAAGGAAGAGCACTACCCACCCAGCGGTGCACGGCTTCGGCCAACCCCTCGTCTCCCGAACCAGGCGTACCGACCCAAGCCACATGCCCATCCGGCCGCAGCAGCACCGCATCGATGTCCGAAATGGACGGACTCGACGCCGCAACCACCTCGACCACCGACGACCAAGCGCCCGAAGACCCCGTCAAGTCCACCAGCACCGGACGCCCCGGATGCAGCAGCGCGGCCATATGTGTCTCGGTCGAAGAGACCACCAGCGGCACGTCCGGCGCCAGCCGGCCGAGCCATGGGTGGCCGCCCGGCTCGTAACACGTGTCCAGTCCCGTGATGATCTCCGCCAAAGCCCGGCTGCCCGCCGGGTGTGCGGCGATCCGGCGCATCAGGTCGGCCCACGGCTCGTCGCCGGCCTCTTCGAGCGCAACCTGCGCCCGCGTGTTCGCCAGGATTCGCGCGCCGGCCGCGTGCCGCTCGGCGTGGTAAGTGTCCAACAGCCCGTCGGGGGCCGTCCCGTGCACCGTCGCCGCGAGCTTCCAGCCCAGGTTGAACGCGTCGTCGAGTGCCACGTTGACCCCGATCGCCCCGGCCGGCGGGTGGATGTGCGCCGCGTCGCCCGCCAGCAGCACCCGGCCTTGGCGGTAGTGCGTGGCCAAGCGCGCCGCGTCGCCGAACCGGGTCAGCCAGCGGGGTGCGCGCAGTTCGACGTGCCGGCCGAGCACGACGTCCACCTGCGCCTGCAGCCGTTCGAGTGCCACGGGCGCGTACTTGTCGGCCGGCGGGTCGTCCTCCCGCACCACGATCCGGACGTACCCCGGCCGCGGGATGACGAACACCGTGCGGCCGTCCGGCCCGGCCGAAACCCCGTACGGCAGCTCGCATTCGACGTCGCCGAGCAGCGCGTACCAGCGCGCGTCGACGCCCGGGAAGCCGATCCCGGCCTGCTTGCGCACCGTGCTGCGCCCGCCGTCGCAGCCCACCAGGAAACGCGCGGAGATCGTCCGGCCGAACTGTCCGTCGTGGACGACCGTGGAAACGCTTTCCGGGGACTGCGTGAACGACCGCAGCTCGTGGCCCCGCAGGATTTCGACGCCGAGGTCGGCGGCCCACCCCTCCAGGACCTCCTCGACGCGCGTCTGCGGAATCCCCAGCGAGAACGGGTGACCGGTCGCCGTGTCCGTGAGCGGCAGGGGCCCGGGCAGGCCGGTGACCGGCGCGTGCGGCACCTGGTGGCCCTCGGCGACCAGGCCCTCGGCCAGCCCGCGGCGGGCCAGCAGGTCCAGTGAGCGCGAGTTGAGGTTGAAGCCCCGGCAGTACGGCGGTCGCTCCGGGTCGCGTTCGACGATCGTGGTGCGGACGCCCGCCAGCGCGAGCTCCGCGGCGAGCAGCAGGCCGGCCGGACCGGCGCCGGCGACGAGGACATCGGTTTCGAGCACGAGCTTCCCCTCAGAAGTGGTCGGGCCAGGGCAGGGAGCCGGAGCGGATTTCGGCGGCCGTGGCGCGGGCCCAGTCGAGCTCGGCCTGCCACGCGTGCCGGACGAACTCGACCTCGATCATGAACAGCCGCGGTGCCCCCTTGCCGACGGTCTCGTCGAGAGCGGTGTTCGCGCCGTCGATGCGGTCGGCGAGGTGGCGGGCGCGTTCCTCCAGCGCGTCGGCGGCACGCTCCGGGCCGAGTGCGCCGAGGTAGCTCACCGCCGCGACGAACTTCGGGTACTCCGCGACCGGCTCACGGACCAGTTCGTCGAGCCACGCGATGAACTCCTGGCGGCCGAGTTCGGTGTGCGCGTAGACGGTCCGCTCCGGCCGGTTGCCCTCCCGGACCGTCTCGACGGGCTCGATCCACCGGTGTTTCGCCAGCGACTCCACGGTGTCGTAGAGCGAGCCGGGGTTGATCTTGAAGCTGCTGTCCTTGAAGCGCTCGCGCAGCGTGGACGCCATTTCGTACGGGTGCATCGGGCGTTCCAGCAGCAGCCCGAGCAGGGCCAGCGCGAGGGTGTTGCGGATCTTGCGTGGTGGCACTAGTCGCTCCCTATTAGTCGGAACCGACTATACGACCATCGTCAAGCCAGGTTCTCGACGCAGGTGCGCAGCAGCTCGGCCAGGTAGCGCCGCTGATCGGCCGACAGGTCGCCGAGCATCTCCAGCTCGACCCGCGTGATCAGGTCTTCGGCGGCGCGCAGCTTCGCGTGGCCGGACGTCGTCAGGGTCACCGGTCGCGCCCGGCCGGTGCTCGCCTGCTCGGCCACGGTGACCAGCCCGGCCGACCGCAGTCCGCCCAGGACGTCCCGCAGCGACTGCCGGGTGACGAACGTGATCCGCGCGAGTTCGGCCGACGACGCGCCGGGGTGGTCGTCGAGCGCGCGCAGCACGGCGTACTGCGACATCGACAGCTCCAGTGGCCGCAGCCGGTCGGTGCAGGCCTGGTTCAGCGCCTGCTGGGCGCGCTTGATCAGGTAGCCGGGCCGGTCGCCGGTCGGAGCTGAACTCATGACAGGAACCTTACACTCCGTCTGACTGTAAGGACCTTGACGTCAAGGAGGCTGCCTCAGAACTTCGTGTTCTCCAGCCAATGCCGGAACAAGCCCGCGTCGCCCGAAATCGTCACCCGCGGGTCGTCGGCGGCGATGCGCCCGGTCAGCACGAGGAGCAGGTCGGCGACACGGCCCTCGACGACGACGTCCGCGTCGCCCCGTGACTGACTCACCTCGACGCCCGACGGCGTCCGCCGGGCCAGCCAGCCGAGGTCCGGTCCGGTGGCCCGGAACAGCAGGGTCTCGCCGGTGCCGCGGAGCGACGTCCGATCCAGCGCCGGGTGCTCGATGCGCGAAAAGACGGCCACGAGGTCGAGGCCTTCGGAGATCCCGTCCGCGGCCAGATCGGCGTCGACGTCGTACGGGGCGCCGGTCGCGAGCGCGGCGTCCGCGCGGTGGACGACGGTCTCGTGGGTGAGCCGGCGCGTCCAGAACCCGGCGCGGCGATCGGGCGTCCAGGTCGACGTCAGCGTCTCGGGGCCGACGTCGGCCACGGTTTCGACGAGCCGCTCCGCGCCGTCGACGAGCCAGCCGCCGAGACCGTCGAAGTCCGGCGGGTCGTCGACCGTGACGGCTTCGAACGGCACGTACCCGGTGGGCCGGCTCGCGATGATCGCGGCGGACTTGTGGTAGGCCAGCCCGACGTGGCAGGTCAGGTCGCGCAAGGTCCATTCGGGACACGACGGGACTCGCGCGTCCGGCGCGGCGCCCTCGATCGCCATCCCGAACTCCTCCGCCTCGGCGACGAGCGCCTCGGCCAGCCGATCGTGGCTCAAGGATTTCACCCGGCCAAGATAGTCCGGACCGAGGTGGCCGTGGGGTGGTTTTCAGCTGCCTCGGACGGACCTCGACGACCGGAGCCGCGCGGCGGCGCGCGTCAGGAGGTACCGCTGCTCCGGGGTGTTCGTGGTCCGCGCGGCCGCGGCGTCGTAGTGCCGGACGGCGCCGGCGACGTCCCCGGCCAGCTCCAGCAGGTGCGCGCGGACGGCGTCGGGCCGGTGCCCGCCCAGGTCAAGGGTCTCCAGCAGGGCGAGCCCGGCGGCGGGCCCGTGCACCATCGCCGTCGCGATCGCGCGGTTCAGCGTCACCACCGGGTTGTCCGTCACCCGCTCCAGCCGCCCGTAGGTCCGCAGGATCCGGTCCCAGTCGGTGTCTTCGACGCGCGGCGCGATGTCGTGCGTGGCGGCGATCGCGGCCTGCAGCCGGTACTCGCCCGCGTCGCCGAGCGCGAGCGCCTCGGTGACCAGCGCGACGCCCTCCCGGATCTGCCCGCGGTCCCACTTCGCCCGGTCCTGCTCGGCCAGCGGCACCAGCTCGCCGGACGGCCCGGTCCGCGCCGGGCGCCGCGCGTCGGTGAGCAGCATCAGCGCCAGCAACCCGGTGACCTCGCCGTCGGCCGGCAGCGTCCCGTGCAGCAGCCGGGTCAGCCGGATCGCCTCGCCGGACAACTCGGTCCGGTGCAGGCTGCCGCCCGCGCTGCTCGTGTAGCCCTCGTTGAACACCAGGTAGAGCACGTGCAGCACCGACCGCAGACGAGCTTCGCGCTCCTCGGGCGCGGGCAGCCGGAACGGCACGTCCGACGCCTTGATCCGCGCCTTGGCCCGGCTGATCCGCTGCGCCATCGTCGCTTCCGGAACCAGGAACGCCCGGGCGATCTCGGCCGTGGTCAGGCCACCGACCGCGCGCAGCGTCAGCGCGATCGCCGCCGCGGGCGTGAGCGCCGGATGGCAGCAGAGGAACAGCAACGTCAGCGTGTCGTCGGTGCCCGGGACGTCCGGCGGCGGTGGTTCGAGCGCCGCCGCGTCTTCCCGGCGGCGCCGGGCCTGGTCGCTGCGAAGCTGGTCGGTCAGCCGGTTGACGGCGGCATGGAGCAGCCACCCACGCGGGTTGTCCGGCAACCCGCCGGACGGCCAGTGCCGCGCGGCCGCGAGCAGCGCCTCCTGCACGGCGTCCTCCGCGGCGTCGAAGTCGCGGAACCGCCGCGCGACGACGCCGAGGACCTGCGGCGCGAGCGTGCGCAGCAGGTCCTCGACCCGGTCGCCGGGCATCAGGCGGGCGCGCTCATCACCTGGCGCACCTCGATCGGCTGCCCGATCGGCACCCCGGCCGGGCCGGGCGCGGCCGAGGCCTTCGCCGCGATCTCCAGCGCGCGCTCCTCGCTTTCGACGTCGACGACCCAGTAGCCGGCCAGCAGCTCCTTGCCCTCCGGGTACGGCCCGTCGGTGACCACGGGACTGGTCCGGCCGTCGGAGACCACCGTCTTCGCCAGGTCGGGCCCGGCCAGGCCCTGCGCGTCGACGAGCTCGCCCTTGTCCCGCAGCTCGGCGTCGAGCGCCTGCTGGAAGTCGATGTGCGCGCGGATGTCCTCCGGCGGCCATTCGCCCATCGGGAGGTCGCACGCGGTGCCTTCGGTGTAGCTCATCAGCAGCATGTACTTCGCCATGATCGGCTCCTTTCCGCGCCCCGGTGGCGCGTTCACGGGAAAGGACGGAGTCCGGTCCGCGTTCTCTACAGGGTTCGCCGATTTTCCAGCCACGTCTTCGCCAGCCGCTTCGGCGCCCGGCACAACCAGGCCTCGACCAGCACTTCCTCCAGCGTCGGCACGTCGATCCGGTCGAGCTCGACGAGGATCGCGGGGAAGCCGCGGAAGTGCGGCGTCGTGAAGAAGACGGCCGGGTCGTCGGCGATCAGCGCGTCCTTGACCCCGACGTCCGGCACGTAGGCGCAGAGCACCGGCCCGGCGGGCGCCCGCGCGCCGAGCGCTTCGACGTCGCCCTTGCGCAGCGGGCGCTCCCAGGCGTAGCCCTTCTTGCCGATCTGCCAGGCCGGATACCCGCGGGAGCTGTCCTCGATCACCTCAGGCAGCCCACGCGCGATCCGGCCGGCGTCGTCCCAGCCGGCCACGGAGATCAGCATAATCGCGAAAGTGACCGGAGAACTGAAACGCGCTCGCCTGGGGGTCTCCGTCGTCTTCGCCGTGTGCGGCGCGGCGTTCGCGACCTGGCTGGCGCGCATGCCGGCGGTGCAGGAGCACCTGGGGCTGACCACGGGCGGGCTGGCGACGGGGCTCTTCGGGCTCGCCCTGGGGTCGGTGGTCGCACTGGTGGGCGCGGGGGCGCTGCTCACCCGGATCGGCAGCCGCGCGGCCGTCGTCCTCGGCGCGGCCGTGCTGTGCGGCGGGCTGCCGCTGGTGGCGTTCGCGTGGTCCGCGCCGGTGTTCGTCGCCGCGCTCGTGGTGCTCGGCGTGGGCAACAGCCTGCTCGACGTCGCGATGAACGCCCACGCGGCTCGCGTCGAGGAGGGCTACGGGCGCCCCATCTTCGCCGGCTTCCACGCGTTCTGGAACATCGGCGGCCTCGCGGGTTCGGGCGTCGACGCGCTGATGGAGGCCCTGCACGTCCCGGTCTCGGTGCACTTCCCGATCGCGGGCGCGGTGCTGCTCGCGCTGGCGCTGTGGGGCCGGGCGCTGTTCCTGTCCGGGGCGGATCGCGGCCAGGGCGACGCGGCGTTCGCGTGGCCGGGCCGGGCGCTGGTGCCGCTCGGCGTGATCGCGTTCTGCGGGTTCGTCGCCGAGGGCGCGGTCAACAGCTGGAGTGCGGTGTACCTGGCAGACGTCACCGGCGCGACGCCCGCGCTCGCGTCACTGGGTTACTTCGCGTTTTCCGGGACGATGATCGCGGTCCGCCTGGTCGCCGACCGGGTGGTGGCGCGCACGGGCGCGGTGCGGTTCGTCCGCGTGGCGACCACGGTCGCGGTGCTGGGCTTCGCCGTGGTCCTCCTCGTGCCCTGGCCGGTCGCGGTGGTCTTCGGTTTCGCGGTGGTCGGCCTCGGCGTGGCCGGGATCGTGCCGATCGCGTGGAGCGTGGCGAGCCGCAAGCAGGCGGACGCGCCGGGCAAGGCGGTCGCGGCCGTCGCCGCGTGCGGGTACCTGGGGTTCCTGGTGGAGCCGGTGCTCGTGGGCGCGCTGGCGACGAGGATCGGGCTGCACTGGGCGTTGTCGTCGGCGGTCGTCGCGACGTTCGGGATCGTGTTCCTCGCACCGTCGCTGCGGGTCCGCGAGGCAGCGCTCACGCGGTGACTCTTTCCCGGAGCAGCCGGCGGACGGCCTTCCGGTCGCCTCCGACCGTCATCCGGCCGTCTTCGATCGCCGCGTCCAGGTCCGACGGCTTCTCGAGCAGGGCGTTCAACGTGGGCGGGTCGGTCCGGATCGTCGCGTCCGGGGTGGCGGGCTCGCCCGGCTCGACCGTCAGCCGGCCCGGCTCGGTGCGGACCGTCCACACGCGATCGTCCAGTTCGACGCGGTAGCAAGCCGTCGTGCGCGGGCGGGCGGAGCCGCGGAGGAACAGCAGCATCGACGTCGCGCCGAGCGTCGCCGGCTCGGGGAGGGGCACGCGGGCGGCCCACGCGCCGAGAGCCAGCACGATCGGCTCCAGCTCGCGGCCCCACTCGGTCAGCTCGTAGACCGTCGACGCCGCCGGGGGTGGCAGCTTCCGGCGGGTCAGCACGCCGTGGCCCTTGAGCTCGCGCAGCCGGTCGGTGACCAGGTTCGAGCTGGCGCCCGGCAGCGCGCGGCGGACGTCGGAGAACCGCTGCGGCCCGAGCAGCAGCTCGCGCACGACGAGCAGCGCCCAGCGTTCCCCGACGATGTCCAGCGCGCGGGCGGTGGCGCAGGCGTCTCCGTAGGTACGGCTCGTCGACATGGTGCCAATCTACAACTGAGAGGTTGTTTTAAACAACTAGAGCGGCGTACGGTCGCCGTCATGGGAAATCCAGTGGTGCACTTCGAGGTCATCGGGACGGACCCGGCGCGGCTGCGCGGGTACTACGGCGAGCTGTTCGGCTGGGAGTTCGACACCTCGGGGCCGGTGGCGGACCAGGTGTCGGAAGCGGGCAACTACGGCTTCGTCGAGACGGACACCATCCCGGGCGGCGTCGGCGGCGGCGCGGGACACGAGAGCCACGTGGTGTTCTACGTGGGCGTCCCGGACGTCGCGGCGGCGTTGGCGCAGGCCGAACGCCTCGGCGGAACGCGCCGGCTGGGCCCGGCCCGCGCGCCGGGGCGCGACCTGGTGGTCGCGCACTTCACCGACCCCGAGGGCAACCTGGTCGGGCTCGCCGGCCCGGCGTGACTAGTGGTCCGTCGTCGTGCCCTGGATATCGGCGCGGCACGCTTCGAGGAACCGGTCGCCGGTCTCGCTGATCCCCGTCAGCACGCGGTCGAGACCGGCCTGCCGCACCGCCGGGTCCCCGGAGTCCGGAACGGCGAGGACGTCGTTCGCCCCGTTGCGGGCCACTTTCCACAGTTCCTTGCCGCGCCGGCGGGGTTCTTCCGTGCCGAACAGCGCGACCTGGTTGTGCGCCTTGCGCAGCTCGTTGCGCCGTTCTCGCCACCGGGTCTCGATCTCGGCGCGGTTCTCCGGCAGGTTGACGAACTCCGACCGGATCAGCTGGAACGCCTCTTCGCCCGCGTTCGACAGGCCCGCGTAGGCCTTGACCCGTTCGTCACGCAGCCAGGTGGCGTGCTCGGCCGCGCGCTTCCGCTCCTCGGCACGCTGGGTCGCCTTCAGCTTGCGGCCCTCCACGAGCGTGGTGGTCAGCATCGTGAGCAGCACGCCGCCGAGCGTCGCGCCCACGGTGATCAGCTGCGTGGTCGTCCCCGAGTCCATGGCGGGATTGTCCCAGGGCTCCCGCAGCGAGGTTGACCTCGACCTTGCTGGAGCTTCAAGACTGGCGTGATGACGATCTGGATCTGCGGAACCTGCGGGGTCGAACACCCCGACACCGACCGGCCCCCGGCCGGCACCTGCGCCATCTGCGCCGACGACCGCCAGTGGGTGCCCGCTTCCGGGCAGGTGTGGACGACCCTCGGCAAGCTCTCGGCCGACGGCCACGAAGTCGTCCACGAGGAGCTGGAACCGGGCCTGCACCGGTTCAACCGCGAACCGCCGTTCGGCATCGGCCAGTGGACGCACCTGGTCCGGACCGCCGGGGGCAACCTCCTGTGGGACCCGCCGAACCACCTCGACGCGGCGCTCGCCACCGAGATCGAGGAGCTCGGCGGCGCCGCGGTGATCGTGGCCAGCCACCCGCACATGTACGGCTCCCAGGTCAGCTGGAGCCACCGCCTCGGCCGTGTCCCCGTATTGGTGCACGCCGCCGACCGGCAGTGGGTGCGGCGCGAAGACCCGGTGATCCGGGAGTGGTCCGGCACCGAGCGGATCCTGCCCGGCGTGACACTCATCGAGGCGGGTGGGCACTTCCCGGGCGCCGCGGTCGCCCACGTCGCGACCGGAACCGGCGGCTTCGTGCTGGCGGGTGACACGATGGTGCCGGTGGCGGCGGCGGGCTGGGTGACGTTCATGCGCAGCTACCCGAACAAGATCCCGCTGTCGGCCGGGCTGGTCAGGCGCATCGTGGACCGGCTCGAGCCGTACGAGTTCGACCGCCTCTACGGCCTCCTGGGCGGCAAGATCCTGGGCGACGCCAAGGGCGCGGTCCGCCGGTCGGCCGAGCGCTACGTCGAGTGGGTGAGCGGGGCGAACGACCACCTCGGCTGAAGGGACTGCCCGCGGTCGGGCTCACCCACGCCGAAGGGTGTTGAGCCGCGCGGCCTGCCGGGTCAGATGAGTGCATTCCGCGAGGTTGGGCGCCTTCTCGGCCGCTTCGGCGTACAACCGCGCGGCCGTCGTCAGATCGCCGTCGCGCTCGTGGAGGTACGCCGCCACCGCCGTGTACCGGGGCAGCGCGTCGTCCAGCTCCGCGAGGGCCGCCAGGCCGGCGCGTGGTCCGTCGGCCTCGCCCACCGCCACCGCGCGGTTGAGCCGGACGACCGGGCTGTCGGTCAGCTGCGCGAGCTCGTCGTACCACTCGACGATCTGCACCCAGTCCGTCTCCCCGGCGGTCGGCGCGTCGGCATGCAGGGCCGCGATGGCCGCCTGGGCCTGGAACTCGCCCAGCCGGTCGCGGGCGAGCGCCTTCTGCAGGATCGCCACGCCCTCGGCGATCGCCGAGGTGTCCCACCGGCCGCGATCCTGCTCGGCGAGGGGCACCAGGCTGCCGTCGGCCGCGATCCGCCCGGCGCGCCGGGCGTGGTGGAGCAGCATCAGCGCCAGCAGCCCCGCGACCTCCGGGTGGTCGATCGCGGCCGCGAGCTGCCGGGTGAGCCGGATGGCCTCGGCGGCCAGGTCGACATCGCCGGAGTAGCCCTCGTTGAAGACGAGGTAGAGGACGCGCAGCACGGTCGCGACGTCACCGGGCTGGTCGAACCGCACCTGCCCGACCGTGCGCTTGGCCCGGCTGATGCGCTGCGCCATGGTCGCTTCGGGAACCAGGTAGGCCTGCGCGATCTGACGCGTGGTCAGCCCGCCGACGGCGCGCAGGGTGAGCGCGACCGCCGAAGACGGCGTCAGTGACGGGTGCGCGCACAGGAAGTAGAGCTGGAGCGTGTCGTCCGAGGCGGCTGCCGGCCCGGGCGCCGGCTCGACGTCGACGAGGTCCTCACGCCGCCGCCGGGCGCCTTCCGACCTCGTTGCGTCGAGGAACTTGCGCCAGGCGACCGTGACCAGCCAGCCCTTCGGGTCGCGCGGCGGCTCGGCCGGCCAGACGCGGAGTGCTTCGAGCAGCGCGTCCTGCACGGCGTCTTCGGCCGAAGCGAAGTCGGCTCCGCGCCGCACGAGGATCCCGAGCACGTGCGGCGTCAGGCTTCGGAGCAGAACTTCGTCCACGGTTCACCCGATCGTTTCGGCCAGCTCGACGATGATCCCCGCCGGCCCGCGCAGGTAGCAGAGCCGGAAGCTGTCCTCGTACTGCGTCACCTCGCCGACGAGCTCGGCACCGTGGCGCCGCAGCCGGCCGACGACGTCGTCGATGTCCGCCACCTCGAACAGGATGTGCCGGATGCCGGGCTTGTTCGCCGGCGCGGCCGGATCCCCGGCCGGACTCGCGGGCGTCTCGTACTTGATCAGTTCGAGGCACCCGTTGCCGTCCGGGGTCCGCATCATCGCGACGTCCGAGCGGACGCCGGCCAGCCCGACGATGAGGTCGACGACGCGGCCCTCGACCGTCATCTCGCCCTCCAGCTCCAGCCCGAGCTCGCTGAAGAACGCCTTGGCGGCGCCGAGGTCCTCGACGACGATGCCGACGTGTTCGAGCCGCGCCAGGACGCTGTTGTCACCCATTGACGATCTCCTCCTCGGGCGTGCTGACGTTCCTTCTGCCGCTGCACGAGCTCTTCGACGGCGCTGGGCAGCGTCGTCTCGAAGTCGATCAACTTGGCCCAGGTGGGCGTGACCACGATCCGGACCATGCCGTCGTAGAGCGACCGCACGCCCTTCTCCCACTCCACCCGCTGCTCCGGCGTCATCTCGTAGGTGCCGTTGAACTGCAGGTACTCCTCCGGAATGCCGTCGACGACGTCCAGCTCGGCCGTGCCCCGGATCAGCAGGATCTTCGGCGGGTGCACCTCGGTGTCGATCGTCAGCGCGACCGCCGGGTTGCGGCGCAATGCCGGCAGCTTCGGCGCGTTCGTCGGCGTGCACAGGACGATCTGCGAGCCGTTCCACGTGAACGCGATCGGGATCGACCGGGGCGTGCCGTCGACGGCGGTGTAGGCCAGCCGGGTGAGGTCCCGGGCCAGCAGCTCCCGGCTGAGCGGGCGGTTCAGGATCTCGTCGATCGTGCTCTGCTGCATGTCGGTCTCCTCGTCGGATCGGCTGTGGTTCGTGCCGGGGACGGAACCGTGGGCGGCTTCTCGACACGGCGCCCATGTGACCTGGGTCACTCCGTAATGGTCGGCGTCGCGCCCCAGAACGGACGCAGCTCCAGCCACTCGCCGATCGGCTTCCCGCCCGCGCCCGGGGCGGCCGACAGCTCCGCGGCCAGCTCGAGGGCGCGCTCGTAGCTGTCGACGTCGATGACCGTCCAGCCGGCGATGAGGTCCTTCGTCTCGGCGAACGGGCCGTCGGTGACCGGCGGGCGTCCGTCGCCGTCGAACCGGACGAACGTCCCCTCCGGGGTGAGCGCCTGGTGCTCGACGAACTCGCCGGTCTCCTCGAGCCGGGCCCCGAAATCCTGCATGTACTGCACGTGGGCCGAGATCTCCTCCGGCGTCCACTGGTCCATGGGCACGTTGTGGACGGCAGCCGGGGCGCCTCGGTAGTGCTTCAGCAGCAGGTACTTGGCCATGATCGTTCTCCTCGGTCCGGGTGCGGCCCATCTTGGCCGCGTCCGACCCGGGGACGCGGCAGATCGCGCGTTCTCGACATCGCCGCCGGAGGAATTTTCTCAGGCCGTCGGGCGGCCGGCTCCGGCGTAGTCGTCGCCGTTCCTGCGGTAGGAGTGCACCTGCACCGCCTGGCCGGTCTGCGGCGCGTCGATCATCTGCTGGTTGCCGATGTAGAGCCCGACGTGGTGGATCTTCGTCGCCGGCTCGCCGTAGAAGATCAGGTCGCCCAGCTGCGGATCGGTCACGTGCGGGACGCTCCGGAACTGCGTGTCGGCCGTGCGCATCAGCTTGACGCCGGCGCTTCCGTACGCCGCCGTCGTCAGGCCGGAGCAGTCGAAGCCCGGGTCGTTGCCGCCGGTGCCGTTGCCGCCCCAGATGTAGGGGAGCCCGATCTTGTCGATGGCGAAGTTCACCGCGCTCAGCACCGCCGGGTTCGGCGCCGCGGAGCCCTGGCCGACCGTGCCGTAGACGTTGACCGTGGCCAGCGTCCGGTGCAGGAGCAGCGGCGCCGACTGCAGCTTCGCGACCGAGTCCCACCACGGCTGGCCCTGGGAGAGGTCGGTGCCGCCGTCGCACAGTGCGCGGCCGGTGGTCAGCGCGGCGTCGTCGATGTTCTGGACATCGGGCTTCCCGCCCGTGTAGCTCGCCTGGTACTTCGCCCAGATCGCGGGGGAGACCTGCATCGGCCCGGCGGCGTTCGCCGTCGAGACGACCTTGTTGTAGAAGTCGCGCACCTCGATCGTGCCGAGCGGCTTGTCCAGCACGCCGGTGGTGCCGATCTGCCCGCCCTGCGCGCGGCCGTGGTCCGTGGTCACCTTGCCGACCGCGGCCAGCGTCACCCACGACAGGTGGCAGCCCGGAGCGTCCTTTGCGAGTTTCGTCGTCGCCTTCGCGTAGCCGACCATCGCGCGCAGCGGGACGTCGAGCCACTGGCTGGTCTTGGACGCCCAGGCGTCGAACTCGCTCGCTTCCGGCACCTTGGGCGGCGCCGACGTCTGCGGGGATGTGGTCGGTTTCGGGACGGAAACCGGCTGGGTGACCGTCGCGGCGGCATTCGTCGTCTCCTGCTGCTTCGGCGCGAACTGGACGCCCACGACGAGCGCGGCGGCGACCACGACCACCGCGGCCACCACGACGGCGGCCTTCCGGCGGCGAGGCCCGGGCTTCTCCTCCGGTGCGACCTCGGGCTCTTCGATCGGCACGATCTCCGGCTCGTCGGTCACCGCGCGGCTCCGGTCAACCGGTCGAGGACGAAACCACGCAGGCCGTCGAGGTCGGTGTCCATCGCGACCTCGATCGGGCGGCCGGGACTGAACTGCGGATCGTCTTCGCCGAGCCTTCGCCGGTCGACGAGCGTCTGCCCGCGCGCCGGGCCCAGCCCGCAGTCGACGTCGACGCGGTAGGTCTCGGTCTGGAGGATTCCGGGCGAAATCGCCTCCGCGACCGCGACGGCGTCGTGCATGACCATGCGGTCTTCGCCGAACACGCGCGTGTAGTGCTGCCGGTAGGTCGAGGTGAGGCCTTCGAGGACGGCGCCGACCGGCCCCGACGACGCG
This sequence comes from Amycolatopsis sp. NPDC028719, assembly GCF_055565395.1. Lineage (NCBI taxonomy): Bacteria > Bacillati > Actinomycetota > Actinomycetes > Pseudonocardiales > Pseudonocardiaceae > Amycolatopsis > Amycolatopsis sp. NPDC028719. The sequence continues at coordinate 117,635 of NZ_JBVHUL010000013.1, forward strand.
AGCTTCGCCAGCCAGTCGGCGTCGACGGCGCAGCGGTGCGTGAGGTCGAGCGGCACGAGCACGACCGGGACGTCCTCCTCGACCAGCACGCGGCGAGCCGCTTCGGGATCGCTCCAGATGTTGAACTCGGCGGCGGTGGTGCTGTTGCCGAACGTCACCCCGCCGCCCATGATCACGAGCCGCGCGATCTTCGCCGCCGCGCCCGGGTGGGCCGCCAGCAGCGCGGCGATGTTCGTCAGCGGCCCGATCGGTGCGATGGTCACCGGCTCGTCGGCGGCTTCGAGCAGGTCGAGCATCAGGCGGACGGCGTCACGCTCGTCGAGGGGACGGCTCGCCTCGGGCAGCGTGTAGGAGTGGCCCGACAGGCCGTCGCCGCCGTGGACCTCCTTGGCGTCGCGCGGCTTCGAATACACGAGCGGCCGGGCGGCCCCGGCGGCCACCGGCACGTCGGTGCGGCCGAAGAGTTCCAGCAGCCGGCGTGCGTTCGAGGTCGTGCGGTCCAGTGGCACGTTGCCGAAAACCGACGTCACGCCCAGCAGTTCGACGTCCGGGGACAGCGCCGCCAGCGCGATCGCCAGCGCGTCGTCGACGCCCGGGTCGGTGTCGATGATCAGCTTCGTGCCCATCCAGCTCCCCTTGCCCGTGAACCCGTCCCGCACACAGGTTACGGTCACGGGCATGACGTCGATGTGGGGTGCGCCCGCCCTGTCGCGGGTGCGGGCCTGGCGGCGCGCGCGGCGCGACCCGCGGCAGGCGAAGTTCCTGACCGCCGACTCGCTGCGGTGGGTGCTGCGCAACCGCGCGTACACGCCTTGGTACCTCGTCCGGTACTACCGGCTGCTCAAGTTCCGGCTCGCCAACCCGCACATCATCCTGCGCGGGATGCTCTTCCTCGGGAAGGACGTCGAGATCCACTGCCGGCCGGGCTACGGGCGGCTGGAGATCGGCCGCTGGGTGCACATCGGCGACGGCAACGCGATCCGCTGCCACGAGGGTTCACTGCGGATCGGCGACAAGTCCGTGTTCGGCCGCCAGAACGTCATCAACTGCTACCTCGACATCGAGCTCGGCGCGGCCACGCTGGTCGCCGACTGGGTGTACATCTGTGACTTCGACCACGTCATCGCCGACATCCACGTGCCGATCAAGGACCAGGGCATCGTGAAGTCGCCGGTGCGCATCGGGCCGGACACGTGGCTGGGCACGAAGGTCAGCGTCCTGAAGGGCACCCGCATCGGCCGTGGTTCGGTGCTGGGCGCGCACGCGGTCGTGCGTGGCGACATCCCCGACTACTCGATCGCGGTCGGCGCGCCGGCTCGCGTGGTGCGTAACCGCGAAGAGGACTACGCGGCCGACGCAGCTCGCCGTGAGGCTGTCGCCGACATGGCGCGGAAGGCGAACAAGGCACTGCAGAAAACCCTCGGCGAGCAGTAGATCTACTCAGGTGCCGTGGTCTGCCTCCCGGGCATGATGACCGAGTGGGGGAGTCGCGGACTGTCTGGTCGTCGCTCGTGCTGGCGTTGTGCGCCGTGGGCCTGCTGCTCGTCGTGCCGTTCTTGTTCTTGCAGGGGTTCCTGGCGAGCTTCCCGGTGTTCGGCACGAGCAGCCACGCGGGCGACGGCTACCTGACTTGGGCGGCCTGGCTCGGCGCGGGACTGCCGCTGGTCGGCGTCGTCATCGCGGCTCTCGGGCGGCGTCCCGGGTGGACCTGGTTCTTCGGGATCTGCCTGGTCCTGGCCGTCGCGGTCGCCGGGATGAACTGGGTCGACCACGTCCGCCACGCCCCGCCGCCCCCGCCGGGGCCGCGCCACTGCGTCGAGCGCAGCGGCGGCGGCAACGACTGCCCGGGCGGCTGACCTACTCCTCGAACGTCATCTCCGGCGGCGGCCGGCGGAAGCCGCGGGTGATCGCCGCCAGGACGACGATGCCGATCGCCAGCCAGACCAGGCCGAACACCAGCGCGATGCCGTCCAGGTTGACCAGCAGCCACAAATCGACCACGGCCCCGATCACGGGGAAGACCACCCAGGTCAGCGCGCGTTTTCCGGTCCGGTCGCGCAGCCACGTCGCCAGGACGCTGACGTTGACGAACGTGAACGCCGTGAACGCGCCGAAGTTGATGAACGACGTCGACGTGCTGACGTCCAGCGACAGCGCGACCAGTCCGACGAGCCCGGTCAGGACGATGCCGAACACCGGCGTCGCGAACCGCGGCTGGAGCTTGCCGAAGATCCGCGGCAGGACGCCGTCGCGGCCCATGGCGAACATCAGCCGCGACGCGCTCGCCTGCGCGGCGATCCCCGACGCGAACTGCGCCACGACCAGACCGGCGAGGAAGAAGGACGCGAAGAGGTTGCCGCCGATCGTCGTCGCGATTTCGAACGCGGCCGACGACTCGTCGGTGAACGCGCTGCCCGGGTGCGCGAGCTGGGTGAAGTAGGCGAGCACGACGAAGATGCCGCCGCCGATCAGCGCGGTCAGCAGGATGGCGCGAGGGATCGTCCGGCGCGGCTCGGTCGTCTCTTCGGTCAACGTCGTCACGGCGTCGAAGCCGAGGAAGGAGTACGTCGCGAGCGCGGCGCCGCCGGAGATCGTCCCCAGCGTGCTCCCCGGGTGGAAGAACGGCTGGGTGCTCGCCAGCGAGCCGCCGACGTGCAGGACCTGCTTGACCGAAAGAACGACGAAGAAGCCGATCACCAGGATCTGGAAGGCCATCAGGACGAAGTTGGCCTTTTCGGCGATCTTGATGCCCAGGACGTTGAGGATCGTCGTCACGGCGATGAAAGTGATCAACCAGATCCAATTGGGCACCGCGGGGAACTCGGCCGAGAGGTAAGCGCCGCCGATCAGCCAGATCACCATCGGCAGGAAGAAGTAGTCGAGCAGCACGGCCCAGCCGACCAGGAACCCGGCGCGCGCGTCGACCGCTTTCCGGACATAGGTGTAGGCCGAGCCGGCGACGGGATGGGTGCGGGCCATCTTCCCGTAGCTCGCCGCGGTGAACAGCATCGCGACCAGGGCGAGCAGGTATGCCGAAGGAACGGTGCCGTCGGTCGTCGTCGCGACGATGCCGAAGGTGCCCAGCACGATGAGCGGCGCCATGTAGGCGAGCCCGAACAGGACGACGCCGGGCAGTCCGAGCCGGCGCTGCAGGGCGGCCGGGGCCGCGGCCGTGGAGGTCATCGGTCGTCTCCTTCTCGTGGACGCCAGCGGTCCGGGTCGATGCGGCCCTGGTAGAGCGGCAGGTCGAGGGGTGTGTCGGTGGGGGTGAACTGCGCCCACATGCGGTTGGTGCCCGCGGTGCCCACGCGGCGAACGCGCGCCACCTCGTCGAGGTCGATCGTGTGGGCGAGGACGCCTTGGCCGGTTCCCGGCAACGCGCCGAGCACGTCGCCTTCAGGCCCGGCGAGCAGGCTGTCGCCCATCCCGAACGGCCCGGCCGTGTTCACGCTGGCGACGAAGACCTGGTTGACGATGGCGTTCGCCCGGGCCAGCACGAGCTCCTGGGCGCGGTCGGGGGTCGTGGTCTGGACGGGGTTGAGCACGAGCTCGGCGCCCATCCACGCGAGGTGCCGGGTCACTTCCGGGAACCAGGCGTCGTAGCAGATGGAAAACCCGACGCGGCCGGCATCGGCCAAATCGGCGACGACGAACCGGTCGCCGGGGTCGTAGGGCTCGTGCGGCCGCCAAGGGAAGATCTTGCGGTACCAGCCGGCCAGCTCGCCTCGCGGAGAAAAGACGAGGGCGGTGTTGTACAGCTCGCCGTGGTCGCCTTCTTCGCAAACGGTGCCGGGCGCGAGCCAGATCCCCAGGTCGCCGGCCAGTTCCGCGAGTTCCTTGGTCCTCGGTCCGTGCAGGGGCTGGGCGGCGGCGCGGAGTCGCTCAGTGCGTTCGTCGCCTTCGCCGTCGACACCGCAGAGGTGCAGCTCGGGGAAGGCGGCCAGACGCGTGTCCGGAAACCGGCCGAGGACGCCTTCGACCTCGCCTGCGAACCCGCCGTCGCCGACGGGCCGGGGCGGCGCTTGCACGAGGGCGATCGGCAGTGGTCGCGGCATGGACGAAAAATAGTCCATCTTGAACACTTAAACAAGAGTGCTCAAGATGAGCAATTTGTACGGTACGGTCGGTTCATGGCGACGGCAGACCTGAGCGCGCCGGCACTGACCGGCATCCGGCGGCTGTCCGCACTGGACACGGTCCGCGCCCGCATCGCGCTCGCGGTGGAGCTCGGCCTGCTGAAGCCGGGGGAGCGCCTGCCGGCGAACTCCGACATCGCGCGAGCGCTCGGGGTCGCGGAGATCACCGTGCGCAGAGCCCTGGAGTCCCTGGTCGGCGACGGCCTGATCGAACGCCGTCGTGGCCGAGGCGGCGGAACGCTCGTGACCGAAAATCCGCCGCGTGAGCAAGTCCGCGAGGTCGGTGCGTACCGCGAGTCGGCGGCCGAGGTCCGCGACCTGATCGACCACCGCCTGGTCCTGGAGACCGGTCTGGTCCAGCTGGTGGCGAAGCGGTCGCCGGACCTGCCGCGCTTGCGGACGTTGGTCGCCCGCATGGACACGGCGACGGGCTGGGCGGAGTTCCACGAGCTCGACGCGGAGTTCCACCGGACGGTGGCGGCTCCCGCCCCGGCCGCGGCGGTGGCCCAGTACGAGACGGTGCTGGCCGAGCTGTACCGGTTCTACCTGCCGTACCCGATGACGAAGCTGCGCGAGTCGAACCGCGACCACGCGCGTCTGGTGAAGGCGCTGGCGGCGGGCGACCCGGACGCGGCGGCCCGCGTGACGAGGAAGCACGTGCGCGGCCTGCACCAGACGATGTTCGTCGGCCTGGCCACAGGAGACCCGCCAACGCCCGAAAACTGACGACGCCTCGGCTGAGCCGGATCGCCACGGCGATTGTCGGCGATGGTCACCAGCTCGTCGGGCTCGCTCGCGGTGTCGAACAGCGCGCCGAGCCGGGGTCTCTCGCCGCCGGTGCTCGGCGAGCGTCTCGCTCGGCGGGTGTTGCTTGAGGCCGCGAGAGGTCGGTCGGGCGCGGCGCAGCAGGGTCGGAAGAGGCGACAGCTCGTTGCTCCGACTGGAACTGGCTGGTTCTGCTGGGCTGCGGGGAACTCGGCGTGGTTCGGCAGTGATCGGAAGCTGGCGACAGCTCATTTGCCCGATCGGAACCGGCTGGGTTCTGCTCGGCTGCGGCCCGGAGACGGCGTGGTTTGGCAGTGGTCGGAAACTGACGACAGCTCACTTTGCCCCGGCCGGAACCGGCTGGGCTCTGCCCGGCAATGACCGGGAATCGGCGTGGTTTGGCAGTGGCTTGCGGCCTGTCTGGCCTGGCGATGGCCGGAGTCCGACCACCTCCCGGCGCCCTGGCGCGGTCAGCTCAGGCTCGACCCCGATCGGGGCCGAGACCTGTGACAGCCGCAGCCTGAGGCTACCGCCGTGGGCCGGAAGGCGACCATCGTCTTGGCTCCGGCCGTTCGGCGGTGATCATCGGCTGATCGGCCGATCTCCCCCGACCGCCCTCCCGGCAGCCTGGGTCCATGTCGATCACCCGGTTCGCCGTCCCGCTGCTCGTGGCCGCGGCGCTCGTCCCAGCCGTCCCCGCGGTCGCCGCCGCGGAGGGTGTCTCCTGGCAGCTCTGCTCTGCCGTCGCGAAAGGCTGGGACTCCGGTGATCGGCGCAGCGAGTGCACGCTCGTTCCGGTCCCGCTCGACTACGCCGACCCGGAGGGCCCGAAGATCGACATCGCCGTCAGCCGGATCAAGGCGACGGGCGCGAAAGCCGGCGTCGTCCTGCTGAATCCGGGTGGGCCCGGTCAGTCCGGCCTGACCATGCCGCGCAGCATCGCCGGCAGTCATGCCGGTGGCATCGGCCTCCACCACGACCTCATCGGGTTCGACCCGCGGGGCGTCGGCTACAGCGCCGACCTGCCGTGCGCGGTCGACTTCCCGGATCCCGACCCCGGCGTCCCCGACAAGGAGAAGGCTCGCGAAGCCGCGGAGCGCGCAGCAGCCGCGAACCGCGAGTGCGTTGCCGCGCACCCCGCCTTCGTCCGGAACCTGACCACGCCGACCATCGCCCGCGACCTGGACCGGATCCGGCAGGCTCTGGGCGAGGACAAGATCGGCTACTACGGCGTCTCCTGGGGCACCGCGCTCGGCGCGCAGTACCGATCGCTCTTCGACGACCACGTCGACAAGATGCTCCTCGACTCCGTCATGGCGCCGCACCTCGACGTCACCGAAATGGACGACGACCAGGCGACCGCCGGGGAGAACACCTTCCACGAGTTCGCGGCCTGGATCGCCCGCTACGACGCCGTCTACCACTTCGGGACCACCGAGCCCGCGGTCGCGAAGGCCGTCCTCGACCTGCGGGCGGAGTTCGGCGCGACCGTGAACGGCATGCTCGCCAACCCGCGCCGCGAGTGGCCCGGCCTCGCCGAGCAGCTCGCAGCCCTTCGCGATGGCGGCACATCCGCGCCGAAGACCGCGAAGACCCAGGGTTTCGGCTGGGACGGCGAGCCGCAGGCGTTCAACCACTTCCAGCAGACGGCCCTGCTCTGCAACGAGTCGCCGAGCCCCCGCGACTTCGACACCGTCTGGCAGCACCGCCTCGACCGGATGAAGCGGCTTCCGGTCGCCGGTGCCTACGGCTTCTACGAACAGCTCTGCATCGGCTGGCCACTGGACGCGCGGCCGTGGTCGTTCGCCAACGGACGAAGCCCGCTGCAGCTCGTCGGCCACGCCTATGAGCCGGTCACGCCCATCGGCTGGGCGATCCGGATGCAGCGAAAGATCGGCGGCACGCTGATGACCGTCGAGGACGACGCCCACGGCTCGCTGTCCTCACTGCCGTGCGCGGACGCCGCCGTCACTTTCTTCGACACGGGCCGGACGACGTCGGAGCCGTGCCCGGGCGCGCCGACCCCCAAGCCGTGACTCAGCGGGCCCGCAGCTGCTCGCGGACCTCCATCAGCGCGAAGCCGAGCAGGTTCAGCCCGCGCCAGTAGTCCGGCTTGGTCGCGTTCTTCTCCTCGCGCGCGAGGCCGCTGCCCCACACGAGGTCCTTCTTCGACGCCTCGACGATCACGGCCTCGCCGGTTCCGAGCAAGAACCGGCGCAGGTCGCGGTGGGCGCGGAACTTGGCCAGGTTGCCGTCGACGACGATGTCGAACCGGTGCCGTTCCCAGGTCGCGGCGTCGAACCCGGCGACCTCGCGGCCGAGCACCTTCGCCGTCTTCGCATCGGGCGTCTCCCGGATCAGCGCAGCCTTCTCGTGATCGCCGAACAGCTCGGCCTTGCCGGCCATCATGTAGTGCTCGGCGGTCGGGTAGACGACGCCGTCGGCCTCGAACGGGTCGACCCACCACTGGCTCAGGCAGCTCGCCGTCACCCGTCCGGACTTCGTGGGCGTGTGCCCGTAGAACAGCAGGTATTCGGGCTCCGCACCCTCGTGGACCTTTTCGCGCAACGCCTCGACACTGCGGACCCCGTCGACCTTCACCATTCGCCTAGTGGACCACGCGGTCAGAGGAGGAAGTGGAACAGGGGGCTGCCCGGCTCGATCCGCTCCACCTGCAGGGGGCTCGCGTCCATCCGCGCCAGCAGGCCCGGGAGGTCGGACGACCGGGCGATTTCCACGCCGACCAGCGCCGGGCCCATCTCGCGGTTGGTGCGCTTGACGTACTCGAAGCGGGTGATGTCGTCCTCGGGCCCGAGCACCTGCTCGAGGAACCGCCGCAGCGCGCCCGGCTCCTGCGGGAACCCGACGAGGAAGTAGTGCTTCAGCCCTTCGTGCATCAGCGAGCGTTCGAGGATCTCGCCGTAGCGGCTGACGTCGTTGTTGCCACCGGAGACCACGACGACGACGGTCTGCCGCGGCTTCACCTCGACCACCGAGCCGAGCGAGGCCGCGGCCAGCGCGCCCGCGGGCTCGGCGATGATCCCGTCGGACTGGTACATCGCCAGCATCTCGGTGCAGATGGCGCCTTCGGCGACCGCGGTCAGCTCGGCGCCGCTCTCGCGGATCAGCGGGTAGGTGACCGCGCCGGCCTCGCGCACGGCGGCGCCGTCGACGAACGAGTCGAGCTCGGGCAGCCGCACCGGCTGTCCCGCGGCCAGGGCAGCTGCCATGCACGCCGCGCCCGCGGGTTCGACGCCGACGACGCGGACCTCCGGGTGCCGCTCCCGCAGCCAGCTGCCGACACCGGCGAGCAGCCCGCCCCCGCCGACCGGGACGACCACGACGTCGGGGACGAAGCCGAGCTGCTCGACGACCTCCAACGCGACCGTGCCCTGGCCGGCGACGGTGCGGACGTCGTCGAACGCCGGCACGAGGGTCGCCCCGGTGCGCTGCGCGTCCTCGTTGGCGGCGGCGAAGGCGTCTTCGTACGTTTCGCCGACGACGATGACTTCGATGTGCGCGCCGCCGAGCGTCGCGATGCGTTCGCGCTTCTGCCGCGGCGTGGTGCCCGGGACGTAGACGCGGCCGTTCGCGCCGAGCCGCCGGCACGCGTATGCGACGCCCTGCGCGTGGTTACCGGCGCTGGCGCAGACGACGCCCAGGGCGCGCGTGGAGTCGTCCAGCTGGACGATGAAGTTGTAGGCGCCGCGGATCTTGTACGACCGGACGGTCTGCAGGTCTTCGCGCTTCACCCAGACCTGGGCGTCCACCCGGGACGACAGCCGCGCGCTCGGCTCCAGCGGCGTGCGGGTCACCACCCCGGCCAGCCGCTCGGCGGCCTTTTCGATGGTCGCCGCGGTCACCGTGTCGATGTCTTGCACCCGGTTGAATGTACGACTCGCGCATGCCGGGCAACCGTCCGGGCCTCCGGGCACATCAAAGGGGTGACGAACAGGACAGGGGGCGCCGGTGGACGACTTCACCGAGTACGTGACGACACGAGCCGGCTGGCTGCGCAAGGTCGCGTACCTGCTCTGCGGCGACTGGCACCGGGCCGACGACCTGGTCCAGTCGTCGATCACCCGGCTCTACGCGAACTGGCCGCGGGCCACCCGGGCGGACAACCTCGACGGGTACGCCCGCCGGACGCTGGTCAACACGTTCCTCGCCGAGCAGCGGCAGTCGTGGTGGCGGCGGGTGGATCTGCGCGGAATCGACCACGACCCGCCACCGGCGCCCGGCCCGGACGTCGACTCGGCGCTCGACTTGCGGGCCGCGCTGGACCGGCTGCCCGCGCGCCAGCGGGCGACCATCGTCCTGCGCTACTTCGGCGACCTGCCCGTGGCCGAAACCGCACGGGCCCTCGGGTGCTCCCAGGGCACCGTCAAGAGCCAGACCGCGAAAGCCGTGGAGACCCTCCGCGGGCTGCTGCGCGAGCCGATCGTGGAGGGACGAGCATGACCGACACCGAGCTGTCCACCATGCTGAAGGACCTGGCCGAGACACCCGCGCCGCCGCCCCGGCTCGACCTCGACCGCGCACGCCGGGCCGGCGGACGTCGTCGTCGCGCGCGGACCACGGCGCTGGTCGTCGGCTGCGCCGCGATCGTGACGGCCGCCGGCCTGACGGCCGTGTCGGTGTTCACGTCCACGCCACCGCCCGCGCCGGCCGCCGTCCTGCCCAAACCCGCGCCCGCGTCCGTCGCGCCGGCGCCCACCGACAACCCGCTGGTGGCGAAGGCGGGCTTCGGCTGGCTGCCGGAGGAGGTCAAGGGCGTCGAGTACGCCGCCGGCGGACACGGCGACACTGTTTTGGCCATCGGCCGCGGCGACCTGGCCCCGATGATCTGGCTCTCGGTCTACGACCGCGAACCGGCCGCACCGCGCGACTTGAGCGGCACGCCGAAGCAGATCCCGCAGAAAGTCGGCGGCCGTGACGGCCACTGGATCACAGCCGACGCGAACGACCCCCTCAACCACGGCGACAGCTACCTGCGCTGGCCGACCCCGGACGGCCGCTGGGCTCAGCTGCACACGTACTACCTCGCCCGGCCCGACCTGCAGCAGACGCTGGTGCGGGTGGCGAGCGAGGTGACCTTCAGGCCCCGGGCCGTGCCGCTGCCGCTGCACATCAGCAGTCTCCCGCCGACGTTCCACCTGTCCGACGCCTACACCTCGCGGCGACCGGACCAGGACGGCGTCCCCTGGAAGCTGGTGCTGCAGTACTCGGCGAACGGCGCACTGGTGACGATCAACGTCGCCCCGCCGGGCGCCACCCGCAAGGACGGCCTCGGCGTGCCGAAGTGCGTCACGAAGAACGGGCTGCAGGCCTGCGTCGGGATCGATCAGTCGAAGGCCGCTGGCATCACCGCGCAGGAGCTGCTGAGCCGGATCACGCTGCTCGGCCCGGACGAGGCGAAGTGGACCGAGCACGTGATCGGGTGATCAGCCCTTCGGCACCGCCGGGTAGGGGACGAAGGTGCTGGTGTTCTCGTCGACGGTGAGCTGCTTGCCGATCGTCGGGAACGCGCGCTGCGAGCAGGCCGGCCGTTCGCAGACTTTGCAGCCCATCCCGATCGGCGTCGCGGCGGCCGGCTCGTCGAGATCGAGGCCCGTCGAATAGACGAGCCGTCCGGCGTGGCGGAGTTCGCAGCCCAGGCCCACGGTGAACGTCTTGCCGGGACTGCCGTACCCGCCGATGTTGCGCGACACCGTGCGCGCGACCCAGAAGTAGCTCTTGCCGTCGGGCAGCGTCGCGATCTGCGTCAGGATCTTCCCCGGCTGGGTGAACGCCTCGTAGATGTTCCAGAGTGGACAGGCGCCGCCCACCCGGGAGAAGTGGAAGCCGGCCGCGGACTGGCGCTTCGACATGTTCCCCGCCCGGTCCACCCGCACGAAGGAGAACGGCACCCCGCGCTGCTTCGGACGTTGCAACGTGGACAGCCGGTGGCACACGGTCTCGAAGCCGACGCCGTAGTGGTCGCACAGCCGCTCGATGTCGTAGCGGAACCGCTCGGCCGTGGCCAGGAACGGTCCGTAGGGGAGGATCAGCGCCCCCGCGAAGTAGTTCGCCAGGCCGACACGCGCCAGCGAACGCGCCGCCGGCCCGGAGAACGCCCACGAGTCGGCCAGCTCGGTGATCAGGTCGTCGTAGTCGAGCAGCGCGATCTGCGAAGCCATCCGAAACGCCTGCTGCCCGACCCGCAGGCTGGGCGCCAGCCGCAGCACGCGCGTCACCGGCTCGTAGCGGTGCTGCTGGCCGGCGGATTCGTCGATGCCGTCGTTGGTCACTTCGACGCCGTAGCGCTGCCAAAGCCGTTCCTTCAGCGCGCTGAGCACCTGGCCGCGCTGCAGCGGGATGTCGGCCGCCATCTTCTCGGCGCGTTCGTCCAGTTCGGCGACGTAGTTCTCGCGCTCGTAGAAGAAGTCGCGGACCTCCTCGTGCGGCAGCGCCCCGGCGGCGCTGCCGTGCAGGCCCAGGCCGTTTTCCGTGGTCAGCGCGGCGGTGCTTTCGACGGCGTTGCGGTAGCTGCGGTGCAGCTTGACCAGCGCCTGGGCGATCGCCGGCAGGTTCGTGGCCAGCTCGTTGAGCTCGCTGGTCGTGACGTCGACGCCGAGGACCTCGTCGAGCAGGGCTTCCTTGACGTCGGCGACCAGCCGCGACGTGTCGTTGTTGGCGAAGAACTCCGTGTCGACCCCGAAGGCCTGCGTGATCCGCAGCAGCACCGGGACCGTCAGCGGACGCGAGTTGTGCTCGATCTGGTTGAGGTAGCTGGGTGAGATCTCCAGCACACGGGCGAGGTCGGCCTGGCTCATCGACCGGCTTTCGCGCAAATGACGCAACCGCGCTCCGGCGAAAGTCTTCTCCATTCGAGCCCTCTTCTCCGGAAGGTTTCCGGTCCTGAACGGTTACGTGAACGGTCAAGAACGCGAATTTTCGATCAGTTGCGAACCGGGCGATTCGCAACCTTTGCAAAGAGCCTACGGACCCTTCGCACAAATTGGCAACTTGGACAGCTGGACCGAATTTTCCCAGCCGTGCGAGGGTCAGATCAGGCAAGGCGAGCAATCGCAAACTTCGCAACACCGGGAGATCCGATGACGGAACAGGCCAAGCAGGCGGCCGCGGAGCTGGCGGCGCAGTGGGCGAACGACCCCCGCTGGGCGGGCGTGCAGCGCTCCTACTCGGCTGAGGACGTCGTCAAGCTGCGCGGCAGCGTGGTCGAGGAGCACACCCTGGCGCGCCGCGGCGCGGAGAAGCTGTGGGACCTGCTGCACACCGAGGACTACGTCCACGCGCTCGGCGCCCTCACCGGCAACCAGGCCGTCCAGCAGGTCCGCGCGGGCTTGCAGGCGATCTACCTGTCCGGCTGGCAGGTCGCGGCCGACGCCAACCTCTCCGGCCAGACCTACCCCGACCAGAGCCTCTACCCGGCCAACTCGGTGCCGGCCGTGGTCCGCCGCATCAACAACGCGCTGGGCCGCGCGGACCAGATCAACTGGGCCGAGGGCAACACCGACATCGACTGGTACGCGCCGATCGTCGCCGACGCCGAGGCCGGCTTCGGTGGCCCGCTCAACGCGTTCGAGCTGATGAAGGGCATGATCGCCGCCGGCGCCGCGGGTGTGCACTGGGAAGACCAGCTCGCGTCCGAGAAGAAGTGTGGTCACCTCGGCGGCAAGGTCCTCATCCCGACCAAGCAGCACGAGCGCACGCTGAACGCCGCCCGCCTCGCCGCGGATGTGCTGAACGTGCCGTCGCTGATCGTCGCCCGCACCGACGCGCAGGCCGCGACGCTGCTGACCAGCGACGTCGACGAGCGCGACCAGCAGTTCCTCACCGGCGGCCGCACCGCCGAGGGCTTCTACGAGGTCCGCAACGGCATCGAGCCGTGCATCGAGCGCGGCCTGGCCTACGCCCAGTACGCCGACCTGCTCTGGATGGAGACCTCCGAGCCGGACCTCGAGGTGGCGCGCAAGTACGCCGAGGCCATCAAGGCGAAGTTCCCGGACCAGATGCTGGCCTACAACTGCTCGCCGTCGTTCAACTGGAAGAAGCACCTGGACGACGCGACGATCGCGAAGTTCCAGCGCGAGCTCGGCCACATGGGCTACAAGTTCCAGTTCATCACGCTGGCCGGCTTCCACGCGCTGAACTACTCGATGTTCGACCTGGCGCACGGCTACGCCCGCGAGGGCATGACCGCCTACGTCGACCTGCAGGAGCGCGAGTTCGCTTCGGAGAGCCGCGGCTACACCGCCACCAAGCACCAGCGCGAGGTCGGCACCGGCTACTTCGACAACGTCGCGACGGCGCTGAACCCGGAGAGCTCCACCACGGCGCTCAAGGGCTCCACCGAAGAAGCCCAGTTCCACTGATCCCGGTCGCGGCCTGACGGCGACCCCCTCCGTCGTCAGGCCGCGTCCCTCCCTTCTTTCCTTCCCTGCACTGCTCTGCTCGCGGAGGCATCCCATGGTTGATCGACTGAACTACCGCATCGAGGTCACCGGGCCGGTCGAGGGCCGGTTCGCCGAAATCCTGACCCCGGCGGCACTCGACTTCCTGGCCAAGCTCGACAACACGTTCGCCGGCCGCCGGCGCGAGCTGCTCGACGCCCGTCGCGTGCGCCGCGAGGAGCTGCAGTCCGGCGAGAAGCCGCTCGGCTTCCTGCCCGAGACGCGCCGGGTGCGTGACGACCACTCGTGGCAGGTCGCGCCGACCGCGCCGGGTCTGGAGGACCGCCGCGTCGAGATCACCGGCCCGACCGACCGCAAGATGACGGTCAACGCGCTGAACTCCGGCGCGAAGGTCTGGCTGGCGGACTTCGAGGACGCGACGTCGCCGACGTGGCACAACGTCATCGACGGACAGATCAACCTCTACGACGCGATCCGCCGCAACATCGACTTCACGACCGAGGCTGTGTCTGATGCCGCCTCCGCGGGAAAGAGCACGTCGGCGGGCAAGCACTACACGATCGGCGACGACCCGGCGACGATCGTCGCGCGCCCGCGTGGCTGGCACCTGGTGGAGAAGCACATCCGCATCGACGGCCGTCCCGTGTCGGCGAGCCTGGTCGACTTCGGCCTGTACTTCTTCCACAACGCGCGCCAGCTGCTCGCCCGCGGCGTCGGCCCGTACTTCTACCTGCCGAAGCTGGAGAACCACCTCGAAGCGCGGCTGTGGAACGACGTCTTCCTGATGGCGCAGCGCGAGCTCGGCATCCCGCGCGGCACGATCCGCGCCACCGTGCTGATCGAGACGATCACCGCCGCGTTCGAAATGGACGAAATCCTCTACGAGCTCCGCGAGCACGCGGCGGGTCTCAACGCCGGGCGCTGGGACTACATCTTCAGCATGATCAAGAACTTCGCCGCGCACGGCGCCGACTTCGTCCTGCCGGACCGCGCGCAGGTCACGATGACCGTGCCGTTCATGCGCGCCTACACCGAACTGCTGGTGAGCACCTGCCACAAGCGCGGCGCCCACGCCATCGGCGGTATGGCCGCGTTCATCCCGAGCAAGGACCCCGAAGTCAACGCGATCGCGGCCGAGAAGGTCCGCGCCGACAAGGAACGCGAGGCCGGCGACGGTTTCGACGGCTCGTGGGTCGCCCACCCGGGCCTGGTCCCGATCTGCCGCGAGGTCTTCGACGGCGTGCTCGGCGGCTGGCCCAACCAGCTCGGCAAGCTGCGCGACGACGTCCATGTCACCGCCGAGGACCTGCTCGACGTGGCCAGCGCCGGCGGCGAGGTCACCGAAGCGGGCGTGCGCGCGAACATCAACGTCGCGTTGCGCTACGTCGATGCCTGGCTGCGCGGCACCGGCGCGGCGGCGATCCACAACCTGATGGAGGACGCGGCGACGGCGGAGATCGCGCGCTGCCAGGTCTGGCAGTGGATCCGCAACGGCACGAAGCTCGAGGACGGCACGGCGCTGACCCGCGAGCTGGCGGTCGAGTACCTGAACGAGGAGCTCGCGTCGGTGCGCGCGGAGCTGGGCACCGGCAACCGCCTCGACGACGCGTACGAAATCTTCACCGAAACCGCGCTGGGCGAGAAGCTGCCGAGCTTCCTCACCACGGGCGCCTACGCGCGGTATCTCACGGACGCCCGGTAGCAGGGGCTGCGCTCGATGCGCTCTCACCGGTAAGGAGAGTGCTTCGGGCGCCGGGGACCCCTACCTGACGAGGGGTCCCCGGAAACCACACTGGTTGGGATGGTGTGGTCCGGAACTGGTCCGGCGACGGTGGCTCCCCGTCGCCGGGCCAGTTCGTCGTTTCCGGCCGATTTCCTCCTCCGAGCAACCTCCGCGTCCGCCGGCCCCGTTTGACACGGTGTGAGGGCGACGAGGAGGACTACGTGAGACGGCCGGAAGAGGCGGGGTTCCGCGACTACGTCACGGCCCGGATGGACGTCCTGCGCCGGACGGCCTTCCTGCTGTGCCGGGACTGGCACCTCGCCGACGACCTGGTGTCGATCGCCATCGGCAAGCTCTACCGGCACTGGCCGCGGGTCCGGCGGATGGACCACGTCGACGCCTACGTGCGCCGGATCCTGGTGCGGACGTGGCTCGACGAGAAGGCCCGCGCGTGGCGGCGGGAGGAACCGGCGGAGACGCTGCCGGAACCGGCCGTGCTGCCCGGTGACGACGTCGTCGAACGGCTGGGCCTGCTCGAGCTGCTCGACGCGCTGCCGCCGCGGCGCCGGGCCGCGGTGGTGCTGCGCTACTACTGCGACCTCTCCGTCGAGGAGACCGCCGAGATCCTCGAGTGTTCGCCCGGAACCGTGAAAAGCCAGACCGCGCGCGGGCTCGACTCGCTGCGCGCGCTCGTCGCCGCGAGCCAGAGCTGAAGGAGGGGCCATGAGCAAGGAACAGTTCGACGCGGCGATCGGCGCGGTGCCGGTGTCCACGGTGGACCTCGACGCGGTGCTGGCTCGTGAACGCCGTCGCGCCCGGGTGGTGAACCCGTGGACGGCCGCGGCCGCGGGTGTCGCGACGGTGGCCGTCGCCGCCGCGGTGGTGTTCGTGCCCGGGGGTTCCGGCGCGGCGCCGGTGATGCCCGGAAGCCCGCCTTCGGCGCCGCCCTCACCCGATCCGTGCGCCACCAGTCCCTACCCGCCGCAGACGGGGCCGCCGATCCCGGAAAAGGTGAATGTCGCGGCGAACCGGTTGACCGGTGTGCTGACCGCCGCCGTCCAGCAGCGGGTCGCGGCCGGGACGAAACTGCAGCCGCACGCCCAGGGCGAGTACCCGAAGGGGAAGCAGCACGGGCCGCTGACCTTCTACCACGTGTTTTCCGCGCAGGTGCGGCACGAGAGCTCGTGCAGCGGCGGCGAGGACTACTTCATGGCCGCGGCGACGACGGCCGGCTCGGCGGGCCAGGGCAACGTCTGGGCGATCGTCACCCGGCTCGGTGGCAACGCCACACCGGCCACCGAGTGCGGCAAGCCGCCCGATGACGCTCGGCAATCGTGCGAGCGGAAGGCCGGGCCGCACGGCGAGACGGTCGTCGAGGAAACGCTCAGCTCTCCGGGGCAGGCGACGGCCAACCGGACGAACGTCACCAAGCCGGACGGCACAGGTGTCATGGTGGAGGCGCAGAACGTCGCCGACGACGCCAAGAAGGATCACCCGGGCGGACCGGACATGCCTTCGCCGCCGCTGAGCCTCGCCCAGCTGACCGACATCGCGCTGGACCCGGGGCTGACGCTCTATCCCTGAGCCGCCAGAAGAACCTTCGCCGCTTCGCGAGCCGTGTCCGCTTCGCGCGGATCTCCGGTGATCGCCGCGAGCACGGTCGCGCCTTCGACGAGCGAGAACAGCTGGTCGGCGGCGGTCTGGTCCGGAACGAGACCACGCAGGTAAGCGCGGACGTGGTCCTTGTGCTCGCGGATCGCGGCCGCGATCCCCGGCGCCGGTTCGCCGAACTCGCCGAACGAGTTGACGAACGCGCAGCCGCGGAAGCCCGGTTCGGAGAACCAGTTCCGCAGCCAGCCGAACACGGCGAGCGGGTCGTCGCCGCGGGCGTGGACGAATGCGCGCAACGACGCCCGCCAGCGCTCGTCGCGGCGCCGGAGATAGGCCTCGACCAGGTCGTTCTTCGCCGGGAAGGCCTGGTAGAGCCGCTTGAGCGAGACGCCCGAGCGCGTGCGGACGGCGTCCATCCCGACCGCCTGGACGCCGTGGGCGTAGAAGAGCTCCTCGGCGGCTTCCAGGAGCCGGTCGGTCGCCTCCGTGGGAGTCATGTCACCTGCCTCTGGTGCGGAGAATCAACGTTCTCTAGCCTAGCGGGGTGGCTGGAGAACGCACGTTCTCCTCTTGGAGAAGGAGCTCACATGACCCCGCGTCCGCCGTTCCCGCCCTTCGACGAGGACACCGCCCGCCAGAAGGTCCAGGCCGCCGAGGACGCGTGGAACACGCGCGATCCCGAGCGCGTCTCGCTGGCCTACACGGAGGATTCGGTGTGGCGCAATCGCGACCAGCACGTCGTGGGCCGCGCGGAGATCGTCAAGTTCCTGACGGCGAAGTGGGAGCGCGAGCTGGACTACGCGTTGCGCAAGGAGCTGTGGGGATTCCGCGGCAACCGCATCGGCGTCCGGTTCCAGTACGAGTCCCGCAATGCCGACGGCCAGTGGTTCCGCAGCTACGGCAACGAGCTGTGGGAGTTCAGCGACGAAGGCCTGATGCGCCGGCGGGAGGCGAGCATCAACGACGTGCCGATCGAGGCGTCGGATCGCCGGATCTTCGGCCCGCGCCCGGAGTCCGAGCACGGCGTCCTGCTGCCGGTCTTCTGAGTCCGCTTCGCGCGTAAATCGCCCCGGCCGGTGTCTCGTCGTCGCATGCTCGGGAGCGTGACGGCACCGGCGTTCGGCGGCGAAGTGAGCGAGTACTACCAGCGGTTCCGCCGCGGCTACCCGCCCGCGGTGGGGGACGCGCTGACGGCGGCGTTCACGCTGACGCGCGACGACGTCGTGCTCGACCTGGGCTGCGGCACCGGCCAGCTCACCCGGGTCCTGGCGCCCCGCGTGGGCGCGGTGCTGGGCATGGACCCGGAACCGGCGATGCTCGGCCAGGCCCGCAAGGCGGGTTCGCCGCCGAACGTGAGCTGGCTCCTGGGCGCGGATTCCGACGTCGGCGCGTTGACGCCGGCTCTCGGCGCGGGCCGGCTGGGTGCGGTGACGGTGGCGCAGGCGTTGCACTGGATGGACCACGCTCGGCTGTTCGCGGCGGTGCGCCCGCTGCTGCGTCCGGGCGGCGGTATTGCGGTGGTGACCAACGGCGAGCCGCTGTGGTTGCAGGACACGGCGTGGTCGGCGGCGCTGCGCGAGGTGGTCTCGTCGTATTTGGGGACACCGCCGCACCGCACGTGCGGCACGGACGAGACGAGCCAGTCGCGCTACGCGGACGCGCTCTCGGCAGCGGGGTACGCGGTCGATTCCCAGGTCGTCTCGTATGACGCGCCGCTGAGTGTCGAGGAGATCGTCGGTGGCGTGTTTTCGGCCATGAGCCCGTCGCAGCTGCCGGCGCCCGAGGCGCGGCCGGCCTTCACCGAACGCGTCCGGGAGGCGGTGGCCCCGCACGGACCACTGCGGGAGCGGGTCCGGGTGCGCATCCTGACCGGGACTCGCTGACCGGTCACGGAAGGCGAATGGGTACTGGCCCGTAGTGTTCCGCTTATTGTTTCCCCGGGGACCCGCGCGGATGCTCGCTACCAGGCGTCTTTGCGTCTGTCGTCCCGAGGAGTCCCCATGACCAGCACGTTGAGATCCGTCGTCGCCACCGTCTTCGTCGTGCTTTCGTTCTCGTTCGGCGCCGTGGTGACCGTGCCCGCGCCGACCTCGGCTCACAGCGACTGCCTCCGGTCCTGTCGCTTCTGAGCTGGCCGCTACCTACAGTTCGGCTTTGGCGAGCTTCGAGTCCGTCAGCCACCCCGGTCGGCCGACCGGGGTGTCGCGTCGTCGAGCATTCGTCGTTACGGCGCAGACGACCGCTACCTACAGTTCCGGCAACCCGGCCGGGACCGGCTCGAACGCGTTGCCGGTGGCGATCTTCGGCCGCGGCAGTTCGACCGGCTCGCCCGGCCTGGTCCGCTTGTAGACCGCGGCGGTCGCCTCGGCGATCCGGCCCCAGTCGAAGTCCGCGGCCAGTCGCGACTGCGCGGCCTTCGCCCGCTTCGCCGCGGCCGGCGCGTCGTCGAGGACGGCCGTCACCGCGTTGGCCAGTTCCGCGACATCGCCGGGGCTGAACGCCAGCCCGGTCTCGCCGTGCACCACGACCTCGCCGAGCCCGCCGGCCGTCGACGCCACGAGTGGCGCCTTCGCGGCCGCGGCCTCCAAGGCGACGATCCCGAACGGCTCGTACCGGCTGGGCAGCACGACGGCGTCGGCCGCGGCCAGCGCCGCACGCAGGTCACGGTCCGACAGGTGCCCGACGAAGTCGACCGCCCGCCGCACCCGCAGCTTCCGCGCCTGCTCGACCAGCTCGTCGAAGTGCCGTCCTTTTCCGGCGACGACCACCCGCGTGCCGGGGTGGCGGCGCCGGATGCGCGGGAGCGCGGCCAGCAGGTCCTGCACGCCCTTCTCCCACTCGAGCCGGCCGAAATAGAGCAACAGCGGCGCCCCGGCCGGGCTGTAGACCTCGCGGGCGCGGGCGATCTCCTTCGCCGGCACCTGCCAGCCGCGTTCCTCGATGCCGTTGTGGATCACCGTGACGTCGCCGGCCTCGACCTCGAAGAGATGCGCGACCTCGCGGCGCATGGCCTGCGAGCAGGTGATGAGCGCGTCGGCCCGGTTCGCCAACCACCACTCGACCGAGTGAACCTGCTGGTTCAGCGGGTGCGACAGCCAGCCGGAGTGCCGGCCGGCCTCGGTCGCGTGGATCGTGCCGACCAGGGGCACCCGGGCGGCCTCGGCGATCGCGATGGCCGGATGCGCGACCAGCCAGTCGTGCGCGTGGACGACATCGGGCTGCCAGCCGCGCAGCAGGTCCTGCGCGGCGCGGATCATGGCGTGCCCCATGGCCAGCGTCCAGGCGACGAGGTCGCGTTCGAACGTCACGTGCATCGGGTCCTCGGCGACCCGGATGATCCGCACGCCCTCGACGACGCGGTCGGTGCGCGGGTGCGTCCCGGCGTCGGTGCCCGCGGCGTGCCGGCAGAGGACGACGACCTCGTGACCCTGGCGGGCCAGGTGGCAGGCGAGCGCGTGCACGTGCCGGGCCAGGCCACCGATGGCCACTGGCGGGTACTCCCAGGACAGCATCAGCACACGCATGGGCAGAGGTTACTCGCGAGTCAGGACGGCTCGGCGGCGCCCGTGCCAGCCGACCGGCCAGATCGGTCACGGAATGTGGTCCGACTCACTGGCGAGCCCGGCGATCTCTGCCACCATCGGCCGGGATGACTTCACCAGAGGACACCGGCTGGCGCCGGCTCGACCCGCCCCTGCCGACCCCGTGGACCGGCGAGGCCGGCCCGGACAACGCCCTGCCCGAGTACCCGCGGCCGCAGCTGACCCGGCCTCGCTGGCTGAACCTCAACGGCGTCTGGGAGTACGCGGGCTGGCCGTCGTCGCCGGAGGAACCACGGCCGTCCGGCTACGCAGAGCGGATCCTGGTCCCGTTCCCACCGGAGTCGGCGTTGTCCGGAATCAGCCGGCGCGACGAAGTCCTCTGGTACCGGCGCCTGGTCGAGATCCCCGCCGACTGGCGCGGCTCGCGGGTCCTCCTGCACTTCGGCGCGGTCGACCAGACGGCGAAGGTGTGGGTCAACAACCAGCTCGTCGCGACGCACGAAGGCGGCTACACGGCGTTCAGCGCGGACATCACCGACGTCCTGCGGGCGTCGGGGCCGCAGGAGCTGACCGTGCGGGCCGAGGACCGCACCGACATCGAGCCCTTCCCGGTCGGCAAGCAGCGCAACGCACCAGGCGGGATCTGCTACACGGCGTCGTCCGGAATTTGGCAGACCGTGTGGCTGGAGCCGGTGCCCGAGACGCGCGTCGAATGCCTGGACCTGACCCCGGACCTCACCGGCGTGACGGTGTTCCCGCAGGTCACCGGCGGTACCGAGGTCGTGGTCGACGTTTCGGCCACGGATGGCGAGGTGGCGCGCGGTTCGGGTCCGGCGGGGACGTCGGTGCGCGTGGACGTTCCCGAACCACGGCTCTGGACGCCCGACGACCCGCACCTCTACACGCTGCGCGTCCGCCTGCTCGATCGGCATGGCGCGGTTCTGGACGAAGTCGGCAGCTACGCGGGTCTTCGGACGATCGGCCTGCTCCCGGATTCCGAAGGGCGCCCGCGGATCGCGCTCAACGGCCGGCCCACGTTCCTGCACGGCCCGCTCGACCAGGGCTACTGGCCGGACGGCATCTCGACCGCGCCCACCGACGACGCCCTGCGCTTCGACCTCGAGAAGACGAAGGAGCTGGGCTTCAACTTCGTCCGCAAACACGTCAAGGTCGAGCCGGCGCGCTGGTACTTCTGGGCCGACACGCTGGGCTTGGTCGTCTGGCAGGACATGCCGTCGCTGACGGTGTCGTTCGACGGCCCACCCGGCATCGCGCCGGACCCGGTCCCGCGGGCGCGCGAGCGGTTCGAGGCGGAATTGATCGAAATGATCACTCAGCTGCGGGCGGTCCCGTCGATCGTCGGCTGGGTGCCGTTCAACGAGGGCTGGGGCGAGTTCGACACGGCCCGTGTCGCGGAACTGGTCAAGGCCCTCGACCCGACCCGGCTGGTGATCGCGAACAGCGGGGTCAACTGCTGCTTCTCCCGCCCGGACACGGGCGCGGGTGACGTCTACGACGACCACACGTATGTGGGCCCGGGCGCGCCGACGGTCACCGATGGCCGGGCGATCGTCGACGGCGAGTACGGCGGCCTCGGTCTGGTCCTGGACGACCACCGCTGGCCGGGTCCGCCGAACGCGTACGAGATGACGCCGACCCGGGAGCGGCTGACCGAGCGCTACGCGGACGTGAGCACCGCACTGGAACGGGTGGTCGTCGAGCGAGGACTGTCCGGCGCGATCTACACCCAGACGACCGATGTCGAGAACGAGGTCAACGGCCTGCTGACGTACGACCGCCGGGTGGTCAAGGTCGACCCGTCGGTGGTCGCGAAGTGCGTACGAGCGGTGATCGACGCCGGCTCGGCCTGAGCTGCCTCGGTCGATTCCCGGCGACTCTTCGCACCGAGCACGGACTCCTCTCGGTCGATTCCCGGCGACTCATCCCGACGAGTGCGGGCCCCTCGCCCCGGCGGTGGTCAGCTTTCGGCAGCTGCTTTGACCAGGCCATCCCGCCCGTGGTCGAGCGCTGACAACAACGCGCCGCGCAGGGCCGCCGAGTCCGTCACCGCTCCCGCCTCCACCCGGACCGGCCCCGGCGCCGCCGCGCGGACCGTTCGCCGGATTTCGGCCACGAGGCCCGCCCGGCTCCCCGCCGGGCCGCCCAGCAGCACCAGGTCTGGATCGACGATCGTGCAGATCGCGGCGACGGCCCGGCCGAGCGTCGCGCCGAGCAGCCGTAGCCGTTCGGCGGCCACGGCGTCACCGGCGGCCTGGTCGAGCGTGGTCAAGATTGCGTCGACGTCCAGCGAAGGCGCGTCGGACCTGCCGAAACCCTGGTCAGCGAGAGCCGACGCGAGGGTCGACCCCGAACTGTCCAGGTACCCGATCTCGCCCGCCAGCCCGTGCGCGCCCCGCACGAGCTGGTCGCCGACGTAAAGACTGACGCCGAGCCCGGCGCCGACGTAGACGTAGGCGAAGCTCTTCGCGTCCTGAGCGGCGCCCTCCCGCCGTTCGGCGAGTGCGGAGAAGTTGACGTCGTTGTCGAGCAGAACGTCGTGCCCGATCTCCTCGGCCCGGAGCTTCCCTTCGGGGAAAGGCGACCCGGGCAGCGCGACGACCTCGTGCGTGACCGGGTCGACCGGGTTGGCCACCGAGATCGCGATCGCCCGCACCGGACCTGAGCCCACTTCGCCCGCCGCGATGACCGCGCTCCGGACCGCGGCCGTCACCGGCCGGCCGCCGGGCGGGTGCCGCTCGGCGGCCAGGACCGTCCCGGTCAGATCGGTCGTGATCGTGCGGACGCCCTGCTGGTTGACCTCCGCGGCGACCACGCGGCCGGCGTCGGCGGCCAGTTCGTAGAAGGTGGCGATCCGGCCGCGGCGGCCGGTCTGGTCGGTGCCGGTGGCCCGCAGCGCGCCCGCCGTCTCCAGCCGGCGGACCGACTCGGAGATCGTCGGCTTCGAGATCCTGGTGGTCGCGGCGAGCTCCGCGCGCGTGGTCCGGCCGTGGTCGAAAACGTGGTCGAGCACCGTGCGGTCGGTCATGGCCCGCAGCATCGCCAGGCGCGGAAGCGGCCGTTCGGGGTCGGACATCGCACCTCTTGTGGCGGGAGACGGACACGGGCTACCGTAGCCGGGACATTCTAGTAAGGAGTCCTAACCAAAGATTGCGAGGACACCGATGACGACCACTGAGCTGCCCGCGAACATGTCCGAGGCCATCTCGCGGACCAAGCAAGAGCTGCGCGCCCGGATCGGCGACGTCGCCGGCGCGTTCGCCGAAGTCCGGGACGGGATGCAGCGGGAGGTCGACGCCGTCGCCGCCGATCCGGACGCCTTCCCCATCGTTCGTTTCCGCGACATCGCCGGCGGGACCGTGCCGCAGCGCACGCTCGACGCCGTCCGGCGCCGCGGTTGTGCCCTTGTCAAGGGCACCTTCGCCCGCGAAACAGCCGAAGCCTGGGACGCCGAGCTGGCCGCGTACCTCGCCGACAACGACTTCGCCGGGACCTACCAAGGCCCGGCCGACGACGTCTTCGCCGGCCTCGCGTCGAGCCAGCCGCAGATCTACCCGGTCTACTGGTCGAAGCCGCAGATCCAGGCCCGGCAGCACGAGCACATGGTCGCTGTCCGGCGGTTCCTCAACTCTTTCTGGCGGCACGAGTCCGAGGGTCGCGTCTGGTTCGACCCCGATCGCGACACGGCCTACCCCGACCGCATCCGCCGGCGCCCGCCCGGCTCGGCGTCGCTCGGCCTGTCCGCCCACACCGACTCGGGCTCGGTCGAACGCTGGCTGCTGCCCGCCTACCAGCAGGTGTTCCGCCACGTCTTCGCCGGAAACTGGCACGAGTACGACCCGTGGGACGGCGCCTACCGCACCGAAGTCGACGAATACCCGTCGACGGTCATGTGCTCGGCCTTCCGCACCTTCCAGGGCTGGACGGCGTTGTCGGAAATGCACCAGGGCGACGGCGTCCTGCACGTGGTGCCGATCCCGTCGGCGATCACGTACGTGCTGCTCCGCGCGCTGCAGGACGACATCCCCGCCGACGACCTCTGCGGCGCGGCCAACGGCCAGGCTCTGCCGGTGGACGACAAGTACCACGACGACCTGCTGCCCGCGCTGACCTCGATCCCCGACGTCGAACCGGGCGACACGGTCTGGTGGCACGGCGACGTCATCCACTCGGTCGCCGACGGCACCAATCCGGATCGCTGGGGCAACGTCATGTACATCCCGGCGAGCCCGCATTGCGCGAAGAACGCCGCCTACGCGCAAAAGTGCGGCCGCGCGTTCCTGGCCGGCGCGAGCCCGGGCGATTTCGCACCCGAAGACTACGAAGTGACCTGGACCGGCCGCGCCACGATCGACGACCTCAACGCGCTCGGGCGCGAGCAGCTCGGTCTGTGAACGGCGCCGCGTCGGACGGGGCCCGGCGCGGCACCGGACGTCTCACGCCGGGAGCGCGGCCTCGATGGCCTTGACGACCGCGTCGTCCTCGGGCTCGGTCCGCGGCCGGAACCGCGCCAGGACCTCACCGTCGGCGCCGACCAGGAACTTCTCGAAGTTCCACTGGACGTCGCCGGAGTCACCCTCGGCGTCGGCCGTCTTGGTCAGCTCCGCGTACAACGGGTGCCGGTCCTGGCCGTTGACGTCGATCTTCTCGAACAGCGGGAAGGTCACGCCGTAGGTCGTCGAGCAGAACGTCTGGATCTCCTCCGCACTGCCCGGCTCCTGCCCCGCGAACTGGTTGCACGGAAAACCGACGACGGAGAAGCCCTGGCCGCCGAAACGCTCCTGCAGCCGCTCGAGGCCGGAGTACTGCGGGGTCAGGCCGCACTTCGACGCGACGTTGACCACGAGCAGCGCTTTGCCCGCGAGCGAAGCCAGCGAGCTGTCCTGCCCGTCGAGCGTCTTGACCGGAATTTCGTGGATCCCCATGAGTTCCTTTCAGTCGTGCTTCAGTGCCCGGGCGTCGAGGTGCCCGAACGGTCCGTCGTCGGCGCGGTAGGCGGCCGCCAGCTCCTCGGCCCGTGCGCGGTCGCCGCGTCGCAGCAACCCGGCCAAGGCGTCGAAGCGCTCGGTGTGCACCGCCGCGCGACGGCGTGCGTAGTCGGCGGCGGAGTCCTTGGTGACCATGAACGCCCAGTCGCTCTCCAGCGCCAGCATCGCCTCGGCCACGGCCTGGTCGGCGACGGTGTCCCGGGCCGTGGTCGGCAATCCGGCAACCAGCGAAAGGAGCCGTTCCTGCAGCGCCGTGTTGGCGTCGACCATGTCCTTGACCTGCTCGCCGTCCCAGACGCGCCAGTCCTTGCCCGACCCCCACGACGACGCGGGCAGCGCGATCGGCTCGCCGACGAGCCCGGCGTCGAGCGCGCCCTTCAGCGTCGTCACCCGGACACCCGCCTCGGGCAGCGCGCGCAGCACGCCCTCCAGCCAGGCCGGCCCTTCGTGCCACCAGTGCCCGAACAGCTCCGTGTCGTAAGCGGCGACCACGAGCGCCTCACGCCCGTGTTGCTTCTTCAGCGAACGCAGCCGTGCCACGACGGTCTCGACGAAGTCCTTGACGTGCGACCCCAGGACGTCCGCGGCCAGCGACGGGTCGTACGGCGCCTTGTCCGGCGGTTCGACCGTCTTCCCGGTGACGCGCGACGCCTTGAGCCCGACCTCGTGCGCCCAGGTGTGGAAGTCGCGATAGGCGGCGTGGCCGGGGTAGCCGGCCTTCGGCGACCACACGCGGTAGGTGACCTCGAGGTCTCGTCCGAAAGCGACCACGTCGCTGTCGCCGACCGGCCGCGCGAGCCAGGTGTCGCCGCGCAGAGACGGCCCGTCGACCATGAACCGCCGCACGCCGGCGGCCGCGTAGCCCTTCTCCATGCCAGGCGCGTAGCCGCACTCCGGCGCCCAGATCCCTTCGGGCCGCGACCCGATCCGCAGCGCCGTGTCGGCCAGCCCGGCGTTCAGCGCGAACTCGCGCACCCGAGGGTCCAGCAGCGGCTGAAACGGGTGGGCCAGCGGTCCGCCGAGCAGCTCGATCGTCGAGTGGTCGACCAGCGAACGAAGGATGGGGGAGAAGCCGTGCCGCCAGCGGGTGCCCAGCTCTTCGGCCGCGCGGACGGCCGTGCGGTGTTCGGCCGCCGCCAGCTCGCGCAGGGTCGGGTCGCCGCGCCACAACGTCGACGCGTGCTGGGCGCGCAACTGCCAGTGGCCGAGCCAGTCGTGGAACGCGCGGATGCTGTACGGGTCGTCGAGCTGCGCGGCGAGCACCGGCGTGACACCCAGGGTCAGCACGTCTTGGCGGCCTTCGGCGGCGAACCGCTCGAGCAGGTCGACCATCGGCAGGTACGAATGCGCCCACGCCTGGTAGAGCCATTCCTCGCCGACCGGCCAGCTCCCGTGGTGCGGCAGCCACGGCAGGTGGCTGTGCACGACGAGGCAGAAGGTGCCTTCGTTCATCGGCGCACCGCCACGGCGACGAGGTCGAGGCTGGAGTCGAGGTCGTCGCCGTGGATGTCGAACCCGGCGGCCTCGATCGCGGTGACGTCGGCGAGCAGCGGCGCCGGCCAGACGGCCTGTCCCGGCAGCGAACCCATGACCACGTCGAGCTGGGCGTCGATGATCGATCCGCCGTACCGCTCGTCCAGAGCGCGCACGGCATCACCGTGGTGCAGGCCGTGGAGCGCTTCGACGGCGAATCCGGCGTCGGTGAGCAGCGCGGCCAGCTCGGCCGGCGCCAGCTCGCGGGTGTGGAACGGGTTCAGCGGCGTGTCGCTGTCTGGGGTGAAGGTCAGCCGGTTCGGGGTCGTGACCAGCAGTTTGCCGCCCGGAGACAACACCCGCCGGCACTCGGCCAGGAACCCGGCCTGATCCCATAGGTGCTCAATGACCTGGAAGTTGGCCACGACGTCGACAGCGCCGTCGCGCACCGGCAGGAACGCCAGGTTCGCCCGCGCGACCGCGATCTCGGGGTAGCGGCGGGCGACGTGCTCGGTGGTCGGCACGTCGTAGTCCAGCGCGAGCACCCGGCGGGCTGTGGTCGCGAGGAGGCTCGCGCCGTAGCCCTCGCCGCAGCCGGCTTCGAGCACCGTCGCGTCCGCGCAGTGGGGGAGCAGGGCGAGGTAGGCGGCCTGGTGGCGGCGGAACCAGTAGTTCTCCTCGGCGATGCCGGGGACGGTCCGTTCGCCGGTCAGGTGCAGCGCCTCGGCCCGGGTGGCTGGGATGGTCACCTCCGCGACCCTAGCGGGTGTCACGTCCGGCCCGGCCGTCTCGTTCCGTGGTCATGCAACGACCAATCACTCGCGTTCTGCTCGTCCTCTTCGGCCTGATCGAGGTCCCGATCGGACTGTGGCCGCTGATCACACCAACCGGCTTTTACCAGGACTTTCCCGGCGTCCGCACGGGCTGGGTGTCGATGGACGGGCCCTTCAACGAACACCTGCTGCGCGACTTCGGAGGCCTCAACCTGGCGCTCGCGGCGACGCTCATCGGTGCCGCCGTGATCGGTACCACAGCCGCGGCCCGGCTGGCTTCCGTGGCGGCGCTGCTCTA
Organism: Amycolatopsis sp. NPDC028719; assembly: GCF_055565395.1. Lineage (NCBI taxonomy): Bacteria > Bacillati > Actinomycetota > Actinomycetes > Pseudonocardiales > Pseudonocardiaceae > Amycolatopsis > Amycolatopsis sp. NPDC028719. The sequence goes on from NZ_JBVHUL010000013.1 coordinate 145,379, forward strand.
CAGCGTTCCGCACTTCGCGTACCACGTCGGGCACGTGTCGCACTTCGCAGCGATCGACCAGGTGCTCATCATCGCGTTGACGGGGCTGACCGTGCTGGTGCCGCTCGTGTTGCTGGCGATTCCGGGGCGCCGGGTCAGTACACCGGTGACACCGTGATGCCGAGCGCGCCCGGGCCGAGGTGCGCGCCGATGACCGTGCTCGCTTCGACGACCATGCTCTCGGCCATCGCCGGCACCCGGCGTTCGATCTGCCGGCCGATCTCGAGTTCGTGGTCGCTCGCGCCGAACCGGGTCACGGCGATGTCGGCGCGGAAGCCGCCGGACTTCTTGACCGCGAGGTCGACCATCTTGGCCAGCGCCCGCCGCGTGCCGGGGACGCGGGCCAGCGGCGCGACCTCGCCGTCCTTGACCGTGAGCAGCGGCTTGATGGAGAACGCGGAGCCGATCATCGCCTGCGCGGCGCCGATCCGCCCACCCCGGCGCAGGTACTCCAGCGTGTCGACGTAGATGAACTCGGTACTCGTGGAGCACCGGCGTTCGGCGGCTTCGATGACGCGGCCGGCGTCCGCACCCGCCGCGGCCGCGCGGGCGGCCGACACCGCGGCGAAGCCCAGGCTCATCCCGGTGGTGCGGCTGTCCAGGACGTGCACAGGGATGCGGACCTGCTGGGCGGCCTCCCGGGCCGCGCGGACGGTGTCGGACATGCGGCCGGAGATGTGGATGCTGACGATGGCGGTCGCGCCCGAGGCGGCCGCTTCCTGGTAGGTCCAGAAGAACGCCCCCGGATCCGGGGGCGAAGTGGTGATCATGTGCCCCTTTCTCATGGCGTCGATCACCTCGCCGCGGTCGAAGCGGTTTTCGTCGTCGAAGTGACCACCCAGGTTCAGCTGGATCTGGACGACTCCGATGGCCCAGCGGGAGGCGACGAGGTCGGGCAGGCAGGAGCTCGAGTCGGTGATGACGGCGATGCGCGCGGGCATGGTGGGGGAGATTAATGCCTTACACCCACTGCGAGTAGGCCGTGGTTGGTCCGATCGGACGAACGGCAGGTCGGGTGGGGTAACCGGTCGACTACCGGGACGATAGTCCCACTAAGTTGCGCATCCAGGTGAATGGCGTCACCTCGGCGGGTCCTGCGCGCCGATTGGCCCTAATCTACCGGCCAGTAGAGCACTGACCCGTGGTCGTCCGCGGGGCACAACCGGGAGGTCGAAGCAGACCCATGACGAACATCGTTGTCCTGGTCAAGCAGGTACCGGACACCTACTCGGAGCGGAAGCTCAACGGGACCGACCACACCCTTGACCGTGAATCCGCCGACGCCGTGCTCGACGAGATCAACGAGAAGGCCGTCGAAGAGGCGCTGAAGATCAAGGAAGCCGGCGAGGGCGAGGTCACCGTGATCTCGGTGGGCCCGGACCGCGCGACCGACGCCATCCGCAAGGCGCTGTCCATGGGCGCCGACAAGGCCATCCACGTCTCCGACGAGGCGCTGCACGGCTCCGACGCGATCGCCACCGCCAAGGTGCTCGCCGCCGCGATCGCCAAGGTCGAAGGCTACGACCTGATCATCGCCGGCAACGAGTCCTCCGACGGCCGCGGCGGTGCCATCCCCGCGATCCTCGCCGAGCTGCTCGGCCTGCCGCAGGTCACCTACGCCCGTGAGGTCACGGTCGACGGCACGACCATCAAGGCCGTCCGCGAGACCGAGGACGGCCTGACCCGCCTCGAGGCGACCCTGCCCGCGGTGGTCAGTGTCGGCGAGAAGATCAACGAGCCGCGGTACCCGTCCTTCAAGGGCATCATGGCCGCGAAGAAGAAGCCGGTCGAGACGTTCACCATCGCCGACCTGGGCATCGACGCGGGCGAGGTCGGCCTCGGCAACGCGTGGTCCACCGTGACCGAAGCCTCGCCGAAGCCGCCGCGCACCGCCGGCGAGAAGGTCGAGGACGAGGGCGACGGCGGCACCAAGGTCGCCGAGTACCTGGTCGGCCAGAAGCTCATCTGACAACGGCTCTTCGAGGAGGATCAAAGAACATGGCTGAAGTACTCGTCCTCGTCGACCACGTCGACGGTGAGGTCAAGAAGGTCACGCTCGAGCTGCTGACCGCGGCCCGCGCGCTCGGTGAGCCGTCGGCCGTCGTCGTCGGCCCGACCGGGACCGCCGCCAAGGCGAAGCAGGCGCTGGCTTCCCACGGCGCCGCCAAGGTGTATGTCGCCGAAGGTGACGACGCCGCGAACTACCTGGTCACGCCGAAGGTGGACGTGCTCGCCGCGCTGGCGCAGCAGGCGTCCCCGGCCGCCGTGCTCGTCACCGCCAGCGGTGAGGGCAAGGAGGTCGCCGCCCGCCTGGCCGTGCGCCTGGGCTCTGGTTTGATTTACGACGCCGTGGGCGTCAACGGCGACGGCGTCATCGACCAGTCGATCTTCGGTGGCGCGTTCTCGGTGAAGTCGAAGTCCGCGAAGGGCGCGCCGGTCGTCTCGATCCGCCCGGGTGCGGTCGAGGCCGAGCCGGCCGAGGGTGCGGCGGCCGAGGAGACCGTCGAGCTGCCCGCCACCGATGCGGCGAAGTCGACCAAGATCACCGGCGTCGAGCCGGTGACCGGCGGTGACCGTCCGGAGCTGACGGAGGCCTCGATCGTGGTCTCGGGTGGCCGCGGTGTCGGCTCGGCGGAGAAGTTCGACGTCGTCGAGAAGCTGGCCGACTCGCTCGGCGCGGCTGTCGGCGCGTCGCGTGCCGCTGTCGACTCCGGCTACTACCCGGCGCAGTTCCAGGTGGGCCAGACCGGCAAGACCGTGTCGCCGCAGCTGTACATCGCGCTCGGCATCTCCGGCGCGATCCAGCACCGCGCCGGCATGCAGACGTCGAAGACGATCATCGCCGTCAACAAGGACCCGGAGGCGCCGATCTTCGAGATCGCCGACTTCGGCATCGTCGGCGACCTCTTCAACGTCGCGCCGCAGCTGACCGAAGCGGTCGAGAAGCGTAAGGGCTGATTGCCTGTTCGAAGGGCCTTCCGGGACTTCCCGGAAGGCCCTTCGTGCGTTCTCGGGACCTGAGAAAAGCCTGAGAACCCGCCATTAACTGAACGTGCACCAATCGGTCATCGGATGGCACTCTCCGCGGTTTCCTCCGCGCGGGTAAACCTTGACCATGACGACGTCACAGCTCCTCGTCAGCACTGATCAGGCGGGTGCCGACCTCCCCGCGGACACTCCCCGGTACTCCCTTCTCGTCGCCCACGCGAACGACGAAGTGGTCGCCGCGCAGAAGCTCCGGCACCGCGTTTTCGCCGAGGAGATGGGCGCTCGGCTGCACTCGCCGGTCGCCGGTCTCGACGTCGACGAGTTCGACGAGTTCTGCGACCACCTCGTGGTCCGCGACGACAACACGAATGAAATCGTCGGCACCTACCGGATGCTGCCACCGGATCGCGCCGCGCAGGCCGGGAAGCTCTACGCCGACAGCGAGTTCGACCTGAGCGCGCTCGACGGGCTGCGGCCGTCCCTGGTCGAAACCGGGCGGTCGTGCGTGCACCCGGACCACCGCAGCGGCGCCGTCGTCAGCCTGGTCTGGGCCGGGATCGCCCGCTACATGCTGCTGTCCGGCCACCGCTACCTGGCCGGCTGCGCGTCGGTCCCGCTGGTGGACGGCGGTTCGTTCGCCGCCGGCGTCTGGGACGTCCTGCGCACCAAGCACTACTCGGACGAGGCCACGCGCGTCTCGCCGCTGATCCCGTGGGACGCGTCGGAGATCGAACGTCCCGGCCGCTCGATCCTGCCGCCGCTGATCAAGGGCTACGTCCGGCTCGGCGCCAAGGCCTACGGCCCGCCCGCGCTCGACGCGGACTTCGGTGTCGCGGACTTCTTCGTCGTGCTGGACCTGCACAACGTCGACGAGCGGTACCTGAAGTTCTTCCTCGGGGTCCAGGCATGAGCCACGCCTGGATGCCGGCCTCGCCGTGCGGTGACGGCTGCCTGACCGACGGCGACCCGGTGGTCGGTTTCCCGCGACGCGTCCTGCGTGTCACCGCGTCGATCTTCGTTGTCCTCGTGGCGCTGCTGTCGGCGCCGTTGCTGCTGGTGTCGTGGGGGCGTGAGCGCCGGGTCCGGCTGATCTTCCGCGGCGTGCTGCGGGCGTTCGGCGTCCGCCTGGACATCCGGGGCGGCGCCGACTTCCTGACCGCGCCCGCCGGCCGTGGCGCGCTGGTGGTCAACAACCACATCTCGTGGCTGGACATCGTCGCGATCAACGCACTGAGGCCGATGCGCGCGCTGGCCAAGAAGGAGATCGCGGGCTGGCCGGTGCTGGGCGGCCTGGTCCGCCGCGGCGGCAGCATCTTCCTCGACCGCGAACGGCTGACGACGCTGCCGGCCACGATGGCGTCGCTCGCGGACGCGCTCCGGACGGGCTCGCTGGTGAGCGTCACCCCCGAAGGGACGACGTGGTGCGGCCTGGCATCGGGCCGCTTCACGACGGCGACGTTCCAGGCGGCCATCGACGGCGGTGTCCCGGTCCGCCCGATCGCACTCAGGTACCGCCTCGCGGACGGCCGCGAGACGAGCCGTCCGGCGTTCATCGGCCCGGAGTCGCTGATCGCGTCGATCCGCCGGGTCGCGGCGCTGCGCGGGCTGGTGCTCGAGATCCACATCTGCCCGGAGATCGCCCCGGGCCGCGCGGAGAACCGTCGTGAGCTGGCGGCTCTCGCCGAGGCTGCGGTGCATTCGGCGCTGGGGACGGTGCAGATCCCGGCCCAGCAGCGGCGGCGGATCCCGCGTCCCCAGCCGGTCCCACTGGCTTCGCCTCCCGCGAAGTGATCCGGGCCCTGTCGTCGCGATCCGGCGACAGGCCCGGGTCGGGAGGTAATTGCGGTCTTGTGAGCCCGGGCCTGCCATCGTGATCCGATGACAGGCCCGTTCGCCCGAATTCGGGCACCGAGTTCGCGGCGTCCGTGCTGCGGTTCGCGTGGACCCGCTCAGCCGACGGCGTTCGCCGTCGAGGCCGGCGCGCTCGGTCTCCTGTCGTGCCGGGTTCGTTCAGCTGATGGCGAGCGTGAGCTTCCCGCCGGGGTGCCCGTCCTCGCTCTCGATCTGCGCGGCGGCGGCCTCGGCGAGCGGATAGCTCTTGCCCTGGGCGATGCGGACCCCGCGGTCGGTCACCCAGCCGGCGATCCCGGTCAGGACCTCACGCGACTGCTCGCCGCCGCTCGAGAACGGGATGCCGAGCTCGAAAGCGGCACCATCGGCGATGGTGACGATCCGGTCCTTGGTGCCCCGCAGCTCGACCGAGCCGGGCAGCACCCCGTGTCCGGCTGCGTCGAACACGGCGTCCACCGGCCCGGACGCGGCCTCGCGGACCCGGTCCACCCAGCCGTCGCCGTAGCGCACCGGCACGATGCCCAGCGCCTTCAGGTCGTCGAGATTCCGGTTGCCGGCGGTGCCGATGACGGTCAGTCCCTTGGCTACGGCGACCTGCGCGGCGAACCGGCCGACGGTGCCGCTGGCCCCGTGGACCAGCAGCGTTTCGCCTTCGCGGACGTTGAGTAGCCCGAGGACGCGAAGCGCCGTTTCGCCAGCGACCGGCAAGGCCGCGGCGTCCGCCCACGAAACGCTGGCGGGCTTCGGCGCGAGCGTCTTCGCCAGCGCGTATTCGGCGTACGCGCCGGTCTCGGACCAGCCGAACACCTCGTCACCGACGGCGAAGTCCGCGCCCTCGCCGACGGCGTCGACGACCCCGGCCACCTCGAGGCCGGGGATGTGCGGGAAGGAGACCTGGAAGTTCTGCTGCATGAAGCCGTTGCGGATCTTCCAGTCGATCGGGTTGATCCCGGCGGCGCGGATGGCCAGCCGCACCTGTCCCGGGCCGGGTTCCGGCACCGGAACCTCGGACAGCTGCAGGACGTCCGGCCCGCCGTAGGCGGAGAAGGTGATCGCTCGCATGGTGTTCGCTGCGCTCCTCGGGTGTGTGACTTCGAATGTCCTCTCCAAGGAGTCAACTCCTGCGGCTATTCCGCCGAACCACCCGGACGAGCAGTGTTCACTAGCCGGACGAGCGGGTGGACACAGTCCGGGCGCGCCTACCTTGGACGCATGGACGCTTCCTGGTCGGATCCGCGACACGTGCTCGACGTCGTCGAACGGTTGCTGTCGGCACCGCGGCCGCACCTGTTGCTCCAGTTCTCCGCCGAGCTCGGGAAGCTGATCCCGCACCGCGCGGTCGCCATGCAGACCGGGGACTGTCCGCGCAGCCCGCTCAAGGTCGTCGGTGACCAGGCGATCGTCGACGCCGTGACGAGCGTCGAGCTGCAACGGCTGGTCGACCGCAGCGAGCCGGGCAAGGCCCTGGTGGTCGACGGCGTCCTGGGCGGCGTCGAGCGCCGTCTCGTCCTTCTTTCGGCGATGCCGGCAGTCGGCAAGGGTGCCGTGCTCGCCGTCGTGCCGGAGGACACGGAGCTGCCGGCGGCCGAGTTGGGGCTGGCCGCGCAGCTGTGGCACATCCTCGGCACCGACGCGGGCCAGCGCGCGACCGACCCGGGCCCGGACGTCCTGGCCGGCAACCTCGCGGCGGCCACCGCGCGAGCCCAGGCGATCACCGACCTGGGACAGACCCACGCGGCGACGCTGACCACGCTCCTGGCGGTGCTGCGCTCGGGGCGCCTCTCCGACGCCGTCGCCCGCCGCACGGCGACCGACCTGGCCAGCGACGCGCTGCTCGAACTGAAAGGTGTCGTCGACCGCGACCAAGCCCTGTCCGAGGAACGGGCAGGCGTGGCCTTCGCCCTGCTGAGGACCCAGCTCGCCGACCTGGTCCGGCACACCGAGGTCGACGTCGACCTGGTCGACCCGGTCGGCGACGCATCGCTCCCGCAAGACATCGCCCACACGGCGCGGACGATGACCCGGGGGCTGGTGCTCGCTGCTTTGGACCGGCCGGCGACCACGCGCCTGCGGGCGTCGTGGCGGCTCGACGGCCCGGTGCTGCGGATCACGGTCCGCGACGACAGCCCCGAAGTCGCCGACGCGATCCCGGCCCGCGGCCTGACCGATCGGCTCACCGCCCTCGGCGGCCGCTGGGAGGTCGACGCGGTGCCTGGCTGGGGCACGACGGTCAGCGCGGTTCTCCCGCTCGGCGTCGCCGAACCACCGGAGCTGCGTCCGCTCGACCGGCTCAACCCGCGTGAGGTCGAGGTCCTGACGGGGATCTCGCAGGGTTTGCGCAATCGGCAGATCGCCGAACAGCTGCAGCTCAGCGAGCACACGGTGAAGTTCCATGTCCGCAACATCCTCGACAAGCTGGACGTGAGCTCCCGCGGCGAGGCCGCCGCGCTCGCCCACGACCTGCGGGTGGAGCCAGTGGCGCGTCGCACGGCCTGAACCGGCTTGACCTCCAGCGGGCTGGAGGTTGCACGCTGCCGATCATGGCCTCGACGCTCGACTCCGCACCTCGTCGCCGCAGCGTGCTGTGGACCGCGGAACACCGCCTGACCACGATCGCGCTGCTGCTCGTGGTCACGTTGGTCGCGTTCGAGAACATGGGCGTCGCGACGGCGATGCCGACCTTGGTGGCCGACCTCCACGGGTTGTCGCTGTACTCGTGGCCATTCACGATCTTCCTCATCTCGAGCGTGGTCGCAACGGTGCTGTCGGGCCGGATCGGCGACCGCCGCGGGCCGGCTCCGGCGTTGCTGGTGGGACCGGTGTTGTTCGCGGTGGGCCTGGTCGTCGCAGGGACGGCGAGCGAAATGCTCACGTTCCTCCTCGGTCGCGCCCTGCAAGGCTTCGGTTCGGGACTGCTCCTGGTCTCGGTCTCGCTCCTGATCGCGTTGACGTTCACCGACCAGGAGCGCCCGGTGATCTACGCGGCGAACGCGGCCGCCTGGGTCCTGCCGGCGGTGCTCGGGCCGTCCTTGGCCGGTGTGGTGACCGTCAGCATCGGCTGGCGCTGGGTCTTCCTCGGTCTCGTCCCGCTGGTGGTCATCGGCGTGGCGATGTTGATGGTGGTCATCCGGCGCCTGCCTGCGCACATCCCTTCCGCCAACGGCCGCCGCGCGGGCGTGGTCCAGGCGATCGTCGCGGCCCTCGGCGTCGCGGCGTTGACATGGGCGGCCCAGCATCACTCACTCTTGGCCCTCGCCTACGGCACGGCCGGGCTCGTCGCCCTGGGTTACGCCATCCGGACGCTGCTCCCGACCGGGACGCTGTCATCCCGCCCCGGCCTCCCGACAGTCGTCGCATCCCGCGCCCTGATCGCCGGCGCGTACGCCGGGATGGAGGCGTACCTGCCTCTGACAATGAGCGCGGTCCACGGCTACAGCCCCGCCATGGCCGGCCTACCGCTGACCATCACGGCGTTGGGTTGGTCAGCGGCCTCGGCAGTGCAGGGCCGGTTCCTCAACTGGTCCAGAGAGGCATCGCTTCGCACCGGGTTCTTGCTGGTCGCGGCAGGTTTGGCTTGTTTCGGTCTCGTCTCCCAGCCCTGGTTTTCCGCCTGGACCGCTTTCGTAGCCTGCGCGGTCGGGGGCGCCGGTATGGGAATCGCGATGCCGGCGATCTCCGTCCTCCTGCTCCGCTATTCACCCGAGGGCGAGCGCGGCTTCAACACCTCAGCGATGCAGCTGGCCGACTGGGTGGGCTCCGCGCTGCTCATCGGCTTGGGCGGTGTCCTGCTCGGCGTGGTGGGGTCGGTTTTCGCTCCGTCGCCGGCGATGGCCCTGCTCACGATGGCCTTGGTGGCCCTCGCGCTGCTGGGGGCCCGGCTGACCGGACGCTGGCCGTCGAAGGTGTGACAGCCCACTTCGAGGGCCAGGGTGGACTTCGTCACGCGGTGGAGCGGACTACCCTGATAAAGCGATGACCTATCTCGACCACGCGGCAACCACTCCGATGTTGCCCGAAGCCGTAGCGGCGATGACCGAGGCGCTGTCCCACGTGGGCAACGCCTCCGCGTTGCATTCCTCGGGCCGCCGCGCCCGGCGGATGGTCGAGGAAGCCCGCGAAACCATCGCCGACGCCCTCGGGGCTCGTCCCTCCGAAGTGATCTTCACCGGCGGCGGCACCGAGAGCGACAACCTCGCGCTCAAGGGCATCTTCTGGGCTCGCCACGACGAGCAGGAGCAGCGTCGCCGCATCCTGGTCGGCGCCGCGGAGCACCACGCCGTCCTCGACACGGTCGAATGGCTCGAATCCCACTGCGGCGCCGAGATCACGCTGCTGGAAGTCGACAGTCAAGGCCGCATCTCGCCCGACACCCTCCGCGCCGCCATTGCCGCGGATCCCGACACCGTGGCGTTGGTGACGGTGATGTGGGCCAACAACGAAGTCGGGACGATCAATCCGATCGCCGAGCTGGCCGCGGTCAGCGCCGAGTTCGACATCCCGCTCCACACCGACGCGGTACAGGCCGTCGGCGCCGTCCCGGTCGACTTCGCGGCCAGCGGCGCCGCCGCACTCACCCTGACCGGACACAAGCTCGGTGGTCCCTTCGGCGTGGGCGCGCTCCTGCTCGGCCGTGACGTGACGTGCGTGCCCCTTCTGCACGGCGGAGGCCAGGAACGCAGCGTTCGCTCCGGCACCCTTGACGTCCCGGCGATCGTCGGGTTCGCGGCCGCGGTCCGAGCCAGCGTCGCGACCCGAGCCGATTACGCAAAGCGCGTCGAGGAGCTCCGCGATGGACTCATCGAAGTCATCCAGCGCGAAGTACCCGACGCCATCCTCAACGGCGGAGACGGCGAGCGGCTGCCCAGCCATGCTCACTTCACATTCCCCGGTTGCGCCGGCGACAGCCTGCTGATGCTGCTCGACGCCAAGGGTATCGAATGCTCGACGGGGTCCGCGTGCACAGCCGGCGTCGCCCAGCCGAGCCATGTGCTGCTCGCCATGGGCGCCGACCCCGCGGCGGCTCGGGGTTCTCTCCGTTTCTCCCTCGGTCACACATCCACTGCCGCAGACGTCGAGGCGGTCGCCGCCGAGATCGGCGGAGTCGTCACGCGCGCCCGGCAGGCAGGCCTGGCCGGAATGCGCAAGCAGACCCAGAAGCAAGAGGTGTAACGCAATGCGGGTTTTGGCCGCGATGAGCGGAGGAGTGGACTCGGCGGTGGCCGCCGCACGCGCGGTCGACGCCGGGCACGACGTCGTCGGCGTGCACCTGGCGCTGTCGGCCAAGCCCGGCACCTTGCGGACCGGGTCACGCGGTTGCTGCACGATCGAAGACTCCCACGACGCCTGGCGGGCTGCCGACATCCTCGGAATCCCGTTCTACATCTGGGATTTCGCGGAACGCTTCACCGAAGAGGTCGTCGAAACCTTCGTCGGGGAATACGCCGCCGGACGCACACCGAATCCGTGCGTCACCTGCAACGAGAAGATCAAGTTCGAGGCTCTTCTCGAGAAGGCGATGGCGCTCGGGTTCGACGCGGTCGCGACGGGACACTACGCACGCCTTTCCGTGGAGGCCGGCGTGCCCGAGCTGCGTCGTAGTGCCGACAGTGGCAAGGATCAGTCCTACGTGCTCGCCTCCCTCACCGCGGAGCAGCTCAGCCACGCCATGTTCCCTTTGGGTGACTCATGGAAGACCGATGTGCGCGCCGAGGCGGAGCGTCGCGGATTGTCCGTCGCCAACAAGCCGGACAGCCACGACATCTGCTTCATCCCGGACGGTGACACCAAGAAGTTCTTGGAGAACCGGCTGGGGCAGCGTCCCGGCGAACTCGTGGACGCGGAGACCGGCGCAGTGCTCGGCCGGCACACCGGGGTGCACGGATTCACCGTCGGACAGCGCAAGGGGCTCGGGATCGAAGCTCCGGCGCCTGACGGCCGTCCTCGATATGTCCTGTCCCTCGAACCGGTTTCCGGCTCCGTCAAGGTCGGTTCCGCCGCCGGACTCGGGATCAACACGATCGAGGCCGACCGCGCGATCTGGCCCAGTGGTAAGCCGTTGACCGAGCCGACCGAATGCGTGGTGCAGGTCAGGGCCCACGGAGGCATTGTCGACGCAGTCGCCGACGTGGACTCCGACACCATGACGGTGCATCTGCGCGAGCCGCTACGCGGGGTGGCCCCGGGCCAGGTCGTCGTGCTCTACCGGCCGGATGCCGAGGGCGGGGACATCGTGCTGGGCAGCGCGAAGATCTTGGGCACGCGCTGATCGTCGGTTATTGCCGTGGCTTCTTGCGGCTCCGGGTCGCCCGTCTTCGGCCGGCGTGCATCGATGGCGGTGTCGTCGAGTGCGTCCGGCCCGCCGGTGTCGCGACGTTCACCGTGCCGTCAGGTGTGACTTCGTAGTTCCAACCGGGTTGGCCCTTCAGCTTGCGATGCCGCGAGCAGTACGTGACCGGCTGATCCGCCGCTTCTGCGGGCTCGCCCTGCGCCCGGGTCGCCTCGACCCCGCAGTTCTGCGCAGGACGTGTGCATCCGGGCTGTCGGCACTCGCGATCCCGGACCCGGACGAACTCGTCGTGCGCCGGGGCCAGCGGATACCGCGTCGGTGACAGCTCGATCGCTTGGCCGCTACGCGGATCGGTGAGGACTCGCCGGAGCGTTGTGTCGGAGCCGCTGATGATGCGCCGGGCCACTGACGCCGCGATGGGCCCGCGTCCGGCCAGGATGGCCGGGGAGTCGTTCACGCCGAGGTACGTCGCCAGATCGACGTGCAGGAACACTTCGGTGCGCTCGCTCGGGCCGCCCATGCCGCTGAGCAGTAGATCCATGGCGATGTCCGCTCGAAGCTGGTCCAGGGTCCGAGACTCGTCCGGGGTCTTCAACGCCCGAGCGGCCCGGTCGATACGGGCGTAGGCCGCTGTCGCTTTCTCGGTCGGCGCGTTGTTGATCGAAAGACTGGTCACGCCGGTGTCTTGGTGGTGCATCGCCAACCGCCGTTCGACGAGGCTCCGTTCGGTGCGCTGCGCGGCACCCTCCGGATCTACTTTCGCGGCCGCGTAGGCTGCAGCTCGGCGAACCTGAGTGGCATTGCGCCCCGGAACGCGGTCCTCGAGCGTCGCATCGACGACGCGTACGTGGTCTCTGGACAGCCATGCCGTCGCATCGGTGACCTTCATGGCGCGATAGAGGTCGAGCCGGCCGTCGTCCATGAGGTTGAGCATGCGGGGGAGCCGGGCGATCAGCGCGTTCGCCGCCGAAACTATGGCGCCTGCTCGGTGTTCCGTGATGGACAGTGCCAACGCCACCTCGGAAGCCGTACCGGGCGCCCGTCTCCGGCGCACGCTGAGGTCCGCGATCGCCCGTAGCTGAAGGGCTTGCAGCTTGGAAATCTCGGCATCGGTGACGCGGATCAACTCGACGAGCTGATCGTCTTTCATGCGTTGCAACACATCCGGGTCAGCGCGGACCGTGTTCAGCACGAACGGGAGCTTGTCGTAGATGGTCGAGGAGTCTCCGGGCGGGACGAGTTTGCGAAGCGGTTGCGAAGGTGTCATGAGCTCGACCGTACGAGGCCTCGCGGGAAATGTCACCGAGATTCAGAAGAATGGGTGGTAAAGGGGAGCGAACGGTCCGTTCGCGCCCTCTGTGACTTGACGTACGCGAATTGATTCGCGATGGTTCGCGTGCGCGGACGTGTGCGTCACCGATTCCGGAAGGAGGCTGATCGAGTTTATGTCCTATGTGGATGGACCGGAAATCGTTGGACACCAACGCCGTGAGAGTTCAGAGCTTGAGCTTGAAGCCGGTGTGGCTCGGAACGAAGCCGAGCCGCTCGTAGAACCGGTGTGCGTCGGCCCTCGAGACGTCCGACGTGAGCTGTACGAGTGCGCATCCCCGTCGACGCGACTCGTCGATCGCCCAGCGCATGAGGTCGGCGCCGAGCCCGGAGCCGCGGTGGTCGGCCCGGATCCGGACGGCCTCGACCTGACCGCGGAGGGCACCGCGCCGGGCGAGTCCGGGAATGATCGTCAGCTGCAATGTCCCGACCGGTTCATCTTCGGAGACCACGACGATCAGAAGCTGGTTCGGATCTGCGTCGATCTGCTCGAAAGCGTGCAGGTAGGGCCCGAGGTCACGGGGATCGTCACGGCCCGCGCCGAGCTGGTCGTCCGCCAGCATGCGCACTATCGCACCGATGTCCTCGCGCCGTGCCCTACGAATGATGTAGTCGTTCACGGCGCCAGTATCACAGGGCTCGGGTGAACCCTTGATAGCTCTGCTCGAAGCCGAAGCGCGCGTAGAAGTCCCGCAGGTCGACGCGCGCCAGGCCGGAATCGAGGTGGAGGCGGCTGCAGCCCCGTCGACGAGCTTCGTCGATGCCCCACGTCAGAAGTGCGCTGGTGACGCCACGCCGCGCGGCGCGGATGCCCTCGAGCAAGCCGCGGGTCGCGCCGTCCCAGGCGAGTCCTCGCAGCACCGTCAGTTGCGCGGTACCGGCGACGCCGTTGTCGTCCTCGGCGACGACCAGCGTGACGTGCGGGGTGGTCATGAGTTCTTGGAGTGCGGCTGCCAGCGGCTCGCCCGGTGCGCCGAACAGGCGCACGAGCGCCTCGATGTCCCTCGCTCTGGCACGCCTGATGACTTCCATTTCACCCAGTATGCAGGAGGCCGGCCGAGCGTCGTGAAAGCGACGACGTGACTACCCGCGGTGCTGGCCGCGATGTCGCTCAGGGTGCCGTGTAGTGGCGGACGCCGTCGACGACCTGGGCGGCCAGTTTGCCCTGCGATACCAGCAGGTCGAGATGTGCCGCTGTCTCCAGGACCGCGAGCGTCTGGTTGAACGAGTCCATATCGGACAGTTTGCGGTTGCGGCGCGTCCAGCCGATCCGATGTGCGGCCTCGAATGCGGTGCTTGCGCCGGCTGTGATCTGAGAACCGATCGTCTCGAGGCGTTGCCGATGGTGTTCCAGCAGTTCGTCGACCCGCGTGTGCACGCTTTCGGACACCGGACCGTGGGCGGGCAGCATGCGGCGATCGGGCATCGCGCGCACCAGGCGCAGCGAGTCCATGAAGTCGTTGAGCGGCAACTCGGCCGGCACGGGCTGGAACCCGATCGAAGGCGTGATGTGCGGCAGCACGTGATCACCGGAGAACAGCAGATCGGCGGTGTCGTCGACGAACACGACATGGCCGGTCGTGTGACCGGGAGTGGCGACGACGTCGAACTCGCGGCCGGGCAGGATCGATCGCCGTCCCGGAGTCAGCCACTCGTCGGGTGCTTCCCAGAGATCGGCCTCCGTGTGCCGCCGGTCCGTACCGAAATCGCGGGCCAGGGCTTCGACGACTTCGCGGGCGCCGGCCTGGGCAAGCAGGTCGATTTGAGCTTCCATCGGCATCCGGTCAGGGTTGCCGGAGGCCTTCAGCGATGGCTCTTCGTCTTGGCCCAGGGCGATCTTCGAGCCGAATTCGCGACGAAGGACCACAGCCTGCGAATAGTGGTCGCGGTGCACGTGGGTCACCAGGAATTCGCTGACATCGGCGAGTTCCGCGCCGATGCCGCCGAGCGCGTCCGCGAGCTGTTGCCGTGCCACGCTCAACGCCCAGCCCGAGTCGACCAGGACCAGCTTCTCGCCGTCGGTGACCGCGTAGACGTTGACCGCGCGCAGAGCGTCGTTGGGCAGGGGCAACGGGATCCGGTAGACACCGGCCGAGACCTCGTAGATTCCGGGCTCGGTCCAGTTCCTGTCGCTGCTTTCCGGCAACGGTTCCACGGTGACCTCCGTCCCGGCGAGACTGCGGTGTCCCGGCCTCCATTCACCCTGAGCCGTGCCGGGCGCGCTGTCCACCGGGAGAAGCTGAGACACCGGTCACTTGCTCAGTTGGTGTCCTGCTTCAGGGCGGTGTCGATCGTGAGGGCCGCGGCGACGACCATGCTGGCGAGCGGATCAGGCAGGGGGCGGGGGATCTCGACGACGTAGTTGTCGGCGGTGGTGAAGGCGGCCTTGAGGAACCCGCCCCACGTCTTGGTCACCCGGGCGACCTCGGTGCCGGCGTGGTCGCGGATCGAGAAGTTCCAGGCACGCCAGTTCTCGGCGAAGATGCCGCCCACCGAGTGGCCGTCGACGACGAAGCCGAAGCGGATCTTCCCGAAGACGTTCTCCTGGACGATCTCGCCGATCGGGGTCTCGTCGGCCCGGGTGACGAGGAACCGCGACTTGAAGACCTTGGCGGGCCGGGTCACCTTGAGCACGGTGCTGTGGTTGGCGTCCCGGACCTCGAACTTGTGGGTCAGGAACTGGTCGTAGTTGGTCAGGAGGCGGATCGCCTTCTTCAACGTGCTTTGCCCGACCTGGACGACTCCGCCGAGCCGATTGCCGTGCTGGTCGAAGACGCCGAACTCGTTGGCCATCTCGATCAGCTTCGCGCGCTGGTTGACCACCAGGACCGGCTCGGTGAACAGCGTCCCGCCACCGGCGTGCGCGGCACCGCGGCCGCGGGTCGCGCGATTGACCTGGTCTTGGACCCGTGCCGGGTCGTGGGACCGCTCGATGTCCAGTTCGATCAGCTCGGAGTCGCTCGGTGGTGGCGTCTGGTCGGCCGGGCGGGTGTTGGCTGTCCAGGCCCGGCCGTCCCACCAACGGTGCAGACGGGGGTCCCGCGCGTCGGGATACCAGCCCGGTTGCGGTGGCGAACTCGTCATGGCGGGTGAGCTTATCCGCGCGGGCCCCGCCACGGTGCCGGTAAAGGTAAATGCGGCGTATGTCTGTCTCCGGACAGCCCGGTCGGCGCTGCCATCAGGTGGTCGACCAGAATCGGTGGTCGTGAATGAGCGAG
The DNA here is from genome assembly GCF_055565395.1 of Amycolatopsis sp. NPDC028719. Lineage (NCBI taxonomy): Bacteria > Bacillati > Actinomycetota > Actinomycetes > Pseudonocardiales > Pseudonocardiaceae > Amycolatopsis > Amycolatopsis sp. NPDC028719. The sequence continues at coordinate 161,090 of NZ_JBVHUL010000013.1, forward strand.
TTTGGCCCAGCGGTGCCGCGACGGCGATCGGCTCGATGCCGGGCACGGACGCCGCGGAGGCAGCGGCGATCGTGTTCGGCGAGCTCCCGGACTTCCCGCACCTGCCGGAACTGCCGGCCCGCGGCGTCGGTGCCGACATGCTCGGCCGGACCGCCGCGCTGCTGGTCGACCTGGCCGTCGACGTCGTGCCGAGCGGCTACCGCGTCGCCCCGCGGCCGGGACACGAGCACCGCCGAGCCGTCGACCTGCTCCGCTGGGATCTCGACGCTTTGCAGGAAGCGCGGGAGAAGGCCGGAGCCACCCCGCCGGTCTTCAAGGTCCAGCTGGCCGGCCCGTGGACCCTCGGTGCCGGGATCGAGCTGCCCCGAGGCCACCGAGTGCTGACCGACCATGGCGCCTTGCGGGACTTCACGGCCTCCCTGCTGGACGGCCTCGCCGGGCATGTCGCAGAGGTTCAGGCCAGGACCGGCGCACCCGTGGTCGTCCAGTTCGACGAGCCGTCGTTGCCCGCGGTGCTGGCCGGCGGCCTGTCGACTCCGTCCGGCTACGGGAATGTCGCCGCTGTGCCGGAGCCGGAGGCACGTGACCTGCTCTCGACGGTCATCGATGGCGCGAAGGCGATCACGGGGCAGCCGGTGATCCTGCACTGCTGCGCCGCGAAGCCGCCGCTCGGCCTGCTGCGCGAAGCCGGTGCCGACGCTTTGGCCTTCGACCTAGCCGCGCTCGGTGGCGCGTCCGCCGCGTTCCTCGACGAAATCGGCGAAGTCTGGGACGGCGGGGCGACGCTGTTCCTGGGCGCGGTGCCGACGACGGAGCCCGCGTCGCCGCCAAGCCTGAAGGACATCGGTGAGCCGGCGTTCCGGCTGGCCGACCGGCTCGGCTTCAACCGCAGCGTCCTCGCCGAACGTGCGGTGCCGACCCCGGCTTGTGGTCTCGCCGGCGCCACGCCCGACTGGATGCGGCGCGTCCTGGCGCTGACGCGTGATCTCGGTAAGGCCTTCGTGGAGCCCCCGGAAGGCTGGTGACGAAATTCGGCGACTCGCCGACGTCCACCCGGCCCGGCCAGTAGCGTGGCCGGGTAGCCGACCGAACGAGGACCACCTGTAGCCATGCGCCTGTTCCGCCGCAAGAGCACCGACGCCGATCCGCCCGACCCGCGCACCGCGTGGCCCGAGCAGCACGTGCCGGAGGACCCGGCGGCCGCCGCGGAGGCGTTCTGGCGCAGTTGGTACGACCTGCTCCCGATGGTCAGCGCGGCGCTCGGCGAAGGTGAGCCGCACCGGGTCGAGCACGAGCTCTGCCAGCTCGTCGAGGCGCTGCACCCACGGCTGCACTTTTCGCTCGAACGTGGTCGTCGGGCGATCTACGCCCTGGTCGTGACCGGTCAGGAGGACCCGGAGCTGCGTCCGTTCACCGACGCGTGGCGGGCCGCCGCGCCGCCGGAGGACGCGATCTGGGAGTACCACGACTCGGTCCCGCCCGTGCCCGATCCGACGGAGGTCACCGTCAACCTCGGCGAGCACCGGATCGCGCTGGCCGACGTCCGGGTCGTCGCGCAGGTCGACGAGGACGAGCGCGTGGTCGACGTCGCCGTCTTCCACCCGGGCTTCGAAGACCTCGACGAGGCCGCCCGGCAGACCATGACGTTCTTGCCTCTCGACGCGACATTGGGTGAACGGCTCGCCGCCGAACGACTACGGCGCGTGGAGACCGCGGCGGCCGAACCGGCGGGCGCGATCACCCTTCTGGAGTTCCGTGAACTGGTCCGCGGGCTGGACGCCGGACCGGACGAAATTGTCGGTGCCGCCGACTAGGCTCACCACCTGTGAGCAGCACCGAACGCCCCCAGGAGCAGATCACCGCGGAGGACGTCACCGACGTCCCGGCCGACGTGCGCGAGCGCCACGGCGCCCTCGCGGAGGAACTGCGCAACCACCAGTTCCGCTACTACGTCCTGGACTCGCCGATCATCTCCGACGGGCAGTTCGACGAGCTGCTCGGTGAGCTGCAGCGGATCGAGGAGCAGCACCCGGCGCTGGTCACTCCCGAATCGCCGAGCCAGCGCGTCGGGGGCACGTTCTCGACCGAGTTCACCGCGTACGACCACCTCGAGCGCATGCTCAGCCTCGACAACGTCTTCGACGAGGACGAGTTCCTCGTCTGGGTGGAGCGCGTCGAGAAGGAGGTCGGGCACACCGAGTTCCTCGCCGAGCTGAAGATCGACGGCCTGGCGATCAACCTCCTGTACGAAAATGGCCACCTCACCCGGGCGCTCACGCGGGGTGACGGCCGCACGGGAGAAGACGTGACGCTGAACATGCGCACGCTCGACCAGGTGCCGGAGACGCTCACGAGCACCGACCAGTTCCCGGTGCCGGCCCTGGTCGAGGTGCGCGGCGAGGTCTACTTCCGCGTCGAGGACTTCCTCGAGCTGAACGCGAAGATGGTCGAATCGGGTAAGCCGCCCTACGCGAACCCGCGCAACACCGCGGCCGGGTCGCTGCGGCAGAAGGACCCGAAGATCACGCGCGAGCGCCGGCTGCGGCTGATCTGCCACGGCCTCGGCAAGCGCGAGGGCTTCGAACCGCAGCGTCAGTCGGAGGCGTACGACGCGCTGGCCGCGTGGGGGCTGCCGGTGTCGCCCCACAGCAAGGTCCTGACGTCGGCCGAGGAGCTCACCGAGCACATCACCTACTGGGGTGAGCACCGGCACGACGCCGAGCACGAAATCGACGGCGTGGTCATCAAGGTCGACCGGGTGGCGCTGCAGCGGCGGCTGGGCACGACGTCGCGTGCGCCGCGGTGGGCGATCGCCTACAAGTACCCGCCGGAAGAAGCGATCACGACGCTGCTGGACATCCAGGTCAACGTCGGGCGGACCGGGCGGGTGACCCCGTTCGCGGTCACCGAGCCGGTCAAGGTCGCGGGGTCGACCGTCGCGCGGGCCACCCTCCACAACCAGGAGGAGGTCAAGCGCAAGGGCGTGCTCATCGGCGACCGGATCGTCATCCGGAAGGCCGGCGACGTCATCCCCGAGGTCCTCGGGCCGGTGGTGGACGCGCGCACCGGCGACGAACGCGAGTTCGTCATGCCCACCCATTGCCCGGAATGCGGGACCGAGCTCGCCTACCAAAAGGAAGGCGACAAGGACATCCGCTGCCCGAACAGCCGGTTCTGCCGAGCGCAGCTGCGTGAGCGCCTCTTCAGCTTGGCCGGGCGCGGCGCCTTCGACATCGAGGTTCTCGGGTATGAGGCCGCGGTCGCGTTGCTCGACGCGCGGGTGGTCGCCGACGAGGGCGACGTCTTCGACCTGAACGAGGACAGCCTCGCCGAGGTCGAGCTGTTCCGCACGAAGGCCGGCGAGTTGTCGGCGAACGCGCGAAAGCTGCTCGCCAACCTCGACGTGGCGAAGGACCGGCCACTGTGGAAGGTGCTGGTCGCTTTGTCGATCCGGCACGTGGGGCCGACGGCGGCGCAGGCGCTGGCTCGCGAGTTCGGCTCGATCGAGGCCATCGAGCAGGCGACCGAGGAAGAGCTGGCGGACGTCGACGGCGTCGGCCCGACCATCGCGCGCGCGACGCGGGAGTGGTTCGAGGTCGGCTGGCACCGCGAGATCGTCGAAAAGTGGCGACGCGCCGGCGTGCGGATGGAGGAGGAACGCGACGATTCCGTCCCGCGCAACCTCGAAGGCCTGTCGATCGTGGTGACGGGGTCGCTCGACGGCTTCTCCCGCGACGAAGCCAAGGAGGTCATCATGGCCCGTGGCGGCAAGGCAGCCGGGTCGGTCTCGAAAAAGACGTCGTTCGTGGTCGTCGGGGACTCGCCTGGCTCGAAATACGACAAGGCCGTGCAGCTCAAGGTGCCGGTGCTCGACGAAGCCGGCTTCCGCGTGCTGCTGGAGCGGGGGCCCGAGGCGGCGCAGGAGGTGGCGCTGCCGGCCGGCGACGAGACCGCCGAAGAAGAGTCTGGGGAGACGGATGGGTGATGTCGAAATCCGGCCACCGCGGCCCGAGGAGTACGCCGCGGCGGGCGAGGTCACGGTTCGGGCCTACGACGTCGATGGTCACTTGGCCGACGACGTCGGTTATGACGCGAAGCTGCGTGACGTCGCGAGCCGGGCCGAGCTGGCCGAGGTGCTCGTCGCCGTCGATGCGGCGGGAGAGGTACTCGGGACCGTGACCGTCGTGCGGCCGGGGTCGCCGTACGCCGAGATTTCGCGTCCGGGAGAGCTGGAGTTCCGGATGCTCGCGGTGGCGCCGTCAGCACGTGGTCGCGGTGTCGGCGAAGCCTTGACGCGGGCCGTGCTCGACCGTGCGCGGGCGCTGGGCGTCCCCAAGGTGGTGCTCAGCAGTCTCGACCGGATGCACTCCGCCCACCGGCTCTACGAGCGTCTCGGGTTCGCGCGCCTGGCCGAACGGGACTGGCGGCCGTTCCCGCACATCAGCCTGATCGCCTACCAGATCGACGTCTGACCTGGCGTTCGTCGAGAAGGAGACGAGCCGACTCGGGCTCGTCCCCTTTTCGGCGACGTGCGGGGTTAGCCGTCCAGGACGACCGCGACGATCCCGGCGAGGTGGGCGAGCCGGGCGACTTCGGCCGCGCGGAAGGCCGGGCCGCCGGGGCGGGCGACGAGCAGCGCCTTGCCCGGTTTGCCGAGCGGCGTCGCCGCCAGCTCGGTGCCCAGTTCCTTCCACGTCTCCGGGATCCAGGCCTCTTCGCCGTCGAGCACCGTCGCGCGCTCGAGCGGCAGCCAGGGCAGGTCGGTGATCGGGGTCTCCGGCGCGGCGCTCGACGACGCCAGCCGGAGGGCGCCGGTCTCGGCGTGCTCGACGATCATCGCCCAGCCGGCGCGCACGATGCGGGGCACGCCCTCGGCCAGGATGTCGAGGCCGGACTTCGGCTGCGCGGCGATTTCTTCGACGAGTTCGAGCTCGCGGTGCGTGTCCAGCACGCCCGCGTAGGGCCGGACCGCGTCCACCTCGACGCCTTCGACACTCTCGGCCGCCGTGATGAGCGCGTCGGGCAGCCGGCCGGACGGGAGCTCGACCACGAGGTCGTCCACCGCCACTCCGGTGCCGCGCTCGACGACGTCCACGCTGAGGATGTCGGCGCCTACCGTGCCGAGCGCCGTGGCGACCGCGCCGAGGGTCCCCGGGCTGTCCGGAAGGAGGACCCGGATCAGGAACGACACCACGCGCCCCTCTCACCTCTGGCGTCCCAGCCTTGCCGTGGGACGCTCGATGCCGGTCGCCGATTGTGACAGACCCACCCGGTCCGTGGGCCTGCTGTCCGCCGGGCGGGAGTCGAGCGTCGCCGGACGGCACCCGGCCTGCGCCGGGCGTAACCCAGTCGAGTCGTCCGACGTCGTCACCATAGACTTGCAGCTTCCGAGACAACCCGCACAGCACAACCCGGGAGTCACCCGCGTGCCCAACATTTCCCGAGACGAGGTCGCGCACCTCGCGAAGCTGGCCAGGCTGGCCGTGACCGATGACGAGCTCGACGTCTTCGCCGGTCAGCTCGACCAGATCCTGGACTCGGTGGCCAAGGTGAGCGAGGTCGCCGCCGACGACGTGCCGCCGACCTCGCACGCCGTGCCGTTGACGAACGTCTTCCGGCAGGACGTCGTCCGTCCCGGGCTCACGCAGCAGCAGGCGCTGTCCGGTGCGCCGGCCGCCGAGGACGGCCGCTTCCGGGTGCCGCGGATTCTGGGGGAAGAGCAGTGACCGAGCTCATCAAGCTGACCGCCGCGGAACTGGCGGAGAAGATCCACGCGCGCGAGGTGTCCGCGGTCGAGGTCACCCAGGCCCACCTGGACCGGATCGCCGAGGTCGACGACCACATCCACGCGTTCCTGCACGTCGACACCGAGGGCGCGCTGGCCGCGGCCAAGGCCGTCGACGAGGGCATCGCCGGGGGGAACGCGCCCGCCTCGGCGCTGGCCGGCGTGCCGCTCGCGCTCAAGGACGTCCTGACCACCGAGGGCGTGCCGACGACCTGTGGTTCGAAAACGCTCGAAGGCTGGGTCCCGCCGTACGACGCGACCGTGACGCGCAAGCTGCGCGAGGCCGGTGTCGTGATTCTCGGCAAGACGAACATGGACGAGTTCGCCATGGGCTCGTCGACCGAGAACTCGGCGTACGGCCCGACGCACAACCCGTGGGACCACGCCCGCATCCCGGGCGGGTCGGGCGGTGGCTCGTCGGCGTCGATCGCGGCGTTCGAAGCCGCCATCGCCATCGGGACCGACACCGGTGGGTCGATCCGGCAGCCCGGGTCCGTCACCGGCACCGTCGGGGTCAAGCCGACCTACGGCGGGGTGTCGCGCTACGGCCTCGTCGCTTTTTCGTCGTCGCTCGACCAGGCCGGGCCCTGCGCGCGGACGGTGCTCGACGCCGCCCTGCTGCACGAGGTCATCGCCGGGCACGACCCGCTGGACTCGACCTCCATCGACGCGCCGGTGCCGCCGGTGGTCGCCGCGGCCCGGCAGGGCATGACGGGTGACCTGAAGGGCGTCAAGGTCGGCGTCGTGAAGGAGTTCGGCGGCGACGGCTACCAGCCGGGTGTCGAGCGGTCGTTCCAGGCTGCGGTCGAGCAGCTGCGCGCGCTCGGTGCCGAGGTCGTCGAGGTGTCTTGTCCGAACTTCGTCTACGCGCTGCCCGCGTACTACCTGATCGCGCCGAGCGAGTGCTCGTCGAACCTCGCGCGGTTCGACGCCATGCGCTACGGCCTGCGCGTTGCCGACGACGGCACGCACAGCGCCGAAGAGGTCATGTCGCTGACTCGCGAGAAGGGCTTCGGCGCCGAGGTCAAGCGGCGCATCATGCTGGGCACCTACGCGTTGTCGTCCGGCTACTACGACGCCTACTACGGCTCGGCGCAGAAGGTGCGCACGCTGATCACGCGTGACTTCGACGCCGCCTTCGAAAAGGTCGATGTCCTCGTTTCGCCCACGACGCCGACGACGGCGTTCAAGATCGGCGAGCGCGTGGACGACCCGATGGCGATGTACCTCGCCGACCTGTGCACGATCCCGTCGAACCTGGCGGGCAACGCCGCGATGAGCGTGCCGAGCGGGCTGTCCGACGAGGACGGCCTGCCGGTCGGCCTGCAGATCATGGCCCCGGCGCTCGCCGACGACCGGCTCTACCGGGTCGGCGCCGCCTACGAGGCCGCCCGTGACGCCGCCGCCGGTGGAGCGCTCATCCACAAGGTCCCGGAGCTGGGAGGAACGAAGTGACTGCCGTGGCCGAGTTGATGGACTACGCCGACGTCATCGAACGCTTCGACCCGGTGCTCGGGCTCGAAGTCCACGTCGAGCTCAACACCAACACCAAGATGTTCTGCGGCTGCGCCAACGAGTTCGGCGGCGAGCCGAACACGAAGGTCTGCCCGACCTGCCTGGGCCTGCCCGGCGCGCTGCCGGCGCTCAACGGCAAGGCCGTCGAGGGCGCGATCCGGATCGGTCTCGCGCTGAACTGCGAGATCGCCGAGTGGTGCCGGTTCGCCCGGAAGAACTACTTCTACCCGGACATGCCGAAGAACTTCCAGACGTCGCAGTACGACGAGCCGATCGCTTTCAACGGCTACCTCGACGTCACGCTCGACGACGGCGAGGTCGTACGCGTGGAGATCGAGCGCGCGCACATGGAGGAGGACACCGGCAAGTCGCTGCACGTCGGCGGCGCCACCGGCCGGATCCACGGTGCCGAGCACTCGCTGCTCGACTACAACCGGGCCGGCGTTCCGCTGATCGAAATCGTCACCAAGCCGATCGAGGGCACCGGCGAGCGGGCTCCCGAGGTCGCTCGTGCCTACGTGAGCGCGCTGCGCGACCTGCTGCGCGCGCTCGACGTGTCCGATGTCCGCATGGACCAGGGCTCGCTGCGGTGCGACGCGAACGTTTCGCTGATGGCGAAGGACGCGACCGAGTTCGGCACCCGCACCGAGACGAAGAACGTCAACTCGCTGCGCAGCGTCGAACGGGCCGTTCGCTACGAGATGACGCGGCAGGCGGCGATCCTCGCCGAGGGCGGTTCGATCAAGCAGGAGACACGGCACTTCCAGGAGGCCGACGGCACCACGTCGTCCGGCCGGACGAAGGAGACCGCGGAGGACTACCGGTACTTCCCGGAGCCCGACCTGGTCCCGATCGCGCCGTCCCGCGAATGGGTCGAACAGCTGCGCGGCACGCTGCCGGAGATGCCGTCCGAGCGGCGGAAGCGGATCCAGGCCGAGTGGTCGCTTTCCGACGAAGCCCTGCGTGACCTGCTGAACGTCGGTGCTGTCGACCTCGTCGCGGCCACGGTCGAGGCCGGCGCGTCGCCGGACGAAGCCCGCGGCTGGTGGGTCAACACCCTGGCGCAGGAGGCGAACACCCGCGAGGTCGAGCTGGCCGACCTGACGATCACGCCGAAGCAGGTGGCCGAGGTCATCGGGCTGGTCTCCTCCGGCGAGCTGACGAACAAGCTCGCGAAGGAGGTCGTCCAGGGCGTGCTCGCCGGTGAGGGCGAGCCGCGCGAGGTCGTCGAGAAGCGGGGGCTGAAGGTCGTCTCGGACGACTCGGCGCTGCTCGCGGCGATCGACGAGGCCCTGGCGGGGCAACCGGACGTCGCGGACAAGATCCGCGGCGGCAAGGTCGCCGCGGCGGGCGCGATCGTCGGTGCGGTCATGAAGGCGACCAAGGGGCAGGCCGACGCCAAGCGGGTCCGCGAGCTGATCATCGAGCGCGTCGGTTCCTGACCGTTGTCCTTCTCCGTCAAAAGCGTCACCTGGCGCGAGTGGCTCGGCCTGGCGGCCGGGCTGCTCGCGCTGGGCTCGATGTTCCTGCCGTGGACCACGCTGAGCACCAACAAGCCGGACATCGAAGACATCCTCTCGCAGCTGGAGCACAGTGACGTCGTCCGCGACGCGTGGCACTCGAGCTTCTTCGCGTGGTGCCCGCCGCTGCCGCTGCTGCTGGCCGGGCTGGTCGTGGTCTTCTTCGGGCGAATCCGGAAAGCCCGGGTCAGCGGCCTGCCGCACCTGTGGCTGGTGGTCGCCGTGGCGTCGCTGCTGCTGATGGTCGTCGGGTGGTTCACGCTGGACTGGGAGTTCGACGCCGACCAGCGGGGGATCTTCGACGCCGCCGGCATCGCCATCGGGCCCGGTTTCGGCCGGTTCCTCGGGCTGCTGGCCGCGCTCGTGTCGTGCGTGGCCGCTTTCCTGGACATCCGAGCGGCGCGGGCCGAGAGCCGGCAGCCGCGGAAACGTGAGCCCCGCAGCAAGAGCCGCTGACCCGGTTCTCGGCAACCCTCGGTTGAGGTGGCCGCGGCCGCCGGTGGAGCTGTCCGGGGCGCCGTGTCTCCAGCCGACCCGGCGGGAGATGCGCGAGTGGTCGTGGCTGAGTCGTCCGTTCCGGTTGCGAGCCTGTGGTGACATCGTTGACATCGAGGGCAGCCGTTGCGCGAGAAAGCGCTTTCTGAGACGGTCGGAGGGCGAGCCGCGGGAGGCTGCGGGCGGCCGGTGGGAGGCGCCGACGGTGTCGCTGAAGGGGCACACGGCGGAAGGAATGCGCCGGTGAAGGAGCCGCGTGGGGGCAGCGACGCGCGGACGAACCTTGGCCGGCGCTCGCGGAGACGTCGCCGAAGCTGGTGAGGAGGGAGGCCGGGTGGCTCGGGGAAAGCGTTTGCGGGTCGCCGTCGTCGGGGCTGGGGCCATCGCCGCCAGTCACCGCGCTGCTTACCAAGCCCATCACGACGATGTCGATCTCGTGGCCGCCGCCGATGTCGATGAAGGCCGGACGCTCGCTTTTTGTGCGACCACCGACCACGCCAAGCCTTACCCGGACCTCGACTCCCTGCTCGCCGCGCAGGAACCCGACCTCGTCTCGATCTGTACTCCGCCCGGGCTGCACGTCGAACAGACCAAGAAGGTCCTCGAGAGCGGCGCCTGGGCCTGGTGTGAGAAGCCGCCTTGTCGTTCGCTGGCCGAATACGACGAGATGACCTCCGCCGAAATCGAGGGCGGCCCGTATGTCTCCTTCGTCTACCAGCAGCGGTCCGGCTCCGCCGTCGCCCGTTTTCGGGAACTGCTCGCGAAGGGGGAACTCGGACGTCCGCTCGTCGCGCATTGTCAGACCACCTGGTACCGCGATGCCGCCTACTACGCTGTCCCGTGGCGGGGGCGGTGGGCCACCGAAGGCGGTGGGCCCGCCATGGGCCACGGCATCCACCAGATGGATCTGCTGCTCCACCTGCTCGCCGATGACGAAGGCGGCGACGGCGAGTGGGCCGAAGTCCAGGCGATGACCGGGCGGCTCGTGCACGACATCGAGACCGAGGACGTCTCCACCGCGCTCGTCCGGTTCGGGTCCGGGGTGCTGGCCACCGTCGTCAACAGTGTCCTTTCACCCGACGAGGTGAGCCGGATCCGCGTCGACTGCGAGCGCGCCACCGTCGAGCTCACGCACCTCTACGGCCACGTCGCCGAAAACTGGCGGTACACCCCCGCGCCGCATGGTGCCGGAATACCGACCGGGCCGGCCGAGGACGTCGGCAGCTCGCACGCCGCCGCGTTGGCGCCCGTCCTGGATGCCTATCGGGCCGGACAGCGACCGCCGTGCAGCGGGCGGGATGGGCGGCGGGTGCTGGAGTTCGTCGCCTCTCTCTACAAAGCCGCCTCCACCGGGCGGACCGTGCGCCGTGGGGAGATCGTGCCGGGGGATCCCTTCTACCGGGGGATGGCCGGGGTGACCGCGGGATGAGCGCCGCGATCACCGTCACCCACCGGCACGGCGACCGCGTGACCGTCGAGGCCGGCGGGGTCCCGCTGATGTCCTATGTGTACAAGCCCGACCCCGTCGCCTACGAGTCGCGCAAGCCCTACACCCACCCGTTGCGCACGCTGCGCGGCCGGCGCGTCAGCGGGTACCGGCCGGCCGACCACCGGTGGCACAAGGGCCTGCAGATGACCTCGAGCCACCTGTCCGGCCAGAACTTCTGGGGCGGCCACACCTACGTCCCCGGCCGCTGGTACCAGGAGCTGCCCGACCGCATCGGCTCGATGCGCCACGACGAGTTCGCCGGGTTCACCGTCAAAGAAGACCGGCTGACGTTCACCGAACGGCTCACCTGGGTGACCCACCGCGGCGACGAGTGGGCGCGCGAACGGCGTGACATCATCGTCCACTCCGTCGAACCCGGCGAGGGCGCCTGGGCGATCGACTGGGGCATCGAGCTCACCAATGTCCGCGACGCGCCGCTCGTGTTCGGCAGCCCGACCACCGCCGGCCGCGAGCAGGCCGGGTACACCGGCCTGCACTGGCGGGGTCCGCGTGACTTCGGCGGCGGCCGCGTCTTCGGGCCCGGTGGTCTCGGCGGCGACGACATGATGGGCGTACAGGCGCCGTGGCTGGCCTTCGTCGGCGAACACGACGACGTCGACGCGCACTCGACGCTCGTCTTCGCGCACGCACCGGAAAACGACGACGCCATCCACGAGTCCCACTGGTTCGTCCGAAGCAAGGACACGCCCATGGTCGCCTTCTCGTGGGCGTTCTTCGAGGAATTCGCCCTCCGGCCGGGGGAGAGCTTCACGTACCGCTACCGGGTCGTCGTCGCGGACGGAGCGTGGGACCGCGATCAGGTGACCGACTACCTCGGCAGGCACGGATGGTCATGAACGACTTCCCGCTACCGGGTGGCATCGGCGTTTCGCACCTGCGCGCCTACGACTGGGCGGCCGAGGACGGCGTCTGCGGGGGCAGTCCGCACCTGCACGTCGCCTGCACCGAGGCCTACGTCGTCACGGCGGGGCGAGGCGCCGTCCAGACGCTGAGCACCGGCGGGTACGCGGAGACGCCGCTCGAAGCCGGCGTGGTCGCGTGGTTCGCGCCGGGGACCGTCCACCGGATGGTGCAGGGCGGCGGCCTGCGCGTCACCGTCCTCATGCAGAACAGCGGCCTGCCCGAGGCGGGCGACGCCGTGTTCACCTTCCCGCCCGACGTGCTCGCGGACGCGGGGACCTACGCCGAGGCCGCCGCGTTGCCGAAAACCGACGAGGCCGCCAAAAGACGTCGTGACCTGGCGGTTCGCGGCTACCTGCCGCTGCGCGAAGCGCTACTGGACGGTGATCCGGAGCCGCTGAGGTCTTTCCACCGGGCGGCCGTCGCGCTGGTGTCGCCGAAAATCGGAGACTGGGTACCGCGCTGGCAGGCCGGGGCCCTGAAAGCCGCCGAACTGACCGGCGCGCACCTCAAGGCCCTCGCCGACGGCGACGGGAGCCACCTCGACCAGGCGGGCGTCCGGGTCGCGACGCCGTCGAACCCCGACGGCTACGGCATGTGCGGGCGTCGCGCGGAATACGACATCCCGGGTGTCCCCTCGCCGCCCGGCGGGGAACCCCTCCACCAGGAAGGCCGGCAGCGATGAACCAGACCGCCATCGGAGTGCTGCTCAACGGGGTCACCGGCCGGATGGGCTACCGGCAGCACCTGCTCCGGTCGGTGCTGGCCATCCGCGAGCAGGGCGGTGTCGAGCTGCCCGACGGCAGCCGCGTGCAGCTCGAACCGATTCTCGCCGGGCGCAACGCGGCGAAACTCAAGGAAATCGCCGACCGGCACGGCCTGACCGCGTGGACGACCGACGTCGATTCGGCGCTGGGCGACGTGCGGATCTACTTCGACGCGCAGCTGACCTCGGCGCGCGAGCCGTCGGTGCGGGCGGCGATCGCCGCGGGCAAGCACGTCTACGCCGAGAAGCCGCTGGCCGAGACGCTGCCCGCCGCGCTGGAGCTGGCCGGGCTCGCGCGGGACGCCGGGATCTGCCACGGCGTCGTCCACGACAAGCTCTTCCTGCCCGGGCTGCGGAAGCTGCGCCGGCTGGTCGACGGCGGGTTCTTCGGCCGGATCCTGTCGGTGCGCGGCGAGTTCGGCTACTGGGTCTTCGAGGGCGACTGGCAGGAGGCGCAGCGGCCGAGCTGGAACTACCGCGCCGAGGACGGCGGCGGGATCGTGCTCGACATGTTCTGCCACTGGAACTACGTCCTCGAGAACCTCTTCGGCCGTGTCGAGGCCGTGACCGCGAAAGCGACGACGCACATCCCGCGCCGCTGGGACGAGCAGGGTGAGCCGTACGCGGCGACGGCCGACGACGCCGCGTACGGCATCTTCGAACTCGAATCGGGGGCGATCGCGCAGATCAACTCGTCGTGGTCCACGCGGGTCTTCCGCGACGAGCTGGTCGAGTTCCAGGTCGACGGCACCGAGGGCAGCGCCGTCGCCGGCCTGCGACGCTGCCGCGTCCAGCACCGCTCGGCGACGCCGAAACCCGTGTGGAACCCCGACCTGCCCGCCACCGAGCCCTTCCGCGAGCAGTGGCAGGAGGTGCCGGACAACGCCGAGTTCGACAACGGCTTCAAGGCGCAGTGGGAGCAGTTCGTCCGGGACGTCGTCGCCGGGCGGCAACACCGTTACGACTTCTTCTCGGCCGCACGCGGGCTGCAGCTCGCGGAGGCCGGGTTGACGTCGTCGGCGGAGGGACGGCGGGTGGAGCTGAAGCCCCTGTCATAGTCAGGTCCGGGAGAAGCTGTCAGTCCTTGCCGTTGCCGCCGCCGGAGGTCGCCGGCGTGATCAGCACGACGCGGTCGTCGCTCGACACGGGCGTGCCGCCGTCCTTGTTGACCGTGCCGGCCACCGCGAGCTGCGGGTTGATCATGCTCATCCCGGCGAGCCGCCCGAACGTCTCCGGCGGCTTGCCGGTCTTGCCGTCCAGGGAGATCTGCGGCTTCCCGGTCACCGCGCCCTCCTTCGAGACGGGGACGTTCTGCAGGTTGGCGGCCACGGAAGCCGCCACCTCGACGAAGCCGATCGAGTCGACGAAGTCCGCGCAGCCCGAGACCCCCGGCTTCTCCGGCCACGTCCACGCCGGCGTCGTCAGCGGCTGCCCGGCCTGCACGCGGTAGAGGGCGTCCTTGTCGGCGAGCCGGTCGGTGACCCAGACGCGGCCGCCGTCGGCGGAGGCGCACAGCCCGCCCGGCGCGTGCAGCCCGGCCGCCACGGCCAGCGCGCCGTTCGGGTTGCCCGCCGCGGCCTTGCCGGACGTGTCGATCCGCAGCACCTTCCCGGCCAGGGAGTTCGGGTCGGCGGCGGCGTTCGGATCACCCGCGTCGCCGGTGGCGACGAGCAGCGCGCCGCGGTTGTCGGCGCTGATCGTGCCGCGGTTGCCGGTCGCGCCCTTCGGGATCCCGGTGAGCACCGGCTTGGCCGCCTGGCCCTTGGCGAAGCGCACGACGCGGTTGTCCGTCGCCGTCGTCACGTAAGCGAACACGAGCTGGTCCTCGACGTACGACGGCGAAAGCGCGAGGCCCGTCAGGCCGCCGTCGCCGGCCGCCTGGACGTCGAGCTTCGCGAAGTCCGTCGCGTCCTTGCCCGCCGTCGCGAGCAGCACGCGGCCGCTTTTGCGCTCGCCCGCGAGGGCGCTCGGCGTCGCCCCGTCGCCCGGCAGGCCGGCGACCGCGGCGACGGTGTCCAGGCACGTCGCGATCACCGCCGGGTCGAAGTCCTTGCAGCCCTGCGGCGGCGGCACGGGCGTGGGGGACTGACCGGGCCGCGCCTGCTTGCCGTCGCCGCCGGAGTCCGCGCCGGGGCCCTGGACCTCGGGCGGCGACTCGGGGCTGGGCACGGGCGCGGGGCTGAAGGTCTGGCCCGCCGCGGTGTCGTCGAACCGCGCGCACCCGGCGGGCAGCAGGACGCCGCAGGCCAGGATCGCCAGCAGGGCCGACCGGTACCGGGTTCGCATGATCCCCGAGCCTAGGGGCCGGTGCGTGAACCATGGGTGAGTACTCCTCGATTACGGTGAGGATCATGACGCTGACCGTGCTGGTGCCCGACGACGAGGGCCTGACCGTGCTCGCCGAGGTGCCGCGGGTCCTGCCCGTCCGCCACCAGTGGGGCGAGCAGGTGCCGCCCGAGGCCGCGAAAGCCGAGGTGCTCATCCCCGGCAAGCACCCGCCGGGCGAGGAGCTGTGGCGCACGCTGCCGAACCTGAAGCTGATCCAGCTGCTGTCCGCCGGCGCCGAGGACTGGGTCGGCAAGGTGCCCGACGGCGTCCTGCTCTCCACCTGTCGCGGAGCGCACGGCGGGAGCACCGCCGAGTGGGTGGTCGCCGCGCTGCTCTCGATGTACCGGAAACTGGACGTCTTCGGCGCGGCGCAGCGCGAAGGCCGGTGGGAACGGCAGAGCACCGACACGCTGCAGGGCAAGCGCCTGCTCGTCATCGGCGCCGGCGACCTGGGGCAGCACCTGCGGCGGCGGCTCGAGCCGTTCGACGCGCGGTGCACCATGGTCGGGATGACCGCGCGGGACGGCGTCCACGGCGTGCGGGAGCTGCCGTCGCTGCTCGGCCTGCACGACGTCGTCGTGTTGATGGTGCCGCTGACCTCGCGCACCCGCGGGATGGTCGATGCGGAGTTCCTCGCCGAGATGCGGGACGGCGCGGTGCTGGTCAACGTCGCCCGCGGCGCCGTCGTGGACACCGGCGCCCTGGTCGCCGAACTGACCACGGGCCGGCTGCGCGCCGCGCTCGACGTCACCGATCCCGAGCCGCCGCCGCCCGGGCACCCGCTGTGGACGGCGCCGGGACTGCTGCTGACGCCGCACGTCGGCGGGGCCGTGCGCGGGGTGCGGGCGCGGTCGTACGCCGTCGCCGCGGCCGAGATCGCGCGGTACGCCGGCGGGGAGCTGCCGGACAACCTCGTGCACGGGGAGTACTGACGCGCGGCGCGGTCTCTCGCCAGGTCAGCCCGCATCCCCTACTCTTCGCGCGTGAGCAGTGGAGACGACTTTTCGCAGCAGCCGACCAGCCTCCTGCCGGACGTCGAGGACGACGGGCCCGACGACGCGCCGCGGCAAGGCGGGCTCGGGCTCGGCCTGCTGATCCTGCGCGTGGCGCTCGGCGCGACCATGGGCGCGCACGGCCTGCAGCACCTGTTCGGCCTGTTCGGCGGGCCGGGGATCGGCGGCTTCGCGCGGGTGCTGGAGACGTTCGGCTACCACAAGCAGACGACGTTGCTGTCGTGGATCACCGGGATCGTCGAGCTGGGCGGCGGCGTGCTGGTGGTCGTCGGGCTGTTCACGCCGCTGGCCGCGGCCGGGCTGCTCGGGGTCATGGCCAACGCCGTCTACGCGAAGTTCCACGGCGGGTTCTTCGAGGGGCAGGGGCAGGGCTTCGAGTTCGAGCTGCTGCTGGCGGCTTCGGCGTTGAGCCTGCTGTTCACCGGTTCCGGGCCGATTTCGCTGGAGCGGAACACTCCGTGGCGGAAACGGCCGTTGCCGCTGGGGTTGGTTTCGCTGTTGCTGGCGGCCGCGGCCGCGGTGGTGGTCATCGTTTTGACGCGGTAACCGGCCTGGACACCGTGAAGGCCGCCCCGGAGAACGGGACGGCCTTCACGGCTTGAGCCAGAATTATTTGTTCACGTCGCGGACCGCGCCGGTGTCCGCCGACGTCGCCATCCGGGCGTACGCGCGCAGGGCCGCCGTCACCGGACGCTGGCGCTCCTTCGGCTGCCAGGGCCGCTCGGACGCCTCCATCTTCGACCGCCGCTCGGCCAGCACCTCCGGGTCCACCAGCAGCTCCAGCCGGCGCTCGTGGATGTCCAGGAGAATGCGGTCGCCGTTTTCGACCAGGCCGATCAGGCCGCCCGCCGCCGCCTCCGGCGAGATGTGGCCCACCGAGATGCCCGAGGAACCGCCCGAGAAACGGCCGTCCGTGATCAGGGCGCACTTCTTGCCCAGGCCGGAACCCTTGAGGAACGCCGTCGGGTGCAGCATCTCCTGCATGCCCGGACCGCCCGCCGGACCCTCGTAGCGGATCACCAGGACCTCGCCCGGCTGGATCTCCTTCTTGAGGATCGCCGACACGGCCTCCTCCTGGCTCTCCAGCACCCGCGCCGGGCCCTCGAAGTGCCACAGGTCCTCGTCGATGCCCGCGGCCTTGATCACCGCGCCGTTCTCGGCGAGGTTGCCGCGCAGGATCGCCAGGCCGCCGTCCTTCGTGTACGCGTGCTCGACGTCGCGGATGCACCCGCCCGCCGCGTCCGTGTCCAGCGACGACCAGCGGTTCTCCGTCGAGAACGCCTGCGTCGTGCGGACCCCGCCCGGCGCCGCGTGGAACAGTTCGACCGCCTTCTCCGACGGAGCCTTCGCCCGGATGTCCCACTCGTTCAGCCACGAGTCGAGGTCGGGGGAGTGCACCGACCGGACGTCGGTGTTCAGCAACCCGCCGCGGTACAGCTCGCCGAGGATCGCCGGGATTCCGCCGGCCCGGTGGACGTCCTCCATGTGGTAGTCGGAGTTCGGCGCCACCTTCGACAGGCACGGCACGCGGCGGCCGATCGCGTCGATGTCGGCGATCGTGAAGTCGATCTCGCCTTCCTGGGCGGCGGCGAGGATGTGCAGCACCGTGTTCGTCGAGCCGCCCATCGCCATGTCGAGGGCCATCGCGTTCTCGAACGCCGCCTTCGACGCGATCGAGCGCGGCAGGACCGAGTCGTCGTCCTGCTCGTACCACTTCCGGCACAGCTCGACGACCGTGCGGCCGGCCTCCTCGAAGAGCGCGCGGCGCGCGGCGTGCGTCGCCAGCGTGGAACCGTTGCCCGGCAGGGACAGGCCCAGCGCCTCGGTGAGGCAGTTCATCGAGTTCGCGGTGAACATGCCGGAGCACGAGCCGCAGGTCGGGCAGGCCGAGCGCTCGACGATGTCGAGGCCGTCGTCGTCGACCTCCGTGCTCGCCGACGCGGCGATGGCCGTGATCAGGTCGGTCGGCGCCTGCGCGACCCCGCCCACGACGACGGCCTTGCCGGCCTCCATCGGCCCGCCGGAGACGAACACGACCGGGATGTTGAGCCGCATCGCGGCGTTGAGCATGCCCGGCGTGATCTTGTCGCAGTTGGAGATGCACACCAGCGCGTCGGCCTGGTGCGCGTTGACCATGTACTCCACCGAGTCGGCGATGATCTCGCGCGAGGGCAGCGAGTAGAGCATGCCGGAGTGGCCCATGGCGATGCCGTCGTCGACGGCGATGGTGTGGAACTCGCGCGCGACGCCGCCGGCTTCCTTGACCGCGTCCGCGACGATCTCGCCGAGGTCCTTCAGGTGCACGTGGCCGGGCACGAACTGCGTGTAGGAGTTGGCGATCGCCACGATCGGCTTGCCGAAGTCGCTGTCGGTCATGCCGGTGGCGCGCCAGAGCGAGCGGGCGCCCGCCGCGTTGCGGCCGTGGGTGGTGGTCCGGGAACGGAGAGGCGGCACGGCGAACTCCCAGGTCGGAATGGTGGGCCAGGCGGAGGTCCGGGAACGCTCCGGCGAACTGGTCCTACCAATTTAGACCGTCGGGCTAGCGGGTGTGCCGAGGGGTTACTCGCTGGGCGACGTCTCCGGCTTGGCGGGCTTGATGTCGTCGGCGTCCAAGAGCCCGCTCGGGTCGGCGACGAGACCCTCGCTGACCAGCGAAAGCACCGGCAGGTGCCGGGTCCGCACCGTGGGCAGCGGCACCTTCGTGTCGTCCCGGAGGACCGCCTGCACGCGCGACTTCTTGGTGATCGCCAGGCCCTTGAGCGCCGACCACGGCACGTCGCGGTGGCCGAACATCGTGCGGGTCGCCAGCCCCTCGCGCGTCGCGATCGTGCGGGTCCGGATCACGAACACCGCGAGCGCGATCGGGAAGACGTAGAGCCACTGCAGGTACGGGATCTCCCCGAGCGCGATCGGCGTCACGCAGATCGTCAGGAGGGCGATCGCCATGAACGACGTGCGGGGGATCCGGAAGACGGCCTTCCGGCCTTCGTCCTGCTCTTTTTCGGCCACCCCGAAATGGTGCACCGCCCCGCGGACCGGCCGGGACCCGGGTCGGACGCGGGTGACGTGCGCCGCTCGGGTGTCCACGATCTGGACTCACCATCCCGCAGAGTTGACACTCGAGAGACCTTCGGACTAGCGTCAGCGTCGTGACACCGCTGACCGGCCTCGTACTTCCCAAGCGCGTCGACGCTTAGGGAAGACTTTCCGCTGCGTCGACGCGCGAACCCTCGTGCGACCTTACGGTCGGCGAGGGTTTTTTGTTGCCCACGGGAAGCGATTCCCCGCCCCACCGCACAAAACCGACCCGAACGAGTGACACCGAGACCCACGAGGCAGAACCGATGACCAGTGCCACGTCGCGCAGCGACGCGAAACCCGGGCCGACGCCCGGAACGCCCGGAGCACGTCCGAAGCCGGCGCCACCGGCGGGAACCCCGGTGCGCGTCACCGGCGCCCAGTCGCTCGTGCGCTCGCTCGAGGCGGTCGGCGCCGAGGTGGTCTTCGGCATTCCGGGCGGCACCATCCTGCCCGCCTACGACCCGCTGCTGGACTCGACGAAGGTCCGCCACATCCTGGTCCGCCACGAGCAGGGCGCGGGCCACGCCGCCACCGGCTACGCGCAGGCCACCGGCAAGGTCGGCGTCTGCATGGCGACCTCGGGCCCGGGCGCGACCAACCTGGTCACCCCGCTGGCCGACGCCAACATGGACTCCGTCCCGGTCGTCGCCATCACCGGGCAGCAGTCCCGGTCGCTGATCGGCACCGACGCCTTCCAGGAAGCCGACATCTGCGGCATCACCATGCCGATCACCAAGCACAACTTCCTCGTCACGGACCCCGCGGACATCCCGCGGACCATCGCCGAGGCGTTCCACCTGGCGTCCACGGGCCGCCCCGGCCCGGTCCTGGTGGACATCCCCAAGGACGTGCTGCAGGAGATGACCTCGTTCTCCTGGCCGACCGAGCTGCGGCTCCCGGGTTACCGCCCGACGCTGCGCCCGCACGGCAAGCAGGTCCGCGAAGCCGCGAAGCTCATCGCGAAGTCGCGCCGGCCGGTGCTCTACGTCGGCGGCGGCGTCATCAAGGCGGAGGCGCACGAGCAGCTGAAGCAGCTCGCCGAGCAGACCGGCATCCCGGTCGTCACGACGCTGATGGCGCGCGGCGCTTTCCCCGACTCGCACCCGCAGCACCTCGGCATGCCGGGCATGCACGGCACGGTCGCCGCCGTCGCCGCGATGCAGCGCGCCGACCTGCTGATCGCGCTCGGCGCCCGGTTCGACGACCGCGTCACCGGCCAGCTGTCGTCGTTCGCGCCGGACGCCGCGATCGTGCACGCCGACATCGACCCGGCCGAGATCTCCAAGAACCGCAAGGCCGACGTCCCGATCGTGGGCGACTGCAAGGAGATCATCAGCGAGCTGATCACTTCGGTGACGACGGAGTTCGAGCACGGCGGCAAGCCCGACCTCGCCGACTGGTGGACGCTGCTCGACGACTGGCGCAAGACCTACCCGGCCGGTTACGAGTGGCCGGACGACGGTTCGCTGTCGCCGCAGTACGTCATCGAGCGGATCGGCCAGCTCGTCGGCCCCGACGCGGTGTACGCCGCCGGTGTCGGCCAGCACCAGATGTGGGCCGCGCAGTTCGTCAAGTACGAGAACCCGCGCACCTGGATCAACTCCGGCGGCCTCGGCACCATGGGCTACGCGGTGCCCGCCGCGATGGGCGCGAAGTTCGGCGTCCCGGACACCCCGGTGTGGGCGATCGACGGCGACGGCTGCTTCCAGATGACCAACCAGGAGCTGGCCACCTGCGCCATCGAGGGTGCGCCGATCAAGGTCGCCGTCATCAACAACGGCAACCTGGGCATGGTCCGGCAGTGGCAGAACCTCTTCTACTCGGAGCGGTACTCCAACACCGACCTCGGCACGCACAAGCACCGCATCCCGGACTTCGTGCTGCTGGCCGAAGCGCTGGGCTGCGCCGGGCTGCGCTGCGAGACGAAGGAAGACGTCGACGCCACCATCCGCCGCGCGATGGAGATCAACGACCGTCCCGTCGTGATCGACTTCGTCGTGGGGAAGGATGCCCAGGTGTGGCCGATGGTCGCCGCTGGCACCGGCAACGACGAGATCATGGCGGTCCGGGGCATCCGGCCGCTGTTCGACGACGACGAGGTTTCGGTGGAGACGACCGAAGCTGCCGCGGAAGCCGCTGGGGAAGGTGAGCGCTGAGATGAGCGTCCACACGCTGAGTGTGCTGGTCGAGAACAAGCCGGGTGTGCTCGCGCGCGTCTCCGGCCTGTTCTCCCGGCGCGGTTTCAACATCGAGTCCCTCGCCGTCGGGCCCACGGAAAACCCCGAGGTGTCCCGCATGACGATCGTGGTCGCCGTGGAAGAGCTACCGCTCGAACAGGTGACCAAACAGCTCAACAAGCTGGTCAACGTGATCAAGATCGTCGAGCTGGAGCAGTCGACCGCCGTGCAGCGAGAACTGCTGCTCGTGAAGGTTCGCGCCGACAACACCGTGCGCAGCCAGGTCCTCGAAACCGTCCAGCTCTTCCGGGCCAAGGTGGTGGACGTCTCTCCGGAGGCACTCACCGTCGAGGCCACCGGGACGTCCGACAAGATCGGTGCGCTGCTGCGGATGCTGGAGCCGTATGGCATCCGCGAGCTGGTGCAGTCAGGCATGGTCGCGGTGGGGCGGGGCGCCCGTTCCATCACCGCCACATCACCGCGTTAAAGAAGTCAGTCAGGAAAGGAAGCAGTAACCCCCATGGCAGTGGAAATCTTCTACGACGACGACGCCGACCTCTCGATCATCCAGGGGCGCAAGGTCGCTGTCATCGGCTACGGCAGCCAGGGCCACGCCCACTCGCTGAGCCTGCGCGACTCCGGCGTCGACGTCCGCATCGGCCTGCCCGAGGGGTCCAAGTCGCGGGCGAAGGCCGAGGAGCAGGGCCTGCGTGTGCTCACCCCGGCCGAGGCCTCCGCCGAGGCCGACCTGATCATGATCCTGGCGCCGGACACGAAGCAGCGCTTCATCTACGAGCAGGACATCGCGCCGAACCTCAAGGACGGCGACGCGATCTTCTTCGGGCACGGCTTCAACATCCGCTACGACCTGATCAAGCCGCCGGCCAACGTCGACGTCGCGATGGTCGCCCCGAAGGGCCCGGGCCACCTGGTCCGCCGCCAGTTCGTCGACGGCAAGGGCGTTCCGGCGCTCATCGCGGTCGAGCAGGACGCTTCCGGCAACGCGCAGGCGCTCGCCCTCTCCTACGCGGCCGCCATCGGTGGTGCCCGCGCCGGCGTCATCAAGACGACGTTCACCGAGGAGACCGAGACCGACCTCTTCGGCGAGCAGGCCGTGCTCTGCGGTGGCGCGTCCGCGCTGGTGCAGACCGGCTTCGAGGTGCTCACCGAGGCCGGCTACGCCCCGGAGATCGCCTACTTCGAGGTGCTGCACGAGCTGAAGCTGATCGTCGACCTCATGTACGAGGGCGGCATCGCGCGCCAGCGCTACTCGATCTCCGACACCGCCGAGTACGGCGACCTGACCCGCGGCCCGCGCGTCATCTCGCCGGCGGTCAAGGAAGAGATGAAGAAGATCCTCGGCGAGATCCAGGACGGCACGTTCGCCCGCGAATGGGTCGCCGAGGACGAGGCCGGCCGGCCGAACTTCACCAAGCTCGAGGAGCAGGGCAACCAGCACCCGATCGAGGCGACCGGCAAGAAGCTGCGCGACCTGATGTCGTGGGTGGACCGGCCGATCACCGAGACCGCCTGAGTCTCAACCGGCAGGACGCTGAAGGGGACGCCCGCTCGGGGCGTCCCCTTCAGTGCGTTCGGTGGTCGTTTCGCTACGCTGGCGACATGAGTGAGCAGCCGGTCGACGACAAGGCGCACATCCGGCACCACCTCGACTTCACGAAGGCCGAGTGGATCCGGGCCGAGCCCGAGGGTGTCACCCTCGACGACTGCGTCGAGTACGCCTTCATCGAGCACACCGACGGCGTCACCTACACCGCGATGCGGCAGTCGTCGAAGCCGGACGGCGTCATCCTCGTCTTCACGCCGGGGGAGTGGGACGCGTTCGTCAAGGGCGTCCGCGACGGCGAGTTCGACCTGCCCGAGGACCTCGCGGAGGCCTAAAGCTTCGCCGCCAGCGCGGGGATCTGACCGGTGTCGCCCGCGATGCCGAGGTGGTCGCCGTAGTCGCGGGACTCGACGATCAGGCCGTCGCGCACGCGCATCGAGAAGATGTTGGCGATCCGCACCGGCCGTCCGCCGTATTCGCCCTGGTAAGCGAACTCGCCGATCAGCACCTCGGGATCGGTGCCCTGGTAGGTGACCAGGTCCGCGACCGCGAACCCCGGGTTCAGCGCCTTGCCCGCCGCGAAGTGCTCGCGGGTCTCCTCGCGCGTCCGGATCACCGCGGAGCCCGGCAGGAACGGGTGCGTCACGTGCGTTTCTTCCGCGTACAGGTCCGGAAGCTCGTCCCAGCGGCCGCCCGCCACGCCGTGCACCAGCTTTTCGAACACCGTCCCGTCGCTTTCCGGGGTGACCGGCGAAAGCTCGCGCGGTGGCGCCTGCTCATAGGCCTTCACGAGCAGGTCGACGCCGTCGCGGATCGCCGCGAGCCGCAGGTAGTCGTGGTAGTCGCGGGAATGGACGATGAGGCCGTCGCGCACGCGCAGCACCTGGATGTTGGCCGTCGTGGTCGTCCGGCCGGTTTCGGCGGACTCGGCGTCGTAGTCGTATTCGGCGACGATCACCTCGGGATCCGTCGTCTCGTGGACGACCACGTTCTTGCGCTTGAGCCGCACCGCCCCGGCGAGGACGCCGGTGAATCTTTCGTGGAGCGCGTCACGGCCGGTCAGCCGTGTCGGCCGGGGCACGGCCTGCGGATGCTCGACGACGGTGTCCTCGGCGTAGAGCGCGGAAAGCTCGCCGAACCGTCCTTCGCTGATGCCGTCGGACAATGCGGCGAACACGTCGCGGGGTGTGGTCATGAATCCTCCCAGTGGCAAACCGGAGTCTGTAGTCCATCTCCGAAGATACGGACTACAGACTCCGGTTGTCTACAGGGTTCGGAGGAGGTCCCGGGCCGCCGGCTGCTCGCACACGTCGGCCCACTTCTCCGGCGTGCTGTGGAAGATCGCGTCCCGGGCCTCGAGGTCGGCGCCGTTTTCGACGAGGACGCGGACCGCGTCGAGGTGCCCGGACTGCGCGGCGAGGTGCAGGGCCGTGACGCCTTCGCCGTGGTTCGGGCCGCCGAACGTGCCGACGTGGTTCACGTCGGCGCCGAGCTCGAGGAGCGTCCGGATCGCGGCGACCCGGCCCGTCGCCGCCGCCCAGGCGAGGGCGGTGCCGCGGTAGACGTCGGCGTCCGGGTCGGCGCCCCGGGCGACGAGGGTTTTCAGCGCGTCGACGCGGTCGTTGCGGGCCGCCCAGGCCAGGGCTTCGTTCCTGACTTCGGCAGGGTCGTCTTTCGGGTGCCAGAGTGGGAAACCGCTGTGCGGGCGGTAAAAGCCCCGGTGTGCGCCGGCCGCGGGGTGCCCGGGTCGCAGGAGTTCGTCGAGCAGGTCCGCGTCGCCGAGCCCGGCCGCGACGCGCAGGTTGCCGGGCGCCCGGCCGTGCGGCGCCAGCTTCTCCGCGGCCTCGCGGTGACCCCAGAACAGCGCGACGACCAGGGGAGTGCCGCCGTCGCCCCGAGCGGAGACGTCGACCGGGGCGCCGGCGTCGAGCAGCTGGTCGAGCAGGAGCGGCAGGTTCTTGTACGCGGCCTGGTGCAGCGGGGTCCAGCCGTGGACGTTGCCGCGGGCCGGGTCGGCGCCGTGGTCGAGCAGGATCCGGCTGAGCCGCTCGTCGCAGGTCGCGCCGGCCATGCCGAGCAGGTCGTTGCCGTTGGTGCCGCGGGCGGTGACCAGGCCGGGGAACTCCGTCAGCAGCGCTTCCAGCGCGTCGGGGTCCCGGGCTTCGACCGCGCGGTACGCCCGCGCGAACGGCTCGCCACTGTCCACAAGCGACTCGACGTGCTCTCGGAGGGTGCGCCAGGAAACGAAACCGTGCTCACGGGCGACGACCACGAGCGCGCCGTCCCGGGTCAGCGGCTGGCCCCGGCGCTCGAACGGCTCGCGCGCGCCCGGTGTCCCGTCCTCGGCCGAGGCGAGCAGGCCGAGCGCGCGTTCGGCGTAGTAGTGGACGTCCTGGTGGTACGGGTGCTGCAGGTTTTCGCCGTGTTCCGTGACGCGCCGGACGTACGCCCGGAGTTTCGGCCAGCTCGGGAAGCCGTGGTCGCGGGCGATCCGGAACTGCGCTTCGGAGAGTTTGACGCCCTCGGCGCGTGCGAGATCCTTCGCGCGCTTGCGGAGCTGGTCCAGGCTGGGTTTCGCGGGCAGCGGGCCCATGATGCCTCCTTCCCTCGTCGCCCGTGGTCCGCCGGCACCGGGCAGGAAAGAAGGTGCGGAGCTGGTGGTGCGGTACTGCGGGGGTGGGCTCGGCCCTTTCCGCGGACGGGACGCGGCCCTCACCGCGTCCCGTCACCCTACCCCGGTGTGCGGAAAGGGGCATCTGGCGTGATCCCACGGGCTTCACGCGTGATTGGAGGGGCATCACGCGAGTTACGGGAGGAGGTCGGCCAGGCGGCGGTAGGAGTTTTCCGTGCGGGCCAGGACCTGGACGCAGACGTGGTCGGCGCCCGCGTCGAGGTGAGCCCGGATCCGGTCCGCCGCTGCCTGTTCGCCGGTCGCGACGAGGGCGTCGACCAGGCGGTCGCTGCCGCCGTCGGCCAGGTCCTCCTCCGTGAAGCCGAGCCGGCGCAGGTTCGCCTGGTGGTGCGGGGCCTGCCGGACGTACAGGTCGACGTGCTCCCGGGCGGCCGAAGGGGAAGCGTCGAGGACCACCGCCTGCTCGACCGCCAGGTACTTGCCCGGCCCGAGCCGTTCGCGGGCCAGCGCCGTGTGCTCCGGCGGGACGAAGTACGGGTGGGCGCCGTCGGCCCGCTCGGCCGCCAGGTCCAGCAGCTTCGGCCCCAGCGCCGCGAGCACCCGGCGTGGCCGCGGTGTGGGCTGGGGCAGCCCGGGCAGTTCGGCGGAGTCCATCCCGTCGAGGTATTCGCGGATCGCCGCCAGCGGCCGCGCGCCCGGCCGGTGCCCGCCCAGCCCGGCGATGAACCGGCCCGGGTAGGCCTCGCCCAGCGCGCGGACGGCGCCCTCCGCGGCGAGCGGGGAGCGCTGGTCGAACCGCGCGACCCCGGTGGCGATCGTCAGCTTCGACGTCGCCGCCAGGAGCAGTGCCGCCTGCGTGAACGCCTCCCGTCCGGCGTACTCGCCGAACCAGATCGCGGCGAAGCCGAGTTCCTCCACCTCGGCGGCCGTCTCGCGCAGGACGCCGACCGGGTCGCCGTCGAAGAACCGCCAGATCCCGACGCTCATCGGGGCACCGCCGTGGCCAGCTCGGTCAATATGTCCACAGTGGATTCGAACGACGGCGCCCACGGGGTCGGCAGGACGTGGTCGGCGCCCGCTTCGAGGAGCTCGGTCAGCCGTTTCGCGATGGTCCCGGCGTCGCCCCACAGGACGAGGTCGTCGACGAACCGGTCGCTCGGGCCGTCGATGTCGGCGGGCGTGTAGCCGAGCCGCCGCCAGCCCGCGAGATGCGCCTTCACCTGGTTGTCGCGCAGCTGGGCGACCGTGCGCCGGACGTGCGCGCGAGCGTCTTCCCGGCTGCCGGGGACCACGGTCTGCTGGGGGATCAAGAGCTTGTCCGGTCCGAGGATTTCGCGGGCGTACGGCGTGTGCGTGACCGGCTGGGCGAACGGGTGGGCGCCGTCGGCGTGGTCGCGGGCGAGCTCGAGCATCCGCGGCCCGACCGCGGCCAGTACGCGGGGAAACGCCACGGGTGCGGGGTTTTCCGCCGCCGTCGCGTCCATTTCGGACAGATAGTCCCGCATGCGCTCCAGCGGCCGGTACTCCTCGCCGTGCTTCGCCGCCTGGAACGCGTGCCCGATGCCGACGCCGAGCACGAACCGGCCGGGATGGGCGTGGGCGAGGGTCGCCCCGCCCTTTTCGGCGGTCCGCTCGGGCCGGGCCCGGACGTTGGCGATGCCGGTGCCGAGCACGACGTCCGGCACCGAGGCCAGGAGGTCGCCGAAGTGGGCGAACACCTCCCGGGTGCCGGGTCCTTCGCCGCTCCACACCGAGCGGTAGGCGGCGTCGGCGAGCCGGCGGGTGGCCGCCCGCTCGACGTCCGGGGGTGGTTGCAGGGGCGCGCTCGGCAGCCAGGCGCCGATCGCGCCGAGCCGGGCCCGTGTGTCTTCGACCAGGGTCATTCTTGTTCCCTCCAGTAAGGTGAGGCTGCCTCCGGTTAATATACGGAGGTAGCCTCCGATTGGCTACCCGGTAAGGTCGGAGGGGAGATGACCGAAGTCAAGCCGATGCGCGCGGACGCCCGCCGCAACTACGAGCGCCTCCTCGGGGAGGCACAGCGCGCCTTCGCCGAACACGGCGTCGAGGCGTCGCTGGAAGACATCGCGCGCCGCGCCGGGGTCGGCATCGGCACGCTCTACCGGCACTTCCCGACCCGCGACGCACTGCTCGAAACCCTGCTGCGCACCCGGTTCGACGCGCAGGCCGAGCGGGCGCGCGAACTGCTCACCCACGCCGAGCCACTGGCCGCGCTGCAGACCTGGCTGGCCGGGCTGGGCGACGCCACCGGCACGTTCCGCGGTCTGGTGGAACTCACGGCCGACGCGCTCAGCGACGAATCATCCCGGTTGTACGCGTCGTGCCACGAAATGCGGGAGGCGGGATCCCATCTAGTGGAACGTGCGAAAACCGAAGGCGCACTGCGCGAAGACGTCACCACCGACGAGCTTCTTCTCTTGCTGCACGCGGCATCCTGGGCGGGGGGCCACCTGCCCGGCCCGGGAGGCATGCACCGCCTCCTGGCTCTTGTTTTCGAAGGATTACGAGTGAGTTAACACCGTGGGAAGCCAGGGGGCGGTCCAGCGGGTTAAACTCCGCCTCGACCGGGGCACAACGACGTGCACAGACCGTTTGTCGACACACAGCGTCCTGGAAGTGACCAGATAGTGGGAGCCGCATCGTGAGCAAGCCCAGCAAACCCGTCGTCCTCATCGCGGAGAAGCTCGCCCCCTCCGTGCTGAGTGTGTTCGGTGACGAGGTGGAGGTCCGGCACGTCGACGGTACGGATCGATCCGCGCTGCTGGAGGCGGTGAAGAGCGCCGACGCGCTGCTGGTCCGCTCCGCCACGAAGGTCGACGCCGAGGTCCTCGGCGCCACGACGCAGCTGAAGGTCGTCGCCCGCGCGGGTGTCGGCCTGGACAACGTCGAGGTGCCCGCCGCCACCGAGCGCGGCGTCCTGGTCGTCAACGCGCCGACGTCGAACATCGTCTCCGCCGCGGAGCACGCCGTCGCCCTGCTGCTGTCGGTCGCGCGCCGGGTCCCGGCCGCCAGCCAGAGCCTGCGCGGCGGCGAGTGGAAGCGCAGCTCGTTCTCGGGTGTGGAGCTGCAGGGCAAGACCGTCGGCGTGGTCGGGCTCGGCAAGATCGGCCAGCTGTTCGCCCAGCGCCTCGCCGCGTTCGACACCAAGATCATCGCCTACGACCCCTACGTCTCGGCCGCGCGCGCGGGCCAGCTCGGCATCGAGCTCGTCACCCTCGACGAGCTCCTGTCGCGCGCCGACGCCATCTCCATCCACCTGCCGAAGACGCCGGAGACCAAGGGCCTCATCGACGCCGAGGCGCTGAAGAAGACCAAGCCGGGCGTCATCATCGTGAACGCCGCCCGCGGCGGGCTGATCGTCGAAGAGGACCTGGCCGACGCGCTGCGCTCGGGTCACGTCGGCGGTGCCGGCATCGACGTCTTCGTCACCGAGCCGACCACGTCCAGCCCGCTGTTCGAGCTGGAGAACGTCGTCGTGACGCCGCACCTCGGCGCGTCGACGGCCGAGGCGCAGGACCGCGCGGGCACCGACGTCGCGAAGTCCGTGCTGCTGGCGCTGCGCGGCGACTTCGTGCCGGACGCGGTGAACGTGTCCGGCGGCGGCGCGGTGGGCGAGCACGTCCGCCCGTACCTGACGCTGACGCAGAAGCTCGGCCAGCTGCTCACCGCCCTGAACCCGACGGCGCCGAACTCGGTGACCGTGCAGGTCAAGGGCGAGCTGACCAGCGAAGACACCGGCGTGCTGCAGCTGGCCGCGCTGCGCGGGGTGTTCACCGGCGTGGTCGAGGACCAGGTCACGTTCGTCAACGCGCCGCAGCTGGCGGAGAAGCTGGGCGTGCAGGTCGAGCTGGTCACCGAGTCGGAGAGCCCGAAGTTCCGCAGCCTGGTCACGGTGCGCGCGGTGCACGCCGACGGCTCGGTGCTGACCGTGTCCGGTTCGGTCACCGGCAAGGACGAGGTCGAGAAGCTGGTCGAGGTCAACGGCCGCGGCTTCGACCTGCGCGCCGAGGGCACGGTCCTGCTGGTCGAGTACGGCGACCGCCCGGGCGTGATGGGCCGCGTCGGGACGCTGCTCGGCGAGGCCGGCATCAACATCGAGGCCGCGCAGATCAGCCAGACGACCGACGGTTCCGACGCCGTGATGCTCCTGCGCGTCGACCGCCACATCGACGCTCACCTGCTGGAGCCCATCGGCGCTTCGGTCGGGGCGCACACGATCCGCGCCGTCGACTTCAACTGACGCGAGACATGACAAAGGCCCCCTCACCGTCCGCGGTGAGGGGGCCTTCGCACGCAATCACATCTGGATAACGGAGTCCTTTGCCTACGTAAGTAGGTGTTTTGGGGCATTAGGTTCTCTCCGCGAGGTCGAACCACGCGTCGTCGAGGGCACGGCGCGGTCGCCGTGCTTCACCGTCGGGGGTGCTAGGAGCGGCAGGCAGGTTCGGGTCCAGACCTCGAGTAAGGGGCCGACTCATGAGCAGATCCCGCTTACCCGCTCGCATCACGACGGCGTTCTTCGCCGTCGTGCTGGCGGCCGCGCTGGGGGCGCCGGTCGCGAGCGCTGCCGACGCACCACTCGCCGACGGGGTGGCGCCGGCGAAGATCGACGACGCGAAGCTGCAGGGCAAGCTCTCGCCGCGGCTGGGTGCCGCGCAGGGCCGCGTCACCGCGTTCGTCGAGCTGGCGAAGAAGCCCGCCGTCGACGCGTTCACCGCCGCGCAGCCGCAGGGCAAGGACCAGGCGAAGCGGGCCGCCCGCGCCGCGAAGGCCGACACCGCCGCCGCCGTGGGCTCGGTCCTCGGCCAGCTGCGCTCGGCCGACGCCCAGCCGCAGGTCGTCACGCAGACCGCCAACGCCGTCCCCGGCGTCGTCGTCACCGCTGACGCCGCGAAGCTGCGCGAAGTCGCGAAGCGCGCGGACGTCGTTTCGGTGCGCACGGTCGTGCCGAAGACCCGCACCAACGCCAGCGCCGAGCAGCTGACCAACACGCTCGCCGCGTGGCAGCAGACCGGCAAGTTCGGCGACAACGTCCGCGTCGGCGTGATCGACGACGGCATCGACTACACCCACGCCGACTTCGGCGGGCCGGGCACGAAGGCCGCGTACAACGGCGTCGACCGGACCAAGCCGACCCCGCTCTTCCCGAGCGCCAAGGTCGTCGGCGGCACCGACCTCGTCGGTGACGACTACGACGCGGCGACGGCCGGCAAGACCACCCCGGCGCCCGACCCGAACCCCCTCGCCTGCGG
Organism: Amycolatopsis sp. NPDC028719; assembly: GCF_055565395.1. NCBI lineage: Bacteria > Bacillati > Actinomycetota > Actinomycetes > Pseudonocardiales > Pseudonocardiaceae > Amycolatopsis > Amycolatopsis sp. NPDC028719. The sequence continues at coordinate 191,646 of NZ_JBVHUL010000013.1, forward strand.
TGAGCACGGCACGCACGTGGCCGGCACCATCGGCGGCTTCGGCGTCACCGCCGACGGCAAGACCTTCAAGGGCGACTACAAGAAGCTCGACGCCAAGAAGGTCGACGCGATGCAGATCGGCCCGGGCACGGCGCCGAAGTCGCTCCTCTACGCCATCAAGGTCTTCGGCTGCGCGGGCTCGACGAACGTCACCTCGCAGGCGCTCGACTGGGCGCTCGACCCGGACGGCGACGGCGACTTCACCGACCACCTCGACATCGTCAACCTGTCGCTGGGCTCCGACTTCGGCGCGCCGGACGACCCGGACTCGCTGTTCGTGCGCAAGCTCGCCGCGAACAACGTCCTCCCGGTGATCTCCGCGGGCAACGGCGGCGACATCAACGACATCGCCGGCTCGCCGGGCAACACCCCGGAGGCGCTCACCGTCGCCAGCACGCGCGACGCGGGCATCCTGCGCGACGCCGCCGAGGCCAAGGCCCCCGCGAACGCCGCGGGCCAGAAAACCGGGCAGTACAGCCAGAACTACACCGGCTACGACACCCTCGACGTGACCGCGCCCGTCGTGGCCCTCTCGGCGGCGAACGCCGCGGGCTGCGCGCCGTACTCCGCGGCGGACAAGGCGAAGGCCGCCGGCAAGTTCGTCTGGCTGGAGTGGGACGACAACGACTCGACCCGCGCCTGCGGTTCGGCGGCCCGGGCGAACAACGCCCAGGCGGCCGGGGCGAAGGGCGCGCTGCTGTCGTCCACTTTGGAACACTTCAGCGCGGGCATCGCGGGCAACACGGCGATCCCGATGTTCCAGTTCACCGGTTCCGCGACGAAGACGCTGCGCGCGGCGCTGACCGCGGGCACGCTGCAGGTCCGGCTCTACGGCGCCGGGCGCGCCTCGATCCAGACCTACGACAAGACGATCGTGGACACCCCGAGCTCGTTCACCTCGCGCGGCACCCGCGGCCCGGCCCTCAAGCCGGACGTCGCCGCCCCCGGTGACACGATCACCTCGGCGTTCCGCGGCAGCGGCAACGGCCGGACCGTGCTCTCGGGCACGTCGATGGCCGCCCCGCACACCGCGGGCATCACGGCGCTGGTCCGTCAGTCCCACCCGGACTGGTCGGTCGAGGAGGTCAAGGCCTCGGTCATCGACACCGCCGGCCACGACGTCGGTGACGGCGCGGGCCACACCTACGCGCCGCAGCGCGTCGGCAGCGGCCGGATCGACGCCAAGGCGGCGCTGGACAACCAGGTGCTGGCCTACGTCCAGGACGACCCGGGCGCGGTCAGCGTCAGCTTCGGCACGGTCGAGGCTTCCGGGCCGGTGACGCTGTCGAAGACGATCAAGCTGGTCAACAAGGGCGTCACGCCGGCCGAGTACACGGTGGGCTACCAGGCGGTCAACGCGCTGCCGGGTGTCGAGTACACAGTGGACAAGCCGTCGGTGAAGCTGACCCCGCGCGGCACCGCCAAGGTCAAGGTGACGCTGAAGATCACCGACCCGAAGGCGCTGCGCAAGGTCATGGACCCGACCATGCAGGCCACCCAGGCCGGCCTGGCGCGGCAGTTCGTCGCCGACGCATCCGGGCGCGTCGCCTTCACCCCGACCAGCGGGGCCAAGGTGCCGCTGCGGGTTTCGGTGTACGCCGCACCCAAGCCGGTGTCGACGATTTCGACGCCGCAGTCGGTGAAGTTCGCCCCGGACGCCACCCAGGCCGTGCTGAACCTGACCGGCAAGGGTGTCGACCAGGGCTCCGGCGCGCAGCGGTACCGCTCGCTGATCAGCGTGCTCGAGCTGCAGGCGGAGTCCCCGCAGCTGCCCGAGTGCGACGCGGACGTGGTCACCGACTGCACGGTGAACAAGACCGCGAAGGGCGGCGACCTCCGCTACATCGGGGCGGCTTCCACCGCGCCGCTGGCGAAGGACCAGGGTGAGCCGGAGAACGCGATCCTCGCGTTCGGCCTGTCCACCTGGGGCGACTGGGCGAACATCGGCAGCAACACCTCGCCGTTCGTCGACATCGACACCACCGGGGACGGGACGCCGGACTTCGAGACCTACGTGACCAAGGCGACGTCCACGGACGTGCTGCTGGCCGTCACGGTCGCGCTGACCCCGGGCTTCCCGCAGGTGGACGTCCAGGCCGTCAACGGGCAGCTCGGCGACGTCGACACGAACGTGTTCGACACGAACGTGGTGACGCTGCCGGTTTCCCTGGCGGCGCTGGGCATCGACGCGACCGCCGACAGCCACCGCATCTCCTACACGGTGGGCGTGAGCGGTTTCTACGTCGCGCCGGGCACGACGAACGGGCTGATCGACTACGTCGGCACGCCGCTTTCGTTCGACGCGCTCGCGCCGGGCTACTCGGTGCAGGGTGGTGGCGACGCCGCGCTGGGCTACGTCGCGAAGCCGGGAACGGCGCTGGTCGTGAACCGGAACGCGGCTTCGGCCGCGGCGGACAAGGCTCTCGGTTTGTTCGCCATCGAGCACCACAACGCCGCGGGCAACCGGGCGAACGTGGTCAAGGTGGACGCCGCCCAGGGCGCCCGGCCGGGCAGCGACCGTCAGCCGATCGGGGCTGGTCACCGCTAGTCCGGGGCAAGATCGATCGAAGCAGGAACAGGGGCGTTCCCGGCGGGTTTCCGCCGGGGGCGCCCCGCTCTTGTTAACCCGATCGGGTGCCTCACCCTGCGGGAGGATGCGGCATAAGGGTGGTGCGGCTACGGCCGTTTGTCTACGGCCGGTAACCTTCCGGCTGCTGGCGTTTTGTTGCGGTGGGCCATCGGTGCATCCGGTGGCCTCGTCGACGGAGGTGTGTGGATGCGGCTCGCGGTGATCCCAGGAGACGGGATCGGGCCCGAGGTGGTCTCCGAGGCGCTGAAGGTGCTCGGTGAAGTAGTACCGACGGCGGAGATCACGAACTACGACCTCGGCGCCGCGCGGTGGCACGCGACCGGTGAGCTGCTCCCGGAGTCGGTGCTCGGCGAACTCCGCCAGCACGACGCGATCCTGCTGGGCGCGGTCGGCGACCCGACGGTGCCGAGCGGCATCCTCGAGCGCGGTCTGCTGCTGCGTCTGCGGTTCGAAATGGACCACCACGTCAACCTGCGCCCGGCGCGGCTGTACCCGGGTGTCCGGGGACCGCTGGCCGACGCCGGCGACGTCGACATGGTCGTCGTGCGCGAAGGGACCGAAGGCCCGTACGCGGGCACGGGTGGCTTGATCCGCAAGGACACCGAGCACGAGATCGCGACGGAGGTCAGCACCAACACGGCGTACGGCGTCCGGCGTGTGGTCGCGGACGCGTTCAGCCGCGCCGAGCGCCGCCCGCGCAAGCACCTGACGCTGGTGCACAAGACCAACGTGCTGTCGTTCGCCGGGTCGCTGTGGTCGCGGATCGTCGAAGAGGTCTCGCTGGAGCACCCGGACGTGACGGTCGCCTACTCCCATGTGGACGCGGCGACCATCCACCTGGTGACCGACCCGTCCCGGTTCGACGTGATCGTGACGGACAACCTGTTCGGCGACATCCTCACCGACCTCGCGGCGGCGGTGACCGGCGGCATCGGCCTCGCGGCGAGCGGCAACCTGGACATGACCCGCCGCAACCCGAGCATGTTCGAGCCGGTCCACGGTTCGGCGCCGGACATCGCGGGCCAGGGTCTCGCGGACCCGACGGCGGCGGTCCTTTCGGTGGCGCTGCTGCTGGACCACCTGGGCCAGAAGGAAGCGGCGCGGCGGATCGAGGCTTCGGTGGCGTTCGATCTGGCCACGCGGGACCAGGCTTCCCCGGGCGCGACGACGGCGATCGGCGACCGGCTGGCGGCCCTCGTGTCGTCCAACGTGCGCACGGCGGGCTGAGACCGCTTTCCGTACTCCGCTTTCCGTACTCCGTGAAGGCCTCCTTACCGGCATCTCGAGCCGGTAAGGAGGCCTTCACGGCTTTTGGGCACTGCCCTGGTGTTCCCGGATGGTGGGAGCTTGACCCAGGTTGTGGACTTCCGGCGAAACCCTGTGGCATGATGCGACCGTGACCAGCTTCGCGATCATTATCATCGAGCGCGCCGGACGATAGCTCCACAAGAGCCCCCGGCGCGCAACCTCTCGCACCCTTGCGGGAGGTTTTTTTGTTGCCCGAAACGCTTGAAGCGCTGCACTAGGAGACCACCGTGACCCGCCAGGAGCCCGCCGATACCCCGCTCGGCGATGCCTTCCACCTCTACGACACGACCCTGCGCGACGGTGCGCAGCGCGAGGGCATCTCCTACTCCGTGCAGGACAAGCTGGCCGTCGCGCGGCTGCTGGACGAGCTCGGCGTCGGGTTCATCGAGGGTGGCTGGCCGGGTGCGCTGCCCAAGGACACGGAGTTCTTCGCCCGCGCCGCGAAAGGCGAACTCAAGCTCGAGCACGCGGCTCTCGTGGCTTTCGGCGCCACCCGCAAGGCCGGCACCACCGCCGACGCCGATCCGCAGGTCCGGGCCCTGCTCGACAGCGAAGCTCCCGTCATCACCCTCGTTGCGAAGTCCGATCTGCGGCACATCGAACGCGCCCTGCGGGTCGACGTCGACGAAGCCTGCGCCATGGTCCGCGACACCGTCGCGTTCCTGGTCAAGGAAGGCCGGCGGGTCTTCCTCGACGCCGAGCACTTCTTCGACGGCTACGCCTACTCGCCCGAGACTTCGCTGAGGATCCTCGACGCCGCGGGGAACGCGGGCGCCGACGTTCTCGTGCTCTGCGACACCAACGGCGGGCAGCTGCCGCTGGGTCTCGCCGAGACGGTCGGGACCATCAAGGAAAAGACGGGATTCCGCCTCGGGATCCACTGTCAGGACGACACTTCCTGCGCCGTGGCGAACTCCGTCGCCGCGGTGCAGGCCGGCGTGACGCACGTTCAGTGCACCGCCAACGGTTACGGGGAGCGGGCCGGCAACGCCGACCTCTTCGCCGTGACGGGAAACCTGGTGACCAAGCTCGGGATGGAGGTCCTCCCGACCGGAGGTGCCGCCGAGCTCACCCGGGTCTCCCATGCCCTTGCCGAAATCGCCAACCTCGCCCCCTACACCCACCAGGCGTACGTAGGGGCGTCGGCTTTCGCTCACAAGGCGGGACTGCACGCGAGCGCGATCAAGGTGGATCCGTTGCTGTACAACCACATCGATCCGTCTTCCGTCGGCAATGACATGCGGGTACTGGTCACCGAGATGGCCGGCAGGGCCAGCCTCGAGCTCAAGGGACGTGAGCTCGGGGTCGACCTTGCCGGCCGGCCCGAGGCGCTGACCAGCGCCATCACGAAGGTCAAGCGCCTCGAAGCGGAGGGCTGGTCCTTCGAGGCGGCCGACGCCTCCCTCGAGCTCCTGCTGCGCCAGGAGGCCGACGTGCCCGCCGAGGCGCCGTTCGAGCTCGAGTCCTACCGGGTCGTGCTCGACCACCGCGCCGACGCCGAGGTCGTGTCCGAAGCGACGGTCAAGGTGCACGTCGGCGGCCAGCGCGTCATCGCCACCGCCGAGGGCATCGGCCCGGTGCACGCGCTCGACGCCGCCCTGCGGAAGGCGCTGTCGCCGCACCTGTCCTGGTTGGACAGTGTGGAGCTCGCCGACTACAAGGTCCGCATCCTCCAGGGCCACCCGGGCACCGACGCGGTGACGCGCGTGCTGGTCGAGAGCACCGACGGCGAGCGCGAGTGGACCACGGTCGGGGTGCACGGGAACATCGTCGAGGCCAGCTGGCTGGCCCTCTGTGACGCGCTCGTGCACAAGAGCAGCACCGTGGCCCCGGCACAGTGACATCCGGGCCTTCGGCCCGGGCCGGGGGCTCCGCCACCCGGAACCCCCGAAAGGCACAGGGACATCCGGGCCTTCGGCCCGGGCCGGGGGCTCCGCCACCCGGAACCCCCGAAAGGCACAGGGACATCCGGGCCTTCGGCCCGGGCCGGGGGCTCC
>NZ_JBVHUL010000013.1:197676-252251 GCF_055565395.1 Amycolatopsis sp. NPDC028719
TCCGCCACCCGGAACCCCCGAAAGCCGTCGGGTGGGCAGACGTAGACTGACGCCGTGCGCCTAGCCCGTATTGCTCATCCCGGTGGTGTCGCGTTCGCTTCGGTCGAAGGGGACGGCGACGACGCCCAGGTCCTGGAAATCGCCGAGCACCCGTTCGGCCAGCCCAACTTCACCGGCAAGCGGTGGCCGCTGGCCGACGTCCGGCTGCTCGCGCCGATCCTGCCGTCGAAGGTGATCGCCGTCGGCCGGAACTACGCCAAGCACGCGGCCGAGTTCGGCAACGAGGTGCCCAGCGCCCCGATGCTGTTCCTCAAGCCGTCGACCACGGTCGTCGGGCCGAACGCGCCGATCCGGCGTCCGTCCGGCATCGGCCGGGTCGACTTCGAGGGCGAGCTGGCCATCGTCATCGGCCAGCCGGTGAAGAACGTGCCCGCCGCCCGCGCCGCGAGCGCGATCCTCGGCTACACCGTGGCCAACGACGTCAGCGCGCGCGACCTCCAGAAGTCCGACGGCCAGTGGGGCCGCGCGAAGGGCTTCGACACGTTCTGCCCGCTCGGGCCGTGGATCGAGACGTCGCTCGACGCGTCCGACCTGGCGCTGCGGGCCGAGGTGGACGGTGAGCTCAAGCAGGACGGCCGCACGTCCGACCTCGTCCACAAGATCCCCGAGCTGGTCGAGTTCGTCTCCGGCGTCATGACGCTCCTGCCCGGCGACGTCATCCTGACCGGCACGCCCGAGGGTGTCGGCCCGATCGAGGGCGGCCAGAGCGTCTCGATCACCATCGAAGGCATCGGCACCCTGACCAACCCGGTCGAAAGCATCTAGCCGTTCCGACGGCCGAAGTCCGTGAATGTCGCATTGAGGGACTTCAAGTCCCTCAATGCGACATTCACGGCTTTCCGGGGACCTACCGCTGGACCGGCTCCATCGGGCGCCGGGCGTAGGCCGGGGCGTGTTCCGGGCGCAGGCCCAGGCCGAGCAGCCGGGCCGGGAGGTACGACAGCACCGGGAACCGGCTCCACAGCTTGATCATCGGCGCCGGCGGGCCGTTGCGCTTGCCCGCCATCACCGCGCGCATCACGCCGCGGTGCAGCAGCCGCTGCAGCCCCTGCACCAGCAGCGTCGGCGCGAGCCGCCGGGAGCGCACCTTCGCGAGATCCGCCTCCGTGGGACGGCCTCGGCGCAGCGGCTCGGCCAGCAGCGTCGCCGCCGCGACCGCGTCCTGCACCGCCAGGTTGATGCCGACCCCGCCGATCGGCGACATCGCGTGCGCCGCGTCGCCGATGCACAGCAGCCCGTCGACGTGCCACTTGCGCAGCAGGTTGAGCCGCACGTCGAGGAACTTGACGTCGTCCATCGTCTCGAGCTCGTGCACCCGGTCGGTGAACTCCGGGCAGATCTGCGTGACGTTGTCGCGGAACGCCTCGATGCCCTGCTTGCGCAGGTCGTCACCTTTCGGCCCGAGATAGGCGACCTGGAAGAAGTTGGGCCGGGGGAGCGGCACGGCGAAGCGGCGGTCCCGCATCTTCGGCAGGAGCATCGTGGCGACGTCTCCTTCCTTCCGCGAGAGGCGGAACCACCAGACGTCGAACGGGCAGTCGTATTCGCGCGGCACCAGGCCGGCTTCGCGGCGGGCCGGCGACCAGCGGCCGTCGGCGGCGATCACCAGGTCGGCACGGATTTCCCCGGTCTCCCCGGCGGTCGTGCGGTAGGTGACGCCGGCGACCCGCCCGTGTTCGCGGACCAGGCCGGTGCACTCGGTCTCCATCCGCTGGACGAACGTCGGCTCCTTGCGGGCGCTTTCGGCGAGCAGGTCGAGGAAGTCCCACTGCGGCACCATCGCGATGTACGGGTGGGCGACCTTCAGCCGGGTGAAGTCGGCAAGCTTCATCATCTCGCCGTTTTCCTGGGGGAACCCGGCCGCGGTCAGCTCGCTGTGCGGCAGCGCGTGGAACTTCTCGCCGAGACCCAGCTCGTCCAGCAGCGTGAGCGTCGACGGGTGGACGGTGTCGCCGCGGAAGTCCCGCAGGAAGTCGGCGTGCTTCTCCAGCACCGTCACCTCGACGCCGGCCCGGGCCAGCAGGAGCCCCGTGACCATTCCGGCCGGCCCGCCACCGATGACGACGCAGCTCGTGCGCTCGGTCATCTCCACCATCTCCCCATCTATTCATCGCCTGTTGAATAAGCCGAGGATGCACCCGCCCGGTCCCCGGCGTCAAGCGATGTGGCGGCGGATACGCTGATCGGGCTATGAGTGAGACATCGGTGGTTCGCGCGCGCTTCTGTCCTTCGCCGACCGGCACCCCGCACGTGGGGCTGATCCGCACGGCGCTGTTCAACTGGGCCTTCGCCCGGCACAACCAGGGGCAACTGGTGTTCCGGATCGAAGACACCGACACCGCCCGCGACTCGCAGGAGTCCTACGAGCAGCTGCTCGACGGGCTGCGCTGGCTCGGCATCGACTGGGACGAGGGTCCCGAGGCCGGCGGCGAGTACGGGCCGTACCGCCAGAGCGAGCGGCGCGCGATCTACGCCGACGTCGCCGCGAAGCTGCTCGAGGCGGGCGAGCTGTACGAGGCGTTCTCCACCAACGAGGAGGTCGAGGCGCGGCGCAAGGCCGCCGGCCTGGACCCCAAGCTCGGCTACGACAACTTCGACCGTGACCTCACCGACGAGCAGCGCGCCGCCTACCGCGCCGAGGGACGCGCGCCGGTGCTGCGGCTGCGCATGCCGGACACCGACCTCGGCTGGACCGACTTGGTGCGCGGAGACATCACCTTCCCGGCGAACACCATCCCGGACCCGGTGCTCGTGCGCGCCAACGGTGAGCCGCTGTACACGCTGACCAACCCGGTCGACGACGCGCTGATGAAGATCACGCACGTCCTGCGCGGCGAGGATCTGCTGCCGTCGACGCCCCGGCAGATCGCGCTCTACGCCGCGCTGGAGCGCGTCGGCGTCGCGGGGTTCACGCCGCAGTTCGGCCATTTGCCGTACGTCATGGGCGAGGGCAACAAGAAACTGTCCAAACGCGACCCTTCGTCGAACCTCTTCAACTACCGCGACCGCGGCTTCATCCGCGAGGGCCTGCTCAACTACCTGGCCCTGCTCGGCTGGTCGATCGCCGACGACCGCGACGTCTTCAGCGTCGAGGAAATGGTCGCCGCCTTCGACGTCACCAAGGTCAGCGCCAACCCGGCGCGGTTCGACCTCAAAAAGGCCGAAGCGATCAACGGCACCCACGTGCGGGCATTGCCCGCGGCCGAGTTCGTGAAGCGCGTCACGCCCTATCTCGTCACCGCGGGTGTCCTTCCGGAATCGCCGGGCGAGGACCAGCTGGCCCGGCTGAACGCGATCGCGCCGCTGGTTCAGGAACGCGTCACGGTGCTTTCGGACGCGGCCCCGATGGTGCGTTTCCTCTTCGTTGCGGAAGACGCGTTCGCGCCCGAGGAGGACGCCGCGGCGAAGAACCTCGGCGAATCCGCGCAGCCGGTGCTCGCCGCGGCGGTCGCCGCGCTCGAAGCGCTGCCGTCGTGGGAGACCGAGGCCATCGAGCAGGCGCTCAAGGACGCCCTTGTGGACGGTCTGGGTCTCAAGCCCCGCAAGGCTTTCGCGCCGGTCCGGGTCGCCGTGACCGGGCGGACGGTTTCCCCTCCGCTGTACGAATCGATGGAACTGCTCGGCCGTGATGTCTCGTTGGGACGTCTTCGCCGCGCATTGGTCGGATAACCGAGAGAAGACGGCTCGCCAACTGGGAGTAGAGCCGGTGCGCCGGAACGGGGGCGCGGCAATCACCTCTTTGGCAGCGTCGCGAACGCTGCGGTTGCCCTAGCCTCACTGGGTGGATTTCGCCCTGGCACCCCGGACCCCGTCGCGAACCGTCCCCGCCGAGGCGGCGTCCGAGCCCTGGGCGCCGCCGGAGCTGCGGCTGGTGTGCCTGGACATCGACGACACCCTGATCGACTGCACCGCCGCGATCCGCCGCAGCCTCCACATCCTGACCGGCCGGGGCGACCTGTGGCCGTTGTGGGACCTGATCACCGAAGAGCACGTCGCGCTCGTCGTCGCCGGCGAACTCGACTACGCGACGATGCACCAGCGGCGCACCGGCTGCTTCCTCGCGGAGCTCGGTATCCTCGCCGACGACGAGCAGGTGAGCTCGTTCGAACGGCGCCGAAGAGAGCTGCTCGACCACTCGTGGCAGCTGTTCGGCGACGTCCTCGACTGCCTGGAATGGCTGCGCGCCGCCGGCCTGATGCTGGCCGCCGTCACCAACGCGTCGGGTGGTCACCAGCGGAAGAAAATCGCCGACCTGGGGCTGGCGCCGTTCTTCGACCACGTCGCCATCGCCGGGGAACTCGGGGTGGCCAAACCCGATCCGGTGATGTTCCACACGGTCTGCCTCGGCCTGGGCTGCGCACCCGCCCAGGCCGTTCACGTCGGCGACAAACTGGACACGGACGCGATCGGCGCCCGCGACGCCGGCCTCGGCGCGGTCTGGCTCGACCGCGACGACATCGGCGAGCGCGTGCCCGAGGGCGTCCACCGGGTGGCGGGCCTGGCCGAGCTGCCTGAGCTGCTGGTTTCGGAGTACGCGACGATCGGTGTCCCCGCCCAGCGCGGAAGTGGCACCCCCGCGTTCACCGTCCGGAACGGCGTGCTCTAGTATTTCTCCTCGTGCGGTGCTGAACCGGCCGGGCCTGATCGGGTCGGTAGGTACCTCACTGGGGTATGGTGTAATTGGCAGCACGACTGGTTCTGGTCCAGTTAGTCTAGGTTCGAGTCCTGGTACCCCAGCTGCGGAGAGTAACCCCCCTGCAGAGCGAGAAATCGCCTCTGGTAAGTTCTCTCCAGCAAGAAAAACTGAAAAGCCCCTGGGAAACCAGGGAAGATCCTAAGCCCCCGTCGTCTAGCGGCCTAGGACGCCGGCCTCTCACGCCGGTAGCGTGGGTTCGAATCCCATCGGGGGTACCAGCAGTTACCACCCAAGCCCGTCTGACCCAGGTCAGGCGGGCTTTTTGGTGCGCTGAAAGACGAAGATCCCACTCGCGGCTCAAGGGGGTTCACTCGGGCGAGAAGCCCGGCAGGGACGCCTCGGGTGCCTCGGGGCCGGTGGGGACGATCGTGGTGCGGTTCAGGAGCTCGTCCGGCCGGGCGGGCGGAGAAGCAGCCGTCGGCGACGAAGGTGGGTTTCTTCGCCGCCGACGGGTCAACGGAACGACCGCGGTGATCTCTCCCCAGTGATCTGCCGTCAGCATGGCTACTTCTTGACGGCGGCGACCTTCTTGCGCGGGGCACGCTTGCGCGCGGCCGCTGCCGGCGCCGCGGCCTCGGCGGCCTGAGCGGATTCGAACGCGGCGATCACCTCGGACGACAGCCGGCCGCGCTCGGAGACCTCATAGCCGTTCGCGTTCGCCCAGGCGCGGATCTGCTGGTTGCGCTCGCGGTCGCTCGTGCTGGTCGTCGTCGACTGGCCGGTCGCGACGCGGACCTTGCGCCCACCGGTGCGGCGGCCGGCGGCGATGTAGCGGGCGAGTTCGTCGCGCAGGGCGGCGGCGTTTTCGTCGGAGAGGTCGATCTCGTACATGACGCCGTCGAGGGTGAACGGGACGGTGTGGGCGGCGGGCGTTCCGTCGATGTCGTCGAGCATCTCGACGAGGACCTTCTGGGCCATTCCTGCTCCTTGAAACGGTATATACCAGTAAACCGGTGGCGGTGACCGAGCGCACGAATGTGCCGCTCCTCCGCGGAGTATATCCATACCGGTCGGTTTGGGGAGATATCTCCTCGCCGGTATCGGAAACGGGAACCCGCCTCGGAGAATTGTCGGGTGCGCCGGTCGAACCGGTATTCACCACCAGCACGACGATCCGGCCGGTCGGCGGAACGTCCTATCCGGACGGTAGGGAGGACCTGCCGATCCGTTGGGAGACGCCCGCGCGCCGGGCACGTTGCCGCGTCGGCAGGACGAGGTCGCCGCCGATCACCAGGAGGGCGGCGCCCCGGTGGACGGCCGTCGAAGCCATCCCGTGCTCGCCGGGTTCGACGGCGCGGAACGTGCCGTCCGGGACCGGGTCGCCGTCCGAGCCGGTGCCCGCCTGACCGCCCGTGTCCCGACCGCCCGCGCCGGGCAGCGTCGCGCACCGGGCGGCGAGCTTCGGCGTGCCGGCGCCCGGCATCCCGACCGCCCCGGGTCAGGTCGGTGAAGTCCACTTGGGACGGCTTCCGGCCGGCGGTGCGGGAACGGCGTGGCTTCGTCGAGCGTGGCTCCTTGGCCGGCCGCGATCGTCCGCCGGACCGGTTGACGCCGCCGCGCCGGGCTGTTCACCGCCGCGATCGCCGCCGTCGCGGGCCTGACCGCGCTGCCGCGGTCTTCGTTCCCGCGAGGTTCTCCGTTGAGCCGCTTGGGTTTTTCGCGTCCTCATGGTCGAACAACTGAGCGACTGGAAAGCCCGTCCCGACCCTGTCCTATATGGACATGTCGCTCATTTTCCCGGCATGTGCGCAGGTCAGCGCCCGATCATTGACTGTCCGTGCCGAATGGGGAGGGTTGGGGCCGGCGACGTCGAGCCCGGACTTCTTCGGCGACACAACGAAGTTTCGGCCACCCCTGTTTGGATTTTCGGCCGTCCTGGTAATACTCTGTGTGACGTCGGCCGAGATGGGCCTGACTGTTGGTTCCACTATGGAGGACTGGAATGACGAACAAGGCCCAGCTGATCGAGGCGCTGTCGGAGCGCCTGGGCGACGACAAGAAGGTGGCTGCGCAGGCCGTCGACGGTCTGGTGGACATCATCATCCGGACGGTCAACAAGGGCGAAAAGGTCAACATCACCGGCTTCGGTGTGTTCGAGAAGCGGGCCCGTGCGGCGCGTACCGCTCGCAACCCGCGCACCGGTGAGGCCGTGAAGGTCAAGAAGACCAACGTGCCCGCGTTCCGCGCCGGCACCACCTTCAAGGACGTCATCTCCGGCTCCAAGAAGCTGCCCAAGGCCACCCCGGTCAAGCGCGCCACCGCGACCCGCGCGACCGCCACGAAGACCGCTGCCGCCGCCGCTCCGGCCAAGGCGACCGCGACCCGCACCACCACGCGGGCCGCCGCGGCCAAGCCGGCCACCACGACCCGGACCCGTGCCACCGCGGCGAAGCCGGCCGCGAAGGCCACCGCCACCAAGGCGGCCCCGAAGACCGCCGCGGCGAAGACCACCGCGGCCAAGGCCACCACCGCGAAGGCCACCACCACGCGGGCGAAGGCCGCCGCCAAGCCGGCCGCCACGAAGACCGCCGCGGCGAAGAAGCCCGCCGCCGCCAAGGCTCCGGCCAAGCGGACCTCGGCCGCCAAGAAGAAGTAGCAGTACTACGACCGGAAGGGCCCCGCACCGGCAGGTGCGGGGCCCTTCGGCGTTCCCGGGCCCGGGAACGCCGGCGCAGCTCGGGCGACGTCCTCACCGGGCCGCGAACGACTCGCCGCGAGCAGTCGCGCTCCGCGTGGCCACCTCCGGACTGTCCGCGCCTGGGCCGGATCCGGTGTCGACCGGTTGTCGAACGATTGTCGACGGGCGGCCGGAGGATGCCTCCGAGGCCGGCGGGCGGGGCCGCCGCCTCGATCTGGTGCCAACCGGAAAGAGGGAGAGACATGAGGATTCGCAGCAAGGTCATCGCGGCGATTTCGGCGGGCCTGCTGGCCGCCGGGATGAGCGTGGTGGGTGCGGGCGTCGCGCACGCCGCCGAGCCGCACCCGATCAGGAACGCCGGCAACGGCTTCTGCCTGCAGCCCGAGGGCGGGTCGCTCGAGCTGTTCGCGCCGATCGTGCAGGTGCCGTGCACCGGGAGTGCCGTGCAGCGCTGGTTCCCGCAGGGGTTCGGGGGAACCAACCGGTGGCAGTTCGCCAACGAGGCGAGCCACCTGTGCTTCGACGCCTTCGACGGCGCCTTCAACGGTGCGCGCCTCCTGCAGAACCAGTGCGCGGCGATCAGCAACGACCAGTGGAAGAGCAGCAGGGGGCTGCCCGACCTCGTGACGCTGATGTCGAGAGTGGGGTTCCGGGACACCGGTTTCTGCATCGACGTGCCGGGGAACCAGGCGATCCCGGGGCTGGCCATGCAGCTGTGGCAGTGCAACACGACTGACGCGCAGAAGTGGCTGGTCGGTTTCGCGTGAGCGGGAGCCGGGGGCATTGCCCGGTGGGGTTGGACACCGCGTCCGGGGTCGAGGTGCGGCTGTGGCCGTGTAACTCGAGCGATGCGCAGAAGTGGCTGGTCGGTTTCGCGTGAGCGGGAGCCGGGGGCGTCGCCCGGCGGGGTTCGACACGCACCCCGGTGATTCACGAACGGCGGGTCAGCGACCCGCGTGACCGGGCGGAAACGGTCTCCGTCGGCGGCGAGGACGAACCGTCCTCGCCGCCGGCGGGCCGGGCGCCTTGATCTCTCCCCAGTGATCTGCCGGCCACCGCCGTCACTTCCGGGCGGCGGCGACCTTCTTGCGCGGGGCGCGCTTGCGCGGCGCCGCCGCCGGGGCTTCGGTCTCGGCCACCTGGGCCTGCTCGAAGGCCGCGATCACCTCGGACGAAAGGCGCCCGCGCTCGGAGACCTCGTAGCCGTTCGCGTTCGCCCAGGCGCGGATCTGCTGGTTGCGCTCGCGGTCGGTCGTGCTCGTCGTGGTCGACTGGCCCGTCGCGACCCGCACCTTGCGGCCGCCGATGCGCCGGCCGGCCGCGATGTAGCGGGCGAGCTCGTCGCGCAGCGCGGAGGCGTTGTCGTCCGAAAGGTCGATTTCGTAGGTGACACCGTCGAGCCCGAACTGAACGGTCTGAGCGGCGGTGGAGCCGTCGATGTCGTCCAGGATCTCGACGAGGACTTTCTGGGCCACGGGAATGCTCCTCAAGCTGGATGTGCGTCCGGGGGAACGTGACGTGTGACAAGATGCACAATGGCCGACGTTCTTCGGTGGAGTGTATCCACCCGGGGATCGGTACGGCAATTTCCCCGGGGGCTTCCCGCGATTCCGGAGTCCTGATAGGACGCACCGCGCCGGTTCCACCGAGGCGGTCCGGCGCGGTGATCCCGCCTTTCCCGGCCTACGTTCCGGACGGCGTCGAGCCCTGCTCGCCCTGGTGGTACGGCGGGTCCGTCTCCAGCGCCTCGTCGGCCGCTCCTTCGGCGGGGTCCGCGAGGTCCGCCTTCGCGGCGGCCTCCTTGGCCTCCTCGATGTGCTGCCGTGAGCGGGCGAGCTCCGCGTCGGGGTCTTCCTGCTTCTCGTTCGCCGCCATCACCACTCCTCGCGGGTCTTCGGGCAATTCTCGAGTTCCGGCTACCCGTCGGGGCGGGAACGCAACCGTCACGGCCGGGTGTGTTTCCCCGGCGCCGCAATTCCGGAAACCCGAATCCCGGAGAGGGGCTGAGGGCGGCGCGGACGGCCGTGGCTGCCCGAGTACGTCCAGGCGCCGTCCGGGTGCGTGACGGCGTTCCTGGGCCCCGGCTCAGCCCACCCGGCCCGGTGGTCCGGTGACGCGGACCCGCGAGAGGCCGGGGACCGGTCCGGGATTGTCGGCGAGGCGGTCTCGTGAATTCTTCCGCTGGTCCGGCCGCGGTGTGGTGAAGGTGGCCGGGACCGGTTCCGCGTTCCCCGGCCGGGTAAGGCACTGCGGCGCGATCGCCGGTGAACGCTGTTCGCCCGCCGGCCCGGGAACGCCGAAGGGCCCCGCACCAGGCTGGTGCGGGGCCCTTCCGGGATGAACCCTGGTTACTTCTTCTTGGCAGCCGACGTGCGCTTGGCCGGAGCCTTGGCGGCGGCGGGCTTCTTCGCCGCGGCGGTCTTCGTGGCGGCCGGCTTGGCGGCGGCCTTCGCCCGCGTGGTGGTGGCCTTGGCCGCGGTGGCCTTGGCGGGAGCCTTGGCCGCGGTCTTCGGGGCCGCCTTGGCGGCGGTGGCCTTCGCGGCCGGCTTCGCCGCGGCGGCGCGGGTCCGCGTGGTCGTCGCGCGAGCGGTGGCCGGCTTGGCCGCGGCCGCACGGGTCGAGGTGGCCCGCGTGGTGGTGGCCTTGGCCGGGGCGGCCGCCTTGGCGGTCGTCGCACGGGTGGTCGTGCCGGCGGCGGTGGCGCGCTTGACCGGAGTCGCCTTCGGGAGCTTCTTGGAGCCGGAGATGACGTCCTTGAACGTCGTGCCGGCGCGGAAGGCGGGCACGTTGGTCTTCTTCACGCGCACGGCTTCGCCGGTGCGCGGGTTGCGGGCGGTGCGCGCGGCACGGGCTCGCTTCTCGAACACACCGAAGCCGGTGATGTTGACCTTTTCGCCCTTGTTGACCGTCCGGATGATGATGTCCACCAGACCGTCAACGGCCTGCGAAGCCACCTTCTTGTCGCCCAGACGCTCCGACAGCGCCTCGATCAGCTGGGCCTTGTTCGTCATTCCAGTCCTCCATAGTGGAACATCTAGTCACGGCCCATCTCGGCCGACACTGCACACGGTATTACCAATACCGCACAAAATCCAACCGAGGACCGAAATATTTCCTTGCGAGGGCGCTGGTTCCGCCGCCCGAAGAGCCTTCGTGAGACGTGCCCCGGAATGGGAACCGAACGTCGACCATGGCCCTGAGCAGGCAAAACCCTATAGCGGAGCCGTCCACAGTGGTCGTCCATATAGGACTGGAGGCCCTTCGGGAGCTTTTTTCCGCGACACGCCGGGAGAGGGGCCTCCGGCGTGTGTCCGGTGCCACTCCGGGCCCGATCCCGCGCGGCGGCGGCGGTTCCCGGGGCCGCCGGCGGGGCCGTCGCGGGGTGCGGCGAGGGGCCGGCGGAGCCACTTCGCCGTGGGGCCAACGCAGTAACGCCCGGCCCGCCCGGTGCGACCTCTCCGGGGTGCGGCGAGGTCCGTTGCGGCGCAACCGGTGGCGCCCGCGCCGGAAGTTACGGTGCGGCGAAAAAGATCTTCCCCGTAGGGTGAACTCACTCGTTCGGCCCAGCCGCGACCGCACGTGCCGTGTCCGGTACCCGGTGCCCGCAACGCCGTGTTGGGCGCGGGACTGTCGGTCCGGCGAGCTAGTCTGCCGCCGGAAGAAGCGCCGGGTGCGACAGGGAGAACCGTGGACCAGGACACACTCACGACCGTGGTCGGCCGGGTGGCCGGGACCGAGGACTCGACGCCGCTGCAGTTCCACGTGGCGATCGATCCCGAGGCCTATCTGCAGCTCGACGACGTCGTCGTCACCCGGCGGGAACTCCCCGGCCTGGGCGAAGTCACGTCCTTCGGCGTCGTGACGCAGGTGAGCGCGCGGCACGAAGGCGCCAGCTTCGGCAGCGACGTCTTCCTGATCTCCGACGGCGTCCTGCCCGCGCAGGTGCAGGAGATCGCCGAGATCGCGACCACCCGCGTCGAGCCCGAGTGCTACGTGCCGCCGCGGCCGGGGGCCGTCGTGCAGCGCGCCGTGGGGGAGGATCGCGCGCAGGCGCTGTACTTCGACAACATGACCCGCCAGGTGGCGGTCGGCCTGGGGCGGGACGGCGAACCCGTCTTCCTGAACATGGACTTCCTCGACGGCACCCGGGGCGCGCACGTCAGCATCAGCGGCGTCTCCGGCGTCGCGACGAAGACGTCGTTCGCGTTGTTCCTGCTGCACTCGATCTTCCGCGGCGGTGCCCTGCCGAACGCCCACAACGCCAAGGCCCTCGTGTTCTCGGTCAAGGGCGAGGACCTGCTGTTCCTCGACACCCCGAACGTCCACCTGGACGAGAAGCTGAAGGCCGAGTACGCCAAGCTCGGCCTGCCCGCGGAGCCCTTCGCGTCCGTGGGCTTCTACGCGCCGCCGACGCCGTCGGACACCACGGGGAAGCCTTACGTCACCGGGCGCACGACTGGTGTCGGGGCGTTCTGGTGGACCATCGCGGAGTTCTGCGCGAAGGACCTGCTGCCCTACGTCTTCGCCGACGCCGAGGACGAGCGCAACCAGTACACGATGGTCATCCACCAGGTCGCGAACCGGCTGCGCCTCGACAGCACCCCCGCGGGCAAGGACGGCGCCGCGAACGTCGACGGCGTGCTGTGCCGCACCTACGCCGAACTCGTCGACGTCATCTGCGAGCGCGTCACCGACGAGGAAACCCGCGCGAGCTGGGCGGGCGCGGTCACCGGGGCCGGCACGGTCAACGCGTTCATCCGCCGCCTGCGCTCCAGCCAGCGCGCGCTCAACGGCCTGATCCGCGGCGACCTCACCGATCACCCCGCGCGTCAGCTGTCGACGGAGAACCAGCAGGTGACCGTCGTGGACATCCACAACCTCGTCGAGCGCGCGCAGCGGTTCGTCGTCGGTGTCACGCTCGCCGCGGAGACCGCGCGCAAGGAAGCCGCCGGCCCGGGCGGGCTCCTGTTCACCATGCTGGACGAGCTGAACAAGTACGCGCCGCGCGAAGGCAGCAGCCCCATCAAGGAGGTGCTGCTGGACATCGCCGAGCGCGGGCGGTCCCTCGGCGTCATCCTGATCGGTGCGCAGCAGACCGCCAGCGAGGTCGAGCGCCGGATCGTCAGCAACAGCTCGGTGCGGATCGTCGGCCGCCTCGACGCCGCGGAGGCCTCGCGCCCCGA
Organism: Amycolatopsis sp. NPDC028719; assembly: GCF_055565395.1. Taxonomy (NCBI): domain Bacteria; kingdom Bacillati; phylum Actinomycetota; class Actinomycetes; order Pseudonocardiales; family Pseudonocardiaceae; genus Amycolatopsis; species Amycolatopsis sp. NPDC028719. The sequence goes on from NZ_JBVHUL010000013.1 coordinate 210,254, forward strand.
GTACGGGTTCCTCCCGGCCAGCCAGCGGGTCCGCGCGACGCTCGCCACGCCCGGCACGATGTTCGTGAGCCAGCCGGAGATCCCGGTGCCGATCGCCGTCGGCTTCCCGTTCCCGGCCTGGGCCACCCGGCTTTCCGAGGCCGGGAAGGTGCCGACGACCTCGGCGGCGGCCAAGAAGTCCGATCCCTTCGCGGGCTTGCCGACGGGCAGCGGTGACCCGTTCGGCGACGACCCGCCGCCGTTCTGAGCCGCTCCCGATCTTCGCAACGGAAGGACGCCGCGTGAAGTTCCTGCACACCTCCGACTGGCACGTCGGCAAGACGCTCAAGGGCCGCAACCGCCTGGACGAGCAGCGCACCGTGCTCGGCGAGATCGTCCGGATCGCGCGGGACGAGGCCTTCGACGCGATCCTCGTCGCGGGCGACCTCTACGAGACGTCGGCGCCGTCGGCCGCCGCGCAGGAGCTCGTGGTCCAGGCGCTGATGGCGTTGCGCGACACCGGCGCCGAGGTCATCGCGATCGCCGGGAACCACGACCACGCGGCGACGTTCGAGGCGTACCGGCCGCTCCTGCGGAAAGCGGGCATCCACCTCACCGGGAACCCGCGGCCGGTGGCGGACGGCGGGGTCGTGTCGTTCGACGCCCGCTCGACCGGCGAGCGCGTCAACGTCGCCGTGCTGCCCTTCCTTTCCCAGCGCTACGCGGTCCGCGCCGCCGAGCTGCTCGCCGGGACCCCGGCGGACAACGTCGGCGAGTACGACCAGCGCGTGCGCGACATCCTGGAGCACCTCAAGTCCGGGTTCACCGCCGGCGCGGTGAACCTCGTCATGGCGCACCTGACGGTGACCGGCGGGACGATGGGCGGCGGCGAGCGCGCGGCGCAGTCGATCTTCGAGTACCACGTGCCCGCGACGGCGTTCGGCGCCGACCCGCACTACGTCGCCCTCGGCCACCTGCACCGGCGCCAGTCCCTGCCCGCCGCCTGCCCGGTGCACTACAGCGGCTCGCCGTTCGCCGTGGACTTCGGTGAACAGGACAACAAGAGCGTGGTCCTGGCCGTGGAGGTCACGCCCACGACGCCGGCGAAGATCACCGAAATCCCGATGACGGCGGGACGGCGGCTGCGGACCGTGCACGGCACGGTGGCGGAACTCGTCGGCCGGGCCGGGGAGTTCGGCGAGGACTACCTTCGTGTCTACGTCCGCGAAGCGACCAGGGCCGGGCTGCGCGAAGAGATCCAGGAAGCCCTGCCCAACGCCCTGGAGATCCGCATCGACCCGGAGTTCGCCGCCCCGGTGACGACGGCGGGCGGCGACCGCGCGATCGCGGACCGTTCGCCGGGGGAGCTGTTCGCGTCCTACTGCGAGGAGCGCACCGTCGAGGACAAGCGCGTGCAGTCGCTCTTCGCGCGGCTGCACGACGAAGAGACGAGCGGGGTGTGACATGCGGCCTGTACTGCTCGAGATGACCGGCTTCGCGTCGTTCCGCGACAAGACCGAAGTCAGCTTCGAGGACACCGACTACTTCGCGCTCGTCGGGCCGACCGGCGCCGGCAAGAGCACCGTGATCGACGCGCTCACCTTCGCCCTCTACGGCTCTGTCGCGCGCTGGGACCACGAAGGCCTCGTCGCGCCCGCGCTCGCCCCGACGGTGAACCGGGCCACCGTGCGGCTGGTGTTCGACGCGGGCGGCGTCCGCTACCACGTCGTGCGGGAAGTCCGGCGCAGCGGCGGGAAGAAACCCACGGTCAGCGTCAAGAACGTCCGGCTGGAACGGCTCGCCGACCCCACCGCGCTCGGCGGCGCGGAGGACGACGCCGACCCGATCGCCGCGGACTCCGAGGTCACCCCGGCGATCGAGCGCCTGCTCGGGTTGACGTTCAAGCACTTCTGCACCTGCGTGGCGCTGCCCCAGGGCGACTTCGCGGAGTTCCTGCACGCCAAGGCCGCCGACCGGCAGAAGATCCTCATCAAGCTGCTGGGCCTGGAGGTCTACGAACGGATCGGCCGCCGCGCCGGCGTCACGGCGGAGCAGCAGAAGCAGCGCGCCGCCGTCCTCGCCGAACAGCTCGGCAGCTACGCCGACGCGACCGAGGAGGCCGTCGAAGAGCTTTCCGCGCGGATGACGGCGCTCGCGGACCTCGACGCGCGCGTGAACGCGGCCCTGCCGGGTTTGTCCGACGCCACCCGCGCCCACACCGAAGCGCGGCAGCTCGTCGCGTCGCTGACGCGGGAGCTGGGTGTCCTCGACGCGCTGGAACGTCCGGACGGCGTCGAAGACCTCGAAACCCGGCGCCAGGCCGCGGTGGAGGCGGCCACCACGGCGCGAACCGGGCTGGAGCGGGCCGAAGCGGCGGACGAAGCCGCGCGGGCCGCCCTCGCCGCCGCTCCGGCTCGCGGCGAGCTGGAACGGATCCGCGCCGCTCGCACCGAGCTCGCCGAGGTCGAGCAGGCACTCCCGCGCCGGGAAGAGACGGCGACCGCGGCGTCGGAGGCGAAAGCGGCCGCCGCCGCGGCGGTCACCGAGGCCGTGTCCGCGGTCGACGTGGCCCGGGAAGCCAGGGACGGGACCGCACGTGCCGCGGAGAACGCGGCCGCCGAAGCGGCGCGCGTCCGGCAGGACCGCGATCGGCTGGCCGGGCTGCGGCCGCCGGCCGATCTCGGGGACCTGTCGAAAGAGGCGGCGCGGGTGGCGAAGCGCACGGCGGACGCCGACGCCCGGCTGCGTGGCGCCGAGACCGCCGACGCCGAAGCGCGCGCGGTGCTGGCCGCGCAGCCGGACGTCGCCCCGCTCGCCGCCGCCCGCTCCGACGCCAGGACGCTCTACGCGGTGTGCGAAGCCCAGCGGAAGGCGGCGCCCGAGCAGGCCGCGCGCCGCAAGGAACTCGAAGCGGCGCGAACCGCCTTCGCCCGCGCCGACACCGAAGTCACCGCGGCGAAGTCGGCGGTGACCGAAGCCGAACGGGCCGGGCAGGCGCTGAGCCTGCGTGCCGGGCTCGCCGTCGGGCACCCGTGCCCGGTCTGCGAGCAGGAAGTGGCGACGCTGCCCGACGCCGGCGGCCACGCCCACCTGGCCGAGGCGAGGCAGCGCCTCGAGCGGGCCGAATCCGGCCGCGCCGCCGCCGAGTCCGCGCTGCGCAAGCTGGAACGGGCCGTGGACCGCGACAGCGACTCGGCCGTGTCCGCGGCCGCGCAGGCGGAAGAACTGCGCGTGGCGCTCGCGGGTGTCGACGGCCCGCCGGAGTCGCCGGTGCTGCTGCGCCCGGTCGAGGCCGCGTTCGCCGAGCAGGACTACGCGGACCTCGTCGCGGCGGTGCGCGCGCGGGGCGAATGGCTGTCCGCGACGATCGACGGCCGTGCCCGCGTCGCCGAGGTCGCGCACGCCGCCGACAAGGAACTGGCGGCGGCGCGCGCCGAGCGCGTGGCGGCGCAGAACGAAGCCGACGTAGTCGAAAAGTCGTTCGCGGCGGCGCGGGAGGCGTTGCGCGCGGCGCGGGATCCGCTGGTGGAGCTGGGCGCACCGGCGATCGGCGGCGACGACGTCCCAGCGGGCTGGCAGCGGCTGACCGCCTGGGCGGCGGCGGCGCTCGAGGAGCGGCGGACGGTGCTGGCCGCCCTCGAAGCGGCCGCCGAAGCCGCGGGCAAGGAAGCCGTCGTCGCGGCGGACGACCTCGCCTCCGCCGAACGGAACGCCGAGCAGCGGCGCAAGCGCGCTTCGGAGGCGGCGCTCGCGGAACAGTCGGCGAGCACCGAGTGGGCGAACACCCGGCGCCGCCACGGCGAACTGGCCGAGATCCTGGACGGCGCGCCGTCCGCCGAGGTGGTCGCCGAACAGCTGGCGAAGGTGGCCGAACTCGAACAAGCCGCGAAGACGGCCGACGCGGACCTGCGGACCGCCCGGGCGGCCGCGAAACAAGCCGCGCAAGCCCAGGCGCGGATCGCCGAGCAGGTCGACGCCGAACGCCAGCGGTTGTCCCGGGCGCGCGACCCGCTGGTCGGCCTTGGCGCCCCGCCGATCGACGGCTTTTCGGGGGCCCGGGTGGCGGAGCCCCCGGCCCGGGGCGAAGCCCCGCTTGTCACAGCCGGGGAGAGCCTCCTCGGCGCCTGGACCGCGCTCACGGACTGGGCGGCCGGGCAGGCGAACCGGCACCGCGAACGGCTGGCCGCCGCGACGACCGCCGAGGGCGAAGCCGCCGACGCGTTGCGGGTGGCCGAACGCGCGGTCGTCGACGACGTCACCGCGCTCGGGATCTCCCTGGACGAAACCGGTGAGGTGCGCGATCGGGTCCCGGTGGCCGTTGCCGCGGCCCGGGCGCGCGCCGAGGCCGACCACACGGAGATGAAGCGGCGCGTGGCGCGCGTGGCGGGCCTGCACGGCGACATCGCGGCCGCGGAGTCCGAAGCGCAGGTCGCCCGGCTGCTGGCGGATCTCCTGCGCTCGGACAAGTTCCCGCGCTGGCTGATCGCCGGGGCGCTCGACACGCTCGTCGCCGAGGCGTCCGCGTCGCTGCTGGAGCTGTCCGGCGGCCAGTTCGAGCTGACCCACGACAAGGGCGACTTCCTCGTGGTGGACCACAACGAGGCCGACGCCCGGCGGCCAGTGAAGACGCTGTCCGGCGGGGAGACGTTCCAGGCGTCGCTTTCGCTGGCGCTCGCGCTGTCGTCCCAGCTCGGGGCGATGGCCGCCGACGGCGCGACCAAGCTCGAGTCGATCTTCCTCGACGAGGGGTTCGGCACGCTGGACGAGGCCACCCTGGACGTCGTGGCGTCCACTTTGGAGAACCTGTCGGCCACCGGCTCCCGGATGGTCGGGGTGATCACGCACGTGCCGGCGCTCGCCGAGCGCGTGCCGGTGCGGTTCCAGGTCACCCGCGACGGCTCCGGCTCGCACATCAGCAGGGAGGGCGCATGACGGCGCTGGCCGGGATGAACTTCAGCATCGACTCGTGGGACCCGGGCTACGGCAGTTCGATGGAGGCCGAGGAGCTGGCGCGATCCGGAGCCGAGGTCGAGCTCGAAGTCGAGATGCCCACGGAAGAGTGGGCGCCGATCGACCCGAGACCGGTTTCGCCGCCCGAGGCCATCTTGTTCGTCGACGGCGTCCGCCGGATCGACGCCCGCGTCTGGATCGACGACCCGGCGGGGATGAACTCGGCGTCCATCGGGCTCTGCGCGTCCTACGCGGCCGGGGTGGTGTGCTGCTGCGACGGGCGGGCGCACGTCGTCGCGACCGACGTCCGCCGCGGGGTGTTCACGGTGGCTTCGGAAGCGGGGGACATCCCCACCTCGGCGGGGGTCTACCGGGCGTTCCGCTCCGCGGCCAAGGAGGACAAGCCGCTGGCGGTCGTGCTGTCGTCGGCGTTGCAGGAGCAGCTGGCCGAAGCCGAGCTGGACACGGCCGCCGAGGCGCGCCGGGCGATCGCCGGCCACGTCGGCACCGACCTGCTCGTCGTGGACGGCCCGTTGAGCGGGCGCACGCACCTGCCCCGGGCGGTCGGGTTCATCAAGAGCCACCAGACGACGTACCTGCCCGGCGAGCTCAACGCGATGGTCGGCCGGCTGGGCCCGCACCAGCGCACCCCGGTGTTCCTGATGGGCACGACGTGGGTCCGGCATTCGTGGTACCTGCGGTTGCCGTCGGTGGGCGGGCCGCCGTGGTCGGGCGTGGTCCGCGTCGAAGCGGCGCCGCACCTCGGGCGGGCGGAGGTGGCCGAGCTGGCGAACCTGACGCAGTCGGTGCTGGGACGGTTCGCCTCGGTGGCTTACAAGGACTCGCGGGCGCCGCAGAACCTCTACCCGATCGCCGGGCTGGAACGCGATCTGCGGCACCGGCTGGGGGACCAGCAGTTCGTCTACCGGGCGCTGCGGCTGGCCGCGGCCCGCTGAGACCGGCCCGGCGGGGCGATCCGCTCCCGCCGGGCCGGACCCGCCCTCTGGGGTGGGCGGGTCCCCGGGGCGGCTGCCTGGGGGCACGCGCCCGCCCCGGGGTGTCCTTTGTGGATGGTCAGGCTGCCGTGGCGCCGCCCGGCTTGGCCGCCCCCTGCGGTTTCGCCGGCTCGAGGCGGGTCGTGCCGCTCGGCGGCTGGGGATTCGTGACGGCGAAGGAGCCGGTGGCCGTCCGGCCGTCGGTGCACGGGAACACCGCCAGGTACATGCCGGGCTGGGAGACCGCCGTCGCATACCCGGCGTGCCGGCCCCAGTTCCCGCCCTCGGTCCACTGCAGCGGTGCGGTGAAGCCCCGGGAGGTGACCGGTCCGCTCGGCGTGCAGCCCACGTCCCACTCCGCGAACACGACCGCCTGGACCTGCCCGCCGGGCTCGACCTGCTGGGTCAGCGACCACACGACGGCCTGGTCCGCGTGCGCCGGTGCCGCCAGGGCGAGTGTCGCGGCCCCCGCGGCCATTACTCCGATCAGTGTTTTCTTCAGCATCGTGCATCCCCTCGTCTGCGTGCCCTCTCCACGCTTGAGCCGGGGAAACGGTTGAGCCACAGCGATGTTCAAGTACGTGAACGACTATCGCATCTATGTTTACTGGTCACGTATGCGTTAGCTTGTCCGCCGTCGATCCCGTTCGGTGACGAGGAGACCCCATGCGCAACGGCCGGCTCGTTCTCGCCGCGGTACTGGGACTTTCGCTCGCGGCGCCCGCGACCGCCACCGCGGACGCGCAGCCCTGGCGCGACGCCCGTCAGCCGCCCGACCGCCGCGCCGCGGAGCTCGTCGCCGCGATGACGCTCGACGAGAAGATCTCCCAGCTGCACCTGCAGCCCGACGCCGAGCACCAGCGGTTCGTGCCGCCGATCCCACGCCTGGGCGTGCCCGGCTTCCGGATCGCCAACGGGCCGGCCGGCATGGGACCCGCCGACGACAAACCGCAGAAGCCGGCGACCGCGCTGCCGGCCACGATGGCGCTGGCGTCGACCTTCGACACCGACCTCGCGCGCCGCTACGGCCGCCTGATCGGCGACGAAACCCGCGCGCTCGCGCACAACGTGTCCGAAGGCCCCGACGTCAACATCGCCCGCGTCCCGCGCAACGGCCGGACGTTCGAGGGAATGGGGGAGGACCCGGTGCTGGTCGGGGCCCTGGGCGCCGCCGACATCCGCGGCATCCAGGAGAACGGCACCATCGCCGAGGTCAAGCACTACGCGGCGAACAACCAGGAGACCCAGCGCTTCACCATCGACGAGCACATCGACGAGCGCACCCTCAACGAGCTCTACCTGCCGCACTTCGAGCAGGCCGTCACCGAAGGCCGCGCGGGCTCGGTCATGTGCGCCTTCCCCAAGATCAACGGCGTGTTCCTGTGCGAGAACCCGGCGCTGCTGCAGGACAAGCTGCGCGACGACTGGGGGTTCAAGGGCTTCATCCAGTCGGACTGGGGTGCCGCGCACAGCACCGTCGGCTCGGCGAACGCCGGCATGAACCTCGAAATGATCGACGGCACCTGGTACGGCGAGAAGATGAAGCAAGCTGTGCTCGCCGGGCAGGTGAGCGAACAGCGCGTCGACGAGCTGCTGCGGCCGCGGTTCCGCACGATGTTCGCGTTCGGGCAGTTCGACCACCCGCCGGTGCTGACGCCGCTGCCGGTCGCGCGCCACGACGCCGCCGCGAAGCAGTTCGCCGAGCGCGGCATGGTGCTGCTGCGCAACGAGCACGCCCAGCTGCCGCTCGACGACCGTGCGATGAAGTCGATCGCGCTGATCGGGCCGTTCGCGACCCGGGCCAAGACCGGCGGCGGGGGCAGCTCCGCCGTCATCCCGACGTCCACAGTGGACCCTCTGCCCGGCCTCCAGCAGCGCGTTCCGGGAGCCGTGGTGACGCTCGACGACGGCAGCGACCCGGCGCGGGCGGCCTCTCTCGCGCACACCGCCGACGTCGCCGTCGTGATGGTCGGCGACAACGAAACCGAGGGCAAGGACCGGCCGAGCCTGGCCCTCGACGGCGACCAGGACGCGCTCGTGACGGCGGTCGCCGCGGCGAACCCGCACACCGTGGTCGTCGTGAAGAGCGGTGGGCCGGTGCTGATGCCGTGGGCGTCGTCCGTACCGGCGATCCTGCAGGCGTGGTACCCGGGCCAGCAGGACGGCGCCGCGGTGGCGAGCGTGCTGTTCGGCGACGTCAACCCGTCGGCGAAGCTGCCGATCACGTTCCCCGCGGCGGACGCCGACACCCCGGCGAACACCGCGGCGCAGTTCCCGGGCGTCAACGGGGTCGCGACGTACTCCGAGGGGCTGCAGGTCGGCTACCGGTGGTTCGACGCTCAGGGCCGCACACCGTTGTTCCCGTTCGGGTACGGCCTGTCGTACACGACGTTCGCGTTCTCCGGGCTGTCGGTGCACAACACCGGCCACGGCGCGACGGCGACGTTCACGGTCCGGAACACGGGCCGGCGGGCGGGCGCCGAGGTGGCGCAGCTGTACCTGGGCTTCCCGGCGGCCGCAGGCGAACCACCGCGGCAGCTGAAGGGGTTCTCGCGGGTGGAGCTGGCGCCGGGGCAGGCCCACCGGGTGACGATCGAGCTGGCCGCGCGCGACTTTTCGGTTTGGGACACGGGCAGCCACGCGTGGCAGCCGGTGCGGGGCGGGTTCACGGTGCAGGTGGGCGATTCGTCGCGTTCGCTGCCGCTGCAGGCGTCCCTCACCCGGCGCTGACCGGCGTCAGGCCTTGCAGCCCGGTGCGCTCGCCGCCGCGGCGAGCATTTCCGGCGACTCCGCCAGCGGCGCCACCGGGTCGTACGTGCCGTCGACGTCCTGCTGGGCCTGCTGCAGCGCCGTCATCGCCGGATCCTGCGAAGCCACGTCGCCCGGCTTCGCGCGGTCCAGGGCCGTCTTCGCGTCGCGGGCGCGGTCGCGGGCCGTCGCGTACTTGCCGGCGAACGCCTCCCGGACCGTCTCGGCCAGCGGCACCGGGGCCTTCGGCAGCGCCGCCAACCGGTCGACGACCTCGCCCGTGCGGTCCGCGATGCCGCCCAGCTGCTCACTCAACGCCTTCTGCGCGTCCGCGACCGAGTGCGGCTCGGGCTCCCCCGGCCCCACTTCTTCGGTGGTGCGCTTCCGGTAGCCGTGGATGGCGGAGCAGAAGCCGTCCATCCAGCCGAGCGTCGCCGGGTCGACGGCCGGCGCCGGGGTGAGGGCCGGGGCCGTCACCGTCACGGTCGGCGGCGCGACCGGGCGTGGCTCCGAACACGCGGTGAGCAGCAGGCAGGCGCCGAGCAGTCCCGTGGCGATCTTCATGGCTTCCCCTCGCGGTGACGCTTTGCGGGTACACGCGCGAGGCGGTCCGGCGGTTGCCTCAGGCCGCGGCGAGCGTCTCGCCCAGCGCGAGCCTCCCGTCGTCGGTCAGCTCCGCCCGCGTCCACTGCCCGACGGCCACGACCGGTCCCCGCACCGGCCGGATCAGCCCGGCCCGCACCAGCTCGTGCGACGTCGCCTGGTCGCAGCACGCCAGCCCGTCGACGCGCAGGTCCGGCTCGCAGCTGCAGGTCAGTTCGGCCCGCCCCGCGCCGACGGCCCTCAGCATCGCCAGCGCCCTTCTGTTCACCATGTCGTTCCCCCTCCGTGGTGCTGTCCTGAAGGAGACGTGACCACGGTCACCGAATACGCGGTTTTCGCGAGGTTCGCCCGAACGGTGCACCATGACCCCATGACAAATTCGATCGGCGACCCGGCGGTGCGCGCGTTCATCGACGCGCTGAACGCGGGCGACCGCACAGCGTTCCAGGCCGCGCTCACCCCGGACGCGACGATGGCGGACGACGGCAGGGACCGGGACCTCGCGGAGTGGACCGAGAAGGAGATCTTCTCCAGCCAGGGCCACTTGGAGGTGGAGACCGCGGAGGACGACGGTCGTGCGTTCGTCGCGAACTACTCGAACTCCACTTGGGGCGCCATGCGGACCCGGTGGGCGTTCACGGTTCGCGACGGCAAGGTGGCGCGCTTCGAAACGGGCCAGGCCTGACCCACGCGGCGGCGTGCACGACCCTTTCACCGCGCCGGACGCGGTGAACGACTCGTTCATGACCACAGCTGTGACTCCTGGGGCGGGAGTTACAGCCGTTCCTGCAACGCATCCGCCGCCGCGAGCAGGTCCGCCGCCCAGCGAGCACCCGGCTTGCGGCCGATGCGCTCGATCGGGCCGGACACCGACACCGCCGCCACGACCGTGCCCGCCGAATCGCGCACCGGCGCGGAAATGCTCGCCACGCCCGGCTCCCGCTCGGCCACGCTCTGCGCCCAGCCGCGGCGGCGCACCTCCAGCAGCGTCCGCTCGCCGAAGACCGCGTCCGCCAGGATCGTGCGCTGCGTGTGCGGATCCGCCCACGCGGCCAGCACCTTCGCGCCCGAGCCCGCCGTCATCGGCAGCCGCGAGCCCACCGGGACCGTGTCGCGCAGGCCACTCGGCGGCTCCGCCGTCGCGACGCACACGCGCTGCACGCCGTCGCGGCGGTAGAGCTGCACGCTTTCGCCCGTGACGTCCCGCAGCTTCGGCAGCACCACGCCGGCCGCGTCGAGCAGCGGGTCCGTCGAACCGCCGGCCAGTTCGGCCAGCGCCGTCCCGGGACGCCAGCGGCCGTCGGGACCCCGGCGCAGCAGCCGGTGCACCTCGAGCCCGACCGCGAGCCGGTGCGCGGTGGCCCGGGGCAGGCCGGTCCGCGTGCACAGTTCCGCCAGGCCGCAGGGGTCGTCCGCGACCGCCTGCAGAACGGCCACTGCTTTGTCCAGTACTCCGATACCGCTATGCTGTCCCACGAACCGATACTAGCGTCCCGCACTTTGGGAAGTCCAGTATCTGGGAAACCCCTGAACTCGAGCTGCGCCCCTCCTTCGCGGCTCGCATTCGCCCCCGCGGTGCGCGCCCGAGTTCCGACGTCGAACCGTGGAAGGAGCCGGAGATGACCAGCTCGACCGGCAAGGCCCGCACACTCGCGGAGAAGGTGTGGGAAAGCCACCTCGTGCGCCGGGGGGAAGGCGCCGAACCGGACCTGCTCTACATCGACCTCCACCTGCTGCACGAAGTGACCAGCCCGCAGGCCTTCGACGGCCTCCGCCTGGCCGGGCGGCCGGTGCGCCGCCCCGACCTCACCATCGCGACCGAGGACCACAACGTCCCGACCGTCGACATCGACCTCCCGATCGCCGATCCGGTCTCGCGCACGCAGGTCGACACCCTTCGCCGCAACTGCAAGGAGTTCGGTGTCCGGCTGCACCCGATGGGTGACGCCGAGCAGGGCATCGTGCACGTCATCGGCCCGCAGCTCGGCCTGACCCAGCCCGGGATGACCGTGGTCTGCGGCGACAGCCACACCTCCACGCACGGCGCGTTCGGCGGCATCGCCTTCGGCATCGGCACCTCCGAGGTCGAGCACGTGCTGGCGACCCAGACGCTGCCGCTGAGCCCGTTCAAGACGATGGCGATCACGGTGGACGGCGAGCTGCGCCCCGGCGTCACGGCGAAGGACATCATCCTCGCGGTGATCGCCAAGATCGGCACCGGTGGCGGGCAGGGCTACATCCTCGAGTACCGCGGCAAGGCCATCGAGGCGCTGTCGATGGAAGCGCGGATGACCGTCTGCAACATGTCGATCGAGGCCGGCGCCCGCGCCGGGATGATCGCCCCGGACGAGACGACGTTCGAATACCTGAAGGGCCGCCCGCACGCGCCGAAGGGCGCCGACTGGGACGTGGCGGTCGAGAACTGGCGGCAGCTGCGCACCGACGACGGTGCGGAGTTCGACGCCGAGGTGCACCTCGACGCGAGCGAGCTGACGCCGTTCGTGACCTGGGGCACCAACCCCGGCCAGGGCCTCCCGCTGGGTGCCGACGTGCCCGACCCGGAGCAGATCCCGGACGAGAACGACCGCATCGCCGCTGAGAAGGCCCTGTCCTATATGGACCTGAAGCCCGGGACGCCGCTGCGGGAGATCTCGGTCGACACCGTCTTCCTCGGCTCCTGCACCAACGGCCGGATCGAGGACCTGCGGGCCGCGGCCGAGGTGCTGCGCGGGCGGAAGGTGGCGGACTCGGTCCGCATGCTGGTGGTTCCCGGCTCCATGCGCGTCCGCAAGGCCGCCGAGGAGGAGGGCCTCGACGAGGTCTTCACCGCCGCGGGCGCCGAGTGGCGCCAGGCCGGCTGCTCGATGTGCCTGGGCATGAACCCGGACCAGCTGAAGCCGGGCGAGCGCAGCGCGTCGACGTCGAACCGCAACTTCGAGGGCCGGCAGGGCAAGGGCGGCCGGACGCACCTGGTCTCGCCGCTCGTGGCCGCCGCCACGGCCGTCCGGGGCACGCTGTCGTCGCCGGAAGACCTGCTGACCGCCGCCCGCTGACCCACCCCGAGGAGCTACTGCCATGGAACCGTTCACCCAGCACACCGGCATCGGCGTCCCGCTGCGCCGGTCCAACGTGGACACCGACCAGATCATCCCGGCGGTCTACCTCAAGCGGGTGACCCGGACCGGCTTCGAGGACGGCCTGTTCGCCGCCTGGCGCGGTGACCAGGACTTCATCCTCAACACCGAGCCGTTCTCGCGGGGCAGCGTGCTGGTCGCGGGGCCGGACTTCGGCACCGGGTCCTCCCGCGAGCACGCCGTCTGGGCGCTGATGGACTACGGCTTCCGGGTCGTCATCTCCGCCCGGTTCGCCGACATCTTCCGCGGCAACTCCGGCAAGGGCGGCCTGGTGGCCGCGCAGTGCGAGCAGCACGACGTCGAACTGCTCTGGAAGCTGCTGGAGAACGAGCCCGGTACCGAGGTCACGGTCGACCTCGAGACCAAGACCGTGCGGGCCAAGGACTTCACCGCGCCCTTCCAGATCGACGACTACGTCCGCTGGCGGCTGCTCGAAGGCCTCGACGACATCGCTCTGACGTTGCGCCATGCCGGTGAGATCGACGCGTACGAGTCGGCCCGCCCGTCCTGGAAGCCGACGACCATGCCGGTCGCCGCGAGCTAGTCTTCGACGGAGGCGGAATCCCTTGTCAGGCAAGGGATTCCGCCTTTGTCGTCTTTCGTCGAACGGACCTCCCGCGATTCCTTCGAGGGCCGCTTCGCGAGGCGGAACCCGCCCCCGGGCAAGGGAAGGATTCCGCGTCCCGTCTGGAATTTGCGCTGCCTTGGTAATACCGTGTCGCTAGTCGGCCCTGCGCGGCCGTGCACGAGTACTTCCTTCTTGGAGGACTGGTATGGCCAACAAGGCCCAGCTGATCGAGGCGCTGACGGAGCGCCTGGGCGACAAGAAGGCCGCTTCCGAGGCGGTCGACGGTCTGGTCGACATCATCATCCGGACGGTCAACAAGGGCGAAAAGGTCAACATCACCGGCTTCGGGGTGTTCGAGAAGCGCGCTCGCGCGGCGCGGACGGCCCGGAACCCGCGGACCGGTGAGGCCGTGCGGGTCAAGAAGACCACCGTGCCCGCTTTCCGCGCCGGGACCACCTTCAAGGACGTCATTTCCGGCGCGAAGAAGCTGGCCAAAGCAGCACCGGCCAAGCGCGCGACCGCGGGCACCCGCGCGTCCACGCCGACGCGGGCGACGACGCCCCGCGCTGCGGCGGCAAAGCCGGCCACCGCTCGCGCGACGGCGACGCGGACCCGGGCGACGGCGGCGAAACCGGCTGCTGCTCGCGCGACGGCGACGAAGGCGGCCCCGAAGACGACCACGACGCGGGCGAAGGCGGCCCCGAAGGCAGCGGCGGCTCCGAAGGCGACGGCGGCCAGGTCGACGGCGGCGAAGTCGACGGCCGCCAAGCCGGCGGCGACGGCACGGAAGACGACGGCCGCGAAGTCGACGACGACGGCCGCGAAGACCACGACCGCCCGGAAGACCACGGCCGCCAAGGCTCCTGCCCGGCGGACCACCGCGGCGAAGAAGAGCTGACCGCCCGAAACTGTCGTACCCCTGCGGTAACGTGAAATCCGGGGGACCCCCTGGGGGTTACCTCTGGTGGGCGCGCGACTTTCCGGCCAGGGCCCCGCGCACGATGCGCGGGGCCCTGCCGCGTTTCCGGAGCTGGTAGGGGAGAAGCGAGCCCGGCGGCGACCGTCGGGATCGCAGCACTCCCAAGCGGGTCAAGTCCGAGGTGAGCGGGCTCGCGCACCCGGCAAGTCGACTCGCGTACTCAGGAAGTCGGCTCGCGTACCTGGGCGGTCGGCTCGTGTACTCGGAGGGTCGGCTTGCGTACCTAGGGAGTCGGCTTGCGTACTCGGGGAGTCGGCTTGCGTGCTTGGGGGGTCGGTTCGCGTACCTGGGCGGTCGGCTCGTGTATCCGGAGGGTCGGCTTGCGTACCTGAGGAGTCGGCTCGCGTACTCAGAGAGTCGGCTTGCGAACTCGGGGAGTCGGATCGAGTCCTCGGAATGGCGCTCGCCAACCGGCTGTCCGGGCGCGCGAACCGGCTGTCCAGGCACGCGGGCCGACTCCCTGGGTACCGAGCCGACCCTCCGAGTCCGTGAACCGACTGCCCAGGTACGCCAACCGACCCTCTGGGTACGCGAGCCGACCGCCCGGGTACGTGGCCCGGCCGGGCGGGAAATGTGAGCCGGCCGTTCGAGCGCACCGGCGTTACCCGCTGCCAAGATCCGCCGTCCGAACGGGACCCGTGCACCACCCGCTCGGAGCACCCGCGCGCCCCGGGACCGGTTCCGCCCAATTTCGCAAAGTTGCTTGAGCGCCCGGCCGAGTGATGCCACGCTGCGTTCCTCGGGGTCCGCGTCCGGCGGGTGCCCTGCGGCGCGCGCGAACCTGGGGGCGACCACCATCGAGATCCGGCTGCTCGGCCCGTTCCAGGTGCTCGTCGGCGGTTCGCCGGTCGTGCTGACCAGTTCCCGGCAGCGCGCGCTGCTCGCGACACTGGCCTTGTCCGCGGGGCGCCTGGTGTCGATCGACGCGCTCGCGCGCGGCGTCTGGGGCGAAGAGCCACCCGCGCACATCCGCGGCAGCCTGCAGACCTACGTCATGCGGCTGCGGCGGCTGTGCGGCGAAGAAACCGTCGTCACCGAACCGGACGGGTACCGGCTGGTCGTCGACCCGTCCCGGGTGGACGCCCTGCGCTTCCTCCGCACCCTCGACCAGGCCGCCGCCGAGACCGAACCCACCCGCCGCCGCGGCCTGCTCACCGCCGCGCTCGCCGCCTGGGGCGGCGCGCCCCTCGAAGGGGTCGGTTCCCCCGCGCTGGCCGCGGAATGGGGCCCGCTGCTGACCGAGCGGTACCTCTTCGCCGTGGAGCAGCGCATCGACCTCGATGCCGGGCTGGTCGCCGACGCCCGGCTCGTCGCCGAGCTCACCGACCTCGTCGCCCAGCACCCGCTGCGGGAATCGTTGTGGGAACGGCTGGTCCGCGTCCTGGCCCGGTCCGGCCGCCGCGCCGAAGCGCTGGCCCGCTACGCCGGGCTGCGCGCGTTGCTGGCCGACGAGCTGGGCGTCGAGCCGGGGGAGGACCTGCGCCGCCTGCACGCCGAACTGCTCACCGCCGACACCGGGCCGGCTGGGCACGTTGTGCCGCGGCAGCTGCCCTTCGACGTCGCCGGGTTCACCGGCCGCGGCCCCGAACTCGCCGCACTCGACCGGCTCCCGCCCGGCGGCGCGTCCGGCATCGTCGTCATCGAAGGGACGGCCGGGGTCGGGAAGACGTCGCTGGCCGTGCACTGGTCGCACCGCGTCCGCGACCGCTTCCCCGGTGGTCAGCTGTTCCTCGACCTGCGCGGGCACTCCGCGGACACGCCCGTCGCCCCGGACGCCGCCCTGGCCGGATTCCTCCGCGCCCTCGGCGAGCCGCCGGAGGCGCTGCCTTCCACAGTGGAGGAACGCTCGGCGCTCCTGCGTAGCCGGCTGGCCGGCAGCCGCACGCTCATGCTGCTCGACAACGCCCGCGACGCCGACCAGGTCCGTCCGCTCCTGCCCGGCCCCGGCAACCTCGTCGTCGTGACCAGCCGCAACCAGCTGCGCGGCATCGTCGCGCGCGACGGCGCCCGCCGGATCGCCTTGCGCTCCTTCGACGACCAGGACGCCACCGCGCTGCTCGCCGGCAGCGTCGGCCCGCAGCGGCTGGCCGCCGAACCCGCCGCCGTCGCCGAGCTCGTCCAGCTCTGCGGCCGGCTTCCGCTGGCTCTGGCGCTGGCCGGGGAACGCGCGTCGCGGTTTTCCGGCGTCTCGCTCGCGGGGATCGTCGAAGAGCTGCGTGACCAGCGCCTGCGGCTCGACACCCTGCGCGACCCGCAGGACGCCGGCACCGACCTGCGGGCCGCGTTCTCGTGGTCGTACAAGGCGTTGCGCCCGGCCGCCGCGCGCTTCTTCCGGCTGCTGGGCCTGCACCCCGGCCACGGCTTCAGCCTGTCCTCGGCCGCCGCGCTGGCCGGCGCGGATCTGCGGGAAGCCCGCGAGCTCGCCGACCAGCTCGCCGCCGCGCACCTGCTCAACCAGCCCAGCACCGACCGCTACCAGTTCCACGACCTCCTGCGCGTCTACGCCGCCGAGCTCGTCGAAACCGAGACGACGGCGGCCGAACGCGCGGCCGCCCGGCGCGGGCTCCTCGACTGGTACCTCGCGAGCGTCGCCGAAGCGACCAAGCTGGTCCGTCCCGACCTGCTCAACGACGACATCACGCTGGGCGCCGCGCCGGTGCCCGCCATCCGGTTCACCCAGCACGAACAGACGATCGCCTGGTACACGACCGAACGCACGGTCCTGACCGCGCTCGTCGGCGTCGCCGCCGAACACGGCTTCACCGCCCACGCCTGGAAGCTCGCGTGGCTGCTGCGCGGGTTCTTCGCCGAACGCCACGACCGCGACGACTGGATCACGACCGCCCGGACGGCCGTCGCCGCCACCCGCGACGCGGGCGACAACCTCGGCTTGCAGTACAGCGCCAACAACCTCGGGTCGGCCTACCTGCGCACCCTCCAGCCCGACAAGGCCCTCGAAGCCCTGGAGGAGGCGCGCGCGGCGTCCGAGGCGGGCGACGGCACCGCACTGGCGGTGGCGATCCTCTCCAACCTCGCCGGCGCGTACTACGTCCGCGCGGAGTACGCGGAAGCCGAGCGCTACGCCCTCCAGGCGGTTCGCCTCGCGCGCGACCACGGCCAGCGGACGTTCGTGCCGCACGCCCTCCTCAACGTCAGCGCCAGCCGCATCGGCCTGCGCAACTACGACAACGCCGCCGAAGCCGCGCAGGCGGCGCACCAGGCGTTCGCCGACCTGGGCGACCGCTACCACGCGGCGCTGGCGCTGGGAAACGTCGCCGAGGCGCTCGAAGGGGCCGGCCGGCAGGAAGAAGCGGAGAAGGCCGGGCTGGAAGCGCTCACCGAGCTGAAGGACCTGAACGCCGAATACGGCACCATCGACGTCCGGATCACCCTCGGCCGCCTCAAGCTCCGCACCGGCCGCGGCGACGAGGCGCGAGAGCATTGGGCCGAGGCGCTGACCGTCTGCCAGCGCCTCGGCGACCCCCGTATCCCGGAGATCCGGGCCCTGCTGGCAACGGTGCCGACAGACGGGCCCCCGGCCCGGGATGCGCCGTACCCCTAGCCCGGCGCAGCCCAGCGGGACCCGGACCCAGTACACCAAGATCGACTGTCACCGCACTGTCTTGTGGTGACGGAGGGTCTTGGCCTGCCCGGCTTGGGACTTTGTCGCCGAGGTGTCAGGAACGACTCGTTCACCTCGTCCGGCGACATGAACGAGTCTTTCGAGACGTTCGAGTTTGTCGCCGCCCGCGCCGGACGGCCGCGACTTTCGCCGGGTCCGGGCCTGGGCGCTGTAGCCGGGCCCGGCAGAGCTTCGGGCCGAAGTCTCGATGGCGCGAAAGGCGTGGTTCGAAGACGTGGTCACGACGCCGTGAATGACCCATTCACCTCATCCGACGACAGGAATGAGTCATTCAAGACGTCCGAGTGACCGCCGCTGCAACGACCCAGCCGCGCCACCCGACTTTGCAGGGCCCAGACCCGCCCAGAGCGGCCCCCGCCCTCCCTGGGGGGCGTGCCCTTGTCCAGCGTATCGGGGGTGTCGGTCGAAAAGCCGGGAAAGGCCGCTGGCGGGGCCCGGTTGTCCACATCACGACCGACGTGTGGACAACCGGGTCAGGAGCGGGTCGGGGAGGGGGTCGGCAACGCGCTCGGGTGGTAGTCGGCCGCCAGGAGGATAGGGCCTTCCTCCGCCGTCGGGGCTCGGAACGACAGCACCCAGAAGGAGCCCTTCTTGCTCGGCACCACGCCACCTCGCGCCGACGGGAGCTCCACGCCGTCGCGGTCGGCCACCGTGCTGATCAGGTCCGGGATCACGCCGCCCTGGCTGCACACCACCGGTGTCCCGCCGTCGCCCGCGATCGCCAGCAGACGGGCGACGCCCAGCACCGGGTCCGGCCAATACCCCTCTTCCGAGAGCAGCGGCTCGTGCCGCACCTCGGCACCGAGGTCGTCGGCGACGCCGTGCACCGTCTGCACGCACCGCAGGCGCGGTGCCGACAGCACCCGGTCCGGCCCGTACAGCGCCAGCACCCGCCGCAACGCCGACGCCTGCCGCGACCCCGCCTCCGACAACGGCCGGAGGTCGTCGTCGCCCGTCCACTCGTCGCGCTTGCCCGCCTTCGCGTGGCGCACCAGGATCAGCGTCGTCAGGCCGACCGGCACCTCGCAGAACGCGCGCAGCACCCGCACGTCCTCCAGGCGCGTCAACAGCTTCTCCGCCGCCGTCGGTTCGAGCCAGCGCAGCTCGTCGACCTCGTCGTTCGCGGCGAACGCGCCGGACACCGCTTCCGCGCTGAAGTAGTCGACCGTCTTCGGGACCGTCCCGGTGCCGGTGCGCGCCGGCACCGGGTACGCCGTCCGGGCCAGGTACCGGCCCAGGACCGCGTCGAACCCGGTCTCTTCCCGCACTTCGCGCACGGCCGCTTCGGCGGTCGTCTCGCCCGGGTCGAGCTTTCCCTTGGGCAACGACCAGTCGTCGTACCGCGGGCGGTGCACCAAGGCGACTTCGGTCGCCTTCCCGGCGCCGCGCCACAGCACCGCGCCGGCCGCCCGTACCTCCTGGGTCATCCGGCGGCCCCGTGCAGCTTCGCCAGCTCCAGCTGGTGGTCGCGCACCCGCGAACCGTCCGCCGGGAACGGCGACCACTCGCCGCTCGCGGTCAGCACCCAGCACCGCGTCGCCGGGTCGAGCGCCGAGTCGAAGATGTCGTCGAGCTGCCCGGTCAGCTTCGGGTCCTTGACGCGCACCAGAGCCTCGATCCGCCGGTCCAGGTTCCGGTGCATCATGTCCGCGCTGCCGATCCAGTGCGTGCCGCCGGCGCGGAAGTGGAACACCCGCGAGTGCTCCAGGAACCGGCCCAGGATCGAGCGAACGTGGATGTTCTCGGAAAGCCCTTCGACACCGGGCTTCAGCGTGCAGATCCCGCGCACCACGATCTCGACCGGTACCCCCGCCTGCGACGCGTGGTAGAGCGCGTCGATGACCTGCTCGTCGACCAGCGAGTTGCACTTGATCCGGATGCCGGCGTTCTGCCCGGCGCGCGCCAGCTCGATCTCCTCGCCGATCGCGCGCACGATGCCGCGGCGGATGCCGTGCGGCGACGTGAGGATCGTGCGATAGGTGTCCTGCCGCGAGTAGCCGGTCAGCACGTTGAACAGGTCCGTGACGTCCGCGCCGATGCTCGGGTCGGCGGTGAACAGGCCGATGTCCTCGTAGAGCCGCGCCGTCTTCGGGTTGTAGTTGCCGGTGCCGATGTGGCAGTAGCGGCGGATGGTCGAGCCCTCCTGGCGCACGATCATCGACACCTTGCAGTGCGTCTTCAGCCCGACCAGGCCGTACACGACGTGGACGCCTGCGCGCTCCAGCGTCCGCGCCCAGGTGATGTTCGCCTGCTCGTCGAACCGCGCCTTGATCTCGACCAGCGCGACGACCTGCTTTCCCGCCTCCGCCGCGTCGATCAGCGCGTCGACGATCGGGGAGTCGCCCGACGTCCGGTACAGCGTCTGCTTGATCGCGAGCACCTTCGAGTCGGCCGCCGCCTGCTCGATGAACCGCTGCACGCTCGTGGAGAACGAGTCGTACGGGTGGTGCACCAGCACGTCCCCTTCGCGCAGCGTCGCGAAGACGCTCTTCGGCGTCTCGCGTTCGCCGAACGCGGGGTGCGTCGCCGGCACGAACGGCCGGTCCTTCAGCTCCTTGCGGTCCACACCGGACAGCTGGTGCAGGCAGGTCAGGTCGAGCAGCCCGGGCACCTCGACGACGTCGGCCGGATCGACGTCCAGCTCGCGCAGCAGCAGCTCGAGCATGTGCTCGCTCATGTCCAGCGCGACCTCGAGGCGCACCGGCGGGCCGAACCGGCGCTGCGCCAGCTCGCGCTCGAGGGCCTGCAGGAGGTCTTCGTCACGGTCTTCGTCGACCTCGAAGTCGGCGTTGCGGGTGACGCGGAAGACGTGGTGCTCGGTGACGTCCATGCCGGTGAACAGCTCGCCGAGGTGCGCGGCGATGAGCTCTTCGAGGGGCAGGAACGTCGCCGTCCGGCTGGTGCGCTCGGTCTCGACGCGCATCAGGCGCGGCACGTTGCTCGGCACCTTCACCCGGGCGAAGCGCTCGGTGCCACCCTCCGGATCGCGGACCGTGACCGCGAGGTTGAGCGAAAGGCCCGAAATGTACGGGAACGGGTGCGCCGGGTCGACGGCCAGCGGCGTCAGCACCGGGAAGATCTGCTCGGAGAAGTAGCTGGACAGCCGGAGCTGGTCGGCGCCGGAAAGGTCGGCCCAGCCGACGATCAGGATGTCGTGCTCGGCCAATTGCGGGCGCAGGTGCTTCTCGAACGCGCCGGTCTGCCGCTCGACCAGGTCCTGGTTGCGCTTGGCGATGTAGTCGAGCTGTTCGCGCGGGGTGAGGCCGTCCGCGCTGCGCACCAGCAGGCCGGTCTCGTCGCGGCGCTTCAGGCCGGCGACGCGGACCATGTAGAACTCGTCCAGATTGGACGCGAAGATGGCGAGGAACTTCGTGCGCTCGAGCAGCGGCTGCGACTCGTCCTCGGCCAGCGCGAGCACCCGGGCGTTGAAGTCCTGCCACGACAGCTCGCGGTTGAAGTACCGGTCGTCCGGCAGCGTCTCGACGGCAGTCGGCGCGGCGGTGACCGCGGGTGGCGCCGACGGGACGGCGCGGAACTCCTCGGCGCCGCGCGCGTTGCCCTGCGCGGCGCTGCGACGGCGTGGTGTCGACGCGGCGGGCGTGCTCTTGCGGACTCTGGCCTTCCCGGCGGTGGCACGGGCGGCGGTGTCGCGAGCTGTGGACTTCGACGGGACCTTCTTGGCCGCCGCCGGTTTGGCCGCGGTGGACTTCTTCGCCGTTTCCGAAGATCCGCTGGCCGGGTTCCGTCGCCTCCGCGGTGCGGGCGTGCTGCCGTCGTCTGTGCTCACGGCCCCCATTCTTCACTAAGCCCGGCGGATTTGCTCTGGCCGCGGTGAAGGTCAGATGAACAGCTCCGCGGTGTGTTTTCCGACACCCAGCGCGCGCACGTGGGCGAGGTCTTCCGGGGTGTCGACGTCGCTGCGCAGGCTCGGGAGCGGGCCTCGCAGCGGCACCGCGCCGGACGCGGTGTGTTTTTGGGCCGAGCCCAGGCCGAAGTGCGGGTCGAGGGGTGCGCCGGGGGCCGACAGCAGGAGGGTGGTGCCGGTGCCCTGGCGGTCGGCGACGAAGGCGCGTTTTCCCGCCGCTTCGGCGAGGGCGTCGGCCAGGTCCCCGGCGCGCAGGGCGGGGAGGTCGGCTTGGAGGGCGCCGACGATCGCTCGCGGGTCGTCTCTCCGGAGGAGTTCCGCGCCGTGGCGGAAGGCGGCGTTGAGGGATCGCTCGGCGGGTTCGGCGACGATCTCGACCCCGAGCTCGGCGAGTCCGGCGACGGCCCCGGGATCGGCGGCGACGAGCAGGACGCGCCGGACGTGCGCGCCCGAAGTGACGGCGGCGAGGGTGTCGGCGGCGAGGGCGAGGACGAGGCCGGGGTGACGCTCGGCCTCGATGGCACCACGCAGCCGCGACTTGCCGTCGCGGGGGTGTTTCATCGGCACGACCAGGTCCACGTCCACCCGTCCATCTTTACCCGAAACGGCGGGTGGGTGTCGGCGGGAGGGCGGGTTGTCCACAGGTGAAGGGTGTTGTGGACAAGTCCGGGTCCGGTGGGCTTTCGGGACGGGAATCGTCGGTGGGCGCCGATACGCTCGAGACGGGGTGGCCCCCAGGGAGGGTGGGCCGCGTGCTGGGGCGGGCTGTGCTGGGGCGGGCTGTGCTGGGCGGGCTGTGCTGGGGCGGGCTGTGGCGGCCACTCGCCGACAGTTTCCCGCGCTGGCCGGCGGGTGTGGTGCCCAGGCCGAACGTCTTGAATGAGTCTTTCAGGACCTCGGACGCCCTGAACGACTCATTCAAGACAACCGCCGGCGAGGCCGCCGACCCGCGTCCGCCGAAGATCCGCCGTGACCGGGCGCTGCCGGCCCGTGTCGCCCGGGCCCGTTCATGACGTCCGGACCCGCGGCACACCCGCTGATCACCGCTTCGACCTCGGCGAAGGCACCCTCCCTGGACTGCTCTCACCCCGGCGCGGCAGGATCTGGGGCGGACGTGACGCGTGGAGGAGGAGATCGTGGCCCGGCGTGAGAAGGGCGGCTTCTGGGTGGGGTTGGCCGCCGCTGTGTTCTACCCGCTCACCGCGATCGCGCGGCGGGTCTACGTCGGGGACGAAAGAGTTCCGCGGCACGGTCCCGCCCTGCTCGTGCTGAACCACGTCTCGCACCTCGATCCCGTCGTCGACGCCGTGTTCGTGCACCGGGCGAAGCGCGTGCCGCGGTTCCTCGGCAAGGAGAGCCTCACCCGGACCCCCGTCTTCGGGAAGGTCTTCGTCGGTTCGGGGCAGATCCCGGTTTCGCGCGGCTCGGCCGCCGCCGGGGACAGCCTCAAGGCCGCGCACCAGGCCCTGCAAGAGGGCAAGATCGTCGTCATCTACCCCGAGGGCACCATCACCAAGGACCCGGCCGGCTGGCCGAAGGAGTCCTTCACCGGCGCCGCGCGGCTCGCGCTGCAGAACGACGTCCCCGTGATCCCCATCGCCCGCTGGGGCACCAGCGAGCTCTTCAACGGCTACACCAAGAAGTTCAAGCCCTTCCCCCGCAAGACCATCACCCACAAGGTCGGCGACCCGATCGACCTCTCGGCCTACCGCGAAGGCAGCTCACGCAGCGCCTCGAAGCTGCGTGAGGTCACCAAGGTCATGATGGACGAGGTGACCCGCCTGCTCGGCGAGATCCGGCACGAGGAACCGCCGTCGGCGAAGCCGGGAGACCCCGTCTGATGCGCGCCGACGTCCAGCGGGTCACCGTGCTCGGGGCCGGCTCGTGGGGCACCGCCTTCGCGAAGGTGCTCGGCGACGCCGGCCGCGACGTCACGATGTGGGCGCGCCGCGAACAGGTCGCCGAGGACATCCGCGAGCGGCACGTCAACAGCGCCTACCTGCCCGGCGTCGGCCTGCCGGAGAACATCACCGCCACCAGCGATCCGGCGAAGGCCCTCGAAGGAGCCCAAGCCGTCGTGTTCGCCGTGCCCAGCCAGAGCCTGCGGGCCAACCTCTCGGAGTGGCGGCCCCTGCTGCCGCCGGACGCGGTCCTCGTCAGCCTCGCCAAGGGCGTCGAGCTCGGCACGCTCAAGCGGATGAGCGAGGTGATCGGCGAGATCGTCGGGATCGACCCGGGCGACGTCGTCGTCGTCACCGGGCCGAACCTGTCCAAGGAGATCGCCGCCGGGCAGCCGGCCGCGGCGGTGCTCGCCTGCGCCGACCACGAACGCGCCGTCGCGATCCAGCGCGCCTGCGCCAACTCCTACTTCCGCCCCTACACGAACACCGACGTCGTCGGCTGCGAGCTCGGCGGCGCGTGCAAGAACGTCATCGCGCTCAGCACCGGGATGGCCGCGGGCCTCGGCCTCGGCACCAACACGATGGCGACGCTGATCACCCGAGGCCTCGCCGAAATGGCCCGGCTCGGCGCGAAACTGGGCGCCGACCCGCTGACGTTCGCCGGGCTCGCCGGGGTCGGCGACCTCGTCGCGACGTGCTCGTCGCCGCTTTCGCGCAACCGGACGTTCGGCGAGCGCCTCGGCCGCGGCGAAACCCTCGAGCAGGCGCAGGCCGCGGCCGGCGGGCAGGTCGCCGAGGGCGTCATGTCGTGCTCGTCGATCCGGGCGCTGGCCGCGAGCGTCGGTGTCGACATGCCGATCACCGACGCGATGCACCGCGTGTGCCACGAAGGCGTCGACCCGCGGCAGGCCGGCGCGGAGCTGCTGGGGCGCTCGCAGAAGCACGAGTGGTCCTGAACGTGTGACCTACCGCCCGGATGCTGGGAGCGGCTTGACCGGGCCGGGGCGGTGCGGAACGCTGGGCGCCATGTTCGCGTGCGTGATGACTGAGCTGCGGGGCCGCCACGGCCTTCGCGCCGTCATGTGCGCGTGTCGCTGTTGTCGGTGAACCTCGCCCCGGCCCAGCTCGACACCCCTTTCTCTGCCGTGAGGACCCTCATGTTCGCCGTTCCGGACAACACCCTGCTGCGTCCCGAGAACCCCGCGCTGCGCCACCCGGTGCGCGTCGCGCTGGAGGTCGCAGCCGATCGTGACCGCTGGAAGCACCTGCTGCGCTACGACCCCGACGAGCGGTTCGCGGCGCTCGTCGAGAAGGACGACCAGCAGGAGGTCTGGCTGATGAGCTGGCTGCCCGGCCAGCGCACCGACCTGCACGACCACGCGTTCGCGAGCGGCGCGTTCACGCTGGTCAGCGGGCGCCTGACGGAGGCGGTGGCCCGCCGCGCGCCGGGT
Source organism: Amycolatopsis sp. NPDC028719 (assembly GCF_055565395.1). Classification (NCBI taxonomy): domain Bacteria; kingdom Bacillati; phylum Actinomycetota; class Actinomycetes; order Pseudonocardiales; family Pseudonocardiaceae; genus Amycolatopsis; species Amycolatopsis sp. NPDC028719. The sequence goes on from NZ_JBVHUL010000013.1 coordinate 235,070, forward strand.
GGCCGCGCGGTCACCGAGCTGCACGCGCTCTCGGCGGGGCAGTCGCGGGTGTTCGGCCCGGGGTACGTGCACGAGGTGCGCAACGACGGCCCGGACCCGGCGGTCTCGATCCACGTCTACCGCGACGCGGAGCGCGAGATGCGCTCGTACCACCTGGACCCGCTGGGCGGCCCGGTCCTCGACTGACCCCGAACGCCCCAATGTGGCGTTGGGTGCGTCTGACGCACCGAACGCCACATTGGGTGCGTGTCACGCACCGAACGCCACATTGGGGCGCAGGGAACCCTGGTCAGTCCAGGTCGCCGCGGGCCCGGAACTCGCGCTCGATCGTCTCGTGGTCCGCGCCGGCCGCCAGCAGCGTGTGCAGCAGGATGCGGGACTTGCGCGCGTCCAGCCAGCCGGCCATCGTCGCGCCCATCGCGATCAGGCTGGACTCCGAACCGTGGAAGCCGTACGTCGACCGCAGCGTCGGGCCCGCGCCCGTCCGCGAAGCCACCACCACCGGCAACTCGGAGACCAGCCGCGCCACCACGTCGGCCGTGCCCGACGACACGTGGCCCGCACCCGTCGCCGCCACCACGATTCCGCGCACTCCGGGCTGCGAAGCGGCGTACGAGAGCACCGCGCCCGAGTCGTCCAGACCGGCTTCGACCACCGGCACCAGCCCCGAAAAGTCCGTTCCGGCCAAGGCGGGCAACCGCGGCGGCGACGGGTGGAACCAGTGCACCGCGCGCTCGACGACCATGCCGAGCGGGCCCGCCGGCGCCGACGAAAACGCCTCCAGGTGGCTCGAATGCGCCTTCCGCACCCAGCGCGCCGCGTGGACGTCGTCGTTCAGCGTCACCAGCACACCCCGCCCGCGGCTGCGTGGATCGGCCGCCACGGTCAGCGCGGTGCGCAGGTTCGCCGGGCCGTCCGGGCTGAGCAGGCCCGCGTTGCGCATCGCCCCGGTGATCACCACCGGGATCTCCGACGGCCAGCACAGCTCGAGGAAGTAGGCGGTCTCCTCCAGGGTGTCCGTGCCCTGCACGACGACGAACCCGTCGGCGTCCTGCCGCAGCCCCCACTCGCGGCACCGCAGCAGCGTCGCGAAGTCCATCGACGCGCTGCCGATCCCGGCGAGGGTCTCGGCCAGCACGTCCATCGGGAGATCGCCGAGACCACCGAGCAGTTCCGAAGCGCCGAGGCGGGGGACGGCGCCGCCTTCGCCGGAAACGGGGGCCATGGAGATGGTGCCGCCCAGCGTGGCGACGGCGATCAGGGGACGTGCCATGCCGCCACCCTATTCAGCCGCCCTTGACCGCCTGGAGCGTGTAGCTCGCGGCGATCCGCGACGGCGTGTCCGTCATCCGCCACTCGTCCGTGGCCTCGTCGCGCGTCATCTGCCCGGGGATCGCGTTCCACGGCACGCTGTCGTGTTCGGTGAACGCGGTCAGCGTCAGGCCGTTGTCCAGCAGCGCCGTGATGATCTCGCCCAGCGAGTGGTTCCATGAATGGCTGACGCTGTTGCGCAACGGACGGTCCGTGCTGACGTACGTCTCCGGCTCGTCGAACACCAGCGGTTCGGCGTGCTCGAAGTACGGGTACCGCGGCCACGCCGGGTCCGCGGTCTCGTCGAGCGCCCACAGCATCGGGTGCCCTTCGCGGATGAACAGCCGGCCGCCCGGCCGCAGCAGCCCGGCGACCACCGCAGCCCAGCGCGCGATCGACGGCAGCCAGCACAACGCGCCGATCCCGGTGTAGACCAGGTCGAACCGCCCGGCGCCCAGCACCTCGACGGCGTCGTAGACGTTCGCTTCGTGGAAGTCGATCTCGGCGTTCGCGGCGGAGGCGAACCGCCGCGCCTGTTCCAGCGCCGGTCCGGAAAAGTCCAAGCCCGTCACGGAGGCACCCAGCCGGGACAGCGAAACCGTGTCCGTCCCGATGTGGCACTGGAGGTGCACCGCGCGCAGCCCGCCGAGGTCGCCCAGGCGGGGCCGGTCGAACCGCAGGACGCCGCTCAGGTGCTCCGGATCCGAAACGTAGGTCTCGAAGCCGTAGTCCGGCGACGCCGCGTGCAACACCGCGCGTTCGTCCCAGTTGGCCTTGTTGACGGCGAACGAATCCGTCACGACGTCGCGGCCCGTTCGGCCGCGCTCCGCAGCACGCAGAACTCGTTGCCCTCCGGATCGGCGAGCACGGCCCAGCCGGTGCCGTCGGGCTTGCGGAGGTCGTTCACCAGCGTCGCGCCGAGGTCCAGGATGCGCTTCACCTCGTCGTCGCGCGGGACGTCCGGCTGCAGGCACACGTGGAGCCGGTTCTTCACCGTCTTCGGCTCGGGAACGCGCAGGAACAGCAGATCGATCCCGCCGTCGAGCGCGATGCCGCACTCGTCGTCGCCGGGCTGGTCCTCGTCGGGGACCGGCTTCCCGGTGACCTGGCTCCAGAACTGGCAAAGCGCGTACGGGTCGGCGCAGTCGACGGACACGTGCAGGACGGACGACGGCATGGCACTCCTCGAGGTCGGGTGCCGCCGATTCTGGCCGAGCCGCCGGGGGAGGGCGAACCGATTTCAGGACGCCCGGGCGCTCGCGTGAGGACGCTCCGGCTCCCCGGCCGCCAGGGCGAGCCCGGCCGTCCGGTGCACGCGGCGGCGGTCGTCGACGATGAGGATCTCGCAGTCCGGCCGGTCGGCCGCCCAGGTGATGCCCTCGGCACCCATCGCGAAGGCCGCGGTGGCCAGCGCGTCGGCGGTGATCAGGTCGCCGGCCACGACGGTGACGCTCAGCAGGCCGGTCGCCGGCGTCCCCGACCGGCCGTCGAGGATGTGCGAGCCGCGCTCGTAGGCCGCCGACGTCGCGATGGCGCCGTCGCGCGACTCCAGCACCGCGCACACGGCCAGGGGCTGCTCGGGGTGGCGCACGCCGACCCGCCACGCCCGCCCCGGCGCCGGCTCGCCGGCGGTCACGACATCGCCGCCCGCGTTGAGGCAGAACGTCGTCGCGCCCTCGGCCTTGAGCATGTCGGCGGCGCGCTGCACCGCCCAGCCCTTGACGACCGCGCACGGGTCGAGCCCGCGGCCGGGCAGCCGCGCGCGGAACGCGCCGCCGGAAAGCTGTTCGTAGTACGCGCAGAGCTCCAGGACCTCCAGGAGGTCGTCGGTCAGCTCGGCCGCCGTCAGCTCGCCGCGGTCGTAGCGGCTGACTTCGCTGTCCTCCTTGAAGGGGCTGAACCGGGCGTCGACGTCGCGGAACCAGGCGAAGACCTCGTCGACGATCTCCGCGAAGCCCCCTTCGTCCCGCAGGTCGAGGGAAATCGGCAGGCCCATCACCTGCTCGACGCGCGTGGTCATCGGGTGCCCCGGGCGTCGATGGCCGCCTGCAGCGACGTCTTGTACGACTCGCTCGTCTCGGTCGCCCCGGTGATCGTGTCGATGTCGGCGCTCTGGGCTTTCATGGCTTCTTGCTGCAGGCGCGGCAACGCGGTGAGCGCGCGGCCGTCGTCCGGGGCCTGCAGCAGCGTGACCGCGACCATCCGGGCACCGGTGAACGTGACCTCGACCTGCACGGTCCCGTAGTTGCTGGACTCCGCGGAGCCCTGGGTCGTGACCGTCGCGTTCGCACTGTCCGGAGTGGACTGGGTGGGGGCCGTCGAGGCCGGCGGCGCGGCCGATGTGGACGGTGCCGTGACGCTCGGCGGCGCCTGGGCGACGGCGGTGTTGTGCACCGGTCCCGGCTCGAACCGCCAGACCGCGATGAACCCCGCGATCGACAGCGCGACGACGAAGATGGTCCTCTTCACTGGAATGTCCCCCTAGGCCGCGAGGCTGAAGCGTTCGGCGTGGACCTGGGCCTTCGGCACGCGCAGCTCGCGCAGGCTGCGCAGCACGGCCGACGTCATCCCCGGCGGGCCGCAGACGAACACGTCCCGCTCGTGCACGTCCGGCACCATCATGTGCAGGTTCGCCGGGCCGAGCATCGCCCCGCGCGGGCCGACCGCCTGGTCAGCCCCGGCGAGGACGCTCACCACCGCGCCCCGCGCCTTGGCGAGCCCGTTCAGCTCGGGCAGCAGCACCGCGTCGGCCTGCGTGCGCACCCGGTAGAGGACGACGACGTGGCCGTCGATGTCCTCCAGCAGCGCGCGGATCGGCGTGATCCCGACGCCACCCGCGACGAGCAGCGCGTTCGGCCGTTGCTGGTGGATCGTCGTGAACGCGCCGTACGGGCCTTCGGCGAAGACGCGCGTCCCGATCCGCAGGTTGCGCAGCGACGCGCTGGCGTCGCCGAGCGCCTTCGCGGTCAGGCGCAGCGTGCGGCCGTCGGGCGCGGCGGACAGCGAGAACGGGTTGGCCTGGTACCAGCGGTCCTTCGTGAGGAACCGCCAGAGGAAGAACTGGCCCGCCCGCGCCGGCATCTTGTCGAGGTGCTTGCCGGTCATGTAGACCGAAACCACGTCCGGGGCCTCGGAAACCACCGCGGTGACGCGCAGCTGGTGGCGCAGGTTCCGCCACAGCGGGAGCAGGACGCGCCCGGCGAGCACGGCGGCGCCGGCGCCCAGCCAGAGCGTCCACCAGTAGGCCTTGGCCGCCGGGGCGCTCGCGAACGACGTGCCGAGCGCGATCTGGTGGGTGAACGCCAGGAAGACCGCGGCGTAGGTGTAGAGGTGGATGAAGTGCCACGTCTCGTACGCCAGCCGCTTGCGCGCGAACTTCGCCGACGCCGCGCCCACGATGAGGATGACGGCGAACGCGACCAGCGCCCGCAGGATCCCTTCGAGCGTGTTGGCCATCTCGACCAGTTCGTCGACGACGCCCTGGTTCGTGACCTCCGCGTACCCGAACGAGATGAACACCAGGTGCGCCAGCAAGGTCCAGAGGATCGTGAAGCCGGTCCACCGGTGCCACGTCGTGAGCCGGTCCATGCCGATCCGGCGGTCCAGCCAGGGCAGCCGGGCCACGAGCAGCAGCTGGCAGGCCATCGCCAGCGCGCCGTACAGCCCGGCGAGCCTGCCGATGCCGATGAGCACGTTCTGGGACAGCCCGGCCTCGGCGAAGAGCACCGTGACGGCCGCCACGTTGGCGCCCAGGAAGAGGAAGAGGCCGGATTTCGCGGCGATCCGGGGGCGGATCGCCGGGCGCGTGGCCTCGGCGGTCTGCGTCATGCTGGTCACACGGATCCCCCTCGGGTTCGGTTCACGAAGCTCAGCCTCGCCACTCAGCCTGTGGCGAGTCTGGGTACGGGCTGTCGGATTCCTGTCGGCCCGCGTCACCGCCTCGCCGCTCGCGCGGGCGCCGGGAGAAGATGGGGCGGTGCAGCCCTCCGAACCCGTGCGCCTGCTCGTCGTCGACGACGAGCCGCACATCGCCGACCTCGTCGCCACCGTCGCCCGGTACGAGGGCTGGCAGGCGGTCACGGCCGGGTCCGGCAAGGCCGCGCTGGCCCAGGCCGCGGAGTTCGGGCCGGACATCGTCGTGCTCGACCTGATGCTGCCCGACCTGGACGGCTTCACCGTGCTCGACCGCCTCCGGGAGAACGGCAGCGCGGTGCCCGTGGTGTTCCTCACGGCCAAGGACGCGACGGCCGACCGGATCGCCGGGCTCACCCGCGGGGGTGACGACTACCTCGTGAAACCGTTTTCCGTCGAGGAGCTGATGGCACGGTTGCGGGCGGTGCTGCGGCGCAGCACCGGTGTCGCGCACCAGGCGGCGGCACGCGGGGCCGTGCTGCGCGTCGGCGACCTGACACTGGACGAGGACACCCGCGAGGTCCGCCGCGGCGACGGGCCGCCCGCCGAGCTGACGCCGACCGAGTACGAGCTGCTGCGCTACCTCATGCGCCGCTCGCCCGCGGTGCTGACGAAGGCGCAGATCCTCGACCACGTCTGGGAGTACGACTTCGGCGGCCGGTCCAATGTGGTCGAGCTCGTTATCTCGCACCTGCGGCGCAAGGTCGACGCGGGCGGCGGCGAGCCGCTGATCCACACCGTCCGCGGCGTCGGGTACGTCGTGCGCCAGGTCAACCGGTGAAGCGCTTCTTCCGCAAGTGGTACGGGGCCTGGCAGCGCACGCGGCTGGGCACCCGGATCACGCTCGGCCTCGGGGCGCTCGCGCTGGTCGTGTTCGCGGCCGTCGGCGTCACGACGGTCGGGATCATGCACGGCTACCTCGACCGGCGGCTCGACGAGCAGCTGTCCAAGAGCCAGAACACGCAGCTGCCGCAGCTGCGCGAGACGCACGGCTCGCCGCAGTCGGTGTACTCGTGGTACTCGGCGCTGTACAAGGTGCGCGACGGCGTCGCGACGCCCCAGCCCGGCGGCCAGCTGCCCGGCGACGCCAAGCAGCTGGCGAAGATCGCCGCCGACGCGGTCGACGGCGACGTCACGCGGAACATCTACCTGCACGACGACGGGCCGTACCGGGTACGCGCCTGCCCGGTCGACAACGGTTCGGTGCTGCTGTCCGCCGCGCCGCAGAAGGACCTCGACGGCACGGTCCAGCAGCTGATCTGGGTGGAGGTCGGCGCGTTCGCGTTCGCGCTGGCCGTGTTGCTGGTCGTCGGGCGGCTGGTGCTGAGCCGGGGCCTGCGTCCGCTGGCGGACATGGCCGGCACCGCGCACGACATCGCGTCGCACGACCTCACCGCGAACCCCGCCCTGCCGGTCCGCGCGGCGGGGACCGGCGGCGGCGCCGAAGTCGACGAGCTGCGCACGGCGTTCAACGTGATGCTCGCGCACATCGACACGTCCCTGGCGGCGAAGACCGAGGCGAACGAGCGGCTGCGCCGGTTCGTCGCGGACGCTTCGCACGAGCTTCGGACGCCGTTGACGTCGATCCGGGGCTACGCCGACCTTTTCCGCTACGCGGCGGCGAACGAGCCGGCGGAGCGGGAAGCGCACCTGGCCAAGATCCGCTCCGAGACGGCGCGGATGAGCGTGCTCGTCGACGATCTCCTCCTGCTGGCGCGGCTCGACGCGCGGGCCGCCGAGACGCCGTTGCGGCCCGAGCGCGTCGACCTGGCCGAATTGGCCGGCGACGCGGCGGACGCGTTCGCCGCCGGGCGTCCCGACCATCCGCTGACGTCTTCCCTCGATGCGGCTTTCGTCCGCGCGGACCCGGTGCGGCTGCGGCAGGTGTTCGACAACCTGCTGGCCAACGCCGCCGTGCACACGCCGCCCGGGACCGCGGTGCACGTCTCGGTGGCGGTCGACGGTCCTCAGGCGGTGGTGCGGGTGAGTGACGCCGGGCCCGGGATCGCTCCGGGGGACCAGGAGCGGATCTTCGACCGGTTCTTCCGCGTCGACGACTCCCGCACCCGCGGCAACGGCGGCACCGGGCTCGGGCTGTCGGTGGTCCAGTCCCTGGTGACGGCGCACGGGGGCACGGTCACGGTGTCCTCGGAGCCGGGTCGGACGACGTTCACGGTCCGGCTGCCGCTCGCCGGTCGTGAGTGAGAAACAGTGTGCTGACCCTGTTTCTCACTCACGACCGCTGACGTGCTCGGGCGTCGTCCAGCCGGGGGAGAGGTCTTCCGACGGTTCGGGTGCGCCGAAGACCGTCCGGACCGGGAGCACCCCGGCCCACGCGGCGTCGGCTTCGAGGTCCTCCGGCTCGTCGTCCGGGCCCTCGGCGCGCATCTTCACCGACGCCTCGGCGAGGTCGAGCGCCAGCACGCTGACCGCGGCGAACTCCTTCGCGTTGACCTCGCGCGCGTGCTCCCACGAGCCCGGGGCGAGGTGGTCGGTCAGCACCTTCAGGCCGTGCATCTTCGCTTCGGGGTCGACGACCGGCGTCGCCTTCCCGAAGATGACCGCGCTGCGGTAGTTCATCGAGTGGTTGTTCACCGACCGCGAGTAGACGATGCCGTCGAGGAGCGTGACCGTGACGCAGACGTCGAGGTCCCGCGACGCCGCGCGCAGGCTGGACGCGCCGGTCGAGCCGTGCAGGTACAGCGTGTCGCCGTCGCGGCCATAGCCGGTCGGCAGGACCAGGGGGACGCCGTCGCGGACGATGCCGAGGTGGCAGATCAGGCCCTCGTCCAGGACTTGGTGGAGGATCGAGCGGTCGGTCACGGCCCGGTGCTTCTTGCGGCCGAGCGTGGTGCGGGGCGTGGTGGACAGCATGCGATCAGCGTCTCCCAACATAGTGGCATCTGAAAACGTCCACTTCTCGTACACTTGGGAAGTCCACTTGAGGAGGTCCCGTGACCCACGCCGACACCGCGCTCCCGGTGAGCCTCGACCGGGCGGCCGTCACGCCGCTGGCCGTCCAGCTCGCGGACGCGCTGCGCGAAGCCGCCGCTTCAGGCCACCTCCGGGGCGGCGACCGGCTCCCGTCGACGCGGGCCCTGGCCGGGCGCCTCGGCGTCAGCCGCACGGTGACGTCCGCGGCGTACGAGCAACTGCACGCCGAAGGGTGGATCTCCGGGCGGCACGGCTCCGGCACGTACGTGACGACGCCGCCTTCGTACTCGGCGTCGCAGGTCCCGGTGCCTTCGGTCCCGGCGCCCGAGGCCGAAGCGCCGTCGCTGCTCGACCTGGGCCCCGGCACGCCGTGGGCGGACGGGTTGGACCGTGCGGCCTGGCGCCGGGCCTGGCGGGCGGCGGCCGACCCGGACCCGCTGGTCCGCGCGCACCGCGCCGGGCTGCCGGAGTACCGCGCGGCGGTGTCGGAGCACCTGCTGCGTCACCGCGGACTGGCGGCCGGTTCGGTGCTGGCGACCGGCGGGACGACGGCGGCGGTCGTCGAGCTGGCCGCGGCGGTGCTCGAACGCGGGGACGTCGTCGCCGTCGAGGAGCCCGGCTACCAGCGCGCGGTGCAGGCGTTCCTCCGCGCGGGCATGCGGGTGGTGGGGGTACCGGTGGACGACGAGGGGCTGCGGCCGGACGCGATCCCGGCGGGTGCGCGGGCGGTGTACTGCTCGCCGGCGCACCAGTACCCGATGGGCAGCCGGCTGAGCGCGGCGCGGCGGGTTTCGCTGGTCGAGCGGGCGCGTTCGGCCGGGATGCTCGTCATCGAGGACGACTACGACGGCGAGCTGCGTTTCGACGTGGCGCCGCTGCCGATGCTGGCTTCGCTGGCACCGGACGTGGTGGCGCACCTGGGGACGACGTCGAAGATCCTCACGCCGACACTGGGGGCGGGGTGGATGGTGGCCCCGGAGGCGATCACGTCGGCGGTGCTGGCGTATCGGGACTCGACCGGGACGCGGCCGTCACCGGCGGGGCAGCGGGTGCTGTACGAATTCGCGCGGAACGGGGATTTGGGACGTCACCTGCGGAAACTTCGCCGGGAGATGGCCGAGCGGCGGACGTTGCTGGCGGGAGCGTTGGCCGCGGCGGGGGTGCCGGTCCGCGGCGACGACGCGGGGGCGCATCTGGTGGTGCCGTTCCCGTCGGCTGCGGTGGAGGTGTCGGTGATCGCTTCCGCCGAGCGGAGGGGGATCCGGTTGGACGGGTTGGCTCGGCATTTCGCCGGGGAGCCGTCGTCGCACGGGGTGGCGATCGGGTATGCGGGTTGTGCGCGGGAGGCGTTGGTGGCTGCTTTGCCGACGTTGGTTTCGTTGCTGCGGTGAGGTTCGGGCTGGTGTCCACAGGCAGGCCGTGATGTGGACAACGTGCCCATCCCAGGCGGCTTTCGCGGCTTTGTGTTGGTGGTCGCCGATACGCTGGTGCAGGCGGTGGCCCCCGAGGGGAGGGCGGGCTCCGCCGTGGTCCGGCGCTGCTCCAGCTCCGGGCAATCCGCCCGGCTGGCCCCGGGTCCAGCGCCGGCGCGGCCTTGAGGTCGGGTTTCGAGCGCCCCAATGCGGCCTTCGGTGCGCGAGACGCACCCAGGGCGGCCTTCGGTGCGTGAGACGCAACCAAGGCCACATTGGGGCGCTCGGGTGCCGTCAGGAGCGAAGCGGTGGGGCGCGGCGCGCGAGGCGCGCGGCGCGAAGGCCGCGGCGCGAAGGCCGCGGAGCAAGGTGCGAAGCGCGCGGAGCAAGGTGCGAAGCGAGGCGCGGCGTCGAGGACCTGGTCTGGTTGTCCACAGCCTGGCCGTGATGTGGACAACGTGCCCACCCCAGGCGGCTTTCCCGGCTTTGTCTTGGTTGTCGCCGATACGCTGGTGCAGGCGGTGGCCCCCGAGGGGAGGGCGGGCTTCGCCCGGGGCGGCCGATGACTCGGGGACAAGGCCGAGCCCAGGCCCACCGGTCCCTCGATGTACCAGACGCGGCAAGGCCCGCGCAGGTTGCGCTCGTCGCCCGGGGGCGTCCTTCCGGCGCACCGGCCTCGGCTGTTCGCCGAGGTCACCGGGTACGGTGGCTCACCATGAGCGAGAAGATCCGGGTGGCGGTCGTGTTCGGCGGGCGCAGCAGTGAGCACACCATCTCCTGCCTGTCCGCCGGCAGCGTCCTGGGGAACCTCGATCCGGAACGCTTCGAAGCCGTGCCGGTCGGGATCACCCGCGCGGGCCGGTGGGTGCTCGGTACCGGGGACTCCGCGCAGCTCGCCATCCGGGGACGGGAACTGCCGTCCGTCGACGACGGCAAGTCGCTCGTCCTCGCCGGAGATCCCTCCAGCCAGGGCCTCGTCGCCGTCGAAGCCGGGCGGGAAAGCGAGCTGCTTTCCCAGGTGGACGTCGTCTTCCCGGTGCTGCACGGCGCCTTCGGCGAGGACGGCACCATCCAGGGCCTCCTCGAACTGGCCGGCATCCCGTACGTCGGGCCCGGCGTCCTCGCCAGCGCCGCCGCCATGGACAAGGAAACCGCGAAGAAACTCCTGGCCGCCGAAGGGCTTCCGGTCGGCACCTTCGCCGCCCTCCGGCGCGATCAGTCCACTTTGGACGAGCAGGACAAGGCCAAGCTCGGCCTGCCCGTCTTCGTCAAGCCGTCGCGCGCCGGGTCGTCCGTCGGCATCAGCCGCGTCACGAACTGGGACGACCTCGACGCCGCCATCGAACTCGCGCGCGCCACCGATCCCAAGGTCCTCGTCGAAGCCGCCGTCGTCGGCCGCGAGGTCGAGTGCGGGGTGCTCGAGTTCCCGGACGGCCGCGTCGAAGCCTCGCTGCCCGCCGAGATCCGCGTCCTCTCCGAAGACGAAAACGCTTGGTACGACTTCGAAACCAAGTACCTCGGCGACGACGCGGAGCTGGACATCCCGGCCAAGCTCGACGACGCGCTCACCGAGAAGCTCCGCGCCATGGCCGTGAAGGCGTTCCAGGCGCTCGACTGCCAGGGCCTCGCGCGCGTCGACTTCTTCGTGGGCGCCGACGGCGAGCTGACCATCAACGAGGTCAACACCATGCCCGGCTTCACGACGAAGTCCGCCTACCCGAAGATGTGGGAGGTCACCGGCGTGGACTACGCGACCCTGCTGACCACCCTCATCGAGACGGCCGTCGCGCGGGGCACGGGCCTGCGCTGAGAACAGGTCAGGAGAACCGCAGCGGCCGAGGCGCGAGCTTCGCCGCGACCGTGTCCGAGATCTGCTGCAGCGGCCCTGTCCCGGCGCTGTCCGGCACCGTCAAAGCCGCGTAGACCTCGCGGTCGACCACGTACCACGTCGACGCGCCGTCGCCCGGCACCTGCAGCCACTGCACCTTGTTGACCAGCCGCAGCGCCGCGGTCGGCGTCAGCTCCGGGGGCCGGTCCAGGCCACAGCGCAACACCAGCGGGTCGTCCGAGCCCCAGGCCACGGTGGCCGGCGGCGCCGGGTCGGCCAGGGTGCGCACCTTCAGCTGGGTGCCGTTCGACGTCAGCTCGGTCGGCACCGCGCCCAGCAACGTCGTGCAGCCAGGCGACCCCGCGAAGGGCGCGGGCACGGGGACCAGCGGCAGCGGTCCGGAGGCGTCGGAGTCCGAGGAGCGCAGCGTCAGCGCGAAAACGGCGACGGCGACCGCGAGGGCCACGGCGAGCGCGGTGGCCGTGACGAGAACCACCCTGGGTGGGGCACCGGTATCGGAGTCAGGCACCCCCTCACTACACCACTGCTCAGAGATGCACGACCGGGCAGGTCAGCGTCCGGGTGATGCCTTCCACGTTCTGCACCTTCGCGACCACGAGCTGGCCCAGCTGGTCGACGCTGTCGGCGGCCGCGCGGACGATCACGTCGTACGGTCCCGTGACATCCTCCGAACTGGTGACACCCGGGATGCTGGAGATCTCGGCCGCCACCGCGGCCGCCTTGCCGACCTCGGTCTGGATGAGGATGTATGCGTGGACCACGGCGCGCCCTTTCGTCGGGATCGGTCAGCTCAGGTAGGAACGTATAGCCAGCTCACCGAAAAACATAGGGCATCCGACTATCGGTGATCGATCTTTGTCCCGGTAGAGAAAGCAGAGGTGACCGGTGTCACCGAACGACGCGACGGTCGCCGAGACCGGCGAGTTCGCGCTCATCCGCGCCGTCACCGAAGGACGGCGCCAGCCCCCGGGCACGCTCCTCGGTCCGGGCGACGACGCCGCCGTCGTCGCCGCGCCCGACGGCCGCGTGGTGGCCAGCACCGACGTGCTCGTCCAGGGTGTCCACTTCCGGCTCGACTGGTCGCCGCCCGAGTACGTCGGGCGCAAGGCCGTCGCGGTCAACCTGGCCGACATCGCCGCCATGGGCGCCACCCCGACCACCGTCCTGGTCGGCCTCGCCTGCCCGCCCGACACCCCGCGCGAGCTCGTCACCGCGCTCGCCGACGGCATGTGGGCCGAGGCCGAGCGCGCCGGCATCGGCGTCTCCGGCGGCGACATGGTCCGCGCCGACCAGCTCGTGATCAGCGTCACCGCGCTCGGCGACCTCGGCGACCGCGAACCCGTGACGCGCTCGGGCGCCCGGCCCGGCGACCTCGTCGCGGTGTGCGGGAAGCTCGGCTGGGCCGCCGCCGGCCTCGCCGTGCTCGGGCGCGGGTTCCGCTCCCCGGTCGGTGTCGTCAACGCCCAGCGCTGCCCGGAGCCGCCCTACGACGCCGGTCCGCGCGCCGCCCTCGCCGGGGCCACCGCGATGATCGACGTCTCCGACGGCCTGCTGGCCGACCTCGCCCACATCGGCGAGGCCTCCGGCGTCGGCCTCGACGTCCGGACCGCCGACCTCGACATCCCGGCGCGGCTCACCGAAGTCGGCGCCGCCCTGGGCGCCGACCCCCTGGACTGGGTGCTCACCGGCGGTGAGGACCACGCGCTGGTGGCGACCTTCCCGCCGTTCGCCGAGCTTCCTGAGGGCTGGCGCACCATCGGCGTGGTGACGATGGCGGACTCGGGGATCACCGTGGACGGCAAGCCTTTTACGCGAGAAAGCGGTTGGACGCACTGGCGCTGAACTAAAGTCGGTGGACGTGAGAATCGTTCCGGTCCCCTTCGACCATCCCGACGCGGCCAAGCTCATGGCCGCGGTGCAGCAGGTGTACGTCGAGCGCTACGGCAGTGAAGACGCCACCCCGATGAGCCCGGCGGACTTCGACCCGCCGCAGGGCGTCTTCCTCGTCGGCTACCAGGGCGACGAGGCCGTCGCCTGCGGGGCGTGGCGCGCCCACGATGGACCCGCGCCCGACTTCCACGAGGGCGACGCCGAGTTCAAGCGGATGTACGTCGCCGATTCGGCGCGCGGCCGCGGGTTCGCGCGGATGATCCTGTCCGAGCTGGAGCGCACGGCGGCGTTGTGCGGCCGCAAGCGTGCGGTCCTGGAGACCGGCACCCTGCAGCCGGAGGCGATCGCGCTCTACACGTCGTCGGGGTACGCCGAGATCCCGAACTTCGGCGTGTACAAGAACGAGCCCGAAAGCCGGTGCTTCGGCAAGGAGCTCACCTCGGTGTGAGCTTCAGCAGCGCCGCGGCGTGTGGCCGCAGCGACGCGGAGACGTCGCTCCCGACGTCCTGGTGCGCCCAGAGGTCCCGGACGTTCCACGCGCCCGGGATCGCCGCGGAGACGGTCGCGGTGGTGGTGCCGGTGTTGAGCAGCACCACCGCGAACCCGCCGCCGGTCAGCGGTTTGCCCCACACCTGGTAGCCGGGACCCGCGGCGAGCTGCCGGCCCTGCCCGCCCGCGAAGTCCTGGTCGACGGCGATCGCTTCGGGGTTGGCGAGGGTCGCGAGGTCGTCGTCACCCAGCTTCGCCGGGTCGGTGCCGGCGAACAGCGGCGCGTTCAGCACGGCCCAGACGCTGAAGTGCGCGCGGGCCTCGTCCGCGGTCAGCGTGCCGTTGCCGACCTGCAGCATGTCCGGGTCGTTCCAGCCGCCCGGGCCGCCGCTGTGGGGCGCGACGGCGGCCTGCTGGTCGATCGTCGTGAGCACCGAGTCCCAGGTCGGGCCCAGGTCGTTGGTCGTCCGCCAGAGGTTCGCCACCGGCCGCGCCCAGGTCCACGGGCTGGAGACGCCGTATTCGGAGATCGCGTAGACGATCGGGCGGGGCAGCGCGGCGAGTTCGTCGCGCATCTTTTCGAACGCCGCCTTCCGGTCGAGGCCGTCGACGGTGTCGGCGTTGCACCAGTCGTACTTGAGGTAGTCGACGCCCCAGCGGCCGAACGTCTCGGCGTCCTGCCGCTCGTGGCCGAGCGAGCCGATGCCGGCCGCCGCGTAGGCGTCGTTGGCCATCGCGCAGGTCCGGCTGCCGGGCACGGCGTAGATGCCGAACAGCAGGCCGCGGGAATGGACGTAGTCGGCGAGGTCGGCGATGCCGTGCGGGAAGCGCGTCGGATCGGCCTCCAGGGAGCCGTCGGCGGCACGCTTCGGGGCTTGCCAGCAGTCGTCGACGACGACGTAGCGGTAGCCGGCGTCCCGCAGGCCGGTTTCGGCCAGCGCGTCGGCCGCCTGCTTGACGACGTCCTCGGTGAGGTCGTGGCAGCGGACCTGGTTCCAGCTGTTCCAGCCCATCGGCGGGGTCGCGGCGAGACCGTTCGCCAGTGCCGGGGACGCGCCGGGCAGGCTGAGCAGCCAGGTCAGCACGATGAGCAGGAGCACGAGGCCCGTGCTCCCGGTACTGGCGTTCCGGTTCGCGGCGATGCCGTGATCCAATCGCACGGCAAGTGAAACCGCGGTCACCCACGGAGGCGGCATGCCGATCTACGCGCTCGGTTCCCTCGAACCGACGATCCACCCCGACGCCTACGTCCACCCGGACGCGACCGTGATCGGTGACGTCCGGATCGGCGCCTTCGCGTCGGTGTGGCCGCAGACCGTGCTGCGCGGCGACCACGGGTACATCGAGATCGGCGAGCGGTCGAACGTCCAGGACGGCTGCGTCCTGCACTGCACCGAGCGGCACCCGACGATCCTCGGGCCGTCGTCGGCGATCGGGCACGCGGTGCACGTCGAGGGGGCGACGATCGGCACCGGCTGCCTGATCGCGTCCGGCTCGGTGGTGCTGAACGGCTCGGTCGTCGAAGACGGCGGCATGGTCGGCGCGGGCGCGGTGCTGTCGTACGGCTCGCACGTGAAGACCGGCGAGATCGCGCTCGGCGTGCCCGCGAAGACGCGAGAGAACAAGTCGTTCAGCGCGGAGAACATCGCGCTGGTGGTGGATTCCTACGTCGAACGCGGGCAGCGGTTCCGGACCGAGCTGAGGCGGCTCGACCCGCTCGGGTGACGCCGGCCACGCCCGGTAGGCTGGCGCGCCGTGACCGCACGACCGCTGCAGGACATCGTCGAGGCAGGCTGGGCCGAGGCCCTGGAACCGGTGGCGCCGCAGGTCGCCGCGATGGGGGAGTTCCTCCGCGCGGAGATCGCCGCGGGCCGGACGTACCTGCCGGCGGGTGAACACGTGCTGCGGGCGTTCAAGCAGCCGTTCCACGACGTGCGCGTGCTGATCGTCGGCCAGGACCCGTACCCGACGCCCGGGCACGCGGTGGGGCTGAGCTTCTCGGTGGCGCCGGACGTCCGGCCGATCCCGAAGAGCCTGGTCAACATCTACAAGGAGTACGCCGACGACCTCGGCCACCCGCTGCCGTCCAACGGCGACCTGACGCCGTGGGCCGACCAGGGCGTCCTGCTGCTCAACAGGTCGCTGACCGTGCAGCCCGGCAAGTCGAACTCGCACCAGGGCAAGGGCTGGGAAGCGGTCACCGAGCAGGCGATCAAGGCCCTCGCGGCGCGGCCGGAGCCGATGGTGGCGATCCTCTGGGGCCGCAACGCGCGGAACCTGCGCCCGATGCTGGGCGAGGTGCCGTGCATCGAGTCGGCGCACCCGAGCCCGCTTTCGGCACACAACGGCTTCTTCGGGTCGCGGCCGTTCAGCCGGGCCAACCAGCTGCTGGAGCAGCAGGGCGCGGCGCCGGTCGACTGGAAACTCCCCTAGGTCCGGTGTCCGGATCCGCGGGACGGCTCCGACCAGGGGTGAACCCTTTGGAGGAGAAATGAACGTCACATCGGCGGACGGCACGTCCATCGCCTACGAGCGGCGCGGCGCGGGCGCGCCGGTCATCCTGGTCGGCGGCGCGTTCAACGACCGGACGACCGTCGCGGGCCTGGCCGAGGTGCTGGCCGGGGACTTCACGACGATCGCGTACGACCGGCGGGGACGCGGCTCCAGCGGCGACGCCGGTAGTCATGCGATCGAGCGGGAGATCGAGGACATCGCGGCGCTGATCGCCGAGGCCGGCGGGACGGCGTCGGTGTTCGGGCACTCGTCGGGGGCGGTGCTGGCCCTGGAGGCGGCCGCCGCGGGCCTGCCGATCGAGAAGCTGGTGGCGTACGAACCGCCGTACGCGACTCCGGAGCACCCGCGGGCCGACGTCGTGGAGAAGGTGCGCGCGCAGCTCGCGGCGGGTGATCGCGACGGCGCGGTGGCGACGTTCCTGATGGTCGCGGGCACTCCCGCGGAGATGGTCGAGGGCATGAAGGCGGCCCCGGTGTGGGGCTGGTTCACGGCGCTGGCGCACACGCTGCCGTACGACCTGGCGATCTGCGGCCCGGGTGCCCGGCCGCGTGCGGACCACCTGGCCCGCATCCCGGTGCCGGCGCTGGTCATCGGCGGCGGCGCCAGCCCGGAGGAGTTGCAGTCAGGAGCCCGCGTGGCGGCGTCACTGGTGCCGGGAGCCCGCCACGAGACCCTGGCGGGCCAGGACCACGGGGTGCTCCAGTACCCGGAGTCCCTGCGCGACCTGCTGGTCGGATTCCTCAAGTAGGCAGGCCCCAAGCGCCCCAATGTGGCGGTGGGTGTGTGGGGGGGACCGAAGAACCCACCTGGTTTGTCTTGGCCCACCAAAACCACCCCCGGGTGCCGGCGGCCCCACAACCCACAGAGAAGA
>NZ_JBVHUL010000013.1:252261-305449 GCF_055565395.1 Amycolatopsis sp. NPDC028719
GAGACCCCAAAGCACCCCACTGGGGGGTTGGGTGGGGGGAACCCACCCCCCGCCACATTGGGTGCGTCTGACGCAACCAACGCCACATTGGGGCGCCGGCGACCTGACCACAGCGGGAGCCGGGGTGGGCGCGAAAAAATGGCGGGTGCTCCGAGGAGCACCCGCCATTTCGAACTCTTCTCGCCTCAGCCGCGAACGACCTTGCCCGCCTTGATGCACGAGGTGCACACGTTCAGGCGCTTGCGCTGGGACACACCCACCTTGGCGTGCACGGTCTGGATGTTCGGGTTCCACCGGCGGTTGGTACGGCGGTGGGAGTGCGAGACCGACTTGCCGAAGCCGGGTCCCTTGCCACAGACGTCGCACACGGCAGCCACGTCGAACTCCTTTGGATCTGGGTCATAGCTGAGACATAAAACCGAGCCCAGATGCACTGGGCAACTCGACCATAGTAACTACTGGCTTCGCGAGGTCCCGCACCGGGTCGATACGCTGCCCCGGACCGGTCAGGAGGTTACGGGTGCGGGTGCTGGACACGGCGATGGTGTCGGCCTGGGCGACGGGCTGTGTGCACAGCCTGGCGAGCCTGCGCCCGGCCATCGACGAGATCAACGTCTACCCCGTCGCGGACTCCGACACCGGCTCCAACATGCTCTTCACGATGACCGGCGCGGCGAAGGAACTCGAAGCCGCGCAACCGAAGGACGCCGCCGAAGCGCTGAAGATCCTCGCGCGCGGCGCCGTCGCTTCGGCCAAGGGCAACTCCGGGGTGATCCTCTCGCAGGTCGTGCGCGGGCTGGCCGACCGTGCCGAAGGCGACCTCGACGGCGGGTGGCTGGCCAGGGCACTCGGGCACGCCGACGAGGTCGCCACCGGCGCCGTCAGCCGCCCGGTCGCCGGGACCATCCTCACCGTCCTGCACGCCGTCGCCCTCGCCGTGCGCGACGACACCCGCTCCCTGGCCGAGGTCGCCCAGGAGGCCGCGAAGGAAGCCGCGCACGCCCTCGAGAAGACGCCCCTGCAGCTGCCCGCGCTGGCCAAGGCCGGGGTCGTCGACGCCGGCGCCCGCGGGCTGGTCGCCGTGCTCGACGCCCTGGTCGGCGTGCTCACCGGCACCGCGCTCGAGCGGGAGCACGCCCTGGAAGTCCCCACCGCCGAAGAGCAGGCCTTCGCTTGGGAGGTCATGTACCTGCTCGACGGCGTCGACGAGCAGAGCCTGCCGACCCTGCGCAAGGAGCTGAGCGGCCTCGGCGACAGCGTCACCGTGGCCGGCGACGGCTCGGGCAGCCACGCCGTGCACGTCCACTGCGCCGACATCGGCGCCGCCATCGAGGCCGGGCTCGCGCTCGGCCGCCCGCGCAAGATCCGCGTCGAGCCGCTGCTCACACCCACGCCGATCGAGCCGGGCGGCGGGATCGACCGCACGGTCGTCGCCGTCGTGCACGGCGGCGAGCTGGCCGAGCTGCTGCGTGCCGAGAGCATCCCGGTGCTGGCCGTGCCCGAGGGCGGAACCCCGAGCGTCCAGGACGTGATCAGCCTGCTCAACGAAGCCGCCGGGCGGCACGTGACCGTGCTGCCGGGCAGCGTCGCGCTCACCGCGGCCGTCGACGCCGCGGCCGGGCACGCGATGGCCGCCGACCGGGACGTCGTGGTCATCCCGTGCGTCTCGCCGGTGCAGGTCTTGGCCGCCCTCGCCGTGCACGACGCCGGGCGCCGCACGAACGACGACGTCGTCGCGATGGCCGAGGCGGCCGCCGCGACCAGGCGTGGCGAACTGCGGATCGCGCGCGAGGAGTCGCTAACCTGGGTGGGCCGGGCCCAGTCCGGCGACGTGGTCGGCCTGGTCGACGACGAGGTGGTGCTGATCGAGCCGGCACCGGCGTCGGAGACGAACCTGGTGGCGGCCGCGATGAAGGTGCTGAACCGGATGCTGGCGCTCGGCGGTGAGCTGGTGACGGTGCTGAGCGGGGTCGCCGCCCCGCCCGGCGTCGCCGAGGAGCTCGCCGAGCAGGTGCGGCTGGAGCACCCGGAGGTGGAGCTGACCAGCTACGCCAGTGGCCAGGCGGAGGCCGTGCTGCTGATGGGAGTCGAATAGCCGATGGCCGGACTGCGCGACAAGCTGCCGCTGCTGCTGGGCGCCAAGACGGCGAAGGCGCTCGCCACGGCGTTGGACATCGAGACGGTCAGCGACCTGCTGCGCCACTACCCGCGCCGCTACGCCGAGCGCGGCGAGCTCACCGACATCGCGGGCCTCGAGCTCGGCGAGCACGCCACCGTGCTGGCGCGCGTCGAAAAGGTGAGCAAGCGGCGGATGAAGTCCCGCAACGGGACCATCCTCGACATGGTGATCACCGACGGGAAGCGCCGGCTCACCTGTGCCTTCTTCAACCAGGCCTGGCGCGAGAAGGACCTCGTCCCGGGCAAGACCGGCCTGTTCGCCGGCAAGGTGTCCGCCTTCCGCGACACCCTGCAGCTGACCAACCCCGAGTACGAGCTGTTCGAGGCCGACCGCGAGGCCGAGGCGATGGACGACTTCCTCGCCGCGATCATCCCGGTGTACCCGGCGGCGCAGGGCATGCCGACGTGGTCGATCGCGAAGTGCGTGCGCCAGGTGCTCGACGTCCTCGAAGTCGACGACGACCCGATGCCGGCGGAGCTGCGGCGGCTGCATCGCCTCTCCGACCTCGACACCGCGCTGCACGGCATCCACCGCCCGGACAACTGGGCGCACCTGGAGGCGTCGAAGAAACGCCTCAAGTGGGACGAGGCCATGGCCGTCCAGCTGATCTTCGCGCAGCGGCGCCACTCGGCCATCTCGCGGCCGGCGAAGGCGAACCCGCACGTCAGCGGCGGTCTGATGGACGCCTTCGACAAGCGGCTGCCGTTCGACCTGACCGCGGGCCAGCGGGGGATCGGCGAGGAGATCGCCACCGACCTCGCCTCCGAGCACCCGATGAACCGGCTGCTGCAGGGCGAGGTCGGCTCGGGCAAGACGATCGTCGCGCTGCGGGCGATGCTGCAGGTCGTCGACAACGGGCGGCAGGCCGCCATGCTCGCGCCGACCGAGGTCCTCGCCGCGCAGCACGCGCGCTCGCTGCGGGAGATGCTCGGCGACCTCGGCCAGGCGGGTGAGCTGGGGGCGGCGGAGAACGCCACCCGCGTCACGCTGCTCACCGGGTCGATGGGCGCGAAGGAGCGCAAGAAGGCGCTGCTGGAGATCGTCAGCGGCGAAGCGGGCATCGTCGTCGGCACGCACGCGCTGATCCAGGACCACGTCGAGTTCGCCGACCTCGGCCTCGCCGTCGTCGACGAGCAGCACCGGTTCGGTGTCGAGCAGCGGGACGCGCTGCGCACCCGCGGCGCCGGCGACACGAGCCCGCACGTCCTCGTCATGACCGCGACGCCGATCCCGCGCACGGTCGCGATGACCGTGTACGGCGACCTCGAGGTGTCCGCGCTGCGCGAGATGCCGGTCGGGCGCTCGCCGATCTCCACCACGGTCGTGCCGGTCGCCGAAAAGCCGGCCTGGTTCGACCGGATCTGGCAACGGGTCCGCGAAGAGGTCGGCAAGGGCCACCAGGCCTACGTCGTGTGCCCGCGGATCGGCGACGAGCCGCCGTCGGACAAGAGCGACAAGCGGCCGCCGCTCGCGGTCCTCGACGTCGCGCCCGACCTGGAGCACGGCGCGTTGCAGGGGCTGAAGATCGGCGTGCTGCACGGCCGGATGCCGGCCGACGAGAAGGACGCCGTGATGCGCGCGTTCTCCGCGGCGCAGCTCGACGTCCTCGTGGCCACCACGGTGATCGAGGTCGGCGTCAACGTCCCGAACGCGACCGCGATGGTGATCATGGACGCCGACCGGTTCGGCGTCAGCCAGCTGCACCAGCTGCGCGGCCGCGTCGGCCGGGGGAGCAACCCGGGCGTCTGCCTGCTGGTCACCGAGGCCCTCGACGGCACCGCGACGCGCGAGCGGCTGGCGGCGGTCGAGTCGACGACCGACGGCTTCGAGCTGTCGCGCCTCGACCTGGAGCTGCGCCGCGAGGGCGACATCCTCGGCGCCGCGCAGTCCGGGAAGCGGTCCGGGCTCAAGCTGCTGTCGCTGCTGCGGGACGAGGACGTGATCGCCGCGTCGCGGGCGAGCGCGCAGGAGATCGTGGAGAAGGACCCGGATCTGACGAAGTACTCCGGCCTGGCGCAGATGGTCGCCGACGTCGTCGACGTCGACCGTGCGGAGTACCTGGAGAAGAGTTGACCATCCGCGCCGCCACGGTGGCCGACGCGACCGCGATCGGCGAGGTCCACGTGCGGTCGTGGCAGGCGGCGTACGCGGGGTTGATCCCGGCGGACTTCCTCGCCCGGCTCTCGGCGGAGTCGCGCGCCGCGTCGTGGGCCCGGCGCATCGGCGACGGGGGCCCGGTGCTGGTCGCCGAGGAGGACGGCGTCATCGCCGGGTTCGCCGCGTACGGAGACGCTCGGCTCTACGCGCTGTACCTGCTGCCCGGGTACTGGGGGCGGGGCCTCGGCCGGGCGCTGCACGACCGGGTCGTCGAAGAGATGTCCGGGGACAGCGCCGTCCTGTGGGTGCTGTCGACGAACGAGCGCGCGAAGGCCTTCTACGTCCGGCAGGGGTGGGTGGACGACGGTGCCACCCAGACCGAGACGATCGACGAGGGGCGCGTCACGCTGGAGGAGCGGCGCTTCCGTCTGCGTTTGCGGTGAACACTCCCGCTTTCGCGGCGGCCGCGGCGGCTTTCGCGGCGAGATCGGCGTCCCGCGGCGTCACGCCTTCGCGGGAAACGAACAGGCGGTAGAAGATCGGCCCGCACGCCACCCGCACGACTTCGACGGTGTCCGTGCCCGGCGGGACTTCGCCGCGTTCGACGGCCCGGTCGACCACCACTGCCGAGCGGGCGTGCCGGTCCACGTAGAACTCCTGCAGCGCGTCCGCCGCGCGAGAGGAGAGGAAGGCCGCCGAGATCGACGCCGTCGGGAGCTCGCGTTCGCCCGGCGAGGTGAAGTAGTGCACCAGCTCGAGGTTGATGCCGCGCAGGTCGCCTTCCAGGGAACCGGTGTCCGGGGCCGTCCACTCCTGCTCGGTCCCCAGCAGCAGGGCCGCCGCGACCAGGCCTTCGGCGGACTCCCACCGGCGGTACAGCGTCGTCTTGTGCACGCCGGAGCGTTCGGCGACCGCCTCGACCGTCAGCTCGGCGTAGCCGCGTTCGCCGAGCAGCTCGAGGGTGGCGTTCAACGCGGCGAGGCGGGTCCGCTCGGTGCGTCCGCCCGGCCGCCGCGTGCCGGAAATCTCGGTTGCCAACTGCTACTCCTGTTGCGTTAGTGTGCCCAGTATGCCAGGAACCGTCGCCATCACCGAGATCGCCGACCTGATCGGCGACGCCGAGGTCGTCGCCATCGGCGAGAACAACCATCACATCCGCGAGTTCGGGGTGCTGCGCGACCGCCTCCTCCGGCACCTGGTCTCCGAACGCGGGTTCACCGTCCTCGGCTTCGAAGGTGGGTTTCCCGAAGGGCACCTGGTCGACACCTGGCTGTCCGGCGGCCCGGGTGACGTCGCCGACATCGCGCGGGACGGCTTCACCTTCGGCCTCGGCGATTCGGCCGAAGTGCACTCGATGCTGACGTGGCTGCGCGGCCGCGGTGTCCGGTTCGCCGGGTTGGACCTGCCGAGTTCGGCGGGGTCGCCGGCGCCTTCCCTGCGGGCGGTCCGTGAGCACGTCCTGCGCGTGGACCCGGCCAATGTGTCCCTTGTGGACAACGCGTTGGCGGCTTGTGAGCCTTATGCGTCGGTCAGCAGTGCGGTCGCACCGGGTCTCCACGGGGCGATGAGTGCCGAAGCGCAGGACGCGGCGACGACCGCGTTGACCGTCCTCCGAGGACACGTGGAATCACTGGCGCACGTTTACGGCGAAGTCGCCGCGCACCACGCCGAGGGCGCGCTGCGGATCGACCTCTACCTGCGGGAGCTGGCCGCGTTGATGGCGGGCCGCGCGCCCGAACCGCAGAGTTCGTCGCGGGACACGTACATGGCGGCGACCGTGCGGCTGCTGCGCCGGCTCCACCCGGGCGAGAAGATCGTCCTGATGCTCCACAACGGACACCTCCAGCGCGTGCCGTTCTCGCCGATGCCCGGGATGACGGCGCCGTCGGCGGGGACCCACCTGGCCGCGGAGCTGGGCGAAAAGTACTTCGCGCTCGCGCTGACCGCCGTCTCGGGGACGACGACCGGCCTCGCGCCCGACCCGGACGGCCGGCTCGGGTTCCGGATGTTCGAGCAGGCCCTGGACGCGCCCGCGGAGGGCAGCGCCGAGGCGGCACTGGCCGAAGACGCGCCGTGCGTCGTCGCGCGGCCGGCCGCGTCGAGCATCCGGCACGCGCACACTTCTGTGCCGGTCGACGTGGCCGCGGCCTTCGACGCCGTCGTCTGCCTGAAAGGGCAGGAAACGATTTTCCGGGACGCCGCCGGTTAGGTCTGCCCGTTCGGCCGTTGCCGTGCCGGGGCCGAGGGGCGTTTCCTACCGGTATGGCCGGGCGAAGGCGAGCGCTGATCGTCGCCAACGGCGAGTACGACAACGCGGGGCTGCAGCGGCTGGGCTCGCCCGCGGCGGACGCGGACGCCCTCGTGGAGGTGCTGTCCGACCGGGCGATCAGCGACTTCGAGGTGCGGGTGGTCCGCAACGAGACCGCGCACGTCGTGCAGGCGGAGATCGAGGACCTCTGCGCCGAGGGCCGGCCCGACGACGTCCTCCTGATGCACTTTTCCTGCCACGGCCTGAAGGACGACTCGGGCGGGCTGTACTTCGCCGCGCGCAACACCCGGCCCGACCGGCTCCGGTCCACGGCGGTGCCCGCGCAGTTCGTGCAGCAGTGCCTCCGGCAGAGCCGCTCGCGCAGCGTCGTCCTGCTGCTGGACTGCTGCTACGGCGGGGCGTTCGGGCAGGGCGTGGCGGTGCGCGCGTCGGGCGACGCGAACGTGCTCGACAGTTTCCGCGGCGGTCGCGGCCGCGCGGTCATCACGGCGTCGAACTCGATCGAGTACGCCTTCGAGGGCGCCCGGCTGGCCGAGGGACAGCCCGCGCAGCCGTCGGTGTTCACGGCGGCGCTGGTGGAGGGGCTGCGCACGGGCGAGGCGGACCGCGACGAGGACGGCTGGATCGCGCTGGGGGAGCTGTACGAGTACCTGTTCGACCGCGTCCGCGAGCGCAACCCGAAGCAGACACCGAGCCGCGACATCGAGATGCAGGGCGAGCTGTACCTGGCGAAGAGCAGGCGCCGCCGGATCAAGCCGTCCCCGATCCCGGCCGACCTCGCGGGCGCGATCACGGCGGAGAACCCGTTCACGCGGCTGGGCGCGGTGGCGGAGCTGCGCCGCCGGTTGGCGAGCGACAACCTCGCGGTGGCGATGGGAGCGTTCGAGGCGCTGAAGTCCATGGCGGCGACGGACATCCAGCACGTCGCGGCGGCGGCTTCGGACGCGCTCGGGTTCGCGGTGGTGCGGGTGGACGTGCCGTCGGTGCGGTTGTCGGCGGCGTCGGGTTCGAGTGCTTCGGCTGCGCTGCGGGTGTCGGGCCCACCGGTGGCGCGGGAGGTGCGGTTCGAGGCGTCGCACGCGTGGATCGCGGTCACGCCGACGGCTTCGGGTGCCGAACTGTCGGTGACGGCCGGGGAGCCGGGCGTGCGGCAGGGGAAGGTCGTGGTGACCGGGCCGACCGGGGAGGCCGTGGTGGCGGTGGAGATCGAGGCGGTCCCGGCGCCGGAACCCGAGCCCGTGGTCGAGCCGGAGCCGGTAGCCGAGGCGGCACCGGAGACCATGGCGGAACCCGAGACCGGGCCGGAACCCGAGCCGCCGGAGCGCCCCAATGTGGCATTGGGTGCGTCAGACGCACCGAAGGCCACATTGGGTGCGTCAGACGCACCGAAGGCCACATTGGGTGCGTCTGACCCAGCTGCCGCCGCAGGGGACCGTGCCTCCGAACCCGTGGTGGCGGCCGATTCCGGCTCCGCACCTGAACCCGTCGTCGCGGAAGCGGAAGCCGAAGCGCGGCAACTCGTCAGCCCGGCCGAGCAGGCGGATCCCGTCGCCGGCACCGCCGGGATCCTCGCGATCGCCGGGGCGATGTTCGCGGTGATCGGGCTCGGCCTGAACTACCGCTACGACGAGTACACCCTCGGCCAATACCGGCCCGGCATGCCGTTCTACGCCATCGTGGTCGCGGGCTGCGCGCTGCTGGGCGGGGTCCTCGCCATGGCACCGCGGACGAGGCGGCGGACCGGTCCGGCCGTCCTGCTGGGCACCGGCTTCGCCGCGCTCTTCGGACTGCTGCGGTTCGTCGGCGAAGGGATCACCCTCGGTGCGAGCTCCTCGGACACCGAACTGAACGCGGGCTACGTCTTCGAGCTGATCGCCCACGCCGCGGTGGTGGTCGCGGCCCTGCTCGCGCTCGCGGCGCTGCGCCGCAGCCCGGGTCTCGCGTTCGGCGCCGGCCGCGTGCGGGGCTGGCAGCCCTGGGTGGCGGTAGCGCTCGCCGGAGTGGTCACGGAGGGTTGGATCACTCAGCTCAACGATCTGGACCATCTTGACCCGAGCGAAGCCGGCCGTGCCACGGCCTACTTCACGCTCGGCCCGCTCCTGGTCCTCCTGCTGGTGGTCGCCGTGGCGGCTCTGCGCCCGCCGGCGGTCGCGTGTGCCGTGCTGGGCGCCGGGACTGCGGGGCTTGCGGGGGTGCTGGGCCCGACGTATTCGACCCTCCGGGACAACACTTCGGTGATCCTCGCCGGCGAAATCACCGCGAGCGTGGGACTCGCGGGGCTCTTGGTGCTCACCGTCGTCTGGGGTGTCCGGCTCCGGAATCAGCCGAACGGGCGACAGTCCTGAGTTGTCGCCCCGCCTCCGCCGGGGTACGACGACGATCATGAGGATCCTGCTCGCCGCCGTGGCCATCGTGTTCGCCGGACAGACGCCGGCCGTCGCCGCCGGTGGGGTGCAGCCGGATCCGCCCAGCTGGGGGCTCGACCGGATCGACCAGCGCGCCGGGCTCGACCACGCCTACCACTACGGGAGCGACGCTTCCGGTGTCACGATCTACGTGATCGACAGCGGCGTCGACGCGAAGCACCCGGACTTCCAGGGCCGCGTCGCACCCGGGCGGGACTTCCTGAACGGCGGCTCCGACACGTCCGACACCAACGGTCACGGCACGCGCCTCGCCGGGATCGCCGCGGGCAAGGACTACGGCGTCGCCAAGGGCGCGCAGATCGTGCCGGTGCGGGTGCTCGACAAGGACGGCGGCGGCGCCACCGACCAGATCATCGCGGGCATCGACTGGGTCGCGCAGAACGCCCAGCAGCCGGCGGTCGCCGTCCTCGGCATCGGCGGCGTCCCGAACGACCAGCTCGACGCGGCGGTGAAGCGGCTGGCGGCGGTGGTCCCGATCGCGGTCCCGGCGGGCAGCGAGACGGCGGACGCGAGCGGGTTCTCCCCGGGCCGGGTGCCGGAGGCGCTGACGGTCGGAGCCACCGACGCCCAGGACCACCCCGACCCGAAGTCGAACTTCGGCCAGGACGTCGACCTGTACGCGCCGGGGGTGGCGGTCCCGACTCCGCTCGCCGGTGGCACGGGCGCGGGCCCCGAGTCGGGTACGTCGATGGCGGCGGCGTTCGCGGCGGGAGTGGCGGCGCTGTACCGCGCCCAGCACCCGGAAGCGGCGCCCGACCAGGTGGACCAAGCGCTTGTTCAGGCGGCGACGCCGGACGCGCTCAACGGGGTTCCCGACGGCACGGCCAACCGGCTGCTTTACGCGCCGCCGGGATCCTGAGAAGCTGCCCGGACGCGCTCCCGGCCAATCTTCCGCGGCGCATGATGTCCATCACCTGGTACTGAACTCCCGCAGAGCGGGAAGAACCGGGTAACGTGCGTTGACTTACCGATCCATACGGGAAGGACCGGGCATGTTCCGCAAGGTGCTGGTGGCCAACCGCGGCGAGATCGCCATCCGCGCGTTCCGCGCCGGCTTCGAACTGGGCGCGGGCACGGTCGCCGTGTTCCCCCACGAAGACCGCAACTCGCTGCACCGGCTGAAGGCCGACGAGGCGTACGAGATCGGCGAACCCGGTCACCCCGTGCGCGCCTACCTCTCGGTGGACGAGATCGTCAGCGCGGCGAAGAAGGCCGGGGCCGACGCCGTCTACCCCGGCTACGGCTTCCTCTCCGAGAACCCCGATCTCGCGCGCGCGTGCGAAGAAGCGGGCATCACCTTCGTCGGGCCGAGCGCCGACATCCTCGAGCTCACCGGCAACAAGGCACGTGCGGTCAAGGCCGCGCGGGAGGCCGGCGTGCCGGTGCTTGGGTCGTCCGAGCCGTCCAGTGACGTCGACGCGCTGGTCGCGGCGGCCGGCGACCTGGGCTTCCCCGTCTTCGTGAAGGCCGTCGCCGGCGGTGGCGGGCGCGGGATGCGCCGCGTCGAGGACCCCGCCCAGCTGCGCGAGTCCATCGAGGCCGCCGCCCGCGAGGCCGAGTCCGCCTTCGGTGACCCGACCGTCTTCCTCGAGAAGGCCGTCGTCGAGCCGCGGCACATCGAGGTGCAGATCCTCGCCGACGGCGCGGGCAACATCATCCACCTCTACGAGCGCGACTGCTCGGTGCAGCGGCGCCACCAGAAGGTCGTCGAGCTCGCCCCGGCGCCGAACCTCGACCCCGAGCTGCGCGACCGCATCTGCGCGGACGCGGTCAAGTTCGCGAAGCAGATCGGTTACCGCAACGCCGGCACCGTCGAGTTCCTGCTCGACAAGCAGGGCAACCACGTCTTCATCGAGATGAACCCGCGCATCCAGGTCGAGCACACGGTCACCGAGGAGGTCACCGATGTCGACCTCGTGCAGTCGCAGCTGCGGATCGCCTCCGGCGAGACCCTGGACGACCTGGGCCTGAGCCAGGACAAGATCTACCTGCGCGGCGCCGCGCTGCAGTGCCGCATCACCACCGAAGACCCGGCCAACGGCTTCCGCCCGGACACCGGGATGATCTCCGCCTACCGCTCCCCGGGCGGCTCGGGCATCCGGCTCGACGGCGGCACCGCCTTCTCCGGCACCGAGATCAGCGCCCACTTCGACTCGCTGCTGGTGAAGCTCACCTGCCGCGGGCGCGACTTCAAGACCGCCGTCGGCCGCGCACGCCGCGCCGTCGCCGAGTTCCGGATCCGCGGGGTCGCGACGAACATCCCGTTCCTGCAGGCGGTTCTCGACGACGAGGACTTCCGCGCCGGGCGCGTCACGACGTCGTTCATCGAGGAGCGCCCGCAGCTGCTCACCGCGCGGCAGTCCGCCGACCGCGGCACGCGCCTGCTGACCTACCTCGCCGACCAGACGGTCAACAAGCCGAACGGCGAGCGCCCGAAGACCCCGGACGCGACGCTGAAGCTGCCGAAGCTCCCGAAGGACGCCCAGCCGGCCCCGGGGTCGAAGCAGAAGCTCGTCGAGCTCGGCCCGGGCGGGTTCGCGGAGTGGCTGCGGAAGTCGCCGCACATCGGCGTCACGGACACGACGTTCCGCGACGCGCACCAGTCGCTGCTCGCCACCCGCGTCCGCACGAAGGACCTCCTCGCGGTCGCGCCGGTCGTCGCGAACACGCTGCCGCAGCTGCTGTCGCTGGAGTGCTGGGGCGGCGCGACCTACGACGTCGCGCTGCGGTTCCTCGCCGAGGACCCGTGGGAGCGGCTGGCCGCGCTGCGCGAAGCCGTGCCGAACATCTGCCTCCAGATGCTGCTGCGCGGGCGCAACACCGTCGGGTACACGCCTTATCCGACCGAGGTGACGCACGCGTTCGTCCAGGAGGCGACGAAGACCGGCATCGACATCTTCCGGATCTTCGACGCCCTCAACGACGTCGAGCAGATGCGCCCGGCCATCGAAGCCGTGCGCGAGACCGGCTCCGCCGTCGCGGAGGTGGCGCTCTGCTACACCTCGGACCTGTCGGACCCGGGCGAGAAGCTCTACACGCTCGACTACTACCTCAAGCTGGCCGAGCAGATCGTCGGCGCCGGGGCGCACGTCCTGGCGATCAAGGACATGGCCGGGCTGCTGCGCGCGCCCGCGGCGACCCGGCTGGTCACCGCGCTGCGCAAGGAGTTCGACCTGCCGGTGCACATCCACACCCACGACACCGCGGGCGGCCAGCTGGCCACCTACCTCGCGGCGATCAACGCGGGCGCGGACGCCGTCGACGGCGCGGTGTCGTCGATGGCGGGCACGACGTCGCAGCCGTCGCTGTCGTCGATCGTGGCGGCCACCGACCACTCCGACCGCACCACCGGGCTCGACCTCGACGCGGTCGGCGAGCTGGAGCCGTACTGGGAGAGCGTGCGCAAGATCTACGCGCCGTTCGAGGCCGGGCTGGCGTCGCCGACCGGGCGCGTCTACCACCACGAGATCCCCGGCGGGCAGCTGTCGAACCTGCGCACGCAGGCCATCGCGCTGGGCCTGGGCGACCGCTTCGAGGACATCGAGGCGATGTACGCGGCGGCCGACAAGATCCTCGGGCACCTGGTGAAGGTGACGCCGTCGTCGAAGGTCGTCGGCGACCTCGCGCTGCACCTGGTCGGCGCGGGCGTCTCCCCGGCCGACTTCGAGGCGGAGCCGAACAAGTTCGACATCCCCGACTCGGTGATCGGCTTCCTGCGCGGCGAGCTCGGCGACCCGCCGGGCGGCTGGCCGGAGCCGTTCCGCACGAAGGCCCTCGAGGGCCGCGCGGCGGCGAAGCCGGTCGCTGAACTGTCCGAAGAGGACCGGACGGCGCTTTCCGAGAACCCCCGCCGGACGCTCAACCGGCTGCTGTTCCCGGCGCCCACCAAGGAGTTCGAGACGCACCGCGAGGCGTACGGCGACACGTCCGTGCTGCCGAGCAAGGACTTCTTCTACGGGCTGCGGCCGGGGGAGGAGTACCAGGTCGACCTCGAGCCGGGCGTGCGGCTGCTCATCGAGCTGGAGGCGATCGGCGAGGCCGACGAACGCGGCGTGCGCACGGTGATGTCGACGCTCAACGGCCAGCTGCGGCCGATCCAGATCCGCGACCGGTCGATCGCGTCGGACATCCCGGCGACCGAGAAGGCGGAGAAGGGCAACCCGAAGCAGGTCGCGGCCCCGTTCGCCGGCGTCGTCACGCTGCAGGTGGCTGAGGGCGACACGGTCGAGGCCGGGGCCACGGTCGCGACGATCGAGGCCATGAAGATGGAGGCATCGATCACCGCGTCCGCCGGGGGCAAGGTCGGCCGGCTGGCGATCACGAACGTCCAGCAGGTCGAGGGCGGAGATCTTCTGCTCGTCCTGGAGTGACCGCTACTGTGCCGTTCGTTGGCAATCCGACCACAGCCACGGCCGAATCGGCCCGTAGCAACGGTTACGCGCCGTTCGCGGGTCGGCCTGCTCTTGGCCGGATTGCTAACATCGCCGGATGCTGATCAACGCGGTGCCGCAACGACAGGGCGCGGTGGGACCACGGGCGGCGGAGCTGCCGGACGGCTGCCTGGCGCTCGCGGAGCTGGCCGGGCACGTGCTCGGCCGGCCCGTGCACCACGTCCGGCAGACGCGGGAAGTGTCCGAGGTGGACCGTGGGATCGCTTCGCGCGCGGTGCTGACCGGCCCGAACCGCGCGGCTCAGCTGGCGGCACTGGAGGCCCCCGGTGGCCCGGTCCTGACGGTCGGCGGCGACTGCGGGGTCGAGCTGGTGCCGATCGGGGTGGCCCGCTTCCGGCACGGCCCGGGCCTGGGCGTCGTGTGGTTCGACGCGCACGCCGACCTGAACACGGCGGAGTCGTCCCCGTCGGGCGCGTTCCACGGCATGGTGCTGCGGTCGCTGTTCGGCGAGGGCGACCCGGAGTTCGCGGCCGCCCCGGCGCTGACTCCCGGGAACGTGGCCCTGGCCGGGACGCGCGTGTTCGACCCGGAGGAACGGGCGGCGGTCGTGCGCGGGCTGGCGGTCACGTCGGTGGATGCCTTGGTGGGCGTGGAGAAGCTGTACGTCCACGTGGATCTGGACGTGCTGGATCCCGCGGAGTTCGCGGGCCTCGACTACCCGGAGCCGGACGGCTGGCCGATCGAGCGGCTGGTGGCCGAGCTGGACGCCCTGGCCGGATACGAGGTCGTGGGCGCGGGGATCACCGAGTGCGTGGGCACGTCCCGCCAGGTCGAGGTGCTGGAACCGGTCCTGGCCGCGATCGGCCGCCTCCTCGACCACCGCTGAGCGGGTTTCCCGAAGTCCGTGAATGTCGCATTGAGGGACTTCAAGTCCCTCAATGCGACATTCACGGACCTTGGCCGGGCTCGTAGGCGGAGCGGACCGCGGTCACCGCCGCTTCCACGTCCGCGCCGAGGTCCTGGGCGCGGACGGCGAACTCGATCGCCGCGGTGAGGAGCAGCGCCGTCGGGTCCGGGCGGTTCGCGGGGGTCGTGACGACCGTGCCGCGCGCGCGGGCCGTCATCACCCAGCCCGCCGCCTCCAGTTCGCGGTACGCGCGGGCCACCGTTCCGGACGCCAGTCCCAGGTCCCGGGCCAGCTGGCGGATCGGCGGCAGGCGCGTCCCGTCCGGGAGCGCGCCCGCCGTCACCGCGCGGACGATCTGGTCGTGCACCTGCCGCCAGGGCGCCAGGCCGTTTTCGGTGTCGACGACGATCTTCACGCCGGGGCCGGCTGCCGTTTCACCGGTGCGGTCACCGCCAGGAACGCGGCCAGGCCGGCGACGACCGCCAGCAGCGACCCGAAGTTCCCGGCCGGCCAGCCGATCGCCGCGCAGGCGGCGATCCCCAGCCCGATCGCGACGCGCCCGCTGCGGCGGCGCAGGGCCAGGTCGGCCCGCGGCTCCCCGGCCGCCGGGCGGCGCACCGCCAGGGCCGTGATCACCCAGCAGACCGCCGTGGTGACGGCGGCCGCCGCCAGCAGCGTCCACTGCGCGGTCCACGCCAGGCGCACGATCGCGGCCGCCGACGCCAGGCCGCTCAGCACCAGCGCCCAGGCCGGGACGGTGTCGCGCAGTGTCCGCGGGGCCAGCACGGCTTCGCGGCGCGCGGTGCGAGACGGCCGCTGGGCCAGGAGTTCGGCGATCAAGCCGCCGACGAGCAGGGTCGTGATGATCGAGCCCGGCCCGGTGTCGTCGAGCACGGGCGGGATCGCCAGGTAGAGCCACGGGTACCAGAGCCGGCGCCGCTTGAGGTACCGGACGGCGAGCGCCACCTCGGCGGCGTCCGGCTCCGGCACGCCCCAGCGTTCGAGCAAGCGTTTCCCGTGCTTTTCGCCCGGCCAGAGCACGATCAGGATCGCCAGGCCGATCAACCCGGTGAAGAGCGCGACGGCGAGCACGTTGTCCCACGGCATGTCCGGACCTCCTCGCTTGTATCAACCATACGATACAAGCGTCCGGCGCGGCGTGCGCGCCGGTTCCGGGTTCGCCCGTTCGTACGTACAATCGTGAGCAGTCGGCGGGGTGGTTGTCAGCGTTCCGCAGTCCGACCTCGTGAACTTGTCACGAAGATGACAAGAAATCGGTTTCCCTTCGAAGGTGTGACACGTTCGGGACTAGTTTTTCGATGTGTCCGGTGTCACCCCGCGCCAGGCGGGGTGCGCGGGCCGGGGTCCCGGGGCGGAGCGAAGGAGCTGCGATGTCGGTGGAGCGCGGATTCGATCACGCTGCGCCGCCACCTGCCGCACTGCCTCGCAAGCTCGCCGACATCCTGCGGCCCGAGCTGGCCAGCCTCGCGGCCGAGATCGTCGACGAGATCCGCGCGACCATCCCGGCCTACGCGCGCCCGCTCGACGGTCCCTACGGCAAGTCGATCCGCGCCGGCGTCGAGTACGCGATCACGTTGTTCGTCGCGCAGATCGCCGACCCGACGGTGTCCAAGGAGCAGTCCCACGAGGTGCACCACCGGCTGGGGCAGAACGAAATGCGCGAAGGCCGCAGCCTCGACACGCTGCAGTCGGCGTACCGGGTCGGCGCGCGCGTGTCGTGGCGGCGGATCATGCGCGTCGGGCGCCGGAGCGGGCTTTCGTCGGCGGTGATGTCCCAGCTGGCCGACGCGATGCTGGCGTTCATGGACGAGCTCGCTTCGGTCGCGCTCGACGGCTACCTGGAGGCGAAGGCGCGCACGGCGGGCGCGCTCGACACGTGGCGCCGCAAGCTGCTGCACCTCATCCTCGAGACGCCGCCCGCGTCCCCGAAGGCGATCGCCGAGCTGGCCCAGCTGATCGGCTGGCCGGTGCCGACCGACGCGACACCGGTGGCGGTCTGCCCGGCCGACGGCGTCGCCCCGGCCCGCCGTCACGCCGGGCTGGACGCGGACATCCTCGCCGAGCTCGACACACCCGAGCCGAAGCTGGTGGTTCCGGGCGAGCTCAGCGGCGCCCGGCTGGCGACGCTGCAGGTGGCCCTGCCGGACTGCCGGCTCTCGATCGGCCCGTGCGTCCCGCTGGCGTCGGTCGCGGATTCCCTGCGGTGGGCCCGCAATGCCCTCCAGCTGGCCGAGCGCGGGGTGCTGATGCCGCGCCCGGTGCTGCGCGCCGAGGAGCACCTGGCGACGTTGCTGGTCAACTCCGACACGGGCCTGGTCGGCACGCTGCGGCACCGCCTGTTCGCGCCGCTGGCGGACATGACGGGCAAGCAGCAGGAGCGGTTGCTGGAGACGCTGCGGGCGTGGCTCGACAGTCAGGGCAACGTGGTGGAGATCGCGGAGCGGTTGGGTGTTCACCCTCAGACGGTCCGCTACCGCATGAGACAGCTCCAGGCCACGTTCGGCGACAGCCTTCGCGACCCGGCGTCGCGCTTCGAGATGGAGCTGGCCCTGCGCGCGGGCGCGGCACCGTTGCCGTTGCGGTACCCGGTGAGCGAGCTGCTGCCGGCTCAGCGGGCTGGGGTTTCGCGTCCGCAGTGGACGTCCAGCTAGGGCGGGCGCGCGCCTTTGCCCGGAAGACGTGAACTCCCGGACGTTCCGCGGTGAACGGCTGCCGCGTCCCTCACTTCGGGTGCTTGACCGCCGCCTTCTTCGCCGCTGCCGCCGCCTCGGGCGGGGGTCCGTCGGAGCCCGGCGGGCACTGGGTGTGGTCCGGTTCGGTGCACACGATGAGGTTGTAGGTGTCGACGAAGGCCTGGTTGCCCTCACCCGAGCTCATCCCGGACAGCAGCGGGTTCAGGTCCTGGCCGCCCGCGCCGCAGCCGGTGAACGCGGGGAGCTTGAAGCCCGTCTTCTCGTCGGTCCGGATGTGGCCCACGCCGAACGCTTCGTACGGGCCGTTCAGCGTGAGGGTCATTCTTTCCTTCGTCACGCAGTCGGGGCCGAGGTCGAGCGGGACGCCGTTGACCTTCGCGTTGCTCAACCGCGCCATCACCTGCAGCGTCGTGTCCAGGAAGGTGGCCCCGGTGTCCGGGTCCGTCGTGATCTTGCCGGCGATCTCGATGACCTTGCTGTTCCGGTAGTCGACGGGCAGGAACTCGACGGTCGCGGTCACCGGCACGAACCCGAAGCCCAGGAACGAGGTTGTCGCCGGGTTGAAGGTCGTCGACCCGGTGACCCGGGAGTCGTTGGTGATGAGGTTGAGGATGAACAACCCGTTGAACAGGAACGCGGGATCGGCCGCGACGGTCGCGCCGAGCTTCTTGACCGTCGACTTCGTCAGGATCGTGACCAGGCTCAGCGGCACCGCGAACTCGTCTTCGGTCGGCGGATCACCCGGGCCGGGCTCGGCGGCGGCCGCCACCTGCTGCTTCTGCTTCGTGCCCGGCACCGTCTTCGGCAGGACCAGGATCTTGCCCAGCGTCGTCTGCTGCTCGGGGTCGAGGGTGCACGCGACCTGCGGGGCCGGCTGCGTTACCGCGGTGTCCGGCGGCGGCACGGCTTCGAGGGCCAGCGTCGGCGCGGTGACGTCGAACGTGACGGCGCCGACGGTGTTCAGTGCGATCTCCGGCACGGTGCCGGTGGCCGTCAGCGTGACGTCACCGGTCTCCGGCAGCGGCGTGGCCGGGACGGTCAGGTCGATCGGCACCTGGTCCGCGCGGTCGCCCTGGTGCACGGCCAGGGCGAGGTGCACGCCGCCGCGCAGCGACCCGGTGGTGGTGCCTTCCGGAAGGAACGAGAGCGCGATGTCGCGGGGGAGCGTGAGTTTCGCCGAAAACGCGCCGATCTTGGCCGACGTCCCGGTCTTCGCCTGCGAGGGCAGCGTCGCCGCCGTCTCGGCCGTGAGCTTCCGCGCGCCGAGCGGGTCCGCGAACGGGCAGGTCACCGAAACCGACGCCGTGGCCTTCGCGTCCGGCGGGACCGCGGGCGCGGGGGCGGCCGAGCCGACCCCCGTCAGCGCGCCGTTCACCGCGGAGAGCAGGCCGACGGCCGCCAGCGCGGAGATCGTGAGGGTGCGGGGCCGGACTCGAAGTGGCATCGGTTTCCCTGGGTGCGTGCGGAAGCGGCGGGGTGGTCCCGGTGCGGGCGGGCGCCCGCACCGGGAAACCCGGTCAGGAAACGGTGATGCTCGGGCTGAACGCGGTGTTCTGCGCCGGGCTGGTCACCTTGAGGGTGCAGTTCATCGTCCACGGCGACCAGGTGTTCGTCGACTTCTTGTGGAACTCCAGGTTCGCCGACAGCCCGCTCGTCAGCGACAGGGTGGCACTGCCCGCGGCGGCCGGCGCGGTCCAGTTCGGGATGCTGGACCCCGCGTCCTGCGAGATGACCACCGTGATCGGCCCGCCGGTCGGGTAGATCACCTCCGGGATGTCCAGCCCGGAGGCCGACGGCTGCGACAGCGTGCCCGCCGACGCCGTGACCGGCACCGTCGCCTTGCCCCGGATGCCGTCGTAGCCGACCGCGGTCAGCAGCGAGTGGACGGTCGCGCTGATCGTCGCGCTACCGCCGACGTTGGTGGGCGTGACGGTGGTGCCGGCCGGGACGACGTCCGGCGCGTCCAGGTGCGCGCCGATGGCGACCGGCTGCGGCGAGATGCCGGGGAAGGTGCAGTTGTAGGTGATGCCCGCCGTGCCCCCGGCGGTGTAGGTGGTGGTGGCCGCGGCCGCGGTACCCGCGGTCAGCACCGCGATGGCGCCGATGGCGGTCGCAGTGGTGGCGAAACCGGCGGACAGCCTGCTGAGTCGGGACATACCTGTCATCTCCTTTGATTCAGTTCAGTCTCGGCTTTGGCTGATCGATTGCTCGCCGCCGTGAGCCCCCATCGCGTTCACCGTCCCCATTGCCCCGGGCGGCGGGTCGCGATTCATCGGCGTGCGAGGTGGAGGTCCATCTGCCGGAATCGAGGCTACTCGCCAGTTCAGTAAGGAACAAGACTTCGCCCCGGCGTGGGTGAGGCGGTGCGAGGCAGTATCGGTTTCTTGTGCGCGGCAGCGAAGGTGCACGACCGGATTTGGCGTATTTTGACAAAGAACGGCCGCCGCGCCGAAGCACTGTTCGGCACGGTCTACCATTTGTGATCTTGCCGGAGCAATCCCCGATAACGAAACCGGAGAAATGAGGCTACCGTGCCGGGTACTTCCCGTTGTGGACGGGTATCACTGAAGGGCGCCGCATTCGCGGTGACGGCGGCGATGGCCGCCTCGGTGTTCGCGCAGCCGGCGTCCGCGGCCACCGTCGGCGGCGTGATCGCCTGGGGCAAGCCGGACTACGACGTCACGATCCCGCCGCCGGGCGCGCTTTCCGGCGTCACCGCCGTGTCGGCGGGGAGCACCACCGCGCTCGCGCTGAAGGGCGGCGCGGTCCTCGCGTGGGGCGCGAACAACTGGGGCGCCAACGAGATCCCCTCCGCGGCGACGTCCGGGGTCAGCCAGATCGCGTCGGGCTGGGGGCACGAGCTGGCCCTCAAGAACGGCAAGGTCCTGGCCTGGGGGAACAACTGGTACGGCCAGACCACGCTGCCCGCGTCGGTGTCCAGTGGCGTGCTCGCGATCTCGACGTCCAACATGCACAGCCTGGCACTCAAGCAGGGCGGGCTGGTGGTGAGCTGGGGGACGCGGACCGACGTGCCGGCGGCCGCCCAGTCCGGCGTGACCGCGATCTCCGCGGGCGGCGACCACAACCTGGCGCTCAAGAACGGCGGCGTGCTGGCCTGGGGGAGCAACACCTACGGGCAGACGACGGTGCCGGCCGGGCTTTCTTCCGGTGTCACGGCGGTGTCCGCCGGGTTCAACCACAGCCTGGCGCTGAAGAACGGCCAGGTCTACGCCTGGGGCCGCGACAACTTCCACCAGATCGAGGTGCCGCCGGAGGCGCTGTCCGACGTCGCGGGCATCGACGCCGGGTTCAACCACAACATCGCCGTCAAAACCGACGGCTCGGTGGTGACCTGGGGTTCGAACTTCGTCGGAGAGTCCTACTTCCCGTGGTGCGGACCGGTGTACGCGATCTCGGCCGGGGACAACGACAGCTTCGCGCTGAAGGAAGATCCGGCCGCTCCCTGCTGACGCCGGCGGGTGGCGGGCCGCGGCCCGCCACCCGTGGTCACTCAGGTGGCGTCGCTGGCCAGGTCGAGCGAAATGGTGTTGCCCGGCCCCGAAACGAGGGCGCCGAGGGCGATGTCGGCGACGAAGCAGTTGCTGAACTCGGGGATCGTGTACGTGCCGGTCACCGTGATGGCCGGCGCGGTGATGTCGATGTCCTGTGCGGACAGCGTCAGGTCGAGCGGGGTCTTCGTCTTGCAGCTGCCCGGCACGGTCGGCAGCGGGAAGATCGGGATGATCGGCCCGGCCCAGATGTCGTAGATCTCCATGTTGGCCTTGGCCTTGGTGACGAGGTTGCCGTCGGAGATCGTGCCGGTGGCCGGGCCGAGCGGGGTCACCTTGACCTTGGCCTTGATCCGGAAGACGCCCGAGAGCAGGGAGATGTCGGCCTGGGAAGGCGGCAGCGCCAGGTCCGCGCTGAGCCCGACCGAGCCGGTCTGGTCGTCGATCAGCAGGTTGCCCTTGAGCGAGCCGGGGCCGAGTTTCATGGCGCTGCCGGTCTTCTTCACCGTGGTGCTGCCGGTCACCTTGTAGGACACGGGGATCGGGATGACGTCGGCCGAGGCCGGGGTCACCACGACCCCGGTCAGCACGACGGCCGCCGCCGACGTGAGCACGGCCATTCTCCTCAGCTGCGTTGCCACGGACATGGTTGTCCTCCTTTTGCGTTTCCCGAGCGTTTCCGGGTGCTCCCGGAAACGGTGAAGTACTCGTTGTGCAGCTTGCTTTCAGCGGGGTTCCAGTGCGGTGACGACCCAGCCGTCACCCGTGCGTTCCGCGGTCACGGAAAGCTGCGCCGCGGCGCTGTCGATCGCATTGTTGTCAGCTCGGACGGCTGATTGATCGAGAAAGACGAGTAACCGCGCGTGACCATTCCGGAGTTCTTGCACGGCGATCGCGGAAACGCGCGAAGTGAGCACGAGTTTCTGCTCGGGTGCCTTCTGCCGGACCTGGGCGAAGAGCTTGTCGTAGGAATCCTTCGCGGATCCCCGCAGCACGGCGGCGGCGGCTTTTTCGGTGACGTCGGTCTTGTCGTAGGAATAGGAGAAGATCCGGTTCATCGCGAGGGTGACGGCCGAGGTGACATCGGCGGTGGCGCCGACATCGGTGAGCGCCAGGTTCGCGGCGGCGGGGTTGCCGACCGCTGAGCGGGCTTCGAGGGTGAACCAGAGGCCGGTTCCGGTGAGGACCAGGGCGGCGGCCAGGAGGAGGGCCGGCAGGCGGAGCCAGGCGGGGCGTGGCTTGGCGGGTTCAGGCTGTGCTTCGGCTTCGGCCGGGTCGCTGTCGGCGGCCTCGGGCGGTTCGGCTTCGGTCGCCTGGTCGGCTCCGGCTTCGCCTTCGGTGGCTTTGGCCGGCTCGGCCTCGGTCGCGCGGCTCTCCGGCGAGCCGGCGAACTCGCCCGACGGTTCGCTGGACTCGGTGGACTCGATGGACTCGGTCTCGGCGATCGCGGCCGGCTCGGCGGTTGCCTGAGGCTCGGCTCCGGGAATGTGGCCGGGCTCGGTTGCGGGTGAGCTCACCTCGGACCTGTTCGCCGGTGAGCTGACCTCAGTCTCGGCCGCGGGTGGGCTGTCGCCGGGCTCGGTTGCGGGTGAGCTGACCTCGGACCTGTTCGCCGGTGAGCTGACCTCAGCCTCAGCCTCGGCCGCGGGTGGGCTGTCGCCGGGCTCGGTGGCGGGCGAACTGTCCTCAGCTCCACCCTCGCGCAAGCCGTCCCGGGCCTCCACCTCTGCCGGAGTCTCCTCGGCCCGCACCTCGACCACCCTCGCGCGGCTCATCGGGCACCCACCGGCAGCTGGTCCAGCGCACTCAACTTCCACCCATCAGCCGTCCGTGACAACGCTGCCGCGAAGCGGTTGCGCTTCACCGCCGGGGCCGTTCCGTCTTTCGCCATCGTGATCTCCACCGAAGCCAGCATCTTCGCCGTGCCCGCGTGCTCGTCCAGCTCGCTCAGCGCCGCGTCCAGGACCCGGCCCGTCGCCACCGTCGCGTTCGCCGCCAGGGTTTCCTTCGTCTTCGGGTCCGTGCGGGCCAGCTGGTCGTGCAGCGGGCCCGTCGACGCCGCCAGCCACTTGCCCAGCCCGCCGTTCACGTCGTGGTAGTCGAGGCTGCTCAGCTCCGCCACCAGCGTCCGGCCGCTCGCCAGCGCCTCGTCGCGCGCCACTCCGTACGTCAGCGACGCGTCGTGCGACGCCGCGTACCACGAATAGCCCGACCAGCCCGCGAACACGGCCGCGGCCGCCGCGACCGCCACCGCACCGTGCTTCAGCGCAGCCACAGCATCTCCTCGAGGCTCGTCGACGTCGCCTGCCCGTCGAGTCCGGTCAGCCCGCCCGGCACCGCCGGCTCCGGCACCGGCGGGTGCGGTGCGTTCTGCACGCCGCGCACCGAGCTCTCGTTCCCGTACGGCAGCGTGCAGGCCGCTCCGGTGTTGAGCGGCAGGGGCGAAAGATCGTCGCTCGGCCGGTGCTGCGTCGCCTCGTAGCCCTGGACGCACGGCGGCGGGTTGTCGAAGTTCAGCACCAGCGCCATCCGCAGGGCGTCGCCGCGGGGGTTCAGCGCCGACCCCACGCCCGCCACCGCGCGCGGCATGTTCGCCAGCAGCGACTCCTCCGCCGCGGTGCGGGTGCCGAACACCCTGGCTGTCGTCAGCAGGTTGGCCAGCAGGATCGGCAGTCCGGGGTCGTTCTCCTTCAGCAGCGCCGAAAGCTCCGTCGCCGCCGGGGGCGCGGTCGCGATCAACCGCCGCAGGTCCCCGTCGGAGCGGGCGAGCTGCTGGGCGAACACCCGGGCGTTGCTGCTGAACGAGCGCCACTCCGACGACGAGCCGACCTGCGTCCGCAGCACCGTCGCCCCGTCGTTGATCAGCTTCGACGTCTGCGGCAGGTTCGCGCTCGCCTCGTGCGTGAACGTCGTCGCCGAGTCCAGCAGCGTCTGCAGGTCTGGGCCGGCGCCGCGCAGCGCGTCGTCGAGCTCGTTGACCACCGTGCGCAGGTCCTGCGTCGGCACCGACGCGGTGAACGAATCGAGGTCCGTCAGCAGGTTGTTCACCGGCAGCGGCAGCGTCGTCGACTCGCGCCGGATGACCGAGCCCGCTTCGAGGTACGGCGCGTCGGCCGTGCGCGGCTGCAGGTCGACGTACTGCTCGCCGACGGCCGACCGGTTCGCCACCACCGCGCGGGAGTCCGCCGGGATGGGCGGCGCGCCGTCGTCGATCAGCAGGTCGGCCTCGGTCCCGGTGACGGTGAGCCGCAGCTCGCCGACCCGGCCGACGGCGACGCCGCGGTAGGTCACCTCGCCGCCTGCGAACAGCCCGCCGCCTTCGGCGAGCTCGAGCTTCACCGTGTAGCTGCCCGAGCCGAAGAGCCGGCCGAGCCCGGCGTAGTTCGCCCCCACGAACGCCGTCGTGCCCAGGGCGATCACGATGAACAGCACGACCTGGATCCGCACTCTGCGCGTCAGCATCATCGGCCTCCCGAAGGGATCGGGAGCGGCGGCAGGCCCGGCGGCACGCCCTCGCCGGGCGCGGGCAGGGGCACGCCGGGCGCCGGGATCATCGACGCGTACGCGTTGACGTAGTCGCCCTTGATCGCCGGGAGCACGGAGTCGGGGAACGGGAACGTCGGCAGCATCTGCAGCGACTTCGGCAGGTCGGCCCCGGCGTCGGCCAGCTGCCCCAGGATCGGCGCGAGCGCGCGCAGGTCCGCCACCATGTCGTCGCGGCTGCGGTCGACGACGTCGGTGGCCACCGTGGAGAGGCGATCCAGCGCCTGCAGCATCGAGACGAGCTGGGTGCGCTGGTCGGACAGCGCCTGCAGGCCGGGCGTCAGGTCGGTCAGCGCACCGGACACCTGCTCGTGGCGGTTCGCGAGCGTCGCGGACAGCCGGTTGAGCCCGTCCAGCGCTTCGGTGATGTCCGACCGGTGCGCGTCCAGGTCCGTCATGAGGGTGTTCACCCCGGACAGGAACGAGCGGATCTGCGCCTCGTTGCCGTCCATCACCTTCGACAGCTCGCGGTTGATCGTCTGCAGCTGGCCGATCCCGCCGCCGTTGAGCAGCAGCGAAAGGGCGCCGAAGATCTCTTCGAACTCGGGGTTGCGGTTGGTGCGCGCCAGGGGGATCGTGGCGCCGTTCACCAGTCGCGCACCGCTCGCGTTCTGCGCTTCGCCGTCCGGTGGGGCGAGCTCGACGAACTTCTCGCCGAGGAGGCTGGACTGGCG
This sequence comes from Amycolatopsis sp. NPDC028719, assembly GCF_055565395.1. Classification (NCBI taxonomy): domain Bacteria; kingdom Bacillati; phylum Actinomycetota; class Actinomycetes; order Pseudonocardiales; family Pseudonocardiaceae; genus Amycolatopsis; species Amycolatopsis sp. NPDC028719. The sequence continues at coordinate 276,971 of NZ_JBVHUL010000013.1, forward strand.
CAGCCGCGCGAGGGCGCCGGCCGGCAGCACGACGTCGCCGTTGACGTCCAGCACGGCTTCGGCCGTCCACCCGTCGGCGCCCAGCCGGATCTCCCGCACCCGCCCGACCGGGACGTCGCCGACCTTGACGGCCGCCTGCGGCACGAGGTCGAGGACGTCGGCGAACTGCGCGGTCACCGCGTACGGGTGGTCGCCGAGGTCGGCGCCGCCGGGCAGCGGCAGGTCGTAGACGCCTTTGAACTCGCCGCCCGAGCACCCCGCGAGGGCCAGGCACCCGATGGTCACGGCCGTGAGGATCCGCTTCACCGCCCACCGCCGTTCGTGTAGACGTCGCCGGTGGCCGGCAGCGGCAGCGCCGGGTAGTACTCGAGGACGTTGTCGCGGCCCCTCAGCCGCCCGGTCGCCGGGTCGATCGCGTTGAGGACGTTCGACACCGCCAGCGGCACGCCGTCGAGCGTCTCGGCCAGCGACCGGCGCTGCTCGACGAGCGTCCGCGTCGTCGTCACCAGATTGTCCACATTGGACTTGATGGCGCCGCGGTTGTCGCGGATGAACGCCTGGACGTCGCCGAGCGCCTGGCCGAGGCTGTCGAGGGCGTGGGCCAGCTCGCCGCTGTTGGCGGCCAGGGTGCCGGAGATTTGCGACAGCTGCTGGTTGACGCCGCTCACCTGCTGGTCGTTGGTCGCGAGCATGGTCGTGAACCGCTGCAGCTCGTCGACGGTGCCGAACAGGTCCCCCGAGTTGCCGGCCAGGGTCCGGGCGAGCTGGGCGAAGTTGCGGACGCTGTCGTTGAACGCCTGCCCGTTGCCCTGCAGGTTCCGCGCCCCGGTCTTGAGCAGGTCCGACAGCGCGCCCTGGGAGTTCGCGCCGTTCGGGCCAAGGGCCTTCGACAGCGTGTCCAGGCTGGCGTAGAGCTGGTCGAGCTCCACCGGGGTCGCGGTCCGCTGGACCGGGATCGACGCGCCGTCCTTCAGCCGCGGGCCGCCGCGGGCGAGCTTGGCGAACTGGACGTAGCGGTCGGCGACGACGCTGGGGGCGATCACCAGCACGGTGGTGTCCTCGGCGATGCCGACCGAGCCGTCGACGGTCATGTCCACCTGCACCTGCTCGCCCCGCGGGGTGACCGCGTCGACCTGGCCGACGCGGACGCCGAGCACGCGGACGTCGGAGCCGGAGTAGACGCCGACCGCGCGGGAGAAGAACGCCGTGACGTGGTGCTGGCCCGATCCGGAGAACACCCACCAGAGGGCGGCCGTCACGACCAGCGCGAGCAGGATCGCGGCGGCGACGAAGCGGGTGGTCAGGACCCCGGCGCGGGTGGTGGTCAGCGCGCTCACTTGGTGCCTCCCGGCGCGGTGCAGGGGTCGTGGTTCTCCGGCAGCAGGCCGCAGAGGTAAGCGTCGATCCAGCGGCCGTTGCCGGTGGTGTTGGTGACGACGCGGAAGTACGGCCCCGCCAGCTGCAGGCCCCGGGTGAGGTTGTCGTTCTGCTTCTTCAGCAGGTCGGTCACCTGCGACAGCGACTGCAGCGCCTTCTCGAGCGGGTCGGAGTTCTCCGCGATCAGGCCGCGGAGCTGGTCGGCCAGCCGCGCCGAGCCGGTGAGCAGGTCGTGGATCGCGTCGCGGCGGCGGTTCAGCTCGGTCAGCAGCAGGTTGCCGTCGTCGATCAGCTTCTCGAAGTCGTCGTTCGAGTTCGCCAGCGTCGTGGTCAGCTTCCGCGCGTTGGCCAGCAGCTCGGCGATCTGGCCGTCGCGGCTGGAGACCGTCTTGGACAGCTGCGACAGGCCGTCGAGCGCGCTGCGGACGTGCTCGGGGGAGTTGCGGAAGGTGTCGGACAGCGTGGTGAAGCTGTCCGCGAGCTGTTTCGTGTCGATCGCGCCGACCGTGTCGGCCAGGCCGTTGAACGCGTCGGTGACGTCGTAGGGCGTGACGGTCCGGGTGCGCGGGATCGGCCGGTCCGGGTCCTGCACGCCGTCGCCGGTCGGGTTCAGCGAGAGGAACTTGCGGCCCAGCAACGTCTTGATCTTGATGTCGGCGGTCGTGCGGTCGCCGATCCACGCGTCCTTGACCCGGAACGACACGAGGACGTGGTCGTCGGCCAGCTCGACGTCGCGGACGGCGCCGACCTTGATGCCGGCGATCCGGACCTCGTCGTCCGGCTGCAGGCCGGCGGCCTCGGAGAACTCGGCCTGGTAGGTGGTGCCGCCGCCGACGATCGGCAGGTTGTCGTAGTTGAACGTGACGGTGAGCAGCGCGGCCAGCGCGACGCTGCCGACCACGCCGAGGGCGATCGGGTTGCGCTCCTTGAACGACTTCACGAGTCGCACCTCGCCGTCGGGACGTAGACCCCGCGCGGGGGCGTGGTCTGGAGCGTGGCGCGGCAGAGGAAGAAGTTCATCCACGTCCCGTACGAAGCGACCCGGCCGATTTCGGTGAACTTGACCGGGAGGTTCGTCAGGAAACTGTCCACATCGGACTGCTTCTGCGCCAGCGTGCCCGCCACCTCCTGCAGCCCGGCGATGCTCTCCTTCAGCGGCGGGCGCGCCTGCTCGAACAGGCCCGCGGTCGACTGCGTCAGGTCGCCGATCCCGCCGATCGCGTCGCCGATCGCGGCGCGGTCGCCGGCCAGCCCGGACACCAGCTGCCGCAGCGTGGAGACCAGGTTCGCCAGGGCGTCGCCCTTGCCGTTGACGGTCTTGAGCACCGAGTTGAGGTTCCCGATCACCTCGCCGATCACCTTGTCGCGCCCGGCGAGGGTGGTGGTCAGCGAACCGGTGTGGGCCAGCAGGCTTTCGACGGTGCCGCCTTCGCCCTGCAGCACCTGGACGATCTCGCCGGAGAGCTCGTTGACGTCGTTCGGCGACAGCGCCTGGAACAGCGGCTTGAAGCCGTTGAACAGGTCGGTGAGGTCCAGGGCGGGGGTCGTGCGGTCGAGGGGGATCTCGCCGCCCTCGGGCAGCTGGTCCCGGGTGCCGGTGGTCCCGCGTTCGAGCGCGATGTACCGCTGGCCCACCATGTTGCGGTACTTGATGACCGCGTGGACGTCGGCGGGCAGCCGGCGGCCCTGCTCGAGGGAGAACCCGACGAGCGCCCGGTTGTGGTCGCTGATCTCCAGTGACTCGACCTGGCCGACGCGGACGCCGGAGATGCGCACGTCGTCCCCGGCGTTGAGCGAAGTGGCGTCGAGGAACTTCGCCGTGTAGTGCTCGCCCGCGCCGACGCCGGAGTTCGTGATGGACACGGCCAGCAGCGTCGTCGCGAGGGCGGTGACGACGATGAAGATGAGGCTCTTGATGAGCGGGGAGGCGATGTTCCTCACTTGAGCTTCACCTCCGTGCCGCGGTAGAGCGGCCCGACGAGCACGCTGCTCCACTCCGGGACCTGCGCGGCCGGTACGCCGATCGACGGCGCGACCAGCGTGGCCAGCAGCTGTTCCTCCTGCGGCGAGTTCGCGACGCCGAGGTCGCCCTGGCCGCCGGTGAGCAGCGGGTGGCCGGTGCTGCCGGGGGTCGCGGCGGCGGTGCCGGTGGTCGGGGCGACGCCGGAGGGGTAGCAGCGCGGTTCGCCGCCGCCGGTGAAGCGCGGGTCGTCCCGGCCGGGCAGGTACTTGCCGCTGTCGGCGGTCACGGAGACCTCGGCGTGCAGGCCCGGTTCCTTCCGTTCTACGCCGAGGACCTTGTCCATGGATTCCTTCAGGGCGCTCAGCGAACTGATGGTGCAGGCGAAGCTGGGGGAGTACTTCGCGGCGATCTCGAGCGGCGCGCGGCTGTCGGCGGCCAGGGCGATGAGGTTGTCCCGGTTGTTCCGCAGGAAGTTCGTGACCTCCTGGGACGACGACGTCACCTGCTGGTAGACCCCGGCGAGGTCGGCCTGCTTGTCCTTGACCGTGTCGAGCGTGACGGCCGAGGAGGTGAGCGCGTCGAGCAGGTCCGGGGCGATGTCGCCGTAGAGGCGGGAAACCGTGGCCAGGTCGCGGATGTCCTGGGTCAAGGTCGGCAGGTCGGGCGTGAAGTCCTTCAGGTAGTCCGCCGCGGTGCCGATCGTCTGTCCCAGCTGTTCGCCGCGGCCCTGCAGCGCCGTCGACACCGCGGTCAGCGTCGTCGCGAGCTTCTGCGGCTGGACGGCCTTGAGCAGCGGCAGGAGGTTGTCGAAGACGCGTTCCAGCTCGATCGCGTTGGCCGAGCGGTCCTGGGCGATCGTGTCGCCCGCGGTCAGGTGCGGGGCCCGGGCACCGTCCGGGATGGACAGCTGGACGTACCGCTCGCCGAAGAGCGTCTTGGGCACGAGCAACGCGGAAACGTCGCGGGGCAGCATGTCCACTTTGCCCGGCTCCAGGGCAAGCGCTATCTCGGCGCCCTGCGGAGTCGCCCGTACTTCGCGGATTTCGCCGACGAGCACGCCGCGGGCCTTGACCTGCCCGCCCGGGGAGAGCTGGTTGCCGATGCGGTCCGCCTTGAGCGTCACCGGGACGGTGGCGACGAAGTCCTTGTCGTACACCTTGATCGAGAGCGTCACGAGCACGCCCATGACCACCAGGAACAGCACGCCCGCGGTGCGGATCCCGGCCTTGCGGCGGGTCTCCCGTCTCATCCGGCCACCTGCACGGTGGTCGTCGCACCCCAGATGGCCAGGCTCAGGAAGAAGTCGATGATGCTGATCGCGACGATCGCCGTGCGCACGGCGCGCCCGACCGCCACGCCGACGCCGGCCGGGCCGCCGCTCGCGCGAAAGCCGTAGTAACAGTGGGCCAGGACCACGACGACGCTGAAGACGAGCACCTTCCCGAACGACCACAGCACGTCGCCGGGCGGGAGGAACAGCAGGAAGTAGTGGTCGTAGGTGCCCGCGGACTGGCCGAAGAACCACACGGTGACCTGCCGTGAGGCCAGGTAGCTCGACAGCAGGCCGATCGCGTAGAGCGGGATGACGGCGAGGAAGCCGGCGATCACCCGCGTCGTCACCAGGTACGGGACGCTGGGGATGCCCATGACCTCCAGGGCGTCGATCTCCTCGGAGATCCGCATCGCGCCGAGCTGCGCGGTGAAACCGCAGCCGACGGTGGCGGAGAGGGCGAGGCCGGAGACGAGCGGGGCGATCTCGCGGGTGTTGAAGTAGGCGGACACGAACCCGGCGAACGCCGACGTCCCGACCTGGTTGAGCGCGGAGTAGCCCTGCAGGCCGACGACCGTGCCGGTGGCGACGGTCATCCCGATCATCACGCCGATCGTGCCGCCGATGACGGCGAGGGCGCCGCTGCCGAAGCTGACTTCGGCCAGCAGGCGGACGACCTCGCGCAGGTAGCGGCGCAGCGCCCGCGGCGTCCACGCGATCGCGCGGAGGAAGAACAGGATCTGGTCGCCGAGGGTGTCGAGGAACCCGAACCGGCGGTCGACGGCTTCGCGCACGCGCGCGGCCTTGGGGACTTCCGTGGTCGTCACGATCAGCTCCCCTTGGGCGGCACGAGTTGCAGGTAGACGGTGGTGAGCACGAGGTTCAGCACGAACAGCAGCAGGAACGTGATGACCACGGACTGGTTGACGGCGTCGCCGACGCCCTTCGGGCCGCCCTTGGGGTTCAGCCCCCGGTAGGCGGCGACCACGCCGGCGACGAAGCCGAAGATGACCGCCTTGATCTCGCTGATCCACAGGTCGGGCAGCTGCGCCAGGGCCGAGAAGCTGGCCAGGTACGCCCCCGGCGTGCCGTGCTGCATGATCACGTTGAAGAAGTAGCCGCCGAGCACGCCGACGACGCTCACCATGCCGTTGAGGAAGACCGCGACACCCATCGCGGCGAGCACCCGTGGCACGATCAGCCGCTGGACGGGCGAGACGCCGAGGACCTCCATGGCGTCGATCTCTTCGCGGATGGTGCGCGAGCCGAGGTCGGCGCACATGGCGCTTCCTCCTGCGCCGGCGATGAGCAGCGCGGTGACGATCGGGCTGGCTTGCTGGATGATCGCGAGCACGCTGGCCGCGCCGGTGAAGGACTGCGCGCCGATCTGCGTGGTCAGCGACCCGATGTGCAGCGCGATCACCGCGCCGAACGGGATGGAGACCAGCGCCGTCGGCAGGATCGAGACGCTCGCGACGAACCAGAACTGCTGGATCAGCTCACGCACCTGGAACGGGCGGCGGAACGTCAGCCGGACGACGTCGAGGCCGAGCCCGTAGAGCCGTCCGGTCTGCCGCAGTGCGGCGGCCCCGGGGAACGACGGCGTCGTCGTCCGTTCGGCCATTCGTGTGCCTCCCCAGCGGTTTCGACGGCACGTCGAATACACCCGAGTCGTGCAAGGGGGAATGGTCCGAACGGGGTAAAAATTGTCGGCCATTCACGGTCTCGGGGGACACCGTGCCGTTTCCTACTGGTCGGTACGCTAACCACGGCCCTGCTGGGAGACAAGAACTTGAGCAGGATCGCGCGGTCACGGGCTGGTAACCGCGCATTTCTTGTGCGGCGCTGACAACCGCGCCCGATCTTGTTGTCAAAGAGGCAAGAGAAAATACCGACCCGGCTGCCGGAAGTGGCTGAAGGGCACCTTTGTAACACCGGACGCGCCGAAGGGCACCTTCGTCGCGTCTCGTGCGAGGAAGGTGCCCTTCAGCTCGCGGGTCAGGACTTGAGGCCGGCGATCAGTTCGTAGGAGCGGACGCGATCCGCGTGGCCGTGGACCATCGTCGTGATCATCAGCTCGTCCGCGCCCGTGTCGGCCAGCAGCTGCTCGAGTCCCTTGTGGACCGTCTCCGGCGAGCCGACGATGCTCGACCCGAACCGCTCGGCCAGGAACGCGCGGTCCATCTCCGTGTACGGGTACTCGGCCGCCTCTTCCGGCGTCGGCAGCGCGATCGGGCGGCCGCGGCGCAGGCTCAGGAACGTCAGCCCGGACGGCCCGGCCAGGAACTGCGCACGGTCGTCGGTCTCGGCGGCGACCACGGATACCCCGAGCATCACGTACGGCTCGTCGAGGACGCCGGGCCGGAAGTTCTCCCGGTAGAGCTGCACCGCCGGGATGGTGTTCTCCGCCGCGAAGTGGTGCGCGAAGGAGAACGGCAGCCCGAGCCGACCGGCCAGCTGCGCACTGAAGCCGCTCGAGCCCAGCAGCCACACCGGCGGCTGGTTGCCCTCGGCCACCACCGCGTTGACGCCGCGCGCCTCCGAGTGGGTGAAGTAGCCGATCAGCTCCTGCAGGTGCTCCGGGAAGTTCTCCGCGGACAGCCCGCCGGGGCCGCGCAGCGCCAGCGCCGTCCGCTGGTCGGTGCCCGGCGCGCGGCCGATGCCGAGGTCGATGCGGCCCGGGTGGAACGCCTCCAGGGTGCCGAACTGCTCGGCGACCACCAGCGGCGCGTGGTTGGGCAGCATGATCCCGCCCGAGCCGACGCGGATGCGCTCGGTCGCGTCGGCGACGTGGCCGATCAGCACGACCGTCGCCGAGCTGGCGATGCCGGGCATGTTGTGGTGCTCGGCCAGCCAGTAGCGGTGGTAGCCCAGCCGTTCCGCGGCGCGGGCGAGGTCCAAGGTGTTTCGCAGCGTCTCGGTGACGGTGGCCCCCTCGGAAACGGGGGACAGGTCGAGCACGGACAGCGGCACGTCAGGCAGTGAGCTCACAACCGGGGTCAACGCCCCGGTGCCGTCATTGCTTCCCGCAACGCCGCCGGATCGTCGCCGCTGAACGCGACCACGCCGTCCGGGCGCACGAAAAGCGCCTCGGCCGGGGCGCCCGCGCACTCCGCCGTGACGATCTTCACGTCCGCGCCGGCGGCTTCCCGCAGGTCGGCGCGGTCGGCGAAGTCGAACAGCACCGGACGCGCGGCGCGCATGACCTCGGCCACGCGGGTGGCGCGGCCGCCGACGGTCAGCGGCAGGTCGGCGACGTACGGCAGCTCGTCGGCGTCCCGCAGCAGCCCGGCCAGGTGCCGCGTCGCCTGGGGAAGCGCGGCGAGTTCGCCGAAGAGCGTCCGCAGCGCGTCGCCGTCTTCGCCGGTGAGGCGGTCCAGCAGCGCCTGGACGCGGGTTTGCGTCAACGTCCGCGCGGCGACCGGGTGCCGTTCCGCGTGGTAGCTGTCGAGCAGGCTCTCCGGAGCGGCGCCGCGCACGACGGCGGCGAGCTTCCAGCCCAGGTTGACCGCGTCCAGCAGCCCGACGTTGAGCGAAGAGCCCCCGGCGGGGAAGACGTGTGCCGCGTCGCCGGCCAGCAGGACCCGCCCGGCGCGGTACCGCTCGGCGAGCCGGGCCGAGCTGACCGTCCGCGACAGCCACAGCGGCTCCTCCAGCGGCAGGTCGGTGCCGAGCACGCGGCGGACGGCGTCGCGGAACTCGCCGAGCGTCGGCTCTCCGGCCGGCTCGGGCGCCACCTCCCGAACGCCGGCGATCACGACGCCCGGCGTCAGCGACGTCACCAGCACCCGGCCGCCGGGCCGGCGGTTCCAGCCCCGTACCAGCCCCGGCACCGTCGCGAAGAGGCCGACGTCGGCGCGGAAGTGCCCGAGGCGCATCAGCTCGTCGTCGGTGGTGCCGGGGAACCCGATGCCCGCCAGCTCGCGGACGCGGCTGTGCGCGCCGTCGCAGCCGACGACGTACCTCGCCTCCAGCCGATAGGGACCGTCCGGACCCCGGACCGTGTCGAGGTCCACCAGCTCGTGACCCCGCCGGAGCTCGGCGCCGAGCTCGGTCGCGCGGGCGGCCAGCAGGGCTTCCATCCGCGGCTGCTGCAGCATCAGTCCGCGCAGTGGCGAGTCCAGGCCGCTGAAGTCCAGGGGCAGCGGCCCGAACGGGAACCCGGGCAGCGGACCGGCGAAGCCCGCTTCGGCTTGGAACCGGTCCAGCAGGCCCCGGTGGTCGAGCTGCTCGACGATCCGGCCGCCGAGCCCGTTCGCCCGCGGCCGCTCGTCCGGCGCGGCCCGCCGGTCCAGGACCGCCACCTCGGCCCCGCCGAGCCGCAGCTCCGCCGCCAGCATGAGGCCCACCGGGCCCGCGCCGATCACCGCGACATCCATGACGTCCTCCTTTTCGGCCAGCACTGTCAGTTTGAACTGACGAACTGGTGTCAGGCTAGACTGACACACATGGAAGCGGAAGAGCTTTCCGGGCGGATCTCGGAAACCGACCCCGCGGTCGCGCTGCGGGCGGTCGGCGCCCTGCACCGGCTCGCCGAGCAGGTCGAGGCGGCCGCCGTCGCGCACGCGAGGGAGCGCGGCTGGTCGTGGGAGCAGATCGGGGACGCGCTCGGCGTCGCCCGCCAGTCCGTGCACGCGAAGTACGGGAAGTGAGGCCGTGGTGCTCGACCGGCTGATCGCCAAGAGCCCGTTCGCCGTCGTGGTGACGGCGGCCCTGGAGGAGTCCCGCCGCCGGGGCGACCGGCGCCTCGGCACCGAGCACCTGCTGCTCGGGCTCCTCCACGACCCGGACAGCGCGCGTGCCCTCGGCAAGAACGTCGAGGAGGCCCGCGCGGCCCTGGACCGCCTCGACCGCGCGGCCCTGGCGGCGCTCGGCATCGAAGTGGAAGGGCTGCGGCCGCCGGAGGTTCCGGTGAAGCGCGGGCGCCTGACGCCGGGCGCGTTGACGTCGAACGCCCGCGCGGTCGTCAACGAGGCGATCCGCGGGAAGCCGCGGGAGCCCGCCGAACTGCTGCGGGCGCTGCTGAAGGTGACCCCGCCCGATCCGGCCGCCGACCTGCTCGCCGAACTCGGCGTCGACGCCGGAGCCGTCCACCGGCGGCTGGTTTCGCCGAACGAACCCTGACGCGCCACGGCACCCGATACGGTTGGGGACAAACCGGCGGACAAAGGGAGGACGGGGTGCCGCGTCCGGAGCGACCCTTGGATCCCGGCGACGACCCGCTGACCGAATTCGCCGCCGATCTCCGGCGTTTGCGGGAGAGCGCCGGGAATCCGACGTACCGCGAGCTCGGCCGGCGCGCGCACTACTCGGCCGGGACGCTTTCCGAGGCCGCCGGTGGGCGGAAACTCCCCAGCCTGGCGGTCACTTTGGCCTACGTCCGGGCCTGCGGCGGGGTGCCCGGCGAATGGGAAGAACGCTGGCACGCCGTGGCCGGCGGATCGCGCCCCGAGGGTGCTGATTCACCACCCGAGCCGGAAAGCGGGGAAAAGCCGCCGTACGTCGGCCTGAGCGCATTCGGGCCCGCCGACGCGGGCCGATTCTTCGGCCGGGAACGACTGGTCGAAAAGCTCGTCGGCCGGCTTTCGAGACAACGTTTTCTCGCCGTCCTCGGCGCGTCCGGATCGGGGAAGTCCTCCCTGCTGCGCGCCGGCCTGCTGCCGTCGGTGAAGGACCCGGTCGTGTTGCTCACCCCGGGCGCCCGGCCGCTGCAGGAGTGCGCCGTCAAGTTCGCCGCGGCGCTCGGCGTCGCCCCCGGCGCGCTGCTCGACGACTTCACCGCGCACCCGCGCAACCTCGGCCTTGCCGCCCGGCAGCTCGCCGAAGCCGACGACACCGACGTCGTCGTGGTCGTCGACCAGTTCGAAGAGGTCTTCACTCTCTGCCAGGACGACGGGGAACGGGCGCGGTTCCTCGGCGCGCTCGTCACCGCGACCACCGAACCCGGCAGCCGGACCCGGGTCGTCCTCGGCATCCGCACCGACTTCTACACCCACTGCGCGTGCCACGCCGACCTCGCCGAAGCCATGCAGGACGCCCAGGTGCTCGTCGGCCCGATGACCACCGAGGAGCTCCGGCAGGCGATCTCGCGGCCCGCGGTCGACGCCGGGTACCGCGTCGAGAACGCCTTGGTCTCACGGCTCGTCGCGGACGCCACCGGCCGGCCCGGCGTGCTGCCGCTGCTCTCGCACGCGCTCCTGGAAACGTGGCGCCGGCGGCGCGGCACCACGCTCACCCTGGCCGGGTACGAATCCACCGGCGGCATCGAGCGGGCGGTCGCGCAGACGTCGGAACGCACCTTCGCGGCGCTCTCCGCGCGTCAGCAGCGGCTGGCGCGGCAGATCTTCCTGCGGATGACCGCGCTCGGCGAAGGCACCGAGGACACCAAGCGCCGGATCAGCCGGGCCGAGCTCGACACCGACGACGAGGACACCGCCGTCGTGCTCGGCGAGCTGGCGGCGGCCCGCCTGGTCACCCTCGACGACACCGGCATCGAAATCACCCACGAGGCCCTCATCCGCGGCTGGCCGCGGCTGCGGGAATGGCTCACCCAGGACCGCGAAGGCCTGCGCGTGCACCGGCAGCTCACCGAGGCGACCGACGCGTGGGAGTCGGTCGAGGAGGATCCCGGCTGGCTCTACCGCGGCACCCGGCTGGCCATCGCGCGGGAGTGGGCGGCGCGCCAGGACACCGCGCTTTCCCGGCGGGAACGGCGTTTCCTCGACGCGAGCCTCGCCGTCGAGCACGCCGAGCAGGAGCGCGACCGCCGTCGCACGCGGCGGCTGCGGCAGCTCGTCGCGCTGCTCGCCGTGCTGCTGGTCGTCGCCGTCGCGGCCACCGCGTACGCCGTGCGCGCCGAGAGCACGGCCACCGACCAGCGCAACAGCGCGCTCGCCCAGAAGGTCGCCGGCCAGGCGCTGGCCATGCGCGCCACCAACCCCGCGCTGGCCGCGCAGCTCGCGCTCGCCGCGTACCGGCTCGACCCGAGCGCCGACGCGCGCAGCAGCGTGCTCGGGATGTTCGCGACGCCGTACTCGACCCGCGTCACCGGGCACACCGGCCGGGTCAACACCGTCGCCCTCCGGCCGGACGGGCAGGTCCTCGCCACCGCGAGCTGGGACGGCACGGCGCGCCTGTGGGACGTCCACGACCCGCACCACCCGGTGCCGAAGGGTGTCCTCGCCGGGCACACCGGCAACGTCAACAACGTCGCCTTCAGCGCCGACGGCCGGAGCGTCGCCACTGCCGGGTTCGACGGCACCGTCCGGGTCTGGGACGTCGGCGACCCGGCCCGGCCGGGGCCCGGGGTGATCGTCGAACAGCACGAAAAGAAGTCCTACGCGGTCGCCTTCAGCCCCGTCGGGCCGCTGCTGGCGACCGGCGACGGCACGGGCGTGCTCCGGCTGTACGACACCACTGATCCGGCTCACCCGCGTCCGGCGGGGGAGCTGGCCGGGCACACGTCCTACGTCAACAACCTCGCCTTCAGCGGCGACGGCCGGCTGCTCGCGTCCGCGTCGGCCGACAAGACCGCGCGCGTCTGGGACGTCGCGTCGCGGCGTCAGCTCGGCGTCGCGGCCGGGCACACCGACGTCGTCCACTCGGTCGCGTTCAGCACCGACGGGCGCACCCTCGCCACCGCGAGCGCCGACGAGACCGCGCGCCTGTGGGACGTCACCGACCCTGCGATGCCTCGGCAACGGGCGTCGCTCGGGGCGCACAAGGCGATCGTGCGGTCGGTCGCGTTCGGCCCCGACGGGCACACCCTGGCCACGACCGGCTTCGACCGCACCGCGCGGCTGTGGGACGTCGCCGACCCGCGGCAGCCGCGCGAGCTGTCGTCGCTGCCCGGGCACACCGGCGCGGTCGGCTCCGCGGTGTTCACCCGTGACGGGCGCGCCCTCGCCACCGCCAGCGACGACCAGACCGCGCGGCTGTGGGACCTGCCCGGCCCGGCGATCCCGGCCCACACGGCGCAGGCGTGCCACGCCGCGTTCGGCCGCGGCGTGCTCGCCACCGCCGGCTACGACGAGGCAGTGCGGCTGCACGACCTCGCCGACCCGGCCGCGCCCCGGACCGTCGCCACCGTCGGCGGCTTCGGCGACCCGGTCTGCGGCGTCGCGATCAGCCCGGACGGCCGGACGCTGGCCACCGGCAGCTGGGACCACACGATGGCGCTGCGGGACATCACCGACCCGGCCCACCCCGGGCCGCCCGTGGTGTTCTCGCGGCCGCACGACGACATCGACGCCGTCGCGTTCAGCCCGGACGGCCGGCTCCTGGCCACCGCGGGCGACGGCCACACGGCCCGGCTCTGGGACGTCGCCGACCGCCTGCACCCGGTGGAGATCGCCCGGCTGGAAGGCCACGAGGACGACGTCCACACGCTCGCCTTCAGCCCGGACGGCCGGACGCTGGCCACCGCGGGCTGGGACCACACCGCGCGGCTGTGGGACGTCTCGGCGCCCCGGTCGCCACGGGCGCTCTCGAAGCTCGAAGGGCACACGGACACGATCTTCTCGGTCGCGTTCAGCCCCGACGGCCGGACACTGGCGACCGCCGCCGCCGACCGCGTGATCCGCCTGTGGGACGTCGCCGACCCCGCCGCCGCGCACGGGTCGGCGGTCCTCGCCGGGCACACCGACATCGTCATGTCGGTGTCCTTCAGCGGCGACGGCGGCGTGCTGGCCTCCGGCAGCTACGACCGCACGGTCCGGCTGTGGGACGTCGCCCGGCGGGAGCCGTACGCGGTGCTGCCCGAGGAAGCGGACCGGGTCTACGCCGTGCAGTACGCCCCGGACGGCCATACGCTGGTGGCCACCGTCGCGGACGGCACGGTCCGGTTCGCCGAGACCGACCCCGCCCGGGCGGCGGCGAAGATCTGCGCGGTCGCGGCGCCCCGGATCACGGAGGCGGAGTGGTCGGCCGGGTTGCCGGGCATCGACTACGCCCCGCCCTGCCCCTGACCGGTTGTTCGATGTTGTTGTTCGGTGCCGGTGCGCGGACACCGAACAACTCTTGTCCAGTAGACATGCCCTCGGACGGGTTCCGTCCGAGAGACGTTTCACTCACCGGGGGTCTGAAGGGCTCCTTCAAGGGCACGGGAACCTGCCTCCCGCCCCTCGAAGGAGCCCTTCAGCGTCACTGCTCCCGGGTCCAGGCGAGCGTCGCGGCCATTTCGCCGAACCGCCAGCCCGCCGGGGTGCGCGTCGCGGTGCAGGACACGCGCAGGCCGCTGCTGCGGTGCGGCGGTTCGCCGTCGCGCCAGAAGTGCACGAGCTGGCCGGCCCGGGCCTTCGCGTGGTCGCCGTCGACCTCCACCAGTACGTCCCCGTGCACGTGCTGGGTGCGGATCCCCTCGACCTCGCTGCTCTTGAGGAAGGCGATCACCTCGTCGAGACCGCGCAGGTCCGCGCGCGGCGAGTGCACCACCGCGTCGGGGCTGTAGACCTCGCCGGCGTCGTCGTGGCGGCATTCGTCCAGCAGGTTCGCCAGGCGGGCGAAGAGGTCGGCGATCTCGAGGCGGTCTTCGGCGGACATCCGGGCTCGTTGTGTTGGTGGGACCAACACTATCGACAGGGTGTTGGTCTCACCAACACGATTAGAGTGGCCCGGCATGGACGAGATTCCGGGCCGCCTGACGGCGAAGCCGAGCTGGCTGATCACGCAGCTGGCCGTGCACGTCCGCCGGCTGGTGTCCGACGGCTTCGCCGCCGCGGGAGCGCGCGGGTACCACTACCGGATCCTGGCCGCGCTGCACGAGTTCGGGCCGGCGAGCCAGGCCGAGCTGGGCCGCCGGTGCCGCGTCGACCGCAGCGACGTCGTGGCGGCGGTGGGGCAGCTGGTGGAGCTGGGCCAGGTCGACCGCACCCCGGACCCGGACCACGGGCGCCGCAACCGCGTGACGCTCACCGAAGCCGGCCTGCGTCAGCTGCGGCGCATGGACGAGGTCCTCGACCAGGTCCAAGCCGACCTGCTCGCCCCGCTCCCCGAGGAGGACCGGCGGACGCTGGCCCGCCTGCTCAAGCAGGTCCTGGCCCACCACGAGTGACCGACCCTCCCGGCACGCGAGCCGACCCTCCGGGTCAGGCCGCCGGGATCCAGTCGGGGTTCGAGGCCAGCACGATGAGCTGCTGCGTCGCCCGGGTCAGCGCCACGTACAGCACCCGACGTCCCGTCGTCGACTCGGTGATCAGGTCGTTCGGCTCCACGAGCACCACCGCGTCGTACTCCAGGCCCTTCGAATCCAGGCTGCCGACGACCTTGAGCCGTTCGTCCGCCTGGGCCGACACCCAGCCCGCGACCTCCGGCACCCGGTCCATCGCCGTGATGACGCCGACCGTGCCCTCGACCGCGCCCAGCAGCTCCTTCACCGCCGCCTGCGTCGCGGACGCGAGGCCTGCCGCCTCGACCGGGCGGACCTCCGGCTCCACGCCCGTCTTGCGCACGGCCACCGGCAGCTCGCCCGACTCCGCGTGCCCGGCCACCACCTTCGCCGCCAGGTCGAAGATCTCCGCCGAGTTCCGGTAGTTCGTCCGCAGCGTGAACCGCCGCCGGGCCGTCTTCACCCCGAACGCCTGGTCGCGCGCCTGGGCCGCCTCCGCCGGGTCCGGCCACGAGCTCTGCACCGGGTCGCCGACGACCGTCCAGCTCGCGTACTTCCCGCGCCGGCCGACCATCCGCCACTGCATCGGCGAAAGGTCCTGCGACTCGTCGACGACCACGTGCGAGTACTCGTCGTAGTGCTCGGGCCGGGTCGGGGCGCCGCCGGACCGCTGCGGCTCCACCTCGATCATCTGACGCCGCTTGCGCTTCGGCGGCGGCCCGATCAGCACGCGCAGCTCGTCGAGCAGCGCGACGTCGGCGATCGACCAGCCCCGTGACCGGTCCGCGAGGTCCGCCGCCAGCAGCGAGATCTCCTGCCGGTTCAGGACGCCCTTCGACACCGACGCGAGCCGCTTCTCCTCGCCCAGCCACTTCAGGACCTGCGCCGGGTACAGCACCGGCCACCAGACGACCAGGAACCGGTGGAAGTCGATCCGCTCGCCCAGGTCGGTGATCAGGTCCGCCCGCTCGAACGGCTTGCCGTCGGCCTTCGCGTACTCCTCGGCCTTCGCCGCCAGCGCGTCGAGCAGCAGCTCGGCCGCCCGGATCCGCGACCGGTTCGGCGGCGCGCCCTGCGTGTGGGCCTTGCGGCGCACCTTCTCGAGCTCCCGCGCGTTCAGCCGGAGGACCTCGCCGCGGTAGACGATCCGCATCTCTTCGGGGGCCTCCGGCGGGGTGTCCCGCAGCGCCCGCAGCAGGATCTTGCGCATCCGCAGCGACCCCTTGATCGCGGCGAGCGGCGCCGCGTCCTGCCGCGTCGCCTCCAGGCCGTCGAGGACCTCGCCGAGCGCGCGCAGCTCGACGTTCGTTTCCCCCATCGAGGGGAGGACGCGCGAGATGTAGCTGGTGAACACCCCGGACGGCCCGATCACGAGCACCCCGGCGCCGCCGAGCTGACGGCGGTAGCGGTAGAGCAGGTAGGCCGCGCGGTGCAGGGCGACCGCGGTCTTGCCGGTGCCCGGGCCGCCGGTGATCTCGGTGACGCCGCGCCACGGCGCCCGGATGACCTCGTCCTGCTCCTTCTGGATGGTCGCGACGATGTCGCGCATCTTCTCGCCGCGCGAGCGCCCCAGCGCGGCCATCAGCGCGCCTTCGCCGACGATCTGCATGTCCTCGGGCACGGCGTCGGCGATCAGCACGTCGTCGTCGACGTCCAGGACGTTCTGGCCGGAGCAGCGGATCACGCGCCGCCGCACGACGTCCATCGGTTCCTCGGCCGTGGCCTGGTAGAACGCGGCCGCGGCCGGCGCGCGCCAGTCCGTCACGAGGTTGTCGAACTCCGCGTCGCGGATGCCGAGCCTGCCGACGTAGGTGCGTTCGGCGTCGTCGAGGTGGTCGAGCCGGCCGAAGACGAGCCCCTCGTACTCGGCGTCGAGCGTCTGGAGCGTCTGATTGGCGTGGTAGACCATCATGTCCCGCTCGAACAGCATCGACGCCTGCTCGAAGATCGCCTCGCGCTGCGCGCCCTGGCCGATCTCGTAGCCCTTGGTGCGCATCGCCTCCGCTTGGACGCGCAATTCGTCCAGACGGGTGTACACGCGATCGACGTGGGCTTGTTCGATGGCGATCTCGGCCCGTCTGACCCGAGGTTCCGACACGCATGGCTCCTTGACAGCTCTGGATCGCCTCCGAGGGCGAAGAACGACTCTACGCGGTGGGTCCGGCGGGTACACCCGTGTCCCGGTCATCCGCGTGCCGTGTCCGCCCTCCACAATCGGGGGGTGACCAGGATCGTGGCCGGGACGGCGGGCGGGCGGCGGCTGAAAGTGCCGCCGAAGGGCACCCGGCCGACGTCGGAACGCGTGCGGGAGGCCCTGTTCAACGCCCTGGAGACGGCGGGCGAACTGGACGGCGCCCACGTCCTCGACCTCTACGCCGGCTCCGGCGCCCTCGGCCTCGAGGCGCTTTCCCGCGGCGCGGCCGACGCGCTGTTCGTGGAGGCCGACCGGCGCGCGGTGGACGTCCTGCGCGGCAACGTCGCGGCGCTGGGCCTGGGCGGCACGGTCCGCGCCGGGCAGGTCGAGACGGTGGTCGCGGCGCCCGCGCCCCGGCCGTACGACCTGGTCCTGGCCGACCCGCCGTACGCCGTGGACGCGGCCGCGCTCGGCAAGGTGCTGGCTTCGCTGGCGGCGGGCGGCTGGCTGGGGGAGAGCGCGCTGGTCGTGGTCGAACGCGCGGCCCGCGACGGCGAGCCGGACTGGCCGGCGGGCTTCGAGCCCTCGCGCGCGAAGAAGTACGGCGACACGGCGGTCTTCTGGGCGGACTACCGCACTTCGTGACGTGGCCCACGCGCGGCAGAGCGGGCGTCGCGACCTGCGGCACGGTAGCGTCCGCGCCATGCGGCGTGCGGTCTGTCCCGGTTCCTACGATCCGGCCACCAACGGGCACCTCGACATCATCGAGCGGGCGAGCATCCTGTTCGACGAAGTCGTCGTCGCGGTGGGGGTGAACAAGAGCAAGAAGGGTCTCTTCGAGATCGAAGAGCGCCTGGAGATGCTGCGCGAGATCACCTCGAAGCTGCCGAACATCCGGGTGGACTCGTGGGAAGGCCTGCTGGTCGACTACTGCCGCGAGAACGACATCGCGGCGATCGCCAAGGGCCTGCGCTCGGTCAGCGACTTCGACTACGAGCTGCAGATGGCGCAGATGAACCGCGAGCTGACCGGCGTCGAGACGCTGCTGATGGCGAACAACCCGGCATACGGGTTCGTATCGAGCTCGCTGGTCAAGGAGGTCGCGGCGCTCGGCGGCGACATCGAGCACCTGGTCCCGCCGGTGGTCTACGAGCGCCTCTCGGAGAAGTTCCCGAAGCTCGGGCGCTGACTCTCCGCTGCGTCCATCCACACTGGACCGCGCGCAACCCGGGACGTCCGGTTCCCGTCGTTCGGCCCCCTACGTTCGTCGGGACTTCCGCCGCGCACGGCCGGAGTTCATCTGCGCGTCTTCTGACGACCATCCGATCGGGTTACGGTCCGAAAATGACCAACTACCGATCACGCCTGGTCGCGGTCCTGTTCGCGCTCCTGGCCACGCTGTCCATGGGGGTCACCGCCGCCGAAGCGGTGACAGCTTCACCGGCTTCACCGGCCGTCGCCGCCCAGAACGCGTGCGGGAACCTCTCCGGGTTCTCCCACACGACGCTCCCGGCCCTGCCCGCCGAGGCGACGACGACGTACAACCTGATCCAGAAGGGCGGCCCGTTCCCGTACCCGCAGAACGACGGCGTCGTCTTCGACAACCGGGAAGGCATCCTCCCGTCCTGCGCGTCGGGCTACTACCACGAGTACACGGTGCCGACGCCCGGCTCGAGCAACCGCGGCACGCGCCGCATCGTGACCGGCTCCGGCGGCGAGTACTTCTACACCGGCGACCACTACGCCACCTTCAAGGTCATCGACATCAGCGGCGGCGGCACGACGCACGCCTGCGGCGACCTGTCCGGCCTCACGAAGATCGGCTACTCCCAGCTTTCCACGGCGGCTCGCACGGTGGTCGACAACGTCCGCGGCGGAGCCTCCAGCAGCACGACCTACGAGAACCGCGAAGGCGTGCTCCCGGCTTGCGCGTCCGGCTACTACAAGCTCTTCAGCGTCGGCACTGACGACCGCGTGATCTCCGGCAAGGCGGGCGAGCTGGCCTACACGCCCGACCACTACGTCACCTTCAAGCGGATCGACCTGAATTCCTGACCCGCGTGCAACGCGCCGCGCCTCCCCGTCCGTGAGGTACACCGGAACCAGGACGAGGGAGGCGCGATGCGCGCTGAGGACGACGCGGACTTCCGGGAGTTCGCCCGGGCACGGGCACTGGCACTGAGACGCACGGCGTACCTGCTCTGCGGCGACTGGCACCTGGCCGAGGACCTGGTCCAGAACGCCCTGGTCAAGCTGTACCGGGTCTGGCCGAAGATCACCCGCCGCGGGCCGGTCGACAACTACGCCCGGCAGGTCCTCCTGCGCTGCTGGCTCGACGAGCGGCGACGGCCGTGGCGGCACCGCGAACGCCGTGACGGCGTCGTGCCCGAGCAGCCCTCGTCCGCGCCCGAAGCCGGCATCTCCGCGCCGCTCCTGCGCGCCCTCGCCGAAGTCCCGCCGAAGCAGCGCGCCGCCGTGGTGCTCCGCTACTGCGCCGACCTCCCGGCCGCGGACGTCGCGGAAGTGCTGCGCTGCTCGGAAGGAACCGTCCGGAGCCAGGCCGCGCGCGGGCTCGAGACCCTCCGCGGCGTCCTCGAACGCAGCACGGAAAGGAGCACGTGGTGACCGACCTCCAGACCCGCCTGCGGGACGTCGACCTCGACGAGCCACCCCTCGGTTTCGACCCGGACGTGGTCGCCGACCGGGCGGCCACGCGGTCGCGTGCGCGTGCCGCCGGGATCGCGGTCACGGTCGTCGCGTGCGCTGCCGTCGCGGCGGCGTTCCTCTTCGGCCCCGGGCCCGCTCCCGTGTCCCCGGCCCACGGCCCCGTGCCGCCGTCGCTCGCCGAGCAGTCCCGGCTCCGCCTGGCCCTCGCCGACGCGGTCACGCGGGCGCTGCCCGGCGTCCACGACCTGACCTTGGGCCGGTCGCCGGCGGACAGCATCGGCCCGGACCGGATGAGCGTGACGGCCGAATTCGTCGACGCGAGCGGGCGGCCCGGCAACTTCCAGCTGACCGTGCGCGGGACGGGAGCCGCGCACGAGGTCGTCCCGGCCGGCCGGCTCTGCACCGCGCCCGGCTCGCAGTCGCGCTGCGTCCGGCTCCCGCAGCCCGGCGGCGGCGTCCTCGTGCTGTCCGAACTCGTCTACCGGGACGGGAACGGCGCTCCCGTGCGCGACGGCGTCACCGGGTTCCTGTACCGCCCCGACGGCTCGACGGTGATCGTGACCGGCGGCCTCGGCTACCCCCTGACCGACGAGCAGCTCACGAAGGTGATCACCGATCCGGCCTTCGCGCTGCCCTAGGGACGCCGGCGCCGGGCGTGGTCCCGGGGGACACGCCCGGCGCCGGTGGCGTTCACCGGTTCCGCGGGGAGAACGGGCAGACTGGTCCCAGCGACAGGGGATTGGAGTTGCCGTGTACCGGGTTTTCGAGGCGCTCGACGAGCTCGTCACCATCGTCGAGGAGGCGCGCGGCGTCCCGATGACGTCCAGCTGCGTGGTGCCCCGCGGCGACGTCCTCGAACTCCTCGACGACGTCCGCGACGCACTGCCGGCGGAGGTCGACGACGCGCAGGACGTGCTCGACAAGCGCGACGACCTGATCCACGCCGCCCGCAAGGAGGCGGGGGAGACGGTCGCCGGCGCGAACGCCGAAGCCGAGCGCGCGATCGCCGACGCGACCGACGAGGCCGAGCGCATCCTGGCCGACGCGCGCGCCCGCGCCGAGCAGATGCTCGCCGACGCGCACGACCAGGCCGACCGCACGGTCGCGGCGGGCCAGGCGGAGTACCAGAACCTCACCGACCGGTCCCGCGCCGAGTCCGAGCGCATGATCCAGGCCGGCCGCGACGCCTACGACCGAGCCATCGAGGACGGCCGCGCCGAGCAGGGCCGCCTGGTGGCGCAGACCGAGGTGGTCCAGGCGGCGCACGCGGAGTCGGCCCGCATCGTCGACGAAGCCCACGCCGAAGCCGACCGCCAGCGCGCGGACTGCGACGCGTACGTGGACGGCAAGCTGGCGGAGTTCTCGGAGCTGCTGGCAACGACGCTGCGGACGGTCGATTCGGGCCGCAACCACCTGCGTTCCCCGGCGAACCTGCCGAGCTCAGGCGGGCGCCCGACGCTGTACGACTACCAGGTGTGACGAGGATCTCGACCCCGCTGTCCTGACCGCCGGGGCGAGTTTCGCGACACCGAACCCCGGCGAAGCCCGGTTCGGTGTCGCCACCGCCTCGGCAGGTGGCCGCCTCGACCACCGCAGCCGGATTCAAGTGTCTTGAATGACTCATTCAAGACGTTTGCCCGGGACATCACACCCGTCGACCCCTGCCAGCGGGCAGCCAGGCCGGGCGACTTGGCCGGAACTCTGCCAGGAGGGCAGGGGCTGACCGGTGGGGCGAGCCGTCCGCGAATGGCCAGCTCACTAGGGTCGGTGCCGTCCAGGTAGCTCCTCCGATGCCGTGAATGACCCATTCATGTCGTCCGACGAGGTAAATGAGTCATTCACGGGACCTCGCCGCGCCGGACCCGCCGTGCGCCCCGCCGAGCGCCACGAACGCCCCCTTCACGGCGCCTCGCCGCACCGCACCGCCTCCGCAAACCCGAGCCCCCACCGCACACCGCTCCCCGCGTCCCGCCCGACCTGCGCGGGTGCCAGCGCAAAAGGTGTGGCGACCGGTGCGTACCCTGGTCTGGATGTCCGAGAACAAGACCCCCCAGCTCGACGACCGCAGCCCCTGGGTGATCGACACCCGTGAGCTCGGCCGTCACGCCGGCCTCAGCCGCGCGATCACGCGCAGCGTGCCGGTGGAGACGCCGCTCGGCGTCCCCGATGTCATCACCATCGACGCCGGCTCCGAGCTCAAGCTCGACCTGCTGCTCGAGTCCGTCGTGGAGGGCGTCCTGGTCAGCGGCACCGCCACGGCGACCGCGAAGGGCACTTGCGCGCGCTGCCTCGACCCGCTGACCGAGGAGATCGAGGTCGAGGTCCAGGAGCTGTTCGCCTACCCGGGCTCGGCCACCGAGGAGACCACCGACGAGGACGAGATCCCCCGGCTGATCGACGACCGCATCGACCTCGAGCCCATCGTGCGCGACGCCACCGTGCTCGCGCTGCCGCTGGCGCCGCTGTGCACCGAAGACTGCGCCGGGCTCTGCATCGAGTGCGGCGTCAAGTGGGCCGATCTCGAGCCCGGACACGGGCATGAGAAGATAGATCCTCGGTGGGCCGCACTGGTCGAGCGCTTCGACGAGAATGCGGGCGAGAAGCCTGCGCCGGGTCCCGCTGAGCAAGCCTGACGAGCGACCCAGCTCGTTGCGGAGGAAGTTCGCTCGCACCGCGAGCAGACCGTCATAAGGAGATCTACTCGTGGCCGTCCCGAAGCGGAAGATGTCGCGATCCAACACGCGCTCCCGCCGCAGCCAGTGGAAGGCGGCTCCGGTGCAGCTGGTGCCCTGCTCCAACCGCGCCTGCAAGCAGCCGAAGCTCCAGCACATCGCGTGCCCGTCGTGCGGCCAGCACAACGGTCGCCAGGTCGTCGAGCCCGCCTGATCGGGTAGCCGACATGGGGGGCAAGACGCCCGGGGGACCACCCGCCGATCCGGCGCCGTTGCTCGAAGCGCTCGGGGTCACACTCGACCCCGAGCGGCTCCGGCTGTCGCTGACCCACCGTTCGTACGCGTACGAAAACGGGGGGCTGCCGCCGAACGAGCGGCTGGAGTTCCTCGGTGACGCGGTGCTCGGCCTGGTCGTCACCGATCACCTGTACAACACGCATCCCGACCTGCCCGAGGGTCAGCTCGCGAAGCTCCGCGCCAGCGTCGTCAACATGCACGCACTGGCGCGGGTCGCGCGCGGGCTCGGCGAGGGCGGGCTCGGGGCGCACCTGCTGCTGGGCAAGGGCGAAGAGCTCACCGGCGGCCGGGACAAGGCGAGCATCCTCGCCGACGGCCTGGAAGCGGTCATCGGTGCCGTCTACCTCGAGCACGGCATCGAGATCGCGCGCAAGCTCGTGCACCACCTCTTCGACGGCCTGCTCGCCGAGGCTCCGCTGCGCGGCGCCGGGCTGGACTGGAAGACGAGTCTGCAGGAGCTGACCGCGTCGGCCGGCTTCGGCGTGCCCGAGTACAAGGTCGAGGACACCGGGCCGGACCACCGCAAGGAGTTCACGGCCACCGTCCTCGTCGCCGGCCGCCCGCTGGGCAACGGCACCGGGTCGACGAAGAAGGAAGCCGAGCAGAAGGCCGCCGAGACGGCCTGGCGCTCGCTGTCGGCCGAGCTCGAAGCCGAGAAGAAGGACGACACGGAGTCCTGATCACCGGGAACCTCCGTTGACGTTTCCGCCTGCCGCTCAGTAGCGTGGTGATCATCCGCCGCGCTCGTACTCACTGAGAGGTTCCGGCGGATGCGTCTGTTCTTCGTTCCCCTGCTCGTGGCGGCGCTCGTCGTCGTGCCCGGCCCGTCCGCGTCGGCGGCGCAGGTCCGCGTGACCTCGCTGCCGGCGCTGCAGTCCGCGCTCGACAAGGCGAACCCGGGCGACACGATCGTCTTGGCCGACGGCTCGTATCCGGCGGGCTCGACGCTCTCGATCAAGCGGTCCGGCACCCCTTCCGCGCCCGTGACCGTCGCCGCCGAGCACACCGGCAAGGCCACCATCACCGGCTCGAAGACGTTCGCCTTCGCGAGCGGCGTCTCGAACGTGGTCCTGCGGGGCTTCAAGTTCCGGGGCGGCGCGTCCCTGAGCGTCCCCGCCGGCGCGTCGCACAACCGCTTGACGCGCAACGACTTCCAGCTCACCGGCGACGGGAACTGGGTGACGGTCAGCGGTGACGACACCGTCGTCGACCGCAACGTCTTCCAGAACCGCACCAGCCAGGGCGTGTTCCTGCAGATCCTCGGGCCGTCCGGCGCCATGGCGAAGCGCGTCCACGTGCACCACAACTACTTCTTCAACCACCAGTTCGCGGGGTCCAACGGCGGCGAGTCGATCCGGCTCGGGCTGAGCGATCGCCAGTCCTACGCCGCGAACGCGCTGATCGAGAACAACCTCTTCGAGAAGGCCGACGGCGACAGCGAGGCGATCTCGGTCAAGTCGTCCGACAACGTGGTGCGGTACAACACGATCCGGGACAGCAAGGGGTACATCGTGCTGCGTCACGGCAACCGCAGCGTCGTCGAGGGCAACCTGCTGTTCGGGTCGGGCATCCGGTTCCACGGCAACGACCACAAGATCGTCAACAATCACGTCGCGAACTCCGGTGATCGCGCGATCGTGTTCGGCTCCGGCGACGAAGCCGACAGCGGGCCGTCGAGCAAGCTCCATGATCGACCTGATCGGGTGACGGTCGCCTACAACACGGTGCTGGGTTCGAAGAGCGTCATCGACGGCGACGGCGGCGACTTCAAGCCGAAGGACTGCGTGGTCGCGGACAACATCGTGCGGGGGACGTCCGGCACGCTCGTGACGCTGCCCAGCGGGTCGACGGTGAAGTACGAAGGCAACATCACCTTCGGCGGCTCGGCGGGGATCCCTTCTCGGTCGGTGGACCCGAAGCTGGTCAAGGACGCTGCCGGGCTGGACCGGCTGTCGCCGGGGAGCCCGGCGATCGACGCGGGCGCGGGGTCGTACCCGTTCGCCGCGAAGGACTTCGACCTGCAGGCCCGGTCGGGTGCCTTTGACGTCGGCGCGGACGAGTACTTCGCTTCGGGAGCGACGCGGGTTCCGCTGACGAAGGCAGACGTCGGACCGGCCGCACCCTGAGCGCCTTTTCAAAAGTGTCGTACCCGCCGGGCACAATGAACGCATGCCCGAACTCCCCGAGGTCGAAGTAGTACGCCTGGGCCTCCAGACGCACGTCGCGGGCCGGACCATCCGCGAGGCGGAGGTGCTGCACCCGCGCGCCATCCGCCGGCACGCGCTCGGCGCGCAGGACTTCGAGAAGCGGCTGGCCGGCACCCGCGTCGAGGCGGCGCGGCGCCGTGGCAAGTACCTGTGGCTGGAGCTGTCCGACAAGGAGGCGCTGCTGGCCCACCTCGGGATGAGCGGGCAGATGCTCGTCCAGCCCGAGGGCGCGCCGGACGAGAAGCACCTGCGGGTGCGGCTGCGCTTCGACGACGACGGGCCGGAGCTGCGGTTCGTCGACCAGCGGACGTTCGGCGGCCTGGCGCTCGACGACCTCAACGAGGTGCTGCTCCCGGACACGATCGCGCACATCGCCCGCGACCCGATGGACCCGGCGTTCGACCTCGACGCGGCGGTGCGCGCGCTGCGGTCGCGGCGCACCGAGGTCAAGCGGGCGCTGCTGGACCAGACGCTGGTTTCGGGCATCGGCAACATCTACGCGGACGAAGCGCTGTGGCGCGCTCGCCTGCACTGGTCCCGGCCGACGGAGAAACTGACGCCGGCGAAGGGCCGCGAGCTGCTGTCGGCGGCGTCGGACGTGATGAACGCGGCGCTGGGCGCGGGCGGCACTTCGTTCGACGCGCTGTACGTGAACATCAACGGGCAGTCGGGCTACTTCGACCGGTCGCTGGACGCGTACGGCCAGGAAGGGCTGCCGTGCCACCGGTGCGGCACGGCGATCCGGCGGGAGCCGTTCATGAACCGGTCGTCGTTCTCCTGTCCCCGCTGCCAGCCGCGCCCGAGGGCGAACTCGCGTTGATAAATGGTGTTCAGCTTTCAGCTAGGATGAATGTGCCTGGTAGCTGAGGGAGTGCATCGTGGTCAAGGAGCCCGGCAAGTCGACACTGGCCGACAAGATCGACCGGCTGTTCCACGTGGTCCGCAGGCCCGATCGGGAGCCGTACAGCAACGAAGAGGTCGCGAAGGCCTGCCGTGAGGCAACAGGCGAGAGCTTCTCGACGACGTACCTGTGGCAGCTGCGCACGGGCCGCCGCGACAACCCGACGAAGCGCCACCTCGAAGCACTGGCCCAGTTCTTCGGAGTGCCCCCGGCATACTTCTTCGACGACGAGCAGAGCACGAAGATCGCGGAGGAGCTGGCTTTGCTGGGGGCCCTGCGCGACGCGGGGGTGCGGGACCTGGCACTGCGAGCGGTGACGTTGTCGGCCGACGGGCTGGACACGATCAGCGACATGGTCGACGCGATCGCCCGAAGGGAGGCCGGTCGCAGCGGACCGAAGAGAGAGGGCTGAGGTGACGCCATCAGCGAATGCGGCACGCGAGCCGACTTCCGCTCCGGACGACGGGCGGGGCACCGGCCCGAGCTGCCGACCGGGCGTTGGTCACCTTGACCGGTCGGGTGTTGCCTTGAGCGGCCGGCTTGGCACCGCCCCGAGTTGTCGGGCGGACGTTGCCCTCGGCTGTCGGCCGAGTGCGACCTTGAACAGCCGGCTTGGCATCGCCCCGGGTTGCTGGGCGGTTGTTGATCGCCGCGGCCGGTCGGGTGTTGCCTTGAAGCGCCGGCCTGGCACCGCATCGAGCTGCCGATCGGGCGTTGCCCTCGGCTGCCGACCGGGTACCGCACTGCCCGCGCTACCAAGCGTTCCGTCGCCCCGCCGGCCGAGCGCTCCTGCCGGCCGCCGGTCGTTCGCCCCCATCACCATGGCCCGCCTGAAGTTCGCGCGGCCGATCTTGCTTCCCGCGCGTATCCCCGCCGCCGTCGTCGCGTTGAACCGGCCGGAGCCGTGGGGTCGCGGCGTGAGGGAGGGCTGACGTGGCGCGTACATCTCGGCGCCGGCGGGCGGGGCGCGTGCTGTGGAAGCGGGCCCGGGAAGTCGCCGATGCCGTCACCCTTCCCGAACCCTTCGATGCCGAGGCCTTCGTCGCGAGCCTGGCCACCGAGCGGGGGCGCCCCATCGAGCTCATGCCCGTCAGCGCTCCCGAAGGCGCTCCCTGCGGGCTGCTCATGAGCACCGACCGCGCCGACTACATCCTCTACCCGACCACCACCACCGCCCTGCACCGGCAGCACATCCTGCTCCACGAGGTCGGCCACCTGCTCTGCGGCCACACCGGCCCGGCCGGCGGCGCGGACGGTGTCGCGCTCGACGCCGCCGCCGGGCGGCAGCTCATGCCCAGCCTCTCGCCCGAGCTGGTCCGGCGCGTGCTCGGCCGCACCACCTACACCGAGGTCGAAGAGCGCGAAGCAGAGCTCGTCGCGAGCCTGCTCGCCCAGCGCGTCGTCCGGCCCGGGGAGCCGCGCGAACTCGCGCCCGACGTCCCGGACGGCGTGCGGCGCTTCGACTCCCTCTTCGGCGGCCGGGACCGCCGCCGGACGCTGTGATCGAGACCCTCGCCTACCACCTGTGCCTGGTCGGGTTCGCCGGGTTCGGGTACAAGCTCGTCGAGGCGCGCCGCAGCCAGCCGGTGCGCACCATGTGGTTCCTCGCCGGCTTCGGGATCTGCATCGCCACCGGCATCGGCGTGCTGACCCCCGCGATGGCGGCCCTCGCCGGCCCGGGCCCGGTGGCCGAGTGGGTCCTCAGCCTGGCCGGCGACGAGCTGAAGCTGGGCGCGATCGGCTTCGCCGTGGCGTTCACGCAGTCGGTGTGGCGCGGCGAAGGCGCCCGACTCGCTCCACACGCGCTGTTCACCGGCGCGACGATGGTGCTGCTCGCGGCGTGCTTCACGCTGTCGGAACCGCGGCGCGTCGGCGACGACACGGTCTTTCCGGACGCCGGCCTGCCCTTCGCCGTGGCCGACAAGCTCATCTTCCTCGTCTACAGCCTAATCAGCCTCGGCCTGCTGATCGCGGTGTTCGCGCGCAGCGCGTGGCACGCCGAGCCAGGCCCGCTGCGCACCGGGCTGTGGCTGCTGGTGGTCGGCGTGGGCGCGGCGTTCGCGTGGACGTTCTGGGACATCGACGACGTCCGCCGGCTCGCCGAGA
This sequence comes from Amycolatopsis sp. NPDC028719, assembly GCF_055565395.1. Taxonomy (NCBI): domain Bacteria; kingdom Bacillati; phylum Actinomycetota; class Actinomycetes; order Pseudonocardiales; family Pseudonocardiaceae; genus Amycolatopsis; species Amycolatopsis sp. NPDC028719. The sequence goes on from NZ_JBVHUL010000013.1 coordinate 304,670, forward strand.
CCGCCCGGATCGGTGCTCGCGAGGACCTGCCGTCGTCGGTGCTCGCCGCGGCGACGATCGGTTTCGTGACGGCCGGCGCGACGCTCAGCGCGTGGTCGCCGGCGGTGTCGTCGGTGATCGGCCGGGTGCGGGCATACCGGGCGTACCGCCGCATCGAGCCACTGTGGACGGCGTTGCGCGCGGCGGTGCCGGGCATCGCACTGGACCCGGGCCGCGAGCTGACGGGCGGCGCCGAGTTCGCGCTGTACCGCAGGGTCATCGAGATCCGTGACGGTCACCTGGCGCTCCGAGCCCACTTCGACCCGGACCTCCCGGCCCGAGCGGAGACGGCGGCCCGCCGGGCGGGAGTCCCGGAAGCGGAGCTGGCCCCGACGGTGGAGGCGGTGACCCTGGCCGCGGCGATCGAAGCGGGTCGCGAGGGAAGACGCTTCGAGCCGGGACGGGCCGAGCCCGGCCACCTCGCAGAGGCGGAAGCGGACGCGGACGTGGTGGCGGAAGCGGCATGGCTGGTCCGGGTGAGCCGCGCCTGGCAGCGCGGCGCGGTGGTGGAACGGGTCAAGGAGGGCGCGCTCGGCTGAGCGCCCCAATGTGGCGTTGGGTGCGCCGGACGCACCGAACGCCGCATTGGGTGAGCCGGACGCACCGAACGCCACTTTGGGTGCGTGGCATGCACCGAACGCCACTTTGGGTGCGTGGCATGCACCGAACGCCACTTTGGGTGCGTGGCATGCACCGAACGCCACTTTGGGTGCGTGGCATGCACCGAACGCCACTTTGGGT
>NZ_JBVHUL010000013.1:305546-309666 GCF_055565395.1 Amycolatopsis sp. NPDC028719
GGTGCGTGGGACGCACCGAACGCCACTTTGGGTGCGTGGCATGCACCGAACGCCACTTTGGGTGTGTCCCACGCACCCAATGCCACATTGGGGCGCTGGCACGGGTCCGTGAGCAGGGCATGGGCCGCGCGCGGCGGTGGTCGAGCGGGCGGAGCCGGCCGGGAAGAGCCGGCCGGGGAGAACCGGCCGGCGAGGTCCCGCTCAGCGCGGGTAGCGAGCTCCGTTGACCGTCACCCTCAGCGTGTACAGCGAACTCGAAGCCGTGATGAACAGCTCGTTCCCCCTCGCGCCCCCGAACGTGAAGTTCGAACAGATCTCCGGCATCCGCAGCTTGCCGATCCGGGTCCCGTCGGCCGCGAAGCAGTGCAGGCCGTCGTGCGCCGCCGCCCAGATCTGGCCTTCGCTGTCCACCCGGACTCCGTCGAACGCGCCGTTGTCGCACGTCGCGAAGACCGATCCGCCGGTCAGCGCGCCCTCCCGGCCCACCTCGAACACCCGGATGTGGCTGGGTTTCTGCCGGGTGTCCGCTATGTACAGCAGCGACTCGTCGGCCGAGAACGCCAGCCCGTTCGGCCGGGAGAAGTCGTCCGCGGCGATCCGTACTTCACCCGAAGGTGCCACGCGGTACACGTGACAAGCGCCGATCTCGCTCTCCGCCCGGAACCCCTCGTAGTCGCTGTCGATGCCGTAACTCGGGTCGGTGAACCAGATTGACCCGTCCGAGTGCTCGACGACGTCGTTCGGGCTGTTGAAGCGCTTTCCCTGGAACTCGGACGCCAGCACGGTGATCGTCCCGTCGTGCTCGGTGCGCGTCACCCGGCGGCGGCCCTGCTCGCAGCTGATCAGCCGTCCGAGGCGGTCGACAGTGTGCCCGTTCGAGTAGTGCGACGGCTGCCGGAACACGCCGACCTGGCCCGTCGTCTCGTCCCAGCGCAGCGTGCGGTCGTTCGGGATGTCACTGAACACCAGGTAACGCCCGGCCGGGAAGTACGCCGGCCCTTCGGTCCAGCGGCAGCCGGTGTGCAGGCGCTGCATCCACTCGTCGCCGTTGACGCGGGCGAAGCGCTCGTCCAGCACCTCGAAGTCCGTCTTCACCAAATCCATCTGTCACCCCTAATGAGATTCTGCGACCAGCATGGCCCGACGCGCCCGGATAGCCCTCCGCCGTGCGCACTACTGTGCAATGCGTGGTACCTTTCCAAGCGTAAGACTGGAGGGTGCAGTGGAGATCAGTCAGCTGCTCAAAGGGGTGCTCGATCTGGCCGTGCTCGCGGTGCTCCGCGAGGAAGACGGCTACGGGTACGACGTCCTGCGAAGACTCAGGAGCGCCGGCCTAAACGAGGTGGGGGACGCGTCGGTGTACGGGACGTTGCGCAGGCTCTACAAGGCCGGCCTGCTCACCTCGTACGTGGTGCCCAGCGAAGAGGGCCCGCATCGCAAGTACTACAGCCTGAACGAGCCGGGCCGGCTCCGCCTGGCGGAGTCGGGCAAGACCTGGCAGAGCTTCGCGTCGACGATGAACGTGCTTTTGGGAGAGGCAGCATGAGCGACAAGCCGACCGCCGTGCGGGTGTATCTGGCGCGGGTCCGCACCGCGCTCGCCGACCTGCCCGCGAGCGAGATCGAAGAGATCCTCGAAGACGTCCGCCCGCACCTGGCGGAGCTGGAGGCCGAGCTGGGGGAGGGCGCCCGCGTCGAGGCCCTGATCGAACGGCTCGGCACGCCCGAGAGCTACGCCGCCGAGCTGCGCGCGTCCGGCGGGTACCCGCCGCCTTCCGAAGGGGCGACGCAGGTGCTCGCCACGACCAAGACTCCGAGCCTCGCGAAGCCGCGGATCGCCTTCTGGGGCCTGGTCCTCTGCGCGGTGGCGCTCGCGCTGTTCGCGTTCGCCGCCGCCGTCCAGGTCGATCCCGACGGGCTGCTGGGCGCTCTCCTGTTCCTGCCGGTGTTCCTCGTCAGCCTCTTCCTGCTGCTGAAGGGCGGGATCGAGCCGGTGCTGGCGCTGCCCGAGGTCGGGTGGCTGCGGCAGACGCTGCACAAGGGGCGTCAGCAGGAAGACTCCGGGAAAGCGCTGAACTACCTCGCTTCGCTCAAGCCGGCGTGGTGGATCGTGTGCGCCATCGTGCTGATCGCCTTCGGGCTGCTGCTCATGCTGCGCTCGCGCAGCGCCGTGCTGCTGCTGCCGTTCCTGTTCGTCGCGGGCGGCGCGGCCGTCTGGGCGGGCCCGCGGCTGGGGCGCGACCGGCGGCTGCTGTGGGTGGCCGTGCCGATCTCGGCGTTCGTCATCGGCGGCATCCTGGGCGGGTTCGGTGCCGCGGTCGACCTGATCTCGAACCGGAACTCCTATTCGAGCTCGCCGTCGTACTACCAGTCTCCGTCCGACCGGTACGGCAACGACCAGCTGAGCTACGGCAACCGGGAGATCGAGAACGTCTACGCGTTCGACGCCGAGGGCAAGCCGCTGACGGAGGTCTACCTCTACGACGAAGAGGGCCGGCCGATCACGCTGACCCGCTACGGCTGCGAGCGCTCGAGCGGGAGCAAGGAGAAGATCGGCGAAGACAACCGGTTCCCGCGGCCGAAGATCGAGCAAGGCGTCACCGACGACCAGGGCAACTACAACGGCTACAACGGGTACCGCTCGTCCTGCCGCGAGGAAGCGGGAGTGCCGTTCAGCGCGGCGATCCCGAAGGTGACGGCCCCGCCGGCCACGACGGGAACACCGTCGTCCGCGCCCACGACGCCATCCGCGTCTGCGACGACCACGCCGCCGGCGACGCCGACGCCGACCAGGTAGAAGCCACCAGGAGCGGAGGTCGGGGCCGCTCCTGACGCGACGAAGGCCGCCTCCGGAAATCGATCCGGGGGCGGCCTTCGATCTTTCGCGAGCGCGTTCACCCGATCCCAACGTGCGCGAAACGTCCCGCGAACGCGGGCGTGCTGAGCTGGGTGTGTGCCACTCACCGAGATCGGGGCGGACACGTTCGCCCCGCGCACACGGGTCGTCCACGGGTACGAGCGCGCCTACCGGATGGCCGGGCGCGGGCCCGCGCTGCTGTTCCTGCACGGCATCGGCGACGACTCGGCGACGTGGCTGGAACTGCTGGCCTCGCTCTCGGCCGACCACACCGTGATCGCGCCCGACCTGCTCGGCCACGGCGCCTCGGCCAAGCCCCGCGCGGACTACTCCGTCGCGGCTTACGCGTGCGGCATGCGCGACCTGCTGACGACGCTCGACGTCGACCGGGTCACCGTGGTCGGGCACTCGCTCGGCGGCGGCGTCGCGATGCAGTTCGCCTACCAGTTCCCGGAACGCTGCGAACGGCTCGTCCTGGTCGGTTCGGGCGGCGTCGGGGCGAGCGTGCACCCGCTGTTGCGGCTGGCCGCCGCGCCGGGCGCGGGGCTGGTGCTGCCGCTGCTGGGCACGCGGCCGGCGCTGACGGCGCTGCGCGGCCTCGCCGAGCTGCTGCGGGTGTCCGAAGGGCTGGGGCTGGGCCCGGATCTCGACTACGTGCTGACGCGGTACGTCCGGCTGCTCGAGCCGAGCACGCGCTCGGCGTTCCTGCGCACGCTGCGTTCGGTGGTCGACTGGCGCGGGCAGGTGGTCAACATGCTGGACCGCTGCTACCTGACCGAGGGGATCCCGACGCTGCTGGTGTGGGGGACGGACGACCGGGTCGTGCCGAGCGGCCACGCGCGGCGCGCGCACCGGGCGATGCCGGGCAGCAGGCTGGTGCTGTTCGAGGGGACGGGGCACTTCCCGCACCGGTCCGACCCCAAGCGGTTCCTGGAAATCTTGCGGAAATTCTTGGCGGACACGCCGTCGGCACAGTGCGACCGCGGCCGCTGGGGCGACTTGCTGCGCGCGGGCCGGCGGGCGGATTCGCCGGACCCGGCCGAGATCCCCGACGCGCCGACGGTGTCCTCCGGGACCTGAGCAGCCCCCGTTTTCCACGCTACCGGCGGGCACCGACAGTTCCGGCGCCGTCCGCGCGGGTTGTCCACAGCGCCGGGCCAGCGCCCCAATGTGGCGGGGGGGGGGGGGGGGGGGGGAAAAAAAAAAAAAGGGGGGGTGGGGGGAAGAAAAAAGAACCGGTGGGGGTGGGGTGGAACAAAAGGCG
>NZ_JBVHUL010000014.1:0-69527 GCF_055565395.1 Amycolatopsis sp. NPDC028719
TACCACCCTACTTGTTCTGTGTTTTTCTGGGTTCGTCTCTCTCCTCTTTTTTGTGGTCTGGTGGTGTGCTGCGGGGGTTTTCTGGGTCACCCCCCCCCCCCCCCCCCCCCCACGACCGGCTGCGGAAAACTGCGGTCAGGAGTCGAAGCCGACGTCGAGGTACTGGTCGACGTTCTCCTTGGTGACGACCGCGGAGTACGTGGTGATCTCGGCCGGGATGTCGTGCTCGGCGAGGTCGCCGATCCCCTTGCCCTGCCCGAGCAGGCGAGCCAGCGCGATCGCCGTCGAGGCCATCGACGGGCTGTAGAGCACGGTCGCCTTGATCGGCGAACTGTCGGCCTTGATCAGGTTCATCATGTTCTTCGAGCCGGCTCCGCCGACCATGATGAACTCCTTGCGGCCCGCGGTGTCGATCGCGGCGTTGACGCCGATGCCCTGGTCGTCGTCGTGGTTCCACAGGGCGTCCAGCTTGGGCGCACCCTGGAGCAGGTTCGCCGTCTGCTGCTCACCCGACTCCGACGTGAACTGCGCCGAGACCCGCGGGCCGACCTTGAACCCGGCCCGCCCGAGCGCGTCGGAGAAGCCCTTGCTGCGTTCCTGGGTCAGGGGCAGCGAATCGATCCCGGCGACCTCGCCGATGACCGGGTTCGCGACGTTCTTCGCCTTCAGCTGCTGGGCGATGTAGTTGCCGGCGTTGACGCCCATCCGGTAGTTGTCGCCGCCGATCCACGTTCGGTAGGCGAGCGGCGTCTCGAACACGCGGTCCAGGTTGATCACCGGGATGCCCGCGTCCATCGCCTGCTGCCCGACCGAGGTGAGCGCCTTGCCGTCGAAGGGCAGGATCACCAGCACGTTCACCTTGGCGTTGATCAGCGTCTCCACCTGGGAGATCTGCTGGTTGACGTCGTTGGTGCCCTCGGTCGCGGTGAACTTCACCTCGCTGAACTTCTGCGCCTGCGCCTTGGCGTTCTTGGTGATCGCCGCGATCCAGCCGTGGTCGGCGGCCGGCGCGGAGAAGCCGATGGTGACCGCCTTTCCCGGCTGGGCGTTGTTGCCCGCGTTGGCGACCGGCGCGTTGGACTCCGAGTTCGCGGGCGTGTTCGACGTGCAGCCGGCCAGCAGCGCGCCGGCTCCGACCGCGGCGCCGCCGAGCAGGAAACCCCGGCGGCCGAGGAAGGGTTGTTCGGTCATGACGACCTCCAGAGGTGGTGATTCAAGGACCGGTCCGGGCTTTCCTGGCCCGGAACTGCAAGAGCACGGCGAGGACGATGATCACGCCCTTGGCGATGTTCTGGATGTCGGTGTCCAGGTTGTTGAGCGTGAAGAGGTTGGACAGCACCGTGAAGATCAGCACGCCGATCAGGGTGCCGATCAGCGAGCCGCGGCCGCCGGTGAGCAGTGTGCCGCCGATGACGACGGCCGCGATCGCGTCGAGCTCGTAGAACATGCCGTTGGTCGACGCGCCCGCGGTCGTCCGCGCGACGACCATCAGCGCGGCGATCCCGCAGCACAGCCCGGCGACGCCGTAGACGAGCGCGAGGTGCCGCTTGACGTTGATCCCGGCCAGCCGCGACGCCTCGATGTTGCCGCCGACCGCGTAGGTCCGGCGGCCGAAGGTGGTGCGGTTGAGCACGACCCAGCCGATCGCGAACACGAGCGCGAACAGCCAGATCAGCACCGGGATGCCGAGCAGGTCGCCGCGGAAGAAGGCGAGGAAGTCCTGGTCGGCGACGACCTGGGTGCGGCGGCCGCTGAGCCGCTCGGCGAGCCCGCGCGCCGAGACGTACATCGCGAGCGTCGCGATGAACGGCACGACCCGGCCGTAGGAGACGAGGACGCCGTTGACCAGCCCGCAGCCCAGGCCGACCGCGAGTCCGCAGAGGACCATCACCCACGGCCCGTAGGACTGGGTGGCCAAGGTCGTCAGCCAGACGCTCGACAGCGCGACGATCGAGCCGACGGACAGGTCGATGCCGCCGCTGATGATCACGAACGTCATCCCGACGCTGACCACGCCGATCGCCGCGGCCAGCCGCAGGATCGTCGAGATGTTGCTTTCGGTGAAGAACAGCTCCGGCCGGGTGAACTGGCCGACCAGGCAGAGCACGACGAGCACCCCGGCCAGGCCGAGCAGCCGCGGGTCGGCCCGGAAGGCGAACCGCTTCCGTTCGACGGGAGGCGCTTCCTGTGGCGGTGCTTGGGTTTCGGTCATGCCGCGCTCCCCTCGAGAATCACGTCGAGCACCTCGGCCTCGGTCAGCCCGGCCGACGACCGGTCGGCGAGGACACGGCCCTCGCGCAGCACCAGCACCCGGTCGGACAGCCCGAGCACCTCGGGGATTTCACTGGACACCAGCACGATCGCCACGCCCGTCGCGGCCAGCTCGTCGATCAGCCGGTAGAGCTCGGCGCGCGCGCCGACGTCGACGCCACGCGTCGGCTCGTCGAGCAGCAGCACCCGGCACCCGCGGACCAGCCACCGGGCGAGCACCGCCTTCTGCTGGTTGCCGCCCGAAAGCGTGCGGACGATCCGCCGCGGGTCGGCGGGCCGCAGGTCGAGGCGCCGCAGGCTGGCGCCGGCGTCGTCCAGCTCCCGGCCGCGGTCGGTGAACCCGAGCTTGGCGTACCGGGGCAGGCTCGCCAGCGTCACGTTGTGGACCACGGGCAGGTCCAGCAGGAGGCCCTGGCTCTTGCGCTCTTCCGGGGCCAGCCCGATCCCCGCCTTGACGGCGGCCTGGACGTTGCCGGGGCTCAGCGGTTTCCCCTGGACGGTCACGGTTCCGCTGTCGGCCTTGCGCGCGCCGAAGATCGTCTCCAGCAGTTCGCTGCGGCCGGACCCGACCAGCCCGGCGATGCCGACGACCTCGCCGGCGTGAACGGTGAAGCCGACGTTCTCGAACTCACCGGCCCGGGTCAGCCCTTCGACTTCCAGGGCCCGCTTGGTCTTGTCGGCGTGGCCGTCGTGGCGGGGGCCGAAGACGGTCTCGACCCTGCGCCCGGCCATCAGCGCGACCAGGTCGGCGGTCGGCGTCGTGGCAGCGTCGAGGCCGGTGCCGACGGTCCGGCCGTCCTTGAGCACGGTCACCCGGTCCCCGATCCGGCGCAGCTCCTCGAGCCGGTGCGAGATGTAGACGACCGCGACGCCGTCCGCGGTCAGCTCGCCGACGATGCGGAACAGGTTGTCGACCTCTTCGCCGGCCAGCGCGGCGGTGGGTTCGTCCATCACGAGCAGCCGGGCGTCGTGGGCCAGCGCGCGGGCCATCGACACGAGCTGCTGGCCGGCGGCGGACAGCCGGCCCACCTCGTGCCACGGCCGGATGCCGGGGTGGCCGAGCCGGGCCATCAGCCGGGCGGCTTCGTCGCGGGCCTCGGAGATCCGCGTGAACCCGAACCGCGCCCGCTCGTGACCGAGGAAGATGTTGTCCGCCACCGAAAGCCCGGGCACGAGGTCCAGCTCCTGGTACATCGTGGCGATGCCCAGGCGCAGGGCGTCGACCGGCGTGGCGAGCGACACGGGCTGGCCCTGCCACGTGATCTCCCCCGTGTCGGGCTGGTGCGCCCCGGCGAGGACCTTGATCAGCGTCGACTTCCCCGCGCCGTTCTGCCCGAGCAGGCAGTGCACCTCGCCGGGTTCGACGTCGAGGTCGACCCCGTCGAGCGCGCGGACCCCCGGGAAGGTCTTCACGATCCCGCGGACGGAAAGCAGGCTCATGCGCACACCTCGCCGGCGCTCGGTGCCGCCTGAGCCGGAAGCGCGGGGTTGGCTGATTCGCTCGCAAGCTCCCTCATACCGAGGCCTCCTCGATGAGCGTCGGATTCGCGAACAGCCGCTCGGCGGCCAGGTGCGCGGCACCCCGCAGCGGGGCCCGCAGACCGAGCCGCGACGGCACCACCGTGGCGTGGCCGAGTGGCCGGACGGCGAGTTCGACGCGGATCGGCTCCACCAGCCAGTCGCCGAGTTCGGCGAAGTAGCCGCCGAGGACGACGACGTCCGGGTCGAGCACGTCGACCACGGTGGACAGGGCGACGCCTAGGGCGACACCGAGGCCGTGAACCGCCGTGGCCGCGCGCTGGTCGCCGTGCCGGACGCGGTGCTTCAGCTGGGCGACCCGGCCTTCGACGCCGAGGGCGGGGTCGTGCAGCGGATCGCCCGGCGGTGCCGCCGCGCGCAGGACGGCGGCCAGGTTCGCCTTCGTTTCGAGGCAGCCGGTCCGGCCGCAGGAACACCGCTCGCCGGACGGGTCGACGGCGATGTGCCCGACCTCGCCGGCGAACCCGCGTGCGCCGCGGAGGATGGCGCCGCCGGAGACGAGGCCGCCCCCGACCGCCGTGCCGCCACTGAGGTAGAACAGCTCGCCGGCGCCGGCGGCCGACTCGGCGAGCGCGCCGAGGTTGGCTTCGTTGTCCACGGCGATGGCGTCGGCCGGGAGGTTCAGGCGGGCCGCCATCAGGCCGGCGATTTCGGCGTCACGCCAGCGCAGGGCCGGAGCCAGCCGCAGCACGGCCGCGGCCGAGTCGACCAGGCCGGGCACCGAGATCGCGACCCCGACCGGCGGCCCGGGCAGCACCCGGTGGGCGAGGTGGGCGAGTTCGTCCATGCCTCTCTGGAGCCCGAGCGCGGCGACGTCGACCGTCTCCGCCCGTTCGGCCAGCACCCGGCCGGAGAGGTCGGTGACCAGCGCCGACAGCCGATCGGCCTCGATGCCGAGAGCCAGCGCGTACGCGTCTTCGCCGTGCAGTTCGACCAGCCGGCTCGGCCGCCCGTGGCCGGGGAGGACACCGGCGGGCCGGATCAGGCCGCGCCCGGCGAGCTCGGTGAGCAGGCCGGGAACCGCCGACTTCGCGATCCCGCAGCGGGCCGCGAGCTGCGTGCGCGAGAGCGGCCCGGTGCGGAGGGCGCGCAGGACCGCGGCCAGGTTCGCCGTACGCGGGCTCGCCGGATCGGCGTCCCTCGTCCCGGTGACGGCCACGGTGCCCCCCACTTGTGCTGCGCACTGAACTGACTTTGTCTCTCAGGCAGCGAAAGTAGGGTGGCGCGCATCACTCGTCAAGGTGATGTGGTCGCCTGATACCCGGTATTCACCCGGATAGACGTGCGAAACCGGACAGACTTTCGTTATTCCGATACGAAAGTCTGTCTCGTTTCGACGTTACGAGAGGAAGTTACTCGGTGACGGAACGTGAGAGCGGGGTCAGCTGCTGAGCGTGAACGCGCGGTCGGTGGCCGACCACGCGGCCCCGATGACGCCGGCCGTCTCGCCGAGCTCCGACAGCACGATCGGGAGGTTCCCCGTGGCCAGGGGCAGCGAGCGCCGGTAGACCGCGCCGCGGACCTCGGCGAGGAGCTGGTGCCCGAGCTGGGCCACGCCGCCGCCGATCACCACCATCCCCGGGTTGAGGAAGCTGACCAGGGACGCGACGACCTGGCCGACCCGGCGCCCGCCGTCGCGGATGAGGTTGACCGCGCCGAAGTCGCCCGCCGCGGCGGCGCGGCCGACGTCGCGCGCGGTGATCACGCCGCGTTCGGTGGCCACCTCGGCGAGGTGGGCCGAACGGCCGCTGCGCGCCAGGGCCAGCCCGTCGCGGGCCAGCGCGGCCCCGCCGAAGTAGGCCTCCAGGCAGCCGACCTCGCCGCAGGCGCAGGTCGGGCCGAAGTCGTCGAGCCGGATGTGCCCGATGTCGCCCGCCGTGCCGGCGACCCCGCGGTACACCTTGCCGCCGAGCACGATCCCGCAGCCGATCCCGGTGCCGATCTTGACGAACATCAGGTCGTCGGTCGACCGGGCGACCCCGGCGTGACGCTCGCCCAGCGCCATCGCGTTGACGTCGTTGTCCACCGCGACCGGGCAGCCCCAGAGCCCGCCCAGGTGGTCGCGCACGTTGAATCGGTCCCAGCCGGGCATGATCGGCGGCGCGACCGCCATCCCCTCGGCGAAGCTGACCGGCCCCGGCAGGCCGATGCCCGCCGCGATCAGCCGGCCGGGCGCCTCGTCCCGCACCTTGCCCGCTAGCTCGGCGACCCGCCGCAGCACCGGGTGCGGCCCCTGCCGGACGTCGCAGTCCTCGACGGCGTGCGCGAGCACCTCGCACGAAGCGTCGGTGACCGCCACGCCGACCGACGTCGCGCCGACGTCCACCGAGAGCACCCGCAGGTCACCCGCGAGCCGGACCAGCGTCGAGCGCCGTCCGCCGCGGCTGGCCGACGGCCCCGCGGTCTCGACCAGCCCGACCTCGCCGAGCCGGGCCACCTCGGCCCCGACCCGGGCCCTCGGCAGCTCCAGCCGCTCCCCCAGCTCGACCCGCGACATCGGGCCCTCGTCCCGCAACAGGGTGAGCAGCCGGGTCTGGTGCCGGGTTTCGACCATCGAGTGCTCCGTGCCGGATGCCGCGCTCATTCGCCTCAGCCTACTGCGTCGGTCGCCGCGCCCGGCCGAGCGCCGCTCGGTCCCGAATGGACGAAAGGGCGCCCCGGCGCCCGGCCGGGCGGGCCGGGAAGCCTCGGGGGCCATCGTCTTGCCGGTGCCCGGCGGGCCGGGAAGCGCCCGGTCCCGGCGGCGCTGTCGAGGGGCTGCCCGGCCGGATCGGCACCCGCTGAAGTGCCGGGCGCACCCCGCGCCGGCCGGGGAACCGAACCCGAGCGCCGTGCGGCCCCCGCCGGATGACGGACTTCTCCCGGCCGGCCCGTCCGCGTCGGCGGCCGGCTGTCCGCCGATCAGCCTCGGCCCGGCGGCGGCCGTCTCCTTTCCGTCGGGCACCCCGGCGGCGCGCGCAGGAATCATCCCGACCGCCGGATTTGCCCGGCCAATCCTTTGCTGAGCGTTGTGGCCGGATTGCTGCCCGGCTGGTGTGCCGGGCGCGAGGTCAGGCGATATCCCCTGCCACGAAACGGATCCACCCCGGTAGGCCGTCCGGGTGCACCCTCCCGGAATCGCAGTGGACTGGACCATCCACCCGCCGTGAACTGTTGACACGGTCGAGAATCCGGCCATACCCTCCTCTCATCCCCATTCGCCTTCCCGCACTTCCTTCTCTCTTGGAAATACAACGTTGTAAAAATCCACGCAGGCCGCTGACCTGCGGTTCGAGAGTGAGGTTCCCGTGCCCCGCGGTCGAAGTCCCCTCGCCGTCCTCACCACCACACTGCTCGTCCTGGGCACGATGCTCGGACTGAGCACCGCCGCGCAGGCCGCCGGTCCGCTGCCGTGCGACATCTACGGTTCCGCCGGTACCCAGTGCGTCGCCGCGCACAGCACCACACGCGCCCTCTACGCGGCCTACGCCGGCAACCTCTACCGCGTGCAACGGGCTTCCGACCACGCCGAAACGAACATCGGCCTGCTCACCACCGGCGGGTACGCCAACGCCGCCGCCCAGGACTCGTTCTGCGCCGGCACGACGTGCACCATCACGGTGATCTACGACCAGTCCCCGCGCCACAACGACCTGACCGTCGAAGGCCCCGGTACCGCCGGCGGGCAGGACGTCGCCGCGATCGCGTCCGCGCTGCCGGTCACCGCGGGCGGGCACAAGGTCTACGGCGTCTACGTCTCGCCCGGCACCGGATACCGGCACTACGTCGGCGCCGGTGTCGCGGTCAACGGCCAGCCCGAAGGCATGTACATGGTCGCCAGCGGCACGCACGTGAACGGCGGCTGCTGCTTCGACTACGGCAACGTCGAGGCCCGGATCGCCGACACCGGCAACGGCCACATGGACGCCGTCAACCTCGGCACCACGTGCTACTTCCCGCCGTGCACCGGGATCGGCCCGTGGGTGGCGGGCGACCTCGAAAACGGGCTGTTCCAAGGGAACCGCTCCAACACCGCCAACCGCGGCAACGCGACGCCGTTCGTCACCGCGCTGCTGAAGAACAACGGCCAGACCACCTTCGCGCTCAAGGGCGGCAACTCCCAGAGCGGCGGCCTCACCACCTGGTACAACGGCGCGCTGCCTTCGGGCGGGTACACGCCGATGCACCAGGAGGGCTCGATCGTGCTCGGCACCGGCGGCGACAACAGCAACGCCTCCATCGGCTCGTTCTTCGAGGGCGTGATGACCGCGGGCTACCCGACCGACGCCGCGGACGACGCCGTCCAGTCCAATGTGGTCTCCGTCGGCTACGCCGGGTCGACCGGGACGCCGCCCTACGCGGCCACGGTTTCCGGTCCCGGCGGCAAGTGCCTCGACGTCGCCGGTGACGACACCGGCGGCAACGGCACCGCCGTGCAGCTGTGGGACTGCCAGGCGAACGCGGCCGACCAGCACTGGGCGCACAACGCCGACTCGTCACTGTCCACAGTGGGCCGCTGCCTCGACGTCACCGGCAACGGCACGGCGGGCGGAGCGCTGCTGGAACTGTGGGACTGCAACGGCGTCGGCGGCCAGAAGTGGGTGCAGCAGGCCGACGGCTCGTTGCGCAACCCGCAGTCCGGCCGCTGCGTCGACTCCCCGAACGGCGCCACGGCCAACGGCACCCGGCTGCAGCTGTGGGACTGCAACGGCGCCGCGGCGCAGAAGTTCTCCGTCACCGGCGGCGGCCCGATCACCGGCCCCGGCGGCAAGTGCGTCGACGTGGCCGGCGACGACCGCGGCGCGAACGGGACCGCCGTGCAGCTGTGGGACTGCCAGTCCTTCGCGGTGGACCAGCACTGGTTCCGCCTGTCCGGCGGCGCGCTGCGCACGTTGGGACGCTGCCTGGACATCGTCGGCAACGGCACGGCGAACGGCACCCAGATCGAACTCTGGGACTGCGACGGCGTCGGCGGCCAGACGTGGACGCAGCAGGCCGACGGCTCCCTGCGCAACCCGCAGTCCGGCCGTTGCCTGGACTCCCCCGACGGCGCCACGGGCAACGGGACGCGGTTGCGGATCTGGGACTGCAACGGCTCCGCGGCCCAGAGGTTCCCGCTGATCTGAGCCCGGTCCCGGAGGGAGTTCGTCAGCCGAGGCTGACGAGCTCCCCCGAGACCGGGACCAGCAGATCACCGTTCGCGCCGATCGCGAGCGGGCCGGTGATCGGCCGGCCCGCCGTCCACGTGGCCCGCGGGCCGTCCTCGTCGAGGAACAGCACGTAGCAGTCTTCGGTCAGGTCGAAACCGGGCCAGCCGTGGTACTTCGTCCAGTACTCCCACGTCGGGCCGACCGCGACGGCGACGAGCCCGTCCGCGTCGGCGACGATGCTCTGCACCTCGGCGCGCACGCGGTGGTGCTGGACCACCGCTCCGGTATCGACGTCCACTATGGACACCGTCGGGCGCCACTCGCCGACGTCGTCGCGCTCGGGCCAGCCGGGCAGCACGAGCCGGCCGCCGGGCAACGGCACCGCCGGGATGCCGGGCGGCAGGTGCGCGGGCAGCGTCCGGACTTCGCCGCCCGGGTCGAGCACGACGTATCCGGTGTGCTCCTCGCCGTGGACCGGGACCAGGACGCTGCCCTCCGGCAGACCGACCAGGGTCCCGGCCACGTCGCCCGCGAGGGCGACCCGCCACAGCGCGGCGCCGTCCCGGTCGAACGCCCGGACCGCGGTGCGCTCGGCGACGAACACGGTGTCGTGCCAGACGAGCGGCCACGCCGGGGCGGGCACCTCGGCCTCCCACCGCGGCTCGCCGGTCAGCGTGGCCGCGCGGAGCACGTTCCCCGCCGTCAGGAACACCAGCGACCCGTCCGCCAGCGGCATCGGCGCGGACCTCGGTGCCGCCGGGACCAGGCCGGTGACGGCACCGGTCCGCCGGTCCCGCAGTTCGTACCCGTCGGCGCGCGCCGTGACGAGCAGACCGCCGTCGAGCAGCAGGGCGCCCCCGGGGGCGGACGAGTCCGCGGTCCACCGGATCTCGGGGCCGTCCAGCGCGACCACCCCGGTTCCCGTCGTCACGAAGCACATTCCGTCCGCCGCGACCGAGATCCCGGTGACGCGCCCGCCGGGCAGCGGGACGCGCCACCGCTCCTCCCCGGTGCCCGACAACGGAAACGGCGACGTCGTCATCAGAGGCCGAACGCTTCGACGGCGAGGTCGATGTGCTGCTGCTGCACCGCGTCGATGGACGGGACCACGCCGTGCACGGTCCCGGCCCGCAGGTCGTTCATCACCCGCATCAGCCAGCCGAGCGACGCCCGGGCCCGGAAGAACGCGTCCGCCTGCGGGGTCGTGCCGGTGGCGCCGGCGGCCGCGTACGCGCGGCGGAACACGGACTGCAGGGTCGCCACCTCGGCGCGGGTCAGCTTCAGGGTGACGCTGTAGTGCGCCAGTTGCTGCGCGAAGACGCCGACGTCGCGGGACGGCGCGCCGATCGGGTTACCGCGGGCGTCGATGGACAGGTGCAGCGTCGTGACGTCGATGATCGTGGTGACGCCGCTCGCCGGGTCGAAGAAGTAGTTCCCGGGGTGCGCGTCGCCGTGCACGAGCGCCGCCCCGCCCGGGTGCGAGCGGAAGCCCGCGATCAGCGTGTCGATCCGCGACTGGAGCGCGAGCACGTCGATCCCGGCGTGGGCCAGCTGGGCGCGGAGGCCGGTCAGCTTGGTCCGGCGGTCCGCCATGTCGTCGAGGTGCCGCCGCAGGTACGCCGGCGTGGGAATGGCGCGGAAGCAGCCGGCCTCGGCGAGCGCGATGGCCGCGCGGCCGTCGCCGGTGGCGAGCTTCGCGATGAGGAGGTCTTCCGCCTCGAGCCGTTCTTCGCCGTCGAGGTCGAAGATCGCGTCGACGCCGGGGATCTCGTCAAGGGAGTCCTTCGAGAGCTCGACGGGAGTGGTGATCCCGGCCAGGAACCGCTCGAACGCGGCCGAACGCGTCATCAGGCCCACGCTAGTCACCGGACCGCCCGCCACCAAGCGAAGAGCGACCCGGTGGCGGACGCGTCGTCGGGGGTCGCGCCCACCACCGGGACCGCCGCGGGCTCCACGCCGGCGGGACGCTTCGAAGAGAGCCGGTCCCGGGCGAAGCCGATCGCGGTGCCGAACCGGCTCAGCGGGCGAGGAGTCCGAGGACCAGCGCGAGCGGCGGCCACGCCTCCCGCCCGCGGCGGGTGCACGCGAAGGCGCGCTGCCGCACGTCCGGCCCCGCCAGCGGAAGCAGCGCGACCCCGGACCTCGGGGCACGTCCGGTCGGAAGCAGGCCGACGGCGGGCGCCGGGCCGGTCACGATGAGGTCTTCCACCAGCTCCAGGCTGTCCGCGCGGTGCGTGACGCGCGGGGTGAACCGCGCTGTCGACGCCAGCCGGCGGATCACGTCCTCGTCGGCGCTGTTGCGGGAGTTGACGATCCAGCCGTGGTCGCGGAACGCCTCGAAGACCGCCACGGTGTTCCCGCCCCGCGCCCGGGCCGCGTCGGCCGCCGGGACGGCCAGTGACCACGGCGCCGTCCACAGTGGACTCACCGTGATCGCGGGGTCCGTGACGGCCGGGGCGAGGTCGTAGTCGTAGGTGAGGGCCAGGTCGATGTCGTCGGCCAGCAGCGCGGCGAAGGCCTCCTGCGGTTCGTACTCGCTGATCCGCAGCTCGACCCGCGGGTGGTGCTCGGCGAGCGCGGCGGCCGCCGGCAGCAGGGAACGCCGCACGGCCGTGGCGAACCCGGCGACGCGCACGGTGCCGGCCGGCTCGGCGTGGGGGTCGAGGTCGGCACGAGCCGCTTCCACGGCGGCGAGGATCGTCACGGCGTGCTCGGCCAGGCGCCGCCCCGCGGGGGTGAGCCGCACACGCCGGCCGTCCGGCTCGAGCAGGGACGCGCCGGTTTCCTTCGCCAGCACCGCGATCTGCTGCGAGACCGTCGACGTCGTGGTACCGAGCACGTCCGCCACCGCACGCATCGAGCCGTGGCGGGACAGCTCGAGGAGGAACCGGAGGCGGCGAGTGTCCATGATTCATGAACGGTACATCCACGATCGACACGTGGACATGGACGGTGTGGTTCGGTTTTGCTGGGTGGGTGCTGTCCTCCACCCGTAGCGGAGCGGCCTTCGCGGTCGCCGCCATGCTCTGCGTCCAGCTGGGCCTCGCCGTGTCCGTCGGCCTGTTCGACCGGATCGGTCCCGAGGGTGCGGCGTGGCTGCGGCTGGCGTGGGCGGGGGTGCTGCTGCTGGTCGTCGTCCGGCCGCGGCCGTCGTCGTTCCGCCGGTCCACCTTCCTGGCCTGCTGCGGGCTGGGCGTGGTCACGGCGGGGATGACCATGCTGTTCATGGCGGCCGTCGCCCGCCTCCCGCTCGGCACGGCCAGCGCGCTGGAGTTCCTCGGCCCGCTCACCGTGGCGGTGACGCGCGGCCGCGGCGGCAAGAAGCTGTGGCCGGTCCTCGCGGCGCTCGGCGTGGTGCTGCTGACCGAGCCGTGGCGGGGTGGCGCCGACCTGCTGGGTGTCGCTTACGCCCTCGCGTCGGCGGTGTGCTGGGCGGGCTACATCCTGCTGACGCAACGGGTCGGCGACGAGGTGGCGGGCGCGCGCGGGCTCGCCGTGTCGATGCCGGTGGCCGGGATCGTGGCGACCCTCGCCGCCGGGCCCGGGGTGTTCGGGCACCTGACCGGGGAGCTGCTGCTGGCCGGCCTCGGGCTCGCGATCCTGCTGCCGGTCGTCCCGTTCAGCCTGGAGATGCTCGCCCTGCGGCGGCTGAACACCTCGGCGTTCGGGACCTTGATGAGCCTGGAACCGGCCATCGCCCTGACGATCGGGCTCGTCGTGCTCCACCAGGTCCCGCACCTCACCGCGGCGGCAGGGGTGCTGTTCGTCGTGGCGGCCGGGATCGGCGCGGAGCGAACCGGCGCGCGCGAGCCGGTCGTCTCGTAGCCTCTCTCCCCCGGTGTGGGCCACGACACGAGTACCTGGGCACGATCGGCTGAGTGAAAAGGCATTCCCCGGGGTTCGCGATCTCCGCGCGGTCACCGCTTGTTAACTTCAGTGGTGGCAGGTCGGCAGGTGAAGGGGAAGGTCAGCACTTGAGCAACCCGTTGGTCGCGGAGACCAAGGATTCGACGACGGCGTACTCCGGGGTCTCCCTGCTGGAGTCGGCGGCCGACCTGAAATCCGCGATCGAAAGCGGCGACTGGGCCTCGGTCGCGATGGGCGCCGTCGGCACCGCTCTGGATGCCCTGTCGATGGCGATGGACCCCTTCGGCGCGATCCTCGCCGCGGGTGTCGGGTGGCTCATCGAGCACGTCGGACCGCTCAAAGAAGCCCTCAACGGCCTCACCGGCAACGCCGACGAGATCGCCGCCCAGTCCGAGACCTGGAGGAACGTCGCCACCGAGTTGGGCAGCATCGGCCAGGACCTGACCGGGATGGTCAAAACGGACGTCTCGTCCTGGACCGGCACCGCCGGGGACGCCTACCGCCAACGCGCACAGGACACCGTCGTTCTGCTGGAAACCGCCCAAAAGGGCTGCGAAGGCGCGTCCAGCGGTGTGAAGACCGCCGGTGAGGTCGTCGCGGCGGTGCGGGCGCTGGTCCGCGACATCATCGCCGAACTGGTAGGGCATCTGATCAGCTGGGCTCTGCAGGTGATCTTCACCCTCGGCATCGGGATGACGTGGGTGGTTCCGCAGGTGATCACCGCGGTCGCGAAGACCGCGTCGAAGATCGCCGACCTGACCAAGCGGCTGGTCAAGGCACTGCAGGCGCTGATCCCGCTGCTCAAGCGGGCCGGTGACCTGTTCTCCGACGCGGCGAAGGCGTTGAAGAACATCAAGCCGGGTAAGTCAGCGCCGCCGCCGAAGCACGCCGACATCAACGGCAACCCGAAGGGCCTCGACGGGCCCAACGGCAAGGGCGGCCCGGACGCGCCGCCGCCCAAGACCGACCCACCACCGAAGGGCGACGGCACCACGCCTTCGGGCGCGAAGGGCGACGACACCACCCCGTCCGGCGCCAAGACCGACCCACCACCCAAAACCGACCCACCGCCCGCGTCGAAGGGCCCCGACGACACGCCGAGGAGCCCCGACCCGACGCCGCCCCCGGCGTCGAAAGCCCCCGCCGACACGCCGAAGAACACGCCGAAGGGCAATCCCAAGGGCGACGGCTCGCGGATCAAGGACACCAACTCCAAGCCGGACGAACACAACACGCCGACCAAGGAGAAGACCGACTGCGGCGACCCGATCGACGTCGCGACCGGCGCCGTGATGCTCGTCCAGGAGGACGTCTCGCTGCCCGGCGCGCTGCCCCTCGTGGTCGAGCGCACGCACCTGTCCACCTACCGGGCGGGCCGGCTGTTCGGCCCCACCTGGGCCTCCACGCTGGACGAACGCCTCGAGATCGAACCGGACGGGCTGCACCTGGCGCTGGCCGACGGCACCCTGCTGCGCTACCCGGTCCCGGCCGGCGTGGCCGCGGTCGTCCCGGAGAGCGGCCCCTACCTGGCGCTGCGCCGGGTGCGGCACGGCTTCATCGTCGGTGACCCGCAGTCCGACCGCGTGCGCTACTTCGCGGGCCGTCCCGGGGACACCACCCTGCCGCTGCGCGCGGTCGTGGACGGCGCGAAGAACCGGATCGTGCTGCGCTACCGCGACGGCGTGCCGGTCGCGATCGAGCACTCCGGCGGCTACCGCGTCGAGATCGACAGCGCCGACGGCCTGGTCACGGCGTTGCGCGCCGCCGGCTCCCCCGTCCCGCTGGCCGAGTACCGCTACGACGCCGCGCGCCGGCTGGTCGAGGTCGTCGACGCGGTCGGCACCCCGCAGAAGTTCACCTACGACGCCGACGGCAGGCTCACGCGCTGGGACGACGTCAACGGCCGCTGGTACGGCTACGGCTACGACGCCCAGGGCCGCTGCGTGCGCGCCCAGGGCACCGGTGGCTACCTCGACACGACGCTGGCCTACGAGCCCGGCACCACGACCGTCACCGACTCCCTCGGGGCCGTCACCCGCTACCGGCTCGACGAGCGGCTGCGCGTGATCGGGTGGACCGACCCGCTGGGCCACACCACCAGCGCCGAGCGGGACCGCTTCGGGCGCGTGCTCGCCGAGACCGACGAGCTCGGCAACGTCACGCGCTGGGACTACGACGAGATCGGCAACCTCACCGCGGTGACCCGCCCCGACGGCAGCCGCATGGTGATCGGCTACGACGAGCGGCACCGGCCCGCCGTGGTGACCGGACCGGACGGCGCCGTCTGGCGCTACGAGTACGACCGCCGCGGCAGCCTCGCCCGCACCGTCGACCCGACCGGCGCCGCGACCGCCTACACCTACGACCCCTTCACCGGCACCGTCGACTCGGTGACCGACGCCCTCGGCGGGGTCACCCGGATCCAGGCCAACGCCGCCGGGCTCCCCCTGCTCGTCACCGAGCCGGACGGCGCCGTGTGGCGGTACGGCTACGACGCGCTCGGCAACACCAGCAGCGTGACCGACCCGCTGGGCAACACCACCACCATGGTCAGCGACGCCGCCGGCCACCTCGTGCAGGCACGCGACGCCGACGGCGCCCTCGAACGGTTCGCGTCGACGGCGCAGGGCAGCTTCGAGGAGCGGACGGACCCGCGCGGGGGCGTCACCCGCATCGAGTACGCCCAGTTCGACCTGCCGGTCAGCGAGCGGGGCCCCGACGGCGGCACGCTGACCTACGGCTACGACACCGAGCTGCGGCTCACCTCCATCGCCAACGAACGCGGCCTGGTGTGGCGCTACGAGTACGACGACGCGGGCCGGAAGGTCGCCGAAACCGACTACAACGGCCGTGTCCTGCGCTTCGGCTACGACCCCGCGGGGCGGCTCGTGCTCCGCACCAACGGCGCCGGGCAGACCATCACCCTCGAACGCGACAGCGTGGGCCGGGTCGTGCGGCGCAGCAGCGCCGACGAGGTCGCCGTGTTCACCTACGACGGGGCCGACCGGATGCTGTCGGCGGCCAACGCGCACAGCGAGGTCCGGTTCACCTACGACGCGCTCGGCCGTGTGGTGGCCGAGTCGATCAACGGGCGGGTGGTGCACTTCCGCTACGACGCCCTCGGCCGCCGCGTGGCCCGCCGGACGCCCTCGGGCGCGGAGTCGGTGGTCGGCTACGACACCGGCGCCCGCCCGGCCGTGCTGAGCACCGCCGGGCGCACCCTGCGGTTCGGCTACGACGCCGCGGGCCGGGAGACGGTCCGCACGCTGCTGGGCGGCGCGGGCCCGGTGGCGGAACTGCGCCAGGACTGGACGCCCACCGGGCAGCTGTCGGCGCAGACGGTACTCCGCGGCCCGGAAACGCTGCAGCGGCGCGAATACGGCTACCTGCCCGACGGCTACCTCGCCGGCGTCACCGACCTGATCTCCGGGCCGCGCACCCTCGACGTCGACCCGGCCGGGCGGGTGCGCGCGGTGCGGGGCCCGCGCTGGCAGGAGAACTACGACTACGACGTGACCGGAGCCGTCACCGGGGCCGGCTGGACCGGCGCGCCCCAGGCCAGTGGACCTCGCGCCTACACCGGCACCCTGCTCACCGCCGCCGGCGCCACCCGCTACACCCACGACGGGGAAGGGCGCGTCGTCGCCCGCGAACGCGGCGGGCAGCGGTGGACCTACGAGTGGAGCGCGGAGAACCGGCTACTGGGCGTGCGCACGCCGGACGGCACGGTGTGGCGCTACCGCTACGACGCGTTCGGCCGCCGGATCGCCAAGCAGCGCCTGGACGCCACCGGCGCGGTAGCCGAGCAGGTCGAATTCGCCTGGGACGGGCAGCTGCCCGCCGAGCAGGTCCACAGTGCACCGGGCCGGCCGCCGGTCGCCACCGTGTGGGAGTACGCGCCCGGCGAGCGGCTCCCGCTCACGCAGACCGAACGCGTCCTCGGCGCGGGTGGTGCCGACCGGTTCCACGCGATCGTCTCCGACCTGGTCGGGGCGCCCGCGGAACTGGTCGACGACACCGGCGCGCTCGCCGGGCACCTGCACACCGCGTTGTGGGGCCCGGCCGTGTCGGCCGGCGGAACGGCGAGCACCCCGCTGCGGTTCCCGGGCCAGTACCACGACCCCGAGACCGGGCTGCACTACAACCGGTACCGCTACTACGATCCCGAGACCGGGCGGTACCTCTCCCACGACCCGCTGGGCCTGACCCCGGCGCCGGATTCCCTGGCCTACGTCGGCAACCCGACCGCCATGGTCGACCCGCTCGGCCTCGCGCCGCAGCGGACCACGCCGTGCCAGAAGGCAGCCAACCGCCACAACCCCTACGCCCGGGGCAACGACGGGCCTTCGAAGAGCAACCGCAAGTACCCGGAGAGCACCTACGGCGACCGGGACGCCGAGCGCAAGCGCCTCGACGACAAGTACGACTTCAAGATCGACGGCAACAAGACGCACCAGTCCGAGCACGCCGGCGGTTACGACATCCTGAGCGACAACGGCGGCGCGAAGGGCTCGCGGTCGGACAAGGCCAACAAGCCCTTGGAGAACAACGCCAACGCGTACTACGAGGACTTCGCCAACCACCGGTACCACCCGGGCACGGGCAAGGGCGGCGCCAACCACGAATCCGGGTTCACCAAGGGCGACGTCCGGGACTCGCCGGACACGACGAAGGACGACAAGCTCGGGTACGACGACCGGCTCGGTTCGTACCGGAACGCGCAGCGCAACGCCATCGAGGCCAACGACCCGAGCACCGCGGTGCAGCTCAACCAGCTCGGTTACGGGCACCAGCAAGGCTTCCAGAACTCGAACACCATCAAGGCGGGCTACGACAACCCGCACAGCTTCTCGGACCAGGTCTACCACGGGAACGACAAGAACCACGTCCACCACGAAGACCACCCCTTGTACGACAAGGACAAGGCGGACGCGGCGAAGACCGAGCAGGACCGGCGGGACGCGATCAAGAACGACCCGAACCACCCGGACCGCGCGGCCTACGACGCCGAGCAGAAGCGGATGGCCATCGCCGACGACTCGTACCACAAGATGGTCGACGACATGAAGCAGAGCGGCGAGGGCATGCGGTACAACCCGCAGGCCGGCCAGGCGGTCCCGACCGGCGGGCACGCGGTGGACGGCAGCGGGCACGTGACCACCAAGCCGATCGACAAGTGGGACGCGGCCGAGATGCACGGCGCCCGCGACGCGGCGCGCACGGGCGAATGGCCGGGCTACGGCGGTTTCTACAAGAACCCGACGGCCGCGGACTGGGCCGCCCTCGAGCGCGGCGAACTGGACCCGCCGGAGCTCAAGGCGATCAAGGACGAAGACATGATGGACCTCACCCCGTGAGCGCCGCTCCCGCGCGGGGAGCCGGCCGGTGACGTCGGACGGCGCCGTCTTGCCGGACGTGCTCGCCGAGGGGCTGCACGTGGTGTTCGTCGGCATCAACCCCGGCCTCAGCTCGGCGGCGGCCGGGCACAGCTTCCACACGCCGGGCAACCGGTTCTGGCCCGCCCTGCACCGCTCCGGCTTCACCCCGCGGCAGCTGCGTGCGGAGGAGGAGCGGCTCCTGCTGGACTGGGGACTCGGCATCACCAGCCTCGTCCGCCGCCCGACCGCCCGCGCCGCCCAGCTGACCCGCGACGAGCTGATCGCGGGCGGGCAGGACCTGGCCGGACGCGTCCGGGCGATCCGGCCGCGCTGGCTGGCGATGCTGGGCGTGACCGGCTACCGGGTGGCGTTCGGGGCGCCCACGGCCCGGCTCGGCCCCCAGACCGCGACGATCGGCGGCGCCCGAGTGTGGATCGTGCCCAACCCCAGCGGCCTCAACGCCCACTACCCACCCGAGGCACTGGCGGTCGAGTTCGCCCGGATGCGAGCGGCCGCGGGAGTGCCCGACCGCTCCGCCATCCTCGGCGACGGCCCGTTCCCGGACCCCGCACCCCGATAGACCCCGGCGCACCCGCCGCGTCGTCAGCTACACGGCTTCCCATCGACCGAGAAGGCCGCCGGATTCGCGTTCGTCCCCGTGTAGCTGCCGTTGAAGCCGATCGAGACCGACTCGCCCGGGGCCGGCGAGCCGTTCCACGGCATCGCCGTCGCGGTCACGTCCGCGCCGGTCTGGGCCCACGTCGCCGACCAGCCCTGCGCCACCTTCTGGTTGCCCGGGAAGGTGAAGCCCAGCTTCCAGCCGGACCACGCCGCCGAGCCGGTGTTCTTCACCGTGACCGTGGCCGTGAAACCGCCGTTCCACGTGTTCGCCGCGTACGTCACCGCGCAGCCGCCCGCCGGGGTCGCCGGCCGGGTGGTGAACTGCGTGGCCGGCGAGTCCGGGCTCGTCAGGCCCGCGCCGTTGCGGGCCACCACGACCACGGTGTACGCGGTCGACGGCGAGAGGCCCGTCAGGGTCGCCGCCGTGCCGGTGACCGTCGTGAGGACCGTGCGGGTCGAGCCGGTCACGCGGACCACGTCGTACCCCGTGACGCCGCTCTCCGCATCCGTGGACGCCGCCCACGTCAGCGTGGCGCCGCTGCCCGACACCGCGGAGGCGGCGGGCGCACCCGGCGCGGCCGGGGCGGTCGTGTCCACAGTGGACGCCGACTTCTCCGCGGTCCAGCCGGCCAGCCAGGCGAGCGCCGCGTTCCAGTTGACCGCGACCTCGTTCACCGAGTACGCCTGGATGTCGTCGACGAAGCAGCGCTGGGGCGCGCACCCGGTGAGCAGCCGCGCCGCGGTCGGGTCCTGCAGGCCGCTGTTCGGCCCACCGGACAACGCGCCGGGCGGGGCGGTCGGCAGCGACGCGTCCAGCTGGTGCGCCCAGAACCGGTGGTGCACGTTCGACACCGGCTGGTCGCCGTGGCCGGAGACGTAGGAGTAGTTCGCCGGGTTGCGGCCGAGCAGGTAGTCCAGCGCCGCGAACGCGCCGTCGCGGTACTTGTCCTGCTTCGTGAAGTCGTACGCCAGCGCGAGCACCACTCCGTTGTTGGCCACCAGGCCGTTGGAGCCCCACTCGTACGATCCGTCGGCCGTGCGGTAGGGCGCCGGGTACCCCATGGCCGCCATCTGCGTCAGGTGGCTGTCGGCGGTCGTGGTGAGCGCCGTCCGGATCGCCGCGACGTCCGCCGCGGGCAGGTCGGTCGGCACGACCGCGAGCGTGATGTCGCCGAGCGCGCCCGTCGAGGCCCAGTCGAAGCCGTGCGTGGTGAAGCTCTTCCCGCGGTAGAGCGACGACCCGGTGACGTCGGTGCGGTAGGCGCTCTTCCCGGTGGTGGTGAACAGTTCCGCGGCGGCCCAGTAGAACTCGTCGGTCACGGTGTTGTCGCTGTAGGTGCCGCCGCCGGTCCCGTCGTTCGGGTCGGCCAGGACGTTCGGGTTGGCCTTCGCCGCCGCGTACGCCTTCTCGGCCGCCGCGAGCAGCTTCGCCGAGTACGTCGCGTCGATGGTCCGCCACAGCCGGGACGCCTGCGCCGCGACCGCGGCCATGTTCAGCGTCGCGGCCGTGCTCGGCGCCGAAAGCCGGCGCGGCTGGCTGTCCTGGTCGGGCCGGGTGGGCAGCGACGTCCACTGCGCGTCGTGGATCTTGTGGTGCACCATGCCCGCGGCCGGCTTGCCGTCCGGCACCTGCATGGCGAGCAGGAAGTCGACCTCCCAGCGGGCTTCGTCGAGGATGTCGGGCACGCCGTTGGCCCGTTCCGGGATCGCCAGCTTCCCGTCGCCGAGCGCGCTCGCGTCGCCCAGCCGCAGCGCGCGCTCGTACTCGTCGAGCAGTTCCCACGCCGCGATGCCGCCGTTGACGACGTACTTGCCGTGGTCGCCCGCGTCGTACCAGCCGCCGCGCACGTCGAGGGTGTAGCCGCAGTTCAGGTCCGACCGGCAGGGAACGGCATTGTCCCCCTGGTTCGGCGCCACGTTCACGTGCCCGGCCGGACGCGCGTAGGCGGCACCGGCGTAGGCGGCGTCGATCGCGATCCCGCTGCGCTGGTGGTAGAAGAACGCCAGCGAGTCGGAGCGCAGCTTCCGCGGTCCGGCGGCGGAGATGTCGAAGGGGAAGCTGGTCTCGGAGCCGACGCTCAGCGTGTACCCGGTTCCCGCGGTGTCGTAGGAAGAGAAGTCGATTTCGTGCACGTTCTCGCCGGAAGCCGCGTCGGCGCCGCGCGGCCGGGTCTGGCCGGTGGCCACGGCGGTCCCGGCGGCGTTCTTCACCGTCCAGGTCAGCGGCGAGGTCGAGTCGCTGATCAGCGTGGCCCGCTTGGGCAGGCCGGGCACGTAGCTCTCCTGGTTCACCCGGATGCCGCTGGTGGGCGGCAGGCCGCCGGGCGGGACGACCCCGCCGACGAGGGAGATGTTGTCCAGGCAGACGGTGTTGGCGGCGGCCTGGCCGCCGAACCAGAACGCCAGCTGGCCGTTGCCGGCCGCGGGGAAGTCCAATGTGGACGTGAAGGTGACCGTGAAGTGCTGGGTCGCGGGGGTGACCGTGAGGTCGGTCCGCGAGATCTGCCGGTAGGGCGACACGGCCTCACCGGCGACGGCGGAGATCTGCTGGGTGGTCGTCGCGTGCGCGTCGAAGGTCAGGGTGTACGGCTGCCCCGCCTCGAACGGCACCCCGTTCTGGCCGGACAGCGCGTCGTACCCGTTGGCCGTGCCGCCGGGGACGTCGGTGCAGAACTCGCCGCCGGTGACGCGGCCGGTCGTGCCCGCGCCGGCCCACCACGGGTCGGCGGTACCGCCGGAGAAGGTGCCGTTGAGCAGGCGCTCGTAGTCCGCGGCCGACGCGGGTGCGGCGCCGCCGGCCACCCCGAGCGCCACCGCGACCAGCAGGGCCAGGCCGGCCCGCGACTTTCGTGCCCGCATTCGCCATCTCCTCGTCGTCGTTGCCGTGTGATGGTGTGCCGCACTGAGAGCGCTCCCAGGAGAAGGTAACGGGTCCCCGGCATTCTTGGCAATCACCGGTGAAACTTTCGAAGGCGTGCCCGGAAACCGATCTCGCGCAAGGTCTTTGCTCGCCGGTTCCGGTGTGGTTTCATCGGGAAGCGGCCCGCTCTGAGAGCGCTCCCGGCAGCTTCCCGCACCCGACGAATCCGCTTGGGGTTCACGGTTGAATTGTTCACGCTAACAGCGTCATCCGGAAAGGCCCGCCCATGAAACCGACTTCGCGTTCCCTGTCCCGCGCAGCGCTCGCTTCGACGCTGCTGGCGGCCACCCTCGGTGCGTCACTGCTGCTCGCCACCTCCGCCGGCGCGGCCACGACGCTCGGGGCGTCGGCCGCCCAGACGGGCCGGTACTTCGGCACCGCCGTCTCGGCCGGGAAGCTCGGCGACTCGACCTACGCGGGCATCCTGAGCCGCGAGTTCAGCATGGTGACGGCCGAGAACGAGATGAAGTGGGACGCCACCGAGCCGAACCAGAACCAGTTCAGCTACGGGAACGGCGACCGCATCCTCAACCAGGCGGTGAGCAACGGCCAGCGGGTCCGCGGGCACGCGCTGCTGTGGCACCAGCAGCAACCGGGCTGGGCCCAGAGCCTCAGCGGCTCCGCCCTGCGCCAGGCCGCGATCAACCACGTCACCCAGGTCGCCACCCACTACAAGGGCAAGGTCTACGCCTGGGACGTCGTCAACGAGGCCTTCGCCGACGGGGGTGGCGGTGGCCGGCGCGACTCCAGCCTGCAGCGCACCGGCAACGACTGGATCGAAGCCGCGTTCCGCGCCGCGCGAGCCGCCGACCCCGGCGCGAAGCTCTGCTACAACGACTACAACACCGACGGCGTCAACGCGAAGAGCACCGGCGTCTACAACATGGTGCAGGACTTCAAGTCCCGCGGCGTCCCGATCGACTGCGTCGGCTTCCAGTCCCACCTCTCCAACTCCGCGCCGGGCGACTACCAGGCCAACCTGCAGCGGTTCGCCAACCTCGGCGTCGAGGTCCAGATCACCGAGCTGGACATCTCCGGCTCCAACCAGGCAGCCGTCTACGGCACCGTGACGCGCGCCTGCATGGCCGTCGCGCAGTGCGCCGGCATCACGGTCTGGGGCATCCGCGACAGCGATTCCTGGCGCACCGGCGAGAACCCGCTCCTGTTCGACAACAACGGGAACAAGAAGGCCGCCTACACCAGCGTCCTCGACGCCCTGAACGCCGGAGGCTCGACCACCACGCCGACCACGCCGACCACCCCGACGACGCCCACCACCCCCACCACGACGACCACCACGCCCCAGCCCGGCGGGTGCAGCGCGTCGATCTCCCTCAACTCGTGGAACGGCGGATTCGTGGCCACGGTGAAGGTCACCGCCGGCTCCACCGCGCTCAACGGCTGGTCGGTGGCGACGAACCTGCCCTCCGGCGCGGCGGTCACCAACGGCTGGAGCGCCACCAACAGCGGCACCAGCGGCGCCGTGACCTGGACGAACGTCGGCTACAACGGCAGCGTCGCGGCCGGGCAGTCCACCGAGTTCGGATTCCAGGGCACCGGCAGCGCCGACGGCATCACGTCGGCCTGCGCGGCGCGCTGATCCCTTCATCCACTGTGGACAGAGGTCGAGCGGGACCGGGTACCCGCTAGGCCGTTCGGACCAGGCCCGCCGCCACCGGCTCGGGGGCGGCGGGCTCGCCGAGCTTCTCGCCCTTCCGATACCCCCCGAAGATCAGGCCGAGCACCAGGATCGCGAGGATGGCCAGCAGGACCCACAGCCACACGGACTTGCGCACGAAGCTTCCCCTTTTCGAAAGGCCCGACCACGGAGGCGGATCACGGTACCGCCCGACCCGCTTGACCGCGCAGCGAAGTGGGTAACCTTCCGGCCATGGGCGCATGGGGCAAGCGACTCGTCGCGATCGCGGTGGCAGTGGTGCTGGTGGCCGTGGTGGCGCTCGTCGCGTCGGCGCTTCACCTGTTGCCCCAGCTGCGCAACCCGTTCGCCGAGAAGACCGAAGAGCGCTCGGGTCCGGTGCTGCTGCAGTCGATCGTGGAGCTGTCGCGCTACGAGGCGGCCAGCGGTTCGTTCCAGGTGGTCGTCGACATCAAGACCAGCTCGATCCTGCCCAGCTTCCTCGTGGGCAGCGACACGCTGTTCATCGGCGTCGGCACGGACAACGCCTACGTGGACTTCTCGCGGCTGAAGGGCAACGCGGTCCAGATCTCCGACGACCGGCTGTCCGCCACGATCACCTTGGGGCACGCCCAGCTGGAGCCGGCCACGCTGGACACCAAGGAGTCCTACGTCTACGCGCAGCAGCAGGGCCTGTTCACCCGGATCAACGACTTCCTCAGCGGGAACCCGAACTCGCAGCAGGCGCTCTACCAGCTCGCCCAGAAGCAGATCGAGGGCGCGGCCGCGAAGAGCACGCTGATCGCCGACGCGGAGCGGAACACCAAGACGATGCTGATCGGCCTGCTGCAGTCGCTCGGCTTCAAGAACGTCGTGGTGAACTACGCCGACAACACGGGCTGACCCGAGCGCCCCAAGGTGGCCTTGGTTGCGCTCAACGCACCGAAGGCCGCCTTGGGTGCGTCTCACGCACCGAAGGCCACATTGGGGCGCTCCCGCCCGGGCCGGGCACCGGTCACTGGTGCAGGCGCTGGGCCCAGTCCTCGGGCACCCGCTCGGCCGGCCCCGGCGCGTTCTGGGTGAGCGGACGGTGCGCCGGACCGGCGAGTGCCGGGCCGGACTCGTACATCGCCTGCTCGCCGTAGTCCCAGAACCACTCTTCGCCGGGCTCGAAGCTGCGCACGAACCGGTGCCCCGAGGCCGCGGCGTGGGCGCTCGCGTGCTGCCCCGGCGAGGAGTCGCAGCAGCCGATGTGGCCGCACTCGGCGCAGCGCCGGAGGTGGAACCACCAGCCCTGCGGGTCGGCGGCGTCGCAGTCCGCGCAGCCCGTGCCGCTGGGTGGCACCGAGGGATCTACGCCTTGCATGCGAACTCCTCTGGTCGGAGGGGGCGGGCGGTGCCGCGGATCATGCCCGACTGTAATCCGAACCCCCATCACGCGCTCCCGGCGACCACCCCCGCCGGGTCCGTCAGGTCGACGTCGCGGCTTTCGCGCAGGACGAGCACGCACAGCACCGTGACGAGGCAGCAGGCCGCGATCACCGCGGAGATCACGCCCGTGCCCGCGCCGGCCACGGCCGCGAACACCACCGGGCCGATGCCCGCCCCGAGCCCGGCGATCTGGTAGCCGAGCGACGCGCCGGTGTAGCGGGTGCGGGTGGCGAACAGCTCCGTGTACAGCGCGGCCAGCGGCCCGTACATCGCCGGGTGCGCGACCGACTGGCCCAGCACGACCCCCAGCGTCAGCAGCCCGGCCGAGCCGCTGTCGATCAGCGGGAACAGCAGGAACCCGACGACGGCGGTGGCCACCGCCCCGGCGATGACGACGGGACGGCGCCCGATCCGGTCGGACAGCGCCGAGTAGCCGATGATGCCGATCACCGCGCCGACCGAGGACACGGTGATCGCGTTGAGCACGGTCTGGCGCGTGAAGCCCGCGTGGACGGCGTAGGACAGGACGTACGTGGTGAGCGTGCCCTGCGCGACGAAGGCGCCGAAGCCCACGCCGATCGCCAGGAGCAGGTTCTTCGGGTGGCGGCGCAGCACCTCCAGCAGCGGCGCCCCGGCGGACCGGCCGGCCGTGGCGAACACCGGCGTCTCGTCGACCTTCAGCCGGATGAACAGGCCGATGGCGAGCAGCACGACGCTGAGCAGGAACGGCACGCGCCAGCCCCACGAGAGGAACTGCGCGTCGGTGGTCACCGCGCCCATCAGCGTGAGCAGCAGCGTCGAGACCACCATCCCGCTGGGTGCCCCGGCGTTGGTGAAGCTCGCCCACAGCCCGCGGCGGCTGGTCGCGTGCTCGGCCGACATCAGCACCGCGCCGCCCCACTCGCCGCCGACGGCGACACCTTGGAGCACGCGCAGCACGATCAGCAGCACCGGCGCCCACACCCCGATCTGCGCGTAGGTGGGCAGGACGCCGATCAACGTGCTCGCGATGCCCATCATCGACATCGTGATCACGAGCATCCGCTTGCGCCCCAGCAGGTCGCCGAAGTGCCCGAAGATGATCCCGCCGAGCGGCCGCGCCAGGTAGCCGGTGGTGAAGGTGCCGAGGCTGGCGATCGTGCCGAGCACCGGGTCCAGGTTCGAGAAGAACACCTTGTTGAACACCACCGCGGACGCGGTGGCGTAGAGGAGGAAGTCGTAGTACTCGATCACGCTGCCGAAGTAGCTGGAGAACACCGCGCGGCGCAGCTGCGCCCGCGAGCGGAGGTTTTCTGCCATCGCGTCCTGCCTCGTCGCCGACCCCGCGTGACCCGCGTCACGCCGCGACGAACGTTAAGCACTTTGATGACTACCGTCAAGACACTGCCCAACATCAGCGGGGCTTATATGCTCGCGGCGTGAGTGATCTGGCCGTCTCCGCCGCCGAAGGCATCGGCGCGGACACCCCGCGTCCGCAGACGCTGCTGCTCACGTTCTTCGGCGGCCACGTCCTCGACCGCGGGATCCACGTCGCCACCGCGAACGTGCTCGACGTGCTCGAACGGGTCGGCGTCTCCGAGCACGCCACCCGGTCCACCCTGAGCCGGATGGCCCGGCGCGGGCTGCTGCACCGGGTGCGCCGCGGGCGGCACGTCTACGTCGGCCTCACCGAACGGTCGCGGGCGATCCTCCACGACGGCGAGCGGCGCATCTGGCACGCGGGCGCGGTGAACCGGCAGTGGGACGGCACCTGGACACTGCTCGGGTTCTCGATGCCCGAGTCGTGGCAGCGCCAGCGCCACGCCCTGCGCTCGCGGCTGCTGTGGGCGGGCTTCGGCAGCCTGCAGGGCGGCCTGTGGATCGCCCCGGGCGAGGTCGACCCGGTCCCGCTGCTCGACGGCCTCGGCGCCGACGGTCACGTCAAGGTGTTCCAGGCCCGCGCGCTGCCGCCCACGGAGGTCGCCGGGATCGTCCGGGAGGCGTGGGACACCGAGCGGCTGGCCGGGCACTACCGGGCGTTCCTGGCCCGCTGGCAGGACCCCGAGGCCCAGGCGCCGGACAGCCTCGCCCGCGACCTGCTCCTGGAGTCCGACTGGCTGCAGACCATCCGCACCGACCCTCGCCTGCCGCGCGAACACCTGCCGGCGGACTGGCCCGCGGAGCCGGCCCAGGAGTTGTTCTACGCGCTCAGCAAGGAGCTGCGCCCGGCGGCCCGCACCATCACGGCCGACCTCCTCGACTCGATCACCGACGAGCAAGCCGACGCCTGACCCGGGAAGCGAGCGGCGCGCTCCCCGGGTCAGGCGGCGGTCCACCTCAGTGGGTGCAGGCGAAACTCGAAGCCCGGGCCGGATCACCGCCCCGGTAGCGGGGCCAGTCCGGGTACGCGCAGAGCGGCCGGGTGCGGGCGTGGGTCGTGTCCGCCACCACCGGGTTCGACGGCGCCTGGCCCCGGTCGACCCAGCGCTCGAGCGCCGTCAGCGAATCCCACGCCGCCGCGACCGCCGGTGTGCCGAAGTTCGCGTGGTTCGCTCCCGGCACGAGGTAGTACCGCAGGAAGGCGTCCGTCGTCCGCGGGCCCGCCACCTTGCGCACCCGCTCGTAGTAGTCGCTGGTCGAGTAGGGCGAAACGAGCTCGTCCGCAGCTCCGTGGAGCAGGATCAGCTTGCCGCCGGCCCGGGCGAACGGGCGCAGGTCCGCGTTGTTGCGGTCCTCCACTGTGGACAGCTCGCTGATCCGGCCGAGCCACTTCCCGGGGTGCCGGGGATCCACGTCGAGCGAGTCGTACGCCGGGTCCCGGGTCAGGAAGTACTTGACCCACTGGTCCCAGTACTGCATCCCGTAGCCGCTCGTCACCGGCATGGGATTCGCCGGCGCGGTGGTGCCGAACCCGAGGAACGGGGTCCGCATGTCCGCTCCCGACAGGAACGGGAAGCCCGGGTACTGCGTTTCGCCGCTGGCGATCCGGTACGGCCACCGGAACGGCGTGGACATCGCGGTCACCGCCCCGATCTGGGGATCCGAAAGACACGTCGGACCGGTGTCGGCTCCGCCCGGGCAGCGCAGCGAGCGAGGATCGAAGTGGCACCCGCCCGGGTTCGAGACGACCTTGTCCTCGATGCCGTCCAAGCCGTCACACGCGCTGATGACGCTGGTGTAGAGGAGCGTCTGCTTGTCGACGCCGGGGAAAGCACCGGGGCGCGACAGGACCTGGGTCAGGTACCCCAGATCCAGGATCTCGGCGAGGTTGTTCCAAGCCGGGTAGGCCGCAATCACGCCGTCGAACGCGGTCGGCCACCGCTGGGCCACGTTGAGCGCCTCGCGACCACCCGTCGATCCTCCCGCGAAGAACACCTCGGTGGGCATCGCCCGGTAGCCGTGCCGGATGAGGAACAGGCTCGCGTCGCGGGTCTTCTTGAGGGCGTCACCGGCCGCGAAGTTCCGCAGGGCCTCGTCGTTCGCGCCGAACGACCCGTCCAGGGACGGCGGAGCCGCCGGGTTCTGCTGGTGGCCGGAGTCGCTCGCGAACGTCGCGTACCCCCGCGCCAGCGGCACCGGCTGGTCCGCCGGACCGAACGGCACGTTCGACGCCGGGTCGGGGATCGTGCCGTTGTAGCCGCCGCCCCCGAACATCAGCGCCCGGTGGTTCCATTCGGACGGCAGGTCGAGACGCATCTTGATGGCGGGCGCGGCCGGGTCGACGGGGAAGAGGTCGGCGTCGACCCGGCAGAACCGGATCGTCTTGCCGCTGACGACTGCGCTCGTGTCCGAAGCCGCCGTGACGCGGCCGCCGGTCGTCGGCAGGCTCATGACCGACGCCGGGATCTCCAGCTGGTTCAACGCGGCGCACGCGGGCGCCGCCACCGTGGTCGCGGAAGCCGGTCCGGCCACCGCGGTCGCCACCAGGAGCGTCATCGCCGGCACCGCAAGCCGGCGGGTCGTCTGCTTCATTCCGGCCTCACTTCCCGGCGTAGAGGTGCGCGCCCGGGATGGCGTTCGGGTCGTTCCGGACTTCGGCGGGGTTGGTCTCCGGCAGGAACCACGCGCTGGCGAAGGTGATCAACCCCATCAGCGTGATGTAGCCGGCGACGGCCGTGGTGCTCCCGGTGTTCGCGATGAGCGCCGTCATCAGGAACGGCGTGCCGCCGCTGACGATGATCGCCGAGAGCTGGTAGGCCAGCGACGCGCCCGAGTACCGGACGCGCGGGGCGAAGAGCTCGCCGAGGAAGCTCGCGATCGGGCCGTAGGTCATGGTCTGGAACACGAAACCCACCGTCACCGCGACGAAGATCAGCGGCAGCGACGCGGTGCCGACGAGCCCGAAGTACGGGAAGCCCCAGACGGCGACCCCCAGGCCGCCGATCAGGATCAGCGGCCGGCGGCCGAGCTTGTCCGAGAGGTGCCCGGACCACGGGATGACCACCAGCATCGCCACCGAAGCGAGCAGCACGACCGTGAGCAGGGAGTCGCGCTTGAGCCCGAGAGAACCGGTGCCGTAGCTCAGGAGCCCGGAGATGCTGACGTAGAACAGGCTGTTGGTGGCGGACAGGAGCCCGCAGCCGAGCAGGATGGTGCCCCACCTGCTGCGCAGGACCTGGGCCAGCGGGGCCCGGACCACCGCCTCGCCGGGCTTCGCCGTTTCCCGTTGCAGCTCACGGAACTCCGGCGTGTCTTCGACCTTGGCCTGGATGTAGAGCACCACCGAGAACATCACGACGCTGAGCAGGAACGGGATGCGCCAGCCCCAGCTGAGGAACGCGGCGTCCGGCATCAGGGCGCTGGCCCCCACGAAGATCAGGTTCGAGAGGATCACGGCGACGGGAACGCTGGTCTGCCCGAACGTCCCGGCGAAGCCGCGCCGCTTGGGGCCGGCGGACTCGGTGAGCAGGAGCATGATGCCGCCCCACTGGCCGCCGGTGGCGAGCCCCTGCACGAAGCGCAGCACGACCAGCAGGATCGGGGCCAGCGCTCCCACACTGGACGCGGTGGGCAGGCAGCCGATCAGGAAGGTCGCGGCCCCCATGACCGCCAGGCACGCGACGACGACCGGCTTGCGCCCGTACTTGTCCCCGAGGTGCCCGGCGAGCACACCGCCGATGGGCCGCGCCACGAAGCCGGCCCAGAACGTGCTGAAGGCGAGCAGGGTCCCGGTCAGCGCCGAGGAGTGCGGGAAGAACACCTTGGGGAACACCAAGGCGGCCGCGGTGCCGTAGAGGAAGAAGTCGTACCACTCGATCGAGCTGCCGACGAGCCCCGCGGCCAGCAGCTTGCGGAAGGCCCGGCGCCGGACCGGGGACGAGCCGGCGTCGGCGTGGCCGGACTGTCCTTCGGGTTGGGTGAGGGGAATTGCCATGGATGCCGCCTTCGTCGTTGAGCGCAGCCCGGTGATGGCGGTCATGTTAGGGCGCCGTTACGCTGAGGGTTGAGGTGTGGACCATCCACTCCTGCCGCCGGATCGGTGGCGCTTTCGTCCACCGGCAGCCGAGGAGGGAGGGCACTGTGGCCAGCGGATCCGGTTCGGCGGAGACGCGGCGGCAGCGGGAGCTGGCGTCGTTGTACGCGACCGTCAAGTCGCTCACCGCGCTCGGCGAGCTCGACGAGGTCCTGCAGTCGATCGTCCACCACGCCCACGACCTGATCGGCACCGACTTCACCTACCTTTCGCTCGTCGGCGCGGACGGCAGGCTTTCGGCCCGTGCGTCGGAGGGCACGGTCTCCCCCACGTTCCTCGCGGCGGCCATCCCGGCCGGGGTGGGGCTCGGCGGCAAGGTGCTGGCCTCCCGGAGCCCGCACTGGGTGCGCGACTACGCCGCTTCGGCCGTGATCGAGCACGACCCGGACTTCGACCGCCTGGTCACCACCGAGAAACTCGTCGCCCTGCTCGGTGTTCCCCTGGTCATCCGGGGTGAAGCGGTGGGCGCCCTGTTCGCCGCGGACCGCTCCGAGCGGTCCTTCCAGGCCGACGAGATCGCGTTGCTGAACGCGTTCGCCGACCACGCCGCGGTCGCGCTCGACAATGCCCGCCTCTATGAAGCGAGCCGGACCGCCTTGCAGGAACTGCAGGTGGCGTACCGGAAGAGTGAACGGGCCCAAGCGATCCACGAAGCGCTGACGGGTGCCGTGCTGGGCGGCGGGACCCCGGGCGACGTCGCGCAGCTCCTCGCCGACCAGCTCGCCGGCAGCGTCACGCTCCTCGACCACACCGGCACCGCCGTCGTCCGCCGGGATTCGGCGTCGAGCCCGTGCCCCGCGCCGGCGGAGGCCGACCTGGCCGGCGCCGTCGAGGACGCCCGGCGCTCGGGCCGCTGCACGGTTTCGGCCGGCGAGGGCGGTGCCGCCCTCAGCGTCGCCGCGATCCAGGCGGGCGACAGCTACCTGGGCGCGCTGGCGTGGAGCCGGCCGCCCGCCGGCGGCCACGACGTCCCGG
Organism: Amycolatopsis sp. NPDC028719; assembly: GCF_055565395.1. Lineage (NCBI taxonomy): Bacteria > Bacillati > Actinomycetota > Actinomycetes > Pseudonocardiales > Pseudonocardiaceae > Amycolatopsis > Amycolatopsis sp. NPDC028719. Next base: position 31,220 of record NZ_JBVHUL010000014.1, read on the forward strand.
ACGCGATGGACCTGCGCACCCTCGAACGCGCCACCCACATCCTCGGGCTGCTCATCCTCAAGGAGCGGGCCGTCGCCGACGCCGGCGAGCGGCTGAGCGGAGAGCTCCTGACCGAGCTCATGCTCGGCGGTCCCGGGATCAGCACGGCCCAGCGCGCCCGCACCCGCGCCCGCAACATCGACGTCGACGGCCTGGACCTGGTCGTCGTCGCGGACTCCCCCACCGTGGCGCCGACCGATCTCGCGCGTCACCTGCACGACATCGCGCGCACCCGCGCCGGGCTGGCGGGCGAGCACCTGGGCCGGGCCACCCTGATCCTCCCCGGCGGGGACGACGAGCGGACCGTCGAGGAAGTCCACAGTGGACTGCGCCGCACCCTCGGCGGCCCGCTCGTCGTCATCGGGGAACGCGCGGTCGACCACGACTGGTCCCGCGCCTTTTCCCTCGCCCGGCGCTGCGCGGCGGTGGTGCGCGCGCTCGGGCACACCGACCTGGGCGCCACCACGCGCCCCTACGCGTTGTACGCCATGGTCTTCGACCCCGAGCGGGCCGGCGAGCTCGACCGCTTCCTCACCGCCTCCATCGGTTCCCTCCTCGACCACGACGAGCGGCGGGGCACCGGCCTCGTCGAAACCCTCAGCGCCTACTACGCCCACCACGCCAACGTCGCGGCGACGGCCCGGGCGTTGCACCTGCACGTCAACACGTTGCTCAAGCGGCTGGACCGGGCCGGCACCGTCCTCGGCCTCGACTGGCGCCGCGAGAACGACCTGGAACTGCGGCTCGGGCTCCGGCTGCACGAGCTCCGGGCGAGGACCGCCGCGTCGTGAGGCGCCTCGGGTGTACTGACCCGTGAGGTCGCCGCCGCGCGCCTGAGGTTCCTCGACGGTTGTCGTCGGACGAAGTGAAAGGGTCATTCACCGCATCGGCGCAGCCGGGAGCGACGCACGACGCTAGGCGATCCGCGCCGAGTCCCGCAGGGCGATCTTCGAGAGCTTGCCGGTGCCCGTCTTCGGCAACGTCGCCAGGAAGACGAACTCGTCGGGCAGCCACCACTTGGCGACCATCGGCGTGATGTGGCGCAGGAGCTCCTCGGCCGTCGCGGCGCTGCCTTCGCGCAGGGCGACGTACGCGACGGGACGTTCCATCCACCGCGGGTCCGGCCGGGCGATCACCGCGACTTCGACGACGTCGGGGTGCGAAGCGATGGCGCCTTCGAGCTCGACCGACGAGATCCACTCGCCGCCGGACTTGATGAGGTCCTTCATCCGGTCCACGAGCCGCAGGTAGCCTTCGGCGTCGATGGTGGCCAGGTCGCCGGTGCGCAGCCAGCCGTCGTCGGTGAAGCTGCCGGCGGCGCCGACCCGGTAGTAGCCGCCCGCCACCCACGGGCCGGCCACCTGGACCTCGCCGACGGCCTCGCCGTCGCGCGGCAGCTCCCGGCCCGTCTCGACGTCCGCGATCCGCACGTTCACCAGCGGCAGCGGCTGGCCCTGGGCGGCCCGCACGGCCAGCTGCTCGGCCTCGCTCATGTCCCGGTGCTGGGTGCGCGTCCCCCCGATGACCCCGACGGGACTGATTTCGGTCATCCCCCAGGAATGCGTGAGGGGGACGCCGAGCGCGGCGCGGTAGGTCTCCGACAGCGCCGGCGGGACGGCGGAGCCGCCGCCGAGCAGGAACCGCGTGGCACTCAGGTCGTACTCCGCCAGGTGGGGAGCCAGGCTCGTCCAGACGGTGGGGACCGCCCCGGCCACGGTCACCCGTTCGGCCGCCATCAACCCCAGCAGGTGAGCCGGGTCCGAGGACGCGCCGGGGAGCACCAACGCGGCGCCGGCCATCATCGCGCCGTAGGGCAGGCCCCAGGCGTTGGCGTGGAACATCGGCACGATCGGCAGCACGACGTCGCTCTCGCTGATGCCGATCAGGCCGGCCGCGAGCGTGCCCAGGCAGTGCAGGACCGTCGAGCGGTGGCTGTAGAGCACACCCTTCGGCGGCCCCGTCGTCCCGGACGTGTAACACAGCCCGGACGCCAGGTGCTCGTCCGCGAGCGCGAACGCGTCCTCGAACGACCCCGCGTACGGCTCGGCCGCGGTGATCAGCTCGTCGTAGTGCGAGATGCGGGGGTCCGCCGGGATCTCGGTGTCGGTGCCGTCGGGCAGCACCACCCAGTGCCGCACCAGCGGCAGCCGCCCGACGCTCGGCCAGATCCGCGGGAGCAGCCCGCGGTCGACGAACACGACGTCGTCCTCGGCGTGGTTCACGATGTACTCGAGGTGCTCCGCCGACAGCCGGATGTTGATGGAGTGCAGCACCCGCTTGGTGGCCGGCACCCCGAGGTAGAGCTCCAGGTGGCGCCGGCTGTTGCTCGCGAAGGTGGCGACCCGGGCACCGGCCGGGACGCCGAGGGCGTCGAGCGCGGTGGCGAGGCGCCGGGTGTGGTGGGCGACCTCGGCGTAGGTCAGCCGCTCGGAACCGGCCGTCACGACCGGCTTGTGCGCGAACAGCCGCTCCGCGCGGTCGAGGATGTGGGCGATGGTCAGCGGCCGCGGCTGCATCAGCCCGTCGAGGGCGCCGCCTCCGGGGACGCGCGCTGGGTCAGGCATGGGCGTGCTCTTTCGGTCGGCGGGCCCGGCCCGGAGAGGGGCCCGGCTCTCGGTGCGCGTGTCACTCTAAGTGCGCTTTGCAGCGGAGAAGAGGTCAGAATCTTCCACTGATCGCGCCATTCCGGCGGTGGTTGATCACACCACCGGCCGCCCGGTGTCCCTCCGGCCGTGCCGATGCACGCCCATCCGCAGAGGTGTCGAAACTCCTCACAACCGTTGCCCGGCAACAAACTTTCGTACATCCGTCAGGTGACGGATGTCTGCATCGCGTGCGTGACGAAGCATTGCGCTACGGAGTCCGACGCTCCGGACCTCGACGCCGAGGAGGAGCGATGTTCCGTGCTACCACCGTCTCCACCGTCGTGATCTTCGTTCTCGCCATCAACCTGCGGCCGGCCGTGACCAGCTTGGGCGCCGCCCTGCCGGACATCTCCGTCGCCGGTGCCCTCGTCGCCGCGGTGCTCGTCGCGTTGCCCCTGTGGGCGATCGGCCTGGGTGGCTGGGCGACACCGTGGCTGTGCGGCCGGGTGGGAACGCACCGGACCGTCACCGTGGCCCTCCTCGGGCTGGTGGTGTCGCTGGCCGGCCGGGTCCTCGGGGGCCCGGTACCGCTCCTGGCCGGGACGGCGCTCGCGTGCCTGTCCATCGCCGTGCTCGGCACCATGCTGCCGCTGCTGGCCAACGGATCCGCCGCCTTCACCCTCGGGCTCGGGCTGGGCAGCACGGCCGGGGCGCTGGTCACCCCGGCCGTGGTGATGTCGTCGTCGTGGCGGATCGCCCTCGGTCTCTGGGCGGTCGTGGCCCTGCTCGCCCAGCAGGTGTGGCGACGCACCCCCGGCGAGTTCGTCCCCCCGCGAACGGCCTCCGGGTGGGTGCCCGCCTCCGCTCTGACCATCCACTTCGGACTCATTTCGACGGTGACGTTCCTGGTCATGGGCTGGCTCCCGGGCATCCTGCGCGACGCGGGTGTCCCGCCGGCGACCGCCGGTGCGTGCCTCGCGCTGTCGATGGCCATGGGACTGCCCATGATGTGGCTGGTGCCGGGCTGGACGCGCCGGTGGCGCAACCAGACGCTGCTCGTCGTCGTCCTGGCCGTGCCCAACGTCATCGGGGTGACCGGCCTGCTCCTCGCGCCGGCCACCGCGCCCTGGCTGTGGGCCGCCGCCACCGGCACGGGCATGGGCGCCCTGGCGTTCGCCCTGACGACGATCTCGTTGCGCAGCAAGGGCAGCTCGCTGGCGCTGTCGGCCGGAGTCCAGGGCGTGGGTTACGTCATCGCCGGCTTCGGCGTGCTGGCCTGCGGCTGGCTGCACACCTACACCAGCGCCTGGCGGACGCCGCTGGTGCTGGTGCTGGCGATCCTGCTCGGCCAGGTCGTCAGCGGGCACCTGTCCGTGACCCGCCGGACTCCGTCGCTGTCGGTTCCGGGCCCGCTCGCCGTGCTTCCCCCGCGGAACGCTCCGGAGGTCGGGGTCTGACGCTGCGCCGTGCGGGATCGACCTAGGGCATTCGCCGTCCCCGGCTCAACCGGCGGGCTGGTGGCGGGCGGCTTCCCGGGCGATGTCGATGCGCGAATTCACGCCGAGCTTGGTGAGGACGTGCGAAACGTGCGTGCCGACCGTGCGCGGGGACAAGTAGAGCCGGGCCGCGATCTGCGGGTTCGACAGGCCTTCGACCACCAGCGCCGCGATCTTGGCCTCGGTCGGGGTCAGGCTGTCCCAGCCGTGCGTGCTCTGGCGGTGCTTCACCGTCGGGCCGCTCCGGATGCCGTAGGTCCGGAACAGGGCGCGCAGCCTCGCCACGTCCCACTGCGCGTCCAGCCCCGAGTAGATGTCGACGGCGTGGGTGAAGGCGGCCCGCGCCGCACCGCGGTCTTCGGACTCGTCGTTCGCGAGGGCGACCGCGGCGGCTTCCAGGGCCTTGGCCCGGAAAAGCGGCCGGCCCGCGTCGTGGTAACCGTCGGCGGCGCGCAGCAGCACCGCCGCGTCGCGCTCCAGCAGACCGCGGCAGTAGAGGGCGAGCGCGCGGTGGTGCGGAACGGCGGAATCGGCGGCGATCGCGCTCGCCCGGGCCTCGATGTCCGCCGCCGTCCCCACGTCGCCGATCGACATGGCCAGCCGGGCGGCGTCCGCCAGCAGGTCCTCCCCCGCGTCTTCGCCGTTCAACACGCCGACCAGCAGGGTCAGCGCCTGTTCCGGGGCGCCGGCGTGTTCGAAGGCGAGGCAGCGGGCCCGCACCAGGGGAACCACGACCCGGTCGCCGATGCGTTCCGCGTACGGCGCGGCGACCTCGAGGTGCCGGCGTGCCGCGTCCGTGTCGCCGCGGTGGAAGTGGATGATCGCGGCGACCCCGTGGTCGCAGCACACCACGCTCGGATCCTTGCGCTCGTCCGGGACGACGTCCACCTCGGCCAGCGCGTCGTCCCACCGGCCGGCGCCGAGCAGCAGCTGCCCGAGCGCGCTCTGGACCTGGGTCAGCCGGACGGCGCTGCCGGTGCGGTCGGCCAGCTCCCGCGCCCGCCCGGCGGCGGCGAGCGCGTCGGCGTAGCGGTCGAGCGCGCCGAAGGTGACCGACTGGTTGATGCGCAGCAGCAGGGTGAGGTCGATCAGCTCGGGGTCGCCCCGCACGATGACCATCGCCCGCTCGAACAGCGGCAGCGCGCTGGTCCATTCGCCCCGCATCATCGCGACCAGGCTCAGCACGTGCAGCGCCCACCCGGTCGCCCAGCGGTCCTCGACCGAGCCGAGTTCGGCCAGCGCCGCGGTGGCGACCCGGCCCGCGGCGTCGACCTCGCCGAGGTCGCGGTGCGTGCGCGCGATGAGCACCAGCAACCGGGCGCGGTGCCGGGCTTCCAGGCCCGGCTGGGTCAGCGCGTCGTTCAGCTCGGCGAGGGACTCGGCGGAGCGGCCGGTCATCCCGCGGCACTGGACGACCGTCGTGTGCAGGTCGACGACCACGTCGGGATCGCGGACGCGGTCGAGGGCGCGGCAGGCGATCCGCTCGGCCTGGGCGACGTTGCCCACCCGGTAGTAGGCGTCGGCGAGCCGGCAGGCCAGCGCGCCGGTCACGGCGTCATCCAGCGGCGCGTCGCGCACCGCACGCCTCAGGAGCGCGACGGCGGCGACGGGTGCCTGGCCGATCAACGGCGTGGCCACGTCGAGCAACCACCGCACCGCCCAGGCCGGCACCGGCACCCGACTGTCCGTTGTGGACACCATGGGCAGCAGCTGCCGGGCGACGCGCTCGACCGGCGCGCTCGCTTCGGCCAGCGCCCACGCGGCAGCCTGGTGCCAGGCGATCCGGACCGCCGTCGGCATCTCGTCGTACAGCGCCCGGCGGATCAGCGCGTGCCGGAACGCCAGGTCGTCCCCGGCGGCCACCAGCACCCCGGCGGCGCGGGCCTCGTCGAGGGCGGGCAGCAGGCCGGCGAGCGAGCTGTTCGTGACGGTCACGAGATCCGCGACCGAGAAGCCGTCCCCGAGCAGCGCCGCCGCCCGCAGCACCGTCCGCGCCGCCTCGGACAGGAACCCCAGCCGGTCCGCGATCGCCTCCGGCAGGGAGTCCGGCGTGGCCGTGCCGGTCAGCTCCGCGACGCCGGCCGTGTCGACCTCCAGGCACGAGCTCCGGGACAGGGCGTCGAGCAGTTCGATGAGGTACAAGGGGTTTCCGGCCGCACCGGCGGCCAGCTCCTCCAGCCGGACGCCCGGTTTGCCGCCGGTCCGCGCGGCCACCAGCTCGAGCACCGCCGGTTCTTCCAGCCGGCCCACCCGCAGCCGCTCGGCCTGCGGGACGACCCGGAAGAGCGACCGCAGGTCGTCGCGGCGCGGCACCGGCCGCAGCACGCCCACCAGCAGCAGCGGGAGCCGGCGGACCGACCGCGCGATCCGGCTCCACACCGCCACCGTCGTGCGATCGGCCCACTGCAGCTCGTCGACGACCAGCACGACCGGCCCGGCCTGGCAGAGCTCGTCCACCAACGCGATCAGCTGCTCGGCCGCCGCGGCGGCGAGATCGGCGCCCTTGCTCGCGACGGCACCACCCCCCAGCAGCTCGGAAATGGTGTCACGACGGGGATCCCGCGTCACCGGCGCGATCTGCAGGGCGTCCAGGAGCGGGAGCAGCGGCAGCGCCTGCCCGAGTTCGTCGCCGGCTCCCCAGAACACCTGGCACCCCGCGTGCGAGGCGGCGGCGCAGGCGGCCCGCACCAACGCGGACTTGCCGATGCCCGGCTCGCCGTCCACCAGCACCGCGCGACCGCGGCCCTCTTCCGCTTCACGGATCCAGGCGACCAGCCGGGACAGCTCGTCGTCCCGACCGACCAGCAGCTCGATACCGTCCGTGAGCGGTCGCACACCGGGGATACTAGAAGGAAAGAGGTTACCCAACAAGAGGTGTGGTGATACGGCCCGATGAACAGGCGTTATCCGCCGCTGCGCTGCGTGAACAGCCATTTCGGGAATAATCCGGATTCGTGATCCCGGCGTTATTCCCCTGCCCGCCATTGGTGGATCACCGACCGGCCGCCGGAGGCCGGCCGATCCTCTCCGCAAAGGTGCATGCACCTCGTCGCTCATTCGGGTGACCAGGCCACCATCCGGATGGAGCAGGGCACAACGATGGTGCGGCCGGGAAAACCGAGGTGAAACCGGACAGGGACCGCAGCACCCGCAGTTGATCACGATTCCCGGTCGCGGCCGTCGCGGGCCGGCAACCCCGGTTCTTTCGAAGATTTCGACAGCGGCGCGATCACCGTCTCGACAGTCTTCGCGCGGACTTCCCCCGCGAATACGCGCGCGCCGGCGATGGTACGCGACGGCCGGAGCGGCGCCGGCCACGGGCCGATTTCGGCACCGTGAATTCGCCGGGTTCGCCCTCGTGGGAGCACGATCGCTGATCCATTGTCGTTTACCGTGACCGGTGCCCTCGGGGCCACGTTTTCCGCAGTCTTCCCGCGGGCGGCCGGGCCCGACCGAGCCCGAACGGCAGTCACCGGCTGCTGCACGCGGTCCAGCCGAGGACGACACCCGGCCGGTTCGCCGGCGTGCCCGGCGAACGACCACTCACCGGGCCGGACCACCGCCGGCCCCTTTCCCCGATCGGAGCAGCCGTACCCGAAACCGCGATTCCGGCGCCCGCTCTTCCGGGAATCAGTGGCGCAGTACCCTGACGGCCGCAATGATTCGTAGCGTCCTCCGCTGTCCACCGCACGCGCCAAGATCCTCGATCAAGTATTCATGCGGCCATTCTGGTGAAATCCCGGTTGCGAACACATCTCGCATTGTCAAGCGATCTGACGCTGCCTACAGTGGCCTGCTTGACAGACACCGGGGAATGAATCACGGATCTTCCCGGGATTCGGTAGATCAACCGTCATCTCCTTCGAGGAGCAAGACTTGTTTGGAATCAGCAGGTCCCGTGGCCGGGTTCTCCTTCGGCACGCCGCGCTCGCCGTCGCGGTCGTCCTGGCCGGCACCGGTTGCGGCGCACTCGGTTCGACCGGCTCGAGCGCCGAGGCCGGCGGCAGCGGCCTGGAAAAGACGACGCTGAAGGTCTCGATCCTGCCCACCACGGACCTCGCGCCGTTCTGGCTGGCCCAGGACAGCGGCTACTTCAAGGCCGAAGGCCTCAGCGTCGACTCCGTCATCGCCGCCAGCGGCCAGGCCTCGTTGACGAAGTCGATCTCCGGTGAAGCGGACATCGCGTTCTCGACCTATCCGCCGTTCTTCACCGCGAAGAGCACCGGCGCCGCCGACATGCAGCTGGTCGCCGACGCGACCTCGGTCAACCCGAAGTCCAATGCGATCGTCACGGTGCCGAATTCGCCGGTGAAGACAATCTTCGACCTGGCCGACAAGAAGATCGCGATCACGGCCAAGAACACCGCGTCGGACCTCCTCACCCGCTCGGTGATGCAGGATCACGGCGTCGATTTCGACAAGGTGAAATGGGTGCTGATCCCGCTGCCGAACATCGCCGCGGCGTTGCAGCAGGGCGAGGCGGACGCCGCGTACCTGCCGGAGCCGTACATCACCCAGGCCGCCAAGACGGCGGGCGCCATTCCCGTGATCGACATCAACTCCGGTGCCACCCAGGACTTCCCGCTGACCGGCTACGGCGCGACGAAGAAGTGGGTGCGGGACAACCCGAAGACGCTGGCCGCGTTCCAGCGCGCGATGCAGCGGGCCACGCACGACGCCCTGAACGACCGCGCCAAGGTCGAGCCGCTGCTGGTGCGGTTCGCCAAGATCGACGAGGACACCGCGAAACTGCTCACGTTGCCGGGCTACGGCTCCACTTTGGACTCACGGCGCCTGCAACGCGTGCCGGACCTGCTGCTGCAGCTCGGCGCCATCCCGAAACCGATCGACGTGAACTCGATGATCGGGCCGCAGGCCGGAAGGTGACCCGGCGCCGGCACCCGGGCGGGACGATCCGCCCGGACGCCGGCGCTACTCGCCGAGGTTGGGCATCGGGCGGTTCGAGCCCCAGCGGATCGGCGGGTCGAACGCGCCGCTGACCGTGTCCAGCTTCGTGCCCTTCGGCGGGAACTCCGGCAGGAAGTTGTCCTCCTTGTTGTGCTGGATGAACTTCTGCACGTCGGATGTCAGGCCCTTGTACTCGGCGTCGAGCTTGACGTGGTCCCGGATGCCCTGCTCGGCGGGGTTGACGGCGTCCTTCCACTTGACGTTGTCGCTGGCCGTGACCGAGTAGTCCACCTTGAGGTCGTTGGCCTGCTTGCGGAACTCCGCCGGCGTGGAGTCGATGCCCCACTCGTTCAGCTTGCGCCCCAGCGTCGTGTCGTTCATCCGGCTGACGCTGTCCTTGAACTGCCCGACCCGGATGTCGGCCTGCTTGAGCTTGTTCTCGAAGTTCCCCGACATCTGGGAGTTCGCCTTGCGGGACAACGTGGTCATGTTGTCCGCGGTCCCGGAGCCGCCGAGATCGTTGTTCTTCAGGTGCCCCTTGATGAAGTAGCCCTCGTCGGTGTCGGGCTTGTACCCGTTCTTGTCGGCGGGGTTCCGCAGCTTGTCGAGCTCGGCCTGCAGGCGCGGGTCGAAGTTCGCGTGCTTGGTCGTGTTCAGGTCGTTGACGTCGGTGAGGTGGTTGCCCGCCGGCGTGGTCCCGCCGGGGTACTTCCCCTTGCCCGAGCCGTCGAGCGAACCGCTGCCCGACTTCCCGCCGCCCTCCATCACCGTGCGGCCGGAGTCCCCGTGCGGCTTGTCGGCGTCGCCGGTGAGCGGCGGGTCGTACCGGCCGGTCCGGGGCTTCTTGGTGGCGGACCCGGTCCCGGCGGCGCCGTTGCCGGCGCCCGGGTTCGGGTTCGGGCGCTTCTTCGAGCCGGACTTGCACGGGGCCGGAACCTCGAAGGTGGCGTCGTCGTCGAGGAACGCGGTCGGGTCGTCGGCGTAGTTGACGACCTTGCCGCTGTTCCTGGTCAGGCCGAGCGGGTCGGCGGCGAGGAACGGGTCTTCGACGTAGGTCTCCGGGTTCAGCGCCGGGGTCAGGCCGAGCGGGTCCGGCGAAATGTAGCGGGCGTTGGCCGGGTCGTAGTAGCGGAAGACGTTGAAGTGCAGGCCCGTTTCCGCGTCGTGGTACTGGCCGGGGAACCGCAGCGGCGTCCGCGGGCGGGCACCGGCCGGGGTCAGGCCCCACAGGCTCGTCCGCACCGGGCTGACCGCGGCGTGCTCCGGGCCGATCAGCTCGGTCGGGGTGCCGATCTCGTCGGTGACAACGGCGGAGACCTCGACGCGCCCGTCGGGCAGCGTGCGCGCCTGCGCCACCACGCGGTCCTCGTCGGGGTGGTGGATCCAGGTCAGCGTTTCCACCGGCACGCCCCCGGCGGTGTGCCGGGCTTCGACGAGGTTCGTGCCGTCCCAGGCGAAGTCCACCCGTTCGGCGACCGCGCCCGCGGTGTCCAGCCGTTCCTTGGCGGTGCGCCGGTCCAGCGCGTCGTAGCGGTAGCGCCACCGGGTGCCGTCCGGCGTGCGCACCGCGACCAGGTGGTCGTGCGCGTCCCAGCCGAACGTCCAGGTCAGCGGCGTCCCGTCCGGTGCGGGCAGGGTCCGCTGGACCAGCCGGCCCTGCGCGTCGTGCTCGTAGCGCACCGCGCCCGCCGCGGCGAGCACGCCGCCGGGGTACCGGCGCGGGCCCGCCTCGGGGCCGGTCCCCGGTGACGAGGAGATCAGGTTGCCGAGCACGTCGTAGGCGTAGCGCTCGGCTCCGCCCTGGTGCACGGCGGCGGTGACGCGGCCGGCGTTGTCGAACTCGTACCGCACTCCCCCGGCCGGATCCTCCCGGGCGGCGATGCTGCCGTCCGGGCGCCGGTGGTAGCGCGTGACGCCGGCCGGGGTCTGCTGCGCCGCGAGCCGGCCCGCCGCGTCGAACTCCTGCCGCAGCAAGGGGTTCGGCCCGGCGGAGAGGCCCACCGTGCGGCCGGCGGTGTCCTGGCGCAGGGTCAGCTCGGTGCCGGCGATCCGCACCAGTTCCGCACCGTCCCCGCTCTGTCCCCAATGGACGTCCACTCCGGACGGAGTGCGCCGGGTCTTCGCGCCGTGGCGGTAATCGAAGGTGGTGGTCCCGGCCGTGGTGGTCTGCCGCGTGACGCGGCCTTCGCCGTCGTGGGTCAGCTCGAGCACGCCGTCCGGGCCGGTCGCGCGCACGAGGCGGCCGACCGGGTCGTAGCGGTAGGTCTCGGTGCCCGCCGGGCTGATCCGCTCGGTCAGGTTGCCCAGCAGGTCGTACCGGGACTCCACGGTCTCCCCCGCGGGGCCGGTGAGCCGCACCCGCTGTCCCGCGGCGTCGTACTCGCAGCGGGTGACCCGGCCGGCGAAGTCGGTCTGGGAAAGCAGCCGGTCTTCGGCGTCGTAGGTGTAGTGCCAGGTCTGCCCGGCGGGGTTGGTCACGGCGACCAGCCGCAGTTCGGTGTCGTAGCGGTGGGTGGTGCGCGCCCCGGTGGCGTCGACCGTGGCGACGAGCGTGCCCATCGGGCCGTTTTCGGTGCGGGCCACCCGGCCCAGCTCGTCGGTGAAGGACGTTTCTTTGCTTTGGCCGTCGAACGTCCACTGCCGGCGGGTCCCGTCCACGGCGAGGACTTCCCGCAGCGAGCCTTCGACCGTCCACGCGTACGCGGTGCGGCCGCCGGAGCCCTCGACCGCCCGCGGCCGCCCGAACAGGTCGGCTTCGACGCGAGGCTGCTCGGCGACGTCCGGCGCGCTCCCGGTGTGCTCGAGGTGCTGGTCCGCGGTGACGCCGAGCGGGTCGGCGTAGGGGTCGGGCAGGTTCGGGGCGGCATAACGGCGGCGGAAGACCCGGTCGCCGTCGGCCACCTCGATCACCAGCTCGGTCTCGCTCCGCTCGGCGATCAGCACCCGGGAACCGTCGGCGCGCAGCACCGAAACGAGCCGCCCGCGCGGGTCGTGCTCGAACTCGGTGCGCCGGCCGAGCGGGTCGGTGCGCGAGAGCAGCACGTCACGCGGCCCCCACTCGCGACGGGTCACGCCGCCGAGCCGGTCGGTCAGCGCGATCGTGTTGCCGTCCTCGTCGAACTCGTACACCGTCTGCCGGCCGAAGGAGTCGGTCACGGTGGTGCGCCGGTCGGCGTAGGCGAGCGTGGAGTCGAGGTAGCCCTGGTCCCCGACGCCCCGCACGCAGCGGCCGTGCCGGTCGTAGACGTAGCGGTACCAGGCGCCGACGTGGTCGGTCCAGCCGGTGATCCGGCCCTCGGGGTCGTGGGTGTAGCGGGCCGGCCGGGGCGAGGAATTGGCGCGCAGGCCGAGGTGGCCGTGCGCGTCGTAGTCGTAGCGGGCGACGAGGACGTCAGCCGCTTCCGACAGCGCGCGGACGGCGCGGATCCGACCGCCGGCGACGTCGAAGGCGATCCGGGCGCCGCCGGAGTGCGTGAGCAGCGCGGGCGCGCCGGCGGCGTCGTGCTCCAGCTCGACGTACCCTCCGCTCTCGGAGCGGATTTCCTGGAGCAGGAACAGATCCGGGGTCCCGTCGGCCGCGGCGAACCGCCGCAGGGTGCCGCGCGCGGGGTCTTCCAGGACGTACGCGGCGCCCTGCCCGTACAGCCGGCGCAGCGGACCGTGCGGGGCGGTGACCGCCGCTCCCGGCGCGGGCACCGGGAAGCGCAGGATCATGGCGTCGGCGCTGTAGTACGTGACGGTCCCGTTCGCGACGGTCAGCCGCTCGTCCACCAGCGACGCCCACGACGGCCCGAACCAGCGCCCGGCCCGGTAGGACGAGACGTGGTTGCGGACGATCAGCCGGCCGAGCGGCCCCGGCACGACGAGGTCGCTTTCGGTGACCAGGACGTCGCCGGTCTGGACGTCGATCGGGTCGCCGCTGCCTTCCTTGCAGCCGGGTTCCTTGGTCTGGGAGGTGTTCCGGTCAGATCCCTTCGAGCCACCGGAGCCCTTCGCACCCGCGGACGTGGTCGAGTCGCCCGGCGGATCGTCGAGGCCGCGCGAAGCCGGCGGGGGATCGGTCTTGGGCGGCGGGTCGGTCTTGGGTGGTGGGTCGGTTTTGGGTGGTGGGTCGGTCTTGGCGCCGGACGGGGTGGTGTCGTCGCCCTTCGCCCCCGAGGTGGTGGTGCCGTCGCCCTTCGGTGGTGGGTCGGTCTTGGGCGGCGGTGCGTCCGGGCCGCCCTTGCCGTTGGGCCCGTCGAGGCCCTTGGGGTTGCCGTTGATGTCGGGGTGCTTGGGCGGCGGCGCTGCCTTGCCCGGTTTGATGTTCTTGAGTGCCTTGGCCGCGTCGGAGAACAGGTCACCGGCGCGCTTGAGCAGCGGCATCAGCGCCTGCAGTGCCTTGACCAGCCGTTTGGTGAGGTCGGCGATCTTCGACGCGGTCTTCGCGACGGCGGTGATGACCTGGGGGACGACCCAGGTCATGCCGATGCCGAGGGTGAAGATGACTTGCAGGGCCCAGCTGATGAGGTGGCCGACGAGTTCGGCGATGATGTCGCGGACCAGCGCCCGGACCGCGGCGACGACCTCACCGGCGGTTTTGACGCCGCTGGAGGCGCCTTCGCAGCCCTTTTGGGCGGTTTCCAGCAGAACGACGGTGTCCTGTGCGCGTTGGCGGTAGGCGTCCCCGGCGGTGCCGGTCCAGGACGAGACGTCCGTTTTGACCATCCCGGTCAGGTCCTGGCCGATGCTGCCCAACTCGGTGGCGACGTTCCTCCAGGTCTCGGACTGGGCGGCGATCTCGTCGGCGTTGCCGGTGAGGCCGTTGAGGGCTTCTTTGAGCGGTCCGACGTGCTCGATGAGCCACCCAACACCCGCGGCGAGGATCGCGCCGAACGGGTCCATCGCCATCGACAGGGCATCCAGAGCAGTGCCCACGGCGCCCATCGCGACCGAGGCCCAGTCGCCGCTTTCGATCGCGGATTTCAGGTCGGCCGCCGACTCCAGCAGGGAGACCCCGGAGTACGCCGTCGTCGAATCCTTGGTCTCCGCGACCAATGGATTGCTCATCCGTCCCCCGCCTCAGTCACCTGACCGACCCCGAAGTTCCCATCAAAACACACCTCGCCGGGCGGGCCGCGAGGGACTGATGATCACGGGTCAGCCGTCGGTGCCGCGCGTCGCAAGCCGGTCGACGGCCGGGTCGGCTGGACCGGGTCCGCACGCTGACGGCAGTGCGCCCCAATGTGGCCTTCGGTGCGTTCAACGCACCCAAGGCGGCCTTCGGTGCGTTGAACGCAACCAAGGCCACATTGGGGCGCTGTCAACGACCTCGGCGCGGCATGGATCAGTACTCGCTCACGTCGCGCGGGGCTTCGCGGTGGGGCCGGGCGCCGCCACGGCGGCCATGATGTGCCGGGTGCGCTCGCGCAGCAGCTCGTGCGTGCGGTCGTGGTGGTTGCGGGGGTGCCACGCCATGCCGAGCGCGATGGGCGGCAGGGCCAGGGGGATCGGGAACGTCCGCAGCCCGAGCGTCTCCAGCATCGTGCGGCCCAGCCCGGCGGGGGCGACGCAGACGACGTCGGTTTCGCGGGCCAGGTACAGCGCGCTCGCGAAGCTGGGGACCACGGTGAGCACGCGCCGGCTCAAGCCCAGCTCGGCGAGGCGCTCGTCGATCGGGCCGTGCGCCCGGCCCCGCCGCGACACGGCGACGTGGTCGGCCGCGGCGAACCGCCTCGGCGTGACGGTCTTGACCTTCGCCAACGGATGGTCCGGCCGCACCGCGCCGACCAGCGTCTCGGTGACGAGCGTTTCGGAGTGGATCTCCGGGTCGCCCGGGCGGATGGTGCCGATTTCCAGGTCCACCAGGCCTTCGCGCAGGGCCGGGGTGTCTTCGAGGTTCTCCGGCCGCAGCCGCAGGGAGATCCCCGGCGCCTGCGTCCTCAGATCGTCGATGAGGGACGGGATGAACGTCGTGGACAGCATGTCGGTGACCTGCAGGTCGAACTGGCGCACCGCGGTCCGCGGATCGGCCGTGGCCGACGGCGTGAACAGCGCCCGGGCCCGGGCGGCGACGGCGTGCACTTCCCCGCGCAGCTCCAGCGCCCGGGGTGTCGGCACGAGATCGCGCCCGGCACGCACCAGCAGCGGGTCGCCGAAAGCACGGCGCAGGCGGGCCAGGGACCGGCTCACCGCCGGGGCCGAGGTGTGCAGGCGCGCCGCCGCCTTCGTGACGCTGTTCTCGGTGAGCAGCGCGTCCAGCACCTCGATCAGGTTCAGGTCGTGATCCACTCCCCGATTATCACAGATGAAATGACTGTGTACCAAGGTTGCACTGGAGTTAAACGGCATCCGTCCCTAGCGTCGAACCCGGGCGACCGAAGGAGGGATACCGATGCGAGTTGTGGTGATCGGCGGCGGGATCGTGGGGCTGACGAGTGGCCTCGCGCTGCGCCGCGCCGGGATCGACGTGGTGATTTGCGAGCAGGCGCCGGAAATCCGCGCCGCCGGGGCCGGGCTGGGGCTGTGGCGCAACGCGCTGGCGGTGTTCGACGACCTCGGCGTCGGCGATGAGGTGCGGGCCATCGGCGAGCCCAGCGAGATGTACTTCC
Organism: Amycolatopsis sp. NPDC028719; assembly: GCF_055565395.1. Taxonomy (NCBI): domain Bacteria; kingdom Bacillati; phylum Actinomycetota; class Actinomycetes; order Pseudonocardiales; family Pseudonocardiaceae; genus Amycolatopsis; species Amycolatopsis sp. NPDC028719. Next base: position 46,838 of record NZ_JBVHUL010000014.1, read on the forward strand.
ACGACACGGCCGGGCGGCCGCTCGAGACTCCCGGGTTCGGGGTCGAGGACCACCGGTTCCTGCTGGTGCACCGGGCGAAGCTCAACGATCTGCTCGCCGGCGCCGTCGGCCGGGAGAACATCCGCCTCGCCACCGGGTTCACCGCGTACGAGGAACACGCGGACCGCGTCACGGTGCGGTTCGCCGAGGGCAGCGGGGAAGACGCCGACGTGCTCGTCGGCGCGGACGGCGCGTACTCGGCCGTGCGGGAGCAGCTGGTGCCGGGCACGCCGGCGCGCGCGCACCCCGGTCACCACGCCTGGCGCGCGGTCATCCCGGACCCGGGTCCGAAGCTGACCGAAAACCGCGTGATCCTGGGTGGCCACGGCTGCCGCGGCGGGTACGTGCGCACCTACGACGGCGGCGTCTACTGGCTGGTGAACCAGTTCGACACGCCGGAGCTGACCGGCACCCGCAAGCAGCAGGCCCTGGACCGCGCCGCGCACCTGGAAGAGAGCACCGGGATCCTCTCCGAGCTGATCGCCGCGACGCCCGAAGAAAGCATTCTGCACAACGAGGTCATGCTGGTGCCGCCGCTGCCCCGCTGGGCTTCCGCGCGCGTCGTGCTCGCCGGGGACGCCGCCCACGCGATGTCGCCGCACATCACCGCCGGCGCGACACTCGGCATCGAGGACGCCGCGCTGCTCGGCCGCCTGCTCGGCGCGGCCGGTGACGTCCCCGCGGCGCTGGCCGCCTACGAGGCGGACCGGATCCCGCGGTACGCCCGCGCCGCGGACCTGTCGGCGGCGGTGGAACACGCACCCACCCCGCAGGAGTTCGCGCACCACTACGCCGCGTTCAGCCACTGGATGATGACGACCGGCGCCGGCGAAAACCGGGGGCGGGCATGACCTTCACGGTGGAAGTGGACGTGCCGGTGCCGATGCGCGACGGCGTCGCGCTCGCCACCAACGTGTGGCTGCCGGCCGGGCCGGGACCGTTCCCCACGTTGCTGGTCCGCACGCCGTACGGCAAGGACGACGCCGGCCTGTACGGCAATCCGAAGCTCCCGGACGTGTTCGCCCTCGTGGAAGCCGGCTACGCGGTGGTGGCGCAGGACGTCCGTGGCACCTCCCGCTCCCCCGGGACCTTCGTGCCGCACACGCACGAAGGCCGGGACAGTCTCGACACCCTGACGTGGCTGGCCGCGCAGCCGTGGTGCGACGGCGCGGTCGGCATGTGGGGCGGCTCCTACATGGGTTTCACGCAATGGCAGGCGGCCCCGCACGACGCGCCGGCGTTGCGCGCGATCGCCCCGGTGATGACCTCGGCCGACCCGTACGCGGCGCCGTGGCGCTCCCCCGGTGGCGCGTTGTCCCAGGACGCCGTGCTGTCCTGGGGCACGCTCTCGGCCCTGCGCACCCTGCGCCGCGATGACGGTGACCCCGCCGACGCCGCGGCGCTGCTGGCCGGGCTGGCCGAACCGCGGCTGCTGCACGAACCGCTGCCGCTCGCCGACCGCGGCCCGGTGACACGCTCCCTCCCCTGGATCGGCGACGTGCTCGGCCACCCGGAACGGGACGGCTTCTGGCGGGACATCGCCGCGATCGACCACTGCGACCGGATCACCGTCCCGGCCCTCCACATCGGAGGGTGGTACGACGTGTTCGTCGGCGAAACCGTGCGGTCCTACACGATGCTGCGCCGGCACGGGGGCAGCGCCGCGGCCCGGGACGGGCAACGGCTGCTCATCGGGCCCTGGTCCCACCCCGACGGCACCGACCTCGGCACCTACCCCGACCGGTCGTTCGGGCTCGCCGGGAGCATCAAGGCCGCCGGCATCACCGAAACCCACCTGCGGTTCTTCGACCGCTGGGTCCGGGGCCGGGTGGACACCCCCGAGACGGTCACCCCCAAAGACACCGGCCGGGTCCGGATCTTCGTCATGGGCGTCGACCAGTGGCGTGACGAGCCGGACTGGCCGCTGCCGGACACCCGGTACACCGATTTCTTCCTCGCCGGCGACGGCCGCGCCAACACCGCCACCGGCGACGGCGTCCTCACCCGCGATGTCCCCTCGAAAGACGCGACGGACACGGTCCACTACGACCCTCGCGACCCGGTTCCGAGCCTGGGCGGCCGGGTCCTCGCCGCGGCGTCCGGCGCCTACCCCGGACCGGCCGACCAGGCGGCGGCCGAAACGCGCGCGGACGTGCTGTGCTTCACGACCCCGGCGCTCGAGCGGCCCGTCGAGGTCACCGGCCACGTCTCCCTGGTGCTGCACGTCCGTTCGTCCGCGCCGGACACCGACTTCACCGGCAAGCTGGTCGACGTGCACCCCGACGGCCGGGCGATCCTGCTGTGCGAGGGCATCCAGCGCGTCCGCTACCGCGCATCGCTCACCGAGCCCACGCTCCTGGCGCCGGGCGCGCTCGCCGAACTCACCCTCGACCTGGGCGTCACCGCGAACGTCTTCCTGCCCGGGCACCGCATCCGGCTCGAGGTCTCGAGCAGCGACTTCCCGCGCTACGACCGCAACACCAACACGGGCGGGACGATCGCCACCGACGGCGAAGCCGACCTGATCGTCGCCGTCAACCGCGTCCACCACGGGCCGGCCCACCCCAGCCGGCTGGTCCTGCCGCTGATCGACCGGCCTGTCACCGAACCGCCCGAGGAGACCGGAGCATGAGCGCACTGCAGGAGCTGGCCGATCGGACAGCCATCGCCGACGTCGTCGCCGGTCTCGCCCACGCCCAGGACGACCGGGACTGGATCGCCCTGCGGCGGCTGTTCGCCGACGAGGTGACGCTGGACCTGTCGGCCCACCACCACGGCGGGCCACCGAGGACCGTGCCGGCCGCCGACCTGGTCGAGCTGGCGCGCACGACCCTGGCGGGGTTCGACTGCACCCACCACGCCGCCACCGACCTCGTCTTCCGGCTGTCCGGCGACGAAGCAACGTGCCGCACGCACATGGTCGCCTACCACCACGTTCCCGCCGGCCCCGGAGTCGTCGACCACTGCACGATGCGCGGCTACTGGCAGCTGGCACTGCGCAAAGCCGGCGGACGCTGGCTGATCCACCGGTGGGCCGTGCAGCGCACCGCCCCGTGGGAAGGATCTCCGGACGTCTACGCGCTCGCCGCCGCGCGCGTCGCACCCCCGACCTGACCGCCACCGAGGAGACCTGCGATGTTCTACGAAATCCGCACCGAGCACGCCCGCTCCGGCCGCGGCGCCGAACTGGCGCGCTACCTGGCCGAGATCGTCATCCCGCTGCACCGGGAACGGGGGATGGACGTCGTGGGATCGTTCACCGTGCTCGGCGACGAGGACGCCTTCGTCTGGATCCGGCGGTTCGAAGACGACGCCGACCGCGACCGCGTCCTGGCCGCCGTCCACCAGGATCCCCGGTGCGCGCCCATGGCCGAAACCGTGGCGGCGCTGACGAGCGGGACCGCGGCCACGCCCCGCCTGGCCCCGGCCGCCGGGTCCGTGCTCTGCTGAGCGCCGATCACGTTCGAAAGGATTTCCTGTGGCCCAGCACCACCTTCCGGCGACGCGCGCGACCACCGTGGACGTGTTCGACCGGTCCACCCCGCCCGTGCTCACCGTGGACCCGGGCGATTCCGTCGTGGTCGGCTCGCTCGACGCCGCGGGTTACCTGGAACGCCGGGTGCACGGCCCCACGATGTTCCCGGACCGGCGCGGGCACTGCCTGACCGGGCCGATCGAGGTGCGCGGCGCCGAGCCGGGCATGGTCCTGGGGGTGCGCTTCACGTCGATCACGCCCGGCGACTGGGGCTGGACCACCGCGGGGGTGAAGGACAACGCGCTCAACCGCAGGCTGGGCGTGGCCGGCGGACCGCCCACGTGGCTGACGTGGGACATCGGCGACGGCACGGCGACCAGCAACCTCGGCCACACCGTCGGCATCGCGCCGTTCCTCGGTGTCGCCGGCATGCCGCCCGCCGAGCCGGGACCACACTCGACGATTCCGCCGAGAACCGTCGGCGGCGGCAACCTCGACTGCCGCGACCTGGTGGCCGGGTCGACGTTGTTCCTGCCGGTGACGGTGCCCGGCGCACTGCTGCACCTGGGCGACGGCCACGCGGCGCAAGGAAACGGCGAAGTCGGCGGGACGGCGATCGAATGCCCGATGACCACCGACGTGACCCTGACCCTGTCGACGGACCCGGCGGTCCCGGGCATCCACGCCGAGACACCGGAAGGCCGGCTCACGTTCGGGTTCGACGCCGACCTCAACCAGGCCGCGGCCGACGCGCTCGACACCATGGTCACCTGGCTGCAGCGGCTTCACGACGTCGACAAACCGACCGCGCTGGCCCTCGCCAGCCCGGTGGTGGACCTGCGGATCACCCAGATCGCCAACGAGACGTGGGGAGTGCACGCGGTCCTGCCGCACGACGCGATCCGCTGAGCGGCGACCACCGGCGGCGCTTACGTCACCGAGCCGGGCCGATCATCATCTCCGCCAACCGCTTCCCGACCGAAAACGGCCGCGCGTCCCGGGAAACCACCGACGTCACCGTCGCGCCCTCCACCAGGAGCAGCACCTCCTCCGCCAGATCGTCCGCGCGGTCGGAGCCGGCGCGTTCGAGCTGGGTGCGGAGGTAGCTGCGCAGGGCGGTCTTGTGGTGGCGGACCACCTCGCGCACCGGGTCCGCGGGGTCGGGGAACTCCGCGGCGGCGTTGAGGAACGCGCAGCCGCGGTAGCCGTCGCGGGACAGCCACTCCTCGTACGCGTCGAACACCGCCAGCACCCGCTCGCGCGGGTCGGCGTGCCCGGCCGTGATCGCGTCGACCTGCTCCTGCCACCGGCGGTCGCGTTCGCGCAGGTACGCGACCACCAGCCGGCTCTTCGAACCGAAGTTCCCGTAGAGGGCCGCCTTCGTCACGCCCGCCTCGGCCGCCACCGTGTCGACTCCCACGGCGTGGATGCCCTCGCGGTAGAACAGGGCCGACGCCGCCTTGAGCACCTTCGCCCCCGCGTCCCCCGGACGAGTCCTGACCACCATTCCTCCACACTGATCGGTCTGGGCCACTACCTGCACCAACCGTAGCATTACTTGACACCATACAGACCTGTCTGTTTGGTGGAGGCATGGAGACCGAAACGGAGGCAAGGTGGTGGCCCGTCGCGGCGGCCGGGGCGGGCGTGATCGCCCTCTGCTACGGGTTCGCGCGCTACGCCTACGGACTCTTCGTCCCGCGGTTCAGCGCAACGTTCGGGCTCACGACGGTCGCCGTCGGCGTGCTCGGCGGCCTCTCCACCGCGGGCTACGGCCTCGGGCTGCTGCTGTCCCCGAAGACGTCGGCGCGGTCGCCGCGCGGCACCGTGCTGCTGGCCGGGGCGGCGGCCACCACGGGACTCGCCCTGATGGCGGTGGCACCGGGTGTCGCGGTGTTCGGCGCCGGGATCGTCGTCGCGGGTGCCGGCGCGGGACTCGTGTCCCCGGGCGTCGCCCAGCTGATCGGCGAGGCCGTCGGCGCGCGCGTCCGGCCGCGGGCGCAGACCTGGGCGAACACCGGAACCGGCCTCGGGCTCGCGGCGTCGGCGTTCACGCCCTTGCTCGCCTTCGGCTGGCCCGCGATCTGGGCCACGTTCGCCGTGCTCGGCGCGGCGATGACGGTGCTCGCCTGGCGGACACTGCCGCGCGCCCGGCCTGCCGAAGCGGCCACCGGTCCCGCTCGCGGCGTGGCGCCGCTGGTGGTCAACTCGGTCCTCATCGGCGTGACGAGCGCGCCGTACTGGACGTTCTCCAGCTCCCGCCTCACCGAAGCCGGCCTGAGCCCGGCCGCCGCGACCTGGTGCTGGTTCGCCATCGGCGCCGCCGGGCTGCTCGGCGGCCTGGCCGGGCGAGCCGCCGGACGCATCGGGCTGCGCGCCGCCAACCTCGCGACGTGGACGCTCGCGGCGGCCGGCATCGCCCTACTGACCCTCCCCCACCCCGGCCTCCCCGGCGCACTGGTGTCCGGCGCGCTGTTCGGCGTCACGTACATGGCGTTGACCGGACTGTGCATCCTCTGGGCCGCCCGCCTGTTCCCCACGCGGCCCGCCCGCGGGGTCACGTGGTCCTTCGCCGGGCTCGGCGCCGGCCAGACCGTGGCGTCCCCGCTGGCCGGCGCGGCGGCGTCCGCCGTCGGCCTGGGCACGGTGTTCGGGCTGACGGCTCTGGTGGCGCTGGTCGCGTGGAGCCAGCTCCATCCCCGGCTCGCCCCGCCCGCGGATGTTCGCCGGGGGCCTTCACCGGGTACGTACCTGCCGGACGCTCCGCGAGGTGGTCGCGGAGCCGGGCGGAAGGCGGGTCGCCGATGACGACCGAGCAGACGCGGCACAGCACCGGCGAACTGCGGGTCGTCGCCTTGGAAGTGGCCGACGACCTCAGCGAACTGGCCGCGGTGCGCGCCTGGGCCGACCGGCTCCTCCGCGACCTGCCCGACGACGCGCGCCACGACGTGGTGACCGTCGTCGACGAACTCACCTCCAACGCCTTGCGCCACGGTGAACCACCGCGGCAGGTCCGGTTGCTGCGGCGCGCGAACTGGTTGTGCGTCGAGGTCGACGACGCCTGCCTCGATGCCGCGTGCTCACACCCGTCCATGGGCGCGGCGCCGCACGGGCTGGGGCTGGTCGCGAACCTGAGCGTGGCGTGGGGCCAGTGGCAGCGCTCGACGGGCAAGACGGTGTGGGCCGAAATCACCTTCGACGCCGCCTGACGGGCGATCCCCGGCGAATGTGGCCGAACACCTGGTCAAGTGAGGCCGAGTGGGCGAGGCTGCGCGGGTGCCCGACTTCAGAGGATTCAGCCTGTTGGCCCGGATTGGTTTGACCTGCTACGCCTTCGTCCATCTCGTCGTCGCGTGGCTGGCGGTCCAGGTGGCGTTGGGCGACAACGAAAAGGCCGACAAGGCCGGCGCGCTGCAGATCGTCGCCTCGGGCGGCGGAGCGTGGCTGCTCTGGGTGATCGCCGCCGGCACGGGGCTGCTGGCGTTGTGGCAGCTCACCGAGGCGATCGCGGGGCACCGGCACGCTTCCCCGCGCCGGCGGCGGGTGCGGCGGGCGACCAGCGGCGTCGAGGTCGTCCTGTACGGCCTGGTCGCCTACAGCGCGGGCAAGACCGCGACCGGCGGTTCCGGCAAGGCGGGTTCGGTGGTGGCCACGGTGCTGGCCGAGGCCTGGGGAGCCGCCGTGGTGATCTCGGCCGGCGTCGTCGTCATCGCGGTGGCCGCGTTCCTCGCCTACCGCGGGATCAGGAAGAAGTTCGTCCACGACCTCGACCTCGGCGGGGCGTCCCCGGTGGTGCGCCGGTCGACGGAGCGGCTCGGCCAGGTCGGCTGGTGCGCGATGGCGCTGGCCTACGGCACCGTGGGCGCGATGCTCGTCGTCGCCGCCGTCGAGTACGACCCCGCCAAGGCCGGTGGTCTGGACCCGGCGCTCAAGACGCTCGCGGTCCAGCCGTACGGGCAGGCCATGCTGCTCACCCTGGCCGCCGGCATCGCGGTCTTCGGCGTGTTCGCACTGCTCGAAAGCCGGTATCGCAAGATCTGAGTGTCACTCGTTCGAGTGCGAACGCGTGTTTGCTCGGCGGGATAGCGGGTACCCGGAGACCGTAGCGAGCCGCCACCGCCCCGAGGTGGCGGCTCTTCGGGAAAAGGAGCTTCTCCACCGTGATCATCTTGGGCGTCATCCTGCTCGTCATCGGTTTCATCGTCGGCATCCCGGTGCTGTACACGATCGGCATCGTGCTCGCCGTCGCCGGCGTCGCGTTGGCGATCCTCGGCGGGACCGGACGCAAGATCGGTGGCCGGGCGCACTGGTACTGAGCCGAAACTCGTATCTCCGCAACGCCGTCCAGGGCCGGAAGCCACCCGCTTCCGGCCCTGGCCGCGTTCACCGCGGGGACTTCGCCGCGCGTGGCAGGGACTTCCGGGCAAACTTTTGTCACCCCTCGTCATCACCTGATGGTGTGGTGTTAACTGTCGGGACTGACAGAGAGCGTTTCCCCGACTTCGGCTGCGACGGCACAACGCCGTACCGGTTCGCCCGCCCCGCCCGGAAAGGCCGTCCTCGATGCGAGTGTCCGCACCGCTGTCGTCCGGTCAGCAGCGCCTTTGGACCGTCTCCCAGCTGGACGGGGCCGGCCCGGCCTACAACGAGACCATGGCCTTCGCCCTGCGGGGTCCCCTCGACCGCGAGGCACTGCGACGGGCCTTCGACGCCCTCACCGATCGCCACGAGGCCCTGCGCACCCGGATCGTCGTCGAGGACGGCCGGCCTGCGCAGATCGTCGAACCCGCCGGTCACGGCTTTCCCTGCACCGTCACCGATGTCGCCGGACGGCCGGGCGAAGCGGCCGAACTGCGGCGCACCGACCCGTTCGAGCCGTTCGACCTGACGCGGGCCCCGCTGGCCCGGGCCCGGCTGCTGGCCGCCGGCGACGAGGACCACGTCCTGCTGATCACCGTCCACCACATCGTCTTCGACGGCTGGTCCCGCACCTTGCTGCTGCGCGAGCTGGGCATCCTCTACGCCGCTCAAGTGAGCGGCGTGGCGGCGAACTTGCCGCCCGCGCGGCCCTACCGCGAGCACTCCCGGGCCCAGCAGGACTGGCTGGCCGGCCCCGGCCCGGCCCCGCACGAGGCCTACTGGCAGGACCGGCTCGACGGCGTGCCGCCGGTGCTGGAGCTGCCCGCCGACCGGCCGCGCCCGGCCCGGCAGGACCACCGCGGCGCCCGGGTGCCGCTCTCCCTCGGATCGGATCTCACCGCGCGCCTGAAGGCGGTGGCGCGCGAGCACGGCGTCACGCTCTACTCGACCGTCCTGACCTGCTGGTTCATCTTGCTTTCCCGGCTTTCCGCGCAGTCTGACATCGTTGTCGGCGTCCCCACCGCCAACCGCGGCGCCGGCGGCGAACACCCCGACACGATCGGCTTCTTCGTCAACACCCTCGCCGTGCGCGCCGAGCTGACGGGTGCCCGCACCGGCGCCGCCCTGCTCAAGCAGGTCCGCGCGGACCTGCGGGCCGCGATCGACCACGTCGAGCTGCCGTTCGAACGGGTCGTCGAGCTGGTGAACCCGCCGCGCAGCCCCGCGCACACCCCGCTGTTCCAGACGATGGTCGCCTGGGTGCCGACCCTGCACGATCTCCTGGAGCTGCCGGGCGTGACGGCCGAACCCCTCGACGTCGAGCACGCCCCCGCGAAGTTCGACCTCGCGCTCGGCCTGGCCGAGGAGAACGGCGACGTCGCCGGGCACCTCGACTACGCCGTCGCCCTCTTCGACCACGCCACCGCCGCGCGGTACGGCACGTACCTCGTCCGGCTGCTGGACCAGCTGGCCGCGCGGCCGGACTCGGACATCGCGAGCTACGAACTCCTCGACGACGCCGAACGGAGCGAAATCCTCACCACCTGGAGCACCGGGCCGAGTCCGCGCCGGCGCCCCGGCGGGCTCGTCGACCGCTTCACCACGCACGCCGAGACGGCCCCGGACGCCCCCGCGCTCGTTTGTGCCGGCCGGACGCTCACCTACGGCGAGCTGGACCGCCGCAGCACGAAGCTGGCGAACGCCCTGCGCGCCCGGGGAGCCGGGCCGGGCGAGGTCGTGGCCGTCCTCAGTGGACGGTCGGTGGAGCTGGTGGTCGCCGTCCTGGGCGTGCTGAAGACCGGCGCCGCCTACCTCCCGCTCGACCCGGCCCAGCCGGCCGCCCGGCTGGCGGCGATGGTCGAGGACGCGCGCCCAGTGCTGGTGCTGAGCGACGACGTCACGGCCCTCGAAGCCGAGGGCGCCGAGACCCGGGCACCGGTCACGACCGGCCCCGGGGAGACGGCTTACGTGATCTACACGTCGGGGTCGACCGGGCGCCCGAAGGGGGTCGCGGTGACCCACCACAGCATCCTCGCCCTGTTCGACCAGTGGCTCGACCGGTTCGGCGCGACGCCGGGCGAGGCGACGTCGGCGTGGTCGAGCATCGGCTTCGACGCCTCGGTGCACGAACTGCTGCTCCCCCTGACCACGGGCGCCGTGCTGCACGTCGTGCCCGAAGACGTCCGGCCCGATCCCGCGGCGCTGATGGCGTGGCTGCGGGAACACCGGGTGGTGCAGGCGTTCCTGCCGCCGGCCTACGTCCGGTGGATCGACGAAGACCTCAGCCGGGTGGCAGGGCTCGCGCTGCGGCAGGTCCTCACCGGCGTCGAACCGCTGACCGACGCCGCGCTCGCCCGCTTCGCCGCGGCCCTGCCCGGCCTGCGGATCTGCTTCGGCTACGGGCCGACCGAGGCCACGCTCTACGCCACCGCGCACTTCGACCCGAAGCCCCTGGACCGCCCGGCCCCGATCGGGCGGCCCCTGCCCGGGTCACGGCTGTACCTGCTCGACGAGCGGCTGCGCCCGGTGCCGCCGGGCGTGGTGGGCGAGGTCTTCCTGGCCGGCGACTGCCTCGCGCGTGGCTACCTGCACCGACCGGCGCTGACCGCGGAAAGGTTCGTGGCGGACCCGTTCGTGTCCGGCGAAAGGATGTACCGCACCGGAGACCTGGCCCGGTGGCTGCCCGACGGCGAAGCCGAGTACGCCGGCCGCCGCGACGACCAGATCAAGCTGCGCGGGTTCCGCATCGAGCCCGGCGAGGTGACGTCCGCGCTGCTGGCCGTCCCCGGCGTCCGGGAGGCCGCCGTGCTGGTGGACCGCGAAGGCGAGCCCCGGCTCGTCGCCGGGGTCGTCGGCGGCGGCCGGACCCCCCACGAGTGGCGGGCGGCGCTCGCCGACCGGCTGCCGGACTACATGATCCCGTCCGTGTTCGCCGAGTTCGACCGGCTGCCGTTGAGCCGCAGCGGCAAGCTCGACCGCGACGCCGTCCTGGCGCACGCCCGCGCGAGCGCGCCCGCCGCGGTCAACACCGCCGCCCCGCGCGACCACGTCGAGCTCGCGCTCCTGCGGATCTGGCGGAACCTGCTGCTGCACCCCGCGATCGGCGTCTCGGACGGCTTCTTCGACGTCGGCGGCACGTCGATCTCGGCGATCAAGCTGGCCCACACGATCGGCGCGGAGTTCGGCCGCGAGCTGCCGATCCGCGACGTCATCCTGCACCCGACCATCGAGGCGCAGGCGGCGCTCCTGCGCGCGGACAGCCCACCCGGCGGCGGCGGCAGCCTGATCGAGTTCCGCCGCGGCACCGGCGAGGCTCGCGTCGTCTGCGTGCACCCGGCCGGCGGGACCGCGTTCTGCTACCTGCCGCTCAGCGCCGCGCTGCCCGAAGACGCCGGTGTCCTCGGGATCCAGTCCCCCGGGCTCAACGCCGGTGAAGAGCCGCTGCCGAGCGTCGAGGCGATGGCCGAGGAGTACCTGCGGCTCGTCGAGCCGGCTCCCGGCGAAACGCTGGTCCTTTGCGGACTTTCCTACGGCGGTCTGGTCGCCTACGAGATGGGCCGCCGGCTGGCCGAGCACCACCCGCGCGTCAGCGTCGTGCTGCTCGACACCACCGCCACCGACGACCCGGCCGCGAAGGCGGCGATCGAACCGGTGCCCGCGGCGGAGTTCCGCGAGAAGCTGGTCCGCTTCAACGGGATGTACCCGGGGATCGAGGACGCCCAGATCGAGCGCTACCACCGCACGTACAACCACAACCGGCTGACCGCGCGCGAGCACGACCCTGGTGAGACGGCGGCGCGCGTGGTGTTCGTGCAGGCCGTCGGTGAGGACACGATCCCGGGCTCCGCGGAGTTCTGGCGCCGCCGCGTCCGCGGCGAGTTCGAAGTGGTCCCGGCCGATTGCGGGCACTGGGACATGCTCGAGAGCGACGCGCTCCCGCTGGTCGCCAAGGTCGTCACGGCCGAGCTGGCGGCCCGATGACCTCGATCGCCCGCCGCGTCCACGACCGGGCGCTGCGGCACCCGGGCGCCGTCGCCGTGTCCGACGGCGCCCGCCGGCTCACCTACGCCGAGCTGGACGCGGGCGCCGCGGCCGTCGCGGAATCCCTGTCCCGCAAGGGAATCCGGCCGGGTGACGCGGTCGCCGTCGGCCTGCCGCGCTCGGCGGAGCTCATCCAGGTCATGCTGGGCGTGCTGCGCCTCGGCGGCCAGGTCGTGCCGCTGGACCGGCAGAGCCCGCCCGCGCGCCGCGACGTCATCCTCGCCGACGCGGCCGCGGCCGCCGTCGTCCACGACGGGCTGCCGGGCCTGCCCCCGCTGACCCCGGCCGAGCTCCTGGCCGGAACCGTCGAAGCCGGGGTGCCCGCCGAGCCCGCACCGGCGTCGTTCCTCTTCTACACCTCGGGGACGACCGGCCGGCCCAAGGGCGTCGAGGTCCGTGACGCCGGGGTTCTCCGGCTCGCCGAACCCGGCTGGCTCGACCACGGCACGCGGTTCGCCTGCCTGGCCAACCCCGCGTTCGACGCCATCAGCTTCGAAGTGTGGGTGCCGCTGCTGACCGGCGGCACGTGCGTCGTGCTCGACGACGACACCGTGCGGGAGCCGCGGGCGTTCGCCGACGCGCTGGTGCGCGAGCGCGTCGACACGATGTTCGTGACCGCGACGCTGTTCAACGCGGTCGCCGAGACCGTGCCGGACAGCTTCTCGACCGTGCGCCGGGTCGTCATCGGCGGCGAGCAGCTCAACGCCCCGCTGATCCGCCGCTGGTACCGGGCCAACCCGGACGCGCCGACCCGGCTGCAGAACGGCTACGGCCCGACCGAGACGACGACGTTCGCGCTCAGCTACGCCATCCCGCGGGGCTTCGACGGCGACGTCGTGCCGATCGGCCGCCCGCTGCCGGGCACCGGCGCGGTCGCGGTGACCGCGGACGAGCGCGTGGCCGCCGAAGGCGAGCTGGCGGAGCTGTACATCTCGGGAGCCGGGGTGGCGCTGGGCTACCGCGGCCTGCCCGCGGAGACCGGGCAGCGGTTCGTCCGGCTGCCGTGGTTCGACGAGGGCCGCGCGCGCTTCTACCGCACCGGCGACCTCGTCCGCGTGCTGCCGGGCGGGCGCTTCGCCTACGCCGGGCGCACCGACCGGCAGGTCAAGGTCCGCGGGTTCCGGATCGAGCCGGGCGAGCTGGAGCAGCGGCTCCTCGCGCACCCGGAGATCCGGCAGGCGCACGTGGCGGTGCGCCGCGCGGCCACCGCCGAGCTGCTCGCCTTCCTCGTGGCCGGTGACCTTTCCTACGAGGCCTTCGAAGCTCATTTGAGCGCGACCGTGCCCGCCTACATGCGTCCGCACCTCGTCTTCCGCGTCGAGGCGCTGCCCCGGAACGCGAACGGGAAGGTCGACGAGACCGCGCTGCTGGCGGGTGGCTTCCCGCCGTGGCGGCCGGACACCGGCGGGGACGCGACGCCCTGGGAGCGCGAAGTGCTGGACGTCGTGTCGGACGTCCTCGGCATTCCGGATCTCCACCCCGGCGACACGTGGCTGCGGTCCGGCGGCGACTCGCTCAAGGCGTTGCGGCTGCGGTTCGCGATCCGGGAACGCCGAGGTGTCGACCTCGCGCCTTCGGTCGTGCAGCGCGGCACCTTCGCCGACCTCGCCGCCGCCGTCTCGGCCGCGGGACAGGCGGCGTACCCGGAGCCGGGCGCACCGGCGTCCGCGACGACGGCGCCGGCCACCAGCGAGCAGCAACGGCTTTGGCTTCTGCAGCAACGCAATCCCGCGTCCACGGCGTACCACGTGCCGCTCGCCTTCCGCGTCACCGGCGCCCCCGACATCGACGCTCTGCGTCGGAACGTGCGTGGTCTGGTGGAACGGCATCCGGCGCTGCGCACCGCGTTCGAGGCGACTCCCGACGGCCTGCGGCAGGTGGCGAAGGCGCCGTACGACCCGTGGACCGAACCTTCGGACGACTTCTTCACCGCGCCGTTCGATCTCGCGTCGGGCGCGCTCGTGCGTGCGGCCTGGCGGCCCGATGGCACGTTTCTGCTGTGCCTGCACCACATCGCGGTCGACGGCTGGTCGCTGAACGTCCTCTTCCACGAGCTGTCCGGCGCCTCGCCGCGGCCCGGCGCCCACACGCCGTTCGACTTCGCCGCGTGGCAGTCCCGCTGGTTCGCCTCCCCCGGCTACCGCGCTCAGCTGACCGCCCGGTCCGACGATGCCGAGCCGGCCGGCGACGCGTCGCTCGCGGGACGGCTGCGGACCACCACGATCGGGCGCGAGCGCGTCGACGACTGGGCCGGCGAGCTGGGCCTGACCCGCTTCCAGCTCCTGCTCGGCGTGTTCGCCTGGAGCCTCTACGCGGTGACCGGGCGGACCCGGCCCCGGATCGCCGCGCCGGTCGCCAACCGGCCGGTGCGGGAGTTCGAGGACGGCGTCGGGATGTTCGCCAACACCGTCCGGCTGCCGCTGGCGGTGGATCCGGACGAGGACCTGGACACCCAGCTCCGCCGGCTCGGCGACGCGTCGGGCGCGGCGCTGGACCACCAGGACGTCGCGTTCGCCGACCTCGACCCCGGGTACGCGGCCTTCGACTACCTGTTCGTCCTGGAGAACACCGACTTCGAAGCACTGCGGCTGCCCGGCTGCACGGTCAGTCCACAGTGGATCGAAGCGGCCGAGGCCAAGTGCGCGCTCACGCTGTCGGTCGTGGAACGGCCCGACGGCTTCGACTGCCTCTGGGAGTACGGCGAAGGCCACTTCACCGAAGCCGAGGCAGCGGCTCTCGGCGATGTGTTCGCCCGCGCCCTGGACGGCACCGCGCGGACCCCGGCCGAGCTGGCCGAGCCCTACCGCCGCGACCACGGCCGGGGCGCCGAGGCGGCGTTGACCTGGGAAACCGTGGCGGAAGGCTTCGCGCGTCAGGTCGCGCGCACGCCCGACGCCCCGGCGCTGACCGGCGACACGACCCTGACCTACGCCGAACTGGACGCGCACGCGGCCCGCCTCGCCGCCACCCTGCCCGGCGACGCGACCGACATCGCGCTGTACTTCCGGCCGTCCGCCGAGCACGTCGTCGCGCTCCTCGCCCTCGCGCGGCTGAACATCACCGCGGTGCCCTTGGATCCCGCGTACCCGCCCGCGTTGCTGAGCACCATGCTCGGCCGGGTCCGGCCGCGCTGCGTCCTGCTCGCTCCGGGGGAAGCGTTCGAAACGGACATCGAACGGCGGTACGTCACGCTCACCGGCGGACCGGTGCCCGACGTCCCGGCCCGGCACACCGGACGGCCGCTCTACACGCTGTTCACCTCCGGCTCGACCGGTGTGCCCAAGGGCGTGCGCGTCCCGGACCGCACGCTGGCCAACCTGCTGCAGTGGCAGGACGCGCCGCCCGCGCCGACCCAGCAGTTCTCGATGCTGTCGTTCGACGTGTCGTTCCAGGAGATCTTCACGACCCTCTGCGGCGGCGGCCGGCTGCACCTGGTCCGGCCGGAGTGGCGGCACGACGTCCCGGCGCTGCTGGCGCAGCTGGAAACCGCGGGCATCGAACGGATCTTCCTGCCCTACGTGGCTTTGCAGCTGCTGGCCGAGCACGGCGTCCGGCTCGGGCAGTACCCCTCGCGGCTGCAGGACGTGATCACCGCCGGCGAGCAGCTGGTGTGCACGCCGGCGATCCGCCGCTGGTTCGCCGGGCTGCCCGGCGCGCGCCTGCACAACCACTACGGCCCGACCGAGACCCACGTCGTCAGCGCGCTGACCCTCGACGGCGATCCCGCGGACTGGCCCGACCGGCCCGCCATCGGGCGTCCGGTGGCGAACGCGGTCCTGCGCGTCGCCGACGCCGCGGGCGCGCCGTTGCCGCCGGGACAGGTCGGGGAGCTGCTCATCGGTGGTCTCGCGGCGAACCGCTGCTACCTCGGCGAAGCGGCTCCGGAGAAGTTCGCCGAGCTGCCGGAGCTGTACTACCGCAGCGGCGACCTCGCGCACTTCGACCGCGCCGGGCTGCTGCACTTCGACGGCCGGGCCGACCGGCAGGTCAAGCTCAGCGGGCACCGCCTCGAACTCGGGCAGGTCGAAGCCGCGCTGCTGCGGCACCCCGACGTCGTCAACGCGGTCGTCGCGGCCGAAGGCGACCGCCTGACCGCGTTCCTGGAATGCCGCCGGACGCCGACCGCCGCCGAACTGGGCGAGCACCTCGTGCCGCTGCTGCCGCCGCACGCGCGCGTCGACCGCTTCCGCGTCGTGGCCGCGCTGCCGCGCACGCCCAGCGGGAAGCTCGACCGGGACGCCGTCTCCTCCGCGCCCGGGGAAGACCTCCACCGGACGGCCGCGGCTCCCTCGAGCGAGCTGGCGGCGCTGTTCGAGGAGGTGACCGGCGCGCCGATCGGTCCGGACGAGACGTTCTTCGCCGCCGGCGCCACCAGCCTCTCGCTGATGCGGTTCCACCTGCGCTGCGCGGAAGCGGGCTACCGGTTCACCGTGGCGGACCTCTTCGAGCACGTCACGCTCCGGGACCTGACGCGGCACCTCGAAAGCACCGGTCCGGCCCCGGCTCGTGCCGGGGACTCCGGTGCGGCCGACGAGCCGGTGGCGGTGGTCGGCATGGCGGTCCGGCTGCCCGGCGCGCCGGACCTGGCGGCGTTCTGGGACCTGGTCGTCGCCGGCCGGCGAGGCATCGAGGAGTTCGCGGCCGCGGAAGGCCTCGTCGGCGCGCGCAGCCTCCTGGACGACCCGTTGGCCTTCGACCCGGAGTACTTCGGGATCAGCCACCGCGACGCGGCGCTGATGGACCCGCAGCAGCGGCAGTTGCTGATGGCCTGCGTCGAAGCGCTGGCCCACGCCGGGATCCCCGGGACCCAGCGGATCGGGCTCATCGCGGGGTGCGGTGAGAACACGTACTTCCAGCAGATGCTGCGCGAAGGCGACCCGGCCGCGCTGCCGGACGGCTTCCAGCTCGCGCTGCACCACGAGAAGGACTTCCTGGCCACGAAGGTCGCGTACCACCTCGACCTCCGTGGTCCCGCGCTGACGACCCAGACGGCGTGTTCGAGTTCGCTGGTCGCCGTCCACCAGGCCGCCGGGATGCTGCGCGGCGGCGAGGCGGAGGTGATGCTGGCGGGCGGCGTGCTCGTCGACGTCACCCTGGCCGGGGGGTACCGGTACCGGCCGCAGCACATCTTTTCGCCGGACGGGCACTGCCGCCCGTTCAGCGACGACGCGGACGGCACGGTCGGCGCGAGCGGCGTCGGCGTGGTGGTGCTGAAGCCGCTTTCGGCGGCTCGCCGCGACGGCGACACGGTGTACTCGGTGATCACGGGCTCGGCACTGACCAACGACGGCGCGGTGAAGCAGGGTTACAGCGCCCCGTCCCCGGCCGGGCAGCGCGCGGCCATCCAAGCCGCGCTCCGGCGGGCCGGGCGTTCCGGCGCCGACGTCGGGTACGTGGAGACGCACGGAACCGGAACCCGCCTCGGCGACCCGATCGAGGTCGCGGCCCTGCGCGAGGCGATGCCCGAGTCGACGGGCTGCGCGTTGTCGTCGGTGAAGAGCCAGCTCGGCCACCTCGGCGCGGCGGCGGGGGTGGTGGGCCTGATCCGCGCGACCCTTTCGCTGCACCACGGCGTACTCCCGCCGACGGTCGACTTCCGTGCGCCGAACCCGGCTTTGGACCTGGGGCCGTTCCGGGTGCCGACGCGGGCGGAGCCGTGGCCCGCGGGGCCGCGGGTGGCCGGGGTGAGCAGCTTCGGCATCGGCGGCACGAACGCCCACGTGGTACTGGAGTCCGTCCGGCCGTCTTCGCCGCCGCGTCCTGATGTTGTGCGGTGCCTGGTGCTTTCGGCGCGCAGCGCGTCGGCCCTGCGCCTCGAGGCGGCTCGGGTGGCGGAGTACTTGACGGTGCACCCGGAGTCCTATGTGGACGTACTCCGGCACCTCCAGTCGGGCCGCCCGTCGCAGCCATGGCGCCTGGCGGCGGCCTGCGACGACGCGGCCGCAGCGGTCGAGTGGCTGCGCACAGCCGAGCCGGCCGCCGAGCCTGCGCTCGGCACACCCGCCGCCTCCATGCCAAGCGCCACGCTCCCTCCCGCCGAGCCGGCCGCCGAGCGCGTGCCAGGCACACCCGCTCCCGCCGCGCCTTCGGAGGCCGCAAGGGTCGCCCCCAGGCCCGCACTTTCACGTGAAAGTGCCGCTCCCGCCGAACTGGCTGCTGCCTGGGTTGCCGGAACTCCCGTCGACTGGGGTCAGTCCCCCGCGCCCGCGCCGTGGGACTTTCCGCCGCCCGCCTTTGCTGCGCGCGAGTTCGACTTTCCGCGCCGGGCCGCCGTCACGCGGCTGCCCGAAGCCGAGTGGCTGCACCAGCCGACCTGGGTCCGGCTCCGCCGGGTGACCGCTGCCGCCGGGACCGATCGCGTCCTGGTCATCTCCGGTGAGGGCCCGCTCAGCGCGCCCGCCCTCGACGCCGTCTACCCGCGCGTCGTACGGGTCCACGCCGCCGGCCACTTCGCCCGCCTCGGCCCCGACACCTTCGAAGCCGATCCGGCCGACGCCGCTCAGCTGCGCCAGGTGCTGGATACCCTGCCAGGCAAGGAAATCGACTGGCTGCACACCCTCCCCTTCGGCATCACCGGTCCCGTCGGCGAAAGCTCCCTGAACCATGCCCGCTGGGCCTGCGTGGACACCCCCGCGGCCCTGCTGCGGGCCGCGCATGACCGTCCACTGAGGACCTGGTGGGTGTCCGCCGGGGCCGCGCCCGCGAACACCGCCGTCACGCGCCCCGAAGCCGGGCTGCTCGCCGGGATCACCGCCGTCGGCCCGCAGGAAAGCGGCGTGCCCGGCTACTGGGTCGACCTGCCCGGACCCGGCCTCGACCAGCTGGCCGACCTCCTCACCGGCCCACCCCCACCGGACCGGCTCGCACTGAGAGCCGGCTTCTGGTGGACGCAGGACAGCACGCCGGTCACCACCGGCGAACCCTTCCACGCCAACGGAACCCACCTCGTCCTCGGCGGCACCGGCGGCATCGGAACCGCCGTCGCCGAAGAGCTGCTCGTCCGCACCACCGGCCGGGTCGTGCTGCTGGCACGCAATCCCCACCTGCCCGAGCCGCTCAAGCCGTGGGCGGACCGCGTCGACCTGCTGGCCGCGGATCTCACGAAGATCACCGCCGAAGAGGTCGACGCCGCGATCGGCGCGCCGCTGGCCGGGATCGTGCACGCGGCCGGGGTCCCCGACGGCGGTCTCATCGCCACCCGCGGCGAAGGCACGCAGTCCGCCAAGCTCGCCGGCGCCCTCCTCACCGAGCGGCTCGTCGAACGCCACCGGCCCGCGTTCGCCGTCTACTGCTCGTCGCTGTCCGCACAGTTCGGCGGAACCGGCCAGCTGGACTACGCCGCCGCCAACGGGTTCCTCGACGCGCTCGCCCACCGCGACGGCCCGACCGCCCGGCTCTCGATCGGCTGGGACGTCTGGCGCGACACCGGGATGGCCGTCACCGCGCTGGAAACCGACGCCCGGCACCAGGCCCACCTGGCCGTCGGCCTGAGCACGGAGGAAGGCCGCCGCACCTTCGTCCGCGCGCTGGGAACCGGGTTGCCGCAGCTCCTGGTCGCGACGACCGGCCTCGAGACCGCCCGCGGGTTCCACGAACGCGACACCACGCCCACCGTGGCACCACCGGCCGAAGCGGACCTGACCGAGGAGGTGCGTGCCCTGCTGGGGGTCGCCGAACTCGACCCGGACGTGCCCCTCTACGACCTCGGTGCCGACTCCTTGACGCTGCTGGACGTCGTCGAGTCGGTGAAACGCCTTTACGGCGTCGACCTCGACCTCGCGTGGCTCGGCCCGGAAGTGACGATGGCCGCGTTGCTGGCGAAGCTCTCCGAGGCGGCCGACACCGGCGAAGTAGTGGTGCAGGTCTGGCGCGAAGGGACCACGCGAGAAGCCGTGTGCCTGGTGCACCCGGTCGGCGGGGACGTCCACGCCTACCGGCCGCTCGTCGAGGCCCTGCCGCCGGAACTCGGCGTCTGCGTGATCGCCGACCCGGCGCTGAGCCGGCCGGAACCACCCGGCTGGCCGGTGGCGGACCGGGCCCGCCGGTACTACGCGGCGCTGCGAAAGCAGTTACCCGGCCGCACCTGGCAGCTCGCCGGGTGGTCGTTCGGTGCCTGGGTGGCGGCCGGCATGGCCGCCGAAGCCGAGACGGCCGGGCAGCCGGTGCGGGCGCTGCACCTCATCGACCCGCCGCCGCCCGGCGCGAGCGCCGCGGACTACAGCGACGCGCAGCTGGAAACGGTGTTCGAGCGCGAGCTGGGCGCCTCCGGCGGCGTCGCGGGTGAGCACGCCCGGCGGCTCGCGCGCGCGTGCCGGGCCAACCTGCGCAGCATGACCGGGCACGAGCTGCCGCGCCTGGCCGCGACGCCCAGCCACGTCTGGCTCGCCGCCGATCCCGAACCCGGGTTGCCGGTGGCGGATCGCGGCGGCTGGCGGACTCTGCTGCCCGAGCCGACCCGTTGGCACGAACTGCCCGCCACCCACTACGGCATCGTGCGCGCCCCGCACGTCACCGCGGTGGCCGCGGCCATCACCGGCCCGTGAGACCCACGGAGGAAAGGAAACCATGGAGCAGTACGAACTCGACGCGGTCAAGCGGATCACGACGCGGCCCGCGCGCGACTACCGGACGCTGGCGGTGCGGGGCCTGACCCCGGTCATCGGCGCCGAGGTCACCGGCCTCGACCTGGCCCGGGAGCTCACCGAGGAGCAGCTCACCGAGCTGAAGACGGCGTTCCTGGACCACCACGTCCTGGTGTTCCGCGACCAGGACATCACGCCGGACGACCACCAGCGCCTGGCCGCGCACTTCGGCGAGCTGCGTCCGGTGAACCCGCCGCCCGAGCACGGCAACCCGTACATCCTCGAGGTCGCGACCGCTCCGGAGGCGGCCACCGTGTTCGGCAACGGCTGGCACGCGGACGGCACCGCCGACGCCGAGCCGTCGCTGGGTTCGATGCTCCACATCACGCGGATGCCCGAGCCGGGCAGCGGCGGCGACACGCTCTTCGCGAACATGCACCTCGCGTACGACATGCTGTCGCCGAAGCTCAAGGAACTGCTGGCCGGACTGACCGCGATCCACGACGGCGCGCACGCCTTCCGCGGCCACAAGATCCCGGAGGGCTACGAGCCGCCGGTCAGCGAGCACCCGGTCGTGGTGCGGCACCCGGAGACCGACCGGCCGCTGCTGTACGTCAACCCGGCCTACACCTCGCACATCCCGCAGCTGTCGGGCGACGAGAGCCGCGCGGTGCTCGATCTGCTGTTCTCCGTCGTGCCGAACCGGCCGATGCTGGCCTGCCGGGTGCGCTGGGAGCCGAACACGCTGGTGTTCTGGGACAACCGCTGCGTCCAGCACCACGCGACGTACGACTACTACCCGTACACCCGCTTCGGCAACCGCGTCGCCATCAACGGCGGCCCGCTCAAAGGCTGACAGGGAGCTCCATGTCGTCCGAACCCGTGGTGGACGTCCGCGATCCGGCCGTTCTCGACGACCCGATGCGCGGCTACGACCGCGTGCTCGCCGAGTCACCGGTCTGCTGGGCCCGGCTGCCCGACGGCGGCGAGGGCTGGCTCGTCACCGGCAGCGCCGAAGTCCGCGCCGTGCTGTCGGATCCGGCCGTGCGCAACGATCCTGCCGGCCTGCCGGGGCAGGGCGCGCAGTCGCAGGAGGAGGCGTTCCTCGCGCTGGGCACGCCGCCGGAGCACCTGCCTTACCTGCGGGCGAGCCTGCTCAGCCTGGACGGGGCCGAGCACACCCGGCTGCGCCGCAGCATCAGCCACGCCTTCAGCGCGTCGAGGGTCGCCGCGTTGCGGCCCCGGGTGCAGGAGATCGTCGACGGCCTGCTCGACGACCTCGCCGCGGCGCCGGGGACCGTGAACCTGATCGACGAGTTCGCCTATCCCCTGGCCATGGCCGTGGTGTGCGAGCTCGTCGGCGTACCGGAAACGGACTGGGCGAACTGGTGGCGCTGGGGCAAGGTGCTCGTCGCGGGCGACCCGGCGCGGATCACGCCGACGCTGAGCGAGATGTTCGCCTACTGCCACGCCCTTGTCGACCGGCGCCGGGCCGAGCCGGCCGGCGACCTGCTGAGCGAGGTCGTCGCCCAGGACGACCTGACCGACGTCGACGCGGTGGCGCTCGTGGTGTTCCTGGTGCTGGCCGGACACGAGACGATGGCGCACATGCTGTCGAACGCGGCGCTGGCGCTGATGCGCGACCCCGCCCAGCGGGAGCTGCTGCGCACGGAGCCCGAGCTGTGGCCGGCGGCGGTGCGGGAGCTGGTCCGCACGGACGGCCCGGTCCAGCTGGCCCGGCTCCGGTACGCCGCAACCGACCTGGAGGTGGGCGGGGTGAAGATCCGCGCGGGCGACCCGGTCCAGGCGGTGCTCGGCGCGGCCAACCGCGACCCGGCCCAGTTCGCCCACCCGCACAAGGCCGACGTCCGCTGGCAAGCCGAACACGGCGGCCGCGAAGGCAGCGTCGGATTCGGCTGGGGGCCGCACTTCTGCCTGGGGGTGGCGCTGGCGAAGGTGGAGGCGGAGGTCGCGCTGCGCGGCTTGTTCGACCGCTTCCCCGCGGTGCGGCCGGTGCGGGAGCCGGCTTGGGTACCGCTGCCACGGGGCCGCCACCGGGTCGCCTTGGAGGTCCACCTCCACTGAGCCGGGCCCCAGCGCCCCAATGTGGCATTGGTTGCGTCTCACGCACCCAATGTGGCGTTTGGTGTGTTTGACGTACCGAACACCACCCTTGGGTGCTTGGTAACCGCCC
>NZ_JBVHUL010000014.1:69537-140082 GCF_055565395.1 Amycolatopsis sp. NPDC028719
CTCCCCCCTTTGTTGTCTTGTTTCTTCTCCACCTCTTTGGGGTTTTTTTTTTTCCCCCTCCCCCCCCCCCCGCCACATTGGGGCGCTGGCGACCCGCCAACAGACCGGCGCAGAGATACGGCTCCGCCGAGCCAAAGCCCCGAGCGATCCGCCTGCGCCGAGCCACCGCGCCGGGCAATGGCGTCTCGAGCCGCTCTGGCCCCGAGCGCCCCAAGGTGGCCTTGGTTGCGTTCAACGCACCGAAGGCCGCCTTGGTTGCGTCTGACGCACCGAAGGCCACATTGGGGCGCTGGCGGCTCGCCAACAGCACGGAGCGGAGGGGCGAAACCTTCGCTTACCGCGGTGCGCGGGCGTAGAACCCGACCGGCATCGTCAAATCCGCGCTCGACGCGCCGCACTCCAGCATCCACAACGCCGCCGCCGGACCGAGTTCGCGGCCCAGCACCTCGAGCGCGGCCGGGTCCGGGGCGACCGCGCGGGCCTGCTCCACTCCGCGCGCGAATGCCTCCGGGTCCCAGCCGCCCGGGTCGGCGTCGCCGAGGGAACGCGCGCCTTCGGTCAGCGATGTGACCGGCAGGGGTTCGGCCACCGCGAGCAGGCCGTGGGTGCGTTCCCCCGTCAGCACTCCCATCCAGCGTGAGCTCTCCGGGGTGGGCCGGGGCCCGGTCCAGCGGGGCCGGCCGTCCATGTCCGGCAGCTTCGCCGGTGCGCCGGACGCCGCCCAGCGGCCGGCCCACTCGACGGCCAGGCCCGGCGCGCTGCGGGTGGCCGGGTTGTGGAAGCGGGCCATGTCCCAGCGGTTGCCCACCGCCACCGCGGCCAGGTCGCGGTGCGGCCAGACCCTTGCCTCCCACCAGAATCCCCACGGGAACGCCGCGGTGTGCCCCCACCACCAGTCCTCGCCCAGGTCCGGGTCGGCGAGCTCGAGCGTCAGGCCGGAAAACGAGCGGACGCCGTGCGGGCTCGGACGCGGCGCGCGCGGGGCCACCATCGCCGCGAGCGAGTCCGGTCCGATCAGGCCGCGGTCGCCCCGGGCGGTGCGCAGCAAGGATTGCAGCAGCCGCGCGAAGTCCGCGGCGCTCGTGTACATCCCGACCCCCGGGTACGCCGAGGTGCGCAGCGGCGGGCTCGGCAGGCACCAGTCGCCGAACGCCATGTACCCGGTCGCGCTCGAAGACCCGGGCGCCCGGGTGCCGTCGTCGATGCTCGTGTCGTTCATGCCGGTCGCGGCGAACACGTCCCGGTGGACGCGGGCGCCGTACGGCTCGCCGGTCAAGTGCTCGACCACCCCGCCCAGCACCCCGACGCCGAAGCTCGAGTAGGAATACGACCCCGGTGCCGTCGCGAGCGGCAGCACCCCGCCGTACTCCACCGCGCGGCCGGCCTCGTGCCGGCGCCGGACGTAGTCGAGGATCGGCTCGGCCGGCGCCGTGGACGCCGCGGCGGTGACGATGTCGCTGTAGTAGCCGCCCTGGTGCGCGGCCAGCATGGCCGTGGTGACGGGCGCCGGGTCCGCACCCCGCAGTCCCGCCGGCAGCACCTGGTCGACCGGCGTGTCCAGGCCGACCAAGCCCGCTTCGGTCAGCTGCATGAAGGCCAGCCCCGTGACGGGCTTGGTGAGCGAGCCCGCCGGCGCGGGCGTCTCGGCGGTCATCGGCGTGCGCGTGGCCAGGTTCGCGAACCCGGTCGCCGCTGTCCGCAGCTCGTCGCTCGTCGCCACCGCGACGGCGACCCCGGGGGTGCCGGTGACGGCGGCCAGCCGCGGCAGGACGGTGCCGAGCGCCGTCATCACATCGTCGAGCATGCTTCTCCTTCACCCGGATCGACGGTCCACAAAGGACCGAGTCAGCCCTCGGCGGTGTTGTAGTTGACGATCCGGTCCACCATGAGGGCAACCGCGCCGGCCAGCGGGCTGTCCGCGTCCCTCCTCGCCACGTCCGGCAACCGGTGGGCCTCCTCCTCGGCAACCGCCACCATGCCCCACAGCGCGTTGAAGCCCGCAGGATCCGCCGGCTTCTCCGCGGCCGCCGCCACGGTCACGACGCCGTCCTCGGCGGCCACCGTCAGCGCGCCCATCTGCCGCAGCGTGCCGGGATCCCGTTCTTCGGCGGCCACCACGCTCCAGCCCGCGACCTCGGTCTGCCGCACGGCGGCGAGCAGGCTCCCCACGCCGCTGACAACGATGTCAGGCAATACGAGGGCCACCGGTCCCCCCGTCATCGGCAAGGCACACCGGATCGCGCCGTCCAGCCCCGGTCCGGCCTCGTCGTCCTGGTAGACGAAGACCAGCTGGAAGATCCCCGCGTAGCGCGCCAGATACTTGACCGTGTCCAGCTTGTGCGTCCCGAACACCACGACCACGCGCACGGTGAGCCCGCTCTTCACCAGCTCGACGACGGCTTCCAGGCTGCGGTCGAGGATGGTGACCCCGGGTTCCAGGCAGTGCAGTTCCTTCGCGTACGGCGCTCCGAAGCGCGTTCCCAGTCCGGCACAGGGCAGGATGATCGAAACATCAGGGGACGAAGCAGGCATCGAGTGGCCCTCAAGTTCTGTTGACGGTCAGGAGCCCTTATGCGCCACAGTAGTCACCGGAGGCAGCTCCGCGCGAGAGCATGTCGATCACCGTAGACTGGCCGGAACGTACGAGAGAAAGCGAAGAGGACGCGCATGCGAGTGCTGCTCTCCACGTACGGGACACGCGGTGACGTCGAACCGCTGGTGGCACTCGCGGTGGAGCTGAGAAAGCTCGGCGCGGAGGTCCGGATGTGCGTCCCGCCGGACGAAGAGTTCGCGGAGCGGCTGGGCGGGCTCCGGATCGACGCGGTGCCGGTCGGGCCGCCGGTGCGGGCGTTGATGAGCGGGACGGCTCCCCCGTCGGCGGCGGAGCTGTCCCGGTACCGGACCGAACTGGTCGACACGCAGTTCGACGTCTTCCCGGCCGCGGCCGGCGGGTGCGACGCGCTGGTGGTCGCCGGCCTGGCCCAGGTCGGCGCGCGGTCCGTGGCCGAAGCCGCGGGCATCCGCTACGTGTACACGACTTACGCGGCGGTCAACCTGCCGTCGCCGCACCACGCGCCGCCACCGCGGCCGGGCTGGCCGGAGCCGGAAGGGGCCGACAACGCGACGCTGTGGGAGCTGGACGCAGAGAGGGTGAACGCGCAGTTCCGTGCGCCGCTCAACCGGCACCGGACCGCCCTCGGCCTGCCCCCGGTGGACGACGTGCGCGGCCACGTCTACTCGGAGCGGCCGTGGCTGGCGGCCGACCCGGCCCTGGGGCCGTGGCCGGCGACCCCGGGCCTCGAAGTGGTCCAGACCGGGGCGTGGACGCAGGCGGACGAGCGGCCGCTGCCGGCCGAGCTGGTGGCGTTCCTGAACGCGGGCGCGCCGCCGGTCTACGTGGGCTTCGGCAGCATCGGCCCGGCGCCGGACATCGCCCGCTGGGCCGTCGAGGTGAGCCGCGCCCGGGGTCACCGCGTCCTCGTTTCCCGCGGCTGGGCGGAGCTGGACCTGGTCGACGGCCAGGACGACTGCTTCGCCCTCGGCGAGGTCAACCACCAGCGCCTGTTCGGCGAGCTGGCCGCGGTGATCCACCACGGCGGCGCGGGCACGACGCAGACGGCCGCCCGCGCGGGCGTCCCGCAGGTGGTCGTCCCCCTCCCGGTGGCGGACAACCCGTACTGGGCCGGGCGGGTGGCGGCCCGGAAGGTCGGCGCGGCCCTCGACGGTCCGACGGCGACCTTCGAGTCCTTGAGCGCGGCCTTCGACACGGCGTTGGCGCCCGGGACCCGGGCGCGGGCGGCGGCTTTGGCCGCCGAGGTCCGCGCCGACGGAGCGGCGGTGGCCGCGCGCCTGCTGCTCGACGCTCTCCGGTGAGCCGGGCGCGCGAAGATATTTTCCGGGCCGTGTTGATCCGCGGGCCACTCGTTCGACAAGAGGGGGCGAGGGCCGAGAGGCGGCCCCGCCGGACGAGGAGCACACGATGCCGAAGTACATGCTGATCATGCGGGGCACCGACGAGTCGAACGCGGCCATGATGGCCGACATCGAGGCGTCGATGGCCTCGACCCGCCAGTACATCGAAGACATGCTCAAGGCCGGCGTCCTCCTCGCGGCCGAAGGGCTCGACGACCCGAGCCGCGGTGTCGTGGTCGACTTCGGCGCCGAGGCCCCGGTGGTCACCGACGGGCCGTACGGGGAGACCAAGGAACTCTTCGGGGGCTACTTCCTGCTCGACGTCGCCTCGAAGGAGGAAGCGGTCGAGTGGGCCAAGCGGATGCCGGCGACCCGCGGGACGAAGATCGAGGTTCGCCGGGTGGCCGGCGACGACGAGGTCCCGGCCGGGACCGAGAGCTGATGCACCCGGCCGACGTCGAGGCCGTCTGGCGGATCGAGTCGGCGCGGATCGTCGCCGCGCTGACCCGGTTCACCGGCGACTTCGGGCTCGCCGAGGACGCGGCCCAGGAGGCGGTGGCCGAGGCGCTGGTGTCGTGGCCGCTCGACCCGCCGGCCAACCCGGCCGGCTGGCTGCGGGCCACGGCCCGGCGGCGGGCGATCGACGCGATCCGCCGCCGGACCGCCCTCCAGGACCGGTACGCCCTGCTGGCCGCCGATGGAGAACCCGATTCCGTGGACGTCGACCCCGACCGGATCGACGACGACGTCCTGGCGCTGATGTTCGTCAGCTGCCACCCGGTGCTCTCCCCCGAGGCCCGGGTGGCGCTGACCCTGCGCGTGGTCGGCGGCCTGACCAGTGAGGAGATCGCCCGCGCGTTCCTCGTCCCGGTGCCCACCGTGCAGGCCCGCATCACCCGGGGCAAGAAGACGATCGCGGCGGCCGGCGTGCCGTTCGAGCTGCCGGCGGCCGGTGAACGGCGGGACCGGCTGGGCGGCGTGCTCAGCGTCCTCTACGTGATCTTCACCGAGGGGTCGACGGCCACGTCGGGAGACGCGCTGCTGCGCCCCGACGTCGCGTACGAGGCCATCCGGCTGGCCCGCACGCTGGCCGCGCTGCAGCCGGACGAGCCGGAGGTGCACGGCCTGCTCGCGTTGTGCGAGCTGACCGCCGCGCGCTTCCCGGCCCGGACCGGCCCGGACGGTGCGCCGATCCTGCTCGAGGACCAGGATCGGCGGCGGTGGGACTTCTCCGCGATCCACCGGGGGCTGGCCGCGCTGGCCAAGGCGTCGGCTCGCGGCCTCGGCCCGTACGGCCTGCAGGCGGCGATCGCGGCCACCCACGCGGCGGCGCCCTCGGTCGGCGAGACCGACTGGGACCGGATCGTGGTGCTCTACGAGGCATTGGGCCGGGTCGCGCCGTCGCCGGTGGTCGAGCTCAACCGGGCCGTCGCCGTGGGGATGGCGTCGGGGCCGGCGCACGGCCTGGCCATCGTGGACGAGCTGGTCGCCGCGGACCGGCTCCCCGGTTCGCACCTGGTCCCGACCGTGCGCGGCGAGCTGCTGGCCCGCCTCGGCCGGCGCCCGGAGGCCCGGGCCGAGCTGGAGCTGGCGGCCCGGCTGTGCGCCAACCAGCGCGAACGTTCGGTGCTGCTGCGCAAGGCGGCCGCACTGGCCTGAAACGTCCGAAGTGGACATTTCCGCCCGGCCCGGGCCGGGCGGCTGCGCCGATCGGGTGGCATCCGGGCCGGGCGTCAACCGGTCGGCGACGTCCGGAGTGGTCCGTGCGCACACCTACCGGAAGTTCCGCTCCACCTGGGGGAATCCGCTCATGCGCGCTCTTGCCCGGACTTCCGCCCTCGCGCTCACGACGGTGGCGTTGACCGCCGCGGTGACGGCTCCGGCGGAGGGCGTCGAGCCACCGTCGCCCGGGCAACCGCACGTGAGCCTGCCCGCGGGGCGTATTTTCTACACCAACCCCGGCACGGACCCCGCCGCACCGAACGCGGGTTTCCCCTCGCTGTTCAACGCGAGCGTGACGAACCCGGACGGCAGCCGCACTTCGCGGCTGTTCACCACCTACGGCGTCGGCACCGACTCGCCGGGCACGAACGCCACCGTGATGCGGACCTCCGCCGACGACGGCGCCACCTGGAGCCCGGTCGCCCTGCCGAGCCGGTGGGCCGGGATCACCAACGCCGTCCGGCTCGCCGACGCCGCCGGGACGGTGGTGGCGGTCGACTTCGAACCGATCACGCTGTCGCGTTCGGCCGCGGATCCGGACCCGTCCACGCCGTACAACGAGAACGACCGGGTCTTCGGCCGCTGGACCCTCACCGGGACCACGATGACGCCCGCCGGGACGGCGACCACGAGCTATCCGGGCTCGCCGCCGACCCTCTGGGCCCGTTTCCAGCGGGGGATCCTGCTGCTGCCGGACAGCCGGACGTTGCTGGCCACGGTGTACGGCGCGACCGCGAGCGGCCCGTTCACCGCGCTCATGCGCAGCACCGACCAGGGAGCGAACTGGGTCCAGGTCACCCGGCTGGCGGAGGGCGCGGGCTGGTCGGAGGCGAACGTCGCGCCGACCTCCGACGGCAAGCTGATGGCCTGGCTGCGGCGGGACACCACCGTCGCGGGGGAAGACCGGTTCCTGCCCGACCTCCACTACACGCAGTCGTCCACTGTGGACGGATCGGGCAACTGGACGGCACCGGTGAAGATGGCCTCGGACACCGGGAACTCGCCGGGGTCGGTGCTGCTGGGCAACGGCGCGGCGCTGCAGGCATCGGGCCGGCCCGGCAACGTGGTGCGGTACAAGTACTCCGGGACGTCGGGCTGGCAGGACTGGACCGGCCGCACGACGATCTACACCAACCAGCCCACCACCGGGACGGGCACGGGCGGGCGCTCGCTCGCGGCGTCCGGCTCCAGCAACACCCTCGCGGTGACGCCCCTCTCGGCGAACACCGCGCTCGCGGTCGGGGACAACTGCGCGAGCTGGGGCTGCCCGGCCACGGCGTCGGGCTACCCGCACGGCACCTCGCAGTCGCTGTGGAAATCGGTGCTCGAGGTGAACACCGCCCAGTGGGGGACGATCGACCTGCAGACCAAGTTCCGGCGCGGGGAGATCTCCTTCGTCGACCCGGCGTTCACCACCTATGGCGACGGCCGGACGTCGATCGGTGCGTACGCCTTCGACGGTGATGTGCGCGCCGATTCCTCCGTGGTGACGGCGAACCGCAGTGTCACGCTCCGGCTGGACCGCGCCTACGCGCTGACCGGCATCGGCGCGCACGCCCACCTCACCGGGCCCGCCGGCCTGGCCATCGAGACCTCGCTCGACGGCGTGACCTGGTCCACGCCCGCGCAAGGCACCCGGTCCGGCATCCTGTATCCCCTGGCCGCGCCGACGACCGCCCGGTACGTCCGGCTCAGCGATCCCCATCCTCCGACCGGCGACGGCTCGTCGTTCCTCGACGAACTCCAGCTCTACAGCACGCTGGACGGCTTCGAAGCGAACGTCCCGGGAGCGGCCCCCGCCGGAAACGGCCTGACCACGGCGACGGGCGCGGTGGTCGTCGCCGGGGCCCCGGCGGTCGAGCCGATCTCCTCGCGGTTCCTGCGGATCACCGACACCAGCGACACCGCCCTGTCCCGCATCGCCTGGAACCACGGCGCTTCGGCCGGCGCGGACTACGAGTTCAAGGTGCGGGCGAGCGGCACGAGCACGCACGGCCTGCTGTTCAGCGTCCTCGGCACGGACTCGGCGGGCGCCCCGGTGACCCCGTACCACTTCCTGCTGGACGCGGTCAGCGGCAAGTTCTACCGCTACGACTTCGCGAACGCGACCTGGGGCGCGCCGCTGGGCACCGTGGCCGTCGGGTCGTGGACCTGGAACTCGGTGCGGATCGCCGCCGGGCCTTCGTCGGCGACCTTGACCGTCAACGGCCAGGCGGTCGCCACCGTCGCGCCGTCCCAGCCGTTCAGCGGCTTGACGGGCAACCAGCTGTCCTCGACGGGCACCGCCGCGGTCGGCGACGACTGGTTCGTCGACGACGTCGGCTACACCCGGCCCTGACTCAGCGGCCCGGCGGCCAAGCGCACCCCTCGGCCGCCGGTGATCCGCCGCACGGGGTGCTGGCCGAGCTGCCCTCCGGGCCGGTCACCGTGACCCGGACGCTGAACGGGTCCACGACGACCTGCCAGGTCCGCGGCGACCCGGCGTCCGAGGTGCGTACGGCCTTCCCGACCAGGTCCGGGATCTGTTCGATGGGCACGGCGCGAAGGTCGAACCGCGGGACGGCCGCGGCGGTGGGCGCGAACACCACCGACAGCCGCCGCTCCTCGACGACCGCGGTGAGCACCTGGGACACGTCCGCGTTGCCCGCCAGGGAGCCGACGACCCGGCGCAGCTCCCCCGCGTCCAGCAGGGTCTGGCCGGGTCCCACCGTCACCGTGGCGGAACCCGCGGACGACGTGACCGACGTGGCCGGCGGCTCGATCGGCGGCTCGGGGCTTTCCGGACCGAACAGGTCGGCACGGAACAGCACCAGGACGGCGGCCGCCGCGAGCAGCAACCCCGTCAAGGTGACCGCCCCGTCCGCACAGCCCTCCGGCGGGGTGCGCACCAAAGCGGACTCGGGAGCGGATTCGACGGTCGCGCCCGCCCTCCGGCGCTCCCACGCCGGTGCCGGGCGCGGCACGATCCGGACCTGCCACGGCCGGTCCGGCGGGTACTCGAC
Source organism: Amycolatopsis sp. NPDC028719 (assembly GCF_055565395.1). Taxonomy (NCBI): domain Bacteria; kingdom Bacillati; phylum Actinomycetota; class Actinomycetes; order Pseudonocardiales; family Pseudonocardiaceae; genus Amycolatopsis; species Amycolatopsis sp. NPDC028719. Next base: position 78,174 of record NZ_JBVHUL010000014.1, read on the forward strand.
CACGACGACGTCACCCCGCCGGAAGCCCGGGAGGTCGACCAGGTTGACCTGGTGGGTCACCTCGGCCCGGTACGACGGCGCGTCGTCCGGCGCGACCGTGAGGACGAGGTCGACCGGCACGTCTCCGGTCTCGGTACCGCCGGCGCGCAGGCTCTCGACCTTCGCGAGCGCCACGCGGGGCACGACCGCCGCCTCCCGCGCACGCCGTGGCATGCCGGCGACGAAGACGAGCACGCCGTAGGCGAGCGGAAGCCCGAGCGCGGCGAGGATCAGGGGCACCCGCTCGAGGATGACGCCGACGACGAAGGCGCTCAGCGTCGCGCCGATGACGCCGCCGGTCAGGAACCCGCGGGCGAGGGCGACCAGACGGCGGTGGACCGGCGCGACGGGCACGGTGGACATGGCGGAGCTCCGGACTGTCGAAGGTCTCCCGCGGGCTCGTCCGCGGAAGTACCCCCAGGCTGGACCGGGCCGGGCGCTACCGAACCCAGGTTTCACGTCACTGCGCGAAAGTCACATGGCCGGTGATCGCCGTGGCTCCGCCTTCGGCCATGCCGGACAGCGCGAGCCCCGTGTCCTCCCGCCGGCCGTGGGTCAGGACGGTCGCGCCGGAGAAGACCGGACTGGACAGGCGGTACCCGAACGACGTCACCGGCCGGTCCGCGTGGCGGCGCGGGATCTCCAGCAGCAGCAACGCGAGCAGCGGCCCGTGCACGACCAGACCGGGACAGCCCTCGACATCGGTCGCGTACGGCCGGTCGTAGTGGATGCGGTGGGTGTTGTAGGTCAGCGCGCTGAACCGGAACAGCAGCCGCGGCCCGGTCGGCGTGGCGATCTTCCAGCCGTGGGGTGGCTCGCCGGCGGGGACCGGCGTGGCCGCCCGACGGCGTTCACCCGCGGGCTGGAGCGGTAGACGACGGCCTGGTGCTCGGTCAGCAGCAGCTCGTCACCGCGCCGGTATTCGTGCCGGACAGTCACGAACGCCAGCTGCCCGCTCCGCCCGTCCTTCACCACCACGTCGGCCAGTTCGCTACGGCGCTCGATCCGGTCACCGATGAAGATCGGCGCCCGCACCTCCACCCGGCCACCCGCGATCATCCGGCGGCGGTCCGGGACCGGCGGCAGGAACCGGCCGTCCGCCGGGTGGCCGTCTTCGCCGAGCGCGGCCTGCGGCACCGGCTCCGGGAAGTGGAACCAGTGCCACAGCACCGGAAGCGGTTCGCCGAGCCGGGCGGCCGGTGCGGGGAGGTCGAGCAGCCCGGAGAACGCCGCGGCCGGCCAGGGACCGATCACGTCGGACGTCTCGAGCGCCTCGGGCCGCCAACCGGCGATGGCATCGCGCAGGTCGGTCACCGCAGACCTCCCCGGGCGACGAGCTGATTGCCGATGACGTTCTGCTGGATCTCGTTGGTCCCCTCGCCGACGATCATCAGCGGCGCGTCGCGGAAGTACCGCTCGACGTCGAACTCGGTCGAGCAGCCGTAACCGCCGTGGGCGCGGATCGCGTCGAGCGCGACTTCCATCGCGGTCTCCGAACAGAACAGCTTCGCCATCCCCGCTTCCGGATCGGAGATGGGCTTACCGAACGATTTCCGTTCCTGGGCGTACTTCAGGGCGTCGTCGAAGGCGGCCCGCGCGACGCCGGTCGCGCGGGCGGCGACCTGGATGCGGCCGACTTCGAGGCCCCGCATCATCTGCGCGAACCCGTGCCCCTCGGTCTCCCCGAGCAGCGCGTCCGAAGGCACCCGGCAATCCGCGAAGGTGATCTCACAGCTTTCGACGCCCTTGTACCCCAGCTTCGGCAGGTCCTGGGAGACGGTGAACCCGGGCACCTTCTCGACCAGCAGGATGCTGATGCCCCGGTGCGGGGGCCGGGCGTCCGGGTCGGTCTTGCACAGCAGCGCGACCAGACCGGACCGGCGGGCGTTGCTGATCCAGTCCATGGTCCTCCTCGGGCGGTGGCGTTCCGGTCACCCCACCTTGTCACCGGGCGGCCGGCGGGCAAGGTCCGTGAATGTCGCATCGAGAGACTTGAAGTCCCTCAATGCGACATTCACGGCACTGTGCCGACCGCCACTGACCCTTGCCGTTAGGTTAGCCTGACCTTATTGTCCTCGCGTGTCCCTCATTCCCCACCGCGCCGGCACCGGCGTCCACGCACGTGCGGTCGACGTCGCCTACGGCAGCGACGTCGTCGTGCGCGCCGCGTCCCTCTCCCTGCACGCGGGCACGGTGACCGCGCTGATCGGCCCGAACGGCAGCGGGAAGTCGACGCTGCTGCGTGCGCTGGCGCGGCTGCACCCGCCGGTCGCCGGCTCGGTCACCTTCGCCGACGGCGCGGACCTGCGCGCACTGTCCGGAAAGGACATCGCCAAGCGGATCACGTTGCTGTCGCAGCAGCGGACCGCGCCGGGCGGCGTGAGCGTCCGGGAGCTGGTCGAGTTCGGCCGGCACCCGCACCGGTCCCGCTGGGGCGGCCGCGACCCCGAAGGTCCCGCGGCGGTCGAGCGCGCCCTGGAGCTGACCGGGCTGTCCGCCCTCGCCGACCGACCCGTGCAGGCCCTCTCCGGCGGGCAGGCGCAGCGGGTGTGGCTCGCCGGCTGCCTGGCGCAGGACACCGCGCTCCTGCTGCTCGACGAACCCACGACCTTCCTCGACCTGAGGTACCAGGTGGAGATCCTCGACGTCGTCCGCGACCTCGCCGACCGGCACGGCGTCGGGGTCGGCGTGGTGCTGCACGACCTCGACCAGGCCGCGGCCGTCGCCGACCGGGTGCTCCTGCTGGAGGACGGCGTGGTCACGGCGGAAGGCGCGCCCGCCGACGTGCTGACCGAAGCGAACCTCACCCGTGCGTACGGCATCCGCGTGGACGTCCGGCTCGACCCGGCCGACGGCCGGATCCACACCCGCGCCGTCGGCCGCTTCAACGACTCGAAAGCGCGCACCGCGTCGGTCTGACCGGTACGCCGTCATTCAGAAAACAGGAGAAACATGCGCAGCACCAGGACCTTCCTCGGCCTGGCCGCGGCCGCCACGTTCTTCGTGGCCGCCTGCGGCACCACCGAGGAAGCGGCGAGCACCACCGCCACCACCACGAGTTCCGGCCCGGTCACGGTCGTCGACTCGCGCGGCAAGGAGGTGAAGCTGCCCGGCCCGGCCAAGCGCGTCGCCGCGACCGAATGGAACGGCGTCGAGCACCTCGTGTCGCTCGGCGTCATGCCGGTCGGCGTGTCCGACATCAAGGGCTACGGCCAATGGGTGAGCGCCGCGCCGCTCGACACGACCCCGAAGGACATCGGCACCCGCGGCGAGCCGAGCCTCGACACGCTCGGCTCGCTGGGGCTGGACCTGGTGATCGTCACCGACAGCGTGACCGAAGGCGCGCTCCAGCAGATCGAGGCGAAGGTGCCGGTGATCGTCCTCAACGGCGGCAACGCCCAGGACCCGATCGCCGGGATGTACGCCAACCTGGACACCGTCGCGAAGGCCACCGGCACCGAGGCCAAGGCCGCGCAGCTGAAGTCCGAGTTCGAGCAGAAGCTCACCGCCGGCAAGGCCGAGGCGGCGAAGCTCGGTGCCGCGGGCCAGAAGGTCGCGTTCTCCGACGCCTACGTCACGTCCGGCTCGGTCAGCATCCGCCCCTACACCAAGGGCGCACTGGTGTCCGCGGTGTTCGGCCGGCTCGGCCTCGAGACCGCCTGGCCGATGACGGGCGACGCGTCCTACGGGCTCGCCCAGGCCGACGTCGAGGGCCTGACCCAGCTGCCCGACGTGCGGTTCTGGTACATCGCCAACAACGCCGACGGCGACCCGTACCAGCAGGAGCTGGCCGGCAACGCGATCTGGAAGAACCTGCCGTTCGTCAAGAGCGGCAGGGTGCACCGCTTCCCGGACGCGCTGTGGATGTTCGGCGGCCCGAAGTCCATGGAGCAGTTCGTCGACGCCGCCCTCGTCGCGCTCAAGGGATAGCGCCCGAGTGAAGACCCTGACCGAGCCGCCGCCGGCCGCGCCCACCGTCCGGCGGCGCGGCCGGCTGACCCTGCTGGGCATCGGGCTCGCCGCCCTGATCGCGGCGGGTTCGGCGGTGCACCTGACGCAGGGCACCGCGAACGTGGACGCGCTGGACGTGCTGCGGCTGGTGTTCGGCGGCGGGACCGGCGACACGGCCGCGGTGGTCGTCGAGTCGCGGTTGCCGCGGCTGCTCGCGGCACTCGTCGTCGGCGGCGCGCTCGGCGTGGCCGGCGCGGTGCTGCAGTCGGTGTCCCGCAACGCCCTGGCGTCGCCGGACACCCTGGCCGTCAACGCGGGTGCGCACCTGGCCGTCGTCGCGGTCGCGGCGTTCGGCGTCTCGCTGCCGCTGCTCGGCGCGACCGGTGTCGCGTTCGCGGGCGGGCTCGCCGCGGCGGTGTTCGTGCTCGCGCTGTCGGGCACCGGCGGCACCGGGATCGTGCGGCTGGTGCTGGCGGGCACCGCCATCGCGCTGGCCCTGATCTCGGTGACCCAGGTCCTGCTGCTGCTCTACGCCCAGGAGACCCGCGGCCTGTTCGCGTGGGGCGAGGGATCGCTGGAGCAGAACGGGCTCGGCGGCATCCGGACGCTCGGCCCGCTCGCCGGCGTGGCGCTGGCCGCGTTGCTCGGGATGTCCCGGCGGCTCGACCTGATCCACGTCGGCGACGACCACGCCCGGACGCTGGGCATCCACGTCGGACGCGTCCGCTTCGCCGCGATCACGCTGGCCGTGCTGCTGGCCGCGGCGGCGGTGACCCTGGCCGGTCCCATCGGTTTCGTCGGCCTCGCCGCGCCGGCCCTGGCCCGGCTGCTCGCGTCCGTGGTGCCGGGGCTGCACCGGCACGCCGCCCTGCTCCCGTTCTCCGCGGCGCTGGGCGCGGCTCTCCTGCTGGGCGCCGACGTGCTGCTTCGCACCATCATCAGCCCGCAGCGCGCCCTGGAGGTGCCGACGGGCGTCGTGACGACGATCCTCGGCGCGCTCTTCCTCGTGGTGCTGGCCCGCACGGCCCGGCTCACCTCCGCGCCGGCCGATCCCCCCACGGCGGGCGCGCGGGGCGGGGTGAGCACGGCCCGGTACTCGGTGGTGCTGGGCGTGCTGGCGCTCGTGACGGTCGGTGCCGCCGTCGGCGCGGTCCTGCTGGGAGACGCGAAACTGCTGCTGGGCGACGTCTTCAACTGGGTGACCGGCCAGGCCGGCCCGATCGTCACCGGCGTACTGGACACCCGCGTACCCCGCGTGGTGGCCGCGCTGCTGGCGGGCGCGGCGCTGGCGCTGGGCGGAGCCCTCACCCAGGCGGTCGCCCGCAACCCGCTGGCCGAACCGGGCATGATCGGCGTCGTCGGCGGGGCGGGCCTCGGCGCGGTCGCCGTGATCACCCTCGTGTCCGGGGTGGGGTTCTGGACCCTGACCGGGTCCGCGGGCCTGGGTGCCGCCCTGGCGATGGCCGTGGTCTTCGCCGTGGCGGCCCGGGGTGGCTTCAGCAGCGAACGCCTGGTGCTGATCGGTTTCGGCGTGTACGCGGCGTCGCAGGCATTGGTGACGCTGCTGATCACCCTGTCCGACCCGTGGAACGAGACCAAGGCGCTGACCTGGCTGGGCGGCTCGACCTACGGCCGGACCTTCACGCACCTCGTGCCGATGGCACTGGCGCTGCTGCTGGTGGCGCCCGTGCTGATCCGCATGCGCCGCGAGCTCGATCTGCTCTCGCTGGACGACGAGACGCCCCGGGTGCTGGGCGTGCCCGTCGCCCTCTCGCGCCTGCTCCTGCTTTCGTGCGCCGTCCTGCTGACCGGCGCGGCGGTCGCCGGGATCGGCGTGCTCACGTTCGTCGGCCTGGTCGCCCCGCACGCGGCCCGCGCGATCGTGGGCAGCAGGCACTCCCGCCTGCTGCCCACCGCCGCGCTGCTCGGGGCGACCCTGGTCTGCGCCGCCGACACCGTCGGCCGCACGGTGATCGCCCCGGGTCAGCTGCCCGCCGGCTTGATGACCGCGATCATCGGCGCGCCCTACTTCGTGTGGCTCCTGTACCGGCACCGCACGAAGACATCGGTCAGAAGCCGGGGAACACGCGGCGCAGGTCGTCGAGCGTGACGCTGCCCTCGACCGTGACGCCCTGGTCGTACGGCGCCTTCAGCCGGCCGCTGACCAGCCGGACGAACGCTTCGGGCGATCCGGTGAACGTCGCGGACGGCGCTTCGAGGTGGTCCGCCACGGTGACCGCGTCGTCGATCACGAGACCACCGCCGGGCACCGCGACGGAAACCGGGGCCGCCAGCTCCGCCGGCTTCGCCAGGAAGCCCAGCATGAAGCCCAGCGGCCCGGTCAGGAGGTCGACGAGCACCTCGGCCGACCCGGCGTCGACGCCGGCGTCCGGGTCGAAGGCCACCCGCACGTCCCACGAGTGGTTGGCCACCTCGCTGAGCCGCATGCCCAGGGCGGTCACCAGCGGGACCGGCTCCGGCAGGAAGCCGAGGTCGACGGTCAGCGACGAGCGCTGCTCCGGCGTGAGCGCCTCGACCAGCTCGAGCCAGCGGCCGTTGTGCTCCAGGAAGCCTTCGGCCTGCGCTCGCGGCGCCGACGCGTCCCAGCGGGCCCAGATCGTCGGGTTGTCTTCGGCCTCCACCGTCTCTCCGGCGGCCCGGGCGATCGGTGCGCGGCCGATCTCGGCACCACTGCCGAGGTGGGAAAGGGCCTGGGCGACCGTCCAGTCCGCGGCGCCGCTGGTGGTGGCCAGCTGGTCGTCGGTGAGGGTGCGGACGAGGCCGGCGAGCACGTCGTGCTCGGCGCGGAGGGCGGCGATCGTGCGGTCCACGAGTTGGTTCATGCCCCCCTCAACTCCCGGCGGGCCGCGGGTGTTCCGCCGATCACCGTGCGGTGCGCGGCCCCGCGGCCGGGCAGGCTAGTTTGCTCGGATGAGCCTCCTCGATGACGTCGCCGAGCGCGACGGCTGGCGGTGCTGGGTGTGCGACGAACCGGTCGACCCCGGCATGTCGGTGAACGACCCGCGAGGGCCCAGCGTCGACAGCCGCACCGCCGACCGGAAGGCCAAGGTCGCCGAGCGGCTCGCCCACCGCGGGTGCAACACCCGCAAGGGCGCGGTCAAGGTGGTCATCGCCTGGCCGGACCGCCTGCACGTCGCCGACCCCGCGCCGCTGATCACCGTGGCCGGCCGGCTGGAGCGCAAAGGTGGCCGTGAGCTGGTGGCCCGGTGCCCGACCGAGCAGGACGCACAAGAGGCAGCCGACTGGCTGGTGGACCGGTTCTCCCGGCTCGTCCCGGGGTTGCCGGTGACCGCCGGCGTCGAGCCGGGCGGCGGCCAGTTCCTCGTCATCCTGGCCACCGGCCGCCGCTGACCGGAGCGCCGCCACGCGGTGGACCCGGCGGCGGGCACCGTGGTAGAAGTAGAACGTGTTCCACTTCTGACCGCCGGTGTTTGGGGTGCACGGATGAGCGTTCCGACCGTGACCGAGCTGCTGCTGGCCCGCGCCGGGGACGAGCGCCCGGGTCTGCTCTTCGAGGACGAGACGTATTCGTGGGCCGAGCACGTCCGGGCGTCCGCACGCCGAGCGGCCGACCTCCGGGCGACGCTGGACCGGGACAAGCCGCCGCACGTAGGCATTCTCGCCGACAACGTACCGGCTTTCTCCGTCCTGCTGGGTGCCTGCGCGTTCGCCGGGGCGGTGCTGGTCGGGCTCAACCCCACCCGGCGCGGAGCAGCCCTGGCACGGGACATCCGGCTCGCCGACTGCCAGTTCGTGCTCGCCGAGGAGAAGTACCAGCCGCTCCTGGACGGGCTGGACCTCGGCGGGATTCCCGTGCGGGACCTGGAATCGTGGCCGTCGGCGAACACGCCACTCGATCCCGTCCCCGCGTCGGCGGACGACCTGCTCATGCTGATCTTCACCTCCGGCACCAGCGGCGACCCGAAGGCGGTGCGCTGCACCCACGGCAAGATCGCGTTTCCCGGCGCGATGCTCGCCCAGCGCTTCGCACTGTCCACAGCGGACAGGGTCTACGTCACGATGCCGATGTTCCACTCCAACGCCATCATGGCGGGCTGGGCGGTCGGGCTCGCGGCCGGCGCGGGCATCGCCCTGCGCCGCCGGTTCTCCGCGTCCGGTTTCCTGCCCGACGTGCGGAAGTTCGGCGCGACCTACGCCAACTACGTCGGCAAACCACTGTCCTATGTGGTCGCCACTCCCCCGCGTCCCGACGACGCGGACAACCCCCTGCGCCTCGTCTACGGAAACGAAGGAGCGAGTGCCGACCTGGCCGCGTTCGGGGAACGCTTCGGCTGCAAGGTCGTCGACGCGTTCGGCTCCACCGAGGGCGGCGTGGGATTCGCCCGCACCGACGACACCCCGCCCGGCTCGCTCGGCAGGCCCACCGAGGACGTGACCATCCTGCACCCGCACACCGGCCGCCCGTGTCCCCCGGCCGAGTTCGCTGCCGACGGCCGGCTGGTCAACGCCGGGGAAGCCGTCGGCGAACTGGTCAACACCACCGGCGCCGGCTGGTTCGCCGGCTACTACCGCGACCCCGAAGCCGACGCGGCGCGGCTGCGCGACGGCCGGTTCCACACCGGCGACCTCGCCTACGCCGACGCCGCCGGGTTCTGCTACTTCGCCGGGCGGCTCGGCGACTGGCTCCGCGTCGACGGCGAGAACCTCGGCACCGCGCCGATCGAGCGCATCCTGCTGCGGCACCCCGCGATCACCGACACCGCCGTCTACGCGGTGCCCGACCCGGTGACCGGGGACCAGGTGATGGCGGCCGTCGTCACCGACGGCACGCCCCTGGACCCCGCGGAGTTCGGCCGCTTCCTCGCCGGCCAGCCGGACCTCGGGCCCAAGCAGGTGCCGGAGTACGTGCGCACGGTCCGCGAGCTGCCGCGGACGTCGACGTTCAAGGTCGTCAAGCGCCGGCTCGCCGCCGAAGGCCCGAACTGCCCCGACGTACTCCGGCGGCGTTCGGGGCAGGAGATCGCCTACACCGAGTACTCCTCGTCTTCTTCGGACGGCACGTTCGCCTGAGGGCTTTTCCGATGACCCCGCACCGGCTACAGTCACTCACTGGGAGCGCTCCCAGGCAGGCGGGCGGACAGGTAGTCCGCCCCGTCGTCCAAGGGAGAGAAGTGCATGCGAAACAGGACACTGGCGGCCGGCCTGATCGCCGCCTGCGCCGCGACCGGCGTCGTCGTCACCACCTGGACCAGCGCGCAGGCCGCCGTCTCGGCGTACTACGTCGACCCGGGCACCAACGCGGCCAAGTGGGTCGCGGCGAACCCCGGTGACTCGCGGACCGCAGTCATCCGCGACCGCGTCGCCGCGGTACCGCAGGCCAGGTGGTTCACCACCACGAACACCAGCACGGTCCGCGGCGAGGTGGACGCCTACGTCGGGGCCGCGGCCGCCGCGGGGAAGATCCCGATCATGGTGGTCTACGACATCCCCAACCGGGACTGCGGCGGCGCGAGCAGCGGCGGCGCGCCGTCCCACGACGCGTACCGGGCGTGGGTCGACCAGGTCGCGGCCGGCCTGGCGGGACGCCCCGCGGCCATCGTGCTCGAACCCGACGTGCTCGCGCTCATGACGAGCTGCCAGAGCGGTGACCAGCAGAGCCAGACGACCGCGTCGATCGCGTACGCGGGCAAACGGCTCAAGGCCGGGTCGGCCCAGGCGAAGGTCTACTTCGACATCGGGCACTCCGCCTGGCTTTCCCCCGGGGACGCCGCGAACCGCCTGCGGGCCGCCGACATCGCGAACAGCGCCGACGGCATCGCCACCAACGTGTCGAACTACCGCGCGACCGCCGACGAGGTGTCGTACGACAAGTCCGTGCTCGGCCAGCTCGGCGACTCGCGGCTGAAAGCGGTCATCGACACGAGCCGCAACGGCAACGGCCCGCAGGGCAGCGAATGGTGCGACCCCTCCGGGCGCGCGATCGGCACCCCGAGCACCGACCAGACCGGCGATGGCCAGATCGCGGCGTACCTGTGGGTCAAGCCGCCGGGCGAGGCGGACGGCTGCATCGCCACGGCCGGCCAGTTCGTGCCTCAGCGGGCTTATGACCTCGCGATCGCGGCCGGGCCGACGACCGAGCCCACGACGCCCACCACCCCGGTCACCACTACCCCGACCACTACGACCCCGACCACCACGACTCCGCAGCCGTCGGACGGCTGCAAGGTCACGCACCGGGTGGTCAGCTCCTGGCCGACCGGGTACACCGGCGAGATCGTCATCGAGAACCGCGGAGCGGCCCTCGACCACTGGACGCTCAGCTTCACCGCCCCCGGGGTCACCGTCAGCCAGGGCTGGAACGGGACCTGGGCCGACACCGGGGACGTGGTCACGGCCGCGAGCACCTCGTGGAACGGCGGTCTCGCCACCGGCGCGACGGTCACCATCGGGTACAACGCGAACTACGGCGGGGGCACGCCGCCCTTCCTGTCGCCGACGCTCAACGGCAGGTCGTGCGCCTGATCATGGCCGGCGGGGGGGGGGGGGGGGGGGGGGCCCGCGACCGGGGGTAGGGGGGGGTTGTTTGGGGGGGGGGCGAGGGGGGTGGGGGGTTGAGCGGCCCCGCGGAAGGCGGGAAACAAACCCCACCACTCAATACTGCCCCCCTCCCCTCCCCGCCCAACACCCCTGGGGCTGTGCTCAGTCTCGTTGTGTCTGTGCTCTCCCCCTCCCCCCCCCCCCCCCCCGCGACCGGGCTCAGGCGGTGGTCGTCCGGTGGGCGGCCGCGTAGTGCGCGGTGCCGATCGCCCCGGCGACGGCCAGGACGAACCCGGCGGCGGCCGCGGCGGTGAAGCCGTCCCGGACGCGGTCGTCCAGCACCGCCACGCCGATGAGCGAGGACACCGCCGTGTTCGTGGTGAACATGATGGCGGTGACCGCGGTCGCCCGGCCGCGTTGCAGGGCCATCGCGAACGCGACCGCCGCGACGAGCCCGTTGGCGATCATCGCCCAGAGCGCCGGCTCCAGCGCGAGGCGCCAGAGCGGCCCGGACGCGTCGAGCGTCCGCGCCGAGATCCCGACGGCGCTGAACCCCAGCCCGCCGCAGAACCCGAGCACGATCGGCGACCAGCGGCCCTTGTTGCGCTGGGCGGTGAAGGCGATCACCGCGATCACCACCGCCACGCCCGCCAGCAGCAGCTTCCACCCGGTCGCCAGCGCGCGGGCGGGACCCGGATCCGCGGACAGGCCCAGCAGGACGAGGCCCGTCGCACCGACCCCCAGCGCGGCCCAGCCGGCGCCGACCAACCGGACGCCGAGGACCGCGGAGATCGTCGCGGTCACGCCGACGCTGAAGGCGAGCACCGACTGGACCAGGAACAGCGGCAGCCGGTGCAGCGCCGCGGCGGCGAAGACGAACCCGAGCAGGTCCACCCCCACCCCGAGGAAGTAGAGCGGCTGCCGGCGCAGCGCGACGAGGTCCTGAGGCGAGCCGCCGAAGGCACCGGCCCGCCGTACCCCGGCGGACTCCAGGATGGAGCCACTACCCGAGGCGACGGCGGCCAGCACGGCGAGGACGTATCCGAGGATCACGGCCTGAGTCTCTCAGCCTGCCTGACACCGGCGACCGGGCCGGTGCCCCGGGACCACGGCTCGACGGGCATGACCACTGACCCGCGCCCCGGTCCCCAGCCGGGAGCGTCAGTGCGGCCGAGACAGATCACCAGGGTCGAAGGCCTTCACCGTGTCGGTGACGGTCTTGTCGAGCTCCCTCTTGTACTCGGCCGGGTAGACCCAGCGCAGCCCGGCCGCCGAACCGGCTCCGAGGGACTCGTGCTCGTAGAAGATCTTGCCGTCGCCCTGGTAGCCGGACACCGTGTAGCCGTCGCCCTCGGCGGAGTGGAAGGTCACCCGGCCGCCGTTCCCTTCCACCGAGGCGACCACCTCGGCGAGCCGGTCCGCGGGCCGGCGGCCCCCCGAGTTGGTTCCCCACACCGTCAGCGTCGCGCCGAAGCGGGCGTCGGTGAACCGCATCCCTTCGCCGTTCTCCGGCACCCACGGTGACGCCGCGTAGTCCGGGGGCACCTGTGTGCTGAAGCCGAAGCGGGAGTTCGTGTAGGTGGTCCTGGCGCCCGGCGGCCCCGGCGTCGGCGGCGTCGAAGAAGCGGCCGGCACCGTCCGGCCCAGCATCGTCAGGAACTTCGGCTGCAGCAGGTCGTCGAGTTCGGCGTACGGCAGCACCACCGTCTCGTCGCCGGCCGCCGAGTCGCAGCCGAGGTCGTACCACCGGATCTCGAACTCGGCCCCGGCCTCGGTGAACCCGAACGTCGCGGCCGGCACGTGGTCACCGCCGCCGGGCCGGTCCGCGGCGTCCATGGTGACCTGCTGCTCCGCGTACCCGGTGACCGAGGGCACGGTGCAGAAACCGTCCTTCGTGTGCGGTGTCAGCCGCCGGGTCAGCGTCCGCATGCCGGCGGCGGTCAGGATCTCGGGCCGGAACACCTCACGCGGACCCACCACCTGCCCGGTGGCGAGGTCGACGGAGAGCGCTTCGGGGAACCGCCACGTGGCGTGCCCCAGCACGTCCGAGTCGAGATCGTGGTCGTACCGCACGGACAGCAGGCTCGGCGTCCGCAGCAGGACCCGCGCGGACGAGCGCAGCCCGGCCGTTCCGCCGCCCTGCCGGATCTGCTCGAGCGTGCTCGGGTCCGCGACCGCGTCCCGCACCGACTTCAGCCGCTTGTCGATCGGTGCCCGCAACGCGTCGTTGGCCCGTTGCCGGACGGCGGCGTCGGCCCCGCCGGACACCTGCGGGTACTGGAGCTCGTAGCTGACCGGCAGCGCCGGGTCCCGCCCGGACAGGGTCTGCACGGCCACCGACAGCGCCGCCGGCGGCGGGGGCGGGTCCTCCCCGCTCCGGAGGATCACCAGCCCGCCGGCGACGAGCCCGCCCGCGATCGCGACCGCGGCGGCGATCTTGCCCACCATCGCCGCGGTCACCCCCGTCCCGGTGCCCGCGGCCGTCACGCCGGCCCCGGCGCCGGCCGCCGCGACCGGTGCGGCGGCCGTGCCGGCGGCCGTCAGGAGCGCCAACGGCGTCAGCGCCGTCAACGCCGCGGCCGAGGTGGCCAGCCGCTTCCAGCCGCGCTTCTCCCAGTTCTTCCCGTAGGCCTTGCGGGCGACGGCTTCCAGCTCGGTCACGAAGGCGTCCGCCGTCGCCGGCCGCCACGCCGGGTCCTTCGCCATGCCCCGCGCGATCAGCGGGCGCAGCGGCTCGGGCATCGCTTCCAGCGGCACCGGCGCGTTCCCGTGCAGTGCGCGCAGCTGCTCGCTCGTGTCCGCCTCGAACGGCCGCTGCCCGGTGACGCACTGGTAGAACACGCACGTCGCCGCGTACACGTCGGTGGCGGGCCGGCCGGGCTGACCGGCCCACTGTTCCGGCGCCATGTAGGACGGCGAACCGGCGGTCAGTCCGTTGTGGCCGTCCAAAGTGGCCAGTCCGAAGTCGACCAGCTTCGACTCGCCCTCCCGCGACACCAGCACGTTCCCCGGCTTGTAGTCCCGGTGGACCACGCCGGCCGCGTGCGCGTCGGCGAGGCCGAGCAGCGAGCCCTTCAGGATCGCCAGCGCCGCCTCGGGGGCCAGGACGTTCTCCGCCACCAGCAGCGCGCGCAGCGACACGCCGGGCACCGCCTCCATGACCAGCGCGGCGCCCCGCGGCGTCTCGACGAAGTCGAAGAGCCGGACCACGTGCGGGCTCCGCACGCCGGACAGCAGCCACGCCTCCCGCCGGAACCCGTCCACGATCCGCGCGTCGGCCAGGAAATCGGCGCGCAGGTACTTGATCGCCGCCATCTTCCCCGTGGCCTCGTGCTTGGCCAGCACGACCCGCCCGAACCCGCCGGTGCCGAGCACGTCCACTTCGGCGTACCCGGGCACGCTCCAGGTGTCGTTCATCCCCGCCGCTTTCCCCTCACCCTGTCTCTTCCCGCGGAGGACATCCGACCACGATCGACCGGGCTCCACCACCCGGAAGTGGCACCCGGTCCGGGACAGTGGCCGGTTCCGGCCACTTCGGGGCCGACGTCCCGGGATCACCCCACAGTGGCGGTCGCCGCCGCTTATGCTGCCCCCGTTCCCGACTCGAAGGGTGTTCCGTGTCCGCTCGCGCACTACCGTTCCTGACCACGGGCCTCGTCGCCCTGGTGCTCGCCGGATGTTCGGGCGGGGGTAACGACTCCGCGGCCCCGGCGCCGTCGGGCACCGCCACGCCGCCGGTCACCGTCACGGCGTCCCCGACCCCCACGACGACCCCCACGACGACGCCGCAGCCGACGACCACGCCACGGTCCACCCCGGCGAAGCCGGCCGGCGCGGTCGAGCGGTACGAGGCCTACCTGCACGCGGTGGGCGACGAAGACGTCACGACGGCCTGCGAGATCGCCGCGCCCGCCGCCAAGAAGGCGGAAGACGAAGGCTGGGGGCCGTGCGAGAAGACGCTCCCGATCTCGTTCCAGATGTTCTCCGTCGGACAGCGGAAGGCGCTGCGGACCGCCACCGTGGACCGGGGCCGCGTCACCGAGGGCCCGAAGAAGGTCGAGATCCCGGCCAAGGCGGTCCAGGCCGGCGTCAAGTTCACCAGCGGCGACCTCGGCGACGCCGTCCTCGAGCTCCGCGGCGGCAAGTGGTACATCACCGACTGACGGTCCTCATCGGACGGCCACTGTGGACCACGGCCGCGCCTCGGTCATCAGGCCGATCATGCCCGCGACGAGCCGCATCTCCTCCACCGTCCGGATGTCGGCCTCGACGAGCCGGGGCGAGCACACCAGGATCGCCAGGGCCTGCGCCCGCGACAGGGCCACGTTGAGCCGGTTGCGGGACAGCAGGAAGTCGAGCCCGCGGGGCAGGTCGATCGCCGACGACGACGTCATCGTCGTGATCACCACCGGCGCTTCCTGCCCCTGGAACCGGTCGACCGTGCCGACCCGGACGCCGGGGAACCCGGCTTCTTCCAGTGCCCGGGTCACCGTCCGCGCCTGCAGGTTGTAGGGCGCCACGACGACGATGTCGGCGTCCCCGAGGGGCCGGGTCGTGCCGTGGTCGGTCCACGGGCGGCCGTGCAGGCCGGCCACGATCGCGGTGACGGCGGCGGCTTCCTCCGCCGAGCGGGTCGTGTTGCCGTGATGGTCGACCTCGGCCAGGTAGAGCCCCGCGGCGACGCCGTCCAGGCCGCGGCCGGCGGCCGAGGGGTGGGCGTGCAGCCGGCCGGCGTAGGACAGGTTCGACACGGGTTCGCACACGGCCGGGTGCATGCGCCGAGTCTCGTCGAGGAAGTAGCCCAGCGACGCCGGCATGATGTCGGCCCCGCCGATCACGTGCCCCAGCGCCGACGCCTCCGCGCCCGCCGGGTGCGTGCCCTGCACGACCTGGGGCAGCTGCTGCGGATCGCCCAGCAGCAGGACGTTCTTCGCGCACATCGACACCGCCAGCGCGTCGGCGAGGGCGAACTGCCCCGCCTCGTCGATGATCAGCAGGTCGAAGGGCTCCTCCCGGATCGCGGCGTTGGCGAACGTCCACGCCGTCCCGCCGACCAGGTGCCCGTCGGTGTGCTCTTCGCGCCACTTCACCAGCGCCGGGTTGCTCTTCGGCTGCTCCCACGGCGCGGCCGGGTCCGGGGTCTTCTTCGCCCGCTTGGCGCACGGCAGGTCCGGCGCGCTCTTCTTCGCCGCGCTCAGCACGTTCTCGACGGCCTTGTGACTCGTCGAAGTGACCGCGACGGTCCGCCCGGCGCGCACGAGCCGGGCGATCAGCTTGCCCGCGAGGTACGTCTTGCCCGCCCCCGGCGGTCCCTGCACCGCGAGCGCGGAGCCGTCGAGCTCCTCGACCGCGGCGATCACCGCGGCGACCAGGTCCTCCCCCGGTTCCGGCAGCGCGGCGCCCATGCGCAGCCGCGGCGGGGTCCGGCGGAGCAGGTCGACGCCGGGGTGCCGCGGCAGCTCCGGGAGCGCGTCGACGACCAGGCGGGCGAGGTCGGCGACCGCCTCGTCCTTCGGCGAGGGCCGCACCGGGCTGCCGGGCAGCACCGCGACCGGCCGGTCGGCGGTGGTGGCGTCCGGCGGGCAGCTCTCCTCCAGCGTCAGCTCGACGGCCGACGCGGCGACGACCTTGGCGTCCCGTGCGTCGGCGCCGTAGCGCAGCCGCACTTCGTCGCCCGGGGTGAACGGGTGCGGCCGGTCCGGGTCGCACGTCACGAGCAACGTCCGTTTCGCGGTGCGGGCCCGCCCGGCGGGCGGCACCCAGTCCCCCGCTTCGAGCGACACCGGCACCGCGCACGCGGTGTCGATCTCGAGGTCGCCGAGCGGGGCGGCGAGCCGGCGGAAGTACTCCCACCACGCGGGGTTCGTCTCGCGGCGGTGGTAGCCGACCGACGCCGCGAGCAGCGCGCGGGCCCGTTCGTCGGCGGTGAACTCGCCCGGATCGTCCGGCAGCCCCTCGAGCAGCGGGTCGACCAGCGCGGCCAGCTGGGCGGCGCGTTCGGCGCGGCGCTCGGCGGCGACGTCCTCCTCGGCCGCGCGCAGCAGTGCGTCCTCCGCGGATTCCTCCTCCGGCACCGGCACGTCGATCCCGGCTTCGGCACGGACCTGGTGGAGGAACTCGAACAGCCGCAGGGCCGAAACGCAGTCGTACTCGGTGTTTTCGCCGATACCCCGCAGGACCTCGCCCGCCCGTTCCGGCTCCCCCGAGCGCGCGAACGCCAGGTATTCCTCGTACGCCTCCACGTCCGACATCGCGGCCTTCGTGCCGCCGTCCCGGGCGCCGGGCTGGAAGAGCGGCTCGAGGTGCCGGATCGAGTACGACCGCTGCGACACGCGCATCGCCTTGCGCACCACCGCGTGCAGGTCCACGACCGCCCCGCTGCGCAGCAGGTGGTCGACGGTCTCCTCCCGGGTGCCGTGCACCGCCGCGAGCCGCTTGATCGCGGTGACCTCGTACGGCGCGTAGTGGTAGATGTGCGAGCCGGGGTGTTCGGCGACCCGCGCCGCGGCGAAGTCGACGAACTCCTCGAACGCGCGTTTCTCTTCGGCGCGGCTGTGCGCCCAGAACGGGGTGAACCGCCGGTCGTCCTCCACGGTCACCGCGCCGAAGAGGTACTCGAGCCCTTCGCCCGACAACGCGTGCGGATCGCCCGCCAGGTCGAGGAACACGTCCCCCGGCGCGGGGACCGGCAGCCCGGCCAGCGCGCCGGGATCGACGACCTCGTAGGCGACCTCGCCGGTGGCGTCCTGCCGGACCTGCAGCGCGGCCTGGGCGCGGAGGGTCTCGAACGCGGTGACGGACAGGTCGCGCGGCCGGTCGCCCGGCGTGGCCGCGGCCAGCGCGTCGAGCGAGCCCAGCCCGGCGGCCACCAGCTTGCGGCGCTGGTCGCCGCGCAGGCCGGCCACGAGCGACAGATCGCGGTCGGCTTCGCGGGCCGACGAGCAGTGCTGAGCGAAGCGGCAGCCGGCGCAGGCCGGGCGTTCGTCGGCCCACAGCCGGGCCGGCAGCTCCGGTGCCCGGCCGCGCAGCCGGGTCCGCAGGCGGTCCACCAGGGGCAGGAAGTCCTCGATCCGCAACGTCCGGGTGCTGCCGTCGCCGAGGACCAGGTGCAGGTGGGGCCCGGACGGCCAGCCGGCCCGCCGCACCGCGTCGGCGCACGCGGTCAGCTCCACCACCGCGGCGGGCTTCGCCTGCCGAGCCGGCTTCGCGCCATAGACCTCGTAGCGGCCTTCGCCGTCCCGGACCAGGAAGTCGGCGCGTCCCGAGAACTCGCTGTCGCCGACGACGGCCCGGTGGATCACCGGCGCCCCCGCCCGCACCGCCGCCTCGGTCGCCTTCGCGGCCGCCACCGGGTCCCGGACGTCGATCTCGACCACGTCGCGGCCCTCGCCGCGGAACCGGGCGAGCAGCGCCGCCACCGCCGCGCGGCCCCGCCGCACCTCCGGCTGGTCGGGCCCGGGGCCGGGCCGCGGCGGCCCCGGCAGGCCCGCGGCCAGTGCCTGGTTCAGCACGCTGCGGTGCTCGCATTCGAGCAGGTCGGCGAGATCGGCTGGGGTGTCCATCGGAGCGGAGTCTGACACGGGCGGAGACCCCGGCCGGGGCACCGTCCGCCCGACACGCCGACCGCCGGAGGGCGCGGGCCGGCCGGCTCGCGGCGGCGAGCGCGCAGACCGGCTGGGCGCGTGTGCTTTCCCGCAACGGCCGCGGCGACCCCGGCCCCGGTGCCGGACCCCGGTTGGCCGCCAAGCCCCGCTTCGCCGCCGGACGCCGATTGGCCGCCGGGCGCCGGTTCGCCACCGGTCCCGGTTCGCCACCGGTCCCGCTTCGCCGCAAGCCCCGCTTCGCGCGGAACGCGGGAACCGTTGGTGTGACCGCGCGTCGCCACCACCCGGCCGGGTGGGCACCGCCGGGTGGCGCAATCCGTCGGTTTCCGCCCGGTATCCGGCCGGACGGTGTTAGTTTCCGTCCGGCCGGATGCTGCCCGAGCGAGGTGTGACAGTGACCGTGACAGTGCACGCGGACAAGTTCGCCGCCTACCTGCGCATGTTGAAGGACCGCAGCGGGCAGGGCTACGAACGGCTCGGCCGGCAGGCCGGGGCCAGCGGCTCGAGCCTGCACCGGTACTGCTCGGGCAAGAGCGTGCCCGCCGACTACCGCGTGGTCCACTCGTTCGCCAAGGTCTGCGGCGCGTCCGCGGAGGAGCTGCGCGAGCTGCACCAGCTGTGGGCGCTGGCGGACGCCGCCCGGGTCGAGGACGTGCCTCCGGAGCAAGCCGAGACCGCGACCGACGAGGACGTCACGCGGTCGTCAGGCCGACGCGGGTACCTCGCGGTGGCCATCGCGATCGTGGTCCTGCTGGCGGGCGGCCTGGTCTGGGTCACCGCCGACGGGTCCGTGCCGGCCGCCGGCCGGTACGCCGACCGGATGCTGTTCTCCGCCGCCTGCCAGCCGCCGGTGAGCATGGGCCAGCACGACGAGTGCGTCACCGAGGTGCAGAACCTGCTGGTCGCGGCCCAGGGGCGGCTCTCGGTCGACGGCTCGTTCGGGCCGGAGACCCTGCGCCGGGTCACCGCGTTCCAGGTGCTGGCCGGCCTGCCGCCGCGCGGCGTGGTCGACGAGGCCACCAAGACCGCGCTCTACGACCACCGGACCAGCCTGGCGGGCTGGTCGGGCGCCATGGTGGAGCAGCGGATCCGGGCCGTGTTCACCGAGGCGCCGGACACCGCGGTCGCGATCGCCCGCTGCGCCTCGTTCCTCGATCCGCTGTGGGTGCTGCCGAACACGAACGGCAGCCGCAACTGGGGGATCTTCCAGATCTCCGACGCCCGCCTGCTGGACCTGGGCGGCACGCCGCGGCAGGCGTTCGACCCGGTCTGGAACATCGACGCGGCGCACCGCCTGTGGAGCGCGCACCACGACTTCCACGACTGGCCGTCCTGCTCGGCGGCCCTCGAGAACCCGCAGGCGCACTGAGCGGACAGGGCGAAGCCCGCGCCCTCCGCGAGGGGCGGCCCGGGAGCGGACCAGGAGGGTGCGGGCTTCGCGGCACGGTGCGGGAATCGCTGACGCCGGAAACCCCCGAGGGCGGGGTTTCCGGCGTCAGACCCCCAGTCGCCGGTCAGACTGTCCCGTTCTCCCACCACCACGCGCGGCCGAGGTCGGCCCGGCTGTCCACGTGCTGGTGGTCGGTGTTGTAGGTCTCCAGGCCGGAGAACCCGCTGGTCTCGGCCTTCTGGTAGACGGTCTTGTTGGCCACGCCCGGCACGTCGAGATCCGCCGCGGTGCCGTACATGTGCATGCTGTCGCTGGCGCCGCCGATCTCTTCGTTGTGCGCGATGCTGCGGAACCCGGAGTTCACCGTGATCGCCTTGTTCCCGAGCTTCTTGCGCAGCGCCTCCAGCTTGTACATGCAGCGGCGGGCGTTCTCCTTGGCGGTGGCCGCGCTGACCTTGCCGCCGTTGAAGGTGCCGCTCACCCGGTCGGTGAACTCGCTGAAGTTGAAGTGCGCGGTCGACCCGTCGCTCTGCTCCAGCGCGTTGAGCGCGGCCTGGGTGGCCGAGCCGACCTGGCCGTCCACACCCAGGCCGTAGGCCGCCTGGAACCTGCGGACCGCCGCCGCGGTGCCGGGACCGAATTCGCCGTCGATCGAGACCCGGCTGTGGCTGGGCGAGTCGGCCGCCCAGCCGGCGACGCGGATCTGGAGTTCGGTGACGTCGGCGCCCGTGCTGCCCTGCGCGAGGGTGCGGGACCACGGGTACGCCTGGGCGGTGCCCGTCAGCAGCAGCGGGCTGACCGCAGCGGCCGCGCCGACCACCACCGCGCCGCGCAGCATCGTGCGGCGGCTCATGGGGAGACTCATTCTCGTCCTTTCCTAGCGGGGATTCAGCGGTTGGCGAGCTGGTCGAGATCGGCCTGGGTGCCGTTGAAGACGTCCCCGGTCGCCGGGGCGGGAATGCCGTCGGCGATGGCCGCGTCGGTGTACTGCCACATCAGCCAGGTCGTCGACCCGGCGGGCAGCGCCGGCTGCGTGACGGACTGGCGGTAGTCGGCGAGCTGCATCGGATAGGCGGAGAGCGCCGTGGTGCCGCCCAGGCAGGCGTCGAGGAACGACTTCTGCGTGTAGATGATCGGGGTCCGGCCGAACGCCGCCTGCACCTTGTTCAGCCACGCCTTGGCGTCGGCGACGGTGACGTAGGGCGGGCAGCCGCCGGAGCCGTCGTCCTTCCACTCCAGGTCGAACACGGGCGGCAGGTCACCGGCGCGCTTGCCGGTGTACCCGGTGGCCTTCACGGCGGTGATGAACCGGTCCGCCTGCGTTCCGCCGGTGTTGGCCGCGGTGCCGGTGTAGAAGTGGTACGGCCCGACGGCCAGGCCGGCGTTGCGCGCGGCGGGCAGGTCGGTGGCCAGGTAGTCGTCGGTGGTGTTCAGGCCGCGGGTCGCTTTGACGGTCGCGAACTCGACGCCGGACGCCTTCACGGCGCCCCAGTTGATCGGCGCGCCACCGGGGTGCTGGTACTTCGCCGTGTCCACGCCGTCGATCGGATGGCCGGCGGGTTTCGGCGGCGTGCAGTAGGTGTTGCGGCTGGACCAGTCGGCGACCTTCGCCCACGTGGTGGGCCCGGCGACGCCGTCGGCACTGGCGTTGACGCAGTGCTGGAACTGGATCACCCGGGTGCGGGTGCCGTCCCCGAAGTTGCCGTCGATGGTCAGCGGCGGGTAGTGGCCGGGCTCCATGGCGAGGTTCAGCCGGCACTGGAGTTCCTTGACGTCGGTGCCGGTGGACCCGCTCTGCAGGGTCGGGCGCGCCGTGGAGTGGCCGCAGACGACGCTCTGCGCGGCGTCGGACGTGCCCTGGGTCGCGCACTTCTTCGGCCGCGCGGCCCACGCGTTCAGCGCGGCCCACGTGTTCGGCCCGATCTGCCCGTCCACGCTCAGCGCGGCGCAGCGCTGGAACACGCGGACCCGGGCGTCGGTCGCCGCGCCGAAGGAACCGTCCGCGCCGAGGGGCGTGTACCGGCTCGCCTTGGTCGCCAGGTTCAGTTCGCACTGGGCCTCGGCGACCTCGGCGCCGGTCGCCCCTTGTTTCAGGGTGGGCTGGGCGCTGGTGTGCCCGCACACCGCGACGGCGGCGGCCGCGACGGGTTCGGCCGCGACGGTGGCTGCGGTCGCGGCGGTGGCTGCGGTCGCGGCGGTGGCTGCGGGGAACACCAGCAGCACGGCGACGGCCAGAGCGAGTCTTTGCATGGCGAGCAGGCTGGCAGTGCCCGGCCCCCGGGTCGCCGGTATTCCGCCGACTCGGGACGCCGGGACAGTCCCACCGCACCGGACCAGCGGAAACGCCACCCCGGTGGGACGCGGCTGGGACGCGCTACTGCCTCGCCAGCGCCCAAGGCATGAGCTTCTCCGCCAGCGCGCGACTGAACGGCCGCACCAAAGCCTGCAACTCCGCGCACGCGGACTCGCCGAGGTGAGCGTAGGGAGTCACGCTGTTCTCGTCGGTCACCTTCTCGATCTCCGCACGGCGGGCCGCACCGGCCGGGGTGAACGTCGGGGCGGTGTCGCCCGTGAGCCAGTCGCGCTCGCGGAGGCCGGTGACGGCCTGGTTCCAGTCCTCCTCGGACCACGCCCGGGAGGTGCGCAGGGTCTCGGCGGGGACCGCGCCGGAGGCGGCGTGGGTGACGAGGGCTTCGATGCCGCGCAGGCCCGCCGTCAGCAGGGCGGCGATGTGGGCGTCGCCGCGGTACTCGCGGAGCAGGGTCTGCGCGTGCCACAGCACCAGGTGGGGCTCGGTGGGCCACGGGAGGGCGGCGTGGGCGGCGAAGAGCGGGCGGCCCGTGACGTCGCCGGTGACCGTCTCGGCGGCCTCACGCAGGAGGGTGGCGGCCCGGCGCATCTCGGGCGCGGTGATCGCGTCGCCCAGGATGCCGCGCAAAGCCCGGTCGGCCGCGGCGTGCCGCGCGGCGAGCACGGCGGCCGGGTCGGTGGTGGACCAGGCGGCGGCGATCGACGCCTCGACGAGGGCCGGGTTGAAGTTGTAGAAGGTCGCGACCACGACCGGCGCCGGGACCGCACCGAGCGCCGCCGACCTCGACGCGAAATAGCCGGCGCGGCCGGTGAGACCGAGTTCCTCGTAGGCGGCCGCCGCTTCCGGGGCGAAGTAGATCATTCCGTGGTAGGGCTCGAGAAATCGCCAGGTCCGGCGCGCCGCTTCGATCACGCGGCGAACATACCATCCAGTCGGTATGGCGCGGGTCCACGCCGGTACGCGCCTGACCGTGGCACCGGGCCTTCGGTGAGTCCGGAGAGCGCGCGGCAGGGCATCCGACCGCCGCGCCGCCGGGTGCATCGCAGAGTCGGTGATCGCGTTCCGCGGGCGTGCTGTCCTCCGCTGCCCAGGCCACGCCCGCCCTGTCGGTTCGCGGGCCAGGAGCGAACCGGGTGGCCGTCGCCATGATCCATTGTGGACTTCAGCGGGCGACCTCGGTCGGCCGGCGGGGCTCGCGGTGCAGCAGCTCGATCGCCTCGGTGGCGGCGACCGCGGGGAACCTCCGGTAGCTGTTGCGGACCGCGTGCAGCCAGGGCAGCGGGCGCAGGCAGAGGAACTCGTCGGCCTCGCGGGCGAGCCGGTCGAGGACGGGTGCCTGGGCCACCGGGACGGCCAGCACGATCCGCCCGGCCTGGCGGGCCCGCAGGACGCGGATCGCCGTGTGCGCGGTCGTGCCCGTGGCCGCGCCGTCGTCGGCGAGCACGACGGTCCGGCCCGCGATCGCCGCCGGCGCGACGTCACGCCGGTAGACCGCCACCCGCCGGGCGAGCCCGGCCCGCGCCTGGCCGGCCAGCCGCGTGAGCTCCTCCGCCGCGACGTCGAACCGGCGGATGGCGCTGTGATCCCAGACGAGCAAGCCGCCTTCGCCGACGCCGTCGAGCAGCACCGGCGGCGGTCCGGCGAATTCGATCCGCTGGGTGAGCAGGACGTCCAGCGGCGCGCCGAGGACGTCGGCGATCTCGGCGGCCACCACCAGCCCGCCCTCGGACAGGCCGAGCACGACGGCCCGGCCACCGCGGAGCGGACGCAGGCGGAGCGCCAGCCGTTCACCGGCTTCCCGGCGATCACGGAACCGCATGGGAACTCCCGGGGTCGGAGACCGGTAAACCGTCTCCGGCACCACGGTACGCGCACCCCGGGCCAAGCTCGCCGGACAGCGCCCTCCGAAGCGCCCCAATGTGGCCTTCGGTGCGTCAGACGCACCGAAGGCCGCCTTGGGTGCGTCTGACGCAACCAAGGCCACATTGGGGCGCTGGGAAAAACGGGGGTCCGGCCGGCGTTCGGTGTCTACAATGGACAGCCGGATGCCGCTCAGGTGGCCGGCCGCAGCACGACCGTGGGCGCGAGCCGGCGGTCGGCCAGCGCGCGGGCCACGTCGCTGAGGCGGACGTTGTTCCGCCGGGCGTACCCGCGCAACTCCCGGAAGGCCGTTTCCATGCTCAGCTGCCCGCTGACCGCGAGGACCCCCTTGGCCTGCTCGATGATCACCCGGCTGTTCAACGCGGTCTGCAGCTGCTCGGACAGGACCGCGCCCTCGCGGACCGCCCGCTCGTGCAGGATGCCGATGGTCGCGGTGTCGGCCAGGCCCTGCGCGAGCGCGACGTCGTCGGCCGACAGCTCTCCCGGACCGTGCCCGAAGAGGTTCAGCGCCCCGATCGTCTGCTTGCGCAGGCGCAAGGGCACCGCGTGGACCGAGGCGAACCCTTCCTTGGCCGCCTCGGCCGCGAACCGCGGCCACCGCTCCGCCTGGGCGACGATGTCGGGCACCAGGACCGGCGTGCTGCTGGTGAAGCACTCGACGCACGGGCCCTCGTCGATGTCGAGCTGGAACAGCTCGAGCAGGCGCGCCTGCTCGGTGGAGGAGGCCAGTACCTGCAGGCCGCCCCGCTCGTCGACCAGGGTCAGCCCCGCCGCCGCGACGTCGAGCAGCTCGACGCACTGCCGCACCAGTGTGTGCAGCAGGTCCGCGACGTCGTAGTCGTCGACCAGCGTGTCCGCCAGCGCGACGAGCGCCCGGGTCACCTGTCGTTCACGGTCGGCCATGCCCACCATCTCCTGGTTCGTCGGCTACGTTCATGGTGACTCCCACCGGAACTCCTCGTCCAATCCCAGCCGCCCGGCCACGATGTCTCCGGCGACCTCGAGCAAGGGGCGTCCGCGCCCGAACGCGTACGCCCGCAGCCGGGCCAACGCGGCGGGAGCGGGCAGGTCCAGGTGCGCGATCAGCATCCCGGTGGCCTGGTGCACCTCCCGGTACCGCATGCCCGCGCCCTCCATCCACCGGCCGTCCCCGTCGAGCCAGCGGCCTCCGCCGCCCGACAGCCCCGACATGGCGAGCGCCGCGATGTCGGCCACCTGCAGTGCCGTCGCCAGCTCGCCGGCGCTCAGCGAACCCGGCGTCGCCCGGTAGGTGTCGAGGGTCGCCACCCGCACCGCCCCGATCTGCACGGGGAACGTGAACAACGCGGCCACCGGGTGGGTCGCGGCCTCGGCGGCGAACACCGGCCACGCCGGCGGCGGCCCGCCGACCAGATCGGGCACCAGGACCGGCCCGCCGACGACGTACGCCTCGAAACACGGTCCTTCACCGAGCGAAAACTGCAGCTCCGCCAGCGCGGCGCTCACCGTGTCGCTCGCGTACACGATTTCGCGGTGCCCGGCCTCGACCATCACCGAGACCGCGGCGCCGTCCACCGGCAGCAGGCGCACGCACGCCCGGCACACCCGGCCCACGACGTCGACCCCGCTGCCGGCACCGACCTCGCTCAACGCGGCGAGCACGCTCGCGCGCAGGACTTCGACGTCAGCCACCCCGAGCCCACGACCGGCGAACCCCGCGGTCCCGCATCCGGTCCCCTTCGAGTCGATGTTCGTGGTCGCCCCACCGACTCGGGCCCGACCGGGTCCGGATCAGCGCCGCCGTGGCGGCCGCACCCGGGATCGTACCCGGACCACCGTGGCGGACCACGGCATCACCGCACCTCCGATGTGGTGAGGTGCCGGCGCAGCGTGGACAGCGCCCGGTGCCGGCTCACGCGCACCGCGCCCGAGCTGGCGACGCCGAGCTCACCCGCCGGCGCAGCTCGAGGTCCTCGACGTGGCGGTGCGGCTCCGGCAGGTCGGAGGGCGCCGGGGCGAGCTCCGGGACCGGGGCGCTGACGTCGTCTCCGCGGTGGCGGTACGCGTCGACGACCTTGTGCGCGGCGACGGCGTGGACGAAGTTCGGGAACCGGGCGGCGCCGTACCGGTACTCCGGCAGCGCGCCCAGCACGCCGAGCAGCACCTCCTGCGCGCAGTCGTCGGCGTCGCCGTCGCGGTAGCGCCGGTCCCCCCAGCCGCGCGCGGCAGTACCGCAGCACCTCCGGGCGCAGCTGCCGCAGCAGCGTGTCCGTCGCGCAGCGATCACCCGACACCGCCGACGCGAGAAGCGCGCCGTCGACCCTCGCCATGCCCCGCCCTTTCCGCTCGGTCAGCTCCCGTGGGTCAGGTAGGGAGCGGGATCGCTGCCGGCCTTCGCGCCGCTGTCGAGCCAGCGGAGGAACCCGCGGCGGTCCCGTCGTTCGATCTCGTCGAGGAAGTCCTGCCGGCGCTGGACGACGAGCCGGCGGGTCCGCTCGTCGACCGCGAGGTGCAGGAGGAAGTAGCTGCGACGACGACGAGCAGCGCGCCGAGCAGGAGCCAGCCGATGAGGGCGTCCCACGGCAGGACCAGGGCGCCGATCGCGGCGAGGACGCAGCCGGGACCGATGAGCCCGCCCACCACCACGCGTCTCGTCATCGCGTGCGCCTCGCCGTCCGTACGGGTGCCGAGCCGAACGGCGGGCACCGGGGTCCAGGAGCGCCGAGGTCTGGGGCGTTGCAGGCAGTCCAGACCCGTAGCGACGCGGTCGCCGCGCGTGCTCGTCCCGCAAACCGCCCGGCACGGCGTCCGAAAGCCCTCTAGCGTGGCGGACATGGAGCAGCACCTCGAACCCGACACCCGAACCCTCGAGCGCAGCCTGCGCGGATACGTGCAGGCGGTCGCCGCCGCCACGGGCGTCCCGGAAGAGAGCACCACGGTGGAGATCAGCGACACGGCCACCGCCTACCTCGGGCTCCCCCGGCGCTGGCCCGACCGGCCCGACCACGACGTCATGCTGGTGTGGAGCGAACGGCGCGGGTGGTCGCTCGCGGTGGAAACCGATCCCGCCGACGAGCCGGTCCTCATCGCGCGCCAGGGCGGCGACGACCTGGTGCCGGCGCCGGGCGCGGTCGCGCGGTTCGTCGCCGACGCCGCCGCCGGGCGGCACCCCGGTCCGGAGCGGACCGGCCCGGCGCACGCCCCGGCCCGGGGTTCCCTGGCCGAACGGCTGCGGCCGTACCTGCACGACGCCCGCGAACCGGGGGTGCGCCCTTCGGCGGGCTGACGACGCCGTCAGCGGAGGTGGGGGTACTCCGCGGCGCGGTGCTGGAAGGACAGGATCGCCGGGTTCCGGATCGTGCCGTCCTGGATTTCGACCGCCCGTCGCACGGTCTCGTCACCGTCCCATGTGGACTGTCCGGAGAGGACGGTCCGCAGGTGGGGCAGGAGGGCCTCGCTGATCTCCCAGCTCGCCGAGTTCCAGAGGTAGGACGGGCTGTGGTCGACGGCGTAGTAGGTGAGGCCGTCGCCGACCGGGAACGTCGGCCGCTCGAACGTCGTGGGCTTCGCCCAGCTGAAGCCCATGCCTTCGTCGCAGGAGACGTCGACGACCAGGCTGCCCGGCGCGAACGCGGCGAGGTCCTCTTCGACGAGGAACGTCAGCGGCGCCGCGGTGTCCTGCAGCACGCAGTTGACGACGATGTCGTGCTCGGCGAGGAACCCCGCCAGCGGGACCCGGCCGTGATCGGTGTGCGCGTGACTGCGCCGCGGGTCGCCCGGGTCGTTCACGTCGTGGTCGAAGTGCACCATGTTCGCCGAGTGGATCGGCGAGCCGACCGCGCTCAAGCCCCGGGCGGTGAGGACGTCGACGTCGTGGATCCCGTGGGCGTTCAGCGCGGTCACCGAACCGCGCGCGGTCGCGCCGAACCCGATCACCACCGCCCGTAGCCGGCGGCCGTAGTCGCCGGTCGACCCGGCCAGCTGCAGGGCGTGCAGTACCGAGCAGTAGCCGGCCAGCTCGTTGTTCTTGTGGAAGACGTGCAGGCCGAACGAACCGTCGCCGCGCCAGTGGTTCATGGCCTCGAAGGCGATCACGGTCAGCCGCCGGTCGATGGCCAGCTGCGTCAGCTCGATGTCCTGCACGCAGTGCGGCCAGCCCCAGAGCACCTGGCCGGGACGGAGTTCGGCGACGTCCTCCCGCAGGGGTTTGGCCAGCAGGACGACATCGCATTCGGCGATGAGCTGCTCGCGCGAACGCAGCCCGCCGACGCTGCGGGCCAGCCGATCGTCGGGCACGTCGAAGGGTTCGCCGTAGCCGTGTTCGAGGAAGATGGACTTCCGGAGGTCGGCGTCGATCCGGTCGAGGTGGTCCGGGTGGATCGGCAGCCGCCGTTCGTTCTCTTTGCGTGAACGCGCGATGACGCCGAGACTGAGCTGGTGCACCAGAGGCCCCTTTGCTAGGTGCCAGTCTTAACACACCGGCCGCGGGCGTCGGCTACACTGGGTGGTGACCGGGAGCATTTCGTGCGCAAGTGATCGAACCTGCGCCGTCCTCGGTCCTGGTCCGGCCGATGTCCTCGGCCGGAGACGGGAGCACCGACATGCCGTCGGGCCCGAACACCCTTTCACCGGACACCGGAACTCGGTTGCGGATGAAATCGGCCACGCCCGCCCCCGGACCCGTCGACGGCGGGTGGTGGCCCCGGACGCGTGACCTCGCCGACGAGCTGCCCACGCTGCTCGAGGCGATGACCGCCCGGCTGGGGCGGATCGACCGGGTCACCTACCACCTCGCGGACTGGCCGGTCCCCGACCGCCGGCTGCCCTACGACGACGGCGTCGTCCGGCTCGAAGGGTTCCGGTCCCAGCCGTCCGGCAGCCTGACGGTGATCGGCTGGAACCGGCACCGGCTGACCCTGCGGGTCGTGCCCCCGGAAACCGCCCCCGCCGAGGCGCGCAAGGCACTCACCGACGTCGCGGACGAGGCCACGCCGGCCCCCGCACCCACCACGCCGCCGACCGGCCGCGTGCACGAGAGGAGCTCTTCATCAGTACTTCCGCACTAGACAGCCCGCTGTTCAGCCACCCCGTCGCCGAGGAAATCCGGCCCGGAGCGCTCACCGCACCCCAGGACGACCGGTACGGCAGCCTGTTCCTGCAGCCGACGTACGCCCCGCCGGCCCGCCCCGCCCCCGACGCCGGCCACGGTCCCCGGCGCGGCGGCCCCGGCTCGGCGAGCAGCCGGGCCCACGACCCCTCCGGGCGCCGCGCGCACCGGTGACCGCCGGCCTGGCCGAGGGCTGCTTCGCCGTCCGGCCAGGCGGCCCTGCCTTTGCCGTGGCGTGACGAGCCACGCCACAGCCGTCCGGCCTCAGATCTGGTTCTCGCCACCGTCGACGTACAAGTTGCTGCCGAGCATGAAGCTGCTGTCCGGCGAGGCGAGGAACGCCACCGCGGCGGCCGCCTCGTCCGGGTGACCCATCCGGCCGATCGCGATGTCGCCGGCCAGTTTCGCCTTGAAGTCGTCCGCGTTCTCTTCGCCGACGAGCTCGGTGATCCCGTTGGTGTCGATCGGTCCCGGTGAGACCGCGTTGACGCGGATGCCGCGACCCGTGAGTTCGTGGGCCCAGGTCCGCGCGAACGACCGGACGGCGGCCTTGGACGCCGCGTACACACCGAAGGCCGGGGTGCCGTTGTCGGCGGCCGTGGAGGCGTTCAAAATCACCGAAGCGCCGTCGTTGAGCAGGGGCAGCGCCTTCTGCACGGTGAGCAGCGTGCCCTTGACGTTGACGTCGAAGATGCGGTCGTACTCGTCGGTGGTGACCTGCTCGAGCGTCGCGAACGCGGCGGTGGCCGCGTTCGCGAACAGCACGTCGAGGCCCTGACCGCGATCACGGACCGCGTCGTACAGCCGGTCCAGGTCGGCCGGGTCCGTGATGTCGCCCGGCACCGCGGTGACCCCCGAGCCGATGACTTCCACGGCCTCGTCCAGCTCGGTCTTGCGCCGGCCGGTGATGAACACGTGCGCTCCTTCGGCGACCAGCCGCGCGGCCGTGGCCCGCCCGATCCCCCGCGTGCCGCCGCCGGTGACGACGGCCGTCTTGCCTGCCAGCTTTCCCATGATCCGAACCTCCGCAGATTTCAGAACCGATCGGTACAGATCTCGACCGTAGCACTTCCAGACCGATCGGTACCGAAGGGGTAGGATCAGGGGCATGGACGTCGCCGGGAAGACACCGATCGGCCGGCCGCGGGGGTTCGACGCCGACGCGGCCCTCGAGCGCGCGATGATCGTCTTCTGGGAGCAGGGCTACGAAGGCGCCAGCCTGGCCGACCTGACCAGCGCCATGGGCATCACGAAGACGAGCATGTACGCCGCCTTCGGCAACAAGGAGGACCTGTTCCGCAAAGCCTTGGAGCGCTACGAGGAAGGCCCTGCGGCGTACGTGGAACGGGCGTTGCGGCAGCCGACCGCCCGGGGGGTGGCCACGGCGTTCCTCGCCGGCTCGGTCGGGGCGAGCACCCGCCCCGGCTGCCCCGCCGGCTGCCTGGGCGTCCAGGGCTCACTGGCCGCCGGTGAGGCCGGGCGGCCCGCCCGCGACACCCTCGCCGCCTGGCGGGACAAGGGCCGCCTGCACCTGCGGGACCGCTTCCGGCAAGCCGTCGACGAAGGCGACCTCCCCCCGGAGGCCGATCCGGGACTGCTCGCCCGGTACCTCATGACGGTGGCGAACGGCATCGCCGTCCAGGCCGCGGGCGGCGCCGATCGCGACGAACTCGAGCAGGTGGCCGAGGTCGCCCTGCGGAACTGGCCGCCCACCTGACCACCGCCGTCACAACGGCGCTGGTCTCACGCGCCTGAGGGTGGGTCGTGATGCCAGGAATGAGTCATTCACGGCGTCGGGCGAGGTGAATGGGTCACTCACCGCATCGGCGGCCGGGAGTCTTGCCGGGCGCGTCCGTTCCGGCGGCCCCCACGTCGGACAACCTCCGACGGGCGGCGCTAGCGGGCCGGCGTCGCCGTTCCGATGATCAGCGGGCGGACCACCGAAGGCATCCCGCGCCAGCGCGCCGTGGTCATGTCCTCGATGGCGAACCGCTGCTTGACGAACGCGACCGTGTCGCGGTCGCACCGGCAGCCCTGCGCGAACGCCGCCCACGGACCCGCCAGACGCTTCTGCCTTCGCGCCAGCTTCGGGTCTTCGGCACGCACGTGCTCGCAGAACAGCAGCCGCCCGCCGGGACGCAGCACCCGCACGAGTTCGGCCAGCACGCGGTCGACGTCGGGCACCGTGCAGAGGACCAGCGTCGACACGACCGTGTCGACGCTGGCGTCCGCCATCGGCAGCGCGTCGGCGGTGGCTCGCACCGGCCGCATCCCGGCGCGGCCTCGCACCCGCTTCTCGAGCCGCCGGTACATCGCCGGGACGGGCTCGGTCAGCACGATCTGCGCCGTCGGCGGGTAGTGCCGGACGTTGAGCCCGGTCCCCGACCCGATCTCGACCACCTGTCCCCACGCGCGCCGCAGCAGCTCCGCGCGCCGGCCGGCCAGGCCCAGCCGCTCTCCCCTGCGCAGGAAGGGGTCGTAGAGGGCCGCCCCGAAGCGATCCCCGAGCCCGTTCCGTGCGCTGTCTTCTCCGGCCATCGTTCCTCCCTAGAACCGCCCGATGGAACGCAGTCCACCAGCGACCCGCCGGCCGCCGCATCACCCGCTCGTGCCATTCCGGGTGCTGGCCGGAACGGGCCACGCGCTCTCGCGAAACGGCCTACGCTCGGGGAATGCCAGGTCAGGACCAAGCCGTGCGGTTCACCGCGGCGGGCGGCCGCACGGTCGCCTGGGCCGCCGTGGGCGCGGGCCCGCCCCTCGTCGTCGGTGGCTGGTGGTGCGGGCACCTCGAGCTGGACTGGCGGGACCCTTTGTTCCGGCGGTTCACCGGGCTGCTCGGCGACCGGTGCACGCTCATCCGCTACGACCGGCCCGGCGCCGGCCTGTCCGACCCCGCCGGGCCGCTGGTCACCTCGCTCGCCGACGAAGTGGCCGCGCTGAGCGCCGTCGTCGACGCGGCCGGGGAGAAGGTGAGCCTGTTCGGTGGGTCGTCCGGGAGCTGCGCCGCGATGGCGTACGCGGCGGCCCACCCGGACCGCGTGGAGCGGCTCGTCCTGTACGGCAGCTACGCCCGCGGCACCGAGATCGCCACGGCGGAAGCGCGGGATTCCCTGCTGGCGCTCGTCGGACGGCATTGGGGCGTGGGCTCCCGGGTCCTCGCCGACCTGTTCCTGCCGACCGCGACCCCGGCGGACCGCGACGAGTTCGTCCGGTTCCAGCGCGGCAGCCTGACCGCGGAGAAGGCGGTGCGCTCGCTCGCGGCGGTGTACGCGTTCGACGTCCGGGACCGGCTGGCCACGATCGAGGTCCCCACCCTCGTCCTGCACCGCCGCGACGACCGCGCGATTCCGTTCGCCCTGGGCCAGGACGTCGCCACCCGCATCCCGGGCGCGACCTTCGTCCCGCTCGACGGAACCGACCACCTGCCCTGGCGCGGCGACGCGGACTCGCTCACCCGCGCCGTGCGGGAGTTCCTCGGCGCCGGCCGGCGAGTGCGCCGGGCCGGCTCGTCGCGCGGGGAGCTTTCCGACCGCGAACTCGACGTGCTGCGCCTGGTCGCGCAGGGGTTGAGCGATCAGGAGATCGCGCGCCGGCTCGGGATCAGCGCCCATACGGCGCACCGCCACGTGTCGAACATCCGCGGCAAGCTGGGCGTGTCGTCGCGGGCGGCGGCCGCCGCGCACGCCGCCGGCGCGGGGCTGCTGTGACGGTGCCCGGTTTGAGCTTGCCGTCCCCGTGGGTACTGACGGGGATCATCGTCGTCCGCTTTGGAGGGTGCTCGTGCAGATCCAGGTCAACACCGGCCACAACGTCCACGGTGGCGAAGGACTCGTCACCTACGTGAGCACCGACCTGGAGACCAGCCTCTCCCGGTTCGGCGGATGGCTGACCCGGGTGGAGGTACACCTCAGCGAGGACGGCGGCGGCAAGCCGGAAGACATGAAGTGCGTGATCGAGGCGCGGCCCGGGGGCAAGCAACCGGTCGCGGTCACCCACCACGCGGCCACCGTGGACGACGCCTACGCCGGGGCGGCGCACAAACTGGGACGGGTGCTGGATTCCCGGTACGCCAAGGCCCACGACCACAAGGGCAGCGACAGCATCCGGCACATGGCCGGGCCGGAGGATCCGGAGCAGGTCGGCGCGCTCGAGGACGAGCCGCGGGCCTGATCGACGCCGGGCGAAGAGGGGTGCGGCCACCAGGCCGCACCCCTCTTCCGGCTCTGTTCGAAGCGTGGTGACCGGCGTTACTTCGGGTCGAGCACGAACACCGGGATCTGCCGGTCGGTCTTCTGCTGGTACTCGGCGTAGGACGGGTACGCCGCCACCGCGCGTTCCCACCACTCGGCCCGCTCGGCTCCCTCGACCTCGCGCGCGACGTAGGTCTTGGTCACGGTCCCGTCCTGCAGCGGGAACTCCGGGTGCGCCTTGATGTTGTGGTACCAGACCGGGTGCTCCGGAGCGCCGCCCTTGGACGCCACCACGGCATAGCTCCCGGCGTGCTCCACCCGCATCACCGGGGTGTAGCGCAGCTTGCCGGTCTTCGCGCCGCGCAGCGTCAGCAGCACGACCGGCGACCCGAGTACCTCGATCCCCTCGGTCGTCCCGGTCTCCAGGATCTTCTTGGTCTGGTCCTGCACCCAATCCGTGGGGCTGAATTCTGCGGTTTTCTCGGACATGCCCTAGATCAACACCGCGGATCCGCATTTCATTCCCCGCCTGACGAACGCCACACCCAGGCTGCGAGGACGCCGGTCTCCCGTAAAATCACCGGGGCCCAGTGCTGCGGACCCGGCGGAAGGACTGACCCGGACGGTGGTGTCTCTGCTGCAGTCGCCGCTGGTGCCACCGGGCCGGCCGGTGCGCCGAGGGATCCAGCTGCTCACCGGGCTGGTGCTATACGGGATCAGCGACGCGATGGTCGTGGCGGCCGGGCTCGGCGTGGAGCCGTGGGACGCGCTCGCGCAGGGGCTGACCCGCACCGCCGGGCTCAGCATCGGCCTCTGGACCAACCTGATCGGCGCCGCCGTGCTGCTGCTGTGGATCCCGCTGCGGCAGAAGCCGGGGCTGGGCACGCTGTGCAACGTCCTGCTCGTCGGCACCTCGATGGATCTCACGCTCGCGCTGCTGCCGTCGTTCGGGCACCTGTGGCTGCGCTGGGTCGTGCTGGTCGCGGGCATCGTGCTCAACGGGTTCGCCACCGGCTGCTACCTCGGTGCCCAGGCCGGGCCGGGGCCGCGGGACGGGCTGATGACCGGGCTCGCCGAGCGCGGGCACCCGATCTGGGCGGTGCGCTGGGGCATCGAGCTCGCGGTGCTGGTGATCGGGTTCCTGCTCGGCGCCACCTTGGGCATCGGGACCGTTTTGTACGCCTGCGCGATCGGGCCGCTGGCCCACCTGTTCATGCCGCTGCTGGACATGGGGCGGGGCAAGGAAAAGCCGGGCTAGCCGGCCTCGGCGAGGGGCGCCCGGCGGCCGGCGGCGAGCCGGGCCGCGGTGCCGAACTCGCGGAAGAGCGCGGTGGAGACGGGGTCGACGCCCGCGTACCACTCCGGGTGCCATTGCACGGCGAGGCAGAACCCCGCCGGAGCCCGCGCCGAGACGGCCTCGACCACGCCGTCGGCGGACACCGCTTCCACCCGCAGGTCCGGCGCGACGCGGTCGATCGCCTGGTGGTGCAACGAGTTCACGGCCACGGCCGAGGTGCCCAGCAGCCGCCGCAGCACCCCGCCTTCGCGGAGGCGGATCTCGTGGGCGGGCAGGTACTGCCGGTCCCTGGGCTGCGAGAGGTCCTCGCGGTGGTCGTCGCCGGGCAGGTCGCGCAGGGTGCCGCCCAGGGCGACGTTCAGCTCCTGCACCCCGCGGCAGATCCCCAGCACCGGCAGCTTCGCCCGCAACGCGGCGGGCAGCACCCGCAACGCGAACTCGTCGCGGTCCGGGTCCGCCGGGGCGAGCCGGGGCGGACCGCCGTAGCGGGCGGGCTGCACGTCGGTCTGGTGCCCGCCGAACACGACGCCGTCGAACCGGTCCAGCAGCTCCGCCAGGTACGGCGCGGGACCGCCGACGACGGCGACCGCACAGCCGGAAACCCGTTCGAGGGCGCGGACGTAGACGTCGCGCACCGCGACGTGCGCCACGTCGTCGACCACTTCGGCCGACGCCGCGAGCGCGACCAGCGGCCGGCTCACCGGGCACACTCCAACGCCCGAGCCAAGTCTTCGAGCAAGTCATCAGGATGCTCCAACCCCAGCGACAACCGCACCGAACCCGGCGTCACCCCCGCCGCGAGCTGATCGGCCACCGGCAGCTGGGCGTGGGTCGTCGATGCCGGATGCGTGGCCAGCGACCGGACGTCGCCGATGTTGGTCACGTGCGCGAACAGGCGGAGGGCTTCGATGAACCGGCTGCCCGCCTCCTGCCCGCCGAGGAGCTCGAACTGCACCAGCGGGCCGCCGTTGCCGCCGAGGTAGCGCCGCAGCAGCTCTTCCTGCTCGCCGCCGGCGAGGCTCGGGTGGCGGACCGAAGCGACCGAAGTGTGCGCGGCGAGGAAGCGCGCCACCGCGGCCGCGTTCTCGCCGTGCGCCCGCATCCGCAGCGGCAGCGTCTCGATGCCCTGGATGAGCAGGAAGGCGTTGAACGGGCTCAGGCACGATCCGAGGTCGCGCACCATCGTCTCCCGCGCCTTGAGCAGGTAGGGGCTGCGTCCCAGCGCGCTGTCGAGCCCGGCGCCCTCTTCGGTCCACACCGCGCCGCCGTGCGCGGCGTCGGGTTCGGTGAGCAGCGGGTGCCGCTCGGCGTGGCGGGTCCAGTCGAAGGTGCCCCCGTCCACGATGAGCCCGCCGAGCGCGCTGCCGTGCCCGCCGATGTACTTCGTCGCCGAGTACACCAGGATGTTCGCGCCGAACTCCAGCGGGTTGCAGACCATCGGGAGCAGCGTGTTGTCCAGCACCAGGGGAATCCCCGCCTGCTCCGCGAGCCCGGCGACGTCTTCGATGGGGAAGATGCGCAGCTTGGGGTTGGGCAGGGTTTCGCCGAAGTAGCAGCGGGTGCGGTCGTCGGTGGCGGCGGCGAAGTTCTTCGGGTCCTCGGGGCTGACGAACCGGGTCTCGACGCCGAACCGGGCGAAGGTGTTGGCCAGCAGGTTCCACGTGCCGCCGTAGAGCTCGTCGGAGCTGACGATGTTGTCGCCGGCCTGGCACAGGTTGAGCAGCGCGACGGTGGTCGCGGCCTGGCCGGAGGCGACGGCCAGCGCCGCCGGGGCGCCGTCGACCCCCGCGATCCGCGCTTCGAGCACGTCGCAGGTGGGGTTGTTGAGGCGGCTGTAGGCGTGACCGTCCTCGCTGAGGTCGAAGATGCCCGCGGCGGCGCCGGTGCCGGGCAGTTCGTAGGCGGCGGTCTGGAAGATGGGCGTGATCACCGGGGCGGTCGGGCCGGTGCGCAGCTCGGCGCCCGCGTGCAGCACCGCGGACTCGCGCCGCCGGTAGTCCTTCGGCGCGCTGGCGGTTCTTTCAGTGACCGGCATGGGCGTACTCCCTCGGTGCGGACATGGACGTGACGATCGCGGTGACGGCGCTGGGCTGGCCCTGCGGCCCCCGCGTGAACAGCCCACCCAGCACGGCGTCGACCGCGGCGTAGTCCGGGTCGGCCAGCCGCACCCGGCGCGCCTTGCCGAGGTTCCAGAACGGCGTGCGCGGGTCGAGGTGGTGTTCCAGGTGGTAGTTGTCGTTGTGGATGCCGGTGAGGAACTTCTCCCAGCCGCGGCTCTTGCGGTTGCGGGTCATGTACAGGTCGGTCCGGGAGTCCCGCACGAGCGGGGTGTGCTCGGACAGCTCGATGTACCAGCCCAGGATCTGGAAGCTCGTCAGGTACGGCACGAACCAGAACAGCAGCAGCTCCGCCGTCCAGCCCCGCGACCAGCAGACGCCGGCCACGACGGCCCAGAAAGTCCAGAACCCGAGGCGGTCGAGCAGCCGCTTGCGGGGCTGAACCGGAGACGCTTCCCGGGCGCGGCCCGCGCGCAGCACCCGGTACCGGTTGCGCACCAGGTACCGCAGGTAGGCCCAGGTCTGCGTGCCGAACAGCGGCATCAGCACCACCCGGCGCACGTACGCCCGCGGCGAGGCGGCCCGGTAGGCGCCCTGCTCGATGAAGAACCGCAGGTCCGGGTCGCGGTCCGGGTCGCCCAGCCGCGGGTGGTGGGTGAACACGTGCGAGATCTTGTACGCGTAGTGCTGCTGGAAGATCGGGTACGCGGTGAGCACGGTGCCGAGCAGCATCCGCACCCGGTGATCGGCCGCGCCGACGCCGTGGGCGCAGTCGTGCAGGATCGTGGACAGCCCCCGCTGGCGGGCACCGATGACCAGCGCCGCCAACGGGTAGCACCACCACGACACCGCGACGCACAGCCACACGCACGCCGCGATCCAGCAGGCGTCCTCGAGCCAGGCCAGCCCGGCGTGCCAGTTGTCGCTGCGGTTGAGGGGTTTCATCCGGGCCCGGACTCCGGCGGGGAAGCGGTGCATCCGATAGCGCTTCCCGTCGAACGCCCACGTGGTGTCCGGCACGCGTCCTCCCTGGGTCGGGTGCTGTGGTGGCGGACCGGTCACACGAGGGCGGTGAGCGGCACGCCGATGAGGGTGGGGTCGAAGCGGCTGACGCCGTCGAGCAGCTCGTCGATCTTGGCCATGACGGCGTCCTCGAGCACGACGTCGACGGCCTTCAGGTTGTCCGTGAGCTGCTCCGGGCGCGAGGCACCGGTGATCGCGGTGGTGACGTTGGGGTTCTGCAGCACCCAGGCGAGGGCCAGCTGCGCCATGGTCAGGCCGAGCTGCTCGGCGATCGGACGCAGCTCCTGCACCTTGCGGAGCACGTCGTCCTGCAACCAGCGGACCATGTAGCCGCTGCCTTCGCCGTCGGTGGCGCGGGACCCTTCGGGCGGCCGCTTGCCGGGCAGGTACTTGCCGGTCAGCACCCCCTGGGCCATCGGCGACCAGACGAGCTGGCCCATGCCCTCGCGCTCGCAGGCCGGGACGACCTGGGCCTCGATGACCCGCCACAGCATCGAGTACTGCGTCTGGCTGCCGGCCAGCGGGACCCGCAGCTCGCGGGCCAGCGCGGCGGCGCGGGTGATCTGCTCGGCGGTCCACTCCGAGACGCCGATGTAGAGGACCTTGCCCTGGCGCACCAGGTCGGCGAAGGCCAGCATGGTCTCCTCCAGCTCGACCGTGGGGTCGAACTGGTGGGCCTGGTAGAGATCGAGGTAGTCGGTCCCGAGCCGGCGCAGGGAGCCGTGCGCGGACTCCATGATGTGCTTGCGGCTCAGGCCCTGGTCGTTGGGGCCGCCGGGGCCGGTCGGCCAGTACACCTTGGTGCAGATCTCCAGGCTCTCCCGGCGCCGGCCCGACAGCGCGCGCCCCAGCACCTCTTCGGCGCGGGTGTTCGCGTACATGTCGGCGGTGTCGAAGGTGGTGATCCCGGCGTCCCACGCCGCTTCCACGCATTTCTTCGCTTGTTCTTCGGCCACCTGCGATCCGTGGGTGATCCAGTTGCCGTACGAAATCCTGCTGAGTGAGAGGCCGCTGCGGCCCAGTCGACGATGTTCCATGCCTCACGACACTCCAAGGATTTTTCTGCGTAGTCAACGTTTAAAGCCGCGAAAAAGGGTGCTGTCGATGGGGTCATAGAAAGTGGTGATGAGACGATCAACAGGTCCATGATCACAATTGCCACGGCTATTTTCCGATGGCAGCGTGAAGCATCTGCCGGGGAAATCACCGGAATCGCCGCGGAGTCGCCGCGGCTGGAATCCGGTTCGAGATCGGGAGAACAATGGTTGACAAGATCGTCGGCGCCGCACGTGCGGCGACCGTGGCGGCACCGCCGCTGGGCAACGAGGCGTACGGGCGTTTCTGCACCGGACTGGCCGGGCGGCTGACCGCGGCCTGGCCGCGGATCCGCGACGCGAACGACGCCGATGTGGTCCAGGCACGGGAAAAAGGCATGCCCGACGTCCTCGTCGACCGGCTGCGGCTGACCGACGAGCACCTCGCCGGGCTGGTGGCCCTGACCTCGACCGTCGCCGAGGAGCTGCGCGAGCTGACCCACCGGCCACCGGGCACCCCGATCGGCGACTGGGGCGTGCGGCACCGCGTGCCGCGGCCCCTGGGCGTGGTGCTGATGATCTTCGAGGCCCGCCCGACCGTCACCGTCGAGGGCGCGCTGCTCAACGTCGCGGCCGGCAACGCGGTGATCCTGCGTGGTGGCAAGGAGATCGCGCGGACGAACGCCGCGCTCGGCGCCGCCGTCGCGGCCGCCCTGGAAGACGCGGAGCTGCCCGCGGGCCTGGTCACCGTGCTGGACGACCCCAGCCGCGCGCTGCTGCGGGAACTGCTGCGCCGGCCCGGCGAGATCGACGTGCTCATCCCCCGGGGAAGCGCTTCCCTGGTCGACTACTGCGACCGCGCGAGCACCATCCCGGTGCTGGCCAGCGGCGGCGGGGTCAACCACCTCTACGTGCACCGCAGCGCCGATCTGCCCCAGGCGGTCGCGATCGCGCTGGACAGCAAGCTGCCCGCCCCGGCCGGGTGCACCTCCCTGGAGATCGCGCTGGTCGACCGGCCGGTGGCCGACGAGTTCGTGGCAGCCCTGCTCGACGGTGCCCGCCGCGACGGCCGGCCGCTGACCGTGCGGGTCGGCGAAGGGCTCCGGCGACCGGAGACCACCGGGCAGTGGCGGGTGGAAGAACTGGGTGAGCACGACCTGGGCCGGGAGTTCCTCGACAGCACGATCGGCGTGGTGGCGGTGGATTCCCCGGGCGAGGCGGTGGAGTTCGTCCAGCGGTACGGCTCCGGGCACAGCGAGGCGATCGCCGCCACCGACCCGGTGGCCACTGCCGAGTTCACCGACCGGGTGGACGCGGCCACCATCGTCGTCAACGGTTCCCTGCGGCTCAACGACGGGCCGACGCTGGAGCTGGGCTCGGAGATCGCGATCAGCACCAGCAGGCTGCACGCCCGCGGGCCCATCACCTTGGCCGCGCTGGTGAACTACTGCTGGGTGGTCGAGGCCAACGGCCGGCTGCGCGAGGCGAGCTGATGTCCACCCCCGCACGGCCGCCGCTGCTGCTCCCGCTCAGCCGGCGTCCCCACGCACCGCAGGCGGTGCTCGTGCACCCCGGCGGGGGCGGCCTGGGCCCGTACACGCCGCTGGCCCTGCGGCTGGCCCGGCGCCGCGGGGTGAGCGGGATCCGGGCCAGCGGCCTGTTCGCCGGCGAGCGGCCCGACTCCGACGTCGACGCGATGACGCGGCGGTACCTGCCCCTGCTGGACACCCTGCCCCGACGGCCCGAACTGCTGGTGGGCTGGTCCATGGGCGGAGTCCTCGCCTGGGAGCTGGGCGCGCGGCTCGCCGCGACCGGCCCGGCCCCGGCGGTCGTGATGATCGACAGTTTCACCTGCCGGGACGAGTTCCGCACCGCGGAACAGCGGCACGCGGTCGTCGAGCGGATCATGCGCTCGGTGCACGCCCGGGTCGCGCCCCGCGACCAGCCCTGGGCCGAAACCACTGCCCACGCCCACGTCACCGCGTCGGGCCGGCACCGGGTGACCAGCACCCACCCCGGCCCCGCGCTGCTGATGGCGTGCGCGAGCCCGCACCGCCGCACCCAGGTCGAGAACTGGGCCCGGCTGTCCGGGCGGCTGCGCGTCCGCGAACTGGACTGCGGCCACTTCGACGTGTTCGGCCGGAAAGCGCTCCCCGACGTGCTCACCCACCTCGACGAGTTTCCGGCCGGAGAACGGACCCCATCCCCGATGAGCCTTGGAGGGCAACGATGACAGCCGAACCCGATCACGCGACGGTCGCCGACTCGGTCAAGCGCGTGGTGATCGCCGAATCCCGGCTTTCCCTGGAGCCGCACCAGATCCAGGACGACGAGCCGCTCAGCGGCGACCTGCTGCGCGTCAACTCGATGGGTTTCGTCGGCATGCTCGTGCGCCTGGAGGACGAGCTCGACGTGACCCTGCCCGACGACCTGTTCGTCGGCCGCACGTTCAAGACGGTCGACGACCTCGTCGAAGTCGTCGCCGAAGGAACCCGCGAAACGGAGGAGCTGTGATGAGCACGGTCCGCATGCCCACCAGCTGGCGCAGCGTGCTGCCGCACCTGGACGAGCCGCTGCCGCCCGACCGCAGCCCGGAGGCGGCCGCGGGCGGCTCGGACACGGGGGTGTCGGTGAACCTGCCGTTCGCCCTGGTGCGCCAGTCGTCCCCCGGCCGGGAGTTCTGGGACATCCCCGCCGAGGTGCTCGACGCCTACCGCAGCTTCCGGCCGACGCCGCTGTGGCGGGCCCGCCGGTTCGAGGAGGCCGTCGGCGCGCGGGTGCCGATCTACGTCAAGTACGAAGGCGGCAACATCTCCGGCAGCCACAAGCTGAACACCGCTCTCGCGCAGGCCTACTACTACGCCAAGGCCGGCGTGCGGGAGCTGGTCACCGGCACCGGGGCCGGGCAGTGGGGCACCGCGCTCGCCGCCGCCTGCGCGATGTTCGGGCTGCGCTGCCGGGTGTTCATGGTGGGGACGAGCCTGCAGCGCAAGCCCTACCGGGGCACGCTGATGCGGACCCTCGGCGCCACCGTGCACGCCAGCCCGAGCGAGCTGACCGAGGTGGCCGCCCGCACCGGCGGCGGGGTGAACAGCCTCGCCCTCGCCATCGGCGAAGCCGTCGAATACGCCGGGCGCACCGAAGGGGCCGCGTTCTGCATCGGCAGCGGCGAAACCTACAGCATCCTGCACCAGTCCGTCATCGGGCTGGAGGCCATCGAGCAGCTCGCCGAGCTGGAGGCCGAAGTGGACAGCGTCGTCGGCTGCGTCGGTGCCGGCTCGAACTTCGGCGGGATCGCCCTGCCCTTCTTCGCCGAGGCCGCCGTGACCGGGGCGGAGTGCCCGCGGCTGGTGGCCGCGGAGTCCAGCACCACCCCGAAGCTCACCCGCGGCGTCTACGCCTACGACAAGACCGACGCCACCGGGGTCAGCCCGATGGAGGCGATGTACACGATCGGCAGCAGCTACCCGATCCCGGACTCGCACTCGGCCGGCCTGCGCTTCCACGGCGCCGCGAAGGTCATCTCCGCCATGCGGCACCAGGACCAGGTCACCGCCCAGGCCGTCGGGCAGGTCGAAGCGCTGGAGGCCGGGCAGGCCTTCACCCGCTCGGAGATGGTGCTCCCCGCTCCGGAGTCCGGGCACGCGCTGGCCGTCGCCGCGCGCCTGGCCGCGGGCGGCGGGTCCTCCCGCGGCGTTGTCGCCTGCGTGAGCGGACACGGGTACCTCGACCTCTCCGCGTACCAGCAGCTGGCCGACGGCGAGCTCAGCAGCGAGCCACCGGAGGAGCAGGCGCTGGTGACGGCGATGGACCGGCTGCAGCCGGTCCCGGGGCTCGCGACCGCCGGGAGTGGTCATGCCGTCTGAGCCGATGGACCACCGCCTCTTCGACTGCGTCCAGGTGAACCTGGCCGAGCTCGCCGACCGCGTGCACGGCGAAGGCACGCACCTCGCGCTGGGCCGGGTCCTGCGCTTCTGGCCCCGGCCGGGCGCGGACGGGCTGCCCACCGTCGAGCCGCGGGTCGACGCGCACGTGTCCGAATCCGCCGACCTGCTGGGACTGCGCATCACCCGGCGCGAGCAGATCACCGCCGCGGACGATCTCGAGCCCGGCCCCGGCTGCTACGTCGTCGCGGACGCCTACCACCTCCCCTGGGTCCCCTACCACCGCAACCAGCACCTCGAGCACAGCTTCCTGGTCGAGCCCGCCGGCGACGGCGTCACCGTCGTCGACGGCTACCACAACGACACCCAGTGGGGCGCCGCCCGGCCGGGCCGGTGGACGCTCGGCCACGCAGAACTCGCCGAAGCGCTTCCCGAGGGGGCGTTGACGTTCACCCTCGTCGCCGGCGACCTCCCGGCCGAGCGCACGCCGCTGGTGGAACTGGCCGAAGCCGGCACGTTCGTGGCGACCTACGCCGACCACCCCGATCGCGTGCGGGCGCTGCGGGGACTGACGTTGCAGACCTGGCTGCTGACCCGCAGCCGCCGCCTGCACGCCGCGGCCATGGGGCTGGACACCGACGCGGTCCGGGCCCACCTGGACGAGTGGGACGCGCTCGCGAAGCAGGTCTACCTGGCGAGCCGCCGGGTCTCCGCGGGCCGGGCCGAGCCGCGGGCGCTGTTCCCCCGCCTCGCCGAGTGCCTCGCCGCGGACCACACGGCGTTCGGCGGCCCCGCCGAACCCGCCAAGAAGTCCACAGTGGACACCGTCGAGGTGCCGCCGGAGCTGCGTGAGTCCGTCGCCGCGGTGATCGGGACCGTGCTGGGCACCGGGCCGGCCGAAGGCGACCACGCGCTCGGCGACATCCCCGGCTTCAGCTCCTTCCGCATGATGGAGATCGTCGAGCGGATCGAAAGCGACCTCGGCGTCGAGTTCGCCGCCGAGGACCTCGTCCCGGAGAAGCTCACCCACGTCGACGGCCTCTGCCGCGCCGTCCTGGACGCAGGAGGAACCCGATGACCTACTCGCCCGGCGTGCTCCACGAACTGCTCGCCCACGCCGCCCGGCAGTGGCCGAACCGGACCGCGCTGACCTGCCGGGGAACGTCGGCGACCTACGCCGAGCTCGCCGCCGCCGCGGAGCGGGTCGCCGCCTCGCTCGCCGCCCGGGGCACCCGCCGCGGCGACCGGCTGCTGATCAACGCCCCGGCGAGCACGCTGCTGCCCGCCGTGCTCTTCGGCGCCGCCCGCGCCGGGGTCGCGTTTTCCCTGCTGCACGAACAGGTTCGCGGCGGCAGCCTCGACCACGTGCTCGCGGACTCCGAGCCGGTGCTGATGGTGACCGGCGACGAGGACGTGCGGCGGTCGGCCGAAGCGGCCGGGGTCCCCGCGGTCTCGGTGGAGGACCTCGCCGCCGGCCCCGGCCGGGACGTCACGCTGCCCGCTCCCCCGCTGCCGGTGGACCCGGTGTGCCTGATCTACACCTCGGGCACCACCTCGCTGCCGAAGGCCGTGGTCAGCACCCACCAGCAGATGCTGTTCGCCGTCCGGGCGATCGCGTCGGTGCTGGAGTACCGCAGTGACGACGTCGTCTACAGCCCGCTGCCGCTGTCCTTCGACTACGGGCTGTACCAGGTCTTCCTGTCCGCCACGGCGGGGTCGAACCTGGTCATGGGCGCCCCCACCGAGGTGGGGCCGTCGCTGGTCGGCAACCTGGTGCGCGCGAACGCGACCGTGCTGCCCGCCGTCCCGGCCGTCGCCGAGGCGCTCAGCGCGCTGCTGCGGCGCCGCCCGAAGCCCGCGCCCGCGCTGCGGCTGCTCACCAACACCGGTGCCGCGATGCCCACCGGCACGCTGGAATCCCTGCGCGAGGCCATTCCCGGCCTGCGCGTGCAGCTGATGTTCGGGCTGACCGAGTGCAAGCGCGCCACCATCATGCCGGTGGACGGCGATCTGGACCGGCCCGGTTCGAGCGGGCGGGCCCTGCCCGGCACGGAGGTCTTCGTCATCGGCGAGTCCGGCGAGCGGCTGCCCGCCGGGGAGGTCGGCGAGATCGTGGTGCGCGGCCCGAACGTCAT
Organism: Amycolatopsis sp. NPDC028719; assembly: GCF_055565395.1. Lineage (NCBI taxonomy): Bacteria > Bacillati > Actinomycetota > Actinomycetes > Pseudonocardiales > Pseudonocardiaceae > Amycolatopsis > Amycolatopsis sp. NPDC028719. The sequence goes on from NZ_JBVHUL010000014.1 coordinate 122,575, forward strand.
GGCCGGGTACTGGCGCCGTCCGGAGCTCACCGAAGAGAAGTTCCCGCGCGTCGACGGGCTGTTCCCGGAACTGCGGACCGGGGACTACGGCCGGCTCGACGAAGAGGGCTACCTGTACTTCGACGGCCGCCGCGACGACATCTACAAGGAGCGCGGGTTCCGCGTCAGCGCGACCGAGGTCGAGACCGCCGCCCGCGGCGTGCCGGGGGTCCGCGAAGCCGCCGTGCTGGTCCCGAAGGACACCCGCCCGGCCTGGCTGTTCGTCACCGGGGACCTGGCCGCCGAGGGCGTGCTCGACGCGATGCGCACCCGGATCGAGGAGTTCAAGATCCCGGCGAGCTGCCTACGGGTGGGCGCGCTTCCCTTGACCGGCAACGGAAAGGTCGACCGCAAGGCGCTGGCCTCGATGGTGGAGGGGGTGCCCGGTGGAGCTGCTCGATGAGCGGCCGTCGCCGCTCGCGGACCTGCCCGGCGACCTCGCCGCAATGCCCACGCCCGCCTACGTCTACGACCTGGCCGAGGTCCGCCGCAACCACCGGCGCCTCGACGCGGCTCTGCCCGACGGTACCGGGCTGCTGTACTCGCTCAAGGCCAATCCGCACCCGGACGTGCTGAGCGCACTGCGCGAGGCCGGAGCCCGCCCGGAAGTCTGCTCCTCCGGTGAGCTGCGGGCCGCGCTCGACGCCGGCTGGACCGGCGCGCAGGTGCTCTACACCGGCCCCGGGAAGCGGGACGCCGAGATCGCGGCCGCGCTGCGGGCCGGGGTGCGGGAGTTCTCCGTGGACTCCCCGCACGCCATCACCCAGCTCGACTGGCTCGCCGGCGAGGCCGGGGTCCGCGCCCGCTACCTGCTGCGCGTCAACGACGACCAGCCGGTGCCGGGCCAGGGTCTGGCGATGACCGGGGTGTCTTCGCAGTTCGGCGCCGACACCGGCTGGATCCTCGCCGAGCCCGCCCGCTTCGCCGGGGGCGAGCACGCCGAGGCGGCGGGGCTGCACCTGTACATGGGCACCAACCTCACCGAGGCGGCCGCCCTGATCGGGCAGTTCGGCCGCGCGCTGGACACCGCCGCGAAGCTGCGGGAAGCCCTGGCGCCGCACGGGGTCCGCTTCCGGACCCTCGACCTCGGCGGCGGTTTCGGCGCCCCGTTCGCGAAGGACGGCACCGCGGGCGAACTGCCCGGCCTGCGTGAAGGGCTCGAAGCGCTGCTCGGCGAGAAGCTGCCGGGCTGGCGCGAGCGAGGCCCCGAAGTCGTGTTCGAGTCCGGCCGTTATCTGGTCGGCACGGCGGGCACTCTCGTCACGGCGGTGCTGGACGTCAAGCGTTCGCAGGGCAAGGACATCGTCGTGCTCGAGTCCGGCATCAACCACCTCGGCGGCATGTCCGGGATGCGGCGGCTGCCCCCGCTCTCGCCGCACCTGCTCGGCCCGGCCGGCCCGCCCGTGCTGGACGCGCTCGTCGCCGGTCCACTGTGTACCCCGTTGGACACCTGGACGCGCAACGGAAAACTGCCCGAGCTGAGCCCCGGCGACCTGGTGGCGGTGCCGAACGTCGGCGCCTACGGGCTCTACGCCAGCCTCGTCGCCTTCCTGGGCCACCCCCTGCCGGCGGAGGTCGTCGTCGACGGCGACCGCCCCGGCGCCCCCGCGCGGACCTCGCGCGTGGAACTGGTCAGGACCACTGACCCCGCTTCGGCGGACCGAGTATGAGGAGTGAACCGATGGATCCCCGCATGGCCGAACTGCTCACCCCGTTCCTCAAGTTCCTCAACGGCCGCGAGCTCGGCCCGGACGACTCGCTGCGCGAGCGCGGGCTCGACTCGATGCAGTCGATCAACGTGCTGTTCGAGATCGAGGACGTCTTCGGCGTCTCCCTGCCGGACGAGGACATCACCGACGCCACCTTCGCCACCCCGGCCACCCTGTGGACCGCGGTGAGCGCCCAGCTGGAGCGCCAGGGGGTGTCGTCGTGACCGCCGCCCCGCTGGCCGAACTCGTCGGACGCGTGACCAAGGTCGCCGAGGAGCACGTCCGCGAGGCCGACGACGCCGCCGCGTTCCCGGTGCAGGCGCTCGACGAGCTGCGCGCCACCGGCCTGCTGGGCCTGCTCGTGCCCGCCGAAGACGGCGGGCTCGGCGGATCGCTGGCCGACGTGCTCGAGGCCAGCACCGAGCTGGGCCGGGTCGACATGTCGGTGGCGATGATCTTCGCGATGCACTGCCAGCAGGTCGCCGCCGTGCTCGCGCACGCCGAAGGCCGGCTGCGCGCGGAACTGCTGCCCGAGATCGCCACGGGCCGGCTCTACCTCGGCTCGGTCACCACCGAGGCGGGCAAGGGCGGGCACCTGCTGACCGCCGAATCCGCCGCGGCCTGGCGCGACGGCGAACTGCTCGTCGACCGCTTCGCGCCGGTCGTCACCGGGGGCAACCACGCCGACGGGTTCCTGATCACCCTGCGCGCCCCGGACGCGGAAGCGGACAACCAGGTGTCGCTCGTCTACGCCGCCCGCCACCAGCTGGAGATCGAGCGGGCGGGTGGCTGGCAGCCGCTGGGCATGCGCGCCAGCGACAGCGGTGCCCTGCGGCTGCGCGGGCGGCTCCCCGCCCACCAGGTCGTCGGGCGCCACGGCGATTTCCACACGATCGTCACCACCGTGTTCGGCCCGCTGGCGCACCTCGGCTGGGCGTCCTGCTGGCTGGGCACGGCGGCCGGGGCGCTGTCCCGGGTGATCGCGTCGCTGCGCGGCAGCCGGGGGAAGACCGACCTGAGCTCGGAACTGCTGATGACGCGGCTGTCGCGGGCGCGCCAGCGGCTGGACACCGTGCACGCGCTGATCGGCCATGCCCGCCACGTCGTCGAGACGACCGCGGATCTCAGCGTGCCGAAGGTGCAGCTGCTGATCAACGCCGTGAAGATCACCGCCGCCGAGGAGTGCTACCGCGCCGTCGACGAACTGGTCGACGCCGTCGGGATGCGCCACGGCTACCTGCGCGACTCCCCCACGCGGCTGGAGCAGTCGCTGCGGGACCTGCGCTCGGCGGTGCTGAACTACAGCAACGACCGGCTGCACCTCGCCGACGGCCGGCTCACCCTGCTCGACCAGGAGGTGCGCTTTGCCTGAGTCAGCCCTCCTCGAAGACCGGGTGCGCGCCGGTCCGGACGCCGCGGCCGCACTGTCCACTGGGGAACCCGACGCCTCCGCCGCGCGGGTGTGGCAGCGGCTCGGCGCCACCGGCGTGCTGCGGGGGCAGTACCGGCGGCGCACCCCGACCGGGCTGGTCGCCGACCCGGACCGGCTCGGCGCCACCCTCCGCGCGGTGGACGCGCGGGAGGACAACGGGACCACGCTGAGCGTGCTGGTGCAGTCCGCGAGCGCGCTGCCGATCCTGGCCGCCGGGACCGGACCTGAGTTCGACGAGGTCATCAGCGGCGACCGCGAGGTCGCGCTGGCCGCCACGGACGCCGCGGCGGCCGGGTCCGACCTCACCGGGCTGGGCACGGAGATCGAGATCGACGGGGACACCGTCCGGCTCGAGGGCGCGAAGCGGTGGGTGACCACGGCGACCCGCGCCGCGTACTTCCTGGTGCTGGCCCGGCACCGCCCCGGCCGGCACTTCACCGCCTTCACGTGGGTCCTGGTCCCGGCGAACGCGGCGGGGGTGCGGGTCTCGCCTGCCGCGTCCACCCTGCTCGCGGGGGCGGGCATCGGGCACGTCGAGTTCGCCGGGGTGCGGCTGCCCGCCTCCGCCGTGCTCGGCCGGACCGGGCGCGGGCTGGCGCTGTTCGCCCGGCACATGGGCACCGAACGGCTCGCCGGCGCGCAGTGGGCGACCGCGCTCACCAGCCGGGTGCTGGCGAAGACCCGGACCGCGTTGATGGAGCGAGAGATCGACGGGCGCGCGTTGTGGGACCACGACTCGGTCCGCCAGGAGTTCGCGGGCTGCCTGGTCCGGGTGCGCTCGTTGCGCGCGCTGTACGAAGCACTGGGCGAGCGGGTCGTGGAGGACCACGACACGACGAGCGCGGCGACGCTGAAGGCGGCGGTCGGGCTCACCGCCGACGACGTGCTGTCGCGCTGCGCGCGCTGGCAGGGCGCAGACGGTTTCGCCGACGGCGGCCTGCAGCTCGTGCGGGCCGAGGCGGCGGTGTTCGGCATCGGCGGCGGAGTGACCGAGCTGATGCTCGGCGCGGTCGCCGACGGCGCCGAGAACGTCCTCGAGGAACTGCGCGCATGAGCACCCCCGACGAGACGACCACGCACGGCGCCCCCCATGGGCTCCCGCCCGCACTTTCACGTGAAAGTGCGGGACCCAAGACGGCACTTTCACGTGAAAGTGCGGCTCTCGAGGCGGAGCTTTCACGGGAAAGTGCTGCGGGCCGGGGGTTTGCGGGGGTCACCTCGGGCGCTGAGATCGGCCGGGCTCGTGGCGGTGCCGGTGGGCTCACCGAGGTCACTGTCGACGGGGCCGAGATCGCGCCCGGTGTGTGGGTCGCTTCGGCCACCCGGGCCGACCTCGGCGATGCGCCCGCCGACGCGGGGGACCTCGCCGAGGCCGGCACCCGGCCGCCGTGGCGCCGCGGGGAGTTCCTCGCCGGCCGGCACCTGCTGCGGCGCCTGCTGCGGCGGGTCCGGCCCGACCTGGCCGCGCTGCCGCTGTGCGCCGACCCGGCCGGAAAGCCCCGGCTGGACCCGGGCAGCGCCGAGGACCTCGCGCTGCCCGGCGTCACCATCTCCCACGACGGGGACCGGATCGCGGCGGCGGTGTGCGCGCACGGGGACGTGGGCGTCGACGTCCAACTGCCCCCGGACCGGCTGACCGACTCGGCCGTGCGCCGGTGCCTCGGCCCGCACGCCCCGGCGGTCACCGGCCTGCCGCGCGCCCGGCGGGCGAAGGAGTTCGCCTGGGTGTGGACCGTGCAGGAGGCCTGCGTCAAGGCCGCGGGCACCGGCCTGGCCGGGCGGCCCTGGTCGATCGACGTCCCGCCCGGCGCGGTGTCCGGGCACTGGGGCGGCTTCGCCTGGCTGAGCCTGCGCACCCGATCGCCGGTGCCGCTCAGCTGCGCCTTCCAGCCCGCTCCGTGACCCGGTGCGGGACCCGACCACGACGACGGAGGTCGACGTGCACCTCGTCAACGCCCCGGACGTAGTTCCGGAACTCAGCTGCTACACCACCAACCTGGTGGCCTACCTCGAAACCGGCGAGCCCGGCGTGCAGTCGCGGCTGGCGCACGCCGTGCGCCTGGCGGTCCGGCTCGACAGCGGCCCCGGGAACCTGGTCTTCTCCCAGCACGCGCGGATCGACGACGGCGCCGCGCTCGGCTACCACGGCGCGGCCGACTGGGGGCGGGCCGTCGCCGGCCTCCAGGCCGAGCTCACCCGCTCGGGGCGGGTACTGGCCGTCGCCGACACCTTCCACCTGTCCTGGTCCCCGGCGCACGAGAGCGCGCACTCGCCGCACTGGCTGCTGCTGCTCGGCCGGCGCGACGGGCGGTGGCTGGTGGCCGACCACTTCCGCGCGCTGACCCCGCTCGGCGAGCAGGAACCCTTCCTCGGCTGGCTGGACGACGCCGCGCTGGAGCGCGCGCTGGCCCCGCACACGCCGTGGCCGCAGGAGATCGCCAACCGCGACCGCTACGCGCTGGGCACCGCCGTGGAGCCGGTGCACGCGGACCGGTTCCGCTGGCTGGCGCCCGCCACCGGCGAGGAGCCCCCGGCCGACCCGGCTGCCTGGACCCGCGGCCTGCCGGAGGCGCTCGAGCGCGTCAGCGAAGTGCTGACCGAGGACGACACCGCCGCGGCCCGCTACGGCGACGACCTGTGGGCGGCGAGCAGGCACTACACCTACCGCCTCGAAGTGCTCGCCGCGAACGGCGAAATCTGCGCGGAGACCGCCGCCGCGGCCGCGGTGAGCTGGGGCGAGCTGGCCAAGGTCGTCCGGTTCGCCGCGGAGTCCGCCGCCCGGGGCCGGCCGCGGGCCGGCCTGCTGCGGCGGACCTTCGACGACCTGTTGCGCATCCACGAAAAGACGACCACCGCACCCGTATCGGAGGGATGAGCACGATGGAAACCCTGTACCAGTGGTTCGCCGCGTCGGCCGAGAAGCACGCCGGCACGCCCGCGCTCGAAGTCGGAGCGCGCACCCTGACCTACGCCGGACTGCGGGACCTCGCCGGGCACATCGCCGCCGAAGCCGTCACCGCGGCGGGGAGCGTGCCCGGCCGGATCGGCGTGCTGGCCGAGCGCAGCGTGCTGACCTACGCCGGCTACCTCGCCGCGCAACGGCTGGGCAGCACCGCTGTCCCGCTCAACCCCGCGTTCCCCGCCGAGCGCAACCGGATGATCGCCGAGGCCGCCGGCCTCGACCTGGTCCTCACCGAGGACCCGGGCACGTCCGCCGGCCTCGGGGTGCCGGAGCTGCTCATGACCGAACCCGCCGACGGCGCCGCGCGCACCCCGCCGGAGTCCCGCGCCGGGGACCTGGCCTACATCCTGTTCACCTCGGGCTCGACCGGGCAGCCCAAGGGCGTCCCGATCCGGCACCGCAACGTCTGCGCCTACCTCGAGCACGTCGTGCCGCGGTACGAGATGACGCCGGGCAGCCGCGTCTCGCAGACGTTCGACCTGACCTTCGACCTGTCGGTGTTCGACATGTTCACCGCCTGGGGCGGCGGCGCGACGCTCGTCGTCCCCAGCCGCGAGGACCTGCTGGCGCCGGTGCGGTTCGTCGCGGAGAAGGAGCTCACCCACTGGTTCTCGGTGCCCTCGATGGTGTCCTTCGCCCAGCGCCTGCGCAGCCTGCGGCCCGGCAGCATGCCCACGCTGCGCTGGAGCCTGTTCTGCGGTGAGCCGCTCACCACGCACCAGGCCGCAGCCTGGCAGCGTGCCGCCCCCGGGGGTGTCGTGGAGAACCTCTACGGCCCCACCGAGCTGACCATCAGCTGCACCGCGTTCCGGCTGCCGGCCGATCCGGCGGACTGGCCGGCCACCGCCAACGGGACGGTGCCGATCGGGCGCCTCCACCCCAACGTCGGTCACGTCGTGCTGAACGACCAGGGATACCCCGCCGTGGAAGGGGAACTCTGCGCGCGCGGGCCCCAGCGGTTCCCCGGCTACCTCGACCCGGCCGACAACGAGGGCCGCTTCTACCACTTCGGCGACGGCGACCGGAGCGCGCGGCCGCACCGCGCGGGCGACGAGCTCGACGACACCGCCTGGTACCGCACCGGGGACCGGGTGTCCTGGCAGGACGGTTCGCTCGTCCACTTGGGACGGTCGGACCAGCAGGTGAAGGTGCAGGGCTACCGGGTGGAACTCGGCGAGATCGAAGCCGCGCTGCGGGATCAGGAGGCGGTGCGCGACGCGATCGTGCTCGCCCTGCCCGGCAGCGGCGGCACCACCGAGCTCGAAGCGGTGTGCACGGGGTCGCACCTCGACCCCGAGCGGCTGCTCGCCGCCGTCGCCGGCCGGCTGCCCGGCTACATGGTGCCCCGGCGGCTCAGCGTGCTGGACGAGCTGCCGCTCAACGTCAACGGCAAGATCGACCGCTCGGCCCTCACCGCGGACGCGATCGGGCAGCGCGGATGACCACCCCACCCCCGGAAGGGAACACCATGGGAACCGCACCTGTCCCCCAGCCCCGGCTCGAGACCGCGTGCCCGCCCACGGAAACCCGTGCGGCGCAAGCCATCTCGCCACCACAGGACGCCTCGGCGCCGAGCCCGCCCACCGGAATCCCTCCCGCGCCGGGGCTGGTGCCCGCGGACGGGTTCCGCCGGGCGATCGCGAAGCTGCCGACCGGGGTCACCGTGCTCACCACCGTCACCGAGGACACGCCCGTCGGGTGCACGGCCAACGCGGTGATGTCGCTTTCGGCCGACACCCCGAGCGTCCTGGTGTCGCTGGGCTGCCACAGCCGGACCCTCGAAGCCATCCTCGACAACGGGGTCTTCGCGGTGAACACGCTGTCCTGGTCGCAGCGGGCGCTGACCCGCAAGTTCGCCACCGGCAGCCCGGCCGAGCGGTTCGACGGCGTGCCGTGGCAGCCCCAGCGCCGGATCCCCGTGCTGTCCGCCGCGGGAGTGGCGCTGCTCTGCGAAGTGGGTGACACCGCGACGCTGCTGGACCACACCGTGGTCGTCGGCAAGGTCGTCTGGCTGCGGGACACGAACGCGGCCCCGACAGTGCTCTACGGACGAGAGCAGTACCCGCTCGGAGCCTGAACCGGGACCGGCGCCCGGCTCGGCGGCCCGCCTCTCAGAGGGCGGACGCTGGGCCGGGCGCGTTCCCGCGTCCGCGACCGGCAAGTCAACTGGCTACGCGGCACCAACAGTGCTCCACGGACAAGAGCAACAACCACCCGGAGCCTGAACCGGGACCAGCGCCCGCCTCGGCGGACCGCCTCTCAGAGGGCGGACCGCCGGGCCGGGCGCGTTCCCGCGTCCGCGACCTGTTCGGCAGTAGCGCGGGCCGCCGCGTCGAGCAGTACCGAGAACCGGGGGTCGGTGCGGATCTCGCCGTGCCAGGCGACCTGGGTGAAGACCTGGAACGGCGCCGTCCACGGCACCTCGACCAGCCGGCCCTCGGCCAGCTCGCCGGCGACGCTGAGCCGGGGCAGCAGCGCGATGCCCAGCCCGGCGGTCAGCGCGTGCTTCACCGCGTCGATCGAGCCGAAGGTCAGCGCCCGGATCCGGGTGTCGCCGACGTCGCCCAGCGTCTGCTCGAACAGGCGCTGGTAGCCGCTGCCGCGGTGCGCGCACAGCAAGGGGTACCTCGCCAGCCGCGAGGTCGGGACCGGGTCACGGCCGAGCGGCCCGTCCTGGCCGGCGACCACCACGAGCGGCTCCGGGCACAGCAGGGTCGAATCGGCTTTCGGCGAGGACTCGCAGACGTCGATGAAGAACGCGCAGTCGACGTCGGAATCCCCGATGCGGCTCCACGGGTCCTCTTCCAGCGGCCGGATCTCCAGCGCCAGTTCGGGGTGCCGCCGGTACAGGTACTCGATGATCGGCACCAGCCGGTAGGAGGTGAGCCCGCTGTCGGCGCCCACGGTCAGCGCGTCGCCGGGAGCGGTGCCCTCGAGCACGGTTTCCTCCGCCATCCGGCTGAGCTTCACGATCTTGTGGGCGTAGCGCCGGAACCGCTGGCCGGCGGTGGTGAGCCGGACGAGCGCGCCGGTGCGGTTGAACAGATCGCAGGCGAGGTCGCGCTCGAGTTTCTTGATCCGGGCGGTGACCGTCGGCTGGGCCAGGCTCAGATCGCTGGCCGCCTTGGTGAAGCTCGACTGCTCGGCCACCCTGAGGAAGGTGGAGAGGGAGGCGGTGTCCACGGCCCGGATCACCGCCTGCCGGGACGAGCGGCACGGGGTGCGATCCCCGGGCACGGGCGTGTGTTCCCTTCGCTGAGCGGCGTGAGTTTTCGCGGGACCGCTTCCTTCCGCACGCGGTGATCCCGGTGCGCGGCGTCCGCGACGGTCCGCGGACGGGCCGTCCGGCCGGCCACTCTCTCACCGTGGTGGAACTCGGTCTCGACCACGAAACCTCCTAGCGGCCGGCCACTCGCTGCCGGCACGACACCATTCACGACGTTCCCCCGATCGGCATCCTCGGCACGCTCGCGGCGCCGGATGCCCCTCGCTCTTTCGCTCGTGCTCTTGGCCACGCCCGTCCCGGGCGAACCGGCCTCGACCGGTGACCCGCTGCGGGTACCACCGGACGATGATCAGGCAAACTGCCACCATCAGGCAGGAAAGGCATATTTCCTTTTCACCCATCGTGGCCGGTTCGACGATTTCCTCACTCCAAGAGAGCAGCGTCGCCACCGTTGCCCGATTCGGCCTCTCCGCAGTGGAAGCGCCCTTTCGATCTTCGGGATTTCCGTTGTGCAGTTGTCGGTCAGCCGTACTTCGAGCGCGGTCACCGGGCGTGCGGGATCAGGTGAACACCAGGCGCAGCAACGCACTCACGACCGCGGCGCCGATCATCGCGGTCAGGATCGACCGCTTGCCGGCCAGGAGCGCGACCCCGACACCGACCCCCGCCAGCGCGGTGAGCGTCCGTGTCGAGGTGACCTCACCCGAGGACGGCCACAGCAACGTGACCACGAGACCGGCGATGAGGGCCGGAGTCGCGCAGGTCAGCGCGTTGCGCAGCCACGTCGGCAGTTCTCGTCCACCGGCGGCCAGCGGGACGACCACGCGCAAGGTGAGCGCGGTGGCGCCGAGCGCCAGCACGATGATCCACTGGTAGCTCATCGCCGCACCCCCAAGGCCGTTCCGGCCACGGCACCGGCGGCTCCGGCCACCAGCACCGGGACCCCCGGGGGCGTCCAGGCAACCAGCGCGCCCGCGGCGACGACGCCGAGGACCGCCAGCCCCCAGTCGCGCGGGGTCTTCAGGTGCGTGCGCAGCAGGCCGAGGAAGAACACCGGATAGGCGGCGTCCAGCCCCAGCCGTCCCGGGTCGCCGATGGCGTCGCCGAGGATGGCGCCCAGCGCGGTCCCGGCGGTCCAGCCGCACAGGCACAGCGCGCCGGCGACCCGCAGGGTTCGCAGGTCGTAGCGCCCTTCACCGCGGTGGGCGATCGCCCAGGACCCGTCGGTGATCAGCAGCGCCGTGCCCGCCCGCGACCAGGCGGACCCGGTCAGCGCGGGGGCGATCGTGGTGCCCATCAACAGGTAGCGGGCGTTGAGCGCGGCGGCCGCGCCGATCACGGCCCAGACCGAGCCGTGCTGGCCGATGACGGCGACCGCGCCGTACTGGGCGCTGCCGGAGAACACCAGCAGCGACATGGCCACCGGAGCCAGCACGCCCATCCCGACCGAGGCCGCGAGCGCACCGAACGCCATGCCGTCGGCCAGGTCGGCCGCGGCCACCGGCAGCACCGGGCGCACGACTTGGCCCGGCGAACGGGGTTCGGCGGTGGTTTCGGTCACGATGCTCACCTCCTCGATGACCTTGACGTTACCAGCAACGGCGATTGTTGGTAACCGAATCGGGCGATCGTGTGCCATATCCGCAGGTCGATCATCCGATTGAGTAACCATCGCGCGAATCTGCTGGTAACATGGGACCATGGTTCCCCGTCCCGCAGCACCAGCCCCGCTCGCCGTGGTGCAAAGCCTGGTCAACACCCGCGAGCTGCTGGAGGACCGGGACGACCTGAGCACCCCGGCCGGCCTGGTGACGTGGGCGGAGACCGAGGGCCTGCCGTGCCCGTCCCGGCCGACGGAGGCCGATCTGGCTCGCGTGCGCAGGCTCCGGGAGGCGCTGCGCCAGTTCCTGGGCGGCACCGAGGAGGCACCGGGCGCGGAGGGCGTCCTCAACGGCGAACTGGCCCGCACCGGCACCCGTCCCGTCCTGCGGGCCGGGCCGCCGGCCGTGGAGTTCCTCGGCGACGGCCCGACCTCGCTGGACAAGGCGATCACCCGGGTGCTCGCCGCGGTGGTCACCACCAGCCTCGACGGGTCCCTGCGCCGTCTGAAGATCTGCGCGGCCGAGGACTGCCTGTGGGCCTTCTACGACCGCTCCCCCAACGCGGTGAGCCGCTGGTGCGAGACGTCCGTGTGCGGCGCCCGGCACAAGATGCGGGCGTACCGGGCCCGCCAGGCCGCGGGCCGCACCGCGCAGTGAAGTCCGGCGGACGGCCGGCGAAACCCGCCGCGCGGAAAGGCGCGCACCCGGTCCCGCGCCGCGGAGATTCCGTTGCGGCGCCGGGGACCGGTGGCGAACTCTTTCGCCACCGCAAGCATCCCCGCTAGCCTGGGCGGCTCGACCGCCGAACAAAGGAGTCTCGTGACTTCAGCAGGGCACGCGCCGGACCTTCTGTCGCCGGAGTTCGCCGCCGATCCGTATTCCGCGTACGACGTCATGCTCGAAGATTCGCCGGTGTTCTGGCACGAAGGAATGCAGAGCTACGTCCTTTCGCGCTACGACGACGTGTCGCGCGCCTTCAAGGAGAGCGCGTTCACCACCGACAACTACGGCTGGCAGCTGGAACCGGTGCACGGCCGGACGATCCTGCAGATGAGCGGCCGGGAGCACGCGGTCCGCCGCGCGCTGGTGGCGCCGGCGTTCCGGGGCAACGAGCTGGAGCAGAAGTTCCGCCCCGTGATCGAGCGGAACTCCGCGCAGCTCATCGACGCCTTCCGCGGCCGCGGCTCGGCCGACATCGTCACCGACTACGCCCGCCACTTCCCGATCAACGTCATCGTCGACATGCTCGGGCTGGACCAGCACGACCACGCCCGGTTCCAGCGCTGGTACAGCGCGATCATCGCCTTCCTCGGCAACCTCAGCCAGGACGCGGACGTCGCCGCGGCCGGGCTCCGGACCCACGACGAGCTCGCCGCGTACATGATCCCGATCATCCGGGACCGCCGCGAAAACCCCGGCGACGACCTCCTTTCGGCGCTCTGCGCCGCCGAGGTCGACGGCACCAGCATGAGCGACGAGGACATCAAAGCCTTCTGCAGCCTGCTGCTGGCCGCCGGTGGCGAAACGACCGACAAGGCGATCGCCAGCCTGTTCCGGAACCTGCTGGAGCACCCCGACCAGCTCGACGCCGTGCGCGCCGACCGCTCCCTGGTCGCGAAGGCGTTCGCCGAAACCCTGCGTCACACCCCGCCGGTGCATATGATCATGCGGCAGCCGGCGGAGGACATCGAGATCGCCGGCGAGACGATTCCCGCCGGCAGCACGGTGACCTGCCTGATCGGCGCGGCGAACCGCGACCCGCGGCGGTTCGCGAACCCCGGCGCGTTCGACATCTTCCGCACGGACCTGCCGACCGAAACCGCGTTCTCGGCGGCGGCCAGTCACCTGTCCTTCGCGCTGGGCCGCCACTTCTGCGTCGGCGCACTCCTGGCGAAGACCGAGATCGAGGTCGGCGTCAACCAGCTACTCGACGCGATGCCGGACCTGCGGCTCGCCGAGGGCGCGGCCCCGGGCGAACTGGGCGTCTTCACCCGGGGACCGGCGTCACTGCCGGTGACGTTCACCCCGGCGTAGCCGCCGGAGCGGTCACCACGCCCCCGGTCCCGCCACGTGGACCGGGGTGAAGTGCACCGGCAGGCTCTCCAGGCCCCGCATCCACACCGACGGCCGCCACACGAGCTCCTCCGCCGGGACCGCGAGCTCGAGGTCCGGCAGCCGGTCCAGCAGGACTTCGACGGTGGTGCGGGCGATGACCTCCGCCACTTCCGGTGCCGGGTAAGGACAACCGTGCTCGCCGTGGCCGAACGACATGTGCGCGTGGTTGCCCAGGGCACCGGCCGCCGCGTCGGGCCGGGCGTGCGGATCGGCGTTCCCGGCCGCCAGCCCGAGCACCACCAGGTCCCCCTGCCGCACGCGGACACCGCTGAGCACGGTGTCGCGGCTCGCGAAGCGCCCGATGAAGTTCTGCGTGGGCGTGTCGTGCCACAGCACCTCGTTGAGGGCCTGGCCGACACTGCCCCGGCCACCCGAGAGCGTCATCGCGAACCGGCTGTCGGTCAGCATCAGCCGGATGGTGTTGCCGATCCAGTTCGCCGTCGGCTGCTGCGCCGCGGCGGTCACCACGAGCAGGTCCTGGACGACCTCGTCGTCGGTCAGGTTCGCCGGGTGCCGCAGCATCGCCGTGGGCACGTCCGCGCCCGGCTGCTCGCGTTTCACCGCCACCAGCCGCGCCATCGCCTCCTGCACCCGGACGTACGCGGGCAGCGCTTCGGGACCGACGTCCAGCGACAGCGCGACGTCGCGCACCAGCGCGGGCGCCTCGGAGTCGGGCATGCCGTACATCTTGGCGACCGCCAGCAGCGGCGCCTGCTGGGCGAAGCGGGCGATCAGGTCGGCTTCGCCGGTGCCCGCGAAGGAGTCGATCAGCCGGTCCGCGATGCGCTCGCAGTGCGCGCCGAGGTCGAACTGGTCGACCGCGGACAGCGCGTCGCCGATCGCGCCCGCACGGCGCCGGTGCTCGCCGGCCTCGGTGAACATCACCGACGGGTTGTGCATGACGTAGGGCAGCAGCGGCCAGTCGTCGGCGATGTTGTCCCACTGGTTCCACCGGCGGCTGTCGCGGGCGAACAGCTGCGAGTCCTGGCACACCTGGTGGATCTCGCGGTAGCCGGTCAGCAGCCACGCGGGGACGTCGCCGTCGAGCAGGACCGGGACGACCCCGCCGTACTGCCGCCGGATCCGGGCGTACAGCGCGGCGGGATCCTTCTGGAACTCGGGTCCGTACAACCGGACCCGGTCCGCGGCGGGGATCGTCTCCGCCGGGGTGCTGGTCTGGAAACCGGTCACGATGCGCCCTCCCGGACTTTGGACAGGGTGTAGAGGTGGTCGACGAGCGAGATCAGGACCTGCTTGGACGAGTCCCGGTCGCGGGCGTCGCAGTCGACGAGAGGCACCTCGCCGTCCAGGTCGAGCGCGGCGCGGACGTCGTCGAGGCTGTGCTTCGGCGGCCCGAAGTTGTTGCGCGCCACGATGAACGGCGTCCCGTGGTGCTCGAGCCGGTCGATCGCGTACCACGATTCGGCCAGCCGGCGGGCGTCCACCAGGACGACGGCACCGAGGGTGCCGGAGAACAGGCTGTCCCAGAGGAACCAGAACCGTTCCTGTCCCGGCGCGCCGAACAGGTAGAGGATCAGCTGCTCGTCGAGGCTGATCCGGCCGAAGTCGAACGCCACCGTGGTCGTCGTCTTGGCCTGCACCCCCCGGGTGTGGTCGACGCCGATCCCGGCCTGGGTCATCGTCTCTTCGGTGCTCAGCGGCCGGATCTCGCTGACCGACCGGACCATGGTCGTCTTCCCGACGCCGAAGCCGCCGACGATGACGATCTTCAGGCCGTCGGTCGCGGTGTCGGCCAGAGGGAGCCGTTCGCCTGTTTCAGAGATTGCGGAGTCCAACGAGCACCTTCTTGAGGAATTCCGAGTCGGAGGTCCGTCCCGCGGCCTGGGCCGACGACGGATGTCGGGCGGACACCTTGCCCGTGGCCAGCAGGTCCGCGAGCAGGATCTTGGTCACGCTCACCGGGAGCGCCAGCTCGGCCGACAGCTCCACGACGGACGTCGGCTTCCCGGTGATGCCGAGAATCTTGACGTGTTCGGACTGCATGCCCGTCGACGGCTCCGACTCCCGGACGATCAACGTCACGAGATCCAGGTCGATGTCGTCCGCGCTGCTGCGCCCGCCCGTGACCGTGTAGAGCCGGTCCGGGTCTTCCCCGTCGAGCGCCGAGCGCGTCACGAAGCCGGGTTGTCGGCCGCCACGAAGCGCGGCGGGGCGGTGAAGACCGAGCCGATCTGCTCCACCAGCTCGTCCATGTTGTGCCCGATCAGGCCGACGTCGGCGTCCTCCGTGGCGATCACGGCCAGGTGCGAGCCGACCCCGGCCTCCACGATGAAGAGGATCCCGCCGTGGAACTCGGTCATCGAGTTCCGCACGCCGCCGGTGCCGTCACCGAACTCGACCGACGCGCCGTGCGCCAGCGCCTGGACGCCGGCGGCGATCGCGGCCAGCTGGTCGGCGCGGTCGACGGTGAGCCCCTGGGTGTGGCAGAGCTTCAGGCCGTCCCGGGACAGCACGAGGGCGTGGCAGGCGCCGGCGGTGTTGCCGACGAGGTTCTCGAGGAGCCATTCGAGGCTCTTGTCCGAATCAGTCATCGAATCCGGGGCCCGGCGCGGCGAGTCCCCTTGCTCCCATCTGGCGGTGTGCGGGTGTACGGGCAGAGCGAGGAGGTCACGCGTCTTCGCCGGTGTCGGACGGGGCGGCGTGGCGCGACGACGAGGCGCCACCGCTGCGGCGCTGCTGGAAGGCCCCGAACCGGGAACCGGAGTCGCGCTCGGCCCGGGCGGGGCCCGGCGTGGGAGACGGCGGCCGGCGCGACGCGGCGGTCAGCGTCTGCCCGCGTGAGCGTTTCGGCAGTTCGGACGGCTCGGTCAGGTCGCCGGCGACTTCGTGGCTCGTGTCGGCGGGCCCGGGCCACACGACGGTCTCGGCCGGCTCCGCCGCCTCCGGCAGGGCCTCGGGCCGGGGCTGCGTGATCAGCTGCGTCGGGATGCGCATGACCACGCCGATCCCGCCGCGGGACGAAGGCCGGAAGAACACGTGCAGCTGGTGCTTGCGCGCCAGGCTGCCCACGACCGCGAGCCCGAGCCGCGTCCCCGACATCGAAGTCAGGTCGAGCGGCTGGTCGAGGGACACCGCGCGTTCGGCGCGGACGAGAGCCTGCGCCTTCATCCCGAGGCCGCCGTCCTCGATGGTGATGACCGCGCCATTGTGCAGATCTTCGACATAAACGTGCACTTCTTCCGACGGCGCCGAGAACTTCGTGGCGTTGTCCATCAGTTCGGCGAGCGCGTGCATGACGTCTTCCGCGGCATAACCGACGACCGCGACCCCGCTCGCGGAATGCACCCGCACCCGCTGATAGGCGCCGATGCGGCCGAGCGCCCCGCGCAGGATGCTTTCCATCCGGATCGGTTTCGTCCACCGGCGGCCCGACCGCGCGCCGGTGAGCACGGCGATGCTGTCGGCCAGCCGCCCCGCCTGCGCCGTGCTGTGGTCCACCTTCAGGAGGTCCCCGAGCATCGCGTCGGACGACCGGTTCTCCATTTCGCGCAGGTCGCCGAGCGTGCTGGTCGCCAGGGCCTGCAGCCGGCCCGCCGCGCTCGCGCAGGCGGCCGTCGCGGCGGCGCGGCGGCGTTCGCCGACGGCGATTTCGTCGACCACGAGCCGCAGGACGCGCTCGTGCAGTTCGTCGGCGGGACGCGGGACTTCGGCCAGCACGCTGTCCGCGGGCGTGCCCGCGCGCAGCCGCCGGACCGCTTCGGGGACCGTCCGGTCGAGCAGCCGGGCCAGCGCGTCCTCGCTGATCTGCACGGATTCGCGGGCGCGCCGGGCTTCCCCGAGCGCGGCTTCGGCCTGCGCGTTCGCGTGCGCGACCTGGTCCCCGCCGCGCAGCGCGAAGAACACGGCGACACAGGCGACGATCCCGGTGAACGCGCCGGCGACGGCGACGAGAATCGCCTGACCACCGGAAACCGACAGGGACACCCCGGTCCAGATCGCGGCGGCGGCGACAGCGGTGACCAGCACCCCGATGACCGCCCGGCCGGCTGACTCGCGTACTTCCCGACGCTGTGCGGGCGGTCGTTCCGACATCCGCTCCACTTCCTCGAGTCCGATTGGTGCCCGAACACTACTCGGTTTGCCAACAGGGATCACGACTCGGTTTCGAAGTGGCGCGAACTGTCCTCCCGGACTGCCCGGGAGGACAGTTCGCCGCTGGATAAAATCCGGATTACCATTTGTGCCGCGAGGCAGGCGAATTTCCGATTCACCGCAGGTCGGCGATTGTCCTTTGTGGAATTGACGACCCCGGCGGGCGGTTTCTCCGCACCCGCCGGCCGGCACGTGACCGGGTCGTGGGGGGGGGGGGGGGGGGGGGGGGGGGGGGGGGGGGGGAGGGACCCGCTGCCCCACCCACCACACCAAAAAAAAAAACAAAAACCCCCACCACCCCCCCAAAACCC